>NZ_NKXR01000001.1:0-8563 GCF_002232035.1 Collinsella sp. TF06-26
GAGCTCTCCCGCGGCCGCGGCGGCCCGCGCTGCATGAGCATGCCCTTCTGGCGCGAGGACCTCTAAGTCTTTCCGTTTCCGGTGCGGTCTCCCTACAACCGCACCGGTTTCGCCCGTCAAACGGGCGACACTAATACTTACGTAATTCATTTCTTCGAAAGGAAACGAACCATGGGTGTTAACCTCTCCGGCCGTAGCTTCCTCAAGCTCCTCGACCTCACCACCGAGGAGATCGAGTACTTGCTCAAGCTCTCCAAGAACTTCAAGGATATGAAGCGCGCTGGCGTTCCGCACCGCTATCTCGAGGGCAAGAACATCGTTCTGCTCTTCCAGAAGACCTCCACTCGTACCCGCTGCGCCTTCGAGGTCGGCGGCATGGATCTGGGCATGGGCGTCACCTACCTCGATCCGGGTTCGTCGCAGATGGGCAAGAAGGAGTCCATCGAGGATACCGCCCGCGTTCTCGGCCGCATGTATGATGGCATCGAGTTCCGTGGCTTTGCCCAGGACGACGTCGAGGAGCTCGCTGCTAAGTCCGGCGTGCCCGTGTGGAACGGCCTGACCACTGAGTGGCATCCCACCCAGATGCTCGCCGACATCCTGACCGTCCAGGAGAACTTCAACTACGACATCAAGGGCAAGACCCTCGTCTTCATGGGCGACTGCAAGAACAACGTTGCTCGCTCCCTCATGGTCGTCTGCTCCAAGCTCGGCATGAACTTCGTGGCCTGCGGCCCCGAGGAGTGCATGCCCGCCGATGACGTCATCGAGGCCTGCAAGCCCATCGCTGAGGCCAACGGCTGCACCATCAAGCTGACCACTGACGTCAAGGACGGCGTCGCCGGTGCCGACGTTCTCTACACCGACGTGTGGGTCTCCATGGGCGAGCCCGACGAGGTTTGGGCCGAGCGCATCGCTCAGCTCACCCCGTATCGTGTCACCTCCGAGGTCATGGCTATGGCCAACCCGGGTGCCATCTTCCTGCACTGCCTGCCCAGCTTCCACGACACCAACACCACCATTGGCGCCGAGAAGTGCGAGCAGTTCGGCATCACCGAGCAGGAGGTCACCGACGAGGTCTTCGAGAGCCCCGCTTCCAAGGTCTTCGACGAGGCCGAGAACCGCATGCACACCATTAAGGCTGTCATGTACGCCACGCTCAAGTAAGAGCATCTAGCATCTCGCTCGGGGTGTATTGCTGCACACCCCGAGCGGTTTTATCTGGTAAAAATCTCGCATCAAGCGGCAGGCACGGCACGGAAGAGCCGCTTCGGGCGAGATCAGTAAATGATTTATGAAGGGGGGATGAGAACTATGACTGAGACCGCTAAGAAAAAGCGCGGTATGCCTTCATCGTTCACCATTCTTCTTGCTCTGCTGGCAATCGTCGCGGTTGTTACCGTTATCGTCTCCGGTACGTCCGGTGGCGCGGTTACCGCTGCCCGCTTGAGCGATTTCTGCACCGCCCCGGTCAAGGGCTTCGCTGACGCTCTGCCCGTCTGCCTCTTCGTTATGATCCTCGGCGGCTTCCTCGGCATGATGACCGAGACCGGCGCCCTGGACAACGGCATTGCTGTTCTGGTGCAGAAGCTTAAGGGCAATGAGATCATGCTCATTCCCGTGCTGATGTTCATCTTCTCCCTCGGTGGTACCACCTATGGTATGTGCGAGGAGACCGTTCCCTTCTACGCCCTGCTCGCCGCCACCATGATGGCTGCTGGCTTCGACCCCATGGTCGGCGCTGCCACCGTCCTGCTCGGCGCTGGCTGCGGCTGCCTCGGCTCCACGGTTAACCCGTTTGCCGTCGGTGCTGCCGTTGACGCTCTGACTGGCGTTGGCATTGAGGTCAACCAGTCCATCATCATCGGCCTCGGTGCCGTCCTGTGGATTGTTACCACTGTTATGTCCATCCTCTTCGTCATGAGCTATGCCAAGAAGGTCAAGGCTGACAAGGGTTCCACCATCCTTTCGATGCAGGAGCTCAAGGACGCCGAAGAGGCTCACGGCAAGGCTGCTTCCGAGGTTCACAAGGAGGTCAAGCTCACCGGTCGTCAGAAGGGTGTTCTGATCGCCTTTGCCTTCACCTTCGTCGTCATGATCGTCGGCTTCATCCCGCTGGCCGACCTTAACGAGGGCGTCGCCAACTTCTTCGATGCTGGCGCTGTCTATGACGCTGACGGTAACGCCATCGTTCAGGGCTGGTCTGCCCTGATCACCGGCCTGCCCATTGGTCAGTGGTACTTCGACGAGGCTTCCACCTGGTTCTTCCTCATGGCTGTCCTGATCGGTATTATCGGCGGCCTGTCCGAGAAGCAGATCGTCAACACCTTCATCACCGGCGCTGCCGACATGATGTCCGTTGTCCTCGTCATCGCCCTCGCCCGTGGTATCTCCGTCCTCATGGCTAGCACCGGCCTCGACGTCTACGTCCTCGACGCTGCCGCCAATGCTCTGGCTGGCCTGTCCGGCGTGATCTTCGCTCCCATGAGCTTCCTGGTCTACTTCGGCCTGTCCTTCCTGATCCCCTCGACCTCCGGTATGGCTACTGTCTCCATGCCCATCATGGGACCGCTGGCTGTTAAGCTCGGCTTCTCGCCCGAGGTCATGGTCATGATCTTCTCCGCCGCCATCGGCGTCGTGAACCTGTTCACCCCGACCTCCGGCGCCATCATGGGCGGTCTTGCTCTGGCCAAGATCGAGTGGACGACCTGGCTCAAGTTTGCTCTTAAGCTCATCGTCGCTCTCTCCGTCGTCTGCGCCATCATCCTGACCGTCGCTTGCGTGATGCTCTAAGTACCCCTTGGGTACCCCACGGAAACCATGACGATCCTGTAAAGGATCACCTGGTCATCGTCTGTCCGGTGGGGTAACCCCACCGGTAGACTCCTACCTTTAGCCTCCTCCCGTTCCGTGCGCGGGAGGGGGCGCTCTTATGTTGCGCGGTTCTACGAACCGCGCAACCAGTCGACGCTGCGCGCCGTCCAGAACGACAATTTGTCATTCAAAAGGCAAGGCATGACCAAAAGGTCTATGCCTTGTCTTTTTCATGCCAACTTGTACGTTCTGGACGGCGCTCGCTGTCCGTCCTCTGCCTGCGGCGCTTTCCATTGTTGGTGCAGGGGCGCTTTGCCTACTCTGGCGGGCTTTCGCTGGCTTATGCTCAACCTGCGACGTTTTCATTGTTGGTGCCGAGTGCCTTGTTTCCCGTTCCAAATGAGCCACCCCGGGTCCCCGGCGGTTGCGGTGGGCGTGTTTGGTTGGTGCCTGTTGATGGCCTGGGCGTCGGGGAGGGCAGGCTCCGTTATAATCGCGTAGGAACTTAATTTACGAAACGGGACGGGAGCCATACATGCGCCAGGGTTTCGACAACGCGAAATATATCGAGCTGCAGGCCGCTCATATTAAAGAGCGCATCTCGCAGTTTGGCGGCAAGCTCTATTTGGAGTTTGGCGGCAAGCTGTTCGATGACTATCATGCGAGTCGTGTACTGCCGGGTTTTGAGCCGGACAGCAAGTTCCGCATGCTCAAGAGCATCGCCGACGATGTCGAGGTTATCATCGCGATCAACGCGAACCACATCGAGAAAAACAAGGCTCGTGGTGACCTTGGCATTACCTATGACGAGGATGTGCTGCGCCTGGTTGACCTGTTCCGCGGCAACGGCTTTGCCGTCGCGGCTGTGGTTATCACCCAGTACGCCGGCCAGCCTGCTGCCGATGTGTTCCGCAACCGCTTGAACGCGCTCGGTATTCCCGCCAAGCTGCACTATCCCATCGAGGGGTATCCGCACGATGTCGATCTGATCGTGTCCGACGATGGCTACGGCAAGAACGAGTTTGTCGAGACCACGCGTCCGCTCGTTGTCGTGACGGCACCCGGCCCCGGCTCGGGCAAGCTCGCCACTTGCCTCTCGCAGCTGTATCACGAGCATAAGCACGGTACCGCCGCCGGCTATGCCAAGTTTGAGACCTTCCCGGTCTGGAATCTTCCTCTGACGCATCCGGTCAATATTGCCTACGAGGCCGCCACGGCAGACCTCGATGACGCCAACATCATCGACTCCTTCCACCTGGAGGCCTACAACAAGACCACGGTCAACTACAACCGCGACGTCGAGGCCTTCCCGGTAGTCCGTGCCCTGATGGAAAAGATCCTGGGCAAGAGCCCCTACCAGAGCCCTACGGACATGGGCGTCAATATGGTCGGTTTTGCCATCACCGATGACGATGCCTGCCGCGACGCTTCCAAGATGGAGATCGTCCGCCGCTACTTTACCGCGGTCGAAAATGTGCGCCGTACCGGCGTGGGCGATGAGCAAGTCGACCGTCTCAAGATTATAATGAAGAAAGCCGGCATCGATAAGAACTACTCACCGGCGCGCTCGGCGGCCCTCACCAGGGAGCAGCTGACGGGTGGTCCCGTGGGTGCCATGGTCATGCCCGATGGCTCCGTGGTGACCGGTAAGACCTCCACGCGCCTGGGCGCTGCAAGTTCGCTCATTATGAACGCCCTCAAGCATGTCTCGGGCGTCGACCTTGAGCTCGAGGTCATTAGCGATGAGGCGATCGAGCCCATCAGTAAGCTCAAGACGCATTTCCTGGGCAGCAAAAACCCGCGCCTCCACACCGACGAGACGCTTATGGCGCTGTCGATCACCTCGGCCACGAGTGAGACGGCCGCTCGCGTCCTTTCGGGCCTGGAGCAGCTGCGCGGTTGCGATGCCTTCTTTAGCGTGATTATCTCGCCGACGGACGAGACGGTACTGCGCAAGTTGGGCATCAACGTGTGCTGCGAGCCCAAGTTTGAGCGCCGCGGTTTCTTCCATCGCTAAGTTTGAAGCACCGCGGTAATTGCATTGCATTTTGGCCGTATCGGGTTAGCGCCCGGTACGGCTTTTTGATCAATAAAGCGTCTATTTCGGCGAAAAATAGCTGTTTACCTGCCTAGAAACAATTTGAGCGGTATACAATAACCGTAACTGTTTCATCCTTAGCGGGATGCCGCATGATGGATATTACCTGCCATCGTGAGGTGTGTCGGTCGCGCACGGCGCGTTAGATGCTCGTGCTCGGTTTGAGGAGGCTGCTATGGCGGGCAAGGGTCGTGCGAGTGTTAACGATATGAAGCGTGTCGAGGTGCTGGTGTTGATGGAGATCGACCAGCAAACCGAAGACAATGGCGGGCCGTATGGTTTCTCGCGCAAAACGCTTGCCGAGCGCGTGGGGGTTTCGCCGTATCGTGCCCGCGCCGCAATCGATCGCTTGGATTCCGAAGGTATGATTGATGTCGTCTCGCGTTATAGCGACGACGGCGGTCAGCTTGCAAATGGCATTTGCCTCACCGAACGTGGTGAGTGGTATCTTGAGGGCGTCCGTACCGGCATGCTCGTTCAAGAAATGCTTGAGGACGAGGTTGCTGATCGATAGCAGCATGTAACCCTTGCCATAGCGACGCCGCCTGGGAAACCGGGCGGCGTTTTGTTTCAAGATGGAGAAATGCTATTGCGCGTAAGAAAAATTGCGTGCGGCGTGCGTCGCGAGTATTACAATGAAGACCCGTAAGATGTGTATGGACAACTTCTACGGGAAGCGCAGGTAACTCAATATGACCAAGCATGTGTTCGTGACCGGCGGCGTGGTTTCGTCTCTGGGCAAGGGTATTACCGCGGCCTCGCTGGGCCGTCTGCTCAAGTCGCGCGGGTACAAGGTAACGATGCAAAAGGCCGACCCGTATCTGAACGTCGACCCCGGCACCATGAGTCCGTTCCAGCATGGCGAGGTCTTTGTGACCGAGGACGGCTACGAGTCCGATCTGGACCTGGGCCACTACGAGCGCTTTATCGACGAGAACCTGACCCGCGATTCCAACTTTACGACTGGTGCCATCTATAAGAGCCTGATCGCCCGCGAGCGTCGCGGTGACTTTTTAGGCGGTACCGTGCAGGTGATTCCTCACGTCACCAATGCCATTAAGGATAAGTTCCGCCGCATCGAGGAGCAGACCGGCTCCGATGTAGTCATCACCGAGCTGGGCGGCACGATCGGCGACATCGAGTCCCAACCGTTTGTCGAGGCCATTCGTCAGTACCGCAAGGAGGCCGGCCCCGAGAACGTCTGCTACATCCACGTGTCGCTCGTTCCCTATATCGCCGCCGCCCACGAGGTCAAGACCAAGCCCACGCAGCATTCCGTCAAGGAGCTCCGCAGCTTTGGCATCCAGCCCGATATTATCGTGTTGCGCTCCGACCACCATATCGATGACGCTATCCGCGGGAAGATCGCAAGCTTCTGCGACGTCGACACCGATTGCGTCTTTACCAACGAGGACTGCGCGAGCATTTACGATGTTCCGCAGCTGCTTGCCGAGCAGGACTTTGACCTGCGCATTTGCGAGCGCCTGGGTCTGGACCCGCGTGAGCGCGACATGAGCGAGTGGAACGAGTTCCTGCGCAAACAGAATCACGCCAACCATCACGCCGACAAGGTGAAGATTGCCGTCGTTGGCAAGTACACGCAGCTGCCCGATGCGTACCTGTCGGTTATCGAGGCCCTGCACCATGCGGGTGTCTTCTACGATCGCCATGTGGACGTCCAGCTGGTCGACGGCGAGAGCCTCGACGAGCAGAATGTCTCCGAAGTTCTGGGCGACGCTTCGGGCATCCTGGTCCCCGGCGGCTTTGGCAAGCGCGCCCTGGAGGGCAAGATCCTCGCGGCCGAGTTTGCCCGCGAGCACAAGATTCCGTATCTGGGCATTTGCCTGGGTATGCAGGTGGCCGTGTGCGAGTTCGCCCGCAACGTCGTCGGCCTTGCCGGCGCCAGCTCCTCCGAGTTCGACCCGGACGGTCCGTTTAGCGTCATCGATCTGATGAGCTCGCAGGAGGATGTGACCGAGAAGGGCGGCACCATGCGCCTGGGCGCCTATCCGTGCAAGCTCGCCGCCGATACCCTTGCTCGCGAGGCATATGGCGAGGAACTCGTCTACGAGCGTCACCGTCACCGCTTTGAGTTTAACAACGCCTTCCGCGACCAGCTCGAGGACGCCGGCTTGGTTATCTCTGGCCTCTCACCCGACGAGCGCCTGGTCGAGATGGTCGAGCTGCCGCGCGACGTGCATCCGTGGTATGTGGCAACCCAGGCTCACCCCGAGTTCAAGAGCCGTCCGACCAACCCGCAGCCGCTGTTCCGAGAGTTCGTGCGTGCCTCGATCGGTCAGCACGAGGGTGTCGATCGCCTACAGGTGACGCCCATGAACCTCGCTACGGACTAAGGGTGCCGGCGAACAAAGAACATACCGAAGCTACTCCCTCGTCGCTCGCCGTGGCGGCGGGGGAGTATCTCGATTACCTCGCGGTCGAGCGGGGTTTGGCGCGCAACACGATTGCGGCCTACCGTCGTGACCTGACGACGTACTGCGCCTATCTGGAGCGGGCGGGCATCATGTCTTTTGATGAGGCGACTCGTCAGGTCGTGGAGGGCTTTGTCGCCGACCGTCGCGATGGGGGCTATTCCGATGCCTCGGTGGAGCGTGCGCTTGCGGCCGTGAAGGGCCTGCATGCCTTTTTGGTGCGCGATGGGATTGTGGCCCAAAATCCAACGGCGGCGTTGCGCCTGCCTAAAAAGGCTGAGCGTTTGCCGGAGTATCTATCGGTGGAGGATGTCTCGGCGCTGCTCGATCAAGACTTCCCCGAGGGCGAGATGGGCTTGCGCGACCATGCCATCTTGGAAGTGCTCTACGGATGCGGCTTGCGTGTGAGCGAGTTGGTGGGGCTCGATGTGGGCGATATCCATATCGACGATGGCTTTGTGCTCGTTCGCGGTAAGGGCTCAAAGGAACGCCTGTCCCCGCTGGTGGGAAGCGCGGCGCGAGCTCTGACGCTCTATTTAACTGAGGGGCGTTCTCGCTTGGCGGCCCATGCCCACGGAACCGAGTCCTCGGCGGTCTTTTTAAATAAGAACGGCCGCCGTCTGTCGCGCCAGGGCATCCATGCCATCTGTGAGCGCTACGGGCGCCAGGTGGGGCTGGTGGGACTCCATCCCCATACGCTGCGTCACTCCTTTGCCACCCATATGCTTGCGGGCGGTGCAGACCTCCGTGTGCTACAGGAGATCTTGGGACATGCCGATATATCGACCACGCAGGTCTACACGCATGTCGATCGTACGCAACTGACCGAGGTCTATCTGGCGGCGCACCCGCTGGCACATCGTTAACACATCGCTGGCCTGCATATCTATAGGTATTTGGGGACGGGCCCCAGATTGCCGCGGCGTGCTTTTGCGCGCGCATGGGCAATCTGGGGCCCGTCCCATTTTTTGCCACTTGTCGTCGCGGTGGTGGGCCGCATGTGCCTTGGGTGGGGGAGTTTGGGGGCGATGTGAACGGCATGTAAAGGGACGCAAAAATCGCCTCAAGGTCAACTTGAAGGTTGAGGTTGAAAGGCGGGGTGCCACAGGTGGCATCCCGCCGTTGCTGCAAACACAACATATTGTGTTTTCGAACATATGATTGGGGGTGTTTTGCAATATATGGTGGGTGGAGTGGTGGGGCGGGGTGGGGGAAGGGG
>NZ_NKXR01000001.1:8573-373395 GCF_002232035.1 Collinsella sp. TF06-26
GGGGGAAGGGGTGGGGAAAGGTGTTGAAAAATGGGGCGGTTCCCCATATTATTGATGGCGTCGACAGGCGGGGTGGTTCCCCGCGTACGTGCCATCTGAGTAACCGAGGGGAGGGCGCACATGGGAATGACTGGTGCATACGAGCGCAATCTCGATGCAAAAGGTCGTCTGTCCCTGCCTGCACCCCTTCGCGAGGAGCTTGGAGAGCACGTTCGCGTGTTCAAAGCCCTGGATGTCGATGCTCTGTACGTGTTCTCTGCCGAGGCCTTCGATAAGTGGGTCGAAGGACTCTTCGCGGGTCGTGAGGGCCACGAGGGTTTTAACCCGCGTGACATCAACGACCAGAAGCTCATGAGGGCGATCAACAAGCGCACCACGTCGATGGACGTGGACAGCGCGGGTCGTATCGGTCTTTCTGAGTCTCTCCGCAAGCAGGCGAACCTCGACCGCGAGGTCACGGTTGTGGGCAACTACGACCACCTTGAGGTTTGGGACCGCGCTACGGCCGATGAGGACGATGACGATGAGGCCCTGCTGGACCTTTTCTTCTCGTAAGGGCAAGGCACGGGTAACGGATGGAGCGTGGGATCTTGACACAAGAATATCGGCATGAACCGGTCATGCTCGGCGAAGTGCTTGAGTCGCTGCGGCTAAAGAGCGGCTCCGTTGTCTGCGATTGCACCCTTGGCGGTGCCGGCCATTCGGTAAAGATGGCTGCGCAGGTGGGGGAGACGGGTCTTTTGCTCGGCGTCGATCAGGACGACATGGCCCTCGAGGCCGCTGGCGCCCGTCTGGACCGCGAGGTTCCCGGCGTTCCGCACCAGCTGCTGAAGGGCAACTTCGGCGACTTGGACGAGCTGCTTTGCTCGGCCGAGGTGCCCGGGGTCGATGGCTTCCTGTTCGATTTGGGCGTTTCGTCGCCGCAACTCGATATCCCTGGCAGGGGCTTTTCGTATAACGAGGACGCCCCATTGGACATGCGGATGGATCCGGGTAATAACACCTTAAACGCAGCTGAGGTCATCAACACCTATAACGAACACGACCTCGCCCGGATTCTACGCGTCTACGGCGAAGAGAAGTTCGCCTCGCAGATCGCGCGCGAGATCGTGCGCCGCCGCGAGCAAGAACCGATCGAAACCACCGGCCAATTTGTCGAGATCATCAAGGCGGGTATCCCGGCTGCCGCTCGTCGGCATGGCGGACACCCGGCCAAGAAAAGTTTCCAGGCCATTCGCATCGAGGTCAATCACGAGCTCGATGTGCTCGAACGAGGGCTTGATGCCGCCACCAGGTGGCTCAATCCGGGCGGACGTATCTGCGTCATCTCGTATCACTCGCTTGAGGACCGTATCGTAAAGAATCACTTTAAGGAGATGAGCCAGGGGTGCACGTGTCCGCCGGAGATTCCGGTGTGCGTGTGCGGCAACGTGCCGATACTCAAGGTCATCACCCGCAAACCCTTGGTTGCCCAGCCTGATGAGGTTGAGCGCAACCCTCGGGCGAGATCAGCCAAAATCCGCGTGGCGCAGCGTCTGTAGGCGCGACCGCGCGATATTGGACCTCCCGCTCGCACCATAAACGAAGCTTAAACACACTACCAACGTACTCGGGATGGGAGGCGGCATATCATGGGCTACAACACTTCAAGCGCAGCACTCGCCTATGATATGAACGCCATGCCCGCCTATCGTGAGACGCCGCAGGCCCCCGTTGCTCCCCGTGAGCAGCGCCCGCCGCGCTTTGATGTCTACACGGGCGCGGGCCGTCAGGCAAACCAGGCGGTAAGCCCGGTTTTCATGAGCGTTCTTAAAACGTTTTGCATCATTGCGGCTATCTTCATGACGATCGGCGTCGCCCGCGTGGCGCTCGCCGGCGTTACGGCCCAGGTGCTCAACAGCAACGCCGAGCTTACCAACACGCTCGAAAAAGCGACCGATGAGAGCTCCGACCTGGAGGTCATGCATTCGGTCTATGGCGCCGACACGCGCATTCGCGACCTTGCGGGCGCTTATGGCATGGTGGAGCCCAGCGAGAGCGTTACACTTGACTTTTCGCAGGATGCAGCCGCGGGCGCCAACGCGACCGCGACCGCTCAGTAGCAAGACGGTAGCTGAGTATGACAAATGACTATCGCCGCGGTTCCGATGGGGGCCGCGGTTCTGGACGTCCCTCGTCGCGGGGACGTTCTGGTTATCAAGGAACGGGTCGGCAATCTTACAACGCCGGGCAGTCCCGTGGCAACGACCCGGCGTCGCGACTTCGCGGCTCGGGCGGCCCTCAAGTGCATAACACCAGGTCGCGCAAGAGTTCGTCGACCGAATGGCTCACAGGCACGCCTCTGCCTCGCCGCAAAGCCGTCATGGGCTTCATTGGGCTTGGCTTGGGCTTGGGCGTCTTTCGCCTTGCCGGCTATCAAATTGTCGAAGCCGATAAACTGCGCGAGCGTGCCGATGCGCGCCGCCTGCTTGCGCAGACCCTCTATGCCAAACGTGGCACCATCTACGACCGCAACGGTAACGTGCTGGCGTCGTCGGTCGAATGTCGCAACATCGCCGTGAACCCCCAGCTTGTCGAGGATGTTGACAAGACGGTGTCGGCGCTGGTCAAGGCAACTGGAATCGATAAAAAGACCTGCCGCAAGCTCGTTGAGTCCGATGGAACCTGGGTGTATATCAAGCGCCAGGTGGACGAAGACGACGCTGCGGCGCTGGAGAAGAAGAACCTGCCCGGCGTGCTTTTTGAGCAGGCCATGAAGCGCGTGTATCCATACGGCAATCTGGCATCGCAGGTGCTGGGTGTAGTGAACGTAGACAACGACGGCTTGACGGGTCTCGAAAAGCAATACAACAAGCTTCTGACCGGCACGAACGGTTCTCTCGTACGCGAGCGCGCGAGGGACGGCAGCTATATCGCGGGCGGTGCCTATAAAAAGGTGGCTGCGGTCGACGGCGTTGATCTCGTGACGACGCTCGACGTCAATATCCAGCGTGCGGCCGAGGATGCCCTGGCAGAGGCTGTCGAGAAGACAAAGGCCAAGAACGGCTCGGCGCTGGTCACCGATCCTACGACAGGCGAGATCTTGGCAGCCTGCTCGTATCCGACCTACGACCAGACCAATTTGGAAAACGCCAAGACCGAGGATATGAACCTGCGCCTGGTCACCGACGCCTACGAGCCCGGCTCGGTCTTTAAGACGCTCGTGGCGGGCGCCGGCTTCGACTTGGGTGTCGTGCGGTCGAGTACGTCGTTTGAGGTGCCGGCGAGCATCAAGGTGGGCGACGATACCGTCACCGATGCCGACAAGCGCGACTACGCCATGACCATGGATGTGCGCGAGATGATGCGCCGTTCGTCCAACGTGGGATTTGTCCTGGTGGGGCGCAAGATCGGTGCCGACGACTTTGCCGCCTATGTGGACAAGTGGGGCATCGGTCACAGCTCTGGTGTCGATTTTCCGGGCGAGAGCCTGGGCATCGTCAAGGAGCGTGACCAGTATGACGGCGCCACGCTGGGCTCGATGAGCTTTGGACAGGCGCTGTCTGTCTCACCGATTGAGATCGCACGTGCCGTGGGCGGCATCGCCAACGGCGGCGTGATGATGACCCCGCACTTCTATAAGTCCAGCAAAGGCGACGAGAAGGACTGGGGCGAAGGCGAGCGCGCGATTTCGGAGGATGCCGCATCCCAGGTGACATCGTGCATGCAGACGGTCGTGTCGGAGGGAACGGGCGTTGGCGGCGCGGTTGACGGCTATGACGTGGCGGGTAAGACCGGTACGGCCGAACGTGCCGACGAGAACGGCGGCTACCTCAAGGAGAACTACATGTCGTCCTTTATGGGCTTTGCACCGGCACAATCGCCCAAGGTGCTGTGCTATATCACGCTCGACGGAACGCCGAGCGGCTCAGATGCCGCTGCGGTGCCGTTCCAGTCCATTATGGCCAACGCGCTCGACGTGCTGGGTATCCCACACACGAAGTAGGGGGTTACAATCTTTGGGGCGTGGTTTGTTGTCCCATATGAGGGGTGTTCACATGCCCTGCACCACGCATGCGCGGCGCTGGGATACAATACGCCGATAGCATTATTTAGGTTTACAGGGGAGCTGCAATGATAGAGATCGCCGTCAACAACCTCGCGGCCGCAACAGGGGCCCGAACCGTGACGGGAGAAGTCGATCGGGTATGCCGCGGGTGCGTTATCGACTCGCGCCAGGTCGAGGAAGGGACGATTTTCGTCGCCTTTCCCGGTGAAAACGTCGACGGCAATGATTTTGCTTCCCGTGCCGTCCAGTCGGGTGCCGGCGCCGTCGTGATGACGCGTGAGCCCGAGGCCGAGCTGGTCTCGCTGGCGCAGGACAAGGGCTGCGCCATCTTGCTGACCGATGATCCCGAGGAGTTTCTGCTGCGTTTGGCGCACGCGTATCGCCTGGAGCTTGGCTGCCTGGTCGTTGGCATTACCGGTTCCATCGGCAAGACGACGACCAAGGACGTGCTCGCCGCTGTGCTCGCCAAGCGCTATCGTGTCTGGGCCACCAAGGGCAATTTCAATAACCTGATCGGCATGCCGCTCACGGTGCTTTCCGCTCCGGCCGATACCGAGGTTCTGGTGCTCGAGATGGGCATGAACCATTTCCACGAGATCGAGCGCCTGTCTCTGTCTGCCAATCCCAACCTTGCCATCGTGAGCAAGATCGGCACCTCTCATATCGGCATTTTGGGCAGCCGCGAGAACATCGCCCGCGCTAAGGCCGAGATTGTCCAGGGCATGTGCGCCGCCGGCGACTATTTGCCGCTGCTGGTTTTGGGCGGCGAGGACGATTTTACGCCGTTCATTCGCGATACGTTCGCCCAGCCTGCTGGTATCGACGTGATGCTGGCCGGTGTCTCTGACGATGATGAGGTCCGCGCCCGCGACGTTCGCGTTGATGACGAGGGCCGTCCGGTCTTTACGCTCGATTTTGGCCAGGGCGAGACGATCGATACCATGCTTGCCATCCCCGGCGTGCAGTCCGTTCCTAATGCCGTTAAGGCCGCCGCGGTTGCCTATCGCCTGGGCGTGACGCCCGAGCAGATCGATGCTGCCTTTAGGGGCCTCACGATCACCGGTCACCGCCAGGAGATCAAGCGCGCCAAGAGCGGTGCCCGCGTCATCGATGACTCCTATAACGCCAGCGCCGAATCGATGGCGGCCGGTCTCGACCTGCTGTGCTCGCTTTCGTGCACGGGGTCTCGCATGGCGATCCTGGGCGAGATGGGCGAGATGGGCGATGAGGCTCCTCGCATGCATGAGCTCGTGGGCGCCTATGCCGCCGCCAAGAAGCTCGACATGTTGGCGTGCGTGGGTGGTGAGCTGGCCCAGCTTATGGCCGATGCCGCACGCATGATGGGCATGGACGAGGACCGCATCCAGGTGTTCTCCGATTATCAGCAGGTGCTCGACCGCATGGGCGGCGCGCTTGAAAAACATGATGTTGTACTGGTCAAGGGTTCCCGCTTTGTTGAGCTCGACCGCTTTGTGGAAGGTGTGTGCTAGCCCATGTTCGGCAATCCCTCGTATCCAACGTATCAGGCTTTTTTGGGGCTTGGCATCGCCGCAGCCATTGCGCTGCTGCTCATGCCGTGGTGGATCAAGCTGCTCAAGGTCGAGGGTATCGGCCAGCAGGTTCGTGCCGACGGCCCCAAGCGTCATTTGGTTAAGCAGGGAACGCCCACCATGGGTGGCGTTGTCATCCTCGTCGCGATCTCGCTGACCTGCCTGCTGATGGGCAAGCTCACCACCGAGCTCGTACTCGTGCTGCTCGCCACGCTGGCGACCGGCGTGCTGGGCCTGATCGACGACCTGACCTCCGTTACACATGGGCGCTCGCTCGGTCTGACGCCCCATGCCAAGATGATCGGCCTAACCATTATCTGTGTCACCTTTACGGTACTTGCCGTCAACTGGTGCGGCGTCGCCCCCGAGATTCGTTTTCCCGGTGGGTTGACGATCGACCTTGGCGTGCTTTCGACCACCATCTGCGGCTATTCGTTCCCGTGGCTCTATATTGTCTTTTGCTGGCTGATGATTGCCGGTCTTTCTAATGCCGTGAACCTGACCGATGGCCTTGACGGTCTTGCTGGCGGCACCTCCATGATCGCCATGCTCGCCATGGCTGCCATGGCGTTTTTGCACGGAGACGTGAACCTGTCCATCTTCTGCACCGCGTGTGCCGGTGCCTGCTTGGGCTTTCTGTGGTTCAACTGCTATCCGGCGAGCATCTTTATGGGTGATACCGGCTCGCTTGCTCTGGGCGCCGCGTTTGCCTGTACGTCCATCATGACTAACACCGAGGTCGTCTCCCTCATCATCGGCGGCCTGTTTATCGTTGAGACCCTGTCGGTCATGATTCAGGTTGTCTACTTCCATTTTACGCACAAGCGCGTCTTCCTTATGGCGCCCATCCATCATCATTTCGAAAAGAAGGGCTGGGCCGAGACCAAGGTCGTCATCCGTTTTTGGATTATCGCTGCGGCCTTTGGTGCCGTTGGCCTTGCTCTGTTCTTCCAGTTGGGATAGTGGTCTTTCATGCCTCTTGCTGATGTCTTTAGCCTGCTCGTTTTGGGTCAGGGCAAATCCGGTCTCGATGTCGCCCGCTGGGCGCTGGCACATCCCGAGCGCGTAAGCGCCGTTACCGTGTATGGCGGCGGCACCTCTGAGCCCAATGACGCCACGCGTGCGCTCGAGGCTGCTGGTGCGTCGTTTGTCTATGGGACCGAACAGGTCGAGGGCGCCTATGACGTATGCGTGACGTGCCCGGGCATCTCGGAGTTCTCGGGCTTCTTTAAGGCCGGGCGCGAACATGCCGCTCAGATTATGGGTGAGCCAGAGTTTGCCTATCGCCTGTCGCCCGATAACTGGATTGCCATCACGGGCACCAACGGTAAGACGACCACCACGTCGCTGACTGATTATCTGCTCAAGGCTGCCGGCGAGGCCAGCGTAGCTGTCGGCAACATCGGCGAGCCGCCGGTCAACGAGATTGACGGCCGAGCCCACAACGAGTGGTTTGTGGCTGAGCTCTCGAGCTATCAGATTGCTACGACCACCGAGCTCCACCCTCGCGTGGCAGTGCTGCTCAACATCACTCCCGACCACTTGGGCTGGCATAAGAGCCATAAGAACTATGCGCTTGCCAAGATCAAGCTGTTTGACAATATGGTCGATGACGATCTGGTGGTTGTCGACGTCGAAGACGCCGGCATTCACGAGTTCGATGAGTACATCTATACGCCGGGTCGCCGCATCTGCAAGGTCGCTTTTGACGAGCCCGAGGGTGCAGACGCCGCCTTTGTGCGCGACGGCAAAATGGTCGTGCGCCTGAAGGGCGTCGAGACCCAGCTTGTCGCCACGTCCGAGCTCAAGATCTCGGGCCATCACAATGTCATCAATGCCTTATGTGCCGCCACGGCTGCTCTGGCCGTCGGTGCCGATGTCGATGGTGTCCGCCGCGGTCTGGCCTCGTTCCAGCCGCTCGAGCATCGCGTGGAGCCGTGCGGCGAGATTGACGGTGTGCGCTACGTCAACGATTCCAAGGCGACCAACACCGACGCGGTCGAGAAGGCACTGACGGCATTTCCCGATGACGACGTGATCTTGCTGCTCGGCGGCCACGATAAGGGCACGCCGCTCACGGACTTCGCGCGCGTTGTTATGGATAACGTGCGCTCGGTCGTCTGCTTTGGCGATGCGCGCGAGCGCTTTACCGCCGCTATGGACGAGGCCGATGTCGATGGCGATGTGGATATCGCCCAAGCGGATGACCTACGCGATGCCGTGGACGTTGCCCGTTCGCTGTCGAGCCGTGGCGACGTGATCTTACTTTCTCCTGCCTGCTCTTCGTTCGATGAGTTCTCGGGCTATGAGGAGCGCGGCCGCGTGTTTAAGGACTATGTGGCCCAGCTTGCCGCTGCAGCGAAATCGCAAATGGAATAGGGGTTGCCGGTGAGAGAGGAGAGCCCCCGACAAGGTATGAGGAGGCCCGACTCGGACCGTGCTTCCTCGCGGCGTAGCACACCGCGTTCCGGTCGCGGCGGGCAGTCGTTTAGCGAACGCTATATTGCCGGCGTTCCCGCCCGCATCATGCGCCCCCGTTTGATATTTATGGCCTGCCTGTTTACTTTGGTGTGCTTTGGCCTGTTGATGGTGTACTCGGCGTCTTCGGTCGAGGCGCTGCACGAGAATGGCTCGGCGACGTTTTTCCTGGGTCGACAGGCCGCGTTTGCCGTGGTTGGTGTTCTGGCGCTGATTGCCATCGTGCGCGTTTTGCCGGACAGCTGGTTTGGGGAGGATGTGCTTAGGATCTTCCTTATCGGCATGATGTTCTTGCTTCTGCTGGTGTTCTTGGTGGGAAGCGGCAGCCGTGGCGCCACGCGCTGGCTCAACATCGCCGGTATTCAGTTCCAGCCTTCCGAGTTTTTAAAGCCATTTGCCATTGCGTATTCGGCCATCATGCTTGATCGCTTCTTTTCGCCCGGTGGCAACATCAACGAATTCCTTCGCAAGATGGGCATCTACCTGGGAATTTCGCTCTTTCTGATCTTTATCCAGCCCGATTTCGGTACCGTCCTGATCATCCTGTTGACCCTCATGTGCATGGCGTTGTTTGCGGGTCTCGACCCCAGATTTATCATCGGCGTGATAATCTTCGGCATTCTCGTGATCGTGATTGCGCTTGTCGCAGAGCCGTACCGTATGGTGCGTATCCAGGTTGCCTTGAACCCTTGGGCCGACGAGTATGGTGACGGCTATCAGGCCACGCTTGCCATCATGGCCTTTGCCTCGGGCGGTCTGTTCGGCCGTGGCATCGGCAACTCAACCATGAAGTACTCGTATCTGCCCGAGGCGCACAATGACTACATCCTGGCCATCATTGGCGAGGAAGTCGGTTTTGTCGGAACCGTGCTGTTCTTCTTGGTGTTTGCGATGCTGATCTACTCGGCGTTTCGCATTGCCGAGCAGGCGACCGATCGTCGGGGCGCGCTTATGGCGTCTGGCTCCGCGGTCATTCTCGCGGTGCAGTTTTTGATCAATGCGCTGGGCATCCTCAACGTGTTTCCCATGACGGGCAAACCGTTGCCGTTTATTAGCTATGGCGGTTCGTCGATTATTGTGTCGCTTATGCTTGCCGGTCTGATCCTACGCGTTTCGTACGAGAGCGCCCGTCGCGATGAGTACGACCGTCGCCGCGAGAGCTTTGCCGTTATGGATGAGAGTACCGCCGGCGTGCCCCACGTGCGCGGCGAGCGGTCTTCGCGTAACGGCTTTACCGTTCTGGATGGCTCTGCGACCGAGCCGGCAGCCCGTCCGCGTCAGCGAACGGCACCGCAAGGTCGTCCGCAGCGCCCAACTCCTCGCAATGCGGGCGGCGGATATAATCGAATCGATTTGAACTCGGACCCGTCGGCGCGTTTGCGCACCGACGACCAGGGACCGCGTGTACGAAGGGACTACCATGACCGATAAGATGACCGTTGCTATTGCAGCCGGCGGCACGGCAGGGCATATCAACCCCGCGCTCGCCTTGGCCGAAGAGCTGCGTGACCGTGGCCACCACGTTGTGTTCGTGGGCCAGTCGCGCAAGCTCGAGGGTCGTCTGGTCCCCGAGGCTGGGTTTGATTTTGTGCCCATTACGGTTACGGGCTTCGACCGCTCCCGTCCTTGGACGGCGCTGACCTCGCTGTGGCGTGTCAACAAGGCCAAGCGTGCGCTCGCCAGTCATTTCTCAAAGGTCGGCAAGCCCGATGCCGCCATCGGTTTTGGTGCCTATGTCGAGGTTCCGTTGCTGGGGTGGTGCAAGGGCGCAGGCGTTCCGTATCTGCTGCATGAGCAGAACTCTGTTCCGGGCCTGGCCAACAAGATGATGAACTCCCACGCCGCTCGCGTGTGCATCTCGGTGCCGGCAGCGCGTTCGGTCTTTGAGCGCGAAGGTGACCCTGACCACGTGCTCATGACCGGCAACCCCGTACGTCGCTCGGTGATCGAGGGCGATCGCGCTCGCGGCCGCAAGGCACTTGGCGTTCCCGAGGACGCTACGCTGCTGCTCGTCTTTGGCGGTTCACTTGGCGCCCAGCACCTCAACGAGCGCGTGGCTTCGCTCAAAAACGAGCTGCTTTCGCGCAAGAACCTCTATGTGTTGCATTCGACGGGTGCCGACGGCTTTGAGGAAACCGAGCGCGCTTTGGCGCTGACGCCCGAGGAGGCGAAGCGTTACCGCGTCCAGCCTTACATCGACAACATGGGCGACATGCTGGCTGCTGCCGATTTGGTGCTATCGCGTTCGGGCGCATCGAGCGTGGCCGAGATCGCTGCGCTCGCCGTGCCCTCGGTGCTCGTGCCGTACCCGCATGCGACGGCCGACCACCAAACCACCAATGCCCGTTATCTGGTCGACGCCGGGGCCGGCGTGCTCTGTGCCGATGCCGATATCGACGGTTCTGCCTTTGCCGATGAGCTGCTGCACCTGGTCGATGACGCGGCGGCACGCGACGCCATGCGTCAGGCGGCGCGTGGTCTGGCTCAGGATAGGGCCGCCGCTCTTCTGGCGGATGCGGTAGAGGGTTTGCGTTAGTTAGACGGGATATCGTCGGTCGCCCTCGCGCTGATGCGGTAGGTGCGGTACAGTTAACGGGTTACAGGCAGTGTTTACGCAAGGAGTACACGAGCACATGGCTGATTCCCAGACTGCAACCTCCGCGCCCGAGTTTAAGAGCGCCCACTTTATCGGTATCGGCGGCGCCGGCATGAGCGGCATCGCCCTTGTTCTGCACGAGCGCGGTTATGCCGTTACCGGCTCCGACCTTAAGACGTCACGTTATATCCGCCAGCTTACCCGCGCTGGTGTGAAGGTGCATGTGGGCCATGAGGCTGCCACGATCGACGAGGTCAAGCCCGACGTGGTTGTTGTCTCCACCGCTATTCCGGAGTCCAACCCTGAACTCGTGCGCGCTCGCGAGCTTGGTATTCCCGTGTGGCCCCGTGCCAAGATGCTCTCTGCTTTGGGCCACGGCTACACCACCGTCGCTGTTGCCGGCACGCATGGCAAGACCACCACGTCTTCGATGTGTGCCACCATGCTCGACCGCATGGGTCTGGATCCGAGCTTCCTGATCGGTGGCATCGTCGAGGGCTATGACACGAACGGCAAGAACGGCTCGGGCGACTACTTTGTCGCCGAGGCCGACGAGTCCGACAGCTCCTTCCTGTTCCTGAACCCCAACGTAGTCATTGTGACCAACGTCGAGGCCGACCACCTCGATCACTACTCGGGTATCGAGGAGATCGAGGCAACTTTCGCCAAATTCATGAGCCTGGTGGGCGAGGACGGCACCGTCATCGTCTGCGGTGAGGACCCGCATCTGGTCGAGCTCGCCAAGTCGACGGGCCGTCACGTGCTTTCCTACGGCTTTGCCGAGAGCAACGACATCGTCTGCATGCACCCGGATGTCAAGGGCATCCAGAGTGACTTTATCGTTCGCTTTGAGGACGGCACTGAGCGCGCTGTGGAGATCAAGAGCAATCCCGGTCGCCACAACATGCTCAACGCCACGGCGGTGCTCACCGTCGCCCATGTCCTGGGCCTTGACATCGACGCCGCCGCCAAGGCGCTCTCGAGCTTTGAGGGCGTCCGCCGTCGCTTTACCCACGTGGGCGATATCGATGGCATCACCGTGGTCGATGATTACGGCCATCACCCCACCGAGATCAAGGCGACGCTTGCTGCCGCTTCGTCGCTGGGTTACAAGCACGTCGACGTCGTGTTCCAGCCGCACCGCTATTCGCGCCTGCAGGCCCTGTGCGACGACTTTGCCGATGCATTTGCCAATGCCGATAAACTGCTGCTGATTGATGTGTTCTCGGCTGGCGAGATGCCCATTCCGGGTGTCACCTCTAAGATGCTCGCCGATACCGTGCGCGCCAAGCATCCTGGCAAGGAGGTCGTGTACTGCTCCAGCCGTCTTGAGCTCAATCAGGAGCTCAAGCAGATGGTGGGCGAGGGCGACCTGCTGCTCACCATGGGTGCCGGCGACGTTACGACCGTCGGTCCCGAGTTCATTGAGTATCTGACTGCCAAGAAAGACGCTTAAGTCTAATGGGTCTGTTTAACGCCGTCATGGCGCTCTCGGGCATGATCGACACGGATGTGATTGAGGACGAGCGCCTTGCGCGTCATACGAGCTATCGTATCGGCGGCAAGGCCGACCTCTTTGTGACGTGCCATAGCTATCATGCCCTCCGCCGCGCCGTGGCGGTGCTCGATCGCGAGCAGGTGCCGTGGGTCATCATCGGCAAGGGCTCCAATCTGCTGGTTGCCGATGGCGGTTATCGCGGTGCCGTCATTTCGCTCGGACGTGAGTTCCAGCGCACGGTTGTTGCCGATGACGGTTGTACGCTGACGGTCGGTGCGGGCGTGATGTTTGCGCGCCTGGTCAACGATGCCCTGTCGCGTAGCCTCTCGGGCCTTGAGTTTGCCGTTGGCATTCCTGGTTCGGTCGGCGGTGCGATATCTATGAATGCCGGCACACGGACCGAGTGGATTGGCTCGCTGGTTGAGGATGTCGTAACGTTTGACCCGGCATCCGGTATCAAGCATTATGCGGGGTCCGAGATCACTTGGGGCTACCGCGAATGTAGCCTTCCCCGCAATGAGATCATCCTCGAGTGCGTGCTCAAGCTTAAACCGGCGCCCAAGGCCGACATTCGCGAGCGCATGGAGCGGTACCTTACAAGGCGCAAGCGTACGCAGCCCATGGGTCGCGCATCCTGCGGGTCTGTCTTTCGCAACCCGCCCGATGCGAGTGTGGGCAAGCTTATCGAGGATTGTGGATTAAAGGGTTTTTCGATTGGCGGCGCGGAAGTTTCGCCCGTTCACGCTAATTTTATCGTTAATAACGGAACTGCCTCGGCCGATGACGTTGCCGCGGTTATTAGACATGTGCACGGAAAGGTGAGGGAGGCGTATGGCATCGAGCTCAGACCGGAAGTTAAATTCCTCGGCTTCTAGAGCATCGAAACCCACCTTCCGCCGCGCCGGAGGGCGTTCCGGCGCGCCTGCCAAACCTCAACGCAATACCGTCGCGCACTCTAAGTCTGTCGGGCATGCTCGACAGACCAGTCGTCCGGTCGTCGGCTCGCAGCTCGGTAATCGTCCGGCCGCAAAAAAGTCCTCGCGTCCCTCGGTGACGTCAAAGCCTGTTATGGGCGCCAAGCCTGCCCGTCCCATGGCAGCTCCCAAGCCCTCGACGGGAACTAAAGCGGCGCGTCCAGGTCGCACGCTGGGCGCATCGAAACCGCGCTCGCTGACATCGGTGCCGGCTACCGCCAAGAAGCCTTCGAGTAAAAAAGGTTTCAACCCGTTATCTTCACTTGGAGCGATGGCAAATAAAACATCAGACGCCGCTTCTGTCGTTACAGGCAAAGGCAAAATCGTGGGCGGCGTTCTGGCCGTCTTGGCCGTGCTCGTCGTCGTTGCCATCGTGGTGATCAACTCTGGACTGTTTACTGCCACTGATATTCAGATTCAAGGCAGCGAGCATGTGACGAAGCACGATGCTATCCAGCTGATCGACTTGCCCGAGGGAACGTCGCTTTTTAACGTCGATCCCGACCAGATTACCGAGGATCTCAAGCAGAACCCGTGGGTTTCGGGCGTGGATGTCCAGCGCCAGTTTCCCCATACGCTTATCATCACGCCGACGGAGCGTAAAGTTATCGCCATTGCGTATATCAGCTCCGACGACCTTGCCTGGGCTATCGGAGACGATGACACCTGGATCGCCCCGCTGTCGACGTCGGTCGAAGTGGACGACCAGGGCAACGTCATCACGACAGGGCAGGGCTCAAATACCTTGACCGGAATCGATGCCGCGCTGGCGCTCGCCAAGCATTATGGCGCGGTGTTGTTGACTGATGTCTCGGCGGATGTCGCTCCGGTTTCCGGCCAGGCGGTGAACTCCAAAGCCGTTAAGGCCGGCCTGGATTATGTGCGTGGTTTTTCGGGCGAGTTCTTGGGACAAGTCAAGGATATTTCCACGCCTTCGGTCGAAGCCATCTCGGCAAACCTCAATAACGGCATTGAGGTGTCGCTGGGCGATTCGGACGATATCGCCAAGAAGGAACGCGTAGTCACCAAGTTGCTTTCGCAGGTAGAGGGCGTAACGTATATCAATGTGCGCTCTCCGGGCAACTACACATTTAGGAATGCTCCGACCTCGTAGCGCTGGTTGATGCTTTGTTGAGGGGCCATACCACGCCGTTTATCTGGTTTGTTTGGTTTTCACGGTCAATTATTTGACTGATACGTTCATAATGTGCAAACATAATACGGTTTACCTTTGCATTTACTTTCAACCTGAAGGTTAATGTGCGCAGGGGTCGACCCATGCTATGGCTATAACCTTTGTTCGGAGGACCGACATGCACGAGACAGAGATCAACAACTACCTTGCCGTCATTAAGGTGGTCGGCGTCGGCGGCGGCGGTACCAACGCGGTCAATCGAATGATCGAAGAGGGCATCCGCGGCGTCGAGTTTGTTGCCATCAACACCGATGCTCAGGCACTCGCGATCTCTGATGCCGATATCAAGGTGCACATCGGCACCGACCTTACCCGCGGCCTGGGCGCCGGCGCCAATCCCGAGGTTGGCCGCAAGGCTGCCGATGAGTCCCGCGACGACATTGCCGAGGCGCTTGCTGGCGCCGACATGGTGTTTATCACCTGCGGCGAGGGCGGCGGCACCGGTACCGGCGCTGCTCCCATCGTTGCCGATATCGCGATGAACGAGGTCGGCGCACTGACCGTCGCCGTCGTGACCAAGCCCTTCACCTTCGAGGGCCGCAAGCGTAAGAAGAGCGCCGAGGAGGGCATCAAGACCCTCTCCGATTGCGTCGACACCATGATCGTCATTCCTAACGATAAGCTGCTCGACATCGCCGAGAAGAAGACCACCATGCTCGAGGCCTTCGCGATTGCCGATGGCGTCCTTTCCCAGGGCACCCAGGGCATCACCGACCTCATCACCGTCCCCGGTATCATCAACCTGGACTTCGCCGATGTTAAGACCATCATGAAGCAGGCCGGTACCGCCATGATGGGTATCGGTACCTCTTCTGGGGATACTCGTGCCGTCGACGCTGCCCAGCAGGCCATCTCCAGCCCGCTGCTCGAGAGCTCCATCGATGGTGCCACGCGCGTGCTGCTCTCCATCGCCGGTTCCAAGGACCTGGGCATCCAGGAGATCAGCGACGCCGCCGACGTTGTCGCCAACGCCGTCGACCCCGAGGCGAACATCATCTTCGGTACCGTTGTCGACGAGTCCCTGGGCGATCAGGTGCGTATCACCGTCATCGCTACGGGCTTCTCCGATTCCAACGTCAACCGTCAGGACGAGCTCTTTGCTGCTCAGCAGTCTCAGAGCAAGGCCGCTGCCTCCGCTGAGCCGCAGCGCACCGCTCCGGCTGCCAGCCCGGCTCAGGCCGCTCCGACCCGCAACGTCGGTGGTACCGAGCTGCCCAACTTTGGCAACGACCAGTTCGAGCTTCCCGACTTCCTGAAGCGCGGCAGCTTCTAGTTCGTTTTTCTCAACGACCTGCACGGGGTGTGTCCATTTGGATGCACCCCGTTTTGTTTCTCGTTTGTAAACGAAAGCCTCCAATCTCCTTACGTTCCCTTTACGTTTGGTCCCTACCGCTGCGGGTATCCTTTTAAGGAAGTATGACAGCCGTATAAACGCGGACTGCGCGGCGACGCCGCGGTACTTGTGTTATTAGGAGGCTTTAGTATGGCAGCACGTGCGGACAACGTTTCGCGTGTCGACCATGATGGAGTTACGTTGGTGGAGGGCGCGACATCCGATGTCCGTTTTGCCTTTACCGAGCGCACCGGTGGCGTTTCTGAAGATGCGTACTCCTCGCTCAACCTGGGCTCGCATGTAGGCGATGACCCCTTTGCTGTTCAAGAAAATCGTCGTCGAGCGCTCGAAGCTATGGGCGCCACTGAGTGCGAGCATAATCTGCTCGTGCCCAATCAGGTACATGGTGACCATATCGTTACGGTGACTTCGAACGGCGCCGACGATCTTGAGGCTGTTCGCGAGCAGATTGCCGAGGGCTGCGATGCCATCGTCTGTACGGCCCATGACGTGCCCGTGCTGCTCTGCTTTGCCGACTGCGTTCCCGTGGTGCTGGTGGCCCCTGGCGGATTTGCCGTGGTGCACTCCGGTTGGAAGGGCACGATTGCACGTATTTCTGCCAAGGCGTGCCAGGCGCTTTGCGATGCTGCCGGCTGCGATGCGAGCGACGTTTCCGCCTATATCGGCCCCCATATCTTGGCTGACGAATATGAGGTATCCCAGGAACTCATGGATCGCTTTGCCGTCGAGTTCTCTTGCATCGATGCGAGCGCCTCTCGCATGCTCGATCTTTCCGCTGCCATTTGTGAGGCGCTGGTAGATGCCGGTGTGGACGCGGATAATATCGTGGATACCCAGCTTTCGACTGTGCGTCAGAACGACCGCTTTTATTCCTACCGTAACGAGGACGGCACCTGTGGGCGCCATGCTGCGATCGGCGTGATGCTATGAGAAAGATCGTATCGGTCCTGAGCGCCGCTGTGCTTACGCTTACGCTGTGCGCCTGTTCTTCGGGATCTTCTACCTCTTCCATTACCGTGGCCGGCTCCACGACCTGCCTTCCTATCGCCGAAATTGCGGCAGAGGGCTTTAAGGAGGAGACCGGCATCGACGTGCTCGTTTCCGGTTTGGGCTCTTCCGCTGGCATCGAAGCCGTCAGCGCTGGCACGGCCGATATCGCCAGCTCCTCCCGTGGACTCAATGCCGACGAACAGGATCTGGGCCTGACTCCCATCGTCATTGCCCACGACGGTATCGCGGTCATCGTGAACGAAGACAACCCCGTCGATAACCTCTCGACCGAGCAGCTCCGCGATATCTATGCCGGCAAGATCACCAACTGGAAAGAAGTCGGTGGCGAGGACCTGAAGATTCAGGTTATCAACCGAGATGAGGCGTCTGGCACGCGTGAAGCCTTCCGCACCATCGTGATGGACGGCACCCCGTTCGATCGCCGCTCCGCCGTTCTTTCGGGCACGGGCCAGGTGCGCGACGTGGTATCTCGTTCGCGCGGGGCTATCGGCTACATTTCGCTGGGCTTCGTCGATAGCCTCAACGCCAAGACCTCGGTCAAGGCCGTCTCGGTCAATCATGTTGAGGCGTCCGAGAAGACGGTCGCGAGTGGCGGCTATCCCATCTCGCGCGACCTTTACTTCTTTGTGAAGGGTGCGCCTTCGCAGCAGGCGCAGGATTACATCGACTACGTGACGTCCGAAAAGATGGACAAGCAGATTCGCGAGGCGGGCTTTATTCCCGTCACCAACGACGAGAAGGGGAGTGAGTAGCATGGAAGCACAGGAAAACTCCCAGACTGAGCAGAATGCTCAGGCGCCCAAGAAGCGCGAGCTGGCGCTCGTATCGCGCAGCACCTATATCAAGGAGAAGGCGCTGCAGTGGATTTTCTTTGCCTGCGCGTTCTTGGCGGTTGTTACCGTCATCCTGATTTTTGTCTTTACCACGTACTCGGCGCTGCCCGTCTTTACCGACATCGGTCTGGCGGACTTCTTTAGCTTTACGTGGGCGCCCTCTGAGGGCCACTACGGCATCGTGTCGCTGCTTGCCGGCTCGGGTCTGGTGACCGTCGGTGCGCTCGCCATGGGTGTGCCCCTAGGCGTGGGCACGGCCGTGTATCTGGTCGAGATCGCCAGCAAGCGCGTGCGCAAGCTCATCAGCCCTGCCGTTGACCTGTTGGCCGGCATCCCTTCTATCATCTATGGCTTCTTTGGCATGATCATCATCCGTCCGTTTATCGCGCAACTGACCGGTGGTCTTGGTTTTGGTGCGCTGACGGCGTGGTTCGTGCTTGCCATCATGATCGTCCCTACCATCACGACGCTTACCATCGATGCCCTCAATTCCATTCCCATGGGTATTCGCGAGGCATCGTATGCCATGGGTGCTACTAAGTGGCAGACCATCTATAAGGTCGTGCTACCTGCCGCCAAGCTGGGTATCGTGGATGCGATCGTGCTGGGTATGGGCCGTGCCATCGGCGAGACCATGGCCGTGCTCATGGTCGTGGGTAACGCCCCGGTTATTCCCGACAGCATTGCGAGCCCCATCTCGACGCTCACGAGCCAGATCGCGCTCGACATGAGCTATTCCTCGGGTCTGCACCGCTCGGCGCTGTTCGGCATGGGCGTGGTCCTGTTTATCATCTCCGCCACGCTGGTGGGCGTCGTCCGTCTGATTTCCAAGAAGAAGAGGGGGTAGGCTATGTCCGATTCCGTTGACACGACGGTCGATACGACCTCGTCGCGCGAGCGCATCAAGCGTGCCCTTTCCCATGGCAAGAAAGGTCGCATCAACAAGGACCTGTCCAACAAGATCATGCTCGGCGTATTCCGCGCGGCTGCCTACATCACCACGCTGGTGCTGGTCGCTATCATTGCCTATGTGGTCATTAACGGCCTGCCGCATATCTCGCTCGACTTTATCTTCGGTTGGCCCCAGGGCGTCAACGCCGAGGGCGGTATTTGGCCCACGATCGTCTCGACCGTCTATGTGACGGCGCTCGCCATGCTTATCTGCACGCCGATCGCTGTGCTGGCAGCCGTCTATCTGGCCGAGTACGCCAAGCAGGGCAAGATCGTCGAGCTCATTCGCTACGCTGCTGACGCTTTGGCCTCGGTGCCCTCCATCGTTATGGGCCTGTTTGGCTACGCCTTGTTTGTCGAGGCTATGGGTCTGGGCCTTTCGATGGTCTCGGCCGCTCTGGCGCTTGCGCTCTTGATGCTTCCCATCGTCATGCGCACCACCGAAGAGGCCATTCGCGCCGTTCCGCGCTATATCCGTTGGGGCGCGTATGGCCTGGGCGCCACCAAGTGGCAGGTTGTCTCCAAGATCGTGCTTCCTTCTGCCTTTGGCCGTATTGCCACGGGCATTGTCCTTGCCATCGGCCGTGCCATTGGCGAGACCGCCGTGGTGCTCTACACCATGGGCCAGGCCATCAATCTACCTATCTCGCCGCTCGATTCCGGCCGCCCCATGACCGTTCACCTGTACCTGCTTGCCAACGACGGCATCAACATGAACGCAGCCTACGGCACCGCGCTCTTGCTGATGGTGATCATTCTGGCCTTCAACCTGTTTGCGCGCTTCCTGTCGCGCAAGCGTCGCTAGTTAAGGAGTCCCATGTCCGTTTATCAGTCCGCTCCCACGCTGGAGCAAGCGGCCATTACGGCCAAGGATTTCAACTTTTGGTACGGTGACTTTCATGCGCTGACGGGGCTCGACCTCAACATCGCCAAAAACGCCATCACCTCCTTCATTGGCCCTTCGGGCTGCGGCAAGTCGACGTTTTTGCGCTGCATCAACCGCATGAATGACCTGATCGAGGGTACGCGCGTCGAGGGCACCATGACGCTCGACGGCAACGATATCTATGCCGAGGGCGTCGACCCGGTCGACCTCCGTCGCCGCGTGGGCATGATTTTTCAGCAGCCCAACCCGTTTCCCAAATCCATCTACGAGAATGTCGCCTTTGGCCCTCGTCTGCAGGGCGTGACTAGCAAAAGCGACCTCGATGACATCGTGGAAGAATCGCTCAAGCGCGCCAACCTCTGGAAAGAGGTATCCAATCAGCTCAACAAGGATGGTTTGGCGCTCTCGGGCGGTCAGCAGCAGCGTCTGTGCATCGCGCGCGTGCTTGCGGTGCAACCCGATGTCCTCCTGATGGACGAGCCCTGCTCCGCCATCGACCCCACGTCCGTCTCTAAGGTCGAGGATTTGATGGCCGAGCTGGCGCCCGAGATGACGATCATCATCGTCACGCATTCAATGCAGCAGGCAGCTCGTATCAGCGACTACACCGCATTCTTCTTGCAGGAAGTTGCCGGTGAGCCTGCCACGCTCATCGAGTATGGTCAAACCGACGCGATCTTCACCAGCCCGGTGGACTCGCGGACGGAAGACTATATCACCGGCCGCTTTGGCTGATCGGTGCGACTAGTCCCAAGCCGATCGGACCTGGTCCGGTGCGTATTCACTGTGCGGGCGGCATGACCGCACCCAACTGATTGGAGTGAACCATGCGTAAACTGTTTTCCCGTCAGCTCATCGAGGCCCGCCACGAGATGCTGAGCATCTACGAGGCCGTCGATCTGGCCCTCCACGATGCCGTGAAGGCCTATGTGACCGACGACCGCAAGCTCGCCACCAAGACCAAGAAGCGCACGCTTTCGATTGACGCGCGCTGCGCCAACTTGGAGGCCGTGTGCTACAACCTGATCGCCACGCAGTCACCGGTCGCCTCCGACTTCCGCTTGCTGCAGACGATTATCTACGTCGACTTTAACCTGCAGCGCATGACCGATAAGGTTCGCCAGATCTGCCGCGCCACGCGTCACATGGTCAAGGCCGACATCTCGCTGCCCCAGGAGCTCGTCGGTACGGTTGAGGCCGAGGCCGAAGCTGTTTACCAGGTGCTGGGCTCTTCGCTTTCTGCGCTCGTCACCAATGACATGTCCATCATCTGCAACTTGGCCGTCGAGGACGAGCCGGCGCACGCCGCCTACGAGAAGTTCTTCCGCACCTTTAACCGTATGGATACGGGCGACTTTATGGACGACGACAGCAACTATGACGACCTGCGCCGCGCTATCATGGTTTCGCGCTACCTCGATCGCATCGCTTCGATTTCCATCGATGCCGCTTGCCGTCTGACCTTCCTGTTGACTGGTCAGCGTATGAACGCCGGCGATATCGCCCGTGTGGACGAGGATGAGCTCGAGAGCATGCGCGTGCCTTCGGGCGAGGGTGTTATCATGAGGCCCGCCGTCGACGCTCGCTACGTTGCCAAGGTGCCCGCTAACGAGGTCAGCGAGGGTCTTCGCTACCTGCTCGATCATCTTGAGGACGAGGACGATGGCGAGGACGACGAGGAGTAAGTAGCCCCGTTCGTCGAAAGATTGTAAATACCTAAGTGAGCGCGGCCTTGCACATGCGGGGCCGCGCTCTTGCGTTAGCATGGGACTACTTGTTTGGCTGTCAGCGGAGGCGATTGGCAATGGATAACTATTTGGATTTGATGCGCGCTCGCCGCGAGCAGATTCTGGAACGTTTTTATGCGGCGCTCGATCGCGCGGGCCGCCCCCACGACGCCGCGCGCCTCATTGCCGTGTCCAAGACCGTTGGTGTCGATGAGACTGTTGCTGCCATCCAGGCGGGGTATCGCCATTTTGCCGAGAACCGCCCGCAGGAGCTGGTTCGCAAGCTCACGGGTCTGGCGGAGCATCCGGAGCTGCCCGAGGTGCGCTTCGATATGATCGGCAACCTGCAGACCAATAAGATCAATGCGGTGCTGGGCTCAGCCGAGCTGATTCACTCGGTGGGTTCGCTGCATCTGGCACAGGCGATCTCGAGCCGTGCTGTCCGCAAGATTGAGGCAGGCGAGCTCGCCGGCCCCCAGCGTGTGCTCATCGAGGTCAATGTGAGTGGTGAGGAGTCGAAGGGAGGCTTTTCGCCCGATGAGATTCGCGCCGCCGCGGGTGAGCTTGCGGAACTTGAGGGAATTTGCGTACAGGGGCTTATGACTATGGCGCCCCGGGGGAATAAGGATGTGGCACGCCGCACCTTTGCGGGGCTTCGTGAGCTGAGGGATGAGCTGGAGGCTGCGCATCCCGATTTGAACCTGCCTGAGCTTTCCTGCGGCATGAGCGAGGACTTTGAGCCTGCCCTTGAGGAGGGCTCTACGCTCGTTCGCCTGGGCAGGGTAGTATTTAGCCCGGAGTTTGCAGTAAAATAAGGCTCTGAAGTGCGCACTGATTATCGGGGCGCCTGCACTAAACCGCGAGAGGACACAACCATGGGCTTCCTTGACGAGATTAAAAATAAGATGCACCTGGGCGGCCAGCAGGGTTACGACCAGGGTTATGGCCAGGACGACGACTACGGCTACGATGACGGCTATGACGATAGTTATCAGGGCAACGGCTACGGCGGTGCTTCGGGCGAGGGCTTCTACACCCAAGACGAGCCGAGCAACGGCCTGCTTGGTCAGACGCGCCGCGGTGAAGCTGAGTCGGTTGCCGTGTATACGCGCTCCGGTCAGCTGGTCGGCGATGACTCCCGCCATGCCACGACGTATAACCCGCCTTCGCGCTCGCAGGACAGTGTTGCGAGCGGTTATCGTCCTGGTGCCTATGACACGCCGTCGAGCTACGCCGAGAACACCCGCGCCCGTGCCGCCGCTGCGCCCGCGCCTGCACCGAGTGATGCCTCGGCCTATGCGAGCAATATCATCAACGCCACGCCGCAGCTGCCGGCCTATGTCCTGCGCCCCGAGAGCTATGACGACGTGGAGACCGTGGTGCGCCGCGTTCGCACCAAGCAGCCTGTCGCACTGATTTTTGTGGGCGTACGCACCGAAGTTGCTAAGCGCGTCTTGGACTTCTCTTACGGCTTTGCCTGCGGTCTGGGTGCCACGGTCAAGGAGGTGGGCGACCGCGTGTTCATGGTGCTGCCCGCCGGCTGCGAGGTCAAAGATTCCGATCTCAAGAAGCTTCGTGCCGACGGCTACCTTAAGTAAAGACAAGACGAGGAGATTCCCATCAACATCTACACTATCGTCCAGCTGGTCAACACGCTGTTCAACTTCTATTCTACGCTCATTGTCGTCTACTGCTTTATGACGTGGATTCCCATGAAGCAGGGTGGTTTGCTTCAGGATATTGCTGCGGTGCTCGATAGCGTGTGCGGTCCGTGGCTCAACCTGTTCCGTCGTTTCATCCCGCCGATGGGCGGTATCGATTTTTCGCCGGTCGTTGCGATTATTGCGTTGCAGTTGGTGCAGAGGCTGGTTCTGCAGCTTCTTATAGGTATACTCGTATAGAACTGACTTAGTAACTTACGTCGGGCGTGTAGCGCCGAGGCGATGAAAAAGGAGACTTGTTATGGCTATTACCCCTGCAGACATCCAGGCTCAGACTTTCTCTGAGGCCAAGCGTGGCTACGATCCCGCCGAGGTCGACGTCTTCTTGGAGACGCTGTCCTCCGAGGTTGACGCTATGCTCGCTAAGATCGTCGACCTTAAGGGTCGCCTGACTGCTACCGAGCAGCAGCTTGCCGATGCGCAGGCTCAGCTTGCCCAGGCTCAGGATGCCACCGCCCAAGCCGTTCCTGCCGCCCCCGTGGCTGCTCCCGCCCCTGACTTCTCCGCTCAGGAGCGCCAGATTTCCGCTGCCCTGATCGCTGCCCAGCAGACCGCTGAGACCATCGTCAACGATGCCAACGAGAACGCTGAGCGTATCCGCAACGAGGCTGACGCTAAGGCACGCGAGGTTATCCGCCAGGCTCTGACCGAGAAGCAGGCCGAGCTCGAGGAAATCGATCGTCTCAAGGCTTCCCGCGAGGAGTTCAAGGCCGAGTACCTCAAGCTCATCCAGCACTTCATGGACGATGCCCAGAACTCCTTCCCGGCCGACCTCATGGCCTCCACGCCGGTCGGTTCTGCCGCTTCTCCTGCGGTGACTGTTCCCGCCGAGCCGCTGCCCGTCGCTGACCCGGTTGTCCCCGTGGCCGATCCCTTCGCCCCGATCGACAACTTTGCCGCCGACGACCTGGACTAGCATCAGAGCTACAATCTAGTGTCCTTAAGAGGAGCTCGCACCTGCGGGCTCCTTTTTTGTGGCTGTATACGGGTTGGGAAACAAAACGCCGAGCTCTGCATGCGATAGGACAGAACTCGGCGAAGGGCGCGTGGTAAAAGGTAGATTTTAAGGTATGTCTAAAAACTACTTGAGGAGGAAGTTGGAGAGGGGAATAGTGCGGGCCTCGCGATGCTCGGGATCGGCGATGTGGTCGGCGGGATAGCCACAGACGAGCATGTGATAGGGATAGACGCCCTTGGGCAGATTGAACTGCTCCTGTGCCACCTCAGGCTTAAAATGGCATACCCAGCACGTTCCCAGGCCCTGCTCGGTGGCCTCCATCATCATCTGGTCGCACACGATGGACGTATCGATTTCACTGGAATTCATCTGGTCATACGGGCGCACCCAAGCATCATCGGTAACGCTGCAAATAAGGAAGACAAGCGGAGCTCCAAAGATAGACCCATCACGAGCAAACCGAGGCTGACAAGCAGCAGCCTTCTCCAACAGCTCAGGCGTATCCAGCACCATCACACGGGCTGGATGATTATTACAAGCAGAAGGAGCAATCCGCCCCGCCTCAACAATGGCATCCACTACCGACTGCTCAACAGGACGGTCCTCAAAAGAACGACAAGAATACCGACCACGAGCCAGATCCAAATAAGACATACAAGCCCTCCTAAAATTAAAAATCAAACAAACCAAAAGTAACCCAAAGAGTACCCAAAGCAGCAATCAGCCAAACGCTCATCAAGGGCCAAAGTGTCCGAACGGGTACCATAGGTCCCTTCAGCCAAACCCCCATCGCGCTAAATCTATCAGCCAAAGTTCCCAATGGTGGTGCATAAGGGAGCGGGCCCGGCCACTAATAACCTTTTGAACGACTCTGCTTGCAGCCGGAGTGAAAAAGGTTATTAGTGGCCGGGCCCGCGACCGGTGGGACATGTACCCCCAATTAACTGTTCTTCATGACGATCGAATCCACGACATCGGCCACATTCTCACAGCAGTCGGCGCAGTACTCCAGGAAGGCGTACACGTCACGCCAAGCGATGACCTCGAGCGGGTCCTTGCCGTTAACGTGCAGGTTACGCATGGCGTTGATATAGAGCTCGTCGGCCTCGGACTCGATGGTGTTGATCTGGATGACGAGCTCGCGCAGCGTTTTGGACTTGCGGTAGTTAGGCAGCTCGACCATCAGGTCTTTCATGGCGCGGCAGGCGTCGGTCACCTTGTGGGCGATCACGATGGCATCGGGATGGATGCTCTGGATGTTGGTGAAGTAGACGCGCTGCACGACGCCCTCGATGCGGTCGAGCACGGTGTCGAGCGAGCAGCTCATCAGGTCCAGATCCTCGCGCTCAAGCGGGGTGATAAAGGCGGTGAGCAGGGCGTCCTCAAGCTCATGGTGCTTCTTGTCGGCCGCATGCTCGATCGCATGCATCTTGTCGAGCATATCGTGAATCTTTGCGGGATCGAAGTTCTCGAAAATCTTGGTAAGCAGCTCGGCGGCCTGGACGGCGAGGTCGGCGCAGGCGACGTAGTTGTCAAAGTAGAACGAATCGGGTTTCTTTGCCATGAGTGGGTCCTTTCGAGGCGAAGACGGGTGGGTGAGGTGTTACGGTCCGGATGGACGTTCGGTTTGATTAGATGAACATCATGAACAGCTTGGCCATGACAAAGCTGATGAGTCCGCAGGCGGGGAAGGTGAAGAACCAGGTGAACATCATGTCCTTGACGACGCCGAAGTTGATGGCCGAGAGGCGTTTGACGGCACCGACGCCCATGATGGCGCAGGTCTTGATGTGCGTGGAGGACACGGGGATGCCGGTAAGGGTGGCAAGCAGCAGGTTCGCGGCGCCCGCCAGGTCGGCGGAGAAGCCCTGGTACTTTTCGAGCTTGACCATGCTCTGGCCAACGGACTTGATGATGCGCTCGCCACCCACGCTGGTGCCGATGCCCATGGTGGCCGAGCATAGCAGCATAATCCAGATGGGGATGCCGGCATCGCCGACGCTCGTCTGGCCGCTGGCAAAGGCCACGCCTAAAAAGAGCACGCCGATGAACTTCTGTCCATCCTGCGCGCCGTGCATAAAGCTCATGGCCGCAGCGCTCGCGATCTGAGCGTATTTAAAGAAGACATTGGCACGTCGCCTGTTGGCGGCGGCGAAAAGAATCGAGACGAGCTTGCACAGGACCCAGCCCATGACAAAGCCCAGACCGATGGAGAGCGCCAGGCCGTAGATGACCTTCATCCACTCGTGGACGTTGACGCTGCTCGCACCGCCGAGGGCGATGGCGGCACCGGTCAGGCCGGCGATAAGGCTGTGGCTTTGCGAGGTGGGGATGCCAAAACGCGACGCTGTGGCGCCGTAGACGACGATGGAGAACAGCGCCGCGCACAGACAGGCGAGCGCCATGGTGCTGTTTCCGCCAAAGTCGACAATATGGGAGATGGTGTTGGCGACGCTCGCGTTAAAGTGCGTCATGATGAGCACGCCCAAGAAGTTGAATGCGGCACTCATGAGAATGGCGGCGCGGGCGGGCATGCAACGCGTAGTGACGCAGGTCGCGATGGCGTTGGGTGCGTCGGTCCATCCATTGACGAAGATGGCGCCGAGCGCGAGGATCACGGTGACGGCAAGGACTGGGTTCGACACAAGTTGGCCGAGGAAGGTTGAGAACGTTACGTCCATATATGGGCTTTCTCGAAGTTTGCAGGCACGTTACAGAAACATGATAAATCGTATCACCTCCTGCGGGTTTCTTTACCGAGTTCTGATGGGAGCAGTGAATTTTTTGGCACTAAAATTGAATATTATCCCTGTTGACCGCGGGTGTTCTTTTTGCTAACACGCCATGCGGACACATGCGATCGCTCCGACACCCCAAAACCACAGTCTGTTCGCTTTACAATATGCAAACATGCGTTCGATAATAGGAGGCATGGAATATCGACAGACAGACGGCAAAACTCGGCGCGTGCACAAGCAGTATGTGGACGTCGTGGCTCGCATTCTCGCGGGCGGACAGGTTGTGCCGGTTACCGTCTGCTGGGTTGACGGTCGCTGCTTTACGATTGACGAGATTGTCTCGTCCACCGGTTTTGGCCTGACGGTTCACGGCATTCGTACGGCGACTTATAAGGTTCGTTTTGGCGGACATGCGACCGAACTGTATCTGGAAGGACAGGCACGCGAGCGACCGGATGGCTCGCAGACTCATCTGATGCGTTGGTGGGTGTGGGCGTTCGACCGAACACTCGAGAGCGAGCGCCGCAGGTAAGAACGCGTGGCGTTCGGGTACAATGGCAGGAAACTTGTCAGCTACGGCGCCGTCGCGGTGCTTTTTGAAAGGACGAAATTATGAACGATATCCAGGGCTATCAGAATGGCCCCATCGAGACCGGCGCAAGCCGTGCCAAGGAGATGTCGCCGCGCGCGTACAACCTTGTCATGTCTGCTCTGATCTTTTTGGGCTTTTGCGCCATGGGCGCCGGTGCTTACTTTACGAGCACCATGTCGTTTGCGCGCATGATGATGAGCGGCGCCGCTTTGCCGCTGGTCTTTGGCTCATTTATTTTGACCATCGTCGGCATGGTCATGATGTCGGCTGCTGCCAGCAAACAGTCCGTGGGCCTGTCACTCGTGGGCTACGTGGTCTTTGCGAGCACCTTTGGCCTGACGGCGTCGTTTGGTCTTGCCAACTACGACCTGCCTACCATTAACACCGCCTTTATCGCCACGGCCGCCATCACCTTTGTCTTTGGTGCGCTGGGCGTGACCTTCCCCAAGTTCTTCCAGCGTGTGTATGGCATTGGTTTTGGCATCCTGCTTGCCACGATTCTGGTCGAGATCGTGCTGATGTTCATGGGCGTTCCGCAGTCCATCACCGACCTGATCGCGATCGTGGTGTTCGCCGGCTTCATCGGCTACGACACCTATGTGGCAACGACGGTGCCGCCCACGCTGCCCAACGCCGTGCTCATGGCATCCAACCTGTTCGTGGACATCATCAACGTGTTCCTGCGCATTCTGAACATCCTCGGCCGTCGCGATTAAAGCGCGGCATTGCGATGCTTCCTGCCGGACACGGTAAAACGATGCGAAAGGCGGTCCTTCGGGGCCGTCTTTTTTGTGCACGGCGGGGTATCATGGATGGGAAAAGCCGATAGCGGCAGCGACAGGAAAGGTGGCCATGTATGGCAGACGTCGACAACAGGAACCGTAACCGCAGGTCCAACCGAGCGGGTCAGCCCAATCCCAAGCGTGAGGCGCGTGCCAAGGCCGCCGAGCGCCATGTGGCGGCCGTGTCCGAGGCCTGCGCCAAGGACATCGAGCGTTCGCTTGCCGGCGTGTGCGAGTTCGATGGTATGCCTGCCGGTTTTGTCGCGGCGATGAAGGCCAAGACCCAGAAGGCGGCTGCTGAGGGGCAAGCTGCCGAGGAGTCTGAGGCCGCCGAGGTCGAGACCGCTGAGGTCGCGTCCGCCGAGACCGAGGCTGCGGTCGAGCCTGCGCCCGCAGAGGAGGCCGCGGAGACCGAGCCCGCGTCTGCCGCCGAGGAGCCCGCTCCGGTCCTGCCCGAGGTCACCGTGCTCGACGCCTCTGCCACGCAGGCCATTCTGGATAACGGCCGAGGCTACGCGCAGTTCTGCGACATGGCCGTACTCGCCTTTGCCTCGTTCACCAACCCGGGCGGTGGCTACATCCAGGGCTATCTGGGCCAGGAGGCCACGCTGTGCGCCGATTCGTATCTGTACAACGTTCTCGATAAGCAGCGTAAATGGTACGGCGAGAACCGTCGCCGCAACATCAACTGTGAGCTGTACCGCAACCGTGCGCTGGTGGTGCCCGCGGTGCGCTTCGACCGTAACCATGTGCACGCCTATGCCGACGTAATCGTCGCCGCTGCGCCCAACGCCAAGCGTGCTCGCCAGGAGTACCGCGTGAGCGGCGATGCCTTGCTTGACGCTCTGCGCGATCGCATCCGCTTTGTGCTTGCCATTTGCGACGAGCTGGGCCGCGAGAAACTCGTGCTGGGTGCTTGGGGCTGCGAGAACAACGGCTTTGACGCCGAGGCCGTGGCCGAGCTCTTCCGCAAGGAGCTCGCGTCGGGCGACTTCAAGGTCAAGCAGGTCTTCTTTGCCGTGCCCTCTACGCGCTGGGATGAGGACTTTGCCAAGTTCGAGCACGTGCTGGCAAAGTTCCCCGAGCGCAACGAAGAGTCCTATGCCCAGGTTGCCGCCCGCGCCGCAGCCGCTCGTGCCGCCGAGCAGGCCCAGGCAGCAGCCGAGGACGATGAGGACGAGGACGACTGGCGCAAGTACCTGTAAGCGGTGCGCGCGATGTGATATGCCAAGCCGACGGGAGGGGTTGCCCCCGTCGGCTTTTTACTGAATGGGGAGCTCAAGATGAAAAACGTTCTGTGCTTTGGTGACAGCAACACCTATGGCTATGATCCGGCGGGTATGCGCGACGGCACCGCAGTGCGCTATGCGCAGGATGTGCGCTGGTGCGGTGTGGTGCAGCGTGACCTGGGTGAGGGCTGGCATGTGATTGAGGAAGGTCTAAATGGTCGCACGACGGTGCGCGACGATATGTGCCATCTGGACACCAACCTCAACGGCATTCGCGCGCTTCCGATGCTGCTCGAGGCCCATAAGCCGCTGGATGCGATCGTGATCATGCTGGGCACCAACGACTGCAAGACGGTCTTTGGCGTGACGGCCTCCGATATTGCCCGCGGCGCCATGGCGTTGATTCGCGCCGTCCGTGCGTTTGCCTGGACCGATGCCGCGCCCTGCCCACGGATTCTGCTGATGGCGCCTATTAAGATTAAGCCGCAGATCGCCGACGTATATATGACCGATTTTGACGAGCGTTCCGTAGAAGCCTCGGAGCATTTTGGTGAGTACTACGCGCATGTGGCTGAGCAGTTTGGCTGCGACTTTTTGAATGCCGCCGACTTTGCCGAGCCGGGCGATATCGATTATCTGCACATGATGCCCGAAAGCCACGAGAACCTGGGACATGCCGTGGCAGCCAAGCTCCAAGAGATGCTCGGCGAGTAGCGCAGTCCCAAACCACCACAAAAAGTTCCCCTTGCGGTGGCTTGTTTCGTTTGTTTGTCTCGATCTGTAACAGTTCTAAGGCCGAAGACGGGCTAGATGTTACAGATTGAGATTATTTAGGTCGATATCGCTCGTTTGTCTCGATCTGTAACATCTAGGGTCGAATTTGCCGAGTTGCTGTTACAGATCGAGATTATCTTCTCAGCGGAATTTGAGTGTCTCGATCTGTAACAGGTGAGCCGAAAAATGGGCTCTAACTGTTACAGATCGAGATGTTTGTGGGAACCATCGCAAAGGTGCCTGTCCCCTTTGCGGTGGTTTTGGGCTGCGAATCTTAATACTGCCACATGTGGTTGACGGGGCCGGAACCTTTGCCCGTGTCAAAGCCGGCGGCGAGAGCGCCGGTTAGGTAGGCCTTGCCGGCGTTGACGGCGTCGGCAAGATCCATGCCCTGTGCCAGCGCGCAGGCGATGGCGGACGAAAGCGTGCAGCCGGTGCCATGCGTGTTGCCGGTCTCGATGCGCTTGTGGCGGAACCACGTGGTGAGCGGATCGCCCAGGTGGTTGCCCTCGTCATCGAGCGGCGCGGGCTCTGCTAGCACATCGTTGGCCTCGTTGACAAAATGCCCGCCCTTAACGAGGGACGCGCAGCCAAAGCGGCGGGTGAGGAGCATGGCGGCGTTTTGCTGCGTGCGCTCGGAATCGACTTCGTAATCGAGCAGCGCCATGGCCTCGGGAATATTGGGCGTGATGACCGTTGCCAACGGGAACAGGCGGCGGGTGAGTGCCTCGGAGGCATCCTCGGCAATCAAGCGCGCGCCCGAGGTGGCGACCATAACGGGGTCGACGACCACGTTCGTTGCGTTCCAGGCGCTCAGGCGGTCGGCGATGACTTCGATAATCTCGACAGAGGAGACCATGCCGATCTTGACGGCGCTCGGGCGAATATCGTCAAAGACGGCATCAATTTGCGCAGCGACGATATCAGGGGAGATATTCTGCACGGCGGTGACGCCCAGTGTGTTTTGCGCCGTGATGGCAGTGATTGCCGCCTCGGCATACAGGCGGTGCGCCGTGATGGTCTTGATGTCTGCCTGAATGCCGGCGCCGCCGCTGGAATCGGATCCTGCGATGGACAGGACGGCTGGTACCTTACTGCGATCCATGTTCGCTCCCTTGTCCGGTCGGATTCAAATGGGTCTTTTACCCCGCATTATAAAGATGCCCGGGCCGACTCTATGTCGAACCCGGGCGGGCGATGCAATCTTTACGCAAATGTAAGCAAATGTTCACACGTCAACAATTGACGAGCACCTTGTTGCCGATTGTGGCTCCGGTGACGCGTTAATCCTCCATGCCGAGGTCGATCGTCGTGCCCTCGAACACCTTGTTGACGGTACGGACGGCGCACATCTTGCCGCACATGGTGCAGGTGCCCTCGGTGGCGGCGGGGGATTCCTCGTAGCGCTTCTTACCGGTGACTGGGTCGAGAGCACACTCCCACATGGCATCCCAGTCGAGCTTGCGGCGTGCCTGGCCCATCTTGTCGTCCATGTCGCGGGCGTGCGGCACCTTCTTGGCGATATCGGCGGCATGTGCGGCGATCTTGGTGGCCATGAGGCCATCGAGCACGTCCTGGGCGTTGGGCAGGCACAGGTGCTCGGCCGGCGTCACGTAGCACAGGAAGTCGGCGCCGGAGCTGGCGGAGATGGCGCCACCGATGGCGGCGGTGATGTGGTCGTAGCCCACGCCGATATCGGTCACCAGCGGCCCGAGCACATAGAACGGGGCGTTGTGGCACAGGCGCTTCTGTAGCTTCATGTTGGCGGCGATCTCGTCGAGCGCCATGTGACCCGGGCCCTCGACCATGACCTGGACGCCGGCGGCCCAAGCACGCTTGCACAGCTTGCCCAGCTCGATCATCTCGGCAGTCTCGGTGGCATCGTTGGAGTCGTAGAGGCAGCCCGGACGGCAGGAGTCGCCGAGCGAAATCGTCACGTCGTACTCGTGGCAAATCTCGAGCAGCTCGTCAAAGTACTCGTAGAAGGGGTTTTCGTTGCCGGTGACCTCCATCCAGCCAAACAGCAGCGAGCCGCCGCGGCTCACGATGTTCATCAGGCGGCCGGTCTCCTTAAAGGTCTTGGTGACCAACTTGTTGATGCCGCAGTGGATGGTCATAAAGTCCACGCCGTCCTCGGCGTGCGCGCGCACGACTTCGAACAGGTCTTCCTTGGTGAGTTTGACCAGCGGCTTTTCCATGTAACCGATGGCGTCGTACATGGGGACGGTGCCTACCATGAGCGGCGTCTCGTCGATGAGCTGCTGGCGGAACTGGCGTGTCTTGCCCGAGTTGGAGAGGTCCATGATGGCGTCGGCGCCAAAGTCCTCGGCAATCTTGACCTTCTTCCATTCCTCGGCGGCATCGGCCTTGTCGCCCGAGATGCCCAAGTTCACATTGACCTTGGTGGACAGGCCCTCACCGACGCCAAAGGCGCGCATGCCCTTTTTGATATGCACGATGTTGGCGGGAATGGCGATGCGGCCGTCGGCCACGCGCTCGCGGATGTACTCGGGGTCGCGATGCTCGCGTTCGGCAACCTCCTTCATCTGCGGTGTGATCTGCCCGGCGCGGGCGAAGTCGATTTGCGTGACGAGCTTGGGCTCGGTCTGTGTGCTCATTGGCACGGCTCCCTTCGTTGGCATTACCCATATCAGGTTTGCGGGTCAGGGCGGGCGCACCCAATCTCAGCCTGCCGTCTTGTCCCGCAAGCTCCCCGTTTATGTAATGGGCTCAAGTATAGCTCGAATGGGTACGATTGGCCTAACGAGCGTGCCTGCGGGGAGGCGAACATGGAAGACAAGCATCTATATCGAGAGACGCAGTGGGATGTGTCGGCCGAGGAGGGCCGTGCCCATCATGGCCTTGTTGCGATTGGTTTTGCGGCGCTTGCCGTGTTGGTGATTGCCTTTTGTATTTGGACGTTTGGCGGTCGCGGCGGCGCTGGCTGGGAGTTCGAGGCTGATGATAGCCTACCGATTATGACGGTGAGGAGTACTGGCGGTAATGCCAATACGCTCGCCGTTCCGGGCGATTATTGGTACCCGCGCGATGAGTTTGTGCAGTTGCAGCTGAGTGGTGGGTCCATTCCAGGTGAAGAAATCGAACGCGTGACGTTTGATGCGGCGCTCAAAACGCTGACGGTGAAGCTCAAAAATCAAGGAGACGTTCCCACGACCATGGATATCGCCCTGACGGAATGGCGCCTGGAGCCTCCGTCGGGCGTCAAGGTGTCCGAGGTAGAACATGTCAAGATTACCTATCAGGACGGCTCGACAAATGAAATTGCCAGAGCCGACGGCTTGGCGCAATAGCCGCCGTGCCTAGGCGGCACATTCAAAAGTAGCGGTGGTCCTACAAGGCCTGTTCGTTCAGGAAGACCAAAGTGTTTTTATTTGAAAGCTCGGGAAAGTGACGATAACCAACGTCGAACGCGGTGAGCCCGCTTACATCCTCGAGCTTGTTTTCTGCCATCCAGCGCACCATGGAGCCGCGTGCCTTTTTGCTGGCGGTCGACCGTTGGATGGGCTTGCCGTTGCGGATGCCTTCGCCAAAGAGGCATGTGACGACCGTGACATCGGTGGTGAGGCGGGGCAGAACGGCTTTGGCGTATTCCGCGCTGGCGAGGTTGACGATCGTAGCGTTGGAGCCCGCCGGAGCGATGGCCCGTGCGAGCTTGTCGCCCCAAAACGCGTAGAGGTCTCGGGCATCGTCGACGGCAAGCTTCGCCCCCATTTCGAGCCGATAGGGTGACACGCCGTGGAAGGGGCGCATGCATCCGTAGAGTCCCGAGAGGATCCACAAATGGTCTTGCAACCATGCGAGCTGCGCGGAATCCATCACCTCGGGCGCCATGCTCTGGTATTGAATGCCGTGATAGGACATGACGGCAGGGGAGAGGTGTCGGGCGAGTGCGGGATTGTCGAGATCGCCGTATTTCAGGATGGGCCCGAACTCATGCAGGGTGTTGAGGCAAGGCCCCAGCAGTTTGTCACTCACGTTCCATAGCGCCTGCAGGCCGCCGCTGCCTTCATTCCGCTCGATATCTAGCAGTGCGCGGTGGAGGCGAGCCGTCTCGTGCGCAAAAGGTGGAATGCCCAGGACTTCAAAAGCATCTTGGGCCGCGCGCATCTGCTTGGCGGGCGAAATGATGACCTGCAGCATGGACTCTCCTCTGCCAAAAAGAAAGTTGCGGAGGAATACGGTCTGTTTTGCCGTTTATGGGCCAGTTTAGTCCGTATTTCACCGCAACTGATGAAGGGTCGGTTAGGCGCGCTCGATGAAGGCCTTGTAGCCGCGATAGGCCTCGTAGATATCGGCCTTGTTAGCGACCTCCCACAGGGCGTGCATGGACAGGACGGCAACACCGGAGTCGATGACGTTCATGCCGTACTTGGCCATGATGTAGGCGATGGTGCCGCCGCCACCTGCGTTGACGCGGCCGAGCTCACAGGTCTGGAAGTCAACGCCCGCCTCGTCCATGATGTCGCGGATGAGGGCCACATACTCGGCGTCGGCGTCGTTAGAGCCGCCCTTGCCGCGGCTGCCCGTGTACTTGTTAAAGCACAGGCCGCGACCCATAAAGGCTGCGTTCTTGGTTTCGAACTTGCCGGCGTAGCCCGGGTCGAAGCCGGCGGACACGTCAGAGGAGAGCATGCGACTGTGGGCGAGTGCGCGGCGCAGGGCCAGCGGGCTATCCTCGCCGGCGAGCGTCATGATCTCGGCGACGGTGTTCTCGAAGAAGCGGCTCGTCATGCCGGTGGCACCCACGGAACCGATCTCCTCCTTGTCGACGATGAGTGTGATGCTCGTGCGCTCCACGTTGGCGACGTCGATCTGGGCGAGCATGGACGGATAGGCGCAGACACGGTCGTCGTGGCCATAGCCCAGAATCATGGAGCGGTCGAGGCCCATGTCGCGGGCCGGGCCGGCGGGCACGACCTCGATCTCGGCGGAGAGGAAGTCCTCCTCCTCGACGTCGTACTGCTCCTTGAGGATATCCAGGAACATCTGCTTGACGGGCTCCTTGGGAGCGTCCTTGTCGTCCTCGTCAAACTTGACGGGGCGGCCGCCCACAATCACGTCGAGGATCTCGGCGTCGACGGCGTCCTTGGCGGGCTTGGCCATCTGCTCGCTCGAGAGGTGAATCAGCAGGTCGGAGATGGTAAAGACCGGGTCGTCAGCCTTGTCACCGATGTTGATGTCGACGGTGGTGCCGTCCTTTTTGCAGATGACGCCTACGAGTGCGAGCGGGGAAGCGACCCAGTGGTAGCTCTTGACGCCGCCATAGTAGTGCGTGTCGAGGTAGGCCATGTCGCCGGCCTCGAAGGCGGGGTTCTGCTTGAGGTCCAGGCGCGGCGAGTCCACGTGAGCACCCAGGATGTTAAAGCCCTGCTCGAGCGGGGCGGTGCCCAGGTTGACGAGCATAAGGTCCTTGCCGTGATTGGCGGCGTACACCTTGTCGCCGGCCTTGAGCGCGCGGCCCTCGGAGATCACGGCCTCCAGATTGACGTAGCCCGCCTCCTCGGCCATCTTGATACCGGTCTTGACGCACAGGCGCTCGGTCTTGTTCTCACTCAAAAACTGCTTGTAGCCGCGGCAAAGCTCCTCGAGCTCCTCGATCTGCTGTGGCGTGTACTTTTTCCATGCGCAGGGACGCTCCATGACGCAGGCTCCTTTCGGATCGATCGTGCTGGTTGATGTACCGTGAGCCATCGTATCACGCGCGGGCCCGCGGCGGCAGGGAAGCCTGATGTGCGGTGGCCGTGGGGCGGGGAGCGTGTAAACTGGTGTGAGCAAACCGTGCCCAGCCCAAAGCGAGGTATTCAATATGTCTGACAAGCGCCGTACCTTTGCCGTTATCGACGGCAACTCGCTCATGCACCGCGCCTTCCACGCCGTGCCGCCCACCATGAACGCGCCGGACGGTCGCCCCACCAACGCGATCTTTGGCTTTTTGAATATGTTTCTCAAGATGATCGACGCCTTTAACCCCGATGGAGTCGTTGTGGCGTTTGACAAGGGCAAGCCGCGCGTGCGTATGGAGATGCTGCCGCAGTACAAGGCGCAGCGCCCACCCATGGACCCCGATCTGCACGCGCAGTTTCCGATGATCAAGGAGCTGCTCGGTGCGCTCAATGTGCCGATTCTGCAGTCCGAGGGCTGGGAAGGCGACGATATCCTGGGAACCATGGCGCGCTTGGGTGAGGAGGCCGGCTGCGACATGCTGCTGGTGACCGGTGATCGCGATATGTATCAGCTCGTGACTGAGCACGTCAACGTGGTCTCGACTCGTAAGGGCCTGTCCGACGTGGCGATCATGACGCCCGAGAGCGTGGACGATCTGTATCACGGCATCACGCCGGCGCTCGTGCCCGATTTTTATGGTCTGAAGGGCGATACGTCGGACAACATTCCCGGCGTGCCGGGCATCGGCCCCAAAAAGGCGAGCGCGCTCATCGCGCAGTACGGCAGCCTGGACGAGGTTATCGCACACGCCGATGAGGTCAAGGGCAAGATGGGCGAAAACCTGCGCGCGCACATCGACGACGCACTGCTGAGCCGCAAGGTGGCGACCATCCGCACCGATGCGCCTGTTGAGCTCGACTTTGAGGCGACGTCTTTCCCGGCGTTTTCTGCCGATGAGGTTTCCGCGGCGCTGGGTACGCTTGGTATCACCGCCATGCAGAACCGTTTCTTGGCGCTGATCGGCGGTGAGGGTGGGGCTGCTGCCAGCACGTTTGAGATTCCCGTCGTTTTGCGCGCAGCCGCCGGCGATGCTGACGCACTTGGTTCCGTTGCGGCTGAGGTCTCCCGCGCGATTGATGCCGGCGAGTGGGTCGCCGCCGTGGTGGACGACGACAAAGAAGAGGGCGCGCTCTTTGGACTGACGCGCACGCTGTGGTTGGCGACGTCCAAGGGGCTCTTTGCGCTCGAGGAGGCCGATGGCGGCACGCCTGCCGCTGTCGATGGCTTCAACTTCGTCCACGGCGTGATCGCTGGCGTGCTCGCGCGTCTGTTTATGGAGGGCCGCGTGGCGAGCCCGGACATGAAGGCGCTGCTGCACGAGCTTTCGCCCATCGATTCTTCTGAGCCCGAGCTCATGGATCCGCTCGCTGCCGATTCCACGCGTATCTTCGATACCGTGGTTGCCGCCTACCTGTTGGATTCCGACCGCTCCGAGTTCGATGAGGCGTATCTGGCCGATACCTATCTGCAGATGTCTCTGCCCGCGGCACGCGGTGCGGAAGGTGCTGGCGAGAATGCTCCTGCCCCTGCTGCCCGTACCGCAGCGTTGACGCTGGCGCTCGTGGCGCCGCTGCGCGACCGCATGGCCCGCGAGAACGCCGCCAACGTGTTCGATGGCATCGAGATGCCACTCGTGCCGGTGCTTGCCAAGATGGAGCGCGCGGGCATGCTCGTGGACCCCGACCGCCTGCATAGTCTGTCCGAGGGTCTGGCGACCCAGATTGCCGAGGTCGAGCGGAGCATTCGCGATCTGGCCGGCGACGAGACCTTTAACATCGGCAGTCCCATGCAGCTCTCGCACGTGCTCTTTGACGTGATGGGCCTTCCGACCAAGGGCCTCAAAAAGACCAAGCGCGGCTATTATTCGACCAACGCCAAGGTGCTGAGCGACCTTGCCCGTGACCACGAAATCGTGCGTCTGATCTTGGACTGGCGTGAGAAGTCCAAGATCAAGTCCACCTATCTGGACACGCTGGGCCCGTTGCGTCGTGGTGACGGTCGCGTGCACACCACGTACAACCAGACCATCACGGCGACGGGTCGTCTGTCCTCGAGTGACCCGAACCTTCAGAACATCCCGACGCGCTCGGAGCTGGGCCGTACTGTCAAGACGGCGTTTTCGGCAGGCGAGGGAAGCGTCTTTTTGGCGGTGGACTACTCGCAGATCGAGCTGCGTCTGCTGGCGCATCTCTCGGGTGACGAGCATCTGGTGCGTGCCTTTAACGAGGGCGAGGACTTCCATGCCGAGACGGCCGCGCGCGTGTTTGGCGTGCCGGTGTCCGAGGTGACGCCCGACCTGCGCAGCCGCGCCAAGGCCGTGAACTTTGGCATCGTGTATGGTCAGCAGGCTTACGGCCTATCGCAGTCGCTGCATATCTCGATGGCCGAGGCACGCGACATGATCGACCGCTACTACGAGGCATACCCGGGCGTGCGTACGTTCCTCGACAACGTGGTGGCGCGTGCCAAGCAGACGGGCTATGCTGAGACCATGTACGGCCGCCGTCGCCATATCCCGGAGCTTAAGGCCAAAAATCCGCAGCTCCGCGGCTTTGGCGAGCGCACGGCCATGAACCACCCCATGCAGGGCACCGCGGCCGACATCATCAAGATCGCGATGGCCCGCGTGAGTCGCCGTCTGGAAGAAGAGGGCTTTGCCGCCCACATGATCCTGCAAGTGCACGACGAACTGGACTTTGAGTGCCCCATCGACGAAGTCGAGCGCCTCACCGCCATGGTCCGCGACGTCATGGAACACGTAGTAGACCTCCGCGTCCCCCTAATCGCCGAAGCCAGCACCGGCATAACCTGGGCCGACGCGAAATAGGGAAGCACTCCGTAAGGCAAGCTCGCCCAAGACGCAAGCCCCCACATACTTAAGATTTGGGACAAACACTACTGATTAATTTGTCCCACAGTAACCAAAACAGAGGGGAGCCCCTTCCAACAAGGGGCTCCCCTCTGCTCAAATCATTTCAGCTAAGTATCTAGACACTCAAGACGCCATCTTGGCGGCAGGAAAGTAAACCTAGGACCTGGCCGGGCGGCGCGGATTAGTTTTTCGTAGATTCCGCACGAGCCGGAAAGCACTTAATGTGCTTTCCGAGCGAGCCCAGGACCTGACCGAACGAAAAACTAATCCGCGCCGCCCGGCCAGGTCCGACGTGCCACGTTACCGAGCCGCCAAGATAGCGTCGATGAGCGTCAGTACGCCCCCGTCGTTGTTGCTCGGAATGCGCCACTTGGCATGCGCGTTCATGTGCTCCTCGGCATTGTCCACGATAAAGCTATGCCCGACGCGCTCCAGCATGGGGATGTCGTTGTACGTATCGCCCACGGCAGCGGCGTCGGCGATATCGATGCCCAGGCGCTCGCAGAGATGTGCTACGCCCGACCCCTTGTCGACGCCCAGGTTCATAAAGTCTATCCACTCGCGCCCGGCGTTGGTGACGTAGAGCTTGTCCGAGAACTCGGGGCTGTAGTTCTCGCGAAACGCTGGCTCGGCATCGTAGGCGGGGAAGAAGATCGAAATCTTGTTGGACTCGATATCAAGGCCCTCAAAGCTATCGACGTAGTTGATCGTGTTGTAGTACACGCTGATCTCGTCGTGGTACTGATGGTCGCGGGCGAGCACATAGAACTCGTCGTAGCAGCACAAGACGGGAACGGCACGCGGGTCCTCCGAGGCACGGGCGAGCACCTGCTGATACAGCGCCACATCGATGTTGCTCTTATAGATATAGCTGCCGCGATAGATGACGCAGGCTCCGTTGTCGGGACAAAAAGCAAGGCGGTTCTTAATGCTCTCGAACATTTCCTCGAGTTTGGGGGCGGGGCGTCCGCTGGCAGGGCAGAATACAATGCCTGCGTCGGCGAGCTTGTCCAGGCGCTCATCAAGACCCTGCGGCAACACGCGCTTGTCGGTGAGCAGCGTCTTGTCCATGTCGACGGCGAGAATCTTAATGCTTCCGATATTGGTGTCCGATTCGTAAGTTTGCATAAAAGCGCGCCTTTCGTTTCGAAATTGTTTCAGACGTTATAACCATCAACCAGTAACTGAGCGTATTGTCGCAGGAACGGAGCGTATTTGCACCACGCTTCACAAAGTAATGAAAAAACTTTTCAGAAATTTGAATTTGTCGCTTGTGCTGCGGGCACTTTAGCGTAATATAGCGACCATCGAAAACGGAGACGGAAATACAACCGCTTACCGAAGAAAAGGTACCGTTTACGATATTAGAATTGCGCCCGGCGATAGGTGAAAGGAGAGGCAGATGCAGTTCGTAAAGATCATCACCACTGCAGATAATGCCATCCGACGCCAGCGCGCAATTTCCCGACGACGATAACAATCGTCTCTGTTCGTATGGGGTGAAATGCCCCAACAGAGTCATTTTGAGGTCGTTGGGTTTTAGCACGATATAAACGCATGTTTCTAGGGCATGCTGTGCTGCTTTTTGCTATTTAACCTGATATTGCACGGTTTTTTGACCTCGAAATGACTTGCAACTGACCGATGTTCTAACTAGCTACCAAGGGCGAAAGGAAACAGCCATGAGCAAGGAAAAAGTCGTTCTCGCATATTCCGGTGGTCTTGATACATCCGTATGTGTCAAGTGGCTCCAGGACGAGAAGAATCTCGATGTCGTTTGCGTCTGCGGCAACGTGGGCCAGGAGGAGACCGGCTTGGATGCCAAGAAGCAGAAGGCGCTTGACCTGGGCGTTCTCGATTGCCAGGTGCTCGACCTGCGCGACGAGTTCTCCGATGAGTTCCTGACTAAGGCCATCGCCGCAAACTCCATGTACGAGAACAAGTACCCGCTGCTCTCCGCGCTGTCTCGCCCGCTGCTCGCCAAGAAGCTTGTCGAGGTCGCTCACGAGTTTGGCGCGACCTACGTCGCCCACGGCTGCACCGGCAAGGGTAACGACCAGGTTCGTTTTGAGGCTGCCGTCAAGGCCCTCGACCCCGAGCTTAAGGTTATCGCCCCGGTTCGCGAGTGGGATCTGAAGTGCCGTCCCGATGAGGTTGCCTATGCTCACGCCCACAACGTGCCGGTTCCCGAGGGCGCCAACGACAACCCCTATTCCATCGACGACAACCTGTGGGGTCGCGCCATCGAGTGCGGTCACCTGGAGGATCCCTGGAACGAGCCGCTCGACGACGCCTGGGTTATGACCAAGAACCCCGAGGACACGCCGGACACCCCGACCTACACCGAGATTGAGTTTGAGGCGGGCAAGCCCGTCGCCGTCGATGGCAAGAAGATGAAACTCTCCGAGATCGTCATCGCCCTCAACAAGATTTCGGGTGACAACGGCTTTGGCCGTCTCGACCTGGTCGAGGATCGTCTGGTGGGCCTCAAGAGTCGCGAGTGCTACGAGGTTCCTGGCGCCCTGACGCTCATCACCGCCCACAAGGCGCTCGAGGACATCTGCGTCGAGGGCGACCTGCTCAAGACCAAGATTAAGCTCGAGCAGGATTGGGCCACTGCCGTGTACAACGGCCAGTGGTACAGCCCGCTCAAAAACGCGCTCGATGCCTTTATGGCCGACACCCAGAAGTTCGTGACCGGCACCGTCCGTCTGAAGTTCTTTAAGGGCAACTGCCATGTCGTCGGCCGCAAGAGCCCGTTTAGCCTGTATGACTACGGTCTGGCTACCTACGACCGCGACACTACGTTTGACGAGAAGGCCAGCGCCGGCTTTATCGAGATCGATACGCTGTCGCTCAAGACGTGGGCTAAGGTCCAGGGCCCCAGCTCTGCTGCCGCCCAGGCCTAGCGCCTCCTTCCTTTGGTATCCGCGCGGCCCATCCGCGTGATACATAACGGGCGCATGGGGTCCCTACCTTTCGTTATGCTTGCTGACACTTCTTAACATCGGTGGCCCCTACGTTCCGCCCGCATATATGATGCCGCGTCTGCGGCTGAGTCCGAGCCCCGCCGGGGTTGTCCGGCGGGGCTCCTTCTATCAATTTGGCGGCCCTGCGCCTATATATATATGGGGAGTATCCATTATGTTCAATGCTATCGCGCATGCTTTACTTGCCCTCGCGCCCGAGTTCGATGCTGCAAAGGTCGAGGACGTTCCTATGAGCCTAAAGGCCTGGATCGATGGTTCGCAGGGCAACATTCGGAGGGAGACGTTGGGCGCCAAGTGCATGGCGCGTCACTTCTTTGCAAATTAGCTATATGGCCTCGCACATGGTGGGGAATATGCAAAACTAGCGGTTGAGAAATCGCTTTAGCGACAGGGCGCATTGCTTTGGGCGCTTGTTTTGGGATTTGATGAAAGGGGACGGTTCCATGGCTCTTTGGGGCGGTCGTTTTGAGGCAGGCGTGGCCGAGGTCACGCAGGAGTTTGGCGCGTCGTTGCCGGTTGACAAACATCTCTATAAGCAGGATATCGCCGGATCTAAGGCACATGCCAAGATGCTGGCGGCCCAGGGCATTATCAGCGCCGAGGACGAGCAGGCGATTGCCGAGGGCCTGACCGGAATCGAACAGGATATCGATGCCGGCAACTTCACCTTTGATATCAACGACGAGGACATTCATATGTCCATCGAAAGCGAGCTGACGCGCCGCATCGGCGAGGCCGGTAAGCGCTTGCATACCGGGCGTTCGCGCAACGACCAGGTGGCGACCGATACGCGCCTGGGCGTCAAGGCGCTGGCCAAGGAGCTCATGGAGGCCAATCTTGAGCTGCGCCATGTGCTGGTTGATGCGGCCAAGAAGTACGACAAGGTGATTCTTCCGGGCTACACGCATATGCAGCACGCTCAGCCCGTGCTGCTCTCGCATCATCTGCTGGCGTATTCCTGGATGTTCGCGCGCGACTTTACGCGCCTGAAGGCCGCCTTTGATGCCGCCGACAACTGCCCGCTGGGTGCTGCCGCGCTTGCCGGTACGAGCTATCCGCTCGATCGCCAGATGACGGCTGCCGAACTTGGCTTTGCGGGCGTGATTCCCAACTCGCTCGATGCGGTTTCCGACCGTGATTTCCTGCTCGATCTGCATTACGCCGGATCCGTCATGGCGATGCACCTGTCGCGTCTTTCCGAGGAGATCGTGCTGTGGTCGAGCTCCGAATTTGGCTTTATCACGCTTTCAGACTCCTACTCCACCGGCTCGTCTATCATGCCGCAGAAGAAGAATCCCGACTTTGCCGAGCTTATCCGCGGTAAGAGCGGTCGCGTGTACGGCAACCTGGTGCAGCTGCTGGTAACCATGAAGGGCCTGCCGCTCGCTTATAACAAGGACTTGCAGGAGGACAAGGAGGGCGCGCTCGATACCGCTCACACGCTCATGCAGTGCCTGTCCGTTATGGCCGGAATGATTTCGACCTGGACCGTCAACGAGGATGCCATGGCGCGCGAGTGCGGCGTGGGGCACCTTGCCGCCACCGATGTTGCCGATTACCTGGCAAAGCGCGGTCTACCGTTCCGCGAGGCACATGCCGTGGTGGGGCACCTGGTCCTGATGTGTGAGAAGCGCGGCTGCAATCTTGAGGACCTGCCGTTTGAGGTGTTCCAGGAGACAAGCCCGCTCTTTGAGCGCGATATTACCGAGGCGCTCGATATCCCGTCGATTGTCGCCGCGCGCACGACCGAGGGCGGTACCGCCCCTGCCGCCGTTGCCGTGCAGCTGCAGCGTGCCGAGGCGCAGCTCGCGGCCGATGAGGGTGTGTTTGGCTCGTTATCCAAGGTCGTCGAGATGGGCCACGGAGCTAATTAGCTTATTGGATGCGTCTGTCTGGTGTGTTCATCATATTTTGCCTTTACGGGTGCCCGCTACGGTGGGCACCCGTTTTGTTATAGAGAAGGAAGGAGCTTGTCGAGAACTTCTGTAGGACATTTGCGCAGGTTGTGAAGGGGGTGCGTTCACGGGCGACAATCGACCGCCCGTTCTGTTCGTTGCAGTTGAAAGTGGGACGGATGGTACTCTAGTCGGGCTTCGAAACAGAAGTGACACATATGGAGCGCTTTAATAAATAATAACGCTTCAATAAACGGCTTTTTGTTTAACTGCAGCTAGAACTCTGTTACGATGCAGTCCGGGCGGGTGCCGGAATGGGACTTGGGCACGCGCGAACCTACTTGAAAGGCTACCTTATGGCTATCGAGAAGACCTTCATCATGATTAAGCCCGACGCGGTGCGCGATCGCAAGATCGGCGAGATCGTTGCTCGTATTGAGCGTAGCGGCCTTGTCATCGAGCGCATGGAGATGACCACGCTCGAGCGCGCTACCGTCGAGGAGCACTACGCCCATCTGGCCGACAAGCCCTTCTTTGGCGGTCTCTGCGACTTTATGACGAGCGGTCCGGTCGTCAAGATGGTTGTTTCCGGTCTTTCCGCTGTCTCCAAGATGCGCACCCTTATGGGCGCCACCAACCCGCTTGATGCTGCTCCTGGCACCATCCGCGGCGACTTCGCCGTCGATGTCAACGCCAACGTGATCCACGGCTCCGACTGCCTGGAGAACGCCGAGATCGAGATCAAGCGCTTCTTTGGCTAAACCAGCTTTGACTCCTTAAAGCTGTTAGCGTGTGGCTTGGGCGCCGCGGAACTCCATCCGCGGCGTCCTTTTATATTCCAGTAGATTTTTGGGACATGTCTAGAAATCTACTAAAGAGCCCCCGCCTGGAATGTGCGTGCATTCCAGGCGGGGGCTGTCGCTAGCGTATGGCGTTGTAAGTTTTTAGGCCTCGTCGACGACCTTGAGACCGCGGGTCTGGTCGATCTCGTTGAGGAGGTTGACGCGACGCTCGTGGCGGCCGCCCTCGAACTCGGCGTCGAGCCACTCGTCGACGATCATCTTAGCGAGCTCGGAGCCAACGACGCGGGCGCCAAAGGCCAGCACGTTGGTGTTGTTGTGCATACGGGAGAGCTTGGCGCTGAAGGGCTCGGAGCACACGACGGCGCGTACGCCCTCGACCTTATTGGCGGCCAGGCTGATGCCGACGCCGGTACCGCAGATCAGGATACCCAGGTCGACGTCACCGTTGGCCACGGCCTTGCCCACCTTGTAACCGGCGATGGGGTAGTCGAAGCTCTCGGAGGTGTCGGTGCCATAGTTCACGACCTCGCAGCCGCGCTCCTTCAGGTGCTCGGAAATGATGTTCTTGAGCTCGACGGCGGCGTGGTCGTTACCGATACCGATCTTCATGAGTGGTTCCTCTCTGGTCCGTGCGGCGGAATTGCTAAAGGTTTTACCGCGTTCGACTGCATGATAACGCGACTTTTGTGTAAACGCTCGGGCGTTTTTTGGTCAAACGCTTTAGCATGCAACAAGACTAGCTTTTCATGAATGAATGCCGTCAGATTGCGCTTGAACGCCGTCCGTCGGAACCATGGTTGCGGTTTTTGATGCATTGTTATCAAATAAAAGAGCTAACTATTATCGAGAGCCCAGTCCGTTATGTAAGCAGGAGATTCCTATGCCTACTGATTCCATCCGCGATGCCGCTTTTTGCGATGTCTTGAACCGCGAGCTTGTCTGCGCACTTGGCTGCACCGAGCCCATTGCCGTTGCCTATGCAGCGGCGCTGGCGAGCCAGACGCTCGGTTGCGAACCCGATCATATGGATGTTGCCTGCTCAGGCAATATCATCAAGAACGTTAAGAGCGTGACCGTGCCCAACTCGGGCGGCATGCACGGTATTGAGGCCGCGGCCGTGCTGGGCGCCGTGGGCGGTGACGCCAAGAGCGCGCTCGAGGTGCTCGAGAGCGTTAACGATGAAGACCGCGCTCGTGTGGCCGAGCTCCTCGCCGACGCCGGCTACTGCGATGTGTCGCTTGTCGAGGGTGTGCCCAACCTCTACATCAAGGTGACTGCGACGGCCGGGGGCCATACCGCGGTCGTCGAGATTACCGATCACCACACTAATGTCACGTGCCATACGCTCGATGGTATTCCGGTATGCGGCAAGTCGGCGGGGGAGTGCGCCGCCTGCGCCGAGCGCGTGGTGGCCGAGCGTGCGGCAGATAACGCCGATACGCCCATGTCCATTGATTCCATCATCGACTTTATCGAGGACGGTGACATTGAGGGCGCCCGCGCTGCCGTTGAGCGTCAGATTGAGCTGAATGGCGCAATCAGTGCCGAGGGCCTTGCGCACGCTTGGGGCGCCGAGGTGGGTCGTACGCTGCTGGGTGCTCGTGCCGATGACGTCGCCTGCCGTGCCCGTGCCCGTGCGGCCGCCGGGTCCGACGCCCGCATGAACGGTTGCGCGCTGCCGGTCGCCATTGTGTGCGGCTCGGGCAATCAGGGCATTACCTGCGCACTGCCCGTCATGGAGTATGCCGAGTACCTGCGCTGCGACCACGAGCGCCTGGTGCGTGCCGTGATGCTGTCCGATCTCATTGCCGTGCATATCAAGAGCTACATTGGTGCGCTCTCGGCGTTTTGCGGCGCTATTTGCGCTGCGTGCGGCGCCGGCGCTGCGATTACCTGGCTGTGCGGTGGCACGTGCGAGCAGATTGGCGCGACGGTCTCGAGTACGCTCGGTAACGTGGGCGGCATCGTGTGCGACGGCGCCAAGGCGAGCTGTGCCGCCAAGATCTCGGCTGCCGTCGATGCAGCGATTCTGGGCCATGACATGGCCATGCAGGGGCGTGGCTTCCGTGCCGGCGAGGGTTTGATCCAGGATACCGTCGAGCAGACGATTGCCAGCATGGGCTACGTGGGCCGTGTGGGTATGAAGGACACCGACGTCGAGATCCTTAACATCATGATCGGCAAAACCCAAGTGTGCTAGGACAGTTCGTCGGCTACTTGGTGTTCGTAGAAGGCTTCTACTACGGCGTTGAATTCGCGGGCGAAGTCTTCCATGGTTCCTCGCCAGGTGACTCGGTTGGGCTTGCCCTGGCCTACATAGGCAGTCTGAATGCCGCAGGCGGGGCTAGGGAAGTCGCGTTTGGGATCGTTGCCCACCATAAGGACCTCGTGCGGTTCGAGCCCCATCACCTGAAGTTGCTCTAGATAGTAGGTGGCATCGGGCTTGCAGCGGGTGGCGTTTCCCATGTGCGTCACGAGCTCAAAGGGGGCGTCGGCCAGGTCGCCCCAACCCATGCGGCATTCGATGGCCCCCTGCGGAAAGCTGGGGTTGGTAAAGAGCGCGCAGCGCAGCCCCGCGTCCTGCACGGCCTGAAGTGCGGCGTGTGCGCCCGGCATAGCATGGGCGTTGATGAGTTCGTCATTCTTGTACGGAAGAACTTCGCGGTCGTAGTAGGTAAACGCCTCGTAGATAAGTGGGTCCGAGAGGCAAATGCCGCATCGGCGCTCGACCTCTTCTTGGTAAAACTCAAGATTGGTGCGATTGTCCGTGCTGCTGCGGCGATTGGCGTTGAGGTCGACCAGGATGGTGCCGAGGCGTGCCATCGTGCCACCGCGGCTGCGGCGCCCGATATCCGCGAGCATCGAAGAGACATCCTTAAAATAGCGAAGGATGAACGCGTTGAGGTTGATGCTAAGAAGCGTTTCGTCCATATCGAAAACGACTGCTTTGAGCACGCGGGCACCTTTCTCGAAAAATCGATCTAGAATCGTTGGCTCCGGATACTTTACCCCAAAGCCGAATGCCTGGCTGGTTATCGTCAAGTTGCGGAGACGTGTGTTCATAAGATTACGAAAAAGTCTCCACACGAGTAAAAAATCGCAGTTCACGCTTGAAATCGAACTCATTTCCCCGTAACCTATACGAACGTGATTGCATAAGCGTCACATTAGTATCTGTCGGCTCCCGAGTGTTCCTAAACGTTGTGTGCTTGTCGCACCCTTCTGTAGGTCCTAGCAATCGGGGCCCCGTAGTTCGAAAGGGGTCCACCTTTGAGTGAGATTCAGAACTCGTCCATTTTCTCTCTTGACGATGTCAACGAGGAGGAGATGAACAACCTCATCGACGGTACGATTACCGACTTTGATGAGGGCGATCTCGTTAACGGCACTGTCGTTAAGATCGAGCATGACGAGGTGCTCGTTGACATCGGATTCAAGTCCGAGGGCGTTATCCCGGTCCGCGAGCTGTCCATCCGCAAGGACGCTAACCCTGCAGACATCGTTGCACTCGGTGATCCCATCGAGGCTCTGGTTCTCCAGAAGGAGGACAAGGACGGTCGTCTGGTCCTGTCCAAGAAGCGTGCCGAGTACGAGCGTGCTTGGAACCGCATCGAGGAGAAGTTCAACTCCGGCGAGAACGTCGAGGGCGAGGTTATCGAGGTTGTCAAGGGCGGCCTGATCCTCGACATCGGCCTGCGTGGCTTCCTGCCCGCTTCCCTCGTCGACCTCCGTCGCGTCAAGGACCTCACCTCCTACATGGGCACCCGCATCGAGGCCCGCGTCATCGAGATGGACCGCAACCGCAACAACGTCGTCCTCTCCCGTCGCGTCGTGCTTGAGGAGTCCCGTAAGGCCGAGCGCTCCGAGATCCTGTCCAAGCTCAAGTCTGGCATGCGTCTCCAGGGCACCGTTTCCTCCATCGTCGACTTCGGCGCCTTCGTCGACCTCGGCGGTATCGACGGCCTCATCCACATCTCCGAGCTCTCCTGGAATCACGTCAACCATCCTTCCGAGGTTGTCAAGGTCGGCCAGGAGGTCGAGGTCGAGGTTCTCGACGTCGATCTCAACCGCGAGCGCATCTCCCTGGGTCTCAAGCAGACCACCGAGGATCCGTGGCGCGCACTGGTCAAGAAGTACCCCGTCGGCGCTATCGTCGAGGGCACTGTGACCAAGCTTGTCCCGTTCGGCGCTTTCGTCGATCTGGGCGAGGGCATCGAGGGCCTGGTGCACATCTCCGAGATGGCCAACAAGCACGTCGATCAGCCTTCTCAGGTCACCCATGTGGGCGACAAGGTTCAGGTCAAGGTCATGGAAATCGACCTCGACCGTCGTCGTATCTCCCTGTCCATGAAGTCTGCTGCTGAGACTCTGGGCGTCGAGATCGAGGTTACCCCGCTGCCTTCCGAGAAGAAGGACGAGGAGACCGACGCCGAGTAAATCGGTTTGACGATCACTTGTTTTAAGGGATCCGTCCGTAATGGACGGGTCCCTTTTTGCATTTGGCACCGAGATGCGCAATGCTGCCGGGCTGTCCACAGGCTATTGGATTGTCGGTGCATGAAAAAAGCCGACATCCCGCCTCGGGGAGGAGGCGGGAACACACCGAGTAGACGGAGGGGTGCGGAGCGCGGTCGCGTCTCGACTGACAACGTTGCCCATCGACGGGATTATTGTAGCGCATGGGCGCTTCTTGGTTTATCGTGTCGAGCGCTTGTGTTGTGCCGTTGCCTGTGGCGGCGGTGTGCTACACTCTTGCACTGCTGAGTGGGCCAGACGGTCGCGCGATGTACTGCTTGCGGTACGCGTGAGGAAAGTCCGGGCTCCAGAGGGCGGGATGCCGGCTAACGGCCGGGCGGAGTGATCCGACGGAAAGCGCCGCAGAAAAGAAGACTCCCACCTGCGTCGCAAGGCGTAAAGGGAAAAGCTGAAACGGTGGTGTAAGAGACCACCAGCGTCGTGGCAACACGGCGGCTTGGCAAGCCCCATCCGGAGCAAGCGCGAATAGGAACGCTATGGGCCGGCCCGGTCCGCGTTCGGGTAGCGTGCGTGGAGCTGCACGGTAACGTGCAGACAAGATAAATGACCGTTCACGACAGAACCCGGCTTATAGGCCCACTCAGCTTTCTTGTTGACGCTGCGACGGCGTCAGCTGGCCGATTTGGCGCTCATTCGTCGGTCGCCGCCATAAGGCGTGCTCCCTCCTCTTTCGGGCCAAATCGACTCAGCTGGCGCCGTCTCGCTGTTTTTGCCTGGTCATCAGCGACCGCATTTTTGTTGCAAACTTGTCTTTCAAGGCACCTTGCTCGCGCTGACGGGTTCTCGCTGTTGGTGACGGCATCATTGGCGTTTCCGTTCTTGTTGGAGAGGGCAGCGGTACGGCCTTTGCCGTATTATTGAGGCTGTTTGTTGCTTTGCTTGTTGTTGAGGGGCTTTGTTGGACAGCTATTTTACTCTGCAATTGAATATTGAGGTTTCGGGCGAGTTTGTGGACCGCAAGAGCCGGTTTATTGCCCAGCTGGTCCATATTGAGTCCGAGGATGAGGCGAATGCCTTTATCGAGATGGTTCGCAAGCGTCATTATGACGCTCGACACAATGTTCCCGCGTGGATTTTGGTCGATGGGCGTGAGCGCCAGAGCGATGATGGTGAGCCGAGCCGTACGAGCGGCATGCCGACGCTCGAGGTGCTGCGCGGAGCGGGGCTCAAAAATGTTTGCTGCGTAGTGACGCGCTATTTTGGTGGTACGTTGTTGGGACCTGGTGGCTTGGTACGCGCCTATACCGCGGCGACGCAGACGGCGGTGGCTGCGGCTCAGGAAGCCGGGCAGATCGTTGAGATGACGAGCGTCGTGCCGGTTGATGTGCGTGTGGCCTATCCACAGTATGAGCAAGTGCTTCGTTTGGCCCAGGATTCGGATGCCAAGGTTTCGGATACCGATTACGCGGATGCCGTGACGATTCATTTGGTGTTTAAGGCGGGGGAGCAGGAGCCGTTTTGCGTTAAGATGCGCGAGCTTATGGCGGGGCGTGAGGAGATTGAGGTCGGCGCTCCCGAATTTGCCGAGTTCTAACGACGACGGCCGGCGTGCTTTTGGATGAATCCCAAGCGCGCCGGCCGTCGTTTTATGTTGTCGCCGTTTACTCGGCGAGCTGCTTTAGCACATCGCAGGCGATGTCGACGGCGTCGTCGATGCAGCCGGGGCAGCTGCGGAGCGGACCCTGGTCCGATCCGACGCCTTTGAGCGTGCCGCAGACGGTCGTGGTGTTCTTCTCGCCAAAGCGCTTGGCAATCTCGCGCGACAGCTTGTAGGTCTGGCCCTTGGTCTTGGGGTTCTCCATACCGTCGCTCATCACAAAGCCCATGATGGCCACGGCGCCCGAGATGGCGCCGCAGGTCTCGGTCATGCCGCCCATGCCGGCGCCAAAGCCCTCGGTGAGGGTAAAGGCGATCTGGGGGTCGAGCCCCACAGCGGGCGCGAGCGTGCAAGCGACAGCCTGGGCGCAGTTAAAGCCGCGGGCGTGGTACTCGGCAGCCTGAGCCTGGCAGGCGGCAGTGTTGAGCTGGGTGGTATCGATCTGCTTCATCGTTGTCTCCTTGTTCATGGTGTACCCGCCTATGGTACCCTTGCCGGCGCATTCGCTTATCGAGACCGCAGTGCATATCTCATTGTTTTTCGCCATCGAACACTTTCTTAAGATTTGGGACAAATAAACCTGATTAATTTGTCCCATAACCTATCGGCGGGATGGGTTGAGAGGGGTGCGGGGTAGCGGTATCGTGAACCGAATAAAAACAAAACCCAAGTAAGGGAGTTGGATATGAGCGAGCAGACCATCGGTACTACATGTGTTCAGGGCGGCTATCACCCGGGCGACGCGGAGCCGCGCCAGGTGCCCATCTACCAGTCCACCACGTGGAAGTACGACACGTCCGAGCACATGGGCAAGCTGTTTGACCTGGAGGAGTCTGGTTACTTCTACAGCCGTTTGCAGAACCCCACGTGCGATCTCGTTGCCGCCAAGATCTGCGAGATGGAGGGCGGCACCGCTGCGATGCTCACGAGCTCGGGCATGGCTGCGAATTTCCTCGCGATCTTTAACGTGGTCGGTGCCGGCGATCATGTGGTCGCGAGCTCTGCCATTTACGGCGGTACGTATAACCTGCTCGCCCACACCATGGGCCGCATGGGCGTGACCTGCACGTTCGTTGCCCCCGGCTGCACCGACGAGGAGCTCGAGGCGGCATTTGAGCCCAATACCAAGCTCGTCTTTGGCGAGACGATCGCCAACCCCGCCCTCGCCGTGCTCGATATTGAGCGCTTTGCCAAGGCCGCACATGACCACGGCGTGCCGCTGATGGTCGACAACACCTTCCCGACGCCCGTGATGTGCCGTCCCTTTGAGTGGGGCGCCGACATCGTTACGCACTCCACCACCAAGTACATGGATGGACATGCTGCCTACCTGGGCGGCGTGATTGTCGACCACGGCCAGTTTGACTGGATGGCCCATGCGGACAAGTTCCCGGGTCTCACCACGCCTGACGAGAGCTACCACGGCGTGACCTATGCCGAGAAGTTCGGTCGCGAGGGTGCCTTCATTACCAAGGCAACCGCTCAGCTCATGCGCGACCTCGGCCCCATGCAGAACCCGCAGGCGGCGTTTTTCCTGAATAGCTCGCTCGAGAGCCTGCATGTGCGTATGCCGCGTCATTGTGAGAACGGCCTGGCCGTTGCTAAGTTCCTGCAGAGCCATCCCAAGGTGCGCTTTGTGAGCTATCCGGGCCTGGAGGGCGATAAGTACTATGACCTGGCTCAGAAGTACATGCCCAACGGTACCTGCGGCGTCGTGAGCTTTGGCTTTAACGGTGGTCGCGCGGCGGCCGAGACCTTTATGAAGAGCCTTAAACTCGCCCAGATCGCCACGCATGTGGCCGATGCTCGCACTTGCTGCCTGCATCCCGCTAATGCCACGCATCGCCAGATGAACGATGAGGAGCTCATCGCCTGTGGCATCTCCGCCGACATGGTGCGCCTGTCGTGCGGCCTCGAGGATACGGCCGATCTGATTGCCGACCTTGAGCAGGCACTCGAGCAGTGCTAGGCTAGCGTTCGCATAAGGCGCCGATGCTGGCAGAAAGCTTCGGCGACCTTTCGTTCCGATTCCGTAGGCGGGACCCCAATCGCGACTGTTTGTAGGCGATTGGGGCCCCGTTTTTGCGTTGCGCCACTCGAAAGGATGGATATGGAGAAAACCGCAGAGCAGCTGCGCCGCGAGCACATTGCCCTTGAGGGCGAAACCCATGGCAAGAACAAATGGGCGATTCTGTTTACCGTGCTCATCATGACGTTTATGTCGTGTCTGGATTCGACCGTCGTGACCGTGGCGTTGCCCGTGATGCAAAAGGAGCTGGGCGTGGGCCTCGACCGCATCCAGCTGGTGAGCTCGGTGTACCTGCTTGCGACATGCGTGTCTATGCTGCCGTTTGGCCGCTTGGGCGACGTGCGCGGCAAGGTGGGCGTATTCCAGCTGGGCGTAATCGTTTTTACGGCCGGCTCGCTGCTTTGCGGCCTTTCGAGTTCGCTCGAAGTTCTTATTCTGGCACGCATTGTTCAGGGCGTCGGTTGCGCGGCGGCCATGGCCAACAACATGGGAATCATCACCGAGTCGTTTCCGGCGCGCGAGCGCGGTCGTGCTATGGGTATCCTCGCGACCTTTGTGGCCCTCGGCATGATGTGCGGCCCCGTGCTGGGCGGCATGCTGGTGGCAAGCTTTCCCTGGGAGAGCATCTTCCTCATCAACCTGCCCATTGGCGTCATCTCGTTTATCGTGGGGCTTTACACACTGCCGCATGTTAAGCCGGAGGCCGGCGAGCGCCCCATGTCGCTGGCGGAGGCCGCGCGTCGCTGCTTTGCGAGTTCGGCTTTTACGATTAACTTGGCATGCATGCTTATTGTGTTTATCGGCATCGGTGCATCTGAGTTTGTGCTGCCGTTCTATTTCCAGGATGCCCATGGCTTTAGCTCCGATATTTCCGGACTGCTCTTTTTGGCGCTGCCGATGGTGAATGCCTTTATCGGGCCGCTTTCGGGTACGGTTTCGGACCGTGTTGGCTGCGAGGGTCCCACGGCGGTCGGCCTGGGTGTGTACGTATGCGGTCTCTTTGCGGTAAGCACGCTCGACGAGCACTCCTCCATCCCTGTGATCGTGTGCTGTGTCGCGTTTATGTCGTGCGGCACGTCGATTTTCCAGAGCCCCAATAACTCCCTGTACATGGGCTCGGCTCCGCGCGAAGCGCTCGGTTTTGCTGGCAGCTTGGGCAGTTTGGCGCGCTACGCCGGCATGGCACTCGGTATTACGGTGGCGTCGAATATCCTGTATGGGCAGATGAGCGTGGCGATGGGCGAGGCCGTGACCAGTTTCGTTGCAGGCCGTCCGGATGTGTTCTTATTCGGCTTTCGCTCGGTGTTCTACGTGCTCATGGCTGTGGCCGCTGTGGGCTTTGCGCTCGCCATGGTGCGTTTGGTGAAGATGCGCGCCCGCCATTAGCGTGTTGGGAGGCCGTCTGCCACGATTCGCGCCGTCCCAAAAAGACTGGTTTGTGGTGCGATGTGGCTTGTGGGACGGGCGGGGGTCGGTCCGTGGTAGACTATCGAACAACGTTTATTAATCGCGCGGTATCGTTGCCGCGAGAAGGGGTTGCGCCATGCAGGAGCTTGAGGATCGTATTCGCCATGACGGCATCGTAAAGGCCGGTAACGTCCTTAAGGTTGATGCCTTCCTCAACCACCAGTGCGACGTTGAGCTGTTCGATCACATGGGCGCTGAGTGGGCCCGTCTGTTCGAGGGCGTCGAGATCAACAAGATCCTGACGATCGAGGCTTCGGGCATTGGCATGGCCTGCATTGCAGCTCAGCATTTTGGCGGCGTGCCGGTGGTCTTTGCCAAGAAGGCCCAGTCCATTAACCTCGACGGCGAGCAGTATGCCACGACCATCTACTCCTTTACCAAGCAGAAGGAGTACCCGGTCATCGTGGGCAAGCGCTTCCTGTCCGAGGGCGATAAGGTCCTAATCATCGATGACTTCCTGGCCAACGGCTGCGCACTTGAGGGCCTTATCAAGATCTGTGAGGCCGCGGGTGCCGAGGTTGCTGGCATTGGCATTGCGGTGGAGAAAGGCTTCCAGGGTGGTGGCGATAAGCTCCGCGAGCGCGGCTTCCGCGTTGAGAGCCTGGCTCGCATTGCCGATATGGACTGCGAGAACGGCGAGATCACCTTCGCCTAAGCGCGCAACACAAGCGATTGGTATGCGATGTGACAAAGGGACTGTCCCTTTGTCACATTTTTTTGTATGAGGGGAGGTGCTGATATGGACGAGAACAAGATGGAATGGCGCGAGTATGCGCGCTATGCCGAGATGTCGGCCGAGGAGTTGGCGCGCGATTGCGAGGTGCAGGTGTTTCGTGCGACGGGTCCGGGCGGGCAGGGCGTGAACACGACGGACTCGGCGGTGCGTATGAAGCATGGGCCCACGGGGATTGTTGTGACGGCGCGCGAGAGCCGTAGTCAGTTTCAGAATCGCGCGAGCTGCCTGCGTAAGCTGCGCGCAGAGCTTGAGCGTCGTGGCCGTCCGCCGCGCCGTCGCGTCAAGACCAAAGTGCCCCAGCGATCGCGCCAGCGCAGGCTCAACGACAAGCACTTCAATGCGATTAAAAAGGCTAACCGTCGCAAGCCGGGCGGGGAGGAATGATCTTCTCAATAAGTTGCGGTGAAATAGGGACTGTTTCGCGGCTTTAACTGCATAAACAGTCCCTATTTCACCGCAACTTAGGTGGGGTTAGCGGGTTGGGTGCCAGACTTGGAGGGCGCCGGGTAGGATGTCGACTTCGATGCGCGAGGCGACGATGGGCTCGCCGTCGGCCTGGATGGGGTAGTCGGGCTCCTCAAAAGTTAGCTCGGCATGGCGGCAGCGGCGCATGCGAACCGGTGGCAACTTGGTATGGTGGCCGTCCTTGGCCGAAAGGAACATAGGCAGGGCTACCGCGCGAGGGACGGGGCCGCAGGCGTAGCAGACGTCGAGCATGCCGTCGCAGGGGTCGGCATCGGGGCAGATGCGATAGCCCGAGCCATAGGTAGGACCAAGCTGAATCGCCATGATGATCGCCCTCACGCGCTCGGCGGGCGCGCCGTCAAAGCTGACTGTCATGGGGTGGCTGCGATAGCGCAGGCCAAACTGCTCAAGTCCCGAAAGGGTGTAGAGCGGAGCACCCGTCAAGCCGGTCTTTTTGCGCAGCTCGGTGGTGCCAAGGCCGATGGCGGCATCGATGCCGACCGAGAGCGTCTGGTCGTAATACTCGACGATCGCCTCGCCGCTGCCGCTTGCGGGGTTCCATGAGCGAATCCGCCCGATGTCCTGACGCTGCAGCTCACAGGTGAGTAGCGCGCCAAAATCCTTGCCGGAGAAATCTTCGATATCGAGCGTCTGGGCAAAATCGTTGCCGGAGCCCACGGGCAGGACGGCAAGAGCGGGGCGGGCGTCCTCCTTTTGCGTCATAAGCCCGTTGACGACTTCGTGGATCACGCCGTCGCCGCCGAGTGCGATAACGGTGCGATAGCCCTGAGCCTGTGCGGCAAGCTCCTTGGCGTGTCCCATGTGCTCGGTTAGCACCAGGTCAAACTGGGATGCGCGCGCGGTCATATCTAAAAAGCGCTGCAGGCGCTCGGCAACCTCGCGCGCGGCGCCCGACTGGGCGGCGGGGTTGGCGATGATGAGCGTGCGGCCAAAATCAGTTGCGTGCATGGGGCGACTCCCGGCGTGTGGCATGACGGTGCGGTCGCGCTCAGGTCGAATTGCCCCCGATTGTGGCTGCACGGCGATTATTACATCTACTCTATCAGGTCGTTGTGGCGCTCGATAGCATCCGCTACCGTACCGCCCTCATCCACAATAAGCGAACGGCGCTTGGGTGAGATGATGCGCTGGGCAGGGTACACGCCGCGGTGTCCGCCGGTTAGGTAGCTGATAAAGGCCACGATGACAAAGAACCCGGCGGCCGTGCCGTGGAACAGGTCGATGGCCATCATGCAGGTGGTGATGGGCACGTTGAGGCCGGCGCAGAACACGCCGAGCATGCCGAGAGCCGCCAGAAAACTGGGTTCAAGCCCGGTAAGGCAACCGATCCAGCCACCGAGTGCCGCACCGATGCCAAACAGGGGCGTGACCTCGCCGCCTTGGAAGCCCGCGCCCAGGGTAAGCGCTGTGACGACCAACTTGATGGCTGCGTCCGCCAGGGTGGTGTTACCTGCAAATCCTGCGCCGGAAAGCCACGTGGAAAGGCCGGCGTAGTCCCAGGCGTCGAGGAGGGCATAGGCGGTCAAAACCACGAGTGCGCCTATGAGTGCGCGGACGAGGTAATTGGTGATAAAGCGACCGTACAGGCTTTTGACGGTTCGAACCGACCAGGCAAAGAGGCGTGCCGTCAGGCCGAAGATAATGGCGCTGATAACAACGATGACAACCGTTCGTGGTGTCATGTTGGGAACGCTGGCGATGACATTCGCCTCGTACTCGGTTCCCAAGGCAAGCGACGTAAAGTAGCCGGTAAACGAGGCGACCAGGCAGTAGATGCCCGCGGTGTAGTCGATCTTGCCGATAAAGCACATCTCCATGCCAAAGAAAGCTCCAGCAAGGGGCGAGCCGAATACGGCGCCAAAGGCCGACGAGATGCCGGCGAGCATGAGGTCGTGGTGGTCATGTTTTTTGAGGTGGGCGAGGTTCGAGATGTTGCTGGCGATGGTGCCGCCAATCTGCACCGCGGCCCCCTCGCGACCGGCAGATCCGCCCGTTAGGTGCGTGAGCGTGGAGCAGACGAAGGTAAGGACGGCCATGCGCATATGGATGAGACGTGTGCTCAGAGCGGAGTCGATGACCAGGTTGTTACCGCGTTTGGCGGCAAGGCCGTGGTTTTTGTACACCCATGCGGTGGCAACGCCCACAACAGGAAGCAAGGCGTAGACCCACGCGTGGTGCTCGCGATAGTCGGTCGCGATATTCAGCGAGGCCAAAAACGCCCAAGCGGCAACGCCCATGGCGAGCGAGACGATGACGACGAGCGCGAGCAACTTGGCGCTCGCGAGTAGGTTGCGGGCGTTGCGGCGCGTGTCGGCAGCCAAGAGATGCTCGGAGCGGGTGAGCTGTTGCCTGCCTGCCATGATGACGTCATTAAGGGAGAAAAAGCCGCCGTCGTCGAGCGACTGGGAATGATCCTGCGCCTCGTTTGCGCTTTCGGGTTTGTCGGTATAAGCCATACGTTCCTCTTTTGGGTTGCAACACGAGCATTATAGAACGTGCCATACGTGACAAACCGGCAGGTTGGTTTTGGTTTTGTTTCGCGGCTTGCGGCCGACAGATGTATTCGCGGCCGCGGGCGAGGTCTTGAGCAGGCGGCGAGGGATTATACTGAGATAAACATAAAGAATCGGCGCTTTTGTTGCGCGCCGCAGCATGCTAGAGGTGCATATGGCTGAGAAACTCATTCCGTTGGAGGACGCACAGGCGATCGTCTTGTCGCACGTGAATCGCACCGAAGTTGTCGAGATTCCCGTGTGGCAGGCCGTCGGTCTTCCCTTGGCAGAGGACGCGGTGGCCGATATCGACATCTCGCCGTTTGCCAACAGCGCTATGGACGGATATGCCGTGCGCTCGGCGGATTTGGCGCAGGCATCTGGTGAGGCGCCGGTGACGCTCGACGTTATCGGACACGAGGCCGCGGGCCATGTGTTTGAGGGCACAATTGGCGCGGGCGAGACGGTCCGCATCATGACGGGCGCGCCGGTGCCCGAAGGTGCCGATGCCGTGGTGAAATACGAGATCGTTGATGTGCTCGACGGCGATGGCAACGAGGGCTCGCGTGTGAGGTTCTCGGCGCCTGCCAAGGTGGGGGAGAACGTTCGCTCTGCCGCCGAGGAGGCGCATGCCGGCGATATCGTGATGCGTGTCGGCGAGGTTGTGGCACCGGCGGGCGCCGGCTTGCTGGCGAGCTCCGGGTATGCGAGCGTGAAGGTGCATGCCGCTCCGCGCGTGGGCATTATCTCGCTGGGGACGGAACTGGTCACGCCGAGTAAGGTACCGGCGCGCGGTCAGATTCGCGATTCCAACTCGTCGGCGTTGATGGCCGAGGCGCTCGATGCAGGAGCCGAGCCCGTGTTCTACGGCATTGCGCCCGATGATGAGCAGGCGATTGCCGAGCTGGTGCATCGTGCCGTGCAGGAGTGCGATTTTGTCATTACGAGCGGTGGCGCCTCGGCGGGCGATTACGATTTCGTGACGGCGCTCGTCCGGCGCGAGGGCGAGGTGCTGTTTGACCGCATCTCGATGCGTCCGGGCAAGGCCATCACGTTTGGCTTGCTCGGCGGCAAGCCGTATCTGGGGCTTTCGGGCAATCCCGCGGCGGCGTATGTGGGCTTTGAGATGCTCGCGCGCCCGGCGATTCGCAAGATGCGCGGTTTTGCCGAGGGGGCGCGTCCCGTGCAGCAGGCGACGCTCACGCACGGCGTGAAAAAGCGACAGCATCGCCGCTTCTTCGATCGCGCCACGGTTTTGCGCGACTCCGAGACCGGTGAGCTGTTGGTGACCGAGGCCAAGACGCAGAATTCGGCGTTGCTCGGCACGATGCAGCGGGCCAACTGCCTGTTGCGTATTGACGAAGGTCCGTGCGAGCTCAAGGCGGGCGACGTCGTGGATGTCGTGCGTGTCGACCTGCCTGAGGGCGCCGTGTTGTAGGAGGAATGCTATGGAGCTGAAGATATCGATCGTGACGTGTTCGGATACGCGGGACCTTGCCCAGGACGAGGCCGGTGCCGCACTCGAGGAGCTTATCGAGGCGCAGGGATGGACGGTCGCCTCGCATGTGGTCGCGCGCGATGACGTCAGCGAGATTGGTGATGCTATTGTGGAAGCCGCCGATGAGTGCCACGCCAATGTCGTGCTCACCTGCGGCGGCACGGGGCTTTCGATGCGCGATGTGACGCCCGAGGCGACGCGTGCCGTCTGCGATCGCGAGGTGCCGGGTATTGCCGAGGCGATCCGTGCGTACTCGATGACCAAGACGCGCCGCGCCATGCTCTCGCGCGCTATTTGCATGCAACGAGGTCATACACTTGTCGTAAACTTTCCCGGTTCTACGAAGGCCGCTCGCGAAAGCTGGGAGGCCATAGCGGACCAGCTGGAGCATGCGGCTCAGATGACAGCGGGCGGCGGACATACCAACTAAGCGATTTACCTGCGGCGGAGTGACCTGAACGGCTGCTCCGCTTTTTATTTGCGCCCAAGGGGACGGCATTCTGTAGGCATGCCTGAAGCTATATTCTCATAAGAGAATAATTTCTCATAATCATTATTCGCACCGAAGTATAATTTAATTACAGAATAAAGCCCGCGGTGGGGTACCCGGGCACAAGGTCCGAAAGGGTTGAACATGTTCGATATGGTTTCTCGCCGCGGATTCGTCTCGCTCTCTACTGTCGCCGCTGCCGGCCTTGGGCTTGCCGGCTGCTCCGGCAACAAGGAGCCTGAGGCGACCGGCTCCGATGCCGGCTCCGCCAAGGCCTCTTCCAAGAAGGAAACCGTCGAGCTGCAGGTCTTTGCCGCCAACTCGCTCGAGAAGGCTTTGCCCGAGGTTCAGAAGCTCTACACCGAGCAGACCGGTACCACCTTTGCCGACACGCAGTTTAAGGCGTCTGGCGACCTCGTTGAGCAGATGCGTGCCGGTGCCACGGTCGACGTGCTCATCACCGCTTCCAAGGGCACCATGGATGACGCTGAGACCGTCGAGCTCGTCGATGCCGACACGCGTGAGGATATGTTCGTCAACGACCTCGTGATCATTCGTGCCGAGGGCTCCGACACCAAGGTCGAGGCCATCGCCGACGTCGCGAATCTGGACGGCAAGATCGCCATTGGCGACGCCAAGACCGTTCCCGCCGGCAAGTACGCCAACCAGGCGCTGGCTTCTGTGGGCCTCTATACCGGCACCGAGGGCGACGACGGCGAGTATGCGCCCGAGATCGCCGACAAGGTCGCACTGGCAGACAAAGTTGGTACCGCCGCCGCCTATGTGTCTACAGGCGACTGCGTTGCCGGTTTTGTCTACAGCTCTGACATCTACCGCTACAACGGCATCGAGGAGGCCTTCGTGTGCCCCGAGGACTCGCACAAGCCCATCGTGTATCCGGGCGCCGTTGCCGAGAGCTCCGAGCATGCCGACGAGGCTAAGGCGTTCATCGACTTTTGCCTGTCCAACAAGAAGGCTCAGAAGATTTGGGCTAAGTACGGCTTTGAGCTTTCCGCGTAGTGCGGCTTGGCGCGATAATTCCATCGTTTTGTGTTTCACTCCGTCCTTGTATTCGCTTGGAGCTTTTCGTGCTTAATAGATTCCGCATGCTTGTCGCCTGTGCTTTGACCTTCGCGCTTTGCTGGGTGCCGGGATTTGCGATTGCTGGGGACGCTGAGGACGGGGCCCAGGTTGCTGCGACCGCTCATGGGCTTTCCTATGGGATCGAGGGTTTTGAGCGGTTGGCCAAGGGGACCGCTCGTGCCATGGAGGGCCAGCCTGAGGGCTACCGGTTTCCCGTTGACGAGGACGTGGACCTTGTAGTGGCGCCTGCTGCCGATCGCGTTGTGGTGTGGATATCGCCCAAGGCGGTCGAGAAGTTTGGATTGGATCCGCAGGACAACGAGTGCGTATCGGGTCTCAAGGCCCTCGTCTGCGAGCTCGACAGCGCAAACTCCATGGGAGGTGCGCAGCTAGGGGACGTTGATCTTCCTTGGTATGTTACGGCGGAAACAACGTTTGATGCCGGCGGTTATACCTATGGCTTTGACGAGCGCGGTGCGGATGGGGACCGCTATGTGGTGATTGCATCGGCCTCGGGTGATGCCAAGGGCGGCGCGCGTTGGCTTGATAGCGCTCAAATGGTAGAGGCATCGTCTGTCGTGTTGCGGGATGAGCAGGGGCCCTTGACCTCTCTGGCCTCCTTTTTAGGCGGCATCGACTACCGCCCGTTTTGGGTGTCTATCAAAACGAGCGGCCTTGCCCTGGTGATTGCCTTTGCACTGGGCCTGTTTGCCGCGTGGAAGACTATGGGTACCTCGAGTCGCATCAAGGGCCTGCTCGATTCGGTCTTTACGATTCCTATGGTGCTGCCGCCCACGGTCTGCGGCTTTCTGCTCCTCATGCTGTTTGGCCGCTCGATCGGGGTGGGCCAATGGCTCATCGCGCACGGCATCTCGATCGTCTTTACCTGGCCCGCGGCGGTCATTTCGGCTGTCGTTGTGTCGTTTCCGCTGGTCTACCGCACGGCGCTCGGAGCCTTCGATAGCCTCGACACGCAGATGCTCGACGCCGCGCGAACCTTGGGGTGGTCCGAACGTCGCATCTTTGCCAAGCTCATGATGCCGCTCGGCTGGCCCTCAATCGCGGCGGGCACGGTGCTCGCCTTCGCTCGCGCGATGGGCGAGTTTGGCTGCACGCTGTTCTTTGCGGGCAACTACGCCGGCATTACGCAGACCATTCCCATTGCGATTTACTTTGAGTGGATGGGCGGCAATACGTCGGTGGCTCTCTTTTGGGTCGTGGTCGTAATAGCGTTCAGCTTCCTGGTCATCCTATTCATCAACATGTACACGGCGCATTCTCAAAAGTATCGCGAGCGCGGTCTCTCCCGTGCGGAGCGCAAGCAGGCCAAAGAGCTCGCCGGACAGGGCGATTCGCTTGACCCGGTGGGCGGTGATGCCTTGCGTATCGATCGCGAGGCGCTGGCCGAGCTTATGCGCGATGGCGCGGTCGCAAAGGGAGGTCGATAAGCCATGTCGCTCGTTCTGGATATCAAAAAGCGCTATCCGGGCTTTACCCTCGACATTCAGCTCGATGCCGGCGAGGAGCGTGTGGCGCTGCTGGGCGCCTCGGGTTGCGGCAAGAGCTGCACGTTGCGCTGCATTGCCGGCGTGGAGACACCCGACGAGGGCAAGATCGTCGTCAACGGCGTGACCTTTTTTGACTCGGCGGCGGGTATCAACCTGTCGCCCCAGGAGCGAAAATGCGCCCTGCTGTTCCAAAACTATCAGCTGTTTCCCAACATGACGGTGGCCGATAACGTTTGCGCCGGTGTTAAGGATGCGGGTGACGCCGCCGCGCGCAAAAAGCTCGCCGAGCGCTATCTGGGCATTTTCGGTCTGGCCGATTTTGCCGACCGCTACCCCGCGCGCCTCTCGGGCGGTCAGCAGCAACGCGTGGCGCTTGCGCGCATGGTGGCGGCGCATCCGGGCATTTTTATGTTCGACGAGCCCATGAGCGCGCTCGATTCCTATCTTAAGAGCGCGCTCGAACAGAACATGCTCGATCTGTTCGATGTATGCAACCGTACCGTGCTCTACGTGAGCCACGACATCGACGAAGCGTGCCGCCTGTGCCGGCGCATTTGTGTGATGCACGACGGGCATATGGAGGAGATCGGCTCCGTCGAGGACGTGGTCCGTCATCCGCAGACGTTAGCCGCGCTGCGCTTGACGGGCTGCAAGAATACGAGCCGCGCGCGCAAGATCGGCGACGAAGAAGTTGAGGCCCTCGACTGGGGCATGACCTTCAACGTGGGCCGCGAGGTTCCCGATAATGTGGCGTACCTGGGCATTCGCGCAAGCTACTTCCATGTTGACAATCGCGCGGAGCGGGGTCGCAACAGCTATGATTTGCACGTGGCCCGAGTGAGCGATTCACGCTTTGAGCGCCTGGTGCTGTTGGACGTGCCGCGTACTGATGCGCCCACGCGTCTGCAGTGGAAGGTCAACAAAGTGAACGTAGCTGCCGACGGGCTGCCGCAAGCCGACGAGACCCTGCGCATGCATTTCGATGCGAGTAAGATCCACTTGGTTTGTCGATAGCGCCGGGTAATGCCGTCGGGGATATAAGCCTCGGCGGCTTTGTCTTGCCGTTCGCCGAATGAAGGATGACAAACTCTTATCAATCAAGATAATTATTTATTAAACGACGGCACACGAGGCTGTCGTACGAATGTCAACGGTGTTCGCATGGTCGATGACCGTTGATATAGTTGACCTTATCTTGTAAAGGAGGTGCGCACATGCCGCAGACGACATACATTCGCCGCGTTGCCGCGCGCGCCCTGTATATGGCTCGGAGCCGCATATGAGCAGGTATGTTCACGGCTCCGGGAGAGACGACGCACAACTAAATAACCGTCCGCAAGGCAGGTTCCCTAAAATTCCGGGTTTGAGCATGGCCGGGCAATCGCCGTCCGTCGTGCATCGATACCGTCGTTATCCGTTTTTGGTTCGAGAGGGGAACCGTCATGGCTGAAGAATTCGATTTCCATCCGATGTGGGAGAGTCTCGGCATGAATCTTGCCGACCACGACATGCTGCTGGGCGCCGTGGGCCAGATGTACGGGGACATGTTCCTGTCGCAGAACAACCGCCCCAAGTCCACGTCCTACTTGGACTTTGTGGCCACCAACATCCATAGCGGCCGCATTAAGGAGATGCTCGACAAGAAAGAGGCTGGCGAGGCCACCAAGATCGTGGGCTCGTTCTGCGTGTACGTGCCCGAGGAGATCGTGCTTGCCTGTGACGGCATTCCCGTTGGTCTGTGCTCGGGTGCCGATTGGGCAACGGACAAGGTCGAGGAGCACTTGCCGCGCAACACTTGTCCGCTTATCAAGAGCTTTGCCGGCTTTAAGCTGGGTGAGGTCTGCCCCTACATTGAGTCGAGTGACTTGGTGGTAGGCGAGAACACCTGCGATGGCAAGAAGAAGGCCTACGAGTTTTTTGCCACGCAAAAGAACATGTACGTCATGGATATTCCCAACGTGCACGACGAGTCGACGCTCGTGACCTGGAAGGCCGAGGTTAAAAAGCTCGCCGCCAAGATTGAGGAAGAGTGCGGCGTCACGATTACGCCTGAGCGTCTGAAGGCCGCCATCCGCGCCGTCAATGAGAAGCGTCGCGCCCTGCAGCGCCTCGCTGCCACGCGCGCTGCCGACCCAGCGCCCATTAGCGGTCTCGACAGCCTGCTGACCGTTCAGGCCGCCTTTATGGACGACACGCCGCGTCTGACCGGAGCCATCAACGATATGGCGGCCGAGTGTGAGCAGCGTGTCGAGGCCGGAGAGGGCGTGGCGCCCAAGGGAACCAAGCGCATCCTGTACACCGGCACGCCCATGGCCGTGCCCAACTGGAAGCTGTTCAACCTCATCGAGAAGGCCGGCGGCGTTGTGGTAGGCGAGGAGTCCTGCACGGGCTCGCGCTACTACAAGGATCTGGTCGACGAGTCCGGCGAGACGGTTGACGAGATGCTCGACGCCATCGCCGAGCGCTACTTTAAGATCAACTGTGCCGTCTTTACGCCCAACGACCAGCGTATGAAGGACATTGTCCAGATGGCCAAGGACCTGCATGCCGACGGCATTGTCGACGTGGCCCTGCAGTTCTGCACGCTCTACGAGATGGAGTCGTTTGCCGTGGAGAAGGCTGCCGAGGAGGCCGGCATTCCGCTTATGCACATCACGACCGACTACGCCGGCGAGGACGCAGGCCAACTGCAAACCAGGATGGAGGCTTTCTTGGAAACCATTTAGGGCTATCCGTCCCGGCGGCTTTCCCAGGCACCCGATCTTGCCGTTCAAACCGTCGCCTGCGAATCAAAGTACGCGACGCTCCTCTTTCACGGCAACCTCGGGCACCTGGGAAAGCCGTTTCCTTGGTTGGTTAAAAGGTTTGTTAAGGAGTTATATGTCGGAAAATATTGAGCAGCCGTTGCCGTCCACGTTTGAGGAGTTCAACGAGCAGCGCAAGGCGGCGTTTATTCGCGTCAAGGATTACAAACAGGCCGGCAATCGCCTGGTCGGCTTTTTGTGCAGCTATACGCCGCTCGAGATTATCGATGCCGCGGGCGCTGCAAGTGTGGCCTTGTGCGGCACATCCGACGAGGTGATTCCCGAGGCCGAGAAGGTGCTGCCGGCAAATCTGTGTCCGCTCATCAAATCGACGTACGGCTTTGCCTACTCGCAAAAGTGCCCGTTTACGTACTTTAGCGACATGATCATCGGCGAGACAACCTGCGACGGCAAGAAGAAGATGTACGAACTGCTCAACGAGCTCAAGCGCACGCACATTCTGCATCTTCCGCAGGGTCGCGATCGCGCCTACGAGCGTAAAGGCTGGTACGAGGAGTGCCGCCTGCTCAAGGAGGAGCTCGAGGGCTTCTACGGCATCACGATTACCGACGATGACCTGCGCGCTGCCGTCCGTCGTCGCAACCGTCTGCGTGCGGCCCAGCTCGAGGTGTTTGCGCTGCAGGCCAACCAGCCGGCTGCCATGAGCGGCGTTGACCTGATGAGCACCATGTTCGCCGGTACGTTCAGCTTTGATATCGAGGCCTATACGCAGCAGCTGGAGCAAAAGGTTGCCAAGCTGCGCGAGACCTACGACGCGGGCGAGCGCCCGGTTGCGGCGGATGCCAAGCGCATTCTGATCACTGGCTGCCCGGTGGGCGGCGTGATCAACAAGATCGGCCGTACTATCGAGTCCAACGGCGGTGTGGTCGTGTGCATGGACGACTGCTCGGGCGAGCGCACGGCGGCCATGATGATCGACCCGGAGGCTCCCGATATCCTGCGCGCCATCGCCGACCGCTACCTGGATATCAACTGCTCGGTCATGACGCCCAACGACGGTCGTATGGAAAACACGCTGGCCATGTGCGAGAAGTATCACGTCGATGGCGTAGTGGAGAGCGTGCTCCAGGCGTGCCATACCTTTAACGTGGAGAGCGCACACATGCAGGAAGCTGTCGAGGGTGCGGGCATTCCGTACATGAAGATTGAGACCGACTACAGCAACGGCGACATGGGCCAGATCGAGACGCGCATCGCTGCCTTTATCGAGACCCTGTAGGACAAATGCGGCAAAGGGATAGCTGCTTTGCCGCATAGAAGGAGGATGCCGTGGTTGGCATTGGTATCGACATAGGCTCGACGGCCGCGAAGGCTGCGGTGGTGGAGACGGACAACGCCATTGCGTGGACCTGCGTCATGCCGACGGGGTATTCGTCGGTCGATGCGGCCGAGCGCCTACGCGGTGAACTCGCCGCAGCCGGCTATGACGTGACGGGCGACGATGTTCGCGTGGTCGCGACTGGCTACGGCCGTGTCGCGGTGCCCTATGCCAACAAGGTAGTGACCGAGATCACCTGCCATGGTGCCGGTGCGGTCCGCCTGTTTGGCGAGCAGGGCACGGTGATCGACGTGGGCGGCCAAGATACCAAGGTCATCCAACTCAAGGGCGGCCGCGTGGCAAAGTTCGCCATGAACGACAAGTGCGCCGCCGGCACGGGGCGCTTTTTGGAGATCATGGCCGACCGCCTAGGCATTTCCCAGCAGCAGATGGCCGACCTGGCACGTTCCGGCGAGCCCACCAAGATCAGCAGCATGTGCACGGTGTTTGCCGAAAGCGAGGTCATCAGCCTGATCGGTCGCGGTGAGCCGCGCGAGAACATTGCGCGTGGCGTGATCGACAGCGTGGTCTCGCGCGTGGCGACCATGGCTGGGCAGGCCGCGGGCGCCCCGTACTACCTGACCGGTGGCCTGTGCGAGAACGCTTTCGTGGTGGAGCGGTTGGGCGAGCTACTGGGGTCGCCGGTGACCACCTCGCCCCAGGCTCGCTTTGCCGGAGCGATCGGCGCGGCTGTCCGCGCCGCCGCCTTGGCCTAGGGGTGTACCGCGACATGCGCATCCTCAATATCTCGGCACAAAAACCAGATAGCACTGGCAGCGGCACCTACCTTGCCGCGCTCGTGCGCGAGCAGATCGAGACGGGGCATCGCGCCGCCGTGCTTTGCGGCGCGGCACCGGGTGATACCCAAGGCGAGCTGGACCGGCGTGCTGCCGTGTTTGCCGTACCGTTCGAGTCGCCCGAGCTGCCGTTTCCCATCTGCGGTATGTCCGATGTCATGCCCTATCCCTCCACACGCTACCGTGACCTGACGCCTTCGATGCTCAAGGCGTTTGAGCGGGCATTTGCTGCTGCAATCGATCGGGCGGTGGCTGAGTTTCGGCCCGATCTGGTGCTCTGCCATCACCTGTATCTGGTGACCGCATTGGCGCGCGAGCGCGTCCGGGGCGTGCCGGTTGTTGCCGTATGCCATTCGACCGACCTGCGCCAGCTGCGTTCGCATGCGCTCGAGCGCGATCGCATCGTAAGCGCGGTTCGTCGGCTCGATGCCGTCTTTGCGCTCCATGCTGAGCAGGCTGAGCAGATTGGCCTGGTGTGCGGCGTCGATGTCGATCGCATCCACGTGATTGGGACGGGCTACGACCATCGCGTCTTCTGCCGTGATGCAAGCGTGGCGAGGCAGCCGGGATCGCTTGTGTACGTGGGTAAGATTTGCTTTAAAAAGGGCGTCGAGTCGCTGGTTCGAGCCGTGTCATTGCCGATTGACGATGACGTCTGCCCATCTGGCTTGGTACTTGTGGGCGGCCGCGGGGACGATGCCGAGTACGCGCGTATTGAGCGCTTGACCGCGGCCTCGGATGTGCCGGTGACGCTGGCGGGGCGCCTGGATAGCGATGGGCTCGTGCGTGCTTACCGCAGTTCCGACGTCTTTGTGCTGCCTTCGTTTTACGAGGGTCTGCCGCTCGTGACGATCGAGGCCCTCGCGTGCGGCTGCAAAGTTGTGGCGACCGATTTGCCCGGCGTTCGTCCCTGGATGGAGGCGATGCTTCCCGGTGCTCCCGTGACGTGGGTGGCGTCGCCGCGTATGACGGATGTCGACACGCCCGTGGCGGCCGACCTTCCGTTGTTTGAGCGCGCACTGGCAGATGCTATCGCGCAGGCGCTTGCGGCTCCGCCTTCGACGTTCGAGCCGTCGGCGGTCTCTTGGGAAGCGTGCCTGGCGCGTATACTTAAAGTCGTTGATTTGTTGGAAGGGGGTTCGTATGGCTAAGGACACCATGAGGCTCACGTCCATGACGGCCGCGAGCGGTTGAGCCGCTAAGTTGGCTCCCGGAGCCCTCGCCCAGGTCCTGGGCGACTTACCCAATGTGCATAACGACAACTTGCTCGTGGGGTTCGATACCTCCGACGATGCGAGCGTCTTCCGCGTAGGGGAGAACCTGGGGCTCGTGCAGTCCATCGACTTCTTCCCACCGATGGTCGATGACCCGTTCCTGTTTGGCCAGATCGCTGCGGCCAACTCGCTGTCGGACATCTACGCCATGGGCGGGCGGCCGAGCCATGCCATGAACCTGCTTTGCATACCCAGTTGCCTGGGCGTTGAGGTTGCCGGTCAGATTCTGGCGGGCGGTGCCGATAAGTGCGTCGAGGCGGGTTGCTCCATCGCGGGCGGCCACACCATCAACGACGACGAGCCCAAGTACGGTCTGTCCGTGAGCGGTTTTGTGCCACTCGACCACATGCTCGCCAACAGCGGCGCACGCGTGGGCGATGTTCTGCTGCTGACCAAGGCGATCGGCTCGGGCATCATCACCACGGCCATTAAGGGCGAGCTCATCGAGCAGGACGAGGCCGCAGCCATGTTTGACTCGATGTGTACCCTCAACGAGGCCCCGATTCGCCTGGCCGAGGGACTCGAGCTTCACGGCTGCACCGACATCACGGGCTTTGGCCTGATCGGGCATGCGTGCGAGATGGCCGAGGGCTCGGGCGTGCAGATTGAACTTGCGTCGGGGGCGGTGCCGCTCTTTGACCAGGTGCTCGATATGGCGCGTCTGGGCATTATTCCTGCCGGTGCCTACCGCAACCAGGACTTCTTTGGCCCGCGCGTGGCTGCCGACGAGGACCTGGAGCCGGGCAGGTTGGATGCGCTGTACGATCCGCAGACCTCGGGCGGTTTGCTCATCGCGGCGCCTGCTGCCGATGTGGATGGGCTTGCGCGTCGCCTGCATGCCGAGGGGCGCATCGCGGCCGTTGTCGGGCGCGTGTGCGAGGCGGAGCCGGGCGGTCCTGCCGTCCGCGTTGTTCGCTAGCCCGCACGTTTATGTAACTGTTTGCCGTTCTCTAGAACGGCTCTTTCGAAAGGAATTTGCTATGTCTACCAAGATTGAAGTCAATGCCATGGGCGATGCCTGCCCGCTGCCCGTCGTCAAGACGCTCAAAGCTCTGAAGCAGCTTGATGGCGAGGGTGCTGTGGTGACCTCGGTCGACAACGAGACCGCCGTCAAGAACATCTCCAAGATGGCGCAGGAGAAAGGTTGCACGGCCTCGGTCGAGAAGGTTTCTGACGCCGAGTGGCACGTGACCGTGGCGACCTCTGGCGCCGTTGCCGTGGCCGATCCAGAGCAGGATGGCGCTGCCTTCTGTGATGCCAGCGCCGGCAAGGGCAAGCTCGTCATTTCCGTCTACACCGACTGCATGGGCCGCGGCGACGACGAGCTGGGCCACAAGCTCATGAAGGCGTTTATCTTTGCCGTGACGCAGCAGGAGGAGCTGCCCGCGACCATGCTGTTCTACAACGGCGGCGCCAAGCTCACCGTCGAGGGCTCGCCGGTGCTCGATGACCTGAAGGGCTTGGCGGAGCAGGGTGTCGAGATTCTCACCTGCGGCACCTGCCTCGATCACTTTGGCATTAAGGACCAGCTCGCGGTGGGCGAGGTCACGAACATGTACGTGATCGTGGAGAAGATGGAGCAGGCCGTGCGCGTCGTGCGCCCGTAGCGTATTGGTTGGAGTTGCCATGAGGGAGAAGCGCCCGGCGCTTGTCATCACGTTTCCCACCACGGCGGCCGCCATGGGCTGCGAGTCCCTGTGCATCGAGCGCGGCCTTCCCGGGCGAACGATTCCCGTGCCCGGGGAGGTCGCTGCCGGCTGTGGTCTGGCGTGGAAGGCGTTGCCTGCCGATGAGGAGCTGCTGCGCGGCGAACTCGCCGCGGCGGGCGTTCCCACCGAGGGCTATACCGTGATTGATATGTGGGAGGTCGTGCGATGATCTACCTGGATAACGCGGCGACGACCATGCACAAGCCGCAGACGGTCATCGATGCCGTGACGCAGGCGATGTGCTCGCTCGGCAATGCCGGGCGCGGCGCCACGTCGGGTGCCCTCGATGCCGCTCGTACGATTCACGGTTGCCGTGCCAAGCTCGCGCGCCTTTTAGGTTGCCCGAGGGCGGACCATGTGTGCTTTACGCCCAACTCTACGGCGGCGCTCAACACCGCCATCTGTGGCGTGGTGCGCCCCGGCGACCGCGTGGTCACGACGGTGCTCGAGCACAACTCCGTGCTGCGTCCGCTCAACCGCCTGGCAGTGGAGCGGGGTGTGACCGTTGAGCATGCGGGCTGTGACGCGAACGGCGTGCTCGACTATGACGAGCTCGAGCGGCTGGTCACGCCCGGTACGCGTGCCGTGGTGGTGACGCATGCCTCTAATGTGACCGGCAACGCGGTCGACATTGCGCGCGTGGCGGCCTTGGCACATGCCGCGGGTGCGCTTGTGATCGTCGATGCCTCGCAGTCTGCCGGTACGGCGCATATCGATATGCAGGCCATGGGGCTCGACGTGGTGTGCTTTACCGGCCACAAGGGGCTCATGGGCCCGCAGGGCACCGGCGGCCTGGCCGTGGCGGAGGACGTCGACGTGGCGCCCTGGGCCATGGGTGGCACGGGCGTGCACAGCTTCGATGCGTTGCAGCCCATGGAGTGGCCCACGCGGCTCGAGGCGGGCACGCTCAACGGTCACGGCATAGCGGGCCTTTCCGCAGGCCTTGATTTTATCGAGGCACAGGGTGGAGTTGAAGCGATTGCGACTCACGAACGCGCCCTGGCCGATCGCTTTCTCGCCGGTGTTCGTGAGATTCCGGAAATCAAACTCTACGGTGCCTTCGACCAGTCAGCACGCTCGGCGATCGTTTCGCTCAACGTGGGTGATATCGACTCTGCCGAGATCTCGGACGCGCTCATGCAGGGGTGGGGGATTGCGACGCGCCCCGGTGCCCATTGCGCTCCGCTCATGCACCGCGCGCTGGGAACCGAGCGCCAGGGCGTGGTTCGGTTCTCGTTTGGTTACTTCAATACGGCCGAGGAAGTCGACATGGCGATTGAGGCTCTGCGCGATTTGAGCTGCGATTAGACCAACCTTTTGCGCCCTTAGATAAACCGTTTGCGCTACCTTCCCGCATTGTCGCTTATACAGGGTAATGTGAAATGATGGCCCACTCTGGGACTCTGTATCTTTGCGAATTGCGGGAAGGTTCCTATGAACAGGATCACTGCTGCCCTCTATAGGTTTTTGGTTGTCTATCTTTCGGTCGCGATGGTCGTGACCTCGATACCACTTGCGCCCCGCGCGGCTTATGCCGATGACGCCGGGGCGCTTGCCGCTGAGAGCGAGGCCCAAGAGACCGACTCGGGCTCCGATACCGATGCGGTCGATGAATCATCACCTTCGGACGAAAGCGCTTCATCTGCGTCTTCCGACCAAGAGAATAATACGCAGGACGACTCATCCAGCGCGGCATCCGACGCCCCCGGGACGAGCCTAGCGCAGGACCTCACAAGTGCTGCGACCGATTTCGATGCTGCTAAGAGCTCGCCTGCAACGTCAGAGTCCCCGTCCGACGACAGCGAAGTCGATGCCCTCACGTACGAGCCAACGGTCTATGAGTATGCCAAGTTCATGCCGAACTACTACCTGTATCCGTGCGATGCAGACGGAAATGTAACGGTAGAGATTGATGAGAACAACCCGCGCGAGAACTCCGTCGACGGTCGGATGGTAACGAATTTGATTATCGATTACAGGACGGATTTAGTCGACGTACAGCTCTGCGCCGACTCGACCAATCTGCGCTCAGTGCGCTTTGAGAACAGCTCAATTTCTAAAATCGGAACACACGCCTTCTATAACTGCCCGAACCTCATCGATATCAGCCTTTCCGGTATGACTATCGGTCACATCGGAAAAGAGGCATTCTATGGCTGCAAGTCGCTTACGAGTTTGAACATCAACGAGGTTGCCACCATTGGCTCTATGGGCGACGCCGCGTTTGCCGGGAGTGGGCTGGTGTCGACGGGACTCGACAAGGTCGTTGGCCTCACGTCGATTCCCGACAGCGCCTACGAAGGCTGCAAGGCTCTGACCGATACCGGCCTGGACAAGAATACCTCCATTACATCGATTGGCGTTTGCGCGTTCAGGTTCTGCTCGAACCTTGCTACCACAGGGCTCGAGAGCAACACAACGGTCGAAACGCTTGGCCACACCTGCTTCTACGGCACCGACTTGAGCGGCGGGCTGACGCTGCCATATAACTCCAAGATCGAGGAGTTGCCGGAAAAGGCGTTTGGCAGTACCAATCTCGAGACCGTGTTCTTTGGATGCAACCATGAGGTGCTCATTAACACCGACACGTTCCCCAAATACAACATGACCGTCATGGTCCCCGCCAAGATGATTCCGAAGTATGCTAACGGGCATCCCAAAGCTGTTTGGGAGAGGTGCAACGGCTGCCTGCCCGTCCCGGTGGGCAAGGTGCTCGAGAACGTTGAGATCTCATGCGACCCCAACAACATGACCTATGAGCCGGGGGACACCATTTCGCTCGAGGGCATGAGCGTCGAGCTCGATTACCCGCATACGGTATCGATTTGGAACTACGAAGCCCTCATAAAGGAAGAACTGGGTGAGTACCTAACGGCGACTCCCCGCGACGGTGACGTCTTCGATGAGTCGATGGACGGACAGCCCGTAAAGCTCGTGTATGACGATGGCTATTCACATTTTGAAACCCAGACCAAGGGCACGCTACAGCTTAAGAAGCCTGAGCCGACGTCGTTCCAGATCTCCTATGCCCAAACGATCGATAAAGGCGAACGCAAGCTGATGGACGGCGTTGAGCTGCCCGATGTTTCCGGCGTGACGACGATCGATGCGGGCGCCGAGGTCACGCTCGATGCCGGTGCTTTGGGGATGCTCAACGACAACCTTACCTTTAAGGGCTGGTATGACACCGAGTCCGGCAAGTACATCTCCAAAGAGACGGTCTACACGTTTACGCCGGATAAGGACCTGTCCCTGGAGGCTCGCTTTAAGCTCAAGGACTATGCGGTGCATGTCAACGATGCGCAGGCGACCGATTCGTCACAGGACTATGCGCACCTGAGTGTTACCGTTCAAAGCTGCTATCGCAATGCCGGCGAGACGGTCGACCTTTCTGCCGCCACGGATAACGCGCTGTTCCTGGGCTGGTATCTGGGTGAGGGCGATGACGCCTACGCCGTGAGCGATCAGCTCGACTTTACCTATACGGTGAACGAGGCGGACGCGACTGTGTCCGAGGATGAGAGCGACTCCAAGATCGAGATCACTCCGCGCTACTGCGCTCCGCAGGCGAGCGTGGTCCTGAGTGCGGACGGGGTCGATGAGAACGGGCAGCCGCTCGGACAGTTCCTTTCCACCGGTCTGTACGGCATCGGGTCACGCGTAACGGTCGTGGCGGTCCCGTTACCCGGCTATGTGTTTGACTACGCGACCGATGCCCTCGGCAACGTTGTCTTTACCAGCGACGATGGTCCGTCCTATACGTTTGTGCTCGAGGGGGATGTGCAGTACACCGCGCATTTCCGTGAGGCGACTGGCCCCGACGAGTCGCTCGCGGCGCTGAAGGCCGCGCTCATCGCCGCGATAACGGCTGCGGCCGTTCTCGCTACCATGTATGGCTTGGGCGAGATTGTCGACCCCATCGCGGCCGACGCGGTGATTGAGATCGGTATGGCCGACAACATTGAGGATGTTGCCGCTGTGGGCACCAAAGTACTCAAGGAGATCAAGGACATCATCGACGACCACAAGAAGCCCAAGCCTCATGGCGACCATAAGATCGAAATAATTGCCACCGCGCAGCCCGAGGTGGGCGGCGTCGTTACCGGAAGCGGTATTCACTATGAGGGGACGGTCGCCACGCTCGAGGCTGTCGCAAATCCCGGCTATCGCTTCGTATGTTGGAAAGAGAACGGTGTCGAGGTCTCGACATCTCCTCTCAAGACGATGACGATCACGGACCTGACGCCCGAGGTCGTAAAAATGACGGCCGTTTTCGAGAAAAAAGTCGAGATTACGGCGGTTGCCGAAGCCGATGGCATTCAGGCCGATTTTTCGACAGGCTGCACCGCAAGCCCCGTAAAGCAGAGCATTACGCGTGGCGATCAGGCTATGGTCACTGCGAGCGAGGGTCCCGACTATGCCTTTGTGGGATGGCTTGAGGACGGCATCGAGGTTTCGCCCGAGCGCACGTATATCTTCAAGGCCGAGGTCGACCGCCATCTGGTTGCGCGCTTCCGCAAGGCGGACAAGACCATTCTGGTGAATACCGATCCCTTCGATAGCGCCGAGGTGCTGTGCGATGGCGTGCCAGTCGTGGATGGCAAGGTTCGCGCAAAGGATGGGGACATTCTCACGTTTACGGTGCGCCCCAAGTTACGCCCCGACAATCCGGAGAAAACATACCGGTTTGTAGAATGGCGCGAAACCGATGCACAGGGCATCACGATTGCCAACAAGCAGGAAGTTTGCGAATACCGCGTTAACGGGAATGCTCGGATCGAGGCTGTGATGGACGGCAGGGATGCGCACACTGTGCGTGCCGATGCCGACCCGCTCGAGGGCGGTACCGTTACGCTGAAGCGCGGCGAGACTGCCGGCATGGTACTCGAGGTTCCCGAAGGCGAGCGCGTGACCGCGGAGGCCGCCACATCCGAGGGCTATATCTTCGACGGCTGGTATCTGAGCAACGGCGGCTCGGATGCCACCTCGACGCTGGTTTCGAGCGAGCGCTCCTATACCTTTGAGCCCATTACCGACTGCGTGATCCAGGCAAAGTTTACGCGTGCCTGCAAGGTGGACGTTGTCGTTGAGCCGGCCGCGGCCATGGCGGGCAAATATTTGGTGCACGGCGAGGGCTACTGCATGAAGGGCGAGCCTGCCACGCTGAGCATTGAGCTCACGGCCGAGGCGAGCAAACAATTTACCTTTAAGGGCTGGTACGACGCCAAGACGGACCTGCTTTTGGGCACCGATCCCAGCTACCTCGAGTTCTATCCCGAGGACGTGGAATGCGCGGTGCGTGCGGTGTTTGAGGAAAACACGTATACCGTGACGGCGAAGGCAAAAAAGACCTTTGTTGAGCGCGGTGCCGTTGAGATCGAGGGGCACCCGGGGGCATCTTCTGTTACCTGTGGCTACGGCGATACGGTGATGCTCAAGGCAAAGGCCAACGACGGCTATCGTTTTGACCATTGGAAGGATGGCTCCGGTAAGGAGTACGATACCGCCGAGCTGGTCGTCAAGGTCACCAAGAGCGATACCTATACCGCGATTTTTACCGACTCAAAACCCGAGGTCATCGTCACCGCCGATTCATGGCTCGGCGGTACCGTGACGTGCAATGGGACCGTGGTGAAGCCTACGACCGATACGTTCAAATTAGGGGAAACCCTTCATTTGACGGCCAAGGCCCATCCTGGCTTTTTGTTCTGGGGTTGGTACGTCAATGGCCGCCTGAAGAGCCTTAAGCACGAGACCTCGTTGGTTGCGAAGGCTCGCGGTAAAACCGGGCACTGCGTTATTACCGCGGGCTTTGTGCCTATCGATACCGTCTGCGTGCCCCTCGCTGATCCTGCGGAGGGCGGCACCGTCAAGGCGAGCCGCGTTCTTGCGGACCGCGGCGCGGAGGTTGCCCTTAAGGCAACGCCCAATCCCGGTTATGTCTTTACTGGTTGGTATACGGCAGACGGCACGTTTGAGTCTGCCGATGCGGAGTTCACCTGCCACCAGGAGCGCAGCCATGTGCACGTCGCTCGCTTTATGGCGAAAAGCTATGACGTCGACGCCACGACGGTAGTCGATTCCGGCACCGGTTCGCTGGTCGAATCGAGTGTCGCCGGCTGGGTCGAGGGCACGGGTACCGTTGAGGCGGGGCATGCCGCCACGCTGACCGCGCATGCGCTTTCGGGCTATGCGTTTGAGTATTGGGCCGATGCTTCGGGCGCCGTGGTAAGCCGTGACAGTACCTATCACGTGATGCCAACGTCCGACACGACGCTCCAGGCCGTGTTCTCGGCAAAGCAATATACGGTGGACGTCTCCTGCGAAGAGAGCATGGGCACGGTCGAGGGCGCGGGGGCGTATGCCGCCGGGCAGGTCGCAACCGTGCGTGCGGTCGCCGCCGAGGATACGGCTTTTGTGGGCTGGTTCCGTAACGGCACATGCGTGAGCTCCAAGAAAACCTATCGATTTGCCGTGCGTGAGGATACGTCGCTCTATGCCGTCTTTGCGTCGGGTTCGTATGTCGTGCATACCGTTGCTTCGCCTGCCGAGGGCGGAGCCGTGAGCGGCTTTGGTGGCTATGAGGCTGGCGACCGCGCAACGCTTCGTGCGATCGCCAACACCGGGTATTCGTTTGCGGGTTGGACGGACGACAAGGGCGAGACAGCCAGCGAGAACGCCGACTATACCGTTAAGGTCGCGGGTGACGCCACCTATACAGCGACCTTTACGCCTAAGTCCTATCAGGTCGTTTTGAGCGCGAGTGACGATAGCGTTAGCACCCTGAGCGGCGAGGGCTCCTATCAATTCGGTGATACGGTCGAACTCAACGCTACGCCTATGGGTACCAAGCGATTTGCCGGTTGGTATGTCCTGAATGCCGAGGGCAACAAGTTGCTGCTGAGCTGCGACGCCCATTGCTGGGTTAAGCTCGACAAGGATATGGTCGAGGGGCTCGAGGACGATACGTTGGAGCTCCAGGCCGTGTTTGCCGATCCGTACGAGGTGACCGTTACGGGCGAGGTCGTGGTGAAGGACAAGACTTCGAACAGGGGCTGCCGTGTTACGGGCAGCGGTAGCTTTGCCGTGGGCGACCAGGTGGAACTGTCCGCTGTTGCCGGTATGGGCTATCGCTTTGTGGGCTGGAGCACCGATAAGGAGGGCACCTCGATTGTCGAGACCGCGACGACCCTCGATGTGACCGCCACGCAGGACATAACGTACTACGCGCAGTTCGAATCCGATGGACAGGTGACCATTACCGTCACTGGCTCGTCCATCTTCCGCGGTACGGCCCTTCTTGTCGACGGCATTCCTGCCGGCAGCAGGTCCTACGACAGGGGCGACATGTTTATGGCGATTGCGATCCCGTGGAAGAAGTACCACTTCTCTCATTGGGTCGACGATGCGGGTGTCACGGTGAGCTACAGCGCGTTCTATATCGGTACCGCAAAGGAGAATAGGCAGCTTACGGCCGTGTTCTACGAGACGGGCTGCGATGTTCAGGTCGCTACGTATCCTAAGGATGCTGGCTTTTCGATGGTAGCGCTCGGTACGGGTGGCTCCTACCACTCCGCGGCGATTATGTTTACCGTGCCGCATAAGGGTTGGAAGTTTAAATACTGGGTCGATGAGAACGGCATGCCCGTTGGCTTTACGCCGGTCATTAACCGCGTGGTGTTTGGCAACCGAACCTTTACGGCCGTTTATGAACGGGCGACGATGTCGGTGACGGCGGTTGATCCGCGTCAGGGCGGACACGTCGAGGGTTCCTCCGAGGACGAATCTCTGGGCTATGCCGTGACCAACGAAGTCGAGAACGGTGAGTCCACGACCCTGACTGCCGTTCCCGATGCGGGGTATGTGTTCGATGGGTGGTATGCGCGCAATGACGACGGGTCGTTGGGCGATGAGCCGCTGAACACGGATACTACCTGGACGTTTGTCCCCGAGGACAATATGACCGTCGAGGCGCGCTTTGCGGAGGCGCCCAAGTACAAGGTGACGGCCCGAGCGGTCAACGGATCGGTTGATTCGGAGTCTGCTTTGGTCGCTACGGATGGTAAGGTGACGCTTTCGGCGACGCCCGATGAGGGCTGCTACCTGACGCGCGTGACCGTTGCCGAAGAGGCAGGTGATGACGGTTCGGCCGGCAATGCCTATGACCTTGATATTTCTGACTATAAGGGTGGGGCGTACGAGGTCACACTGAGTGGCGTGAGTGCTCCGCAGCAGGTTACGTTTGAATTCGTGAAGGCTGCGGCTCCGGAGGTGCTCGCTCAGCCGCAGGATGCGAGTGCTTACGAGGGCGATCCGGTTGAGCTTTCGGTCGTCGCCGAGGCGGGGCGCAACGTTCGCGTCCATGCGGCCGTGTCATCTGGATCCGCTGCAGACGTCAAGCTGAGCTACCAGTGGTATCGCGTGTCTGACGATGGCGGCAAGGCGGTGGCGCTGAAGAGCGAGACGGGGGAGACTCTTTCGATCGCCCAGCTCGACAGCGACGGCGAAGGCGAGTACTTCTGCCGCATTACGCAGAGCTACCTGGGCACGGTGGCAAAGACGGATACCGAACATGCGAAGGTATCCATCGTGCCCCGAGAAGCACTTGTGTTTAACGGGCGCGTGCTGCCGGTGGCGACCGCTCACGATGAATACCGCGCGCAGATTGCCGGCGCTATGGGCGGCAAGGCGCCGTATGCGTACAACTTGGATGATGTTGAGGTTCCTGAGGGCATGCAGCTGACGCTGGCAGATGACGGATCGGGCGCCTTGGTGCTCTCGGGCGTGCCTGCGGCCACGGGTGTGTGTCGCTTCAAGATTAGGTGCACTGATGACCTGGGCAACAAGTGCGATGCGCACTTCGCGCTGCTCGTGAAGGCGAAGAAAGCCCCGCTTGCATTTGAGGGCCAGACCTTTACCTACAACGCGACGGCGCAGGCCCCGGAGCTCTCGGGCGTGCCCGAGGGTTGCGAGGACGATGTCAAACTGACCTATGTTGGCACGGGTGACACACATTACTCGTCGGATCAGGCGCCGGTGGATGCCGGCACGTATCGTGCGGTGGCGACGCTCGATGCCAAGGGATATGTCGGTAATGCCTCCTGTGACTTCACGATTGAGAAGGCCCCGGTCGATATTTCGATCGAGACGTCTGATGTGACATACGATGGCGCACGACACGGTGCGGCGGTTGCGGTTGCCGGCCTTGATGCGTCTGCCTATTCCGTTGCCTATCGCGGTATAGATGGAACGTCCTATGGTCCGACGGCGCTGGAGCCGTGCGACAGTGGCAACTACCGCGTCACGGTTAAGGTGACTGACCCCAACTATCAGGGTAAAAAGTCCGCCGAGTTCTCGATTACAAAGGCAAGCCAGGTCATTATGGGAACGACGAGCTATTCGGGTGTTTACGGTGGAGACCCCATTGTGTTTAATAACGTTGCCCAGACTCCCGTGAGCTTTGAGCTGGTTGATTCCGATGACGATGCGGGCCCGGTTTCGATTAAGGGACGCTGCGCGACGGTGAAGGCCGCCGGTACGGCACGTGTTGTCGCCCATGCCAAGGCGTCTCGAAACTATCTTGCCGCCGAGGACGTCGGGTTGTCGGTTTCCGTTGCACCTGCCCAGTTGCTGGTGAAGGTCGACGATGCCGAGCGCTTTGAGGGCCAGGAAAATCCCGAGTTTACTTCCAGCTTGGTGAGCCGTTGCGACACCTCGGACGTAAAGGTCACGTACTTCTGCTCGGCGAATAAGAAATCGCCAGCGGGTGAGTACCAGATCGACGCGGCGGTCGCCGATCCGAACTTTGATGTCGCGGTCGACCCCGGCACGCTGACGGTCAAGAAGAAGCCCGAGCACTACAAGGTGACGGCGAAGGCAGTCAACGGTTCGGTCGACAATGCTTTGGTTTCGGTTGTTGAGGGCGGGGACGCGACCCTCTCGGCGACGCCCGACGAGGGCTGCTACCTCGAGCGCGTGACGGTCGTGCAGGCCGGCTCGGATGCGACCGTTGACCTCGACATTTCTGATTACAAGGGCGGGGCGTACGAGGTCACGCTGAACGATGTCACCGCATCGCAGGAGGTCACGTTCGAGTTTGCGAAGGCGGACGCTCCGCGTGTGGTCGCGCAGGCGCAGGACGTGAGCGTCCACGAGGGCGATACCGTCGCGCTCTCGGTCGCTGCCGAGGCAGGCAAGAACGTCGCCGACCACGCGGCCTCGTCCACGGGTTGCGCTGCCGAGGTTGAGCTCTCCTACCAGTGGTTCCGCATGGTGAATGGCAAGGCCGTGGCGCTCGGGGGCGAGACGGGGGAGACGCTCTCGCTCGCGGACCTCGACGACGAGCTGGCCGGCGAGTATTTCTGCCGCATCACTCAGCGCTACCTTGGTACTGAGAAGCAGACGGACAGTGATTGCGTCTCCGTCTCCGTCGTTGCCTGGGACACCCTTGTGTTCAACGGCGACCTGCTACCGGCAGCGAGTGCGCACGACACGTACATCGCCACGATTGCCGGGGCCACGGGCGGCAAGGCTCCGTACGAGTACGCATGGGATGAGACGGAGCTCCCCGACGGGCTCAAGCTTTCCCGTACACCGGGCGGTCTGACGCTCTCGGGCATCCCGTCCAAGACGGGCGTTTCCGCCTTTGATGTCACGTGCAGGGATGCTCGTGGCGAGGCCATGACCGCCCGCTTTGCGCTCGTTGTCCAGGCAAAGCACGTAATACTTACGTTTACGGATGGCGACTATACCTTTAATGGCGCACCGCAGACGCCTGAAGTTTCCGGTGCCCCTAAGGTCTGCAAGGGCGACCTTAGGGTCTGGTACTTCGGTACCGGAAGCACGCAATATTCCTCGACGGAGGCCCCGACCGATGCCGGCACGTACTGCGCTGTCGCCACGCTGCGCAGCCACGGCTACATCGGTGCCGCTACCTGCCAGTTCGAGATCGCTCCGGCAAAGCTCAAGGTGAAGGTTGACGACGCCGAGCGCTTCGAGGGAGAGGCGAACCCAGCGTTTACCTCGAGCCTGGAGAGTGCGGTTGACACTTCGCGTGTGAAGGTCGAGTACTCCTGTGATGCCGATGAGAGCTCTCCTGCTGGCGAGTACCAGATCGGCGCGACGGTCGCCGACCCGAACTTCGATGTCGAGGTCGTGCCCGGAACGCTGACGGTGAAAAAGAAGCAGGAGCCCGTCAATCCCAACCCGGTGGTTCCGGACCCGGACAATCCGGATAACCCCGAGCCCGATAACCCGGACAAGCCCGAGCGCTTTGAGGTGACGGCAGAGGCGGTCAACGGTTCGGTTGACAACGCTTCCGTCACCGTTGATGCGGGCGGAGATGTGACGCTCTCGGCGACGCCCGACGAGGGCTGCTACCTCGAGCGAGTGACGGTCACGGAAGCCGGCTCGGACAAGGCCGTCGATCTCGATATCTCCGACTATGAGGGTGGAGCGTACGAGGTCTCGCTGAGTGGCGTCACCGCGTCGCAGGAGGTCACATTCGAGTTCGTGAAGGCGGACGCTCCGAAGATGATCGCCCAGCCGCAGGATGCGAGCGCCCACGAGGGCGATGCTGCCGTGCTCTCGGTTGCTGCCGAGGCGGGCAAGGGCGTCCTCGACCACGCGTTCTCGTCCACGGGTTCCGCCGCCGATGTCGAACTTTCCTATCAGTGGTTCCACATGGTGGGCGGCGAGGCCGTGGCGCTCGAGGGCGAGACGGGGGAGTCGCTCCTCATCGAGTGTCTCGATGACGATTGCGCTGGCGAGTATTTCTGCCGCGTCACTCAGCGCTATCTCGGCACCGAGGCGCAGGCGGACAGCGATCGCGCCGTCGTTTCCGTTGTGCCCCGGGATGCCCTCGTGTTCAACGGCGGTCTGCTGCCGGTCTCACGTGCGCATAGCACGTATCGCGCGACGATTTCGGGTGCCGCGGGCGGCGAAGCTCCGTATGAGTACACGTGGGACGACGCTAAGCTCCCCGACGGGTTTAAGCTCACCCGCACATCGGGCGGTCTGACGCTCTCGGGCACCCCGTCCAAGGCCGGGGTGTCTACCTTTGACATCACGTGCAAGGACGCTCATGGCAAGACCGTGACCGCGCACTTCATTCTGGTCGTTCAGTCGAAGCGGGTCGAGCTTGCATTTGAGGGCGGCAACTTCGTCTATAGCGGTGATGCTCAAGCGCCCAAGGTCACGGGGGTTCCCAAGGCCTGCGAAGGTGACCTGAGGGTTAGGTACTACGGGACGGGCGGCACGCACTATTCGTCGAGTGAGGCCCCGACCGATGCCGGCACGTATCGCGCCGTTGCCACGCTGCGAAGCGACGGGTATATCGGCGCCGCCTCGCGCAAGTTCAAGATTTCACCGGCGAAGCTTAAGGTAAAGGTCGACGATGTTGAACGCTTCGAGGGAGAGATGAATCCCGCCTTTACCTCGAGCCTAAAGAGCTCGGCTGATACCTCGGGCGTGAAGGTCGAGTACTCCTGCGTCGCCGATGAGAGTTCCCCGGCGGGCGAGTACCAGATCGGGGCGACGGTCGCCGACCCGAACTTCGATGTCACGGTTGAGCCCGGTACGCTGACGGTGAAGAAGAAGCAGGAGCCTGTCGACCCGGACCCGGTGGTTCCCGATCCGGACAAGCCCGATGGACCCGATCCGGACAAGCCGGACCCGGACAAGCCCGAGCCTGACCAGCCTGATCCGGGCAAGCCTGAGCCCGACAAACCGGAGCCTGATCAGCCGGACAAGCCGGACCCGGATAACCCGGATAAGCCTGAGCCTGACAACCCGAGCAAGCCAGAGCCGGAAAAGCCCGGAACGCCCGATTCCGACCAGCCGGATTCAAAGGATCCGACAAAACCCGGTAGTTCGGATGACTCCGCAGCTGATAAGGCAAAGGCATCGGGCGCGGAAAACTCCGGCAAGAAGGAATCTTCCAAGTCGAGCGCTCAGCAGCTCGCCGACACGGGCGATCGTGCGCCATTGGCCGTCGCCGTCGCTGGAGGCGCCGTTGCGCTTGTCGCGCTGGGACTCGAGCTGCTGCGTCGCCGTCGCTCGGACACATAACGGCTCAAAAGGGGCGGCTAGATTGAAGCTTTGCGCGATTTAGTCTGCTAAAGCGTATATACTTGCGGGACGGGTCTTTTGCCCGTCCCGTTTTTGTTTTGACTCGAAAGGTGGTCCCATGGCTTCATCCGCTCCGCGCGGTCTGCGCTCCGACCATGTCGTCACCGTCGGCATCGCTCTGTTCTCGATGCTCTTTGGCGCCGGCAACCTCATTATTCCGCCGCTGCTGGCGCTGCAGGCAGGTTCCGCCACGCCGGTCGCCATGTTCGGCTTTCTCATCGCCGCCATCGGCCTGCCCGTCATGGGCTTTATCGCCGTGGCGCTTGCCGGAACGGCGCGCGAGCTTGCTGGCCGCGTGCACCCCAAGTTTGGCGAGTTCTTTGTCGCGGCGGTGTATCTGGCCATTGGCCCGTGTCTGGCCATTCCGCGTACGAGTTCCACGGCCTTCGAGATGCTGGTGCCGCTGTTGCCCGAGGGCGTCTCGCTCGGCACGGCGCGCCTGGTGTTTGCCGTCGGCTTCTTCGTCGTCGCGTTTGCGCTCACGCTGCGCCCGGGCGTCATCACACGCGTGCTCGGCCGCATTACGGGCCCCGCGCTCATTGCCCTTATCGTATTGGTCGTGGGTGCCGCCATGGTCTCGCCGCTGGGCCCCGCCGCCGCGCCGCAGGCTCCCTATGATGCCGGTGCTGCCGTGCAGGGCTTTTTGACCGGCTACCAGACCATGGACCTGCTCGCGTCGCTCGCCTTTGGCATCATCATCGCCGAGACCATCCACGAGCTGGGCGTTACCGATGACAAGCGCGTGGCCTTCGAGATTTCGCGCTCCGGCGTGATCGCCGGCGTGCTCATGGCCATCATCTACTGCGGCCTGGCGCTTGCCGGCGCGCAGCTCGGCACCGTGATGCCCGACGCTACCAACGGCGCCGCCATCCTCGCCCGTTCGGCCTCCATGCATTTTGGGCTTGCCGGCACGGTCGTGGTCTTCGCCATCTTCTTCCTCGCCTGCATGAACGTGTGCATCGGCCTCATCAGCTGCTGCTCGCGTTACTTCTGCGAGACGTATGTGGTCGAAGGGGGAGCGGAGGCCTCTGAGGAGGCCATGCGCCGTCCCTTTGCGGTTCTCGCCTTTGTGTTCGCAGCGTTTTCGTGCGTGCTCTCCAACGTGGGCCTCGACGTGATTCTTATGTTCTCGGTGCCCATGCTCAACGCCTTGTATCCCGTTGCCATCGTGCTGGTACTGATGGGCCTGGTGCACGGCTTTTGCGACGCTCATCCGCAGGTGTGGGTCTGGGTCGGCGGCGTTGTCGCAGTGCAGAGCGTGATTACCTCGGTCCGCGATGCGTTCTTTACGGGCGCGTGGCTGCCGTTCGATGCGCTGCCGCTGGCAGACATTGGAGCCGCGTGGGCGCCGGTTGCCGTGGTGGCGTTTGTGATCGGCCTGCTCCACAGTCGGTTTGTCGTACATTCGAGGAGCTAGGGTATCGTCGCTTGCACAGGCGGGGAGTCTCCCCTATAATTTCCTTCGCTTTGGGACACGCAAGGTTTAGACCTTAGCTGCTCAACACCTTCGGGACGTGGCGCAGTTTGGTAGCGCGCCTGCTTTGGGAGCAGGATGTCGCAGGTTCAAATCCTGTCGTCCCGACCATATCTTGCGGGCGTAGTTCAATGGTAGAACCCCAGCCTTCCAAGCTGATGACGCGGGTTCGATTCCCGTCGCCCGCTCCATAAGAATTGTTTTAACGGCTTTGGTTTCCTTTGGGGATCAGAGCTGTTTTCGTTTACGCGCCGGGCGACGGGAATCGAACCCGCTCCGCGCCCACCTAAGTTGCGGTTAAATACGGACTGTCTTTTGGCTTTTGCGGGCCCATTAAAGGCCGGGGTAGCTAATTTGGAGCGGGCTTTTTGACTGCTCTAGCGATCGGCTGGGAAATGTGGTCAAAAAAGCCCTGCCCCAAAATGACTGGTCTGGTGTTGAGCCACGAAAGCGGCCCATCTACTACGTTTGGCCTGCAGGGGACGACCATAGCAGCAGTTTCGGAAAATCGGCAAGCCGTCTACCAGCTGTTTTGATATTTCGGATTTCTGTATGGTCGAGGGTAATCGGTTAAACGTAGTAGATAGGCCCATTTTGTGGCGAACAGTAGGATTCGCGGTCCAAGGCTGCCAGTTTCGGATGGCCAACCTGGAAGTTGCGGTGAATTAATTTCTGAAAAGCGCGAATAAGCCTAATCTAGGAACTATTTCACCGCAACTTAGGTGAGCATGGGGTTAGCTGCGGGAGCGGTGGCGGAGCTTGTCGATGGTGGAGTCGATGCTGCGGCTGCGGGCTTCGGCTGCGGTTTGGCGCTTACGGCGGTAATCGATCATGCCTTGGATGATGGGCTTGCCAAAGCTCACGACATCATCGTTGTAGATGGCGGTTCGGGCTGCGAGGAGGCAGTCGGTAAAGTCCATATGGGTCTTGCCAAAGAGTTTGACGGCAAGGGCGACAACGGTGGGTTCGTCGACCATGACGTCATCGAGCAGCCTTTTCATGGCCGCAGCAATCTCAACGCGTGGAACCTTATAGACGTCGCGCAGCGTGACCACGACGCGCGTGATGATCTCGGGGTAGACGCGAGCGGTGCGCGTGGCGATGACCTTGGCAGCGCGCGGCGACAGGACCTCGTCGTCGTCGAGCAGATAGCGCAGGATGACGGTCTCGTCGATGATGGTGCTACTCATAGATATCTACTTCCTCGGGACCCAAAATCGAATCGTCGCTTTCTGTAGCAAGGTATTCAATCCAAGCATTGCGCTCCTTGGAGCGGCGATTGGGGTCCCCATATGCTTTGAGCGATCCATAGGCGGCGGTGCCGTCTTTTGATCGTACTGCGACCGGCTGAAAGGGGAGCTTACGCATCAAAATGCTCTGCGCGACAAAAAGACGTACGGCCTCGGCGAGCGATGTGCCCATGGCGTCGTAGAGACGCTCAGCATGCTGCTTGTCTTCCTCGCGAATGCGCACCTGCAGGATGGCTCGTTTTTGAGTCGATGACATCACTGGCCTCCCTTAATGAGCGTGCAATATGAATAGTCAAATACAGCTTCGGCTAGTAATTGCCAATCTTATAACAACTACTTTATTGCACTCGAGTAATTGGGTGTGAACATTATTACAAACGTACTACATCCTTCAGAAGCGAGCGTGAAATCTTTGTTGGGCGTACGCGTGTAATACACTCGCTTTTATATCCTATTGAGAATAATCCTAACCAGCCCAAACCCCTGCAATACACCCGTAATGCAGGGCCTATGCTCAAGTTTACCCCCTGCAACTGCGTATATTTAACCTGTATACCGTTGGAGATATTCTACCGAGTGCCTGTTTCGCCGCATGCTCTCGATACGCCGATGCCGGACCACGGGCGGTCCGGGGCAACGTCGACAGGGTCTCTCCGGCATGGGATTCAGGAGGGAGTGAACAACATGGGCAATAAACGAGTCGTAGCCGATTCCTCGCGCTGCATTGGGTGTCAAACCTGCATGGCAGCGTGTATCGAGGCACACGACATCCCCGGCAACATTGCCGCGCCGCGTCTGCGCGTGACGCGTACGTACGAGATCTCCGCACCGGTGGCTTGCCATCACTGCGAGGATGCCCCGTGCGCTAAGGCCTGCCCCACGGGCGCCTTGTTCTTTGATCCAAAGAACCATCGCATCGGCGTCAACGAGGACAACTGCATCGGCTGCAAGAGCTGCGTCATGGCCTGCCCCTTTGGCGCCGTGAGCGTGGCGACCACGCAGGTCCCCGTCTTGATGGGCGACGTGCGCGTGGGTTCGCAGACTAAGAGCTTCGTGCTCAAGTGCGACCTGTGCGTGGACCGTCCCGGCGGTCCGGCGTGTGCCGAGGCGTGCCCGACCAAGGGCCTCACCCTGGTAGACGAGGAGCGCTTGGCGGAGCTGACCGCCGAGCGTGCCCGCGCCACCATCGAAAACGAGGCGTAGGCGGGCGGCCATACAGGCCCGACGATTGTCAAATACGTACCGATTAATCGGTAGCAGAGAAAGGAAGGAGGGTGTCATGGAGAAGCATAAAGTGATCTGCCCGTACTGCGGTGCCGGTTGCCAGTTTAACCTCTTGGTCCAAAACGGCCAGGTCGTGGGTACCGAACCGCTCAACGGCATCACCAATCAGGGCGAGCTGTGCCTTAAGGGCATGAGCGGCTACGACTTCATCAACGACACCAAGATCTTGACTCCTCGCGTACTGCACCCGATGATCCGCCGCACCAAGGGCGCGGATCTTGAGCGCGTAAGCTGGGACGAGGCACTGGATTTCACCGCATCTAAGATGCAGGCCATAATTGACGAATATGGTCCTAACGCTGTCATGACCACCGGCTCTTCGCGAGGCGGCGGCAATGAGGCGAACTACGTCATGCAGAAGTTTACGCGTGCGTGCATCGGCACCCACAGCGTAGACAACTGCGCTCGTACTTGACACGGCCCTACTGTCCTCGGTCTGATGGACACGGTTGGTTCAGGTTGCATGTCATGCTCCATCCCCGGTATGGAGGATGCGGGCTGCATTTTCCTCTTCGGCTATAACCCTGCCGATTCGCACCCCATCGTCGCAAGGCGTATCGTGCGAGCCAAAGAAAAGGGTTGCAAGATCATCGTCGCCGACCCGCGCCATATCGAAACCGCGCGTATCGCCGATATCTACCTTCCGATCAAGAACGGTTGCAATGTCGCGTTCCTCAACGCCTTTGCCAACTGTCTGGTCAACGATGGCCTCTACGATAAGGAATTCGTCGCCGAGCACACGAACGGCTTTGACGAGTGGTGGGAGACCATCAAGAACTACACTCCCGAATCCGTACAGGACATCACGGGTGTCGATCCCGCGCTGATCCACCAAGCTGCCGAGATGTACGCCACGGCGAAGCCTTCTGCCATCATTGGCTGGGGCATGGGCGTATGCCAGCAGAAGCAGAACCTGAAGACAGTGCACACCATCGCCTCCATCGCCTGCGTTGCCGGCCAGATCGGCAAACCCAATTCCGGCCTCGCGCCCGTGCGCGGTCAGAATAACGTCCAGGGCTCCTGCGATATGGGCATGCTGCCCAACCTGTACCCTGGCTACCAGAAAGTCACCGACCCCGCCGTTCGCGCCAAGTTTGCCAAGGCTTGGGGCGTGCCCGAGGAAAAGCTCCCGCTCGAGGAGGGCTACAAGCTCACCGACCTGGGCCACCTGGTCGACGAGGGCAAGGTGCACTGCTTCTACAACTACGGCGAGGACCCGGTGCAGACCGAGCCCGATTCGGCCGGAATGCGCAAGACGCTCTCCGAGCTGGATCTGTTCATTTGCCAGGACATCTTTATGACGCAGACGACTATGCTCGCCGACGTCATCCTGCCTGCTACCTCTTGGGGCGAGCACGAGGGTGTCTTTACCGCATCCGACCGTAGCTTCCAGCACTTTGACGCGGCCGTTCCGCCCAAGGGCGAGTGCCGCCACGACTGGGAGATCTTCGCGGACCTGTCCACGCGCATGGGCTACCCCATGCACTACGACAACACCGAGCAGATCTGGAACGAGTGCATTAGCCTGTGCCCCAACTTTGTGGGCGCAACCTACGAGAAGATGGCTCCCGAGGGCGGTTACGCCCAGTGGCCGGTCAAGAGCACCGATGTGAACGACCACGGTACGCCCGACATGTTCGCTGGTGGCAAGTTCACCACCAAGGACGGCCGCGCCAACCTGATGGCGCACGACTGGGAGGCGCCCTCCGAGCTTCCCGACGATGAGTACCCGCTCATCCTGTGCACCGTCCGTGAGGTCGGCCACTACAGCTGCCGCTCGATGACTGGCAACTGCAAGACGCTGGCGCTGCTCGCCGACGAGCCCGGCTTTGTCCGCATGAATCCCGCGGACGCCCAGGCGCGTGGTATCAAGAACGGCGACATCGTCTCGATTCACAGCCGCCGCGGCCAGGTATACAGCCGCGCCGACGTGAGCGACCGCATCAACAAGGGCACGGTCTATATGACCTACCAGTGGTGGATCGGTAAGTGCAACGAGCTGACCATGCACAAGGTCGACCCGGTCTCGCATACGCCCGAGGACAAGTTCTCCGCCTGCCAGGTCGACGCCATTGCCGACCAGGTCTGGGCCGAGGGCGAAGTCGAGCGTCAGTACACCGAGCTCAAGCAGGCTCTGGTCGACGCCGCTGCTCCCCAGGACGTTGAGCCCGGTGCCGCCAAGTTCGACGACGAGACGCACGTGAATCAAATCGTGTAGTCCCGTTCTCGTTGGCTTTTTGGGCCGGGCGTCCCGCACGTTCGGGAGCCCGGCCCGTTATTTTGAAAGGAAGTGGGGATGAACCGCTTCATCGACATCAACCCGGAGAGGTGCATCGGCTGCGGAACATGCCAGTCCGCCTGTGCCGACGCCCACCGGATGCAGGGTCTTCAGGATACGCCGCGCCTGGCGCTCGTGAAGACCGGCGGTATTTCGGCCGCCCTTGCCTGCCACCATTGCGAGGGTGCCCCCTGCGCCGAGGTTTGCCCGGTGAATGCCATCGAGCACGATGGCGACCGCATCCGCGTCAAGGAGCAGGAGTGCATTGGGTGCAGGCTGTGCGCCATCGCGTGCCCCTTCGGAGCCATCCATCCCGATGGCACGTCTATCGCCGGTGTCGCAGGCATGTGCGACCCGACGCCTTCGTATCCTAAGTCCCTGAGTAGCCTGCTTACGTGGGCTCCTGGCCAGTACACCTGCGCCGTTAAGTGCGACCTGTGCGCCTTCGATCCGGACGGCCCGCATTGTGTGGCGGCGTGCCCCACCAAGGCGCTGACCGTCATGGGCGGCGCGGCCGATCGCGAGCTCGACGAGGCCAAGCGCCTGCGCTCGATCGAAAACGGTCCGGCTGTCGACGTCACCGCTGTGGCCCAGGGCCTGTCCGAGAAAGCAGAAGGGAGCGTAAACAATGGATAGCATGACGCTGTTTATCGCATCGCTTGCCGTCTCGTGCATCGGTGCGCTCGCCTCGGTTCTGCTGATCAAAGCCGATAACGCCGCCAAGACCGCCGGCTGCCTTGTCGGCGCCGTCGCCGCGGTGCTTTCGTTTGTGGCCGGTATCCAGGCCGTGCTGGGCAATGTCGCGTCGGTCGACACCATCGTGTTCTTCCCGTTTGCCCATTTCCAGCTGCTGCTCAATCAGCTGTCCGGTCTGTTCGTGGCACTCATCTCGGTGCTCGCGTTTGCCGGTTCGATCTACGGTCTCAACTACTTTGATGAGTACCCGGGCAAAAAGGGCCGCGCCGGCTTCTTCTTTAACACCTTCGTGGCGTCCATGATGCTCGTCATCACCGCCGACAACGTGTTTTGGTTCCTGGTCGCCTTTGAGCTCATGTCGCTGACCTCTTACTTCTTGGTTGTGATCGAGGAGAACGAGAACTCCATCCATGGCGGTTGGCTCTACTTTGTGATCGCGCACGTGGGCTTTGTGCTCATCATGGCGAGCTTCCTCACCATGACCAACTTCGCCGGTGGCTCGTTTGCCTTTGCGGATTTCCGCGCTACGCAGTTTAGCCCCGCGGTCGCATCCGTGTGCTTCGTGCTTGCCTTCTTTGGCTTTGGCGCCAAGGCCGGTATCATTCCGCTGCACGGCTGGCTGCCCAAGGCACATCCCGAGGCGCCGTCCAACGTGAGTGCCCTCATGTCCGGCGGCATGATCAAGATCGGTATCTTCGGTATCCTCAAGGTGGGTCTCGACCTGCTCTCCGCCTCGGGCGTTCAGGTCTGGTGGGGCCTTATGGTCATGGTCTTCGGTGCGATATCGTCGGTTCTCGGCGTGGCCTTCGCCCTGCAGGAGCATGACATCAAGCGCCTGCTGGCCTATCACTCCGTCGAGAACATCGGCATCATTCTGCTCGGCGTCGGCGCCTCCATGGCCGCCATGGCGCTCAACTCGGTCGGCATCGCCGTCCTGGCTCTGATGGCCGCCCTCTACCACACGTTTAACCACGCGATGTTTAAGGGCGAGCTGTTCTTGGGTGCCGGTGCGCTGCTGTACTCCACGGGTACGCGCAATATGGAGAAGATGGGCGGCCTGTTCCGTCGTATGCCGGCAACGGCCATCTGCTTCCTTATTGGCGCGCTTGCCATCTCGGCCATCCCGCCCTTCAACGGTTTTGTGTCCGAGTGGTTTACCTACCAGTCGTTGTTCAACGCCGCTATGCAGGGCGACAAGGCCGTCATGATCGTGGCCGTGTTCGCTGCCGTCGCGCTTGCCATTACCGGCGCTCTGGCCGTCACGTGTTTCGTCAAGGCCTATGGCGTCTCCTTTGCCTCCGCGCCCCGCTCCGAGGCCGCGGCCAATGCCAAGGAGGTTCCCGCCCCCATGGTGTTTGCGCAGGGCCTGCTCGCGGCCATCTGCGTCGTGCTGGGCATTGGCGCTCCCGTGATCGCGCCCGTGCTGGTCGATGTCGCCGCGTCCGTGCTGCATCCGTACGGTGGCGTGTTTGCCGCCGAGGGCATGGAGCTCATGAACCAGTACTCCGGCGCTGCCACCTCCACGCCCGCGATCGCTATTGCGCTCGTGGTGCTTGTCGGCCTTGCCTGCGGCTATCGCAAGCTCAAGACCGTCGGCAAGGTGCAGAAGTCCCAGCCGTGGGCATGCGGCTATGCTCCCAACGAGCATATGCCCGTCGTGGCCACGACCTTTGCCTCCGAGGTGTCCTGGTTTATGCAGCCGCTCTACACGCTGCGCGACCGCTGCACGGCCGTCTGCTGGTCCATCGCGCACTTCTTCCAGAAGCTCACCGGTGTGGCCGAGGCTGTGGAGCCCGTACCCGACAAGGTTCTCGTCGATGCCCCGCATAAGGGTGTCGAGAAGCTCGCCGACCTCGCGACTAAGCTCGAGGGCGGCAACTACAGCATCTATATCTGCTACATCGTCGCGGCGCTCGTGGTGTTCCTCGTGCTCGCCGTGCAAATGGGTTAAGGAGGGGAGAGCATGAACAACATCGTACTTGCCGTTCTGCAGGGCGTGGTCGTCATGGCCGTCGCGCCGTTCTTCTCCGGTCTCGGTCGCGTGATCCGCGCCAAGATGCACAACCGTCGCGGCCCCAGCATCATGCAAGACTACCGCGACCTGGCCAAGCTCTTTGCGCGCCCCGAGTCCCAGAGCGAGGACGCGAGCTTTGCGCTGCGCATCATGCCGCCGCTGTTCTTCGCCGTCGCCTTTATGCTCGCGATGGGCTTGCCGCTCTTTACGGCACAAAGCCCCATCCCGGTCTTTGGTGACGCCATCACCATCATGTATAGCTTGGCGCTCGCCCGCTTCTTCTTCGCCCTCTGCGGTGTGGATTCGTCCAACGCCTACGCCGGTATCGGCGGCGTTCGCGAGCTGCTCATGAGCGTGCTCATCGAGCCGTCCATGCTGCTGGCGCTGTTTGCCGCCGCCCTGGTGTGCGGCTCCACCGACATCGCCACCATGGGTCAGCACATCATGACGGGTGCCGTCGACGCGCCGGTCGCCGTGATCCTCGCCGGCATCGCCTTTGCGATTGCCTGCTACATGGAACTCGGCAAGCTGCCGTTTGACCAGGCTGAGGCCGAGCAGGAGCTCCAGGAAGGTCCGCTCGCCGAGCTTTCCGGACCGTCGCTTGCGATGGCCAAGCTCGCCATGTCCATGAAGCAGGTCCTGGTCGTCGCCTGGTTCTGCGCGATCTTCGTCCCCTGGGGCGAGCCCGCGACCGTGGGCATCGCGGCCGTTCTGGGCGCGGCCATCTTCCTGGTGAAGTGCCTTATCGACTTTGTCGTGTGCGGCGTGATCGAGAACTCCTGCTCGCGCTCGCGTTTTAAGGTGCTCGGCAATCAGACCTGGGCCGTCGTGGGGATCGCCGTTCTGGCGTTTGTCTTCGTGGTCGTCGGCGTGTAGGAGAAGGGAGAAACAATGTCATTTGCAGTCAGTCTGTCCCTTCTCGGCTTGGTCGCTATCGCGGCCCCGATGGTGGCCTCGGTGCTCGTCGCCCTGTTCCCCCGTCCGTACGCCAAGTGGTTCAGCGTTTTGGGTGCCGCCGTCTCGACGGTCTGCACCATCGCCCTCGCCGCGAATTTCGCCGGCGCCGGCATGCCCGACACGCAGGTCCCTCTGATCTCGTTTGGGCAGACCCTCGTCATGGGATTCACCTTCGATCGCATGAGCACGCTGCTCGCGCCCGCCTTTGTGGGTATCGGCCTGCTTGTCGTGATCTATTCGATTCCCTATATGAGCGAGAATAACCGTGAGCATCCCGATGCGCCGCGTCGTCGCTTCTACGCGTACCTCGCGACCTTCATCGGCGCCATGGCCGGCCTCGTGTACAGCTCGACCCTTTTGGGCCAGCTCGTGTTCTTTGAGATCACGGGTGCGTGCTCTTGGGGCCTCATTAGCTACTACATGACGCCTACGGCCAAGAAGGCCGGCATGAAGGCCCTGATCATCACGCATATCGGTGCGCTCGGCCTGTATCTGGGCGCCGCCATCGTGTTTGCCCACACCGGCACCTTCGCCATTACCGCGATTGCCGGCCTCGATGCCAAGCTCAAGGCTATCGTCCTTTTGCTCGTGCTGTTTGCAGCCTGGGCCAAGTCCGCACAGGTTCCCATGTACATGTGGCTGCCTTCGGCCATGGAGGCGCCGACGCCTGTTTCGGCCTACCTGCATGGCGCCTCGATGGTCAAGGTCGGCGTGTGCGTGTTCGCGCGTGCGCTCGTTTCTGCCGGAGAGGTTCCCGAGATCGTGGGCTGGGTCGCCATTATCGACGCCATGGTCACTATGCTCTTTGGTTTCCTTATGTACCTGCCGCAAAAGGACATGAAGCGTCTGCTGGCCTTCTCCACGATCGCCCAGCTCTCCTACGTGTTCTTTGGTCTGGGCCTTTCGGTCTTTGGCAGCCAGCTCGCCTTCGATGGCGCCGTCTGCCACATCTTTAACCACGCCTTCGCGAAGACGCTGTTCTTCCTGATCGCCGGTTCGTTCTCCTTTACGCTCGGTACGCGTATGCTGCCCAAGCTTCGCGGCATCGTAAAGAAGTACCCGATCTCGGGCGTGGGCTTTGGTGTCGCCGCGCTCGCCATTGCCGGCGTGCCGCCCATGAACACGTTCTTCTCGAAGTTCCAGATCATCGCCGGCGGCTTTTCTGTGGGTGCCGGCAACGTCGCGATTCTGGTGCTCGTGTGCATCATGGTTGCCGAGACCGTCGCCACCTTTGCCTGGTTCCTTAAGTGGATGGGCTATTGCCTGCCCGGCGAGCCGAGCGAAGAGGTCGCTGCGGGAGCCCCGCTTCCCCGCGCGATGGCGTTCGTGTTCATCGTGCTCATCATCATGGTCATCGTCAGCGGCCCGCTTTCGGCCAGCTGGATCGGTTAGGAGGTAGAACGACATGGGTTATTCGATCGTCAACATCCTTGGCGGCCTTCTGATCGTCACGTCCACCATGGTGGTCGTCTCCAAGAACATCAAACATGCCATCCGCTGGTATGCGGTGCAGTCGCTGGTGCTCGTGGGGCTGCTCGCTACGCTCGGTGTCACCACCGGTGCGCAGGAGCTGCTTATGTGGGCCGGATCTGCCTTTATCACTAAGGTCGTCCTGGTCCCTTATATCCTCAACCGCGCATACAAGAAGATGGGCGAGCCGAGCGACGCATCGCTCAAGGCCGGCCTTAAGCCCGCGTGGGCCATTTGCATCATCGCCGTCGAGGTCGCGATCTGCTTTGCCGTCGTGACGCAGATTAGCCTGCCCACGGCCGAGGTCGCAACGCCTGCGCTCGCCATTAGCTTCGCTCACTTCTTTGTGGGCCTCACCTGCATCATCTCGCAGCGCAACATCATGAAGCAGATCTTTGGATACTGCCTTATGGAAAACGGCAGCCATGTGACGCTCGCGCTTTTGGCCCCCACCGCTCCCGAGATCATCGAGATCGGTATCGCCACCGACGCCATCTTTGCCGTCATCATCATGTCCATCGTCGTGCGTCGCATTTGGGACGACTCCCACTCGCTCGATGCGCGCGACCTGTCCGAGCTGAGGGGGTAGTCCATGGAAACGTTGATTCTCGCCCTGCTCGCGACTCCTTTGGTGTTCTCGCTGGTCATGGCGTTTTTGCCCAAGAACACATCCTATAACGTGTTTGCCGGTCTCAACCTGGTCTCCGTCGCAGCCGTCCTGGTGCTGTCGATTATGACGGCCGGTGACGTCCTTATGAGCGGCGACACCGCGAGCGCTCTTGACCTGTGGTTTCACCTCGATTCGCTGGGCGCCATCTTTGTGCTGCTCATCGGCTTTATCGGTTTTCTTACGGGGCTGTTCTCGCTGCCCTATGTAAAGGCCGATATCGAGGAGGGCTCCATGCCCGCCGAGCGCGCCAAGCAGTATTTTGCGCTGTTTAGCCTGTTTGTGTTCACCATGCTGCTCGCGTGCCTGTCCAACAACATGATCCTCACGTGGGCCGCCGTGGAGGCAACCACGCTTTCCACCGTGTTCCTCGTGGGTATCTACAAGAACAAGACGGCCCTCGAGGCTTCTTGGAAGTATGCGATGGTCTGCACCGCCGGCGTGGCCTTCGGCCTGTTCGGTACGCTGCTGATCTACGCCAACGCCGCCGACGTGATTCCCAATGCCCACGAGGCCGCATTCCTGTCGTGCGTGCTGCCGTATGCCGATCAGTTCGACCCGACGCTCATGCGCCTCGCCTTTGCGTTTGTCGTGATCGGTTTTGGCACCAAGGCCGGCCTGTTCCCCATGCACACTTGGCTGCCCGATGCCCACTCCCAGGCCCCGAGCCCTGTCTCGGCCCTGCTCTCGGGCGTGCTGCTTAAGTGCGCCATGCTTGTGATCATGCGCTTCTACGGCTTTACTATCCAAGCCGTGGGCGCCGAGTATCCGCAAATTTTGCTGCTGATCGTCGGCACGCTGTCCATTTTGGTGGCGGCACTTTCGATGTTTCGCCAGGACGACCTCAAGCGCCGCTTTGCGTACTCGTCTGTGGAGAACGTGGGCGTTATCGCCCTGTGCCTGGGTATCGGTGGCCCGCTGGGTATCGCCGCGGCCCTGCTGCACTGCGTGTTCCACGGCTTTACCAAGACGCTTGCCTTCTGCGTTTCCGGCAACATCCAGCACGCCTTTGGCACGCGTAGCCTGGCCAAGATCCAGGGCGTCGTCGAGGTTGCCCCCGCAACCGCCGCGCTCGCCATCCTGGCGCTGCTCGGTCTTGCCGCCTTCCCGCCCTTTGGCATGTTTATCTCCGAGTTCCTGACTTTTGTCGCCGGTGTTACCGCCGGTCCCATGTGGCTGGTCGTCGTGGTCGCCCTCGGTCTTACCGTGGCCATCTCCGCGCTCACCCGCATCGCACTCAAGTCGGTATTCGGCCATGCGCCCCAGGGCATGGGCAAGCATGAGGCCCCGGTGCTCATGCTTATCCCCGAAATCATCCTGGCTGTCATGATCTTGTGGTTTGGCATCGCCACCCCGCTGCCCCTCGTGCACGGTGTGGAGACTGCGACCGGCATCGTGCTCGAGCAGAGCACCGAGGAACTTCACGCGACGCCGATGTACCGCGCTGTGTTCGGTACCGAGACCGCTCAGAGCGAGGTGGAGTAACGAATGATTGAAACTGAGAACAAGGTGTATGCCCGTCGCTGCGAGAGCCATGTCGAGGCCCTGCGCCGCGCCGTTCCGGGCTGCATCGAGAAGGTCGAGTGGCAGTGCGAGGACCAGCTGACGATTACCGTCAAGCAGGACAAGCTGCCCGAGGCCGTCCACTACCTGTATTACGAGCGTTACGGCTGGATTCCCGTGATCATCGGCAACGATGAGCGCAGTCTGTGCGGCCGTTACGCTGTGTACTACGTCATTTCCATGGAGGGGGAGGACCCCGGCTGGGTGACCGTGCGCACCGAGGTCGATCCCGCCAAGATGACGTTCCCGTCCGTGACGCCGTTCGTCCCCGCCTGCGTGTGGGGCGAGCGCGAGCTTCGCGACATGTTCGGCCTGATCCCTAAGGGTCTGCCCGACCGTCGCCGCCTGGTGCTTCCCGATGACTGGCCCAGCGGTCTGTATCCGCTGCGCAAGGACTCCATGGACTACCGCTTCCGTCCCGCTCCCGCGAGCGACATGGAAAACTACGAGTTCTTGGCCGACACTAAGGGCAAGGAGACGACGCTTGTCCCCATGGGCCCGTTGCACATTACCTCCGACGAGCCCGGCCACTTCCGCCTGTTCGTCGAGGGCGAGACGATCGTCGACGCCGACTACCGTCTGTTCTACGTGCACCGCGGCATGGAGAAGGTCGCCGAGACGCGCCTGAACTATGATGCCGTCACGTTCCTTGCCGACCGCATCTGCGGCATCTGCGGCTGCGCCCACTCGGTGGCCTATGCCGAGGCCGTCGAGCGCGCCCAGGGCATTCATGTTCCGCCGCGCGCCCAGTACATCCGCGCTATCATGCTCGAGGTCGAGCGCCTGCACTCGCATCTGCTCAACATTGGCCTGGCGTCGCACTACACGGGCTTCGACTCCGGCTTCCAGCAGTTCTTCCGCGTTCGCGAGAAGTCCATGGACCTGGCCGAGAAGCTTTCCGGTCACCGCAAGACCTACGGTCTCAACGTGATCGGCGGCGTGCGTCGCGACATTTTGGCCGAGCAGAAGCTCTCCACGCTCACGACCATCCACCAGCTGCGCTCCGAGGTCCAGGAGCTCGTCGACGTCTTGCTCTCCACGCCCAACTTCATTGAGCGTACGAGCGGCATCGGCATCTTGGATCGCAAGATCGCACGCGACTTCTCGCCGGTCGGCCCGCTCATGCGTGGCTCGGGCTATGCCCGCGACGTGCGCTTTGACCACCCCTTCGACGGCTACGCCGATCCGGACGTCCAAAAGATGCACGCCGCCACGGCCGACACCTGCGATGCCTTCGGCCGTACCGCCGTTCGCATCCAGGAGGTCTACGATTCGATCGACATGATCGAGACCATGCTCGAGAACTGCCCGTCGGGCCCCATCCTCACCACGGATTGGGAGTACACCCCGCACAAGTACGCCATCGGCGCCACCGAGGCGCCGCGCGGCGAGGACGTGCACTGGGCGATGCTCGGCAACAACCAGAAGTGCTACCGCTGGCGCGCCAAGGCCGCCACGTACAGCAACTGGCCGGTCCTGCGCTACATGTTCCGCGGCAACACCGTGGGCGACGCGGCGCTGATCGTCGGCTCGCTCGACCCGTGCTACTCCTGCACCGACCGCGTGACGGTGACCGATGTCGCCGCCAAGCGCGACCACGTGCTCGACAAGGAGCAGTTCGAGAACGTCTGGCGCGACAAGTCGCCGCTTGCGGGCGAGGGCACCATGGCCGCTCCGCTCGATGAGGAGGCGCTCTAATATGCTGAAGCTTTGGAAGGTTAACGCCAAGGCCGGAGACGCGACGGTCAAGTACCCGTTTGCGCCGTTCCCCACCAACAAGGACATGCGCGGCAAGCCCGAGCACAACGCGGAGCTCTGCATCGCCTGCGGTGCCTGCGGCGTGGCGTGCCCGGCCGATGCCATTCGCATGGACACCGACCTTGCGGCCGATACCATCACCTGGTCGATCGACTACGGTCGCTGCATCTTCTGCGGCCGCTGCGAGGAAGCCTGCCCCATGGAGGCCATCAAGCTCACCGAGGAGTTTGAGCTGGCTGTTATGAGCAAGGACGACCTCACCAGCAAGAGCGTCTATACGCTCGAGCACTGCTCGCGTTGCGGCAAGCCGTTTGCCCCGCACAAGGAGATCGACTACGCCAAGCGCCTGCTGCAAAAGTCCGGCGGCATGGAGGCTATCCAGGCCGCCCGTACCGTCGGTATGTGCCAGGAGTGCAAGCGCGAGCTCGACGCCCTGCGCGCCGCCTCGGCCGTCAAGACCGGCAACGCGCGCGGCATGGCTGCCAACGAGACGCTTGCGTCCGGCGAGCCCCAGGGCCCCGGCATGGAGTATCTGGGCGGCCACGGCGTGAACCCGGAGTATATCGACCGCGAGATCAACCCCGATGCGCCCGAGATTCCCGCCGGTCCTGCGCCGGTCGAGGGCATCATCATGGATTTTGATACGAAGGAGGAGTAACCATGGCCGAACCCACGCTTTTGCCCGAGCGGCTTCAGTACCGCCCGACCAAGATCGAGCTCGACGAGAGCATCGAGAAGGCCAAGGCGACCCTTCTTAAGAAGATCAAGCGCTCGGTGTACGTCTACCGTGTTGACTGCGGCGGCTGCAACGGCTGCGAGATCGAGATCTTTGGTTCCATCACGCCCGTCTTCGACGTCGAGCGCTTTGGCATCAAGGTCGTGCCCTCGCCCCGTCACGCCGATGTGCTGCTGTACACCGGCGCCGTGACGCGTGCCATGCGCATGCCGGCCCTGCGCGCCTTTGAGGCCGCGCCCGATCCCAAGATCGTGGTGTCCTATGGCGCGTGCGGCTGCACCGGTGGCATCTTCTACGACAACTACTGCGTCTGGGGCGGCACGGACAAGATTCTGCCCGTCGATGTCTACATCCCCGGCTGCCCGCCCAGCCCTGCGCAGACCATCTACGGCTTTGCTATGGCGCTCGGCCTGCTGGACCAAAAGCTCCATGCCGAGACCACGGTGGAGGCCGCCGGCGAGCAGGCTGATATCCTGCACCCCGGCGTGCCGTACAAGCTGCGTGTTGCCATCGAGCGCGAGGCTCGCGCCATGAGCGGCTACCGTTATGGCCGCGACCTGGCTAACGAGTTTATGGATACGCTCGAGGGCGCGCCCAAGGGCGATATCCGCGGTGCCATGGCGCTGCTCATCGACAAGCAGGACGATCCGCGCCGCGTCGAGGTGTACTCGGCGCTGCAGGATCTGGTGCTGGCCGGAGGTCGCTAGATGGAGCTCACGGACCGCTCTGGTTACTTTGCGGGCCCCGGCATGCTCGGCGGCTCCTTTGGCGATGCCTCGCGCGCAAGCGACGAGGCTGCCGAGGGCGTCGCCGACCCTTGCCTGGGCCATGCGCCCGACCAGGTGGTCTTTTACGAGCTCACGCGTAAGTTTGTGGAGACCGAGGAAGACGTTCCCCAGGAGGCCTGCGACGTGCTGTACTACACGCTCGCCGTGGGCCACCACACCGGCGTGCTCGACTGCTTTGAGCCGCGCCTGTCGGTGCCGGTGGATGTGTTCTATACGCTTATCGACGCGCTGCCGGAGGGGGAGGCCAAGACCAAGTTTGAGGCCATCCGCTCCTTTGGTGAGTGCCAGCTCGACAAGGCGGCGGTGCCGTCGCTGCTCGAGGCCTGCGATGCGCTGCTCGACGAGCGCGGTTTTCGCGGGTCGGCCAAGGCCGGCATCTCGGTGTTCGACGACGACTTTGGCTTACATGCCCAGCAGGTCGCGTTTCTGATGAAGTTTCGCGATCTGGTGGAGCGCGTGCGCGATGTGTCGGGCGTGTATCTGACGGGGAGGTTGCAGTAATGGGTTGCGTTGTGGACGGACGTGTGAACGGCGCCCCGTTTGCGGGCATTGTGCTCACGGCGGGAAGCGTGTTGCGTGCCGACGATGCCGCCGGCCCCGTGCTCTCCAAAAAGATGGAGGACGCGCCCATTGCCGGTTGGTACACCATCGACGGTGGCCAAACGCCCGAGGATGACATCATCGAGGTCAAGCGCGAGCGTCCGCCTCGCCTGGTCTTGGTCGATGCCGCCGACATGGCGCTGCCCGTCGGGTCCATCCGTTTGCTCGACAAGCGCGATGTGGCCCGCAAGTCGATGTTCACCACGCATTCGCTTCCCTTGTCGATTCTGATCGAAGAGATTGAGCAATCGTGCGATGATATCGTCTTCGTCGGGATTCAGCCGGGCGACACGGAGTTCTATAACCCCATGTCCCCGGAAGTCTTTGACGCCGTCGACGCCGTGTACGACGCCGTGGCCGCCAACGACTTTTCCCACTTTGTCCGCTTGGGGCAAGAGCAATAGGTTCACTTGTCCCTGCTGATTAGGAAAGAAGTGATTGACATGGCAGATTCCAATGTGGAGTATCCCGCTCCCGATTGCCTGGCGCCCGCCGCGATCGAGGCCAAGACCGAGGCCGCCGGCGTGACCAAGGCCAACCTGCCGGTCGCTAAGGCCTTTCTGTTGGCAATGTTCGCCGGTGCGTTCATTGCCTTCGGCGGCCTGTTCTTTACGGTGTTTTTGAGCGACAACACGCTGGGCTGGGGTGCCCAGCGCGTCGTGGGCGGCCTGTGCTTTTGCCTGGGCCTGGTGCTGGTACTGGTGTGCGGCGCCGAGCTGTTTACCGGCAATTCGCTTATGGTCTGTGCGCTCAAGAGCAAAAAGATCACCCTGGCTCAGATGCTCAAGGCCTGGGTCGTCGTGTGGGTCGGCAATTTTGTCGGTGCCCTGTTCATCGTCTTTTTGGTGTACATGGCCGGCATCTATAAGCTCAACGGCGAGGCGGTCGCCAATTCCATGGTGAGCGTCGCCGCTGGCAAGGTGACGATCGACTGGGTGACGATCTTCTTCCGCGGCATCCTGTGCAACATCTTTGTATGCCTGGCCGTGTGGATCGGTACCGCCGGCAAGACCGTGGTCGATAAGGTTGTGGGCATTCTGCTGCCCATCGCTGCCTTTGTGGCCTGCGGTTTTGAGCACTGTGTCGCCAACATGTACTTTTTGCCCATGGGTGCCGTGATGCACGCGTGCGGCTATGGTGCCGACGTCGCCGGCGCCGATGCGCTCAACGTTGCGGGCATTGCGTTTAACCTGTCCGCTGCCACGCTGGGCAACATTGTGGGCGGTGCGGTTCTGGTCGCGCTCGGCTACTGGTTTATCTACGCCAAGAAGTCCGAGGCGTAAGGTATCGTCTGTTTGACGTTGGGCCTCCCGCGGGGCGTTGCCGTGCGGGAGGCTTTTTTGGTCTGGGGCTCGTTGCCGGGCTGTTGACCTGTTGTGTTTGGCTGGTGAAAGGGGTAATCGAGATGGCATCTGCTGTGAAGCGTGACGGTCGCGCCGTGGTGACCACATGCGGGGGATGCTATGCCGATTGCGCCTTTGCGGCCCGCGTTGAGGACGGTCGCGTGGTGGCCGAGTTGCCGGTGCCGGGGCATCCATGCGCGGCGCGTGCCCTGTGCGCCCGCGGGCGGCATCGCCTGGACATGCCGTTTGACGAGCGCGATCGCATCGTGCACCCCATGCGCCGACGAGCTGATGGCTCGGGGTTCGATGCGATTTCGTGGGACGAGGCGTTCGCGCAGATCGCGGCGCGCCTTGGGTGGATTATTGACGAGCGTGGTCCGCGTGCGCTGGGCATGACGCTCGGTGTGCCCTCGTTCGACCGCTACTGGGCGTATCGCTTTATGCATGCGCTGGGCTCGCCCAACGTATACGGAGCCGACGGTGCCTGCGAGGTAAGCCGACTTACCGGCTGGGAGCACAGCCTGGGCTACAGTCCCGCCTCCGACCTGGCACATACCGATTGCATCATGTATTTGGGGCGTTCCATTGTCGATTCGTCGACGATGGGGGCCGTTGATGCGCTCAACGATGCCCGTCGCCGTGGGGCGAAGATTATCGTGGTTGACCCCCGGCGCAGCGGCTCGGCTGCACTTGCCGACCGCTGGCTGCGCGTGCGCCCGGGCTGCGACTTGGCGCTGCTGTTGGGTATTGCGCATGTCTTGATTGCCGAGGACCTGTATGACCACGAGTTCGTGACCCGCTATACCACGGGTTTTGACGAGCTGGCGCAGGCGGCCCGTGCTTGGACGCCCGAGTGGGCCGAGTCGATGTGCGACGTGCCGGCCGCAGAGATTGTCGCCACGGCGCGCGATCTGGCTGCGGCCGCGCCTGCCGCCGTGGTCGATGCGGGCTTTCATGGTGGCATCGGTATCGCGTATGCCAATAGCACCCAGACCGCGCGCGCTATCTGCTTGGTCGATGTGCTGCTGGGCTGTATCGGGCATGCGGGCGGCGCGCTCAATCCGCCCACGCCGCTTGTGTTGGGCGACCTCGATCCCACGCGCTTTGCGACGCCGCCGGTGCCGCGTGGGCCCAAGCTGGGGTCCGAGCGCTATCCACTGGTCGATCCGGTGCGCGGCCTGTGCACGACCATCGGCCAGTCGATACTGGCCGGCGATTTGCGTGGGCTCATCGTCTATGCCAGTAACCCCGGTGCGGGCTATGGCAACGCCGGGGCGTGGCTATCGATTCTGGAACAACTTGACCTGCTCGTGACGATTGATATTCGCTGGTCCGAGACGGCGCGTGCTTCTGACTTCGTGCTGCCCGACGTGACGTATCTGGAGGCCGACCGCGGTGTGGGCACAGTCGTGGGCGTCAACGATGCGCGGGTGTTCTACCGCAACGCCGTGCTGCCTGTGCGGCATGACGACACACGTCCCGGTCGGGAGATTTTTGCCGGTCTGGCGCATGCGTGTGGCGCGGGCGAGTACTTCCAGTTTACATCTGACGATCTGGCGGCTGCCCAGGTGGCGCCTTTTGGGATCAATCTGGACGAGCTCAAGGAGCGCGGCTGGGCCGACACGGGTGCTGCGTTGCCGTCGCGTACGGGCGAGCCGGTGATTCCCTTGAACGGCGGCAGGATCGCGCTGGCAAGCGACGTATGGGAACGCGCCGGTCTGGGTCGCGTGCCCAACTGGATCGCTCCCATGGTGGAGCCTGGCCCGGGGATGTTTCGCCTCATTAGCGGCAACCGTCCCTTTGAGTCGCATACCTCGCGAAGGCTTGCAGCCCAAGGTGCCGCTGAGGCTGGGTCGGACCTGGATGCCGTGCAGATGAATGCCGATGCTGCTGCGCACATGGGCATCGCCGACGGCGAGATCGTCGAACTCGTGAGCGATATGGGCCGCGACCGCGTGCGTGTGGAGACGACGCCGTATCTGCATCCGGCGTGCATCTTCACCTCGGCCGCCCCCGGTGGGCGTTCGTTTGGCGCCGATGCCGGTGGCGCTCAAGGCTTGGGCGTGGGCCCGCTCGACCATACGCCGTTGCGTTGGGACCCGTTGACGGGTGCCGCGCTCACCCAGGAAAACGCCGTTCGCGTGGAAAAGATCGTCGCGTGCGGGGATAATGACGAGTAATTGACTCAGCTGATGTATTCGACTGATCCACGTTTCTTTTGAAAGGCCGCACATGAGCGATAGCCAGAACATGTCCGATGAGGTGCGCGCCCGCCTGCGCGCCATTCCTTCCGTCAATGAGCTGCTTGCCGAGTGGCCGGTTGTGAAGGCGGCGGGGGAGACCTGCGACGCGGTGGTCCATGCTGCCGTGACGGCCGAGCTCGACGAGGAGCGCGCCGCCATTCGCGCCGGTGCCGCCCCGCGTTCCAAGCGCGAGCTGGCCTCGGCCATCGAGTGGCGTGCGCATCGCTCCGCGCTGCCGAGCCTGCGCCCCGCCGTCAACGCCACGGGTGTGGTCATCCATACCAATCTGGGCCGTGCCCCGCTCGCGGAGTCGGCGGCAAAGGCAGTGGCCGAGGTTGCGCGCGGGTATAGCACGCTCGAGTACAGCGTCGACACCTGTTCGCGCGGGTCGCGCAAGGAGCACGCCGCGCAACTGATCCGCTCGCTCACCGGTGCCGAGGACGCGCTGGTCGTCAACAACAACGCCGCCGCGGTGCTGTTGGTGCTTGCCACCCATGCCGCGGGCAAAGAGGTCATCGTGAGCCGTGGCGAGCTCGTCGAGATCGGCGGCAGCTTCCGTATCCCCGACGTCATGGAGGCCTCGGGCGCCAAACTCGTCGAGGTCGGGGCCACCAACCGCACGCACCTGTCGGACTACGAGCGCGCCATCACGCCCGATACGGCCATGATCCTCAAGGTCCATCCTTCCAACTATCGCATCGAGGGCTTTCACGAGGAGGTGGGCTCTCGGGAGCTTGCGGCGCTTGCTCACAAGCATGGCCTGCTGTTCTACGAGGACCAGGGCTCGGGCGCGCTGTTGCCCGACGACATCTTGGTGCGCGGCGGCGAAGAAACCACGCCGGCTTCGGTTTCGGCAGGGCTCGATCTGGTGTCGTGCTCGGGCGATAAACTGCTCGGTGCCGCACAGGCGGGCATTATCATGGGTCGTCGCGATCTGGTCCAGGCCTGTGGGTCGCATCCGCTTATGCGCGCCCTGCGCCCGGGCAAGTTGGCGCTCACGGCGCTCGAGGCCACGCTGCGCATCTACATGGACGGGGCGGACGTGGCCCATCGCGAGGTGCCGGTGCTCAGCATGCTTACGCTGCCGCAGGCCCATTTGGAACGACGTGCCCGCAAGCTGCGCGATCGTATGGTCTCCGGGCTCGATAAGGCCGGTTGCCCGTGCGCCGTTCAGGTGGAGATCGTCGAGGAATCGTCGACGCCCGGTGGCGGCTCGCTGCCTACCGTGGAGCTGCCCACGATGTGCGTTGCCGTGCGTCTTGTTGACGAGCGCCTGACGGTCGATGCGCTCAAGCGCTCTCTTGTCCAGGACTTCGACACGCCGGTCGTCACGCGAACCTCGCACGATCGCATTTTGTTTGACGTCCGTACGCTCGTGGGCGATCGCGATATCGAGACGGCGGCATCGACGCTCGTCGCGTGCGTTGAGAAGGCGATTGTTCGATGAGTGAGGTTCAGGCGCTGGTGGAGTGTCCCGTTATCGTTGGCACGGCGGGCCACGTTGACCACGGTAAGTCGGCACTGATCGAGGCGCTGACCGGCAAGAATCCCGACCGTCTGGAGGTTGAACGCCGTCGCGGTATGACCGTGGAGCTTGGCTTTGGCGAGCTGGCGCTGCCGAGTGGCAAGATCGTCGGCCTGGTCGACGTGCCGGGCCACGCGCATTACCTGCGCGCTATGGTGCAGGGCGCCACGGGTATCGACGTGGCCGTGCTGGTGGTTTCGGCCGTCGAGGGCGTGATGCCGCAGACCCGCGAGCACGTGCATGTGCTGGAGCTGCTGGGCATCACACACATGGTGGTCGCGCTGACGATGTGCGACCTGGCCGACGCCGAGATGACTGAGCTTGCCGAGCTCGATGTCGATGATTTTTTGTCGGACACCGTGTTTGCGGGCGTGCCGATCGTGCCCGTGTCGTCCAAGACCGGTGCGGGAATCGATGACCTGCTGGCTGCGCTCGACGAGCAGGTTGTCGCTTGCTGGGGTGCCTGCCGTGCCCGTGCCGAGCTCACCGATGCCGCACCGCGTCTGCCCATCGACCGCTGCTTTACGATCAAGGGCGCCGGTACCGTGGTGACGGGAACGTTGCACGATGCGCCGGTTGCGGTGGGCGATGAGCTCGTCGCGCTGCCGTCGCGTACGGTCTGTCGCGTGCGCGGGATTCAGGTGCATGGCGATACGCCGCGGGCATTGCCCGGTCAGCGTGTGGCGCTCAACTTGGTGGGCGATGCCGTCGCCGCGCTCGATCGCGGAGAGATGCTCGGCGTGCAGGGTCGCTTTGGCCAGACGATGCGCTTTATGATGGTGTTCACTTACCTGGGCCGCGAGGGTGCCAAGCCGCGCGTGCTCGAGTCGGGCGCGCGCGTGCATGTGATGGCGGGTACGGCCGAGGTTGTCGGTCGCATCATGCTCATGGAGGGCGAGGCCCCCATGGCGGTGGGCGAGACCCGTACCGTACAGGTGCGCTTGGAGGAGCCGCTGCCGCTGCGAGCCGGAGACCATGCCGTGGTGCTGTCCTATTCGCCCGTGATGCTTATTGGCGGCGGGCGCGTGCTGCTTTCGCGCTGCCGTCGCTCGCGCGAGCTTTCTGCCGGCGAGCGCGCACTGTTTGCGGCGCTCGAGTCCGGCGATATCGCGGGCGGTGTGGGCGCTTGGCTGGCGCTGCAGATGCTGCCGGTTACGGCGGTTGATGTTGCCGTGGCTTTGGATCTTGGTGTCGGCGAGGTCGATGCCGCACTGCGCGGGTTGGTGGCGCAGGGCTCCGTTCGCAAGCTTGCCGCGGGCGATGCGGACCTCTTGGCGGACGCCGCGGTGCTCGACGGCGCGATGGATGCCCTGGCGGCGACCCTGTCAGCCATGCATGCGGCGGCTCCCAAGGAGACGGGCTTTACGCCCGGCGCCGTTGCCCATGCTGCGTGGCCTGCCGCTGATGATACGGTTGCCGCAGCCCTGATTTCCGAGGGCTGCTCGCGCGGCGTGTGTGCCTCCGAGGGCGCCGAGATGTTCGACCCGCACTCCGCTGCCGCCGCGGCGCGTGTGGTGCGCGAGGCCTGCGAACGTATCGTTGCCTTGCTGGATGAAGCCGGCCTCGATGCACCGACGTTGCCCGAGATGGGCGAGCGGTTGCAGCTCGATCGCGACACCATGACGCGTGCCCTGCGCGAGCTTTCGCTCAACCGTTCCATCGTGAAGGTCGAGCGCGACGTTGCCTTGTCCGCCACCGTGGAGTCGCACGCGCGCGAGCTTGTCGCCGCCGCTATCGCCGATGCCGGCGGCGCTGCCACCACGAGCGTGCTGCGCGAGGCCCTGGGTGTGTCGCGCAAACGCGCCATCAGCATCTTGGAGCACCTGGATGCCGTGCGCTTTACGGTGCTCGACAAGGAAGCCGGCGGCCTGAGGTCCCTACGCTAGCTAGCCTGCTCGGTTTGGTAAAATACCGCCGCACTTGGGAACGGATGGGCTCCGGTGGGCTCCGCGGTCCTCAAAACCGTTGCGAGGCGTGCAAAACGTCTTGGATGTGTTCGATTCACATACGTTCCCGCCATACACTACCAGCGCTTTTGTGCTCGCGGTCTTGCTGCGTGCCGCAAAGGCGCTGTTTTGTTTTTGCACGGGTTTGCCGTGCCGTCCGCTTTATCGGCGACGGTATTTGGCTTCGCGTGCCGGGTTTTGAGCATGCCGATGGAGGTGTTTTGCCGTATGACTACCGTAAGACGTGCCGATCTTTCTTGTGTCGTCCAGGCGGGCGGGCTGTCGTCGCGTATGGGCTGCGATAAGGCGCGCATGGCGTTTTGCGGCGAACCGCTCATCGAGCGCGTGCTGGGCCGGCTGGCGTCAGTTGCCGGCGAGTTGGTCGTGACGACGTCGCGTCCCAGCGAGCTTGTCTATCTTGAGGAGCACGCGTTTGGCGGTCTGGTGCCGCGTGTGGTGGCAGATATTGAAGGGTCGGCGGGCGCCATGCGCGGCATCGCGAGCTCGTTGGCTGCGGCTCGATTGCCGAACGTGGCGATCGTTGCCTGCGATATGCCGTTTGTCTCGCCGGAACTCATCGGCGCGCTTGCCGATCGTGTTGAGGCCGAGGCGCTCGATGTGTGCGTGCCGCGCGAGGAGCGGGGGATTGAGCCGCTTTGCGCTGTCTGGCGCCGTGACGCGTGCGCGCCGGTTGCCCAAGAGCTGCTCGCCTGCGACCGCCAACGCATTCGCTGCCTGATCAATCGCGTTCAAGCTGGTTATATGGATGAGCCGCAGATCGTTCAGGCCGCGGGCTCCACGCTCTGCTTCGAGAACGTCAATACGCCCGAGGAGTTTGCGGCGGCCGAGTTGCTTGCCTAGACGATTGGAGTTGCCATGTCTCACGATATTTGTCCCGACACGGGAGAACCTTGCACTTGCGACGGGTCCGAACCCTGTACCTGCGGCTGCGGAGGCTGCGGGCATACTGCGGAAGAGGAAGCGACCGCCGCGGCGTATCGTGAGGCACACCGCGAAGGCCCGTCCGGTGATGCCCTCGACCACGAACGCAAGATCATCGTATCGTTCGACAGCACGTTCGATGTGATGGAATGCGAGCAGCTGTGCCTGGATGCCGGCGTGCCCGGGCGCATTATGCCATTGCCAGGCTCCATTACCGCCGGCTGCGGGCTGTGCTGGGCCATGCCGTTCTCGGGCGATGCACTCGCTGCCTTCCGCGCTGCCACCGAGGGCCGCATAACCCCCGCCGACTACCATCAGCTCGTCCTCTAACCACCAACACCACCACAAAGGTGCCTGTCCCCAATGTGGTGGTTTGGAACACGTGGACGAAACAGGTTTGAAACACGGGTTTTGCACGTCAGGCACTCAAAAACGCTTCTACCTGCATCGTAATCAAAACGAAACATCCGCTTGTCGGCTTATGCGAAACTTTGCTGCAACAGTGCGATATTATCCATACTCGATAAAGCTCGCGGCACATGGGACGCCGCGAACGACACCTTTCTTTTCCATCAATTGGAGGAAGCATGAGCTACACGCAGAAAGTTCTCGACGAGCTCAAGGCCCGCTATCCCGAGCAGCCTGAGTTCATCCAGGCCGCGACCGAGATCCTCGGCACTATCCAGCCGGCGCTCGACGCCCATCCCGAGTACGAGGAGGCCGCCCTGCTGGAGCGCCTCGTCGAGCCCGAGCGCATCGTTATGTTCCGTGTCCCCTGGGTCGACGACCAAGGCAAGGTCCAGGTCAACCGCGGCTACCGCGTCGAGTTCAACTCTGCTATTGGACCCTACAAGGGCGGCCTGCGCTTTAACCCGACGGTCACCCTGGGCATGCTCAAGTTCCTGGGCCTGGAGCAGATCCTCAAGAACAGCCTGACCACCCTTCCCATGGGCGGCGGCAAGGGCGGCTCCGACTTTGACCCCAAGGGCAAGTCCAACAACGAGATCATGCACTTCTGCCAGTCCTTCATGACCGAGCTCTTTCGCCACATTGGCCCCAACACCGACGTTCCCGCCGGCGACCTGGGCGTTGGCGGCCGCGAGGTTGCCTACATGTTCGGTCAGTACAAGCGCCTGACCAACGAGTGGACCGGCGTCCTCACCGGCAAGGGTCTCTCCTTTGGCGGCTCGCTTGCCCGTACCGAGGCCACCGGCTACGGTCTGGTTTACTTTGTGGACGAGTACCTCAAGAGCCGCGGCGAGTCCTTTGAGGGCAAGAACGTCGTCGTTCACGGCTCCGGTAACGTCGCTATCTACGCGGTCCAGAAGGTCGCCCAGCTCGGCGGCAAGGTCCTGGCCTGCTCCGACACCCACGGCTGGGTCGAGGACCCCGACGGCATCGACTACACCGTGCTCGAGCATGTCTATAACAAGAAGCGCTCTGGCCACGACAAGGGCGTCACGCTCGCTATGTACGTCGACGAGAAGCCCAATGCCACGTGGCACGAGGGCGACGGCCGTGGCGTGTGGCAGCTTCCCTGCGACATCGCGCTGCCCTGCGCTCGCGAGAACACGCTGCTGCTCGAGGACGCCCAGGCGCTCGTCGCCAACGGCTGCAAGGTGGTCGGCGAGGGCGCGAACATGCCCACGACCATCGAGGCCACGACCTACTTCCAGGAGAACGGCGTCGCCTTTATGCCCGGCAAGGCTGCCAACGCCGGTGGCGTGCTCGTGTCCGGCCTGGAGATGAGCCAGAACGCCGAGCACCTGTCCTGGACCTTCGAGGAGGTCGACGGCAAGCTCGAGCAGCTCATGCGCGGCATGTTCCACAACGTGGACGACACCGCCAAGGAGTACGGCGAGGAGGGCAACTTCGTCATGGGCGCCAACATCGCCGGCTTCCTGAAGGTCGCCGACGCCATGCTCGCCCAGGGCGTCTGCTAAATTGTCGCTCGACATAGCATCGCAGAAGGCTCCCAGTCATCTTGGCTGGGAGCCTTTTTTGATCCGCATGCGACGGAGGAAAACGGTTCATTTTGTCCCGACACGAGCTGTGCCCCCTCGTTTGGTACACTTAAAGGTACTGGACAAGTGAAGAGATGGGGGAGAACGTGCTCAAGTTCGGTACCTACGTCCGTGTTGGAAACGCGGCCGAAGCCTATGAGCTCTTGCAGAAGAACCGCAACAACAAGATTGTGGGCGGCGGCATCTGGATGCGTCTGGGTTCGCGTCGCGTGGCGACGGCGATTGACCTTTCGGCCTGCGGACTCGATCAGATCGAGGAGACCGAGACCGAGTTTCGCATCGGTGCCATGTGCACCCTGCGCCAGCTCGAGCGTCATGCCAGGCTCAACGCGCTTGTCAACAATGTCTTTGAGTTCGCCGTCCACGACATCGTGGGCGTGCAGCTGCGCAATACCGCCACGGTGGGCGGCAGCATCTACGGCCGCTTTGGCTTCTCGGACGTTCTCTCGGCGTTCCTGGCGCTCGATTCCTATGTTGAGCTGACGGGCGCCGGTCGCGTGCCGCTCGCGGAGTTCGTGGACATGGGCTACGTACGTGACGTGATCGAGCATGTCGTGGTCGTCAAGCACGATTACCGCGCGAGCTATGAGGCCGTGCGCAAGGCCGCGACCGACTTCCCCTCCTTAAACGTCACCGCCGCCTGGTGGGACAACAGCTGGCACGTCACCGTGGGCGCCCGCCCGCTGCGCGCTACCTTGCTGCAGGGCGAGGCATGTGGCCTTTCCAGCGAGCAGCCTTCCGAGGACGAGCTTCGCGCCCTTGCTGCATCCGTGCGTGCCCTGAGCTACGGAACCAACCTGTGGGGCTCGGTCGAGTACCGCCGTCGCATCTCGGCACCGCTCGCCGTCCAGGCCGTGCGTCGTGCCGCCGGCATCGAGCTTTCTGCCGCGCTTGCCCGCGAGCTCGAGACCGTGCAGATTCCTAAGTTTGCCACGGACGAGTATTCCTGCCGCCGCGTGCCCGGCGTCGATTCTAGCGAGGTGCGCTAATGGCTGCCAAACTCATCGATCTTTCCTTTACGCTCAACGGCCGCAAGGTCAAGGTTCAGATTGCCCCCGACACTATGCTCTTTGCGCTGCTGCGCGAGCAGGGCTGTGCGTCGGTGCGCTGCGCCTGCGAGACCACCAACTGCGGCCTGTGCACGGTGTGGCTCGACGGCGACCCGGTGCTGAGCTGCTCGGTTCCCGCCGCCCGCGTTGAGGGCCACACCATCACCACGCTCGAGGGTCTCAAGGCCGAGTCCGAGGCGCTTGCCCGCGCGATGGCTGCCGAAGGCGCCGAGCAGTGCGGTTTTTGCGCCCCCGGCCTTATCATGAACGTGCTGGCGCTTGCCCGCGCCGCCAAGGAGGACCCGAGCCTCGTCGCCACGCGCGAGGAGCTGTCGCGCCAGCTCGCCGGCAACCTCTGCCGTTGCAGCGGCTACGAGAGCCAGCTGCGCGCCATTGTCCGCTTCCTCAACGAGTCCGGCGTGCAGGTGGGCTTTGAGATGCCCGAACTGCCGGTCAACGACACCAGCTGCGACGGTGTCTCGTACAAGCAGATCACCCATAAGCAGCCCAAGAAGGACTCGAAGGCGCTGCTCGAGGGCCGTCCCGTCTACACGGGCGATATGGTGCCCGCCGGGGCCCTGATCGTCAAACTCAAGCGCAGCCCCTATGCCCGCGCCAAGATCCGCTCCATCGATACGTCGCGCGCCCTGAGGGTGCCCGGCGTCGTGGGCGTCTACACTTACGAGGACGTGCCCAAGCGCCGCTTTACTATCGCCGGTCAGAGCTATCCGCAGCCAAGTCCCTACGACCGTTTGATTCTCGAGAACCTCGTGCGCTACCAAAACGAGGAGGTGGCGATCGTCGCTGCTGAGACCGAGGAGGCTGCCGACAAGGCGCTCAAGCTCATCAAGGTCGACTATGAGGTGCTCGAGCCCCTGCTCGACTTTACCCAGGCACTCGATAACGATATCGTGGTCCACCCCGAGGGCGACGTGACCTTTATGTTCCCGCAGGGCGGCGATGTCCCGCGCAACCTGGTGTGCAGCGGTACCAGCGATTACGGCGATCTGGACGAGGCCTTCGCCCAGAGCGACATCGTCTTTGAGCGCACCTACACCAGCCAGGCCACGCAGACTGCGCCCATGGAGACCTTCCGCGCCTTCGCGACGACCGACGCGTTCGGCCGCATCTCGGTGACCACCTCTACGCAGGTGCCCTTCCACGTGCGTCGCATGGTTGCGCAGTCGCTCGACATTCCGCAGTCGCAGGTGCAGGTCATCAAGCCGCGCATCGGCGGCGGCTTTGGCTCCAAGCAGACGGGCTGCTGCGAGATCTTCGTGGCATTCGTTACCCAGCAGACCGGCCGTCCTAGCTACTGCTGCTACACCCGCGAGGAGACCATCACCGCGGGCAACTCGCGCCACCAGATGCAGATGACCGTTAAGCTGGGTGCCATGAACGACGGCACCATCACGGCCATCGACCTGCACACGCTGTCCAACGCCGGAGCGTACGGCGAGCACGCCACCACGACGATCGGCCTTTCGGGCCACAAGAGCCTGCCGATTTACAACCATGTGAAGGCGAGCCGCTTTAGCTGGGACGCTGTCTACACCAATACCAACCGCGGCGGCGCGTATCGCGGCTACGGTGCCACCCAGGGCCAGTTTGCCGTGGAGAGCGCCGTTAACGAGCTCGCCGACATGCTGCACATGGACCCCGCCGACCTGCGCCTTAAGAACATCGTGCGCGAGGGCGAGACCATGCCGCAGTACTACAACGAGAAGCTCAACGCCTGCGCACTCGACCGCTGCCTGCTGCGCGCGATGGACATTATCGGCTGGCGCGACAAGCCGCTGGCCGTCGACCTGGGCGACCGTGTGCGCGCCCTGGGTTGTGCGCTCACCATGCAGGGCTCAGGCATCTCCAACGTGGACATCGCCGGCATCGACATGCGCCTGGAAGAGGACGGCTTCATTACCATCGGCACCGGCGCCACCGATAACGGCATGGGCGTCGACACGATCTTGGCGCAGATTGCCGCCGAGGAGCTGGGCGTGGAGAGCTCGCTGATCGTGGTGCGCGGCGTGGACACCGACGTGTCGCCGTTCGACGCCGGCTCGTACGCGAGCTCCGGTACCTACGTGACGGGCCTTGCCGCCAAGAACGCCGCGACCGAGCTGCGCGAGAAGATTTGCGCCAAGGCCGCTCAGATGTGGGACGTTGACGCCGCCGACGTGGTCTTCGACGGCCAGTACGTGCGCCTGTCCGACGAGCGTGCCGCTCGTGAGCAGAACCGCTACCTCACACTGCGCGACTTTGCCAACCTGTGCGTCAAGAACATCGCTGGCGGCGACGCACTGACCTCGCATGCTTCTGCCTGCCTGCCCGTTTCTCCTCCGCCGTTTATGGCCGGCATTGCCGAGGTCGAGGTCGACAAGGCCACCGGCAAGGTGACTGTTGTGGACTACGCGGCGGCCGTCGACTGCGGCACCGTGATCAACGAGGCACTCGCGCGCGTCCAGGCCGAGGGCGGCATTGCCCAGGGTATCGGCCACGCGCTCTACGAGATCGTCGAGCACGACGACCGCGGCCGCCTGCGCACCGGCAACTTTATGAGCTACAAGCTGCCCACGCGCCTGGATATCGGCAGCATTCGCGTGGCCTTTGAGCCGAGCTACGAGCCGACGGGTCCGTTTGGCGCCAAGTCGATCGGCGAGGTCGTCATCAACACGCCGCTCGCCGCCGTTGCCTCGGCCGTGGCGCACGCGACCGGCCATCAGGTCCGCTCGCTGCCGATCACGCCCGAGAAGGCCCTGCTGGGGGAGTAGCGGGTCGGCGAACAAGTCGTAATTGGCGGGGCGGGGCAACTCGTCCCGCCTTTCGCACTCGTGGTGAGGTCGTGAGCCTGTAAAACGTGTGCGTGCGCTTGCCGTTCGTATCTGCTATCATTCCTAGTCTGTGCGCTCATGCGGGCGTGGCGGAATTGGTAGACGCGCCAGATTTAGGTTCTGGTGGGATTCCCGTGAAGGTTCGAGTCCTTTCGCCCGCACCAACGCATCTGCGTCGGCTTCGGCCGTCGCGACTCTTTGTTGCATAAAGGTACCAGCACCTCAGATAAGCTGGGCAGTATGAGGAGGAACGTGTTGAACATCACCGCTTCTGACGTCAAGGACGCCAAGCTCACCGCTACGGTCACCATCCCGGCCGCCGACGTCGACGCCGCGATCAAGAAGGCCTACAAGGACACCGCCAAGAAGTACCGCTTCCCGGGCTTCCGTGCCGGTAAGGCTCCCCGTCCGGTCATCGACTCTGCTCTTGGCGCCGAGGCTACCCTCGCTCAGGCCACCAACGACCTGATCGCCGCCAACGAGCCCGCCGTCCTCAACGAGCTGGACATCGTCCCCACCAAGAACGGTGACTACAAGGAGCTCGACCTCGCCAAGGATCACGAGGACTACACCTACACCGTCGAGTTCTCCCTGCGTCCTGCTGCCGAGCTCTCTTCCTTCGACGCCGTCGAGATCGAGATGCCCCCTGCGGAGGTCACCGAGTCCGAGATCAACAACCAGGTCGAGATGCTCCTCAACTACCGTGCCACCTTCGAGGACGTCGAGGGTCGCGCCGTCGAGGCCGAGGACTACGTCACCGTCGACCTCAAGGCCGTCGAGAACGCCGACAACTTCGCCGCCGAGGGCCGTATGCTCATCGCCGGTAGCGACAGCAACCCCGCCGAGTTCAACGAGGCTCTGATCGGCGCCAACGTTGACGACGTCAAGTCCGTCACCTGGACCGACGAGGCCGAGGAGGGCGAGGAGGCCGAGACCCACACCGTCGAGGTCACCGTCAAGGGCATCAAGGTCCGCAACACCCCCGAGCTCACCGACGAGCTCGTCAAGTCCGACTTTGGCTTCGACAGCATCGACGCTATGCGCGACGCCATCAAGATCGAGATCGAGCAGGACAAGGCTTCCCGCCTCCCGGCCGAGAAGGAGAACCGTTGCGTCTCCGCTCTCGCCGAGCGCCTGCAGCTCGACGAGATGGATGCCGACTACGAGCAGTCCGTCTTTGAGGAGCTTGGCCAGAACTTCCTGTCCAACCTCGCTGCCCGCGGCATGACGCTGGACACCTGGCTGCCCGCTTCCGGCCTGACCATGGAGCAGTTCATCGGCGACCTGCACAAGCAGGCCAACGACGTTGCCCGTGAGTCCCTGGCTCTGGACGCCCTCGCCCGTGAGCTCAAGATCGAGGTCACCGAGGACGACATCAACGCCGAGTTCGAGAAGGCCGGCGTCAAGGACGTCGAGGCTTCCAAGGCTGAGTTCATCGCCGATGGCCGTATGCCTGCCGTCCGTGAGTCCATCCGTCGCTCCAAGGCCGTCGACCACCTGGTCGAGAACGCCAAGGTGACCGAGGTCGACGAGACCGCCAAGGACGCCGAGTAATTCTCGCCACCTTGCCCACGAGCGCATGCATGCGCCCGTGATGGGGTAAAGTTATAAGCCGGTTATCCGGTTGCTTCGTACGGTGCCAGCCAATGCATAGCATGCGGGCACCGTACGTTTGTCTAGAACCACTATTGGTCCGTAAGAGAAATGGAGATGCGTATGATCGCTAAGTTCGATTCCGCCCTCGTGCCATACGTTATCGAGCAGACGCCGCGCGGCGAGCGCAGCTACGATATCTATTCGCGCCTGCTCAACGATCGCATCATCTTCTTGGGCGAGGAGATCAACTCCGTCAGCGCCAACCTGGTCGTTGCCCAGCTGCTGCATCTTGAGAGCCAGGATGCCGAGAAGGATATCTCGCTCTACATCAATTCGCCCGGTGGCGAGGTTTACTCTGGCCTGGCGATTCTTGACACCATGAACTTCATCAAGCCGCAGGTCTCCACCATCTGCGTCGGTATGGCCGCGTCTATGGCTGCCGTGCTGCTTTCGGCCGGCGCCAAGGGCAAGCGCTTCTGCCTGCCGCACTCCAAGGTCATGATTCACCAGCCCAGCGGCGGTGCTCAAGGTCAGCAGACCGAGATCGAGATCGTGGCCGAGGAGATCAAGAAGACCCGCCGCGAGCTCAACCAGATCCTGTCCGATGCCTCGGGCCAGCCGATCGAGAAGGTCCAGGCCGACACCGAGCGCGACAACTACCTGACCGCTGCCGAGGCCCTCGACTACGGCCTGATCGACCGTATCGTCACCTCGCGCGATCTCGCCGCGAAGGACGCCTAGGATGGCAGGAAACATGCAGGACAACTTTGACGAGAATGGCAACCCCATCCGCTGCTCCTTCTGCGGAAAAGAGCAGGGGCAGGTTCGCCGCCTTGTAAAGGGTCCGACCAACATCTTTATCTGCGACGAGTGCGTTGCCGCCTGCTCCGAGATCCTTGAGGAGTCGCTGGCTTCGGACTTTATGGACGCTGCCCGCAACGGCAAGCTGCCGGGCTTCCTCAACGACCACGGCCAGGCTGCATCCCAGCCCGCCGCGGACCCCGAGACCGAGGGTTTTGAGCTCGAAGACGATCGCCAGGTCATCACGCACGTGCCGACGCCGCACGAGATCTATGACGAGCTTTCGGCCTATGTTATGGGTCAGGAGGACGCCAAGCGCGCCATGTCGGTGGCCGTGTACAACCACTATCGCCGCGTGATCGAGGGTGGCGCCGCGGTGTCTGCCTTTGACGGCGGCATGGGCTCGCAGTTCGACGACGATATGGACGAGGTAGAGCTTGCCAAGTCCAACATCCTGCTGCTCGGTCCCACCGGTACCGGCAAGACCTTGTTGGCCCAGACGCTCGCGCGCATCCTCGAGGTGCCGTTTGCCATCGCCGATGCCACCGCGCTCACCGAGGCCGGCTATGTGGGCGAGGACGTGGAGAACATCCTTCTCAAGCTCATCAATGCTGCCGATGGCGACATTGAGCGCGCTCAGGTGGGCATTATCTACGTGGATGAGATTGACAAGATCGCCCGCAAGGCCGAGAACCTCTCCATTACCCGCGATGTCTCGGGCGAGGGCGTTCAGCAGGCGCTGCTTAAGATTCTTGAGGGCACGGTGGCAAGCGTTCCGCCCACCGGCGGCCGCAAGCATCCCCAGCAGGAACTGTTGCAGATCGACACGACCAACATCCTGTTTATCTGCGGCGGTGCCTTTGTGGGTCTGGATAAGATCATCGCCGATCGCGTTGGCAACAAGGGCGTGGGCTTTAACTCCGAGATCGCCGGCCCCACCTCGGTCGACGAGAACGACCTGCTGCGCCAGGTACTCCCGCAGGACCTCAATGCATTCGGCATGATCCCCGAGTTCGTGGGACGTACGCCCGTCGTTACCCAGACGCAGGCGCTCGACGAGGACGACCTGGTGTCGATCCTGACCGAGCCAAAGAATGCCGTGGTGCGCCAGTACCGTAAGATGTTCCAGCTCGAGGACGTCGATCTTGAGTTTGAGGACGCGGCCCTGCACGAGATCGCCCGCATGGCGCTTGCCCGCAAGACCGGCGCCCGCGGCCTGCGCGCCATCTGCGAAGACGTGCTGCAGCAGACGATGTTCGACCTCCCCAGCGAGGAGGGCGTCGCCAAGGTCATCGTAACCGAAGCTGCCGTAAAGGGCGAAGAACAGCCCCGACGCATCTACGGGTAAACCTGACAAAAACGTGCTTGCAAATAGCCTCCGACCATCCGCGGTCGGAGGCTATTTTATATATACGCAATAACCCCAACTACCTGTGTTATTCTGTGTGTTTGTTTAAGCCTCAGCGAAGTCATATCAGACTGAAGTAATCGATACCTAAGGGGAGGAATGCAGACCCTAGCGGGCCTACATTCCTCCCCGACGGGCAAGGGAGAGATATATGGAAGAGATGCCCAAGAATTACGATCCGTCGACCAACGAGCCGGCGATCCTGCAGAAGTGGCTCGACGGCGGCTACTATAAGCGCCGTGAGGGCGTGGGCGACTGCACCGTCACCATTCCGCCTCCCAACGTGACCGGCAAGCTCCACATGGGCCACGCTACCGACGACTCCATCCAGGACGCCATCGTCCGTATGGCTCGCATGCGCGGCAAGTCCACGCGCTGGGTGCTGGGCACCGACCACGCCGGTATTGCCACGCAGACTAAGGTCGACAAGAAGCTCAAGAGCGAGGGCATCAGCCGCCTGGAGATTGGCCGCGATAAGTTTGTCGACGCCTGTTGGGACTGGACCCACGAGTACGGCGGCATCATCGTCGAGCAGATCAAGCGCATGGGCTGCTCCGTCGACTTCGACAACGAGCGCTTCACCATGGACGAGGATTACGCCCAGGCTGTGCGTAAGGTCTTCTGCGACTGGTACCATGACGGCCTGATCTACCGTGGCAAGCGCATCGTCAACTGGTGCCCCAACTGCACCACCGCCATCTCGGACGACGAGGCCGAGTATAAGGACGAGAAGGGCCACCTGTGGCACCTGCGCTACCCGCTGACCGAGCCGGTTAACGGCCAGGACTACATCGTCGTCGCCACCACGCGCCCCGAGACCATGCTCGGCGACACGGGCGTCGCCGTCTCCCCGAAGGACCCCGAGAAGGCCGCCTTCGTGGGCAAGACCGTCATGCTGCCGATCGTCAACCGTGAGATCCCTATCTTTGAGGATTGGCATGTCGACGCCAACTTTGGCTCCGGCTTCGTTAAGGTCACCCCGGCCCACGACCCCAACGACTATGCCATGGGTCAGGCTCACGACCTGCCGCAGATCAACATCTTCGACGAGCACGCGGTGGTCGTCGAGGGTTACGGCGAGTTCACCGGCATGAACCGCGACGAGTGCCGCGAGGCCGTCATCAAGTGGTTCGAGGAGCACGACCTGCTCGATCACGTCGAAGAGCTCGACCACTCCGTCATGCACTGCTACCGTTGCGACTCCGCGCTGGAGCCGTGGCTGTCCGAGCAGTGGTTTGTGGCCGTCGACAAGCTCAAGGGGCCGGCACTCGACGCCGTTAACTCCGGCAAGGTCACCTTCCACCCCGCGCGCTGGACGCAGACCTACACCACCTGGATGGAGAACCTCAAGGACTGGTGCATTAGCCGTCAGCTGTGGTGGGGCCATCGCATCCCCGTGTTCTACTGCGAGGACTGCGGCTGGGAGGACGCCCTCACCGAGGACACCGACGTGTGCCCCAAGTGCGGCGGCCATCACGTGCATCAGGACGAGAACGTGCTGGACACCTGGTTCAGCTCGCAGCTGTGGACCTTCGCCACGCAGGGCTGGCCGCAAAAGCCGGAGCTGCTCGAGGGCCATCATCCCACGACGGCGCTCGTCACCGCGCGCGACATCATCGCGCTGTGGGTCGCCCGCATGGTCATGAGCTCGCTGTACTTCCTTGATGAGGTGCCGTTTAAGGACGTCGTCATCTACCCGACGATCCTGGCCAAGGACGGCAGCCGCATGTCCAAGTCCAAGGGCAACGGCGTTGACCCCATGGACCTCATTGGCATGTACGGTGCCGATGCCATGCGCTACAACTTGCTCACGCTGTGCACCAACAACCAGGACGTCAAGTTCGACGCGAACATCGACAAGAAGACCAAGAAGCTCATCGACAGCCCGCGCACCGACCAGGCCAAGTCGTTTGTGACCAAGATCTGGAACGCCAGCCGCTTCCTGCTCATGAACATGGAGGGCTACACGCCCGGCGAGCCCGTCGTGGAGACGCCGGCCGACGCCTGGATGTTCAGCCGCCTTGCCAAGGCCGTCAAGATGGTTACCGAGGGTATCGAGAACTACACCTTTGGCGACATGGCCCGCGGCGTGCAGCAGTTCTTCTGGAACGAGGTCTGCGACTGGTACGTCGAGGTCACCAAGGCCCGCCTGAAGGGCGAGGGCCGTCTGCAGGCCCAGCGCAACCTGATCTTTGTGCTCGACACCTCCATTCGCCTGATGCACCCGCTTATGCCGTTTGTCACCGAGGAGATCTGGGACAACATGCCGGCGAGCGTGCTCGACCTGGACGCCGAGGGCAACGTGAACCGCGCCGAGGCGCTCATGATCGCCAAGTGGCCCGAGCCCGCCGACTACGCCAAGTATGTTGACGAGGACGCCGAGCGCGCATTTGAGCTGTGCCGTACCGTCGTGTCTGCCGCCCGCGCCACGCGTTCGCGTTATCGCTTGAGCCCCAAGGCCGAGCTCGACGTGGTCGTGCGCGCCGGTGCCGAGGACATCGAGAAGCTCGAGAGCCTGCGTTCGACCATCGAGCCGCTGGCCAACACCGTCTCGCTGGTTATGGGTACCGACGTCGAGAAGCCGGCCGCGAGCATTGCCGTGGTCGATAGCGGCGTCGAGGTCTTTGTGGTGCTCGAGGGCAAGGTTGACCTTTCGGCCGAGAAGGCACGCCTGGAGAAGGAGATCGCCGCGGCCCAGAAGGAGCTTGCCGGCTGCGAGAAGACGCTCGCCAACGAGGGCTTTGTGGCTAAGGCCGCGCCTGCGGTGGTTCAGAAGAAGAGGGACCGTGCAGCTGAGCTCAAGGAGATTCTGGCGGCGCTGACTGCTCAGGTTGCTGACTTCTCGTAAGGTTTACTCGGGGGCGCGTCCCGATGCTTTGCTCTCCGCTGCGGACAGTCCTGCGCAAGACGGACAGCACATTAAGTGCTGTCCTTTGCGTGCGGAACTTGCGGCGAGCAAAGCATCGGGCCGCTCCTGGTTCGTTTACGTGGTCGTTTGCATCTGGCGTGTTAGGGCCACTGGGTTGTGGCCTTGATCTCGCTGCAAAGCGGTGTTTGGCTGATATTTTGAATGGGAGGGGCTCGTTGTTTATTACGGGCCTCTTTTTATGTTGAGGGGACTTTGGGTTATGGCTAAGCGTTCTGGGTCGTATTCTGTGCCGTTCTCGTTTGAGTTGCTTTCGTTTGATGAGGCTGTTGGGCTGGCTGCTGATACGGGGCGGATTTCCGGGGATGCTGGTCCTTTGCTCGAGACGGTTGTCGATATGCTCGATGAACTCGGGCGTCCGGATGAGTATTTCGATTGCATTCAGGTTGCCGGTACTAATGGCAAGACTTCGACCACGCGTTTTTCGGCTGCCATCCTTCGTGGTGAGGGGTTAAAGACCGCGCTGTATACGTCGCCGCAGCTGGTGCGCTATCCCGAGCGCATGGAGGTTGATGGGCGCGTTGTGAGCGACGAGTCGTTTGCCCGTGGTGTTTCTGCTGCTGTTGAGGCGGGACATCGCGTGAATGCCCGTCGTGTGGCGGCGGGGGAGCGCGCCTATTCCATTACGCCGTTTGACCTGCTGACGGCTGCCGCACTTGTCGTGTTTGCCGAGGCCGCGGTGGATGTTGCCGTGCTCGAGGTCGGCATGGGCGGACGCTGGGACGCCACGAGTGCGACCGATCCCGTCGCCGTTGCCATTACGGGCATTGGGCTCGATCACACACGCATTTTGGGCGATACGCTCGAGGCCATTGCGGGGGAGAAGGCTGCGGTTATTAAGCCTGGACGCCTGGTTGTTTTGGGCGAGGGTACGCACGAGGCGAGCGTTCAGCGCGTGATGGATGCACGTTGTCGCGAGTGCGGCATAGTGCCGCTGGTGGTGAACCATGCCACGACCAAGGTGCCGGCACATGTGGGCGACACGGTTGAGTTTAGCTGCACCACGCCGCGTGCGATCTATACGTCTAGCATGGTCAAGCCGGCGTATCAGCCGCAGAATGCCGCGTGCGCGATTATGCTGTGCGAGGGGTATCTGGGTCGCGAGCTCGATCATGACAAGCTCGATGCGTCGCTTATGGGCTGCCCCACGCCGGGTCGTTTTGACGTGCTGGGGACCAATCCGCTCAAGCTGATCGACGCCTGTCATAACCCTCAGAGCTGCGAGAACTTTGTGAGCGCACTGGACGAGATCGATTCGTGCGTAGAGAATCGCCCCACGCTGCTGTGCGCCGCGCTGGCCGATAAGGACGTGGCGGGTATCGTTGACGTTCTGGTTCCGGCGTTCCCCCACGTGGTCGTAACCCAGACCGATTCCGATCGCGCCTTGCCCGCACAGGAGCTTGCCTCCCTGGTGGACGCCGACAAGCTCGCGGGCGTGTACCCCAGCGTATCCGAGGCCCTCGCGGCTTTCGATGCCGCGGGCGAGCCTTTCGTAGCAGCCGGTACCATCACCCTAGCCGGCGAAGTAGCGGGGCTGCTCCGTTAACCCATCCCCTCATCAGTTGCGGTGAAATACGGACTGTTTTACAAGCCAGAAGCCTCAAACGGTCCGTATATCACCGCAACTCAAAAGCAGTCAATTTGGGACGGGGCTTTTTTGGCTGCCCTGCGCCTCGAGTTGACTTGCTCGCCACGAAATGGGCCTATTTACTACGTTTGACCGGTAACCCTCGACCATACCGAGAATTGCGAAATCAAAACCGCAGGTAAAGGGCTTGCCAGTTTTGCGAAAACACGGGTATGGTCGACCCACGCGGGCTAAACGTAGTAGATAGGCCGTTTTTGTGGCGGCATTCGTGTGATGCGGCAAAGGGACAGCCCCTTTGCCGCATTGCCTAGTCTAAGCGGACCGGATCGTGGGGGTAGGCGTTGAGAATCTCGACGCCGTTCTCGGTCACCAGGGCTAGGTCCTCGATGCGGACGCCGGTGTGACCGGGGAGGTATATACCCGGTTCGATAGAGAACGTCATGCCCGGCTCTACGACCTGCTCGTTGGCGAGCGAGACATCGCCCGGCTCGTGGTCTTGCAGACCGATTGAGTGACCCAGGCGGTGCGTAAAGTACTGCCCATAGCCCGCATCCTCAATCACGTCGCGTGCGGCGCGGTCCAAGTCGCACATACGAACGCCCGGCGTGATGAGCGCCTCGGCGGCCTCGTTGGCGCGGCGCACGATGTCGTAGACGTGCGCGGTCTCCTCGTCCGGCTGGCCCCAAAAGAACGTGCGTGTCATGTCCGAGCAGTAGTTGCGACGGCGTCCGCCAATGTCGAACAGCACCACGTCGCCATGCTTGAGCACGGTATCGTCGGGTTCGTGATGCGGGTCGCCGGCGTTGGCGCCAAAGCTCACGATGGGCGGAAAGCTAAAGCCCTCGCAGCCGTGCTTGCGGTACAGGCCGAGCATCTGGTCGGCGATTTCGCGCTCCGTCACGCCCTCGTGGACGAGTTTGATGGCATCGGCCATCACGGCGTCGTTGGCGGCCGAGGACACGCGCATAAGCTCCTGCTCGGCGGCATCCTTGTAGGTGCGCGCGGCGGTGACGGCAAAGTCACCCAGGAAAAACTCGCTTGCGGCGTGGTGCTCTATGAGCGGCATCAAAAAGCCGGAACGCATGACAGTGTCGACGCCAAGCGGCTTGGCTGGGTCGATCTCACTCGCGATGGCGTCGGTCACGACGTCGGTGTCGGTGTGGTAGGCCACGCGGGCATTGTCGTACTCGGGCAGCTGATGCAGGGCGTTGACTAAGATCACGGACTCGTCATCGCGCGCGAGCAGCACGCCGCAAAAACGCTCGAACATATCGGCATAAAAGCCGGTCAGATAGTAGATCGACCACGGGTCATTCACAAGCAGCTGCGCGCCGGGGTGCTGAGCCTCGAGCGCATCGAGCACGCGCGCCACACGCTGGTCATCGACATGTGCCATGAAACATCCTTTCGCTAGGGTGTCACCATGGTATCCCCAACGCCAGGGTAGTCAATTTGGGACGGGGCTATTTTAGCTGTGTCAAACATGCGGAATGATAGGTAAAAGTAGTCATAAGAGGGTCGTCCCGAATTAGCTGCTTTCAAAACTATGGCGGATTACGGGGCTGGACCTGTATTACTTGACCATTGGAAAAATTGCGAAATTAAAACCGCAGGTAGACGGCTTATCAAAAATCGAAAAATGCCGGTATGGATGGGGGTCTCCGAATCAGCCCCGTAATCCGGCATAGTTTTGAAATGGCACTAAAGTAGGCACAATCTAAATATCGATCCCAAGGCAAGTTGCGGTGGAATAGTTCCTGGATGCCGGGGTTTTGGCGGAAATCAGGAACTATTTCACCGCAATTGAGGAGGGGCGGGGTGGATGGCGGGGTAGCTAAAAGAGCCCCGTCCCAAATTAACTGCTTAGGCAGGGTCGATGTCCATGCTGGCGATGAGGTCGGTACCGGTGTCTAGGAGGTTGGGGAGGACTACATCGCTCATGCGGATGGGGGCTTTGACCTCTAGGCCGCGGATGAGGTCCATCGCCTGGGCGTGGAGTTCGAGCGGGATGGTTTCGGCCGTGCGCACGGGCAGCAGCGCCTCGTCGCCGCCGGATACGGCCACGGTCGTGGTAAGCACGCGCATGGGACAGGTGAGCTCCTGATGTGCAAACTTATCACCGCGCGGGCAGCTGTTGCCGGTTACGGAGCGTACCTCTACCACGGCGCCGTCTGCGCTGCGCTCGACCTCCACGGTCAGGAGGCACTCGGATGGGCAAGTGGTGCAGTTGAACTGCAGCGTCTCGATTGCATTCGTGCTCATAGTCTATGCCTCCTCGACGGGATCGACGGATAGGACAATCTCGCTGGCACCCAGGTCGAGCGCTTGTTTGATGACCTTTGCCGGCAGCGGGAAGCTTTCCATAACGCTCGGCATAAACGCGCGGACCTTGCCTGCAAGCAGTTCCTCGTCGCCTGCCAGAATACGCACGCGGGCGGCGTCGACCGGTCGGCGCACGCGGAAGTTCAGCTTGGTGAGCGCCGCAGCCGTAATGCGTCCCGGCAGTGCGTATCCCGCAATGCCAGCAGGGGAGACGGTGAGCTCGCAGTCCGGAACGGCGCCCGCGCCGGTTCCCAGCGCGTACGCCGCCGCAGCTGCGCCAGCTCTCTCGGACTCACACGTTACGTTGTCGGCCAGGTCGTGCACGTGCAGCACGTTGCCGCAGGCAAAGATGCCCGGCACGCCCGTCTGCAAGCTCTGGTCCACCACGGCGCCGCGCGTACGTGGGTCCAGCTCCACGCCTGCGGCAACCGAAAGCTCGTTCTCGGGAATCAGCCCCACCGAAAGCAGCAGTGTGTCGCACGGAACGATGCGCTCGGTCCCGGGAATGGGTGCAAGATGCTCGTCGACTTGGCTCACCTCGACAGCCTCCACGCGATCGTGTCCAATCACGCGCGTGACCGTGGTCGACAGATGCAGCGGAATGCCAAAGTCGTCCAGGCAGTTCTTGACGTTGCGGCGCAGGCCGTTGGCGTACGGCATGAGCTCGTACACGCCCTCGACCGAAATCCCCTCGAGCGTGCAACGGCGCGCCATGATCAGCCCGATGTCACCCGAGCCCAAAATGACGGCGCGCGAGCCGGGTTTAAGGTTTTCGATATTGATGTATCGCTGCGCCAGGCCCGCCGTAAACACACCGGCGGGACGACTGCCGGGGATCTTGATCTCGCTGCGGGTGCGCTCACGGCAACCCATGGCAAGGACGACCGCGCGCCCGGTGAGCTGCAACATGCCGGCGGGGCTCATGAGCGTGACGGTATGGACCTCGGTGTCTTCTGCAGGCTCGCCTGAATCAATCCCAAGCACCATGCTGCCCAAGAACAGCGCAATGTCGGTTGCGTGCACCTGGTCGATAAAGCGCTGCGCGTACTCGGGACCGGTGAGCTCCTGTTTAAAGTGCGACAGGCCAAAGCCGGGGTGGATGCACTGGCGGAGGATTCCGCCCAGGTGCTGTTCGCGCTCCACGATGGCCACGCGTGCTCCGGCCTTATGCGCGGCCAGCGCTGCAGCCATGCCGGCGGGGCCTCCTCCGATGACGACCACGTCGAAGGCCTGCGTTGCTACCGACGCTATGGTTCCGGCCTCTGCGCGTTTGTTGCGCATATCAAACGTCGCCATTCTAGCGCACCCCCTTCAGTGGTCCCTCGACCAGCCAAGATCCAGCATCTTCCAACAGCACTTCGCTGGGGTCGCAGCCCAGCTCGCGGGCAAGGATCGCAACCACGCGGCTCTGGCAAAAGCCGCTCTGGCACCGACCCATGCCCGCACGGCAGCGCCGCTTGACGCCCTCGACCGAAACCGCACCCGGGCGGCGTCGAATCGCGGCCACGATCTCGGCCTCGGGCACTGTCTCGCAGCGGCAGACGATCTGCCCCCATGCAGGGTCGGACTCAATGAGCTCCTCCTTGCGTGCAAGCGGCGTACGGTCGAAGTCGTCCGGCGCGTGTCGAATCGGATCCCAATCGGCCCGTTCGCGCAAAGCAACGCCCGCCTCGCGCATCACGTGCTCCATGCGCTCGGCAATGGCCGGCGCGCTCGCCACGCCTGGCGACTGAATGCCCGCCGCCTGGAACAGGCCTGGCACCACGGCGGACTGCCCAATAAAGAAGTCGTTTGTTCCCTGAATGACCGGACGCCCGCCGGCAAACGCGCGCACCACGCGGCGCGTGTCCAGATCGGGCACCAGCTTGCGTGCTCCCGTCAGCAGCGCGTTCACATCGCTTGCGTAGGTCTGCGTGTCGCCCGGCTCGCGCACGGCAGCCGTCGCGGTGATCACGGTGTTGCCGTGGACCGTGCCCGTGACGATTACGCCCTTGGACACTGGCGTGGGCACGGGGTAGAGCGGCATGAGCGCGCGCGGCTCCTTGTCCAGCACCACGATGTTGCCCTGGCGCCAGACCATCTGGAACTCCTCGGCGCCCGCCATATGCGAGATGTCCGCTGCACCGTTGCCCGCGGCGTTGATCAGATAGCGGCAGCGCACATCGCCGACAGGCGTCACCAGCGTAAAGCGCGCAGCCCCGTCGGTAGCCTCGCCGCCGGCAACCTCAATTGCTTCCACCGGAGCCGACCGAATAAACGTCACGCCGTTGGCCACGGCGTTCTCCAGCGCAGCGATGGCGACCTCAAACGGATCCACAAAGCCAGTGGAGGGACACCACAGCGCGCACGTCGCCTCGGCACTCGCGCGTGGTTCCAGCTCGCGGATGCGCTCGGGGCCGATAATCGACAGTTCGGGCACGCCGTTGGCCACGCCATTCTGGCGCAGCTTCTCCAGGTGTGCGCGGTCTTCGTCGTTAAACCCCAGCACCATCGAACCGGTGCGGCAAAACAAAAAGCCGAGCTCCTGGGCCCACGTGCCATATAGCTCGCAGCCGCGGGCGTTGACCTGCGCCTTTACGGTGCCCGGCGCCGGATCGTAGCCGGCGTGTACCAGGCCGCCGTTGGCCTTCGATGCGCCTAGGGCGACATCGTTGGCCGCCTCGACCACGCAAATGGTCAGGTCATAGCGCGCGAGTTGCCGCGCAATGGCACACCCGGTGATGCCCGCGCCCACAACCGCGATATCAAACGTTTCTGTCACAGTGCCTCCCAGATGAGTTGACAGGCTGTCAATAAGACTATCCTACGGCCTGCACATCCCCAGTGCGGCGGCAATGCGGCGAACAGCCCCGCAACACCCGCCAACGGCAGGCGAGGGGAGACTCGGCAACGTCGACAACCTCGTCTGCCAACAACTACGGCAACCGTTCGTCTCAATCTGTAACAGTTAGCAGAGGATTTGGGTTGTAGATGTTACAGATCAAGACAAACCTTCCGACGGATTTTGAATGTCTCGATCTGTAACAGTAAGAGGGGTTTTGGGGCTCAAGATGTTACAGATCGAGATTGAAGTCGGGGAGGGACCCCTGTGTCTCGATCTGTAACACCTAGACCCTTATTTGCCGAGTAACTGTTACAGATTGAGATGTTTGTGTCCACGGTGGCCGCCGGGCCCCACCAGGGTCCCGCTCGAACGACCCCCGTGTTACACTAAACCGGACTATAAATAATCCGAAAGGTACACCTCAATGTCCAAATACATCAACGAGCTCATGTCGCCGCAGCTTATGGGCGTCATCTATGCCTTCGTGGGCTTTATCATCGCCCTGTACGTGCTGTCGGTCGTCTATGTGTTCATCGACGCTCGCCGCCGCGGCGCCAGCGCCTACGTGGCATGGGGCATCATCGCCCTCATCCCGTTTGTGGGCCTCATCGCCTACCTGGTCCTGCGTCCGCACTCCTACGCGGCCGACCGCGAGGAGCAGGAGCTTGACATGGCCCTGCGCGAGCGCCAGCTTGCCCAGTACGGCACCTGCCCGCAGTGCGGCGCGCCCATCGAGAAGGACTTTGTGGTCTGCCCGGTGTGCGACACCCAGGTTCGTAACGTCTGCCCCAGCTGCCATCGCCCGCTCGATGCGCACTGGAAGGTCTGCCCCTACTGCCGAACTCGCATCCAGTAACGCATCCATCGCCGGGCCGGACGCAAGCCACGGGCACGCCGCAAGCCACGCGCGCCCCACACCCCACCCCACACGATGAAGCATGCGTAGAAAATCGCCCGCCGTGCCATTAAGGTGCGGCGGGCGCTTGTATACCAAGGCAACCTGCCTATAATGATGCAAGTTAAAACGCCGAGCGCATCGCACGCACTTGCATCAGGCATCCGAGAGGAGAAAACATACCCATGAAGGCACTCTACAATGACGGTTCGGTGGCCGAGCTCCCGCAGGACGAGGTCACGCACGTCATCCGCCACTCTGCCGCGCACATCATGGCGCAGGCCATCAAGCGTCTGTACCCCCAGGCCGACTTTGCCTACGGTCCCGCGACCGACAACGGCTTCTACTACGACGTCGACCTGCCCGAGGGCGTCAAGATCAGCGAGGACGACTTCCCCGCGATCGAGGCCGAGATGAAGAAGATCGTCAAGGAGAACCTCAAGTTTTCCGTGTACGAGAAGCCCCGCGCCGAGGCCATCGCCCTTATGGAGGAGCGCGGCGAGAAGTACAAGGTCGAGCACATCGGCGACCTGGACGACGACGCCCGTATCACCTTCTACCAGCAGGGCGACTACATCGACATGTGCGTCGGCCCCCACATCTGCTACACCAAGGCGCTGAAGGCCTTTAAGCTCACTGGCGTCTCGGGCGCTTACTGGAAGGGCGACAAGGACAACAAGATGCTCACCCGCATCAACGGCGTCGCCTTTGCCACCAAGGAAGAGCTCGACGAGCACATGCACATGCTGGAGGAGGCCAAGAAGCGCGACCACCGCAAGATCGGCCGCGAGATGGACCTCTTTATGATGCGCGACGAGGCCCCCGGCTTCCCGTTCTTCCTGCCTAATGGCATGATTCTTAAGAACACGCTGCTGGACTACTGGCGCGAGATCCACCACAAGGCCGGTTACGTGGAGATCTCCACGCCGCTTATCATGAACAAGCAGCTGTGGAAGACCTCGGGCCACTGGGACCACTACAAGGACAACATGTACTCCACCGTCATCGACGACGAAGAGTACTGCATTAAGCCCATGAACTGCCCGGGCGGCGTGCTGGTGTACGCCTCCAAGCCGCACTCCTACCGCGAGCTGCCCATCCGCGCCGGCGAGATTGGCCTGGTGCACCGCCACGAGCTGCGCGGCGCCCTGCACGGCCTGTTCCGCGTGCGCTGCTTTAACCAGGACGACGCCCACCTGTTTGTGCGTCCCGACCAGCTGACCGACGAGATCGTGGGCGTGGTCAACCTCATCGACTCCGTGTACCAGAAGTTTGGCTTTAAGTACCACGTTGAGCTTTCCACCCGCCCCGAGGACTCCATGGGTTCGGACGAGGATTGGGCTCGCGCCGAGGAGGGCCTGCGCACCGCTCTGGAGAAGCTGGGCATGGACTACGAGGTCAACGAGGGCGACGGCGCCTTCTACGGCCCCAAGATCGACTTCCACCTGGAGGACTCGCTCGGTCGTACCTGGCAGTGCGGCACCGTCCAGCTCGACTTCCAGATGCCGCTCAACTTTGACCTGGAGTACGTGGACGCCGACGGCACCAAGAAGCGCCCCATTATGCTGCACCGCGTGTGCTTTGGCTCCATCGAGCGCTTCATCGGCATTCTGATTGAGCACTTTGCGGGCAAGTTCCCCACCTGGCTGGCTCCCGTTCAGGTCAAGGCACTTCCGGTTTCCGAGAAGAGCCGTGACTACGCCCACGAGGTGTGCGCCAAGCTGGAGGAGGCCGGCATCCGCGTGGTCTGCGACGACCGCGACGAGAAGATCGGCTACAAGATCCGCGAGGCCCGCAGCATCGACCGCGTGCCCTACATGCTCATCCTGGGCGAGAAGGAGGTCGAGGCCGGCAACATCTCCGTCCGCGATCGTTCCAACGAGACCGTTCAGATGAGCGTTGACGAGTTTGTGGCCAAGGTACTCGAGGAGATCAAGACCCGCGCCTAAGGCAAACTTCACAACAATTAACAAAGGCGACTGTCCACAAAGGGCGGCCGCCTTTTTCATGCCGAAATAAGAAAAGCCGCTGGTTGAGCGGCCTTTTTTTGTTGCACAAAAAGGTACAGGTTTTTGTATCTTTCGACAAACGACATTATACGAGCAATTAATCAGCGTTTGTCCAGATTACGCAAAATGCACTGCCGGTAGATACATCTCCATACCCCTCTACAAAAACCTGTACTTTTGCGACTGCGCCTAGCTGCGAGCGAGAAGCCTGTTCTAAACGCCCCTGCATTTGCGTGAATCGCAAAGCAAAAAGAGGGGGCGAGAACATGGAACAGACGGCACGGCGCCAAGAGCAGCTGCCGGGCGCATTTAACGGCGCCACCACCAACAGCCAGCACGGCCGCGTCCGCTGGTATCTGGTCCACACCCCCAATGGAAAAGAGCGCGAGATCTGCGAAAAGGTCCGCTGCATTATTCCACACAACCTTATGCAGGACGCTTTTGTGATGCAAAAGGAGTTCTGGTTTAAGCGGGACGGCGCCTGGTCGCTCCAAACCAAACCCATGTACAAGGAATACTTCTTCGTCGCCACGCACGATGCCGCTGCGCTCGATAGGGCACTGGCCCAGTTGAGCTTTGGCTGCCGCATCGCCGGCAGTAGGGAGCGGGCGTACATGCCCATGCCGGACGATGCTCAGGATTGGTACCGCAGCGTTCTGGACGACGACGGCGTGGTGCGCAACAGCGTTGCGCGCATAGAAGACGGCGTGCTGCATATAGAGCAGGGGCCCTTGGTGGGGCAAGAGGCCCGTGTAAAGAAGATCGACCGTCATAAACGCTGGTGCCTGGTGGACGTGGGCGAAGGCGACTCCGCATTTAGGGAGTTACTTCCGCTCGACGTGCCCAGCAAAACGTAAGGGAGACGTTGCACCGGCAAATCATTCGTTTTTTGAATTCATGGACGGGGGGGGGGTTCCTGGGGACAGGGACGTAAGTTTTATCGTGACTGCTAATAAAGAAGTGACAGAGAGCAATGCGCCCGTAGGGGCGGCGCTGATTGCTCAGGCCATGGACCGGCGTGAGGGCGTCGGCCGCAACAAGGCCATGCAATCCATCATGGACTGGGATCGTTCGCGCCTAGCCTACCGCACCGTTAAGCGCGCGTTCGACATTGTGTTCAGCGGTGTTGTGCTCGTGGTCATCGCGATTCCCGGCCTTGTGCTCGCGGCACTCATCCGCCTGGAGAGCGAGGGCAGCCCCTTCTACAGCCAGATCCGCGTGGGACAGACCCGCCCCGACGGTAGCCTGACCACCTTCCGCATGTGGAAGTTCCGCTCCATGTACAAGGACGCCGACGAGCGCCTCGCCGAGCTCAAGGGGCAGAACGAGATCGCCGGCGCCATGTTCAAGATGAGGGAGGACCCCCGCGTCACCAAGATCGGCAGGTTCATCCGCAAGCACTCCATCGACGAGTTCCCGCAGTTCCTCAACGTGTTCTTTGGCCAGATGTCCGTCGTCGGTCCACGTCCGCCGCTGCCGAACGAGGTGGCGGAGTACACCGAGTACGACCTGCAGCGCCTTGCGGTGAAGCCCGGCATCACCGGCTGGTGGCAGGTGACCGATCGAAATTCAACGGGTTTCGACGGAATGGTCCAGCGCGACCTGGAGTACATCGCCAAGCGCGGCGTCATCACGGATCTCAAGATCGTGGTCCTCACGGTGATCGAGGTCATCACCGGCAAGGGTGCGTGCTAATGCTTCGGGACTATTCAAAATTCGTTGAGCTCAAGCGTGTTCCCGTGATCGATGTTCCGATCACGGGAACCAATATGTCTGAGTGCGTCGAGTTTCTCACTCGCCATATAGATGAGCTACATGGCGAGTATATTTGCGTATCCAATGCTCACACGTCGGTTATGGCTCATGACGACCCTTCCTATTGGGCCTGCCAAGCAGACTCCCTCATGTCCGTTCCCGACGGCAAGCCTTTATCTGTTGTCGGACGTAAAACAATAGAGTCAATGGGGCGTGTAACTGGACCCGATCTAATGCGAGAGATATTCAACATTTCCTTGCAGCAAGGATGGAGCCATTACTTCTATGGTAACGAGCAGAAGAATCTCGACGCTCTCAAGAATTCACTTCAAAAGGAATATCCGGGCCTGGAAATCGCTGGTATGGAGCCTTCGGTCTTCCGACCGCTCTCCGACAGCGAGAAGCGAGACCTTTCGCGACGTATCGCTGATTCGGGTGCAGACTTCGCATGGATTGCGCTGGGTGCGCCTCGCCAGGAAGTCCTCATGCATGAGCTTAAAGGTGGCCCTCAGCCAATAATGATCGGTGTCGGGGGAGCCTTCAATGTCCTCGCCGGAGTGGTGCCGGAGGCACCAATCTGGATGCAGGACTTGAGCCTCGAATGGCTATACAGACTTATCCAAGAGCCGAAACGGCTTTTCAAGCGATACCTCATTACTAACACTAAGTTTCTCTTTTACCAGTTCACGGGCGCAAAACGCAAGGAAGGCAAGTAGATGAAATCCACGACCGCATTCAAAGACAAGACCCTCATGATCACGGGCGGCACCGGCTCGTTCGGCAACACCGTGCTCAAGCACTTCATGGACACCGACCTGGCCGAGATCCGCATCTTCTCCCGCGACGAGAAGAAGCAGGACGACATGCGCCACCGCCTGCAGGAGAAGTCGCCCGAGCTCGCCTCCAAGGTGCGCTTCTTCATCGGCGACGTCCGCAACGCCCAGAGCGTGCGCGACGCCATGCACGGCGTGGACTACATCTTCCACGCCGCCGCCCTCAAGCAGGTGCCCTCCTGCGAGTTCTTCCCCATGGAGGCCGTCCGCACCAACGTCATCGGCACGGACAACGTCCTGCACGCCGCCATCGACGAGGGCGTGGACCGCGTCGTGTGCCTGTCCACCGACAAGGCGGCCTACCCCATCAACGCCATGGGCAAGTCCAAGGCCATGATGGAGTCCATCATCTACGCCAACGCCCGCAACGGCGCCGGCCGCACCACCATCTGCTGCACCCGCTACGGCAACGTCATGTGCTCGCGCGGCAGCGTCATCCCGCTGTTCATCGACCGCATCCGCAAGGGCGAGCCGCTGACGGTCACCGACCCCAACATGACCCGATTCCTGATGAACCTTGACGAGGCGGTCGACCTGGTGCAGTTCGCCTTCGAGCACGCCAACCCCGGCGACCTGTTCATCCAGAAGGCGCCTGCCTCCACGATCGGCGACCTCGCCGAGGCGGTCCAGGAGGTCTTCGGCCGCGTGGGCACCCAGGTCATCGGCACCCGCCACGGCGAGAAGCTGTTCGAGACCCTCATGACCCGCGAGGAGCGCCTGCGCGCCGAGGACATGGGCGGCTACTACCGCGTGGCCTGCGACTCGCGCGACCTGAACTACGACAAGTTCGTCGTCGACGGCGAGGTGGAGACCCAGGCCGACGAGTCCTACACCTCCCACAACACCGAGAGGCTCGACGTGGAGGGCACCATCGCCAAGATCAAGACCGCCGAGTACGTGCAGCTGGCGCTCGAGGGCCGCGAGCACGAGGCGGTGCAGTAGGGTGCGCGTACTCGTCACCGGCGCCAGGGGCTTCGTCGGGAGGAACCTCTGCTGCGCGCTGAAGAACGTCCGCGACGGCAAGGACCGCCGAGCCAAGTATCAGCAACTCCTTCCCCTCGAGGTCATGGAGTACGACATCGACTCCAGACCCGAGGAGCTCGACGGGTATTGCTCCCGCGCCGACTTCGTCTTCAACCTGGCGGGCGTCAACCGCCCCGAGGACCAGGCGGAGTTCATGGAGGGCAACTTCGGGTTCGCGTCCACGCTGCTGGAGACGCTCGAGCGCCACGGCAACACGTGCCCCGTCATGCTCTCCAGCTCCGCGCAGGCGAGCCTGTCGGGACGCTTCGAGGGCTCGGTCTACGGCGAGTCGAAGCTCGCGGGGGAGGGGCTGTTCCGGGAGTACTCGGAGCGCACCGGCGCCCCGGTGCTCATCTACCGTTTCCCGAACCTCTACGGCAAGTGGTGCCGCCCGCGCTACAACTCCGCCGTGGCCACCTTCTGCGACGCCATCGCGAACGGCCGCCCCTACACCGTGAACGACCCCTCCGTGGAGCTCGAGCTCCTCTACATCGACGACCTCGTCGGCGAGATGCTGGGCGCCCTTTTGGGCGAGGAGCACCGCTGCGGTTACGTGGGCCTCGAGAGGGTAGAGGGTGACGAGTTCTGCTACGTCCCTAAGACCGACGTTAAGACCCTGGGCGAGATCGTCTACCTGCTCGACAGCTTCCGCGACAGCCGCGAGACGCTCGCGGTGCCCGACCTTTCGGAGGGCTCCTTCTCCAAGAAGCTCTGGAGCACGTTCCTGTCCTACTACGAGCCGGGGAACTTCGCCTACGGCCTCAGGCCCAACACCGACGGCCGCGGCTCGTTCACGGAGTTCCTGCGCACGCCCGAGCGCGGCCAGGTCTCGGTCAACGTGTCCAGGCCCGGCATCACCAAGGGCAACCACTGGCACATGAGCAAGTGGGAGAGGTTCCTGGTGGTCTCCGGCACCGCCTCCATCAAGCTCAGGAAGGTGGGGGAGGACTCCGAGGGGGACCCGTTCCCCGTCGACGAGTACATAGTTTCTGGGTCTGACATGCGCGCCGTGGAGATGATCCCGGGCTACACGCACTCCATAACCAACCTGTCCGACGCCGAGGACCTCGTGACGGTCATGTGGGCAAACGAGCCCTTCGACCCCGAGAACCCCGACACTTACTACGAGGAGGTCTAGCCGCATGGGCAAGGACTATTCCGATATCGCATTCGAGGACGATGGTCGCTTGAAACTGCTGATCATTGTGGGCACGCGCCCCGAGGTCATCCGCCTGTCCGAGGTCATCAAGAAGTGCCGCCGCCACTTCGACTGCCTGCTGGCGCACACCGGGCAGAACTACGACTACACGCTCAATGGCATCTTCTTTCGCGACCTGTCGCTGGACGACCCGGACGTCTACCTGGACGCCGTGGGCGCCGACTTGGGCGAGACCGTGGGCAACATCATCGCCGCAAGCTACAGGCTCATGGTCCAGGTGGAGCCAGACGCGTTGCTGATTCTGGGTGACACCAACAGCTGCCTGTCCGCCATCGCGGCCAAGCGCTTACACATCCCCATCTTCCACATGGAGGCGGGCAACCGCTGCAAGGACGAGTGCCTGCCCGAGGAGACCAACCGCCGCATCGTCGACGTCATCTCCGACGTCAACCTGGCCTACTCCGAGCACGCTCGCCGCTACCTCAAGGACACCGGCTGCGCCCCCGAGCGCACCTACGTCACCGGCTCGCCCATGGCGGAGGTCCTGCGCGCCAACCTGGACAAGATCGAGGCGTCGGACGTCCTTACCGAGCTCGGCCTTGAGCCCAAGCGCTACATGCTGCTCTCGGCCCACCGCGAGGAGAACATCGACACTGAGACGAACTTCACGAGCCTGTTCACCGCCATCAACGCGCTCGCGGAGAAATACGACATGCCGATCCTGTACTCCTGCCACCCGCGCTCCCGCAAGCGCCTGGAGGCCACCGGCTTTAGGCTCGACCCGCGCGTGCGCATGCACGAGCCCATGGGCTTCCACGACTACAACTGCCTGCAGATGAACGCCTTCGCCGTGGTGTCCGACTCCGGCACGCTTCCCGAGGAGTCCAGCTTCTTCGCGAGCGTCGGCCGCCCGTTCCCGGCGGTGTGCATCCGCACCTCCACCGAGCGCCCGGAGGCGCTTGACAAGGCGTGCTTCACGCTGGCCGGCATCAGCGAGCGCGGCCTGCTCCAGGCCGTCCGCACCGCCGTCGAGCTCGACGCCGAGGGGTCGCTGCCCGAGGCCCCCGTGCCCGACTACGCCGACGAGACCGTGTCCACCAAGGTGGTCAAGATCATCCAGAGCTACACCGGCGTCGTGGACAAGATGGTGTGGAGGAAGGCTTAGCCATGGGTCTCGTCTACAAGATTCTCGACGGTGTCTCACGTGCCTATAACAAGCTTCTTCTAATGCCCTCGTTGCGCCGCTCCTTTGCTGCATGCGGCGAGAATGTAACTCTCGGCCGCCGCAGCGAGATCGCCGGAGCCGGCAATATCTACATGGGCCATGACGTGTACCTAGGTCCTGGAACGACGCTGCTCACGACCCGAGCGAAAATTCGCATCGGCGACTATGTCATGAGCGGACCCAACCTTACTGTTATCACCGGCGATCACCGCACCGACATCCTCGATCGCCCCATGATGGAACTAACCGATGAGGACAAGCTCCCCGATAATGACCAAGATGTCGTTATCGGCAATGACGTGTGGATGGGTAGCGGAGTGACGATTCTCAAGGGCGTCAACATCTCTAATCACTGCGTAATTGCTGCAGGCGCTGTGGTGACCAAAGATGTGGAGCCTGAGTATTCAATTTGGGGGGGGGTTCCCGCTCGCTGCTTAGGTTCGCGGCTTAAAGGATAACGATGGTTTCATCTAAAAATATAGTACACGCGAAAGTTCTAATGGTCGGCCCCGACCTTTCTTTGCACGGCGGAATTGTTTCCGTCGTACAGGGCTATCTGGATGGGGGTCTTCCCGAGGCGTGTGACGGCTTCGACTACTTGGGGACAGGGGTCGGCTGCTCTAAGCTCGCTAAATCCTTCGCCTTCGCCCGGGCTCTTGCTCGATACGCGATGGCCATGCCTTCCTACGACATCGTTCACCTGCACATCAGCGCGCGTGGCTCCTACAGGCGCAAGTCAATCATGGCGCGCATGGCCCATAAGGCAGGCAAACGCGTGATCTTGCACGATCATGACGGTGAGTTCAAGAAGGCCTTCGAAGAGAGCGATGACGCCTACCGCCGCGATGTAAGGGAGACCTTCGGCATAGCGGATCGCGTCGTTGTGCTCTCGGAGGAGTGGCGCGATTACTTCGCTGAAAACGTTTGCGATTCGGGGAAAATCGATGTCGTCCATAACGGCGTTAAAGTGACGGCGAAGCCATGCTCACCTTGTTCGCGTCATGACGTCCTGTTTTTAGGACGCCTTGACGCGCGCAAGAGCCCCGATGTGCTCTTGCGCGCGTCAAGGGATGTCCTGTCGTGTTTTCCGGACACGAAAATCGTGTTCGGTGGAGATGGTGAGGTCGAGAAGAATAAACAGCTCGCTGCGGAGCTCGATATTGCCGACCGATGCGAGTTCCTCGGCTGGGTCACGGGCGACGAGCGTGAGGCCCTTTTCGAGCGCGCTGCTGTGTACTGTCTGCCCTCGAAAAACGAAGGCATGCCTATGAGCGTGCTCGAAGCAATGGCTCGAGGTATTCCGACGATTGCAACTTCGGTTGGAGGTATTCCACAGGTCATCAGGGATGGAGTAAATGGCTACCTTATGCCTGTCGATGATGAATCAAAGCTATCAGGGCTGTTGTGCACGTTGATGGGTTCTGAGGACCTTCGTTTGAGCATCGGTCGCGCCGGCAGGTCGACTATTTCGGGAAGATTTAACGTTAAGAGAAATGTAGATGCGATTGTTCAACTCTACAAGGAGTTGGTGGATTAGTGGTCGAGAGAACGCCTAAAACGATTTACTACTGTTGGTTTGGTGATGGGGAGCTTTCTGCGACTGCTCAGAAATGTCTTCTCTCATGGGAAAGATATGCACCTGGCTATTGCATCACACGTTGCGATGAGCGGTTGTTCGATATCGAGTCAACGCCGTGGACTAAGGCGGCCTATGCTGCCGGTAAATATGCGTATGTAGCAGATTATGTGCGCTTCTGGGCCGTTTATAACTTCGGTGGGGTCTACATGGACCTGGGGAGCGAACTTGTTCGTGATATAACTTCGCTCTGTGAAACATTTTCACCGTTTTCGGCAATTGAAGAATTGTCAAAAACGGTGAATACAGGGTTGATAGTTGCCGCACCGCGTCATAACCCTTTGCTTGCGGAAGTACTTGATGCGTATGACTCCACACAATTCAGTGACGACCCAGGTTTTCTAAATGATCATACCGTTAATCAGATGTTTACTCGCGTTCTCGAGGCTCATGGGTTTGTACGCGAGAATCGAGGGCAGAACGTTGGCGAATGGACTTTGCTTCCTTCCTCTGCATTTAATCCGGTATATGGATTTGGCGGGTATCACATAAAAAATGATACCTACAGTGTGCATCACTATTCTGCTTCTTGGGCTGAACCTAAATTTAGGACTAAGGGAAAAATTGTCCGCCTATTATCGCCTTTTATTGGTAGACGAGCTGCACAGATAGTAGGTAGGACGATCGCCGAGATTAAGCATAACGGCTTGATTTCCGGTACGGATAACTTGATTAAGCTGACGAAGAATAACGTGAAACAGCCGACAAATAGGAGGTGAATGATGGTCATAACAACTCAGATAAAAAACTGTTGTTCAAATTGTAGCCAGATTAATAGCGAATCTAAACCAGAAATGAATAACGACAGTGCGGTAATGCATTCATTTCTGAAGTTACCAGCTTTGTATGTAATTGGTTTCAGTGTTCTATATTTGCGCTCTGTCCTCTCAATAACAACGCTCGTGGAACTTCCCGATGCTCTGGATAAAAGTCTACTATTAATCGCCAGCGCTTTTCTTCTACTTCATTGTGTTTCTAAGCTTGATCTATACAGCAAGCATATAGCTCTGATTGTTTTGTCTGTCAGTATTGGTTTCATTAGTTATTTAGTGTCCGGCGAGACTGCATCTTTTGTTGTTATTTTAGCCGTTCTTTCAACGGCTTCGATAACTGATATAGATTGTGTAGTTCGATACTGGCTATTTCTCTCCGTGGCTTTGATGCTGTTTTTAATTACTATGTTTGCCATTCAGATGGTTTGTGACCCTCAGGGTATTAAGTATTTTTCTCGCTTGTCCGACAGCGGTCTAATTTTGAAAAAACGTTGGTCCTTTTATTTTTCACACCCAAATATGTTTGGCGCTATGGTTTTAATGTCCTGTAGTGCTTTTGTATATTTGTATCAAAATCGAATTGGATTTATCCACTATTTCCTAATCCTCCTGATTGCGTTGTTCGTTTTTGCTTTATCGGACTCGAAAACTTCTTCGATATTAATATGTTTGCTAGTTGTACTTTCAGTCATACAGAGACTCTTTCGACTATTTGATACTGCTCAAGCGAGAATACTAGTTGGGTTACTCCCGCTGGGCGCTTTTCTTATCGTTTATTTGGTTTCGGGACCTCTTTATACCAGTTCTTTGGGCGGCTTATTAACGGGCAGAATATCCCTATGGCACGCCTGTTATGTTAATCAGGGTTTATCGCTGTTCGGCAATAAGTTTATTGAATCAACGAGTATTGGCGTCAACGGCTGGACGTACTATTACACAACTCTTGACTGTGCTTATGCATCAGGTTTATTTGTTCTCGGTATTGCTTTCTCTCTATGGTTCGTTTGGGCAGTATGGAAATGCGCAAGATGGCGAGGCTATGATTCAGGAAGAGTTTTACCGGCTTTGATTATCATGCTGGTACTTGGTTTTTCTGAGGTACATATTTTTACTTTTGCTATTTGCTATGTGAACTTGTTTCTAGGCAGGCCCCTTTTTGAATTTCCGGAGCGGACTTGCATCGGCTAAGTATCTCAGAGTGGATTTTCTGTTTTTGATTTACTGGTTTGACTGATGTTTTAACCAGCAACTTAAAGAAATAGCCCAATAGATATCAATCTGTGTGCGCTGCTCATGTAAGTCAAATTAGCTATTTTGCTGATAGGTGGGATTATGCCAAATAAAATATTTGATGGGATGATTCGCGGTCAAGTTGGATTGGACTCGATTGGCACCATCATTTCTGCTTTTCAATCGGAGAGAGTTATTGCTCAAAGCTTTTCTGGTGCCTTGAAAATCGGCCAGTCGCTACTTCGGGCTATTGTTGTGGATGATAGTTCGACCAACAATTCAGTCGATATTGTCGCTCGGTCATTCGTGGAAGATGAGGGAGTTAGTTTATTACACAAAAACCATTCCGGTTGGCCTGCTGCGCGAAACGCTGGTTTCGCCGCCGCTCGTGGCGATTGGATTATGTTCCTTGATGTCGACGACTACCTTTTGGCTGGAGACTATGAGACGCCTGGTGACTTGGCTGTCTTAAATGATCTTGGGCTTATTGTCTGTCATTATTCGCGACCCAATTTTGCCCCGGCGCACGCCCAAGATGCAGCAACGGTGAGATCTGCTTTCTCTGTAAATCATCTGAATTGGTTAAATATTCCAGTGCAGCCGGTCTCATCGCACTGCGCTCGGTCCATTCTGCGCTCGACCTGTCCAAGTTCGAGCCCGACGGCTTCCGTATGCCGAATTGGGAGGAAGAACTGGGAGAGTATTCGTCCTCGTTGACTGGGATTTTGCGACATTATTAAAAGTTTTCGGGGTGTCGCTTCATATGATGTGTATCACGGGTTTCAGCAATCGTTTTCTACTTATGTTGTCAAATATAGTAAATAACGTTTGATTGGGTTGATGGTTAGGGAGGACTCTTCCAAAGTGCCTCCTCAGCTCAATCCCTTTATAGGTTGTACTCATCTTCTTTTTCACACGTTTACTCTTAGATTGGATTGTTTTGTATGTTACCAAAGGACAAAGTCGCACTTTCGACTTGGTTTTCGTATCATAACTATGGAACGGCGTTACAGGTAACCGCTTTGTATCATTTATTAAGCGAGCTTGGAAAAGACGTTGATGTTGTAAATTATATCCCTGTCGGTAAGTGCATAAATAGACCAGACTATAAAGGCGTTGGCCCGTATTTCTGCGAGCTAATTAGTAAGGCATTTAATAAGGTCTTTAATAGGTCGTATACCCCAGCATCTCGTGAAAAGTTATTCGATGCGTTTCTTGATGAGCATTTGTCCTTTACAGCTGAGTGCTTGATACAGCCTGATTTTGAGCGATTGAACGATTACTACGATATTTTTGTTTGTGGTAGTGATCAGATTTGGAATCCGTCTTTTTACAACTCTCGTTATTTTTTTGATTATGTTTCAGATAATCGAAAAAAGGTTTCCTATGCACCTAGTGTTGGGAATTCTAAGGTTGACGACGAAGACGTCGCTCGTTGCATGAAGAAGCTCTGCAGCAGGTTTGATGCGCTTTCTACGCGTGAGGAATCTGGCAGTAAAATCGTATCTGAGCTTACGGGGAGGGATGTCGAAACCGTAATTGATCCTACCTTGTTGATGAGTTCTTCTGACTGGAATAGTCTCACCGGAGAAGCGGTTGCGCCTTCGGAGCCCTATATGCTTGCATATATGCTGGGATATAACAAAGACCATTGGAAAAGGGTCTACGAGTTGGCTTCTTTGCTCGACTTGCCGGTTCGCATTATTCCTGTGTTTAAGAGAGATCTTAAGAGGGGAGGCTGTATCACGGATCCTGTTGGCCCCGCGGAATTCGTATCGCTAATTGCGAACGCGAGCTACGTATGCACGGATTCTTTCCATGGCGTTGCCTTCTCAATTAATCTCAACCGTGATTTTTGCGTATTTGAGAGATTCAAACGAGGAGCCTCTGGTAGCCAGAATTCTCGCATCTACAACATTCTTGATAAGATGAGTCTCCAGGCAAGGCTTGCTCTCGATGGTGTTTCGAATGAGGAGCTTATTAACAAAATTGAATGGACAGAGCCCAATAATCTGCTTTTGGCTCAACGTGAGCATTCGCTTAATTGGTTGAAAAACGCGCTTGCCCTTGAGCCCTCTTTTGACAATGTCAAAAACAGCATAAAGAAAAATCGCTCGCTTTGCTGCGGCTGTGGTGCTTGCGAGGTTGCTTGTCCGGTTGACGCGATTTCCATGAAGCTTGATGAAGAAGGCTTTTGGAGGGCGAATGTTAACGAGGATAAATGTATCTCGTGTGGTAAGTGCCGTAAAGCATGTCCGTTAATCCACCATGAGAACGCCTTGCCCGTGGAGCAAGGAAAGCTGTATTCATTTAAAACGCAAGACGTGTCTCAGCTTATGCATTCCTCGAGTGGTGGCGCTGGAGCGGCGATTGCGGCCGCTGCCTCTTCCGATGGCGCGTATGTACTCGGCTGTGCCTACGAAGACGGCCGTGGAGCTGTAGGTAAGCTGGTGAGCCCCGGTGATTCCGAGGGACTCTCTAGTCTTGCGGGAAGTAAATATACTCAAGAGGAAGTGCGCGATGAGCTCAAGCATGCTGCTGACTGCGGTGGCCAATTGTTTGTTTTCGGCACTCCATGTCAGATTCAGGCTGCGCGTAATCTCTTTAGCGGGCATGAAGATGTTACCTATGTTGACTTTGTTTGCCACGGAGTCCCTTCTCGTCATCTTCTAAGCCGTTATTCGGATTGGCTTAACCGTTGTTATGGCCTCGATCCGCAAAGGCTGCATGTCAATTTTCGATACAAACCCCGAGGTTGGAGAGAGAGATATATATATACGAGCGATGGCTCCTCTGAATCTTGTCGTAGCCAACACGAGGACCCTTACTTTCTTTTGTTTGAGGCTGGGCAGTGCTACGGTCAGTCATGTTATGAGTGCCCGTGGAGGGCAACAAGCGCCGCCGATCTTCGAATGGCAGATTACTGGGGCCCTCGATTCTCCAAAGATGAGACGGGCGTCAGCATGCTTCTTGCTTCGACCGAGCGTGGCGAGAAGATCATCGCTGATCTCAGGCAAGCTGGAGCTGTTTCTGAACAGCCTTTCTCTGACTATAACAAGTATCAACAGACCAAGAACTTCCGTATGCCTGTGTTCCGAGATGTGCTAATTGACGCTCTATCCGATCCGTCTTCTAACATCCAAGACATAAGTGATCAATTTGCTTTGCCTGTTGCTCAGGAACGGAAGGCTATGAGGCGGCTGAATCCCTTAAAGGAGATCGCCAAAAAGATTCTTAAGAGAGGTTAGTGTATGGCGAAAAAGCGTAATAAAGAGCTCGCGGTTAATGCGGGGCTTTTCGCCATTAGCTCTTTCGGCTCAAAGGCAATTTCATTTTTGCTTTTGCCGCTTTACACTGCGGTTCTTTCGACCGGGGATTACGGCACTGTAGACCTTATGAACAGCACTGTCAGCCTTCTGGTGCCGTTACTTACGTTAAATATCCAGGATGCCGTATTGCGGTTCGGATTGGGTAAGGATGCCGATCCGAAAGAGATTGTCTCTGTGGGACTTCGTATGGTAGCGGCAGGAGGGACTGTCCTGCTTTTGGTTGTCGCCGCGCTGCATTTTCTCGGCATCTTGCCTGTCGATGGGATTTATTGCGTATTCCTTGTAGGAATGTTTTACCTCTCTGCGCTATCCAACGTGGTCACTATGTATGTAAAGTCGCAAGACCACGTGCGTTCGCTTGTTGTAAGCGGGCTTGGAAACACGCTTATCATGAGCGTGTCAGCGGTTCTGCTGCTTGTCGTTTTTAAGATGGGCGTACTCGGCTACATGCTCTCGATGGCGCTTGGTTATCTGTTTTCTGTGCTGTATCTGTTTTGGGCGGGAAAGGTTTGGCAGTGTTTTGGGGTCGATATTCGGTCCGGCCTCATGCGCTCTATGATTGCTTTAAGTGCTCCTCTCGTTGCAAACAGCATCGCATGGTGGATTAATGATGTCAGCGACCGTTACGTTGTTACTTTGATTTGTGGTGCTGCAGCAAACGGTCTTTACGCAGTTGCCTATAAAATCCCTTCGATTTTGTCGACGCTGCAGTCTATCTTTTATAATGCATGGGCAATTTCCGCAGTTAAGGAGTTTGATCCCCAGGATTCTGATGGCTTTCTCGGGACGACCTATGAACTGTATTCCGGTGCAATTGCCATTGCGTGCTCAGTCATCATGTTGCTGGATATACCGCTGGCTCGAATTCTCTATTCGAACGACTTCTTTGATGCCTGGCGTTATGTTCCCCTATTGTTGGTCGGAGTTATGCTCAATGGCCTTTCTCTTTTTGAAGGGTGTTTATTTACTGCGGCTCGTAAAACAAAGGCAGTTTCTTGGACTACCGTAGTGGGGGCTACCGTTGGTATTGCGACCTGCATCGGCTTGACTCTGATAATAGGGGCCCTTGGCGCTGCCGTTGCGACCGTTGTAGGATATTTGGTTACTTGGTCAACAAGAACTGTAGTGATGACGCGCTACATTGCTCGAATTAAGGTTTCGTGGCAAGTTGAGATTGCAACTCTTCTGGCTTTAATCCTCCAAGCTCTTTTGGCAATGCAATGGGGCATGCAATTAATCCAAGTACCTATTCTTGCTGCAGTCGTGTTTCTGCGTCGTCGTCAGCTCATGAGCATTTGCGGTTTTGTTCGCAAAAAGGTCGCTAGTTGATAGGTGATGTTTCATTGTTCGCTGACTTCACTTACTTAGGATCTGCGAACTTGCGCTTGTAGGAATACTGCAACGAATCATCGCTGGATGAATTGGTTTATAGCATTTTAGATGCCGTCAATGGGCAACGTTATAAGCTCTTTGGCCTTTGTGAGGGTTGGAGATTTTTTCTGGACACCTGTGTAATCGTTGATCGTGCGTTTACTCGCAAGAAAAAATCGAGCCAGAAATTGCTTGGGCACTTAATGGGGCGATTGGGGGATAAGGGTGCTAGACTGATTCTCCCCGAGGTCATTCAACTCGAGTTGGAAAAGGTTCTGCGCGGTACCCGTTTCGGCTGTTCGCCCCGCCACCGCACAGCTGGTCTGCCTCGGCGTCCCTCACGGCGTTCACGTCTGCTCGGTGAGTCTGCGAAACAGCTCCTGCATGAATATGTCGCCGTCGTCGAAACGGGGCATGGCGTGTATGTCCGGCGTCGGGTCTAACAAGATTTCCGCAGCGGTCTTCGTACTTTCTCAGAACCTGTTGTTGTGGTGATTTGAGATTCTAGAACGAGGGCCGTTCTTCGTTAAACGGGCGCTGGGGCGTCACCCTTACGCCAACATTTCCGACGCGATCATTCTTTAATTCTTGCTGCGATTATGGAAGGGCTTTGTTTGTAAACGGTTCGAGAAAACTAAAGTAGAATTATTTTACGTTCATTGTCTGGTGCATGACGTTTTATCAATGTTGATTAATTGGCTTCATGTTGAGGCGTCTAATTGATGGGAAACGCTGTGCTTCAGGAATTATTTGGACCTTTGTCGAACGACTTGAACGCATTGGCAGATCTTGCGACTGCTGTCGCTCTTTTTGCTGCAATCGCTTCTTATCGGCTTGCTGTTAAGCAGATGCGTAACGATAGCTATATAAAAGCCTCTGAATGGTCCATTAATTTTGCCGATACTTTTAGGGCCGAAGTTCTGCCCAGGATGAAGCTATTCAGCTTCGTCTCTTCCGAAGTCTCCATTTATGCTCAAGCCGTTATGAGCCTATCGGTTCATTCTTTAAAGTCGTTTTCCGAAAAAGAATTCATCTCCATAGCCGGTACGTCAAGTTCGAACGTTAAACAAGGTTTGCTATCTTACTTGGCAAACAGTGAAAACCTTGAAAAGGCTGCCAGTAAGTATGCAGAGCTCGCAGAATTACATCCAACTATTTTTACGCCTGTCGATCGAGCCTCCATTGATAGCGAAACGTTTGCTTTACTTTTTAATAAAACGCTTACGGAGTTATCGAATTATCTGGAACAGCTGTCATTAATGGTTAATAGTGGGTTGGCTAATGAGGAGGTTCTATACCCGTCGTTTCATCGGCCTTTTTTCAGGGCCGTTAATTACGTCTTTCCCTTTTTGTGCTCCGTGAACAATGGCAGGGAAGTTGGGAATTACAGCTATACCCATATTGTTAAACTGATGGAAATATGGGGCGAGCGTGAACGTGAGATCGATCGTGGGGTTCAGACTTATCAGTTAAAAATTGATAGGGGCTATGAAATAAACAAAGAGATCGGACTAAAGGTTCAGGAGCCGTCGGCTGTTTCTAAACTGAGCTCAATAATCTTCGGTATATTCAAGAACAACAATTAGCAATGGGTGGATAAAAATAGCTCCAGTTCATGACTGGAGCTGAAACTGAAAACATATTGTGTGGCCTGATTCACGAACTTTAACGTTTGCTAACTAATGGTTATATGGAATACCCTCGACTTCTTCTTCCATATTTTCCTCCACTATTTATCTATAGCGTGTGCGAGTGATAACTGCGTACATGACCATCCTTTCTAGTAGTGGGCCAATTGCTGGGTTGCCGTCTTGGCTTTCTCTTATAACGCCCAGCGAGCTTTCTATTGAATGGGATCCGATGGGCTGTTGGCTAATAGCTAACTGTTCTCGGACACTCTCATATTTGAAATCTAGCCAGCGCTTGAGGCAATGATAATAGTTGTACGTTACTTTTTGTGAGTAAAGTAGTTTAATTGCTTTGAGGAAATCGGTGGACAGCATCTATCAACCGCTGGTAGATTTTCGATGACAAAAGCGTTGACAGTTTTAAGAAACCGGCTTCGCTTTCGATTGGTCAGCTTGGGTTCAGTCTAGTGTATCTGTTAAGTTAGATTCTCGTGAAGGAGCTTGGCCGTCTACTGCCTGATCGCACCGGTGCTGCCTTACTGCTATCGGTCCATTCTTTATAAAGGCGCCTATGCTCGCACGCTGAGAGCAGCGGTAATATTGCTGCTATGCGTACAGAAAGGACTGTGTCGTAAAGCAGAGAGGGGCTTACGATGGCGAAGATTACCGGTATTACGTGCAACCACGTTAAGGGGATTAACCATCTTGACGTGCCATGCGATTTTTACCCGAACAAGCCTAACTTTCTTGTGGCGCCTAACGGGTCGGGTAAGTCTTCGCTTGCGACGGCGTTTGCATCCCTTAACACCAGGCGGCTAAAATTGGCAGACGCGGATCGTTATAACGGGGAGGACTGGGACGACACCTCCTTGTCCGTGACTTTTGACGATGACGTGACATTAAGTGCTAATGCTGATTCGAATGAAATTGCGAGTAGGGTAGACGTGCAGGTCGTCCGCTCGGGATTGTACGCAAATATGACGAACCGCCGGGTGGGGCCAAGGGTTCTCAGTCAAACGAAGATGAGCGTTCAACAGTGCGTTCTGTACGAGAAGGTGCCAGCCACTGTCCGCTTGAACTATTCAGTCACTGCGGAGCGACAGAAATATGCGTCGATCTTACGCGGGAGAATGGATAACCTTGCCGAGGCATTCAAGAGCTATGAGTTCCTTAGCGAGCTACTCAGCTGCGATGCCGCTTTTAAAACGACTGAGGGTTCCCGATACGCTGCAGCAATCAATAATTTCTTCAAGGGCGTTATTTCGCTCGAAACGGGCATGGGCGGGGATATTAGTGAGGATGAAGTTCTCAGTTATATTTCTTTTGTAAAGCCACTGAGTTCAATCAAGGAAATCCTTGATCGTTGGTATCCCGAGAAGGGGGATATCTCGAACTACCTGAATGCGATACAGGTCAATAGGTTTATCGAGAAGAGGCGTAACGAGATAAAGGAAGCCTGTTCATATCTTCGATTCCGTAAGATTAAGGATGATATCAATGAGATGCTCCATTTGCTGAACAGAACCAGGTATGGGGTCGTGGCTAAAGTCAGGAACCATCAGCTCGTCGTTGATTTCCCCGATTGGGATGAGGCCTCTAACGGCGAGATTGACGTACTCCAGCTGTGTGTTGCACTATTTCGAGCAAGGGCGAAGTTTGGTGAGAAAGAAAACGCTCTATTGCTTATCGATGAGGTTTTCGATTACCTTGACGATGCCAATCTGCTTGTCGCCCAGCACTTCCTGCTGGAGATGATGAAGCAGTTCAAGAATTCCGGGAAGAACCTCTATGTCATCATCTTGACTCATCTTGACCCAGGACTCTTTAAGAGTTTTCGTTTCAAAAGCTTCCATACCTCATACATTCCTAATTCAGGTCGTGATTCTGTAAATGGGTGTTTGAATAAGCTGCTCGTTGACAGAAATAGGTGTAAGAAGGAGCTCTCTGATATTTATAATTCGGTCTCCTCCCATTACCTTCATTTCTCTGAGTGTGACACAGTCTCTGATAACGTCTTGGAATACATCGCTAAACAGGGGATTGAAGATGAGCTGAAGAGGCCTTCATCGTTTCGGAGTGTTATGGAGGCAAAGCTTGGCGACTACTTCTCTGGAAAGTCCTTTGCTCCATCGGAAGTGTGCTGTGGCATCAGGTTGGCTGTCGAGAGGCTCGGTTATGAGAGGCTGGCGGCAGATGATAAGCCTGGATTTCTGGAAATTAATACAGGGACCGAGGACAGGCTTCGATATGCGAGTGAGCATGGCGTTGATGTGCCAGAGACATTCCACCTGTTGGGCTCCATATACAACAGCTGCATGCATCTCTCCGGGAGGCCAGGCGAAACAGAGCTCGTCCAAAGAGAGCTAGGGAATAACATCATCAGACACATGATTGAGGTGTCGTTGAAGGAATTCGGCTGGGCATAGTTGGTTGTTTAATAGGTCGGAAGTGATTTCATGACACAGGCTGAATACTACATTGCGAGAATCGATGAGGCGCTACGCGCGTATGACGACCGTTCTGCGGGTGATCTTGTTAAGGAAATCATTGCCGTTTTTTCGAGCGCCGATTCGTTATTAATTTTGGGGCTTGATAGGGATAAGAGTAGGGCGATCGTACCTGGCCAGGTGGTCAGATACGATAATAAAGGTGATTTGAAGAAGCTTCGGGGAAAACTCCTTGTCCAGATGGAGTCTGAGCGTAAGAATCTGAAGTGTGATCCATTTTTTCTCGCTCTCGCATCTGTCGACGAAGATATTGATGAGTGCAATCGTCTAATTAGCAGTGGAAACGATGACGATCGTCGACGCTGCGTCGATCGTATGGTTCGGGTTTACGAGGTCGATATTAAGAACTTTGCCGTTGGCCTGAGTGGTTACGGGTTCGGCTCAGAAGAAGAGGATTTGCGTGATGATCTGGAGCTTATACTGGGTCACCTTAGGCATTACAGGGCTAAAATCGCTCTCGAGTCTGTGTCGGGAAGTATGAACACTGTGAATATTCAGGCTAGCGCTGTTAACCAGAATAGTGTGACGAATGTGCTGACTATTACTCAGGTTGCCGAGCAGGTCCAATCTATCCCGGAAAACGTTTTGAACGACGACCTTAAAAGAGAGCTAAAGTGCCTACTTCTCGATTTGGAAGCAGTCAAGAACAAGCCTAAGAAGGAAGCGGAAAGTCGCTTACAGAAAGTTCTTGCTTGGATGTCTGACAAGGGAGTTGACGTTGCGATAGCTGCTCTTCCTTACATTGTAAGCTTCATTGGCACGTTAGTATGATGCGTTACGAATGGTGGCTTTCAACGGTTAGATAACTTCGCCTATTGATCAATGCTCGAACGGTATTTCTTTCTTTGGAGGAATTTCTTTGGCGGACTTAGTACATGTGTTGCCGATTCAATCGGTTAGTGCCGAAGGCTGCGATGCACTTTCAAAGATTGAGTTACTTGAAGGCGATTCTGTCATCAAAATGAAAGAGTACTCCGATGTCGTGCGTTCTTTCTGGGAGGTCAATCAGCTTTATGAACAATTTCGATGGAACTACAGCGAATTGAGGCGTTTGGTTCCATGCGACCGGTCTGACATCTTGTCCGAGGGCTTTGCCGGCGGACGTTTTGGTGAGAGGATTGTTGTAAACGGCGCTTTTTGTAATTATGTATCAGCTGGCCGAGGTCTTATCGACAGAATGCAAGCCGTTATGCGTGAATACGACAAAGGTTCCAAAGACGAACTATATAAAGACTATTGGAAGTTGCCTTCTTCTTGGTATGACGGCGGCGGCCTTTACGTGTTTATGTATGAGATACGAAATCCCGTTCAGCATGGTCAAACCGTTGTTTCGCTTGTGAAAGAAAAAGGCTCTACCAGGGTTCGATTCGATCTTGACCAAATCGCTGACATGCGCGAATACAGTACCTCGGCAAAGCTGCGCGCGTTTTTAGATACGACTATTTCGAAGATTAAAGAGTGTGATCCGTCTGGTTCTCCGTTCCTTAGTTTTCGTTATACGAACATGGAATACAACAAGCTTGTGATTGAACTCTTCTGTCATTTTCTGCAATGTGCTGAACCTAGGATACGTGAAGTTCGTAGGGATACGGAACGTCTGCTTTCGCAGCACGATGGGGCGGTTGGCAGCTTAGGTGGCTCTTCTTTTGTTGCATATGTCGATGGTGACATGGCTCATGTTATTGATCAGATTGATGTTGATCCGGTTAAGCAACTAAAAGATATACGCCTAAAAGCGAAGAGACATCTAAAGGAAGCCCGAAATGCAGTTGCGGCTGAGCGCCGTTTCTATGCTTTCCGGTAAAGGACATAAGAACGTAATATGCATTTCAATGGTCTGGATGCCTGAGCGTTATCTGACTGAGAATGAGTTTAAACGGTGTATTAAGGACTAATGGTCAGCTGGTGGCGTCAGGCGCCGATACAAATCTTGATTGAAGTTTGTGTATGTAAGTTCGCTATTGCTGAGCTCCTCAATTCTCGGATCTCTATAGTCGTTAATGAATATCAATGTGCATACGTCTTCAACAAAACGTTTGCGCCTGGTTTCGATATCTTGCTTATATGGAAGCTCTTCTTTATTTGAACCCCACACTTCTTCAATCACTATATCGAGGCATTTAATAAAATGCTTGCTGTGCTTTGCGAACTCATAGACGGCACTGTAATTGGCGTTCGTTTTGACTTCGTATCAAGTGAGAGGCTCGTAGTAGGCGAGAATATTTAAAGCTGGTAGTAGACATAGGTTTGGGAAAAGTCTTGCTCTGCCGTTTCCACAAAACTCCTGGTGAGTATCGATGTAATCCAATTGTTTCTTTATTGGATCTGCAAGCCTGTTGCAAGTTCTTAACGATGCTTGTTTATTGCTGAGCAACTCATTCGTTATGTTTATATAACTTTGCGTATAGCCGTTATTTGCGCTGACACCCTTATACAGAAGGTAATCGGCCGGCTTTATCGAATCCAGCTCTAGGCGTTTGTCGTAAAAACGCTCGAGGTATTTTCTGCCTTCGAATTTTGGGCCATACACGCCTTGGAGGGAATGGCCCAGCTGAGTAATGTCTGTCGAATAAACCACAACGATATTTTCTTGCTGAAACAGGTTTTTTGTCTGCTCGAGCACCTTTATGGCGAATTCGGGTCGGCAGCGGTCGAGCTCGTCGATAAAGATGACGGCTCGGTTGGCTACCTCAGGTAGATTATTCTTAATGAGTTCGTCAATTTTGCCACGGAGCTCTTTTTCTTCTTTGTACCGTGCGAGAAAATCGGCGCCACTGAACTTATCAATGGCACCATTGATGTCACCGCTATATCCAATAAGGGAAGCAGCGGCTTCTAGGACGTTAATGATTCCCTTGCCGAAATCCTTTCCTTCCTTGACGCTCTCTTCGCCTACAGCGTTGGCGATAGAGGCCAATATGGGCAAGATCGGATTGTCGAAATGGTCCTCCTCCCACGCGTTGAAATAAATGGGCAGACATGGCGTCGCGGGGAGTTCCGTTGCGGTTTCTCCTAGTGTCGCGTTAAGTGTCTCTAAATCGGGGTCGAGAGTCGGATTTGCCATTTGCAGGACTCTCGCTACTTGCTTTACAAAGAATGTCTTGCCAGAACCCCAAGGCGCGTCAATAACAAAGGTATACGGAGGTTCAACCGCAATGAGCATCTTTAGAAAGTCCTCAATTTCTCTCTTTCGGTGATGCGGATCTTGGGTGAGGGCGATATCAATCGCTTCCGGCGTGGGTTCTTCGTCTACTCGTTTCATGGTGGCTGCCTTCTTTCTGTGGTCTTAGATTGCGTTTCGGTCTTATTCTTTCCGTAAATAGGATCGGTAGGTCTCTTCTTATCTGGCTTCCATCCGTAGGTTTTACCCTTTTAATGTTAAACAATGCCTAGACCTGCGATTTTGCATACGCAGCGAAGTGGTATGGTACTCGAGCTTATGCCGAGTTCTATTTACGTTGGGAGATTGATGGTGAACGAGTCCAGTGAGAGCGGGGACGGTGAGTTTAAAACCTCCGATGTCCTGATCACAGTTTTAACCTCTGCGGCGCTTCCGGTTGCCTCGCGCATCCTTACGCTTTCTTTTGGGGATAATTCCTTGTGGTCTGTCGACCGATTATTCATTATCTATTTTGCATCATTTTCAGGATGGATATTGAGGAGTTATTTCCAGCTTGTCGTGGAGAGAAGCGGAATGAGGGATAAAGGCTATAGGTTTATGGATTCAGACGCGGCGGGAAATGCTGTTTGGACGTTTCCCGTTGTTCTTGCCCTCTTTTGTTGGAATCTCATACCAGGTTTAATCACACTCCTTGCTATCTATGGCGTCGCAGCCTTTTTGCTCTTGAAGTATCAGAGTGTCTTTTGCATTGACGTGGGAAGAATGGGGTTTATCGGGTTATGTACGCTTCTTACTGTTGTCGTCATGGAAGTGGTCGTTGTAGGCTATCTGTCTGATCCGCCATCTGAAATATATCAATTCGTAATTTATACGATGACGTTAGTTCTTATTATTTCGTTTAATTATGCGCTCGATCGTTTTCGGATTAAACGCTTCGGTCGCAGGAAATAGGACCCGTGATCTTATAAGGGTATGAGGACAACATGGACACTTCTACAACAAATCAGTCGCTCGTATATCGCTTTGTCGATGTAGATCCCGAAGAAGGCTTGGACGCCAAGGACCTTTCTAAGTTCCTGAGCCAATTTGACGGACTGATAAAAGAGGTCGCTAAAGAGTCGGGCAGCTTAGACAAAACGACTTTAAAAGTGCGTCCATTTAAAGAAGGGTCTTTTATTGCGGAATTCGTGATCCATTGTGTGCCCGGATTGATTGACGCGTTAAACAGTGACGCTATATCTGCAATTAATAATGCCTGCGGTCTTGTGGAGGTTCTATTTGCTATATCGCACATAATTAAAAAAGTTAAAGGACATATCTCTAAATATAAACCAACTGACAATGGAACTTTCGTATATGGAGAGGGTTCGGACGCAGTCGTTGTTCCCGTTGAGATCCACGCGCTAGTCCAGTCCCCAGAAATCGCTGAGAAATTTTCTAAGGTCATCACTGGTCCGATGAAAACATTCAAGAGGCCTTCGAGGGAGATTGAGATTAAGATTGCCGGTAGTAAGGCTTCAGAGGATGCTATTTCTTTTTCTTCAAGCGAGGTGACTTATTTTGACAGCTATAAAGACGAAGCTTTGAAGGCAACGCAGGAAGAGACGGTTGAGTATTCGTCCCACAATATCTGGGTTCGACCGTTATTTGGTTCCTACGGTGGAGATGTTTCCGGATATACATTTGAGTCGGGCTACGAGGACGAGCATCGAACATACAATAAGGTTCAAATAGACGACTGTGATTTTCTCGAACGTGTTCGAGATGGTGAGTATCGCTTAAATAGTGGCGACCTAATGCGTGTCGATATGACCATTAAAGAGGTCATTAATTTGAGGACGCAAAAAGTCCGAACCGCCGCATGCCATATAACTAAAGTTAGAGATTACCGCCCGATGAAAAGATGTGAACAGCTGACCTTTGCTGACTTTGCGGACGAGGAGAATAATGATTGATGTGCCGAATCAGGCTATTTGAATAATAGATGGATTAGGTCGAAACGCTGAATGTAATTCCTGCATGCGCCGCAATAGCGATGAATTTAGGGTACTATATCAATAGTGATACAGTCATCGTGGACTCTAAGTGAGGCGATGACAAAGAAGGGTCGTTGTCCGGAGGCTTCCGGCAACGGCCCTTTGATTTTAGGAGCTTGTTTTGGCAAAAGAGTTTAAGACTTTCGCTCAACTAATTGAACTCCTAGAGAGCCGTGGGGTGGCGACTGATGCTGCCACGGTAGATTGCCTGAGACGTGAAAGTTATTATGCAGTTGTAAACGGCTACAAAGCCCCCTTTCTTGACAAAAATGCTGGGCAGTCTACGTCCTGTGATGTTTTTAGGGAAGGCACTTCATTTAAGAACATTTATGATTTATTCCTGTTTGACAGGGAACTTAGGCAACTTACGTTTTCGTATCTCGCGAGGGCCGAAGCTGTGCTCAAGAACGCCGTCGTGTATTCGTTTTGTGATCAATATCGCACTTCGGATGCCTATCTGAATCGGGCTAATTATGTCGAGCCTAAAGATATGCTTGTGCCCAAGGCGTTTCGAGGTAATAAAAAGAAGCAGCATTCGAAGAGGCTTGCTGATCTTGTAAATATTCTGAAAGACAAGCTGGCAGATGAGCAGCGCATGCGTCCCTTCGTGAGACATTATTTGAATAAATACGGCGCAGTCCCATTATGGGTTCTTCAGAACGATCTGACATTTGGCAATATTTCACATTTCTATCAGCTTCAAAAACGCGGCGTTCAGAATGCTGCCTGTAAGTTGATTGGCCAAACGGCAAATAGAAATCAAAGACTCGAGCCGTTAGTGCTGCTTCGTGTCTTTCAGGTTCTTTCTGGCTATAGGAATTTTTGCGCGCATGACGAGCGGCTCTATTGTGCGGTAGTAAGAGGGGCAAGGTTTTCCGATATGTACTCCTTGCTCTGCCGTGTTCTGCCCGACGACGAGACGAAAGCAATGCTTGATGAATTAGGTGAGCTTGTTGGATCTTATCGTGGGCTAATTGCGCAAGATGTTTTATATAGCGTATTTAAAGAGATGAACATCAGGGTGTAAAGAAAGTTTCAATAACGCCGATGACAATTGGACCGCCGCATCCACGGCGCTTCTTCTGCTGGGAATAGCGATTCTCGGTGCTGTACTTCTCTGCGAGATGGTGTAGCATACCTAGCTATCATACAAAAGCTCTGTGTGAGCTTTAAGGGTGACGCTTTCGACAAGAGAGTGTTGCCCTTTTTTCATGTATGTATTGTTCGGTGTGCTTGTCTTCCGATGTAGAAGCCGCTCAAAGTAGTCATATCGCATGATGCCGATCCAGCCATCGGTGCACCCGAGCTCCTCGATCAATCGCCCGGTAATCACGACAGTGCTGCTAACGATGTTACTCTCTCACACTGTGAGCATGCAGTAGATCGGTAAGAGCCAGTTAACGTAGATGCTCATCCAGTATGCTAAAGACGCTTCCAATGGATCGCCCTGCTCGGCGGGTAGATTATGATAATAGCAAGCTGCGTTCATGCAGATTCGCGAAAGATACTGACTGTTCTCTTAAATTGAATTGACCCCTTGGAACCCGGGCGATAGAGTAAATGAGCGGTATTGACGTAGTCAACCTACGGGCCTGCGTCCTGCGGAGAGGCGGCTGTTCTTCTGGATGGCCGTCTCTCTTCATTGCGCTCATGATGAGAAACTATATTGCGCTGAGGCTGGCGGACGTAAAAACGTTAATGACGTCCTGATGGCTGTTGGGCCCACAGACAAACAAAGGCTATCGGCTAGAATATAGGCAATTGCGGTGTAAGCCTTCGGGCGACACCTGAAGAGGGTTGATGCGTCGGCCCTCTTTTTGTTTGGATGTAAGAATTGGCGCGTCAAAACTTGCATCTCAATTGAGAAAAGACGAAATGGCGGGTGTTTTTCTGCTCACATGTAACTTTACTGACGCATTGCTGCTCAGCCTTAATTCGCTGCGGCTTGCCGGTAAGGGATTGACTGAGATTGGGTTTTTCCTTAATGTTCCTACTGTGATGAGGCCCTGCGACGGTACGTCCGGCTTGGTCCGTGGAAACCGCCGAAAGGCGGTTTTTGCGTTTAAGGGACCGCTTTCCAAAGGGTATTATCGCGTTTTCGCTTTGGGGCAGTAGGTTATTATTGCCGTTTCCGGAAGTGCAGGGAAAAGTCGGAAACCTCCGAGCACAACCTGATTTTTGGCAACAAAACTGTAGGTTGCGAAAGCCTAAAACCGGAGTCTGGTCGACCGACCTTGATTTTCCCGCACTTCCGGATGGTCCCATAATGCGGCAATGCTCTTGACTGGAACGCCATATTGAGTTGCCAATTGGCAACAAGACGAATATAGTTAGCATCATGTTAACTAAGGGGTGGTTATGAATCGAACCAAGCTCCGACCGACATATTCACTTGACGAAGCGAAGTCTTTGGCTCGCTCGGGAAAGATGATTGTAAATGGTAGGGTGCGCAGACACCTGATGAATCAGTTTGGTTATTTGGACATCGATCATTTCCTTGCTGACCTATTTGATTATCTGAAGCCTGACGATTTTAGAAAATCCATCGCGCTCGATATGGATGGGCCTCTGCATGATGTTTACGCAGATGTCTTCGTGTGCCGAGGTTTTGAATACGAGGATTGGTACGTTAAGTTTTCAATTGATTCCGAAGGCAATGCGCATTTAAACGTTTTGTCTGCGAACATCGATGGATACATTCATTAAAGGAGGAGTCATGCGTTGCATGGAATGCGGCAAAGAAATGCAATTTACCACGGCGCCAATGACTGAAATTTACCGTGGCGAGAAAATTACTGTAAAAGGAATTGAGCATTATGTTTGCGAGTGCGGCAACGATGAAATGACCGCTGCGGAGGCGACTAAGCTTGCCCATGCGCTTGCCGCGCAATACGCCAAGGCTCATGAGTTTCTATCTCCCTCGGAAATAAAGCATTTGCGCTCCGATCTTGGTTTGACTCAGCATGAGTTTGAGTCGCTATTAGGGGTTTCAAAACCCACGGCGTCTCGTTGGGAGAACGGGGCATCGCAGCAATCTATTACCGCAAATAACCTTATGAAGCTCATTCGAGATGTTCCTGAGGTGCGCACTTATCTGGGACTTTCTTCTGGTGAGATGGCCTCAAGACTTAATACATCACGATTTTCGGTGATACTGGGAGGAGAAGCCCCGGCTTATAGGGACTCGGCTCCTTTGGCAGATGAGAATGCCTTTCGATTGGAGATGTAAATGGAATCGCTTCAGAAGCAACGCATTGAATCTCCGTTGATTACATGCGTGACCAGAAAAGTGGACAGTTTATCATTTGATGGCGGGATGATTCCGAAAGAGGGCGTCAATAAGTCTGACGTTGAATGCAACGTCCGAAATGCTATTACCAGTGCATTTTCGGACGAAAACGGAACCAGGTTTCGTCAGCTCAATTTAGTTATAGAGCTTCTACCTAGCAATGAGGGTCATTACTATCGTTCCGAAATATCCGTTTCCGGCATATATCGCGCTCCTGCGGATTTAGATGACGACGCTTTTGATAAAGAGGCGCTTAGTACCGGCATGCAGGATCTGTATTCCTACGCAAGGGGCATTATTGAAAATGTATCAGCTGGTGGAGTGTGGGGGCCGCTTTATCTGCCGCAGATTGGTTTCACTATCTAGCTCTCGATGCCCTCACATTCCCTAAAAAGTTCTTAAAACAGCCTTAAAGGCGTTCCAACTCGCGTTGACAGCGTAAAATACGCATGTTTGACTATGACAGAAGTGGATTTTAGGGGAGGGGTACGCCATGGAGGTGCTGGTTGTTGGCAACACCGCATATGTTGACGATGACTTTTGCGCCAAGGCGTTCCCCGGGGACCATGTCCAGGTCGTCGCTGCCGCGGAAGCGCGCCGCGATGAGTCGTCGCCCCATGCCTCGTGGAAAGAGCTGCTCCAGCACTTGGAGCAGGCCTACGAGTTCGACCGCGTGGTCTACCTGTCTAATTACCTTACCCCGCATACCGATACCGTGGGCGATATCGAGCTGCTGCGCTCGGTCTTTCGTACGTGCGCGGGTCGTCGGGTCCAACTGCTGTATGTAGCGGGGCCCGCGGGTGCCGAGGGTGCCGCCGATGCCGCGGGGCGAACGGGCAAGGGCATTATCGCGCACGCAGCCAACGACCTGTGCCGCTACTACGCTGCTCGCGAGGGCGTGCAGACCAAGATCCTGCGCGTGCCGTTCCTGTATACCGCGTCTGCCGCGCTGGAGGACCCGTTTTTGGTGCCGCTGTTCGACGCGTGCTCAACCGGATCGGTCGCTCTGCAGGGCGCGCAGGATGCGGCGTTTCCCCTGCTGTGTGCCGAGGAGCTTGCGGTGCTGATTCGCCGCATCTTTGATAGCTGGGATGCCTCTTTTGAGACGCTCGACGTTGCCGATGCCTTCCATCACACGTCGGGTAAAGTGGGCGAGGCCCTCAAGGTGCTGTTCCCCGGCCTTGCCGTTGCCTATGGCGATTCTGCCGGCTACGCCCTGCCCACGGACGATACCGTTCGCGTGCGTTATGGCTGGTTTCAGCGCTACGACTTGCTGCGCGATCTTTCGACCATTCAAGCGCGTTGGGATGCTGGCCGCTCAAAGAAGGCCAACCCCTTGCGCGCCGCCATCGACCGTATCCAGCTGCGCACGCTGCCTATTAAATGCCTGGAGACGGGCGTTGCCTGGGTTCTGTTCGAGGTGCTGGAGCGTCTATTCTCCCAATCAGCCCAGCTCAATGTGCTCGATTATCGCCTGCTCTACGTCGTGATCATCGGCACGCTGTATGGCTTGGACTTTGGCTTGGTTGCGGCGCTGTTGGCATCGGTGGGCTTGGCCTTAAGCTACTTTACTCAATACGGCTATACCTTCCAGGGCCTGTTCTATGAGCCGTCCAACTGGCTGCCGTTTATCGCGTACTTTGTGGTGGGTGCCGTGTGCGGCTATGTGCAGCTGCGTAACAGCGAGGCCATTAGGGTGGAGCGCGACCAAAACGAGCTCGTGCGTAATCGCAATACGTTCCTCACGCAGCTCTACCACGATGCCATCGAGGACAAGCGCACATACAAGCACCAGATTGTGGGGCGTCAGGATAGCTTTGGCAAGATCTTTGCCGTGACGCAAGAGCTCGACGTGCTCAATCCGCGTGACATCCATCGCAAGTGCTGCGAGCTTCTGGGCGAGATCCTCGAGAACGATTCGGTGACGATCTACCATGTTTCGGGCGGGGCATTTGCACGCCTGGTGGCGGCAAGTCCCGCGATTGCCGAAGATGCCGCGCGTTCGCTCACGCTTGAGCAGCTTGCACCTCTTTTGGGCGACGGGGGTCGTTCGAATCTGTGGGTGAACCGCGAGCTGACGCCGGGGCTTCCCATGTTTGGATACACGATCGAGCGCGACGGGGCACCCGCCGTGTTGATCTTTGTGCGTCGCGCGGCCGAAAACCAAATGACCCTCTATTATCAAAACTTGTTCCGCATCTTGTGCGGCTTGGTCGAAAGCGCGCTGGGCCGTGCCTTTGACTATGAGGCGGTGGCACAGGATAAACGCTGCGTTGACGGCACTTGCGTGCTCAAGCAGGCGGCCTTTGGCCAAGAGCTCGCGGCGGAGCAGGCGCTGGCAGATAGCAAGATGGGGAGCTTTTTGCTCCTGCGCGTGGTGCCGGGCATGGAGCCTGTCGGCGAGCTGGTGGGCGCGATTGGTTCGGGTATCCGCGAGAACGATGCGGCGGGCCTGGTCGATGGTGACATGCTCTACCTGCTTATGCGCCAGGCAAAGGCGTGCGATCTGCCCATTATCCGCGAGCGCCTGAGCGCAAAGCAGATTGCGGTGGAGCCCGTTGACGGCGAGGACATCGTGGCGCTGCTGCAGCACATCTCTTACACCGGTGACGGTGAGGGGGGTGCCGCTTGATCTCGCTTGTCGTTGCTGCCGTCTTGCTGCTGATTCATGCGCTGATTTGCCTGATGCTGTGGACGCTCATGAAGTTGGGCCTGCTGCCGGTGCGCGGGCACATGCTGGCTGTAATAGTGCTGGTGCCGCTGTGGGGCCCGTTGCTGGTGGTTCTGCTATCGGTCCGCAGCGCGGTGTTTGGCGAGGGGCTGAAAGAGTCTGCGCTGGAGTCGCTGCGCTTCAACGACGACCTTCATCGCAGCATCCTAGTGCACGACCGTGAAGCCGATGCGGGCGTGATCCCGCTCGAGGAGGCGCTCATCGTCAACGATCCGGCAGACCGGCGTCGCCTAATGCTCTCCATGCTCACCGAGGAGCCCGAAGCGTACCTGGCGCAGCTGCAGGCGGCTAAGCTTAACGACGACGTTGAGGTGGCTCACTATGCCGCGACGGCGGTGGCGCAGATCTCCAAGGAGTCCGACCTTAAACTGCAGCAGCTGGAGCGTGCCTTTAAGACGGACCCGAGCGCGCAAAACCTCAATGAATACTGCGATTTTCTTGGTGAATACTTGGGCTCGGGCTTGGCCGAGGGGCGCGTGGCTCAGATTCAGCGCCAACAGTATGCGCGCCTGCTTGCGCGTCGCTGCGAACGCGAGGACGCCCTTGAGCTGCGCATTCGATACGCGACGGCGCTGGCCGATGCCGGACAGATCGACGAGGCGCAGGCCGTGATCGACCAGCTGGTGCTCGACGTGCCCGAGGAGCAGGAGGTTTGGATGCTTTGCCTGCGCCTGGCGGTGATGCGCCACAACGGTGACGAGGTCCACCGTGTGATCGATGCGATCGACAAACAGCATGTATACTTGAGCGCCGCCAACCGCGAGGAACTGGCGTTTTGGCGCAACGGAGAGGAGGCCCGGTGAGCGTGGTACAGCATATCCGCGACCGTGCGGGCCATTTTCGCTGGATGGGGCTGCTTGTGGTGTGGGCGGTCTTTATTGCCATGGCCGCCGTGCTGCTGGTGGAACGTGCCGGCGTGCAGTACAGTGCGGGCCAGCATAAGCTGGGGATGCTTGCCGCCAACGATGCGGTGCCGGCCTCCTCGGCGATGTTTGGCCAAAAGCCCACGTGCCTGGTCATTACCGATTCCGACCAAGCTGGCGTCGAGGACGTAAAGGAGCAGTTTGACCAGATCCTGCTCGACATGAAGATCGCGCACCGCGACGTGGACCTTGCCCTGGACGGCGTGGGTGCCATTCCCTCGCTGACCTCCTTCGATCGCGTGATTTTGCTCATGCCGTCGCTCGATGGGCTCGGTACGCACCTGAGCGACATTATGAGTTGGGTGAGTGCCGGCGGTTCGCTTATGCTCGCCATGCCTCCGGATAACTCGAGCTATTTGCAAGTGATTGCTCCCAAGCTTGGCATTGAATCGGCCGGATATGACTATGTAAAAGCCGAAAGCATTGTGCCGAGCGAGGACTTTATGCTGGGCGGGGGAGAGCGCTACGAGCTCTCGGACCCCTTTGATTCGTCGCTTTCGGTTTCGCTGCGCGAGACGGCTCGTGTGTGGGCTAAGACCGGCGATGCGGGCGCCCCGCTCATTTGGTCGAATGACTGCGGTAGCGGTCGCACCGTGGTGTGCAATATCGGTATCTATGACAAGGTCATGCGCGGTTTTTACGCCGCGGCGATCAGCCTGCTGGGCGATGCCACGGCCTATCCGGTCATCAACAGCGCCGTCTTCTATCTGGACGACTTTCCCAGCCCCGTGCCCTCGGGCGACGGCACCTACATCAAGCGCGACTACGGGCTTTCTATCGCCGACTTTTATGCCAAGGTCTGGTGGCCCGATCTGCAAAAGCTCGCGCAAAAATATGGCGTTCGCTTTACCGGTGTGATGATCGAAAACTACGAGGACGCGGTCAACCAGACCGAGCCCGCGCGCCAGGCCGATACCACGCAGTTTCGCTACTTTGGCGGTATGCTGCTGCAGATGGGCGGAGAGCTGGGTTTCCACGGCTACAACCATCAGCCGCTGGCGCTCTGGGATACCGACTATGGCACACTGTGCGACTACAAGACGTGGAAGAACAAGGAGACGCTCGTCGCATCGCTCAACGAGCTTATAGCCTTCCAAGATGAGGTGTTGCCCAACGCGCACGGCTCGGTTTACGTGCCGCCGTCAAATATCCTTTCGGTCCGTGCGCGCAAGCTTATCGGCACCGACGTTCCGCGCATTAAGACCATCGCCAGTACGTATTTTGAGGATGGCACCGACTTGCCCTACGTTCAGGAGTTTGGCGTGGCGAGCGATGGCATTGTGGAGCAGCCGCGCATTGTTTCGGGCGGCATGGTCGACGATTCCTATATGCGCTTGGCTGCCGTGTCCGAGCTAAACATGCACTATGTGAGCACGCATTTTATGCACCCGGACGACCTGCTCGATCCCGATCGCGGCGCCAAGGAGGGCTGGGAGGTCTACAAGGGCGGCCTGACCGACTACCTGGACTGGCTTAGCAAGTCTGCGCCCGACCTGCGGCGTCAGACCGGTTCGGAATGCTCGGGCGCCATCCAGCGCTTTTCGTCCGTGACGGTGAGTGTGGATACCAGTGCGGATGCCTGGACGCTCAGCCTGGGCAATTTCCACGACGAGGCGTGGCTCATGTTCCGCGCCAACAACGGCGAGCCGGGTGCAGTCACGGGTGGCGAGATTACGCATCTGACGGGCGATCTGTACCTGGTTAAAGCCACGGACAAGACGGTGACCATTGCACGCAAGGAGGGTGGCGACAGATGAGAATCTGCTTGGTACTCGAGGGTTGCTACCCCTATGTGCACGGCGGCGTATCTACCTGGATGCATGGCTATATCCAGGCCATGCCCGAGCACGAGTTTGTGCTGTGGGTGATCGGCGCGCATGCTGCCGACCGCGGCAAGTTTGTCTACGAGCTGCCCGGCAACGTGGTCGAGGTGCGCGAGGTGTTCCTGGACGATGCCCTGAGGCTTTCGGGCGAGCAACATGAAGCGAGTTTTAACGACCGTGAGCGCGAGGCGCTACGCCGTCTGGTGTCGCTCTCCAATCCGGACTGGGACGTGTTATTCGATATCTTCCGCCGCCGTCGCGTGCATCCGCTCTCGTTTTTGCAGAGCCGCACGTTTATGGATATCTTTCGCGACGTGTGCCTGGCCGAGTACCCATACACGCCCTTTGCCGATGCATTCCATACCATGCGCTCCATGCTACTGCCCGTGCTCTACCTGCTGGGCAGCGAGGTGCCGGTGGCCGATGTGTACCACGCCATCTCAACCGGCTACGGCGGCCTGCTCGCCTGCCTGGGCTCAAGCGTTCACCATGCGCCGGTGCTGCTCACCGAGCACGGCATCTATACCCGCGAACGCGAGGAAGAGATCATTCGCGCCGACTGGGTGGTGCCGTCGTTTAAGGACCGCTGGATCCGCTTTTTCTACCTGCTTTCGGAGGAGATCTACCGTCGCGCCTTTCGCGTGACGAGCCTGTTTCACAACGCCCGCAAGACGCAGATCGATATGGGCTGCGATGCGGACAAGTGCCTGGTCATCCCCAACGGCATCCAGTTCGATCGCTTTAAGGACATTCCCTTAAAGCCCGATGACGGCTGGGTGGATATTGGCGCGGTGGTGCGCCTGGCGCCCATCAAGGACGTCAAGACCATGATCTATGCCTTCTTTGAACTGCACGAGCGCCTGCCTAAGGTGCGCCTGCACATTATGGGCGGCGTGGACGACGAGGAGTACGGTGCCGAGTGTCACGCGCTGGTCGATACCCTGGGCGTGCGCGATCTGATCTTTACCGGGCGCGTCAACGTGGTCGAGTACATGGAAAAGCTCGACTTTACCATTTTGACGAGCATCTCCGAGGGCCAGCCGCTCAGCGTGCTGGAGTCGCTTGCGGCGCGCCGTCCCTGCGTGACAACCGAGGTGGGCTGCTGCCGCGAGCTGCTCGAAGGCGCCCCGGGCGATGACTTTGGCGTTGCAGGTTTTTTGACGCCGCCCATGTATCGCAAGGGCTTGGCCGATGCCATGGAGCGCATGTGCACAAGCCGTGCCCGCCGCATTGAGATGGGGGAGCGCGGCCAGCGTCGTGTTGCCACGTACTTTTTGCACGAGCAGATGCTCGCCAACTATCGCGCGCTGTACGACGAGACGGCGCGTGCGTTTGACCTGCCCAGAGAGGGGGAGTAGCCGGTGGCCGGAATCGGTTTTGAGCTCAAACGCCTGTTTAGGCGCAAGGGTCTGTTTGCCACGATGCGCGCCTATGGCTACGCCGGCATTGTGTGCACGGGCCCCATGCTGCTGGGCGTGCTGCTCCAGGTGGGTATCTTGGTGCTGTGCGGTCTGTGGGGTGTGGGCCGCGCCAACCAGGATCTGCTGGTGTGCATGGTGACCTATACGCTGCTGGCATCGCTCACGCTCACAAGCTTTTTCTCCATGCCCGTTACGCGCTTTCTGGCCGACATGCTCTTTGCCGAGCGCGAGGATGAGATCCTGCCTTCGTTTTGGGGCTCCAACGCCATCATGCTCGTTGCGGGCACCGTGCTCTACGGCGTCTTTTTGCTGTTCTCGGGCGCCACGCTGCTGCAGGGGCTGCTGTGCCTGTGGCTGTTCAACATTATGATCGTCAACTGGAACGGTATGAGCTACCTCACGGCCATCAAGGATTACCGCGGTATCCTGTGCGGCTTTGCGGCTGCCATTGGTGTGGCATGCCTGTGCGCCCTGGCCGCGCTGGCACTTGGGCTGCCGCCGGTCGAGGGCCTGTTGGCGTCAGTTGCTCTGGGCTACGGCGTCATGCTCGTCTGGGACGTGGTGCTGCTTTACCGGTATTTTCCGCAGAGTGACCGCAGCCCCTGGCTCTTTTTGCAATGGCTCGATCAGTTTATGCCGCTTGCGCTTACGGGGCTGTTTACCAACTTGGGACTTTTCGCACACCTGGTTATTATCTGGGCGGGCCCTATTGGCGTGCAGATCAAAGGCCTGTTTTACGGGGCTCCTTACCATGACGTGCCGGCACTCATTGCGTTTTTGACCACACTCGTCACGACCGTCAACTTTGTGGTGTCGGTCGAGGTCAATTTCTATCCGCGCTACCGTGACTACTACAGCCTGTTTAACGACGGCGGCGTGGTGGGCGATATTGTGGTGGCCGAGGAGGAGATGCTCTCCACGCTCAACAGCGAACTGCGCTTTTGCGCGCTCAAGCAGCTGTTTGTGACCGCGGCGGTCATTTCGCTCGAGACCACAGTGCTCTCGGCCCTGCCGCTGGGCTTTAACAACCTTATGCACGGGTATTTTCGCACGTTATGCGTAGGCTACGGCCTGTATGCCGTGGGCAACACGATCCTGCTTATCTTGCTGTACTTTACCGACTACAAGGGAGCCGTTCTGGCCTCGGGCCTGTTTGCCGGTGTGGCAGGGCTGGCGACCGCCGTGTCGTTGCTTTTGCCGCAGCAGTTTTACGGCTTTGGCTTTTTGTTGGGTGCGGTGGTGTTTTTTATCGTGGCCCTGCTGCGGCTCGATACCTATACCGCCAACTTGCCGTATCGTATCCTGAGCCAGCAGCCCATTGTGGCGACCGACAAAACGGGTCGCTTTACACAGCTGGGCCGCTTGCTCGACCGTGCCGAGCAGCGCTATGAGGAGTGCCGCCGCAAGGGCGTGCCGCACGGCGCGTTTCAGCGCGCAGTAGTTCGCGTGTATCGCAACCATTGGGGAGGTTCTGATGATCGATAAGTTGATGTCTCGCCGCTGTCTGATCGAGGCGGCTGCCGGCGCGCTGCTGCTTTCGGGCTGCTCATCTCAGGACGAATCCTCGACAAAAAAGGTCAAAAAGCAGGACAAGATTAAAAAGGCCGAGGCCTCCGACCAGTCCAAGCATCTGCGCGATAAGGACGAGCTGTACGAGGTCTATGATGACTCGGGCATTGTGACCATGTATCTGACGGTCTCTCGCGGCAACAGTTCCGAGAACACGGACCATAGCTGGGCCGAGATCAACACGTACTCGGTGTATGACTATGCCGACATGGGCGTGACGCGCTATCAGGTTATGGGCCTGCTGCAGGCGGGCGACGAAGACGGCCCGGTGGCCGGCGAGGTTGGCTATGGCGAGGACGCGCCCAATGCCACCGTGCAGGTGCGCGGCCAGACATCGAGCTCCTACACGCAAAAGAATTACAAGGTGGAGCTCAAAAAAGGCAAGGGCACCTGGCGCCAGCAGCGCGCGATTGCGCTCAACAAGCACATGGGCGAGGGTATGCGTTTTCGCAACAAGATGGCCTACGACCTTATCCGCGGAATTCCCCAGATGATGGGCCTGCGCACGCAGTTTGTGCATCTGTGGGTGTGCGACCAGACCGAAAAGTCCAACGATACCTTTGAGGACTACGGCCTGTTTACGCAGGTGGAGCAGCTCAACAAGACGGCGCTTAAGGCACATGGCCTGGATAAGAGCGGGCACCTGTACAAGGTGAACAGCTTTGATTTCCATCGCTACGAGGACACCATTAAGCTTGCCGACGATCCCGACTACAACCAGGCAAACTTCGAGGGCATGCTCGAGATTAAGGGCGATTCGGACCACACCAAGCTCATCGAGATGCTCGATGCGCTCAACGACGAATCGCAAAAGATCGATAACGTGCTCGACACCTACTTTGATACCGAGAATCTGGTCTATTGGCTGGCGTTTCAGATCCTGACGGGCAACTGCGATACTCAGAACCGTAACTGTTATCTGTACAGCCCGCTCAACTCAAATACCTGGTACTTTTTAGATTGGGATAACGACGGCATGCTGCGTAAGCTGGAGCTTTCTCTTGCCGGGTTCTCGGACTATGCGAGCTGGGAGCGCGGCGTAAGCAACTACTGGGGCAACGTGCTATTCAATCGTGCGCTGCGCAGCAAATCGTTCCGCAGTGAGCTCGACCGCGCCGTAAAGGACCTGCGCTCGTATATGACCGAGGCGCGCCTGGCCAAGATGATTAGACATTATCGCGAGGTTACCGAATCGTTGGTCTTTGCTTCGCCCGATATCGACAATCTGCCTGTCACCAAGGACCAATACGAGCAAATCGCCGCGGCGATTCCCTCCGAGATCGAGGAGAACTACAAGAGCTTTCGCGAGAGCTATAAAAAGCCCATGCCGTTCTACATTGGCGTGCCGCAGATCGATAACGGTAAGCTGCGCATTAACTGGGATGCGTCCTACGATTTTAAGGCGCGCGACATTCGCTATACCGTGGAGCTGGCGCGTGACTATGCCATCAAGGACGTGTTTTTTAAGGCCGAGGACGTGCTGCTGCCTGAGGTGACCTGCGATGCGCCCGATACCGGCCAGTATTTTGTGCGCGTGCGTGCCACCAACTCAGACGGCTATACGCAAGATGCGTTTGACTACTATGTGACCGACGACGGCAAACACTACGGCATGAAGTGTTTTTACGTGCAGGACGGTGGTAAGGTCGTGGAGGACACGTATGAGGAGGGCTAGCGCGCTGCTTGAGCGCCTTACGGCTCCGCCTGTGCGTGCCACGCAGGAGCGTTGCCGCCACGAGCTCAAATATCTCATTAACGAGGGCGAGCACGCTGCGCTTGCCTGCCGCATGGCGCCGGTTTTTAAACTGGACAAGTATGCGCGGGCGGGTGTTTACACCATTCGCAGCCTGTACTTTGACGACTACTGCAACTCGGCCTACGAGGAAAAAGACGCCGGTATTCTTATGCGAAAAAAATATCGCGTGCGCATCTATAACGGCGGCGACAAGGTGATTAAGCTCGAGCGCAAAAAGAAGTACGGCAGCTGGATCTACAAGGAGGACGCGCCACTCACGCGTGGCGAGTTTGAGCAGATTCTGGCCGGCGACTACGACTTTTTGCTGAGGAGCCCTTATCCGCTCTGTCGCGAGTTCTACATCGAGTGCATCTGCAACATGATGCGCCCGCGGACCATCGTGGACTACGAGCGTGAGCCGTGGGTGATGGACGAGGGCACCGTGCGCATTACCTTTGATAGCAACGTGCGTGCGGCGGTGGGAAGCTTTGACATCTTTGACGCGACGTTGCCCGCGTTGCCCGTGCTGGAGCCCGGCAAGCTGGTGATGGAGGTCAAGTTTACCGAGTTTTGCCCACAGCTGGTGCGCGATATGGTGCCGCCAGGTGCGGCCGAACTCACGGCGGTCTCTAAGTACTGCCTGTGTTATGACAAGACCGCCTACCTGCGCGGTTTTAACTACTGGGAATCGGATTTTGGGAACCGAGGGGATATTTAGACCATGAGCACCAGGGACTTTTTTAAGAACTCCGTCTTGGAGGCGTTTGGCCAGGTCGACCCTGCCAAGATCGGCCTTTCGCTGCTTGTGGCGCTCGCCATGGGCATCCTGATCTATTACGTGTACAAGCGCTTTTTTACCGGCGTGGTCTATTCGCGCAGTTTTGCTGTAACGCTCGTGGGCATGTGCGTGCTCACCTGCATGGTCACGCTCGCGATCTCGACGAATGTGGTCATCTCGCTCGGTATGGTCGGTGCTCTGTCTATCGTCCGCTACCGTACGGCGGTCAAGGACCCGCTCGACCTGCTGTATCTGTTTTGGGCCATTACCACGGGCATTACGGCGGGCGCCGGCATGTATGCGCTCGTAGGACTCACGGCAGTGGTGATCGTGGTGATGATCGCTGGCTTTGCGAGCCACCAGGACAAGGCGCGCGTGTACATGATGGTCATCCACTACACGGGGCAGACCACCGGCGATGATATCGTTCGCGCGTTTGGACGCACCAAGTTCACCGTCAAATCCAAGACGATGCGCGGTGACAAGGTCGAGATGGCCGTCGAGGTCTTCTCGGACGGTGTGGACATGCCCTACGCCGACGCCATCCGCGCGCTCGATGGCGTTGAGGACCTGACGCTCATCCAGTACAACGGCGAATATCACGGCTAGTTTGGTTCAGTTTTATTTAAGGGGCGGTGTCGCGTGGATGTGCAGCAGCTTGAAGAGACCTGGGCCGTAAGGGCCGGCGCACGTGAAACGTGCCTTGTTGCGGCCTCGCATGTGCCGGCGGCGCTGTCGATGCTGGGGATTGTGCAGCCCGGCGATCGCTTGGTGACCTTTGCGGACGACTTTGCCGATGCGTTTGCCTGCGGCTTTGATGGCTGCGATGTTGCGCTGGTGGGGGAGCCCGCGGCTGCGGCGTTTGCTGCTGCGTCCGAGGGCTTTGATGCTTCGTTTGATGCCGAGGGGCCGCACCTGTGGTGGTTTGTCAACTCCATCGGCGGGTTTGGCCTGCGTGTGCCCGACCTTCGCGCTCTGGGCCGCGCGGCTCGTGAGTCGCATGCGCTGCTCGTGGTTGATAACACTGTGTCGGGCGTCTTTGGGTGCAACCCGCTGCGTCTGGGCGCCGTGCTTTCGCTCGAGGCGCTCGACCGCGTGTGTGCCGGCGTTGCGCCGCGCAAGCTCGTCGCCGCTTCGGTGGCGCGCTCGCAGCTTAAGCGCCATCGCGTGGATGCCGCCGCCGAGTGTGCGCATGCGCTTCTTGCGGATTGCGGTGCGTCTGCACTCGACCTTTCTGTTAATGAGACTTGCATGCTGGAGCGGGGGCTGTCTTCGCTCGACGCTCGCATGCAGGCCCACTTCGACCGCGCCCGTGCGCTGGCCGAGTATCTGGCCGCCAACGAGATGGTACGCAACGTGCGCTATCCCGGGCTGACCTCGCATCCCGACCATGCGGTTGCAACGGGAATCCTCGAGCACGGCTTTGGCCCCGCAGTTGAGTTTGACCTTATCGAGCGTAGCGCGGGTGATCTCTTCGATGCTTTGCCGGGGGAGTTTCGCACATCGCCCGCCGGCGGCGCAACGACGCGCCTTTCGGCTCCACGCGGCAAGCAGGGGAGCACCACCCGCCTCTTCGCCGGTACCGACGATCCCCTGCAGGTGGCTGCCACTCTCGATAACGCCCTTCGCAAGTAGCTAATCGGGGTCTGTGTCACGAAAACGGCCTATTTACTACGTTTAAGCAATAGGGTTCGACCACACCCGCCTATTTTGAAAATTACCAAGCTGTTTACCAGCGGTTTCTTTTCATAATGTCCGGTATGGTCGTGGGTATTCAACTAAACGTAGTAGATGGGCCCGTTTTGTGGCGCGAGCCTCAACCCGAGGGCGCTGTGGGCTAAAAACCGCCTAAAAGGACTACTCTGCATTGATGCTGGCGATGAGGTCGTTGGCTTTGGTGGCGATGACGTTGTTGATGTCGGTCTGCAGCTCCTCGTAGACCGCTATGGCCCGCTCGCCGGCGGGGGTGAGGGTGGATCCGCGGGCGCCGTCGCGCTCGATGAGTTTGCAGCCCAGCTGACCTTCGGCCTCGTTTACGATGCGCCAGGCCTTGGAATACGCCATACCCATGCTCTTGGCGGCACGGTTGAGCGAGTGCTCGCGGGCGATACCTTGCAGCAACAAGACGCAGCCGTGGCCGAAGACGCCCGGCAGGTCTTTGTCGCACGCTTGAATGACCAACTTTGCCGTCGTCTTGTACTCCATGTGCTCCGCATCTCCCCGCTAAAGTGTTTGCTGGGTAAACGCAAAGCCTGCGTCAAACCCTCGTGTGCTCTTCTTAAATCATGCATTGTAGCAGTCAAAGTGCGTTAAGATACTTCCCCAGTATTGGGCGCCCAAGGTTGGGCTGGGTCCTATGAGGCCTGCAGCCGACCGGTCGCATGGAAAAAGGAGAAACATGGCTACGTTCTTTCCCGGTGAGTCCCACACGTTTTCGGAGTATCTGCTGGTTCCTGGCTATTCGTCCTCGCAGTGCATCCCCAACAACGTCTCTCTTAAGACGCCGCTAACCCGCTTTAAGCGCGGTGAGAAGCCGGCAATCACCCTGAACATCCCCATGGTTTCCGCCATCATGCAGTCCGTCTCGGGCGTCGACATGGGTGTCGCGCTCGCTACCGAGGGTGGCCTGTCCTTCATTTACGGTTCTCAGACCCCCGAGTCCGAGGCCGCCATGGTCAAGGCCGTCAAGGATCACAAGGCCGGCTTTGTTCAGTCCGATTCCACGCTGACCCCCGACATGACCATGGAACAGGTCATCGAGCTCAAGGAGAAGACCGGCCACTCCACCATGCCGGTCACCGACGACGGCACTCCCAAGGGCAAGCTCCTGGGCATCGTCACCAGCCGTGACTATCGCCCCAGCCGCGATGACCACCAGAAGAAGGTTTCCGAGTTCATGACCCCGCGTGAGCAGCTCATCGTGGGCGACAAGAACATCAGCCTCAAGGTTGCCAACGACGTCATTTGGGACAACAAGCTCAACGCCCTGCCGATCGTCGACGACAACGATCACCTTATGGGCATCGTCTTCCGCAAGGACTACGACAGCCACAAGACCAACCCCAACGAGCTGCTCGATAACGACAAGCGCTATATGGTCGGCGCCGGTATCAACACCCGCGACTATGCCGAGCGCGTGCCGCTGCTCATCGAGGCTGGCGCCGATGTCCTGTGCATCGACTCCTCCGAGGGCTTCAGTGAGTGGCAGAAGCGCACCATCGAGTGGATTCGCGCCAACTACGGCGAGGACGTCAAGGTCGGTGCCGGTAACGTCGTCGACGCCGAGGGCTTCCGCTTCTTGGCCGACTGCGGTGCCGACTTCATCAAGGTCGGTATCGGCGGCGGTTCCATCTGCATCACTCGCGAGACCAAGGGTATCGGTCGTGGCCAGGCCACCGCGCTGATCGACGTCTGCCGCGCCCGTGACGAGTACTACGAGGAGACCGGTGTTTACGTGCCCGTGTGCTCCGACGGCGGTATCGTATACGACTACCACATGACGCTCGCCCTTGCTATGGGTGCCGACTTTATGATGCTGGGTCGCTACTTCGCCCGCTTCGATGAGAGCCCGACCGAGCGCGTCAACGTCAACGGCCAGTACATGAAGGAGTACTGGGGCGAGGGTTCTGCGCGTGCTCGCAACTGGCAGCGCTACGACCTGGGCGGCGCGGCGAAGCTCAGCTTCGTCGAGGGCGTTGACTCCTACGTTCCCTATGCCGGTTCCCTCAAGGACGGCGTGGGCGGCACGCTCTACAAGGTCAAGTCCACGATGTGCAACTGCGGCGCCCTCTCGATCCCCGAGCTCCAGGAAAAGGCACGCCTGACCCTGGTCAGCTCCACCTCCATCGTCGAAGGCGGCGCCCACGACGTTGTCGTGAAAGACTCTCAGCAGTCTGTGTCTTATCGATAGGATAAGAGCTGCACATAAAGGTTGAGTATCAACCACGTTATTTAGATAAAGCGAGATGCCTGCAAGTCGCAGACATCTCGCTTGTTGTATTTGCTATCATCATGCGAGTCAACCTTAGGGTCGGGCGGCTTAGCTTTGTTCGCTACAAGTTCCGCACGCAAAGAAGAGCACTTAATGTGCTCTTCGTCTTGCGCAGGACTGTCCGCAGTAGCGAATAAAGCTAAGCCGACCGACCCCATTAAAGATTAAAGGAGCTGATATGTGCGATTGCACAGATCATAAGGATGAGATCCCTGCCTACGACGCGCAGGCCATTGAGTCCAAGTGGATGAAGGCCTGGGAGGACTCCAACCTCTTTGCCGTCGACACCGACGACAGCAAGCCCAAGAAGTACGTGCTCGAGATGTTTCCGTATCCGTCGGGCGACCTGCACATGGGCCACGCGCGCAACTATACCATCGGCGATGCCGTGGCCCGTCAGGCCCGCATGCGCGGCTACGATGTGCTGCACCCCATCGGCTTTGACGCCTTTGGCCTGCCTGCCGAGAACGCCGCCATCAAGCACAATACGCAGGCTGCCGCCTGGACGTATAAGAACATGGACCAGGCTCTCGCCACGATGAAGCGCATGGGCTTCTCCTACGATCTGGATCGCATGGTCAAGACCTGCAGCCCCGATTATTACCGTTGGGGCCAGTGGATCTTTGAGAAGTTGTGGGAAAAGGGCCTGGTTTACCGCAAGAAGAACCCGGTCAACTGGTGCCCCACCTGCAAGACCGTTCTGGCCAACGAGCAGGTCACCGAGGGCAAGTGCTGGCGCTGCGGCACCGAGCCCGAGAAGCGCGACCTGGAGCAGTGGTACTTCAAGATTACCGAGTACTCTCAGGAGCTGCTCGATGACCTGGAGAAGCTCCCCGGCTGGCCCGAGCGCGTCAAGCAGATGCAGGCCAACTGGATCGGTCGTTCCGAGGGCGCCGAGGTCGACTTTACCCTGTGCGACCAGGATGGCGAGCCCATCGAGGGCGACGAGGGCAAGATCACCGTCTTCACCACGCGTGCCGATACGCTCTTCGGTGTCTCCTTCTTTGTCCTGGCTCCCGAGTACGCGCGTCTGCACGAGCTCGTCGCTGGTACGGAGTACGAGGAGGCCGTGACCAAGATCGTCGAGGACTCCAAGCATATCTCCGCCGTCGAGCGTGCCCAGGGCACCCTCGAGAAGCACGGTGCCTTTACCGGCCGCTACGTGGTGAACCCGGTCAACGGCGAGAAGGTCCCCGTGTGGGTTGCCGACTACGTTGTTGCCGACTACGGCACCGGCGCCGTCATGGCCGTTCCCTGCGGTGACCAGCGCGACTTTGAGTTCGCACGCAAGTATGATTTGCCGATCGTGCCGATCATCCTGGACGATGACGACCGCGCAGCCGTCGAGGCCAGCGGCGAGACCATCGATACCTTCCATGCCGAGACCGTCGACTGGGATTGCGCCCATGCTGCCGAGGGCACGCTCGTCCAGTCCGGCAAGTACACCGGTATGCGCGGCGGCAAGCACTCCGAGGGCGAGGCTGCAATCGTTGCTGACCTCGAGGCCATGGGCTGCGGTCGTCGTAAGGTCGAGTTCCGTCTGCGCGACTGGCTCATTTCCCGCCAGCGCTATTGGGGCAACCCCATCCCGGCCATCCACTGCGAGCACTGCGGCATCGTGCCCGTGCCCGAGGACCAGCTGCCGGTAACGCTGCCCGAGAACCTGGACCTGGGCGCCGGCGAGACCCTCGCCGAGTGCAAGGAGTTCTACGAGACCACCTGCCCGGTCTGCGGCCGCCCGGCCAAGCGCGAGACCGATACCATGGACACCTTCACTTGCTCCAGCTGGTATTACCTGCGCTATACAGACCCGCACAACACCGAGCTGCCCTTCTCCCGCGAGGCCGCCGACCGTTGGATGCCCGTCGATAACTACATCGGCGGCATCGAGCACGCCATTCTGCACCTGCTCTACAGCCGCTTCTTTACCAAGGCGCTGCGCGACCTGGGCCTGCTGAGCGTGGACGAGCCCTTCACCAACCTGCTGTGCCAGGGCATGGTCAAGGACGAGAACGGCGATACCATGTCCAAGTCCAAGGGTAATGTCGTGCCCCCGAGCTCGGTCATCGAGCCCTACGGCGCCGACACCATGCGTCTGGCGATCCTGTTTATCGCCCCGCCCGAGAAGGACTTCGACTGGGATCCCAAGGCCGTCGAGGGCGCCAACCGCTTCATCAAGCGCGCCTGGCGTATCGTTTGGCAGCTCGTCCAGTCCGGCGACGCCAACGTGGCCTTCGACAAGTCCGCGCTCGACGAGGTCGCGATGAAGCTCTATCGCGAGCGTCACCGCACCATCGCCAAGTGCACCGAGGACTTCGATCGTGGCCAGTTCAACACCGCCATCTCGGCCGTCATGGAGCTCGTCAACGCGGCGAGCGCCTACCTCAACGCCACCGAGGGTGCCGCCCGCGACAAGGCGCTGTGCTACGGCGTGGCTAAGGATATCGTGAGCGTCCTTGCCCCCATCTGCCCGTTCTGGGCCGACGAACTGTGGCACGAGGCCCTCGGCTGCGAGGGCAACGCCTACACCGCCGCCTGGCCCGAGTTCGACCTGGCCGAGTCCATCGAGGATACGGTGCAGATCGTCGTCCAGGTGCTCGGCAAGGTCCGTGGCCGCATCGACGTCGCCCGCGACGCCTCCAACGAGGAGATGCAAGCTGCCGCTGAGGAAGCCGTCGCCAAGTGGCTCGAGGGCAAGACGGTCGTCAAGGCCATCTGCGTGCCCGGCAAGCTGGTCAACCTGGTGGTCAAGTAAGCGCTGCGCGTAAAGCTGACATGCAATAAACGAGGGACGGTCCGGTTGGGTCGTCCCTCGTTTTGTGTTGTCTGCCCTGCTTAGTCAGTGCGTCGCACCGTCTTCTACGGGATGTGTACCAGGTCCCTAAAGTAAACGTTGCCCGTTGCCTCTTCGAACATCCAAATGTTGAGGTAGATGTCGTTGAGGTCGTTGTTCACATCAAAGTCCGGGTCGTCGAAGGTGCCTACAAAGGTGAGCATGGCGCGCGTTTCCTCGCCCGCTGCGACCTGCTGGCGCATGCGCACATCGCGGACCACGCCGTTGACGTAGGCATAGGAGTCCACATCGCCAAACATCATGTCGACATCGGTGTTGTTTGTCACCGCAAAGATCAACACGGCGTCGCCGTAGCCATCCGTGTCCTTGCCCACGCAGGTAACATGGACGTTCTCGTCTGCCTCAAGGTCGATGGGGAACTGTTCTTGGGAATCGGGACCCAGGCCCTGGGGATCGACGATGTCTTCGTTAATTTTGTCGAAGCTCTCCGATGACGTCGTTTTCTCGATGGCTTTTGTGCTGCCGAGATCCGGTTCGCATGGTCCGGTTTTGCCATCGATGTTGTTGCAGGCCGTCAGAGCGAACGAACAGGCAGCTACGACGAGCGCGGTCGCGCAGAGGGTGCCTAGGCGTTCCATGGATCCTCCTTGCCGTGGAGATACTGGAAGGTTGTGTGGTCAATGCGTGCGGCAGGCTTTCTCGCTACAGAATGCCTCTCAGCTTTAGTCTGGCCGATGTGCGCCCAGGGATGGAATGCCCATAGGGCCCGATTCAGTCGGCGCTCTGGGACGCATGGCCCGTTTTGGGGCTGTTGAGGGTGCGCCGCATGGGGCTCCTCGGTCAATTGTCCTATTCTTGTGGAGAACCTGTGCGCACGCTGACCTGCAGATTCGTACTGTGCTTGCGCGTTTCCGCAGCTATTGGTATAGTTTGCTTGCAAATGAAGTTGTAATTGAAAGAAGTGGGGTTTCGGCCCCGCTTCTTTTTTGTATGGATGGAGGTGCCGCAATGGTCAAGACCAAGACCGAGCAGGCGATCATCGACGCGCTCGAGGCCGTCGCTCCCCAGCACGATGTCGACATCGTCGACGTCGAGCTCGTGGGCGCCACCAAGGCCCCCTGCGTGCGCGTGCGTATCGAGGGTGCCGAGGGTCAGAGCCTGTCTCTCAACGACGTCACGGCCAACACCAAGTGGGTCGGCGATGTGATTGAGGAGCTCGACCCTATCTCTTCGAGCTATACGCTCGAGGTGTCGAGCCCGGGTATGGCGCGCCCGCTGCGCCGCCCGAGTGACTTTGCCCGCTTTGTGGGCGAGAACTGTGAGCTCACCTCCACCGCTACCGAGGGCCGTCGCAAGTACGCCGGCAAGATTGCCGCTGCGACCGAGACCGACGTGACCCTCGAGCTCGAGGACGGCGAGTCCGTCACCCTCGATTTCTCTGATGTAAAAAAGTGCAAGTTGAAGCCCACCTACGACTTCAAGCCCGCGAAGGAAGGAAAGTAAGATGGCAGCATCCGACATGATGTCCGCCCTGATGGAGCTTTGCCAGGAGAAGCACATCGACCAGCTCTACCTGATCGACCGCCTGGAGCAGTCGCTCGCCAAGAGCTATGCCGAGATCCTGCATCTTGAGTGGGGCGCCAAGGTGACCATCGACCGCACCACCGGCAAGATCTACGTCTACCGCCTGGAGCCGATCGACGATTCCATGGACGAGGAGGGCAACTTCACCGAGTTCGAGGAGATCGACGTCACCCCCAAGAACACGAGCCGCATCGCTGCCCAGCACGCCAAGGCCGAGATCAACGCCATCGTGCGCAACTCCGCCCGCGAGCAGATCTATGAGGAGTTCTCCGGCCGCATCGGTGACCTCATCAGTGGTACCGTGCTGCAGTCCACGCCCGACTTCACGATCGTCAAGATTCGCGAAGGCGTCGAGGCCGAGCTTCCGCACTTTGATCAGCGCCGTTACGAGAACGAGCGCAACGAGCGTCCGATGGGCGAGCGCTACCTGCACAACCAGCATATCAAGGCCGTGATCATCGACGTTCGCGACCCCAACTCCAACCTGCAGCCGGTTCGTGGCGAGCACAGCCGTCCGCCGATTGTCATCTCCCGTACCCACCCCGAGCTCATGCGTCGTCTGTTTGAGCAGGAGGTGCCCGAGATCTATGAGGGCACCGTCCAGATCAAGTCAATCGCCCGCGAGCCCGGCCAGCGTTCCAAGGTCGCCGTCCACTCGCTTGACGACCGTCTGGATCCCGTGGGTGCCTGCGTCGGCCCCAAGGGCAGCCGTGTTCGCGCTGTCGTGGGCGAGCTCCGTGGCGAGCGCGTCGACGTCATCCTGTGGGATGCCGATCCTGCCGTCTACGTCGCCAACGCCCTTTCGCCCGCTAAGGTCACCCGCGTCCTCATCGACGAGGAGAAGGCCTACGCCGGCGTCATCGTGCCCGACGACCAGCTGTCCCTCGCCATCGGCAAGGAGGGCCAGAACGCCCGCCTCGCCGCGCGCCTGACCGGCTGGCACATTGACATCAAGTCCGAGACGCTTGCCGCCGACATCCTCAAGAACGTTCCCGTTCACGAGGAGCCCGCCGCCGACCTGATCGGTGACGAGGAGGACGAGGACGTCCGCCGCTGCGAGTACGTGTCCGAGGACGGCATCCAGTGCCGCAACCAGGCTCGTCCCGGCTCCCGTTTCTGCGGTGTCCACGACACCGACGCCTTCGATGATGCGGAGGACCTGATCTAGCGCGCGGTCGCGCCGGGCGGGTCCCGGCGCGTCTCCAACGCTCGTTCAGTCTCTAGGCACCCAAGGTGCCAGAAAGGGTAGGTGAAGTCATATGGCAAAAGTCCGTGTGTCCACCCTGGCCAAAGAGTTCGGCATGACCTCCAAGGAACTGATGGGTCATCTCGCCGATATGAAGATTCCCGCTAAGTCCGCTTCCTCCACCTTGGAGGACGCCTATGTCGCCATGGTCCGCAAGCAGCTCGCCTCGGTGATCGAGGCCCGCGCTCAGGAAGTCGAGGCCGCCAAGCAGGCCGAGGAGCAGGCAGCTGCCGCCGAGGAGGCCGCACGCGCCGCCGAGGCCGAGCGCGAGCGCATCGCCGCCGAGAAGGCCCGCGAGGAGGAGCGCCGCCAGTTTGCCGCAGCCCAGGCTGCCGAGGAGGCTGCCCGCGCCGAGGCCGAGGCCAAGAAGAAGGCCGAGCAGGAGCGCCTTGCCCGCGAGAAGGAGGAGGCTGCCCGCGAGGCCCAGCGCCGCGCCGTTCCCGCTTCCGACTCCGGTTCGCGCTTCCGTTCGCTGCTCGACCAGATCGCCGCACAGGAGACCGTGCTCAAGGAGAAGAAGGACGCCGAGGACAAGGCCAAGGCCGAGCGCGCCGCCGAGCGCGGTAACCGTCGTGGCGGCAACAACGACCGCCGCGGTGGCCGTCGTAACGATCGCAACGCTTCCGACAACAACTCCGAGCGCAACGCCTCCGAGAGCCGTCCGCACAGCCATCGCACCAACGCCAGCAACAACGTCGCTGCCGGCATGGACTTCCCCAACCCCGATAAGCAGGGCAAGGGCAAGAAGCGCAAGGGCGGTCACAACAACGAAGAGGACCACTACAGCCGCATGGCTCGCGAGGCCGAGGAGTACAGCCGCGAGAAGGTGCTCGAGGAGGCTCGTGCCGCCGTCGAGGAGGCCTCTCGTGAGTCCACCGGTCGCCGCAAGAAGCGCAAGGAGAAGCGTGAGCGCGAGGCTGCCAAGGCTCAGGAGGAGCGCAAGATAGAGGAGGCATTGGCCCAGGGCGTGAACCCCGAGGAACTCGATGCCATCAAGGTCTCCCAGGGTGTTACGGTCCAGGAGCTTGCCGAGGCTCTCGACGTTCCGGCCAACGACATCATCAAGCGCCTGTTCCTGCTGGGTACGCCGCTCACCATGACACAGTCCATGTCCGACGACCTCGTCGAGCTCGTTGCCGACGACCTGGGCCGTCAGATCAAGATCATCACCCCCGAGGAGGAGAACACCTTCTCGTTCTACGACGATCCCGCCGACCTTAAGCCGCGCGCACCGGTCGTCACCGTCATGGGCCACGTCGACCACGGCAAGACGAGCCTCCTCGACGCCATCCGTCACACCGGCGTCGCTGCCGGCGAGGCGGGCGGCATCACGCAGGCCATCGGTGCTTCGCAGGTTATGATCAACGACCGCAAGATCACCTTCATCGATACCCCGGGTCACGCTACCTTTACGGCCATGCGTGCCCGTGGTGCCAAGGTGACCGACATCGTTATTCTGATCGTGGCTGCCGACGACGGCGTCATGCCCCAGACGGTCGAGTCGATCAACCACGCCAAGGCCGCCGGCGTACCCATCGTCGTCGCCGTCAACAAGATCGATAAGCCGGGTGCCAACCCCGACCGCGTGCGCCAGGAGCTCACCGAGTACGGCGTCATCCCCGAGGAGTGGGGCGGACAGAACATGTTCGTCAACATCTCGGCCAAGCAGAAGATCGGTATCGACGACCTTCTGGAGACCGTGCTGCTCCAGGCAGACGTGCTCGAGCTCAAGGCCAACCCGGACACCTTTGCCTCCGGCAACGTCCTCGAGGCCAAGCTCGACAAGGGCCGCGGCTCGGTCGCTACCGTGCTCGTGACCCGCGGTACCTTGCACGTGGGCGATACGCTGGTCGCCGGCCTTACCTACGGCCGCGTCCGTGCTATGCTCGACCCCAAGGGTCGCGCCGTCACCGAGGCCGGTCCCTCCGACGCCGTCGAGATCCTGGGCCTGCAGTCCGTGCCCAACGCCGGTGACGAGTTCCGCGTGTTCGAGGACGAGCGCGAGGCTCGTGCCCTCGCCGACGAGCGTTCGCTCAAGGCCCGTATCGAGGAGCAGAGCCGCGTCAAGCACGTCACGCTCGAGAACCTCTTCGAGACCATTGCCGACGCCGAGGTCAAGGAGCTCAACCTGATCATCAAGGCCGACGTCCAGGGTTCCATCGAGGCCCTTCAGGATTCGCTCGACAAGATGGATCAGTCCGAGGTCCGCATCAACACGATCCACTCCGCCGTTGGTGCCATCAACGAGACCGACGTCGTCCTGGCCGACGCCTCCAATGCCATCATCATCGGCTTTGGCGTCCGTCCCGACGGTAAGGCCCGCTCCGCCGCCGAGCGCGAGGGCGTCGAGATCCGTTGCTACGACGTCATCTACAAGTGCCTCGAGGAGCTCGACGCTGCCCGTATCGGCATGCTCAAGCCCACCGAGGTCGAGGTCTCCACGGGTACCGCGACCGTTCTGGACACCTTCAAGGTGCCCAAAGTCGGTATCGCCGCCGGTGTCCGCGTCGAAGAGGGCGAGATCGCCGCGACCGATTCCGTGCGCCTGGTGCGCGACGGCATCGTGGTCTTCAACGGCAAGATCGCCTCGATGCGCCACTACAAGGACGAGGCCAAGAGCCTCAAGAGCGGTTCCGAGGGCGGCATTGGCCTGGAGAACTTCCAGGACATCAAGCCCGGCGACCAGATCGAGGGTTACCGCATCGACCAGGTTGCCCGTACCGAGTAGGGGGTAGCGCTATGAAGCAAACGCAGGCAACCCGCCGTCTGGGCGAGCAGCTTCGCGAGAAGCTTGGTTATATCCTGCTCTTTGAGGTTTCCGATCCGCGTCTCGACCTGGTTACTTTGACCGCGGTTGAGGTCGCGGTGGACCGTTCGTTCGCGCGTGTGTACGTGTCGTGCGATGCGAGCCGCTACGACGAGGTCATGGAGGCGCTCGCAAGCGCCAAGGGCCGTATTCGCAGCCTGTTGGCTCGCTCGCTCGATTGGCGTGTTACGCCCGAGCTCGATTTTCGCATCGATCGCTCGACCGATGAGGCCGAGCGCATCACGCGTGCGCTGGAAAACGTTCCCGCCACGCTTGCGATCGAAAAGGACGAGGACGGCTATCCGATAGCGGATGCCGCCCAGGAGGCAGCTTTAGATGACTAATTCCGCCGACCTCGCCTCGTGCGAGTCTGCAGATATTCAGCGACGCATCCTCGAGCTCATCGAGGATGCGTCCTCCATTGCGATTTCGGGACACACTTCTCCCGATGGCGACGCCCTGGGCTCCGTGTTGGGTCTGGGCCTCTCGCTTATGAAGTTTTTCCCTAACAAGGACATTGCCCTGCTGCTGGCAGACGATGATCCGGTTCCGCGCATCTACCGCTTTATGGAAGGCTCCGATCGCCTGGTACCGGCATCTGCGTATACCGGCAATCCGGACCTGTTCATCTCGGTGGACGTGCCGGTCGTCGAGCGTCTCAATAATTCCGCCGAGGTGCTTCGTCGCTCCAAGCATGTGGTGTGCTTCGATCACCATCCGGCGCGCGAGGAGTTTGCCGAGCTCAGCCTGAGGCGCGTCGAAGCTGCAGCCTGCGCCATGATCATCGACCGCTTCTTGGACAATTGCGGCATTGTCGCACGTGATGGCGTTGCGACCTGCCTGCTGTGTGGCTTGGTTACCGATACCGGCCGTTTTCAGTACCAAAACGCCGATGCAGCCGCGTTCCATGCAGCCTCGCGTCTGGTTGCCCACGGTGCCGATCCGGCGCGTGTGGCACTCGAGGTTTACCAGAGCATGCGCGTTGAGTTTTTGCACCTCAAGTCCATCGTTATGGGCCGCATTAAGACGGTGGCCCACGGGCGCGTCGCGTATAGCTACGCGTACCAGAGTGACCTTGAGGCCTGCGGTGTCACCTCGGACGAGTGCGACGGTCTGGTTGACGTGGTGCGCTCGGTGATGGGCGTCGAGGTCTGTCTGTTCCTGAAGGGCATTGAGGGCGATACCAAGGTGCGCGGCAACCTGCGCTCCAAGGGCGACCTCAACGTGTCCGAGATCGCTGCTGCCTTTGGCGGAGGCGGACATCCCGCTGCCGCCGGTTTCTCCAACAACGGAACGATTCTCGAGACGCTTACCGTGGCACTTCCCATGCTGGCCGAGCTGGTGGGGGAGGATCCCGCTTCGGTGACCGTCGAGCTTTAACTTTTTGGATGGTACATGGCTCGTCGTACGCCTTCTCAACTGAATATGCTGCTCGCCGTCGATAAGCCGGTGGGCTGCACGTCCCACGATGTGGTTTCGAAATGCCGACGCGCCCTCCATGAGCGGCGCGTCGGCCATGCCGGCACGCTCGACCCCATGGCATCGGGTGTCATGGTGGTGGGTGTGGGCCAGGCCACCCGTCTGCTGGGCATGCTAACCCTCGATACCAAAAGCTATGTCGCCGACATTTCGTTTGGCGCCGAGACCAATACCGATGATGCGGAGGGCGAGGCGGTCCGCACGGTGGCTGTTGCCAACGAGCTCCGCGATCCTGCCTATGCCCGTGAGCGCTTGGCCGCTATGCTGGGTCCGCAGATGCAGGTGCCGCCGGCGTTTTCGGCTATCTCGGTCAATGGCGTTCGCGCCTACAAGTCTGCTCGCGAGGGCAATGCGGTGGACCTACCTCCGCGCCCCGTCGAGGTCTATGCCGCCGACCTGATCGCCGTGGGAGGCGAAGGTGATACGTGTGTGTGGACCGTGGCGTTCTCAGTGAGCAAGGGTACCTATATCCGTGCGCTCGCTCGCGATTTGGGCCGCGCCTGCGAGAGCGCCGCGCACATTTCCGCGCTGCGCCGCACGGCCTCCGGTGTTGTTTCCATTGGCGCTTGTCATGCGGTCGAGGAGCTTTCTCCCGAGTCCGCGGCTGGCTTTGCCCTGGATCCCATTGCGGCCTTGGGCGCCACGCGTGTTGACTTGCCGGGCAATCTTGCCGACGACCTGCTCTGCGGCCGACGCATTCCCGTTGAGCGTGCGCTTGCCGATTTCGATTCCGCGAAGGCGCCTTTTGCGTTGGTGCTCGATGGGGGACTCAAGGCGCTTGCCCGCATTGAGAGTGGCCGCTTTGTCATGGAGCACGTGTTTCCGCAGGCAATCGGCGGTGTTCGATGATGTTGCCCGCTCGTGAGCTCGCGCGTATCTTTTTCGAGGGCGAGTCGGACGAGGCCCGCATCGTCACTGCCGATGCGTTTGATGAGTGCGAGCACTTGGGTGCTGCATCGATTGCCATCGGCGTGTTCGATGGTGTGCACCGTGGACACCAGGAACTCATCGAAGCGCTTGTCCGTGATGCCCGTGCCCATGGCTGCAAGGCGGTCGTGGTCACTTTCGATCCCGATCCGGACGTTGTGGTGAGTCCTTCGCCCGCTCAAAAACTGATGACGACGGCCGACCGTCTACATGCCTTGGCTCAGACCGGGGTCGACGCAGTGGTGGCCGTTCCCTTTACGCCTGAGGTTGCGGCACTCGACCATGTTGGTTTTCTCACACTGTTGTCACGCGTGGTCGACATTCGTTCGATTCGCGTTGGCAGCGATTTTAGGCTGGGTCGTGGCGGTGCTTCTGGTGTTGCCGAGATGCGCGTCTGGGGTTCCGAGCACGGCGTTGACGTGTATGGTCACGATCTGCTTTGCGAGGGCGGTGAGGCCATTTGCGCCACCCGCATCCGTCATGAGCTGGGACAGGGCCATGTGGAGCTGGCTGCTGAGTTGCTCGGCCGCCCGTATATGCTGCGCGGCGGTGTTGTTCGCGGCCGTCACGAGGGCTCTGGCATGGGCTTTCCCACGGCAAACCTGCAGGTTTCCGACGGCATTCAGGTGCCTGCCGATGGCGTGTATGAGGGCCTGGTGCTCGTCGATGACACCGTATGGCCTGCTGCCGTTAACGTCGGCCTGCCGCCGACGTATGCCGACGATGCCGCTTCATCGCATCTCGAGGCTAACTTAATTGGTTATACGGGCGACCTGTACGGCGCTTCCGTTTCGCTGGCGTTTACGCGCTGGCTGCGTCCCTCGCGTGTGTTCGAATCGCTGGATGAGTTGATCTCGACCGTCGAGGGTAATATCGAGGATATTCGTCACAACTTGGGCGAGCAGGGGGTGAGTATCCGTGATTAGCGATGATGAAAAAGACCAGGTACGCGCTGCGTCCGACCTAGTTGCCATCGTGCAGGAAACGGTTGAGCTCAAGCCCCGCGGCCATGAGTTTTGGGGTTGCTGCCCCTTTCATGGCGAAAAGACGCCGTCCTTCCACATTATCCCCGCCACACAGGTGTGGCATTGCTTTGGCTGCGGCGAGGGTGGCGACGTCTTCACCTATATCATGAAGCGCGAGAACCTGAGCTTTCCCGAGTCAATCCGTTATTTGGCCGATCGTGCAGGTATTGAGCTGCACGACACCGGAGATCGCCGCGAGCGCGGTACCAAGCGTGCCCGCATCTACGATCTGTGTGCCGAGACCGCCCAGTTCTACCACACCATGCTTATGCGCGGTAAGGATGGCCGTCCACGTGAGTACTTTGCCAGCCGCGGCATGGGCGGCGACGTCTGCCGCCGCTACTGCCTGGGCTTTGCGCCGGGTCGTAATATGCTGGTGGCTCATCTGTCGCAGGCGGGCTTTACTCCGCAGGAGATGATCGACGCCAACGTTGCCGTGAGTCGAGGGCGCGGGCAGCTTGCCGACCGCTTCTACGACCGCGTGATGTTCCCCATCTTTGACGAGCAGGGTCACAACATCGCCTTTGGCGGTCGCATCATGGGTGACGGCCAACCCAAGTACCTCAACACCGCCGAGACGAGCGTGTTTCATAAAAAGCGAAACCTCTACGGCTTTAATTGGGCCAAGGAGTTTATCGTCGCGCAGGATACCGCCATCGTGGTAGAGGGCTATACCGACTGCATCGCCTGTTGGGAGGCGGGGATTAAAAACGTTGTCGCTACGCTGGGCACCGCGCTCACGGAGCATCACGTCAAGACGCTCACCCGCTTTGCTAAGCGCATCGTGTACATGTTCGACGGCGATGCGGCGGGACAGAAGGCCGCCCGCCGCGCGATTCAGTTTATCGAGCAGGATTCGATGGATCTGCGCTGCGTGGTGCTGCCCGACGGCAACGACCCCATGGAGTTCATCACGGCGCATGGTGGACAGGAGCTGCAGGCGCGCATCGACGCTGCCGAGCCGCTTATGGACTTTGTCTACCGTTCGCTGCAGGAGTCGAGTGACATCACCACGCCGGGCGGTCGTGCCAAGGCGCTGGAAGATGCGCTGACGCTTATCTATCCGCTGCGCGATAGCTATATGATCGACACATACTTTATCCAGATTGCCGATCTGCTGGGTTTGGATCTGGAGACGGTTCGCGCGAGTTCGGGTCGCGTGTTTCGCGATGTCGCCAAGCGCGAAGATGCGGAACGACGTCGTGAGCAGAACTATGAACGCCAGCGGGCGCAAGCCGAGCGCTCTGGTAGCGCGGGCGGTCGGACGTCTGGTTCGCAGGGGGCATCTCGCGGTGCTTGGGCATCGGGCGCGACGTCGCCGGTGTTCGCGCCGGTCGAGGAGGAGCCGTACGACTATGTCCCGCTCGATGCCTACGGCGCCGCGCCCGTGGAGGTCGTCGACGATCTGCCGCCGATCGACGTGCCTGATGGTATGGGCGCTGTTCCTGTGGCTGATGGTTCGGGCGCACCGGCTGCGGCGGCGCCGATGGTTCTTACCGATCTTGAGCGCAAGTCCTTGGCAGGGGAGCGCGAGCTGTTGACGATGCTCACGAGCTACCCCGACCTGTTCCGCACGTATGCCGACCGCATCTGCTCCATCGAGTGGGTTGACCCACGTCACGAGTCCATCGCATGGGCCGTGCTGGCAACGCCGCCGGGAACCGATCCTGCAGCCTGCATGGATGCGGCGCGCTCGGTGTGTCCCGAGGCGGCAACGCTTGTGAGCGCCGGGCGCATCTCGGCGACGAGCAAACACCCTACCGAGACGAACATCGTGTTCATGCTCGATACGCTCGAGCTCTACACCATCAAGCGCCGTATGCGTGCCGCGCAGGCCAAGCTGCGCCAAGACCGTTCGCTCGACGATGAGGCCCGTCGCGCGCTGACCGTGCAGGCCGCGCAGGATTCGCAGCGTCAACGCGAGCTGCAAAAGTCGATCGGCGGCGTGGCGGACCCGTTCCGTTTGATCGGCCTGGAGGCCGCGGGCACCGAGCAAGCCTAGATGTTGTGGTCAACCAGCGTATTCTCGCCTATATCCAGTCCTCTTTTTGGGTATAGACGTCAATGTGTGTGCTAAAGTATTGAGTCCTGTGGACTATGAAGGGAGAATCTGTGCCAAAAAAGACTGAGAGCACGGGTACTGGGCTGGAATCCTACGTTGCAAAGCTCATGGGCAACGGCTCAAACAGGACTTCGGTAACCGAGGACGAGATTCAGGTCGCCCTGAAGGATATCGATGTTTCTGACGAGCAGCTCACCGCGGTGTATTCCGCGCTGCGCAACAGCGGCATCCAGATTATCTCCGCGAGCGGTAACGACGACGCCCCCATGGACGTCGACGATGACGATAACGATACCGATACCGACGATTTCGATGACGACGACGAGCACGATTCCGGCTCGCTCGACGATCACGAGCTCAAGATGGCCCGTCAGGCCGATGCCGAGATGGGTTCTTCCAAGAGCAAGAAGAAGCGCACCGTGCGCACGTCCCGTTCACGCTCCCGCGTGCGTGGCATCGATGCCTCCACGGTGATGCTGACCGGCGATCCGGTTCGTATGTACCTCAAGGAGATCGGCAAGGTCGACCTGCTGACCGCCTCCGAAGAGGTCGATCTGGCCATGAAGATCGAGGCCGGTCTCGAGGCCACCGAGAAGCTCGAGGCTGCCGATGCCGGTGAGCTCGAGCTCACGCGTGCCGAGATGCGTCGTCTTACGCGCATTGAGAACGTTGGCCTCGAAGCCAAGCAGGCGCTCATCAGCGCAAACCTGCGTCTGGTCGTCTCCATCGCCAAGCGCTATGTCGGCCGCGGCATGCTGTTCCTTGACCTGATCCAGGAGGGCAACCTCGGTCTGATTCGCGCCGTCGAGAAGTTCGACTACCAGAAGGGCTTCAAGTTCTCCACGTACGCCACGTGGTGGATCCGTCAGGCCATTACGCGCGCTATCGCCGACCAGGCCCGTACAATCCGTATTCCCGTGCATATGGTCGAGACTATCAACAAGCTCGTCCGCGTGCAGCGCCAGCTCCTTCAGGATCTGGGTCGCGACCCGACCCCCGAGGAGATCGGTGCCGAGATGGACATGAGCGCCGACCGCGTCCGCGAGATCCAGAAGATCTCGCAGGAGCCCGTGTCGCTCGAGACCCCCATCGGCGAGGAAGAGGATTCCCAGCTGGGCGACTTCATCGAGGACTCCCAGGCTATCGTTCCGCCCGATGCTGCCAGCTTCTCCATGCTGCAGGAGCAGCTCACCCAGGTGCTCGACTCGCTTGCCGATCGTGAGCGCAAGGTTATCGAGCTGCGCTTTGGCCTTGTCGACGGGCATCCCCGCACGCTCGAGGAGGTCGGTCGCGAGTTTGGCGTCACGCGCGAGCGTATCCGCCAGATCGAGTCCAAGACTTTGGCCAAGCTCCGCCACCCCAGCCGCAGCAGCAAGCTCAAAGACTACATCGAGTCTTAGGGTTACGGCGTTCTACCGAACGCCGTAACTGGCCGACGCTGCAAACCCGCCAGAGCGGCAATCTGCCTTTCAACTTCGGCGGCATGATCAAAAGATCAATGCCGCCTTGTTTCAAGGCACCTTGCTCGCTCTGGCGGGTTTTCGCTGTCCGTCCTCTATCTGCGGCGTTGCTATGGCTGTCAGTTGTGCGACAGTTTGGGGGTGGTTATTGGGGACAGACTTAAATGAGTAGTCGTTGGGGACGTTCTTGAATGACTAGTCGTTTAAGAACGTCCCCAATGACTAGGTCGGAAAAAATCTCAAAAAAGTTCTTGCCCTAAGCTGATTCGTCCGTATAATAAATTTCGTTGCTTGAGAGCACGCACCTATTCCTCGGTAGCTCAATGGTAGAGCACGCGGCTGTTAACCGCGCTGTTGTAGGTTCGAGTCCTACCCGGGGAGCCAGAATTTCTCAGCCCATTCCGCTGGGCTTTTAAATTCCTCGGTAGCTCAATGGTAGAGCACGCGGCTGTTAACCGCGCTGTTGTAGGTTCGAGTCCTACCCGGGGAGCCAGGTTGTAAAACCCGTCGCTTATGCGGCGGGTTTTTTCATGCCGCGACCACTTGACTCGAACGTTGCCATATCAACATTTCGTGTCGAGGATGTAATCCCGCGACCCACCACCTCAACATGGCGCGGTCGTTGTAGAATATTGCAATGATTGCTCCCACGACATGGTGCCGCGAGCACCAGATAAGGAGATTCTTGTGTCTGAGACCATTAACGGCAGCCTGAGCGTCTCGAACGACGTTATTGCCGATATTGCCGGTTATGCCGCGATGACGTGCTATGGCGTCGTCGGTATGGCTGAGCAGCTCCAAGGCGCCGAGAGCGTGCGCCTGCTTGCCGGTCAGCGCCTTCGCAAGGGCGTGCTTGTCTCCGCCGACGAGAACGGCCTTACGGTCGATCTTCACGTCGTGCTCGAGAACGGCGTCAACATGAAGTCCGTCTGCCACAATCTTTCGAGCTCCGTTGCCTTCACCCTGCAGGAGATTGCCCAAATCGATCCCGCCAGCCTTAAGATCGGCATCCATATCGACGCGCTCAAGAGCCGTCTGAACTAGCATCCGAAAACGGAGATTCAAATACCCATGATTGCAAAGACCATTCGCACCTGTTTTCCGATCGCTGCGGCTGCCGTTTCTGACAAGGCCGAGGAGATCAATAAGCTCAACGTCTTCCCCGTACCCGACGGCGACACCGGCACCAACATGTCGCTCACGCTCGCCTCGGTGACCAAGGAGCTCTCCGCCCTTCCCGCCGATGCCGACATGGAGGCCATTGCCGGCGCCATCACCCACGGCTCCCTGATGGGCGCCCGCGGTAACTCCGGCGTCATTACCTCGCAGATCCTGCGCGGTGTGGCCGAGGGCCTTGTCTCCGCCGACGAGCCCATTACGTCCGCCAACATCGCCTTCGCCTTCCGCCGCGCCGTCAAGGTCGCCTTCCAGGCCGTCCGTAAGCCCATCGAGGGCACGATTCTCACGGTGCTGCGCGATGTCTCGACCAAGGCCGACGAGTGCGAAAAGAAGAAGTTCTCGGCCGAGGACGCGCTCGATGCCATCGTCGTCGAGGCCTACCAGTCCGTCGCTCGCACGCCCGACCTGCTGCCCGTCCTCAAAGAGAACGGCGTGGTCGACTCCGGCGCCTTCGGCTTTGCCATCTTCTTGGAGAACTTTGTGGCTGCAGCACTTGGTCGCAGCACCGTTGTCGAGGATTTCTCCGCTACGTTCGATTCCGCTGGCTCTGCACGCGATGCCGCTCTTGGCCGCGTTGAGATCGAGGCCAACGACGATTGGGAGGGCTCGGAGTTCCGCTACTGCAACGAGTTCCTCTTTAAGGCCGACGCCCCGTTTGACGAGGACGAGTGCCTTAAGTTCCTGGGTTCCATGGGCGACTGTGAGCTGCTCGTGGGCGCATATCCCGACTACAAGATCCACGTGCACTCCAACACCCCGAACCTGGTGCTCGAGCACATGCTGCAGCTTGGCCAGATCTACGAGGTCTTTATCCACAACATGGAGATGGAGGCCCACGACCGTACCGCCAAGATCCACGAGGACCAGGAGAAGGCCGCCGAGCCCGCGAAGGCCCTGGGCTTTGTCGCCGTTGCCGCCGGTTCCGGCGAGGCAGACATCCTCAAGTCCCTCGGCGTTGACGTGATCGTGTCCGGTGGCCAGACCATGAATCCCTCGACTGCAGACCTGCTGGGCGCCGTCGACCAGGTCAACGCGACCTCGGTCATCATTCTGCCCAACAACGGCAACATCCGCATGGCCGCCGAGGCCGCTGCCTCTGCCTGCACCGACAAGAAGGTCGCCGTCGTTCCCACCAAGACCGTTCCGCAGGCCTTCTCCGCGCTGTTCGCGGTCCTGCCCGATTCCGAGCTCGAGGATGCCGTCGCCGCTATGGTCGACGCCATCAGCGAGGTCCGCGATGGCGAGGTCACCCGCGCCGTGCGCGACTCCAGTGCCTCCGACGGTTCGCCAATTCACTCCGGTGACGTCATGGGCATCATTGCCGGCTCCATCGACGTGGTCGGCTCCGACGTGAAGCAGGTCACGCTCGATTGCATTAACCGTATGCAGGAGGAAGAGGAGGGCGACGCGCTGACGATTCTGGCAGGCGAGGAACTGTCCAATGAGGCCTTCCAGGAGATTGTCGATGCCATTGAGGAGGCTCAGCCCGATCTGGAGATTGACGCCCATCGTGGCGAGCAGCCGCTCTATCCCGTGATCTTCTCGATCGAGTAGGCAACTGCCCATGTCCGAACTGTGCTCCGTGCCGCGCGTCTCGGAGCGCTTTGCCCAGAGCAATGCGCTCGACGAGGATATCGCGCGACTCAAATATGTTTCGGGTAAACGTGAGGAGGCCCTTCGCCGTCTGGGAATTCGGACGGTGGGGGACCTCCTTCTCCATATCCCTCATCGATACCTGGACTTTACGCGCTCCTGGTCCATCGAGATGGCGCCCATCGGTACCGTGTGTACCATCATCGCCACGGTCGACCGTATCGTCCAAAAGCAGCCTCGTCCGCACATGCAGGTGACCGAGGTCTCACTCGTTGACGAGACGGGCGTGCTGCAGGTCGCCTTTTTCCGCCAGCCCTGGATTGCCCAGCAGCTTAAGCAGGGCGACCGCCTGGCCGTAATGGGTAAGGTCGAGTTTGCCTACGGCTTTAAGCAGATGGCCTCGCCGCACTTTGAAAAGCTTGAGGAAGGGCGCGCCGCGGGCACTATCCTGCCGGTCCATTACGTGAGTGACGGCGTGAGTCAGGCATGGATGCGCCGTATCGTAAGTGGCGCGCTCGAGGTCGTCGGCAATCCCTTTGATCCCATTCCGGCACGCTTACGCGTTAAACGTCGCCTGATGAGCCATGCCCGTGCCCTTCGATCGATCCACTTTCCCTCGAGCATGGCTGAGCGCGATATCGCGCGCGCACGGCTTGCCTACGAGGAGTGCCTCTACCTGCAGCTGGCGCTGCGCCTGCGCAACGACGGTGGCTTGGTCGAAGTCGCTCCCTACGCCCACGCCGCGGGCGAGCACCTGGCCGCGCTCAAGCAGGCCCTGCCGTTTTCGCTGAGCGACGAGCAGGAGGCCGCGTTCCAAGACATCCTGCGCGATATGTGCGATGGCGGGCGCGTGATGAACCGCCTGCTGCTGGGCGATGTCGGTACCGGTAAGACCGCCGTTGCCGCCTGCGCGCTGGCTGTGGCTGCCGATAGCGGCACACAGGCCTGCGTTATGGCGCCCACGGGCGTGCTGGCGCGTCAATATGCCGATAAGACCGGCCCTCTGCTCTCGCAGGCCGGCATGTCTTGGGCGCTTCTGACGGGTGCCACGCCGGCCGCAGAGCGCGAGCGCATCCATGCACAGCTGGAATCCGGAGAGCTCGACGTCCTCTTTGGAACCCATGCGGTCCTTTCGGATAACGTGGCGTTTAAGTATCTGTCGCTCGTAGTCATCGATGAGCAGCACCGGTTTGGCGTCGGCCAACGCAATGCCTTGCGCGCGAAGGGCCCCGGTGCCGATCTGCTCGTTATGACGGCAACGCCCATCCCGCGTACGCTGGCGCTTTCGGTCTACGGCGATCTGGACACGAGTATCATCCGCCATCGGCCCGTCCCTGGCGCTGGCGTGACGACACGCGTGCTTACCGAGTCGAGTCGCGACCTTGCCTATGGCGCCATCCGCGAGGCGCATGAAAAGGGTCAGCAGGCCTACGTGATTTGCCCGCTCGTGGAGCCGAGTGACTCGGCCGATGATCTGGAGGACGTGCCCGGTATCGTCCGCGACGACGAGGGCCGCGTGACGGTCCCCGTGCCGCTGCACGATACGGCGACCGAGCTCGATCGCCTGCGTCTGGCGTTGCCGGGTCTTGCCATCGAGCGCCTTCACGGCCGCATGCCAGCGGGGGAGAAGGACCAGGTTATCGATGCCTTTAAGCGTGGCGAGATTGACGTGCTCGTCTCGACTACGGTGGTCGAGGTGGGCGTCGACGTGCCTAACGCCACCGTCATGGTCATCGAGAACGGCGAGCGCTTTGGTTTGGCGGCGCTGCACCAGCTGCGCGGTCGCGTGGGCCGTGGCAGCGTGTCGGGCACGTGCCTGGTCATGACGCACTCCAAGGGCAACGGCGGCGCTTCGGCAGCACAAGATCGCCTGCAATCGCTCGAAAAAACCTCGGATGGCTTTACGCTCGCCCAGATGGACCTGCGTCTGCGCCACGAGGGCGAAATCCTGGGGTACCGCCAGCATGGCGGAGTGACCCTGCGCTTTGTCGACCTGGATGCCGACGAGGAGCTGATCGAGTGGGCCCATTTGGACGCGGTTGAGCTCTTGCGGTATGCTTGCAACCTTGACTCCGTGGCGACGCGCCCCCTGCGCGATGCGGTCGCCATGCGATATCGACACATTTTTAAGGAGGTCAGCGGAGGATGAGAATCATCGGCGGCGAATGGCGCGGTCGTAAGATCGAGGAGCCCCGTGGTCGCGATGTCACCCGCCCCACGACCGATCGCGTGCGCGAGGCATGCGCATCTATGGTCATGTCGGCATTCGACTTCGATCTGGACGAGGTCCGCGTGCTGGACGCCTTTGGCGGCTCCGGTGCCTTAGGGTTAGAGATGCTCTCACGTGGTGCCCGCTCGCTCACGACGTTCGAGATCGATCGGAATGCCGCGCGGCTCATTACCAAGAATATCGAGTCGCTCTGCCGTGACCGTGCGCGTTGGCGCGTGGTAACGGGCGACATGCTGGCGAGTGCCTCGCGCGGTCGTGTGCCGGGCGGCCCCTTTGATCTGGTCCTGCTCGACCCGCCCTATGCTTTTGGTGCCGAGCCGGTCGAGGAGCTGCTGCAGAAGCTGGCTCAGCAGGGTCTGCTTGCACCTGGCGCTTATGCCCTGTTTGAGCATGCCGCCGCCGATGCGGGCGCGCATCCGGCAGGCTTTGAGATCGTGCGCGAGAAGCGCTACGGCATTACCTCGGTCGACCTGCTTCGTTGGGTCGGCGATGACGATGGTGAGGAAGATTGCGCTGGCACCGATGCTCACAACAACGATGCCACGACGTTTCAGGAGGACGACCATGAATGACACCATCAACCGCGTGATCGTCCCGGGCACCTTCGATCCCATCACGTTTGGCCATATCGACGTCGTCCGCCGCGCCCGCCGCATCTTTCCCAGTGTGATCGTCGCTGTTGCCGAGTCGCAGGGTAAAAACGGTGTGGGTACCACGTTTATGCTCGATGAGCGCGTGGCGCTGGCCCGCGAGGCGCTCGGTGATATCGACGGCGTCGAGGTCCTGCCCTTTACCGGCCTCTTGGTCGACTTCGCTCGCGAGCAGGGGGCGGGGGCCGTGGTCAAGGGCCTGCGCGCCATGACCGACTTTGAGTACGAGCTGCAGCAGGCAGATCTCAACTATCGCTTGGATAACGAGCTGGAGTCCATCTTTGTCATGAGTGCGCCGCAGTACGGCTATATCTCGAGCTCGGTCGTTCGCCAGATCGCCTCACTCGGCAGCGATGTATCGACGTTTGTCCCGCCCAACGTGGTCGAAGCGCTCAGACATCGCTTTTCGTGACGTTTTTTATTGCCTGGTGGCATGTGGTAAACTAGCACGATGATATGTTACCTATGAAAGGAGACCGGATGCCGGGCGAGAATTTTCCTGGCGATAGGATCGTCAGCTTGGTCGATGAGCTCGAAGGGCTGATCGAGGAAGCCAAGCCGCCTTTCGGCAAGAACGCTCAGTTCAAGGTCATCGACGCCGACGTGTTCTTCAACATCCTCGACGAGATCCGCATGAGCTATCCCGAGGAGTGGCAGAAGTCCCGCCGTATCCTTAAGGAGCGCGAGGAGCTTATGGCTTCCGCCGCCGCCCAGGCCGATTCCATCATCGCCGACGCTCAGCAGCAGGCCCTCACCATTGCCGGTGAGCAGGAGATCGTCCGCTTAGCCCAGCAGCAGGCCGACGACATCCGCGATCGTGCCCAGCAGTACGAGCGCGAGACGCGTTATGCTGCCGAGGACTACGCAGAGCAGGTCTTTACGCACCTGGAGGAGAACCTCAAGAGCCTGACCGGCACCGTTACCCGTTGCCGTCAGCAGCTCAACGAGGGTGCCGCCCAACAGAATGGTCAGTGGTAATGGCTGAGTTCCCGAGCGTTACCGTCGATCTTTCCGAGCAGCTTGAGTTTCCCGGAGATTCGTATCCGCTGACCGGCAAGGTCGATGTCGCCACCTACACGGTGGGCGAGAAGGAGTACCAGCTACAGGACGGCATCGACTACGACGTTGTCTTTACCAATGCCGGTACCGGTGTCTTGCTCACGGGCATGGTCCGCGCGCACGCCACCGGCGAGTGCGACCGTTGCCTGGAGCCCGCTTCGTTTGATATCGCCGGCGAGATCGAGGAGTTCTACCTCTTTGAGGAGCCCGAGGATCCCGAGGCCTACGAGGACGGCTACGAGCTCCTGGGTGAGGACCGCATCGTCGATCTGGGTGAGCCCATCAACGACGCGGTCGTTATGGACACGCCGTTTGTCGTTCTGTGCAAGCCCGATTGCCGCGGTCTGTGCCCCACTTGCGGTTGCAATCTCAACGTCGAGCAATGCGATTGCGCCGCCCAGGCAGAGGCGGAATGGGCCGCTGCCACGGAAAATCCATTTGCAGCATTGAAGAATCTCAAGCTCGATGAGTAAAACTGTGGTAGTATCGCTACTTGCGCGTAATCGCCACACTGGATAGTTCATAAGGAAGGTCACTATGCCCGTACCTAAACAAAAGCAGGGTCGTATCCGCACTCACACCCGTCGTTCCGCCAACATGAAGATCTCGGCTGCGGCTCAGTCCACGTGCCCCCGTTGCGGCGCTGTCAAGCTTCCGCACCACGTGTGCCCCAGCTGCGGTTTCTACAAGGACCGCGAGGTTATCGTTACCGAGTAACGGTATACTCTGGATGCGATGCCGTTCCAAATGGAACCACAATGGCCGGCTCAATGAGTCGGCCATTTTTGTATAAGGAGCATGTATATGAGTAACGTTCGCGTTTGTGTAGACGTTGTGGGCGGAGACGAGAAACCTCAGGTTGTTCTCGATGGTATCGAGGCTGCACTTGCCGCCGATTCCGATATCGAGGTCTTGGCAGCTGGCCCCGCTGAAATCGTTAATCCCTTTGCTGCTTCCCATGCACGTGTTGAGGCCCTTGAGGCACCCGACGTTATCGCCATGGATGACGATCCCATTCGCGCCGTGATGACCAAGCGTAAGTCCTCGATCGTGCTTGCCTGCCGCGCCATCAAGAAGGGAAATGCGGACGCGTTCTTCTCTGCCGGCTCGACCGGTGCCATGACTGCTGCTGCCACCGCCTATGTGACGCCGTTTAGGTATCAGGCCGAAGGCAAGAAGCAGCCGGTACGTCCCTGTCTGACCAATGCGCTACCCAATCGCGTCGGCGGTCTGACGGTGCTGTGCGATATGGGCGCCAACCCCGATGTTGAGGTGGACGATATGGTGCGCTTTGCGCAGATGGGCAGCGCCTATGCCCGCGTCGTCTTGGGCGTTGACCATCCTCGCGTAGGTCTGCTCGCCAATGGCACCGAGGACGAGAAGGGCTCCAACTTTACCAAGGCCTGCTTCCCGGCCATGAAAGCCGCCGTTCCCGGCTTTGTGGGTAACTGCGAAGGCACCGATCTTACGTCGGGCAATTTTGACGTCGTGGTCGCCGACGGCATGTCGGGCAATATTGCGCTCAAGGCCACCGAGGGCGCTGCCAAGTTTTTGCTGCAGGAGCTCAAGGGCGCCTTTATGGCCTCGCTCGGCACCAAGATCGCCGCGCTGCTCATCAAAAAGCAGATGCGCGGGATTAAGGCCAAGCTCTCTGGTGATGCCAAGGGCGGCGCGATTCTTTTGGGCCTGCGTGGCGTGGTCCTAATCGGCCATGGCGCCACCTCGGTCGAGGCTGTTAAAAACGGTACGCTCGCGGCGGCCGAAGCCGTGCGCGCGGGGCTGGTCGAGAACGTCGCCAACTCCATGGACGGCATCGTTTTGTAAGAGCGAGTTAGAGCGCTGTTATGTGCCTCGCGGCCTGCTTCGTGGGGTAGAATCAGAACCGTGTCTTGGTACCGCCCGGGCGGTACCATTCTTTTGGTATTCATGCACTATGAGAGGAAGCGCTATGGACCGCTCCGAAATCTTCGACAAGATCGCCGAGGTCGCTGCTGACGTTCTGGGCGTCGATGTTGCCGAAATTAGCGATGAGACCACCTTTGACGACCTCGATGCCAACTCGCTCGAGCGCCTGCAACTGGTTACGGCTATCGAGGACGAGTTCAATCTCGAGATCGATGACGAGACCCTGCTCTCGCTCAACTCTGTCGCCGACGCCGTCGACGCGATCGAAAACGCCAGGGAGGCTTAGGTCTTGGCTTTATCCGAACGACTTACGCGCGCCCAGGAGATTCTGGGCCACGAGTTCAATGACAAGGTGCTGCTGCGCGCGGCCCTTACGCATCCTTCGGCCGTCGAAGGCCAGCCAGTCTCGGCAAGCTACGAGCGCCTTGAGTTCTTGGGTGATTCCATTTTGGGCGCCGTTGTCGCACGCTCCCTGTTTGTGTCCTATCCGGAGTTTGACGAGGGCAAGCTCACGCGCCTGAAGGTGTCCCTTGTCTCGGGCGCCACGCTGTCCGAGGTGTCGCACGAGCTGGGTATCGATGACATCATCATCTTTGGTGCCTCCGAGACCGGTACCGGCGCGCGCGGCCTGCACTCGGCGCTCGAGAACGTCTACGAGTCGCTCGTGGGCGCGCTGTATCTGGACGCCGGCTGGGATGCCGCGGCGGAGTTTATCCACCGTACGCTTAAGCCACATTTGGCATCCGAGCGTGCCGAGCACCCTGCGAACCCCAAGTCGTATTTGCAGGAGTGCGTGCAGGCCGACGGCCACGAGCCTCCCGCGTACAAGCTGGTCGGCTCCGAGGGCCCTGCGCATGCGCCCACCTTTACCGCCGTGGTGTTGATCGATGGTATTCGCCAGGGTCGCGGCTCCGGCTCCTCAAAGAAGGAAGCCGAGGGAGCCGCTGCACTCGAGGCACTTGACCGCATGGGCTACACCACCAACGGCGTGATTCTCAATAAGAAGCCTGTTTAAGCGAGGAACCGTGTATCTCAAGTCCCTCACGCTCAAAGGGTTCAAGTCGTTTGCCGACCGCGCCCATATGACGTTTGAGCCGGGCCTGACCGTCATCGTCGGTCCCAACGGCTCGGGAAAATCGAACATCTCTGACTCGATTCTGTGGGTCCTGGGCGAGCAGAGCGCCAAGCAGCTGCGCGGCCAGGCCATGGAGGATGTCATCTTCTCGGGCTCGTCAGCGCGCAAGCCGGTGGGTGTCGCCGAGGTCACGCTGGTGCTCGATAACTCGGACCATATGCTGCCCGTCGACTTTGACGAGGTCGCCATCACCCGTCGTATGTATCGCTCGGGCGAAAGCGAGTACCTCATCAACTCGAGTCCGTGCCGCCTGATGGACATTCAGGACATCCTGCACGATTCGGGCTTGGGCAAGGATACGCATTCCATCATCAGCCAGGGCAAGCTCGACGCCATTTTGCAGAGCCGCCCCGAGGAGCGCCGCGCCCTCATCGAGGAGGCCGCCGGCATTTCCAAGCACAAACGCCGCAAGGAGCGTGCGCTCAAAAAGATTAAGTCGATGGACGAGCACCTGACGCGTGCCCGCGACATCAATAAGGAAATCGCCCGTCAGCTGCGACCTCTGGAGCGTCAGGTCGATCGTGCGCGCAAGTACAAAGAGCTGTCCTCGCGCGCGAACGAGCTTACGCAGATGCTAGCCGTCGACGAGCTGCGTTCGCTGCAGTCGCAGTGGAACGACTTGGAGAGCCGCTCCAAGGAAGGTGCCGCCGAGCTGGAGCTTGCGCAGTACCGCTTGGGCGAAAAGGAACGCGAGCTCGAGAAGCTCCAGGTCATGCTCGAGGAAAAGGGCCTGTTTGTGGGCGATCTGGGCGAGCAGCGCCGCCATATGCAAGACGTGGTCGGCCGCATTAACTCCGATATGCGCCTGCTCGAGGAAAAGGGCCACAACATGGTGTCGCGCCTGTCCGACATGCGCGGCCAGATCTCGAGCTCCGAGCATCAGCGTCGTCGCGTGGTAGAGGAGCTCGAGGACGCGCGTGCGCAGCTTGAGGAAGTGACCGGCGCGCACATGCAGGCCCAGGAGGACGTTGACGCCGCCGGACCTGCCGCCGCCGAGCTCCACGAGCGGCGCGTGACGCTCGACAATCAGATTTCGCAGCTTACGCGTGAGCAACGCGATGTGCAGCGTGTGGCCGATAACGCGGCGCTCGAACTCGCCAAGGTGAAGGACTCGCTGAGCAACGCCGAGGTCGAGGACAACATGTATGCCTCGCGCCTGGAGCAGATCGATGACCAGCTCGAGGAAGTCACGGCCTCACTCGAGAGCCGTCGCTACCGCGCCGAGGAGCTTGAGGGTGCACTCGATCAGGCCCGTCAAGCCCAGATTGATGCGCGCGAGGCTACCGAGGTCGCCCGTGCAGCCCTTAAGGACTTGCGTGCCCGCGAGAGCGAGGCGCGCAACAAACTGTCCGAGGTGCGCTCGGAGCTTGCTAGCGAAAAGAAACTCGATGCCCGCATGGCCGACAGCTCGCCGCTCGTGAGCCGTCTGATGGGTGCGCTTGGCGATGATGTCTCGGGTCGTCTGGGCGACGTGCTCGAGGCCCCTCGTGAGCTCGAGGGCCTGGTGGAGCAGCTGCTTGCCGGCGATATCGATGCACTGCTGTTCGACGATACGTCCGCGCTTGAGCGTGCCGGTCGTGCCGCTCTGGACCAGAAGAAGGCCTCGGGCGAGGCGCTGCTGGTGGCGCGCGGTGCGAGCGCCTCTGCTGCCGCTAAGGGCGCTGCCGGTTCCCGCCTGGTCGATCGCCTGTCCGTACGCGCCGGCTATGGCCCGGTTGTCGAGGCGCTGCTCGGCGGCTATTACGTTGTCGACGACTTGGCGGCTGCGCTGGCCGCGCCTGTCGTTGACGGCGTGACTTACGTAACCCCCGATGGCGCCCGCGTCGCCTGCGGCGGCCTGGTGCGTGTGGGCCTCGACGCCGGCGAGGCGTCGGGTGCCTTGGAGCGCAAGCGTCGCATTCGCGAGCTGGAGGGCCTGGAGCCCGATCTGACTGCTGTGTTTGAGCATGTGTCGGATCAGGTCGTCGAGGCAAATGCGGCCGTCGAAGAGGCGCGTGCCGCTGAGGGCGATGCCGCCGGCGAGATTGCCCGTCTTGAGGGCGAGCGCCGCTCGCTGCTCTCCGAGATTGGCCGCCTGGAGCAAAGCGCCAACAACGCCGAGGTCGAGCGCGTGCGCATTTCCAAGCGCCGCGAGCAGGCCGCCGAGGCCGTTCGCGCTGCGCGCCCGCGCGTGGACGAGCTCACCCGCTCGCGTGACGAGGCCCGAGCGCAGGCAAGCGATCTTGGCCTTCAGATTGCCGAAGCCAACGACGAACTCGACCGCGTTCGCCGTGACGATTCCGAGGCCGCCGGCAAGCTCGCCGATGCCAAGGTCCGCCTGGCCCAGACGAGCGAGCGCCTTCGTTCTCTGAAGGGCCGAGTACCCGATCTGGAGCATCGCCTGGAGGGCATCGACCGCCGTATCCGCGGAACACGCCAGGCCTCGCGCTCACTCGAGCTGCTGCGCCTGCGCGTCGATCCCATGCACGAGCGCTATTCGGCCCTGCTGGAGCGCGCGTCGGATTGGGCAGCGCGTCTGCGTGACCAGGCCTCTCTGGAGGAGGCGGACTCCGCTTCGCTCAAGAAGACCATCGAGGATGCCAAGGCAGAGGTTGCCCGCGCTAAGGAGAAGGTCGATACTGCCACCGCCACGCAAAACGAGTTTAAGGTTGCGCGTGGCAAGCTCGAGGTGCAGGTAGAGGCCGCCATTAGGGCCATTACCGCCGATGGCAACACGGTACTCGAGGAAGCGCTCATGCTTCCCGCGCCCACGGACCGCGATGCCGCCGAGCGCGAGCTCAACCAGCTTGTGCGCCAGATCAACAACCTTGGTCCCGTGAACCAAGTTGCCATGGAGGAGTACAAGCAGCTCAAGCGCCGCGCCGATTACATCGAGGAGCAGCTGGCCGATCTGGAGAGCGCGCGTAAGGCGCTCACCAAGATCACGGTGGCTATTGATCGCAAGATGCGCAAGGCGTTCCTTGTGACGTTTGAGAAGGTCGACGCGAACTTCCGCGAGATCTTCGCTATGCTGTTCCCGGGTGGCCAGGCTCATCTGGAGATGACCGATCCTGAGCATCCTGCCGAGACGGGTATCGAGGTCGTGGCGCAGCCGCGCGGCAAGCGCATCACCAAGATGATGCTCATGTCGGGCGGCGAGAAGAGTCTGACGGCACTCGCCCTGCTCTTTGCCGTGTACCGCACGCGCACGGTGCCGTTCTATGTGCTGGACGAGGTCGAGGCGGCACTTGACGACGCCAACCTGTCCAAGCTCATCGGCGCGCTCGACGTGTTGCGTTCCGATACGCAGCTCTTGGTCATTTCGCATCAGCGCCGTACTATGGAGGACGCTGACGTTCTCTATGGCGTCTCGATGCAAGCCGACGGCGTCAGCCGCGTCGTCTCGCAAAAACTCGATCGCGAAACCGGAAAGGTCGTGAATGCATAATGGGATTCTTTGACGCTCTCTCGCGCGGACTTGAGCGCAGCCGCGAGGCCCTCAACGAGGTCTTCTACTTTGGCGGCGAGGTCGACGAGGACTTTTGGGAGGACCTTGAGGATACCCTCGTTATGGGTGACATGGGTGCCGAGGTCGCCATTCAGGTCTCCGATGATCTGCGCGAGACGGCCGCCAAGAAGAACCTCAAGACCGCCCCGCAGCTCCGTCGCGCCCTGGCTGAGCAGCTCGAGCAGCATTTTGTGCCCGCCGAGCGCGATCCGTTCTCCGACACGCCGAGCTGCGTGCTGTTTGTAGGCATTAACGGCGCCGGCAAGACCACGACGGTCGGCAAGATCGCGAGCGCCATGGCCGCCCGCGGCAAGAATGTCGTGATCGGTTCTGCCGATACCTTCCGCGCCGCCGCCATCGAGCAGCTCGATGTGTGGGGTCAGCGCGCCGGCGTCCCCGTCATCAAGCGCGATCGCGGCTCCGACCCGGCAAGTGTTTGCTACGACGTGCTCGATGAGGCCGATAAGCGCGGCAGCGACCTGGTGCTGATCGACACCGCCGGCCGCCTGCACACGAGTCCCGAGCTCATGCGCGAGCTTGCCAAAGTGGTTAACGTGACGCGTAAGCGCGCCGCCAATATGGCCGCCGGCCCCATGCCCGTCTCGGTCGTGCTCGTGATCGATGCCGCCACCGGCCAGAACGGTCTGAACCAGGCGCTCGAGTTTAACGAGGCGCTGGGTCTGGACGGTATCATCATGACGAAGCTCGACGGTACGGCAAAGGGCGGCATCGCCATGGCCGTGGCCGAGAAGCTCAAGCTCCCGATTCTGCGCGTGGGCGTGGGCGAGCAGGTCGATGACCTACAGGAGTTCAATGCCAAAGATTTCTGCCGCGCCCTGGTGGGCGAGTCCAATTAAGGAGTGACTAGTGTTTGATTCTCTGAGCGATCGCCTCAATGACACATTTGACCGCCTGCGCGGCAAGGGTAAGCTGACCGAGGCCGACATCACCTCGGCCATGCGCGATATTCGCATGGCGCTGCTCGAAGCCGACGTCAACTTTAAGGTTGTCAAGGAGTTCGTCGCCAAGACCAAGGAGCGCTGCATGACCGCAGAGGTCATGGAGTCGCTGTCGCCGGCGCAAAACGTCGTCAAGATCGTGCTCGACGAGCTCACCGAGATGCTCGGCTCCACCGAGAGCAAGCTCGTCTTTAGCAACCGTATCCCCAACGTCATCATGCTCGTGGGCCTGCAGGGCTCCGGTAAGACCACGGCGGCCGTAAAGCTGGCCTACCTGCTCAAGAAGCAGGGCCGCTCGCCGCTGCTCGCCGCGTGCGACGTCTACCGTCCCGCCGCAGCCGACCAGCTAGCCACGCTTGGCGGAGAGATCGGCGTGCCGGTCTTCCGTGGCGACGGTGCACACCCGGTCGACATCGCCAAGGGCGCTATTCAGGAGGCCGTCGACCACCTGCGTGACGTGGTCATCGTCGATACCGCCGGTCGTTTGCAGATCGACGAGCAGATGATGCAGGAAGCCGTGGACATTAAGAAGGCCGTCAAGCCCGATCAGGTGCTGATGGTCGTCGATGCCATGACCGGCCAGGATATCGTCAACGTCGTCTCGACCTTCGCCGAGCGCACCGACTTTGACGGCGTGATCATCTCCAAGCTCGACGGCGATGCTCGTGGTGGCGGCGCGCTTTCCGTGCGCCAGGTGACCGGCAAGCCCATCAAGTTCGTGAGCATGGGCGAGAAGCCCGATTCGCTGGAGCCGTTCTACCCCGACCGTATGGCCAAGCGAATCTTGGGCATGGGCGACGTCGTCGGCATCATCGAGAAGGCCCAGGAGGCCGCCGATGCCGAGCAGCTCGAGGCCGCCGAGCGCATGCTGCGCGAGGGCTTTACCATGAACGACATGCTCGACCAGATGAAGGCCGTTAAGAAGATGGGCGGCATGAAGGGCATCCTGGGAATGCTTCCCGGTGGCCAGCGCGCGCTCAACCAGATGGGTGGAAACCTGGACGAGGGCATCTTTGACAAGAACGAGGCCATTATCATGTCGATGACCAAGGAGGAACGCCTGCGCCCCTCCATCATCAACGGCCAGCGCCGTGCTCGCATTGCCAAGGGCGCCGGCGTGACCCCCACCGAGGTCAATAGCCTTATGAAGCAGTGGGGCGAGATGAATAAGATGATGGGCCGCATGCGCACGATGGCCAATCAGGCGCAGGCCGGCGGCAAGAAGGGCAAGAAGGGCAAGAAGGGCAAAAAGATGCGCATGCCCAATATTCCCGGCCTGGATGCCATGGGTCTGGGCGGTATAGGCGGCATGGGTGGCCCCAAGTCCGACATGGACCTGCTGCGCCAGATGGAAGCGCAGATGCGCAATAAGAAATAGAGCTGTAATTCCAGCTTGATATGGCAAAGGCCACTCGGAAGCTACCGGGTGGCCTTTGTTGTTGGCTTTGATAGTTGGGCTGCGTTCAGCGTCGCGCCCCGAGCTCGCGGTGCCGTGCCGCTAGTGGCAGCCGCAACCCTCGTGGCCCTTGTGCTCGTGATGGCCGTGGCAGCCGCAGGACTCGCCATGCTCATGGGCGTGCTCGTGGTCGTGACCATGGCAGTCGCAGGTGGCCTCGCCGGTCTGCGCGAGCGTGCCCGCGATAAGGGCCTCGACGCAGGCGTCGCAGCTGCCCTGGGCGCCCGCGTAGACCGTGATGCCGGCCTGGGTGAGTGCGTTGATGGCGCCGCCGCCGATACCGCCGCAGATAAGCGTGTCGACGCCGCCGTTGGCAAGCAGGCCCGCCAATGCGCCGTGACCGGTGCCGCCAGTGCCCACGACCTGTTCGTTGAGCACCTTGCCATCCTGGATGTCGTAGATCTTGAACTGCTCGCTGCGGCCAAAGTGCATAAAGATGCTGCCGTTGTCGTACGTCGTTGCCACCCTCATGGTGTCGATCTCCTTTGCTGGCCATACGGCCGTTGCCGTGGTAATGGGGGAGTACGCGATATTGCCGCCTTCGATGATGAGCGCCCGACCATTGACCAGCGCATTTGCCACCTTGCGATGCGCTCGGCTGCAAATTGCCGCCACCGTGGCGCGCGCGATGCCCATGTGCTTTGCGACGGCCTCCTGATTGAGGCCTTCCAGGTCGCATAGCCGCAGGACCTCGAGTTCGTCGACCGTCATGTCGATGGCCTCTCCGCTGGCAAGGCCATCGGGGGTAAAACCGCGATATTCGGGGATGATCCCGACGCGGCGCAATTTTTCACGTCTTCCCGCCATACACTCTCCATATCTGACATATGTCAACAATAGAATAACGACCGTGCGGATTTACGCAAGGAATTTCTGGCATATGTCAGAAAATGAGGGCTTATGTTAGGGCTGTGGGGCCGCTTGCGCCTGGGCTACAATGAATCTCGCTTATAGGCGACTGACAGGAGGGTCAATGAGCAAGGCTGATCAACAGTTTGTAGCCATGTGCCGCGATATTCTGGACCATGGCACCACCACCGAGGGCCAAAAGGTCCGCCCGGTGTGGGAGGACGGCACCCCTGCCTATACCATTAAAAACTTTGGCGTCACGGCACGCTACGACCTGCGTGAGGAGTTTCCGGCGCTTACCCTGCGTCGTACGGCCCTCAAATCTGCCATGGATGAGATCCTGTGGATCTATCAAAAGAAGTCCAATAACGTGCATGACCTCAACAGCCATATTTGGGATGAGTGGGCCGACGAGACTGGCTCCATCGGCAAGGCCTACGGGTATCAGATTGGGCAGAAGAGCCATTATGCCGAGGGTGACTTCGATCAGATGGATCGCGTGCTGTACGACCTTAAGAACACGCCGTACAGCCGCCGCATTATGACGAATACCTACGTGTTTAGCGACCTGTCCGAGATGCACCTGTATCCGTGCGCCTACAGCGTGACGTATAACGTGACGCAGCGCCCGCAGGATGATAAACCGACGCTCAACATGATTCTCAACCAGCGCAGCCAGGACATTTTGGCTGCGAACAACTGGAATGTGTGCCAGTACGCCATTTTGCTGATGATGGTCGCGCAGTCGGTCGATATGATTCCCGGCGAGTTGCTGCATGTGATTGCCGATGCCCACATTTACGACCGTCATGTCGATATCGTCCGCGAGCTTATCGAGCGTCCGCAGTTTGCCGCGCCTAAGGTAACGCTTAACCCCGATGTGCATGACTTCTATGCGTTTACGACCGACGACCTGATTGTCGAGGGCTATGAGCACGGCCCGCAGGTCAAGAACATCCCCATTGCGGTGTAGGTGACGCGCATGACGTGTAAGCTTTCTGCCATTGTCGCCGTGTGCGATGACTGGGGTATTGGGTGCGAGGGCGACATGGTCGTGTCCAACCGTGCCGACATGCGTCATTTTGTGGCATGCACCAAGGGTTGTCCGGTCATTATGGGTCGCAAGACGCTGTTGAGTTTTCCCGGTGGGCGTCCGCTCAAGAACCGCCGCAATATCGTGCTCACGCGCGATGAGGACTTTGCTGCCGAGGGCGTCGACGTGGTGCATAGCGTTGACGAAGCGCTCGCCGCCGTGGCCTATGAACCCGTTGCGTGGGTGATCGGCGGTGGCGAGGTGTATCGTCAGTTTTTGCCGTACTGCGTGGAGGCCGAGGTCACGCATAACCACTGCGTCCATCCCGTGGACACGTGCTTTCCCGACTTGGACGCCGATCCCGCGTGGGAGATTGCGCGGCGTGGCGGTGCTGCCACGATTGCCTCGGGCGAGGGCGACGAGGGTGTCGATTATGAGTTCGTGACGTATCGTCGCGTTGATGCGTAAATCGTCTGGCGTGAACGGTATCATCGGGTTGTTTGAATGCATGGGGCGGCGCTTAGCGTCGCCTCGTTTGGTATAGATGTGCTGTAAAGAAGGGTGCGGGCTGGCTGCTATGACTGATGCCGTTGAGGTGCTGCGAATCGATTCGCTCGAGGACGAGCGGCTCGATGCCTACGTGCGACTGACCGAGCGCGAGCTGCGCTGCGTGCTGGAGCCGCAAAAGGGCATCTTTATCGCCGAGAGTGCCAAGGTCATCGAGCGCGCGGTGCGCGCTGGATACCAGCCGGTGAGCTTTCTTTTGGGCGAACGCTGGCTCGATCAGATGATGCCGCTGTTTGAGCGCCTGGTTGTGCGCGAGGGCGCGGGTCCGGTTCCCGTGTTCGTGGCCTCGATGGAGCTTATGGAGCGGCTGACGGGCTTTAACGTGACGCGCGGTGCGCTCGCGGCATTTCGTCGCCCGCGACAGATTCCGGTTGATGAGTTCTTGGGCGGCGTCGTCGAGGCGGCGGGGGAGCGCCCGGTGCGCCTGTGCGTGCTCGAGGGCATTGTCGACCACACCAACGTCGGTGCGATTTTCCGCTCGGCGGCTGCGCTGAACGTCGACGGTATTTTGGTGAGCCCCACTTGCTGTGACCCGCTGTACCGTCGCTCGGCCCGCGTGAGCATGGGCACGGTGTTCCAGGTGCCCTGGACGCGCATTGGCAGCGAGGTGCGCTTATGGCCGCATGATGGGCTGGCGGCGCTGCACGATGCCGGCTTTTCGTGTGCTGCTATGGCGTTGACGGATGATTCCGTTTCGCTGGACGATCCCGCGCTCCAGGAGATTGACCGCCTGGCAATCTTTATGGGCACCGAGGGTGCTGGCTTGGGCGCCAAGACCATTGCAGGCTGCGACCGCGCCGTGCGTATTCCGATGGCGCATGGGGTCGATTCACTCAACGTGGCCGCGGCAAGTGCTGTTGCCTTTTGGCAGCTGTGCCCGCATGTGAGCAACGAGTACCACTACCAGCCGGGTCTGTATCACTAGGCAGATAGTTCGCACCGGGCTCTGGTTCGGGGCGTTTCGGCCGACGTCGGTCGGTGCTAAGCTGGTATTGGCTTTGGTCTTAAATTGCCGTTTTGTTGTTTGACGTACGCTGGTGGGGAGGGCGTGTGGCTAAGAAATCTACGGCTATCGATGTAACGCAGGGCGTTATTTGGCAGCAGCTGCTGTCGCTGTGCGTCCCTATCTTCTTTAGTTCGTTCTTTCAGCAGGCATACACGCTTATCGGTACCTATATCGTCGGTCAGTTTGGCGGCAAGCTAGCGCTGGGTGGCATTCAGGCCACGATGGTGCTTACGGAGCTCTGCATTGGTTTTTGCGTCGGTGTTGGTGCTGGCTGTGCCGTTATTACCGGCCAGTTTTTTGGTCAGCACGATGACGAGCGCTTGAGCCTATCGGTCCATACGGCCATGACGCTCGCGCTGGTGGGCGGCATTGTCATTTCCATTCTGGGCATGGTGTTTGTCGAGCCGATGCTTGTGTTGATGAATACGCCGCATGAGCTGCTGGCCGAGGGTGTGGCGTATGCCCGTTGCTACTTTGCCGCCATGTTTGCGGCGCTGCTGCTCAATATGGGGACGGCGTTGTTGCGCGCCGTGGGCGACACGCGCGGTCCGGCGGTCATTATTGCCTCCGGCTGCTTTGTCAACGTTGCACTCGACATTCTCTTTGTCGCCGTGCTGCACATGGAAGCGCTGGGCTGCGGCATCGCGGTGGCGCTGACTATCTGCACCAATGCCACGATGATCGTGTTGCGCATGATGCGCGCTCCGGGTGCATGGCGTCTTTCGCTGTCTAAGCTCGGCATCGATCGCGGTATTTGTAAGAGTATGATCTCGTGCGGTCTGCCACTCGGTTTTCAATCGGCTGCCTATTCGATCTCGAACGTGCTGATCCAGATGTCGGTCAACTCGTTTGGTGCCGATGTCACCACGGCATGGGGTCTATCTGGGCGCCTGGATGGCATTATCTGGATGGTGACCGAGGCGCTCGGCGTATCGATCACTACGTTCTCGGCGCAGAACTTTGGCGCGCGTAATTACGAGCGCATGCGCAAGGGCTACCACACGTCGCTCGTGCTTTCGTTTGCGCTGATCGGTGGCCTCTCTGCCGTGCTGATGGTGTTCTCGGGCCCGTTGTCGCGTCTGTTTGTCGACGATGCTTCGATTTCGGCGTACACCACGACGATTCTTCATTTCATCGCGCCGTTCTACGCGATCTTCTCGATTATCGAAAATGCGTCGGGCTCCATTCGCGGCGCCGGCGTGAGCTTGCAGCCCATGCTGCTCACGATTTTTGGCACCGTCGTGCTCAGGGTGATCTGGGTGTTTGCGATTATGCCGTTCGATCCGTCGCTTGAGCACCTGCTGCTGGTTTACCCCGTAACCTGGCTCATCACGGCCACGATGTTTACCATCTACCACCACAGCGGCAACTGGCTCGGCCGCGCCACCGCCTAATGATCCGTTTTCCTCCGTCCCCTTCGGATCATTTAGTATTCGATGCCTTGGCGGGCTAGGAGGCCTTCGTCGAAGCAGTGTTTGACGGGGCGCATTTCGGTTACTAGGTCGGCAAGGTCGGCGAGGGGCAGCAAGCCGCGGCCGGTGAGCACGAGCTCGGTGGTGGTCGGCTTCATCGCGATCAACGCTTCGACATCTTCGCGCGTCACAAAGCCCCGTCGCATGGCTTCTCCCAGTTCATCCAAGATCAGCACGTCGACCTGGCCAATCTGCTCGCGCGCCAGCTCCATGATCTGTGCGGCACAGGCTTCGGGCGTGTCGCGGTCGGCCTGTACGATGCGTAGCCCTAATCGAGGTGCTGCGTCATGTTCGGCGCAGTGCAGCTTCTTGGCAAACTGAAGCATGAGCACGTTAAGTCCATAGCCCGTGGCGCGCAGCGCGAGCCCCAGCGCAGCCGTCGTCTTGCCCTTGCCGTCGCCCGTGTAGATCTGAACCTTGCCGACTTCCAGTGATGCCATCTCTGTCCTTTCGTGCCCGGCGTCGGTTTATCGCCGTTCGGGTTGGGTATTCTAGATAGCATTATCAACCCCAGTAGATGGAGTTCAAGCAGATGGAGATGGATGACAACAAACGTAGACGGAATATGATCCTCTACGTGCTCATCGCCTTCGTCGTCTACCTCGTGCTCTCGACCGTTCTGTTCCCCAACATCGGTCACACGCAGCAGATTACGAAGACCGATTATTCGACGTTTGTCAAAGCGCTCGATAAGAAGAGTGTCGACAAGGTCGAGTACAACACGGACGATTACACGATTTATTACACCAAGAAGGGCGAGGACGAGAACATCGCCTACAAGACGACCGGTGTGCCGAACGATGCGGGCTTTACCGATCGCGTGCTTGAATCCGGTGCGTCCCTGGAATCGGTCGTTCCCGATAAAAACTCGGGTCTGATGACCTATTACCTGCTCACGCTCATCCTTCCCATGGCCATCTTCTTCCTCATCGGTTGGTGGCTCAACCGCCGCATGAAGAAGGCCATGGGTGATGACGGTCCCTCGATGAACTTTGGCGGCGGTGGTTTTGGCGGCAGTGGATTGGGCAAGTCCGGCGCGCGCGTGATTGCCTCCAAGGATGTCGGCGTGACCTTTAAGGACGTCGCCGGCCAGGAAGAGGCCAAGGAATCTCTCAAGGAGGTCGTCGACTTTCTGGAGAAGCCGCAGCGCTACGAGGAGATCGGCGCTAAGCTGCCGCGCGGCGCTCTCCTTGTTGGCCCTCCGGGCACCGGTAAGACCCTGCTCGCCAAGGCTGTTGCCGGTGAGGCGGGCGTTCCGTTCTTTAGCATTTCGGGTTCTGAGTTCGTGGAGATGTTCGTCGGCCGCGGTGCAGCCAAGGTTCGCGACCTGTTTAAGCAGGCCAAGGAAAAGGCCCCGTGTATCGTCTTTATCGATGAGATTGATACCATCGGCAAGAAGCGCGATGGCGGTGGCTTTAGCGGCAACGACGAACGCGAGCAGACGCTCAACCAGCTGCTGACCGAGATGGACGGCTTCGATAACCACAAGGGTATCGTCGTCCTCGCTGCGACCAACCGTCCCGACAGCCTTGACCCGGCCCTGCTGCGCCCCGGTCGCTTTGACCGCCGCATTCCCGTTGAGCTGCCCGACCTGACCGGACGTAAGAACATTCTTGAGCTCCATGCCAAGAGCGTTAAGACGCAGCCCCCGATCGATCTGACCGCGATCGCCCGCGCCACGCCCGGTGCCTCGGGCGCCGACCTTGCCAACATCATCAACGAGGGCGCCCTGCGCGCAGTTCGCGAAGGCCGCAAGCGCGCCACGCAGGACGATTTTGAGGAGTCGGTGGAGGTCGTCATCGCCGGCCAGCAGCGCAAGTCCACGGTGCTGTCCGACCACGAGAAGCAGGTCGTTTCCTACCACGAGATCGGCCACGCCATCGTTGCCGCTCGCCAGAAGGGTTCTGCGCCGGTCACGAAGATCACTATCGTGCCGCGCACGAGCGGTGCTCTTGGCTACACCATGCAGGTCGAGGAGGATGAGCGCTTCCTGACCACACGCCAGGAGGTCTTAGACAAGCTCGCCGTCTATTGCGGCGGACGCGCTGCTGAGGAGCTCATCTTTGGCGAGATGACGACCGGCGCGGCCAACGATATCGAGCAGGCCACCAAGCTCGCCCGCAACATGGTGACGCGCTTTGGTATGTCCGATGAGTTTGGCATGATGGCGCTCGGTACCGTTCAGAATGCGTATCTCAACCAGGACACGTCGCTTACCTGCGCTCCCGGTACGGCCGAGCGCGTGGACGCGATTGTCGCCAAGCTGATTGAGGATGCGCACGATCGTGCCCTGCAGATCCTGAAGGAGAACAAGTTTAAGCTCCACGAGCTGGCTCGTTATCTGTACAAGAAGGAGACCATCACGGGCGAGGAGTTTATGAATCTCCTCACGCGTGAGAATCCGCTGATGCCAAAGCAGCAGTAATACTGGTTGCGCAGTGTCTATCGCCCCATTTGAGTGTCCATCTCAAATGGGGCGTTTTGCGTGGGGAGAGTTGAATATGAAGATCGTGGTGAGTGCCTGCTTGATGGGAGAGAGCTGCAAATATAACGGGCTCGACAATTACCATCGCGCGTTGGTCGAGGCCTGCGAGCGAACGGGGACCGAGGTTCTCTTGGTGTGCCCCGAGGTTTTTGGTGGCTTGCCCACACCGCGCAAGCCGTCCGAGATTGTGAACGGCGAGGTTCGTACCTGCGAGGGCATCTCGGTCGATCGCGAGTTTCGCCTGGGTGCAGAGCGCGCGCTCGATATGTGCGAGCAGGCGGGCGGCCCGTCCGAGATCGCTGCGTGCGTCTTACAGGACCGTAGCCCTTCGTGTGGTGTAGGCCGTATCTACGACGGAACCTTCAGCGGTACGCTCACCGCGGGCAACGGCGTTTTCGTCGATCTGCTGCTGCGTCACGGGTACCGTGTGATTCCGGCTAGCGAGTTCGATCCCAGCATGCTGGAACATTGTCCATAGCACTCGAACCCAACACTTCCTCACGGGTGACCGTTTTGGCATCATCCGTGAAGTTGATCTTGAGTACGACCCTGTCATCAAAGACGTAGACCGAGTTGACAGGCGCCGTACCCAGGCAGCCCCTCCCCGCGGCCCTCGCGCAGGAACGCGCACGCGGCCTTCCCGTCTCTTGCGCCCCTCCCGGAACTGTCCACATCAGTGTAGCCAATCCAGTCCGCAAAGGGCTGCAGCCCGGACAACGCGGCGATGGAGGGCTTCTTCGGCCTGCTCAAGAAGGAGTTCTGGCACGGCAGGGACTGGTCGGACTGGACCCCCCGCCCGCTTCATCGAGGAGCTCGGGGGCTGGATCGGTCGATATAATACGGAGAGGCGCAGCGATGCGCTCGGTGGCCGCACGCCGGCTGAGTTCCGCTCCGCGCTGGGAAGGGCCGCGTAACGGTCCAAGAAATCGTCCGCAGTCCCCATTCTTGCCCCTTTGGGACAGCTTTTTGTTGGGGCGTGCCTGCCCCAAACCCTGCTAGGAACGAGTGCAGTAAACTGGTAGTTTCAAATTAGTCTTTGCAAATTACCTTTGAACCTTCACCATCAATTACAATTCCCTGACGGTTGTTAATTGGGCATAGATTCAAATCCGAAAACTCAGTCATTTTTTTCTCGGTAACTTTCTTAAATGGTGCTGTAAGAAAATGCGGAAGAACATAGAAATCAATCAAATTAAGCCCTGCATCATCTTCTTGTGAGTAGTCCTCGGGCTTTTCATCCATTTGCTCGATATATTGGATGCTTGGAGCGCATGCAATCGCACCTGCCGATTCACCAATCATCAGTTTTCCCTTTGCCAATTCTTTCTTCAACAGCTCATCCGTTCCCGTTTTACGGAGCTGGTCTATAAGGAAAAAAGAATTTCCGCCGGTAAAATAGATCACATCCGCATCTTCAAAAAGAGACTGTATCGTTGAATAAGCCTCCGTTGAAATATCAATTTCAGTTACGATTGCTCCCAGCTTTTTGAATAATTTTCGAGCCGAGCCGACATAACCGGTGTAGCCTTCACGCAGCGAAGCTGTTGGAATAAATGCGACTTTTTTATTTTCAATTTCTTCCTTTATCAGACTTCCTACACTTGAAAAGTGAGAACATAAAAACAGTTTCATCAATATTCTCCTTTATTTATATTCTTATTTGTTGAACTAAGCCGTGTATACCATACTCTCCAATGAAAGAACGCCCTGATATAGCGAAATTTTGCCGTTTTCCTGCGTACGTGCGTACACACTCCACAGGAATTCTAAGAGGCCTGCCCCCTTAGCACACGGACTTTGGAACAAAGTCTAGTGTTTTACGCCTTGCCAGAGGTGTACAGGCTCCCGGTATGCACGTACGATGCAATTGCCATCAATGCCCCATATAAGTGGCGATCAAGTTCGCATAAAGCGACCTTGATCCCGCAAAACAAAAGGCGGGATACCATCACCACGATGATACCCTGCCTCTGTTCGTTCCTGTTTACCGTTCCGAGTAGTCCTTCCGCAGAATTTCCGATTAACAAAAAACGTACCCGAACCCTTTCTCGTAAAGAATCGGGTTCGAGTACGAACTGAATGCTGGAGCAATAATAAACCACCAGAAAGGTGCCTGTCCCCTTTGTGGTGGTTTTGGGCCAGTCCTAGAGCGTGTGGCCGTAAGCGTCGGCGGCCTTGATGGCAGCGGCGAACTTTTCGTCGGTGAAGGGCTCGGGGTTTCCCTGCTTCCACTCGTTGGTGGCGTGCGCGTACTCGCACAGGGCCAGGATGTCGGTCTCGGAAAGCCCGACCTGCTCTAGCGTCACGGGCAGGCCCATCTGCTTGTTAAAGGCTGCGTAGCGCTCAAGGTTCTCGGTATCGCCCGTGTAGGCAAACAGCACGAGCACGCCCAGGCTCACGACCTCGCCATGCAGGTAGGTGCCCTCGCGCGGAATGCTGCAGGTGGCGTTGTAGAACGCATGCGCCACGCTCGAGTTGTAGTAGTAATCGTTTTGGTTGGTCAGGTTGGAGACATAGCCCGTGTTGACCACGATATCGAGCGCGATCTGCTTGACGGCCTCGGTCGACAGGTTCTGGCGAACGTCCTCAAGACCCTGCACGCCGTAGGTAAACAGCGGCTCGGAGCAGGTGTGCGCGAGTGCCAGGCCAAGTCCGGCGGTGTGCTCCAGGTTGCCGGCGCTCGTGGCGTATTCGACCTCGGGCTGCTTGGACAGGGCATCGCCCACGCCGGCCCAGAAGTACTCCGCCGGAGCCTCGGCAATGATCTTGGGGTTGATGAAGATGTGTGCGGGGCGGTTTGGGTACGAATAGCCCTCGAGCGAGCCGTCGTCGTTGTAGACAACGGCAATGGCGGTCGCGGCCGAGCAGTTGGAGCAGATTGTCGGTACCGTAAAGACGATCTTCTTGAGCTCGATGGCCGCTGTCTTGACGGTGTCGAGCGCCTTGCCGCCGCCGCATGCGATGAGCACGTCGGCTTCTTGGCAGGCAGTGGAGTTCACAACCTTGGCGATATTGGCGCGCGTGCTGTTGGTGCCGTAGACGCGCGTCTCCAGAATCTCGACGTCGGTGCCCTCCAGCGCCGCTTCGATACCGGGAAGCGCCGCTGCCAGTGCTCGTTTACCACCGATAATCGCGACCTTGGTCGCTCCGTACTCGTCCATCGCGCCTGGCAGCTCGTCAAAGCAGTCCTCGCCGACGGTGTAGTCGCTCATTCCAATCGTGCGCATAGCAGCCTTCTTTCGTTAGATAAAGTGCTTTCAGGTATTTTGCCCCAAGTGAGTGCTTGCGACGCGAGAAGTTTCTAAAGTATGAAACCGATGTTGAGGGTTTTTCGTCGGCGTTGACCGTGCTACCATACAGCGCATAAGCGTTGATGGGGACGAGTAGTCGGCCGTCCGCATGCTACAGAGAGCGGGGAGCGCTGAGAACCCGTGCATGCGACCGATGAAAATCACCCCGGAGCTGCGGTCCCAACGGACGCGCCGTGTCGGCACGTCTTAGTAGACATCGCCGAGATGGTCGTCGATACAGGCCAGCCGAGTAACGGATGCGAGCGCGCGATAACGCGGGCGAGGGCATCTAAGCTGGGTGGTTAAGCGAAGAGCTTTTGCGGGCACAAAGTCCGTTTTGTGGCGCTTCGTCCCAGCTTGTAGGGACGGGCGCTTTTTTGGTGCCCAACGGGCGTGCGCGCCCACGACATGAAAGGGGTACCGTGGCAAACGAGTACAAGCAGACGATGAATCTGCCCAAGACCGGTTTTCCCATGCGTGCCGGTCTTTCCAAGTCCGAGCCTAAGCGACTCAAGGACTGGCAGGACAACAAGGTCTACGAGCAGGTTCTGAAGAAGAACGAGGGTCACAAGAAATTCGTGCTGCACGACGGCCCTCCTTACGCCAACGGCCCGATCCACATCGGCCATGCCATGAACAAGATCTCCAAGGACATGATCAACCGCTACTGGATGATGCAGGGCTATGAGGTCCCTTATGTCCCCGGTTGGGACTGCCATGGTCAGCCGATCGAGCATAAGGTCGAGGAGAAGCTCGGCACCGAGAAGTTCAACCAGACCTCCACGGCTAAGATCCGCGAGCTCTGCAACAAGTTCGCGGTCGAGAACATCGAGCTGCAGAAGGCCGGTTTCCGCCGTCTGGGCGTGCTCGGCGACTGGGACAACCCCTACCTGACGCTCTATCACCAGCATGACGCCGCCGACATCGAGGTCTTTAAGGCCATGTTCGATAAGGGCATGATCTATCGCGGTCACAAGCCCGTCCACTGGTGCAAGCACTGCCACACCGCACTCGCCGAGGCCGAGATAGAGTACTCCGACGAGACGAGCCCCTCCATCTTCGTTCGCTTTGAGATGACCTCCAAGCCCGCCGGCCTCGAGAACTTCGACGGCCCGGTCGACTTTATCATCTGGACGACCACGCCGTGGACCATCCCGTCCGACCAGGCCGTTTCCCTCAAGCCCGGTGCCGCCTACGTCGCCGTTGAACACGAGGGCCGTGCCGAGGTCATGCTCGAAGACCTGGCTCCCAAGTGCTGCGAGGAGTTTGGCTGGGAGTACACCCCGGTTTTGGTCGACGGCAAGCCCTATGTGGTTCCCGCTGAGACTTTCCACCACATCCACTACAAGCAGCCGATCTTTGACGGCGTTGAGGGCGTGGCGCTGCTGGCCGATTACGTCGGCGTCGATGACGGTACCGGTATCGTCCACAACTCGCCCGGCCACGGCGTCGACGACTACTTTGCCTGCCTCAAGGAGGGCATCACCGACATCTGCATGCCGGTTGACGACGACGGTAAGTTCTACACCGGCGAGGAGTTTGGTACCGGTGGCCCCTTCAGCGGTATGGATACCGATGAGGCCAACCCTCACATTATCGAGTTCCTGCGCGAGCGCGGCACCCTGGTCCTCGAGAAGAAGATCACGCACAGCTATCCGCACTGCTGGCGCTGCAAGCACCCGGTGCTCTTCCGTGCTACCGACCAGTGGTTCGTCTCGATGGACAAGACCGGCTTGCGCGAGCAGGCTGGCAAAGAGGTCCGCGAGAACGTCAAGTGGTATCCGGCCCACGCCGCCAACCGCATTGGCGCCATGGTCGAGCAGCGTCCCGACTGGTGCATCAGCCGTCAGCGCAACTGGGGTGTGCCTATCCCCAGCTACACCTGCGCCGACTGCGGCGAGAAGGTCATGAACGACGCCACGCTCGACGCCGTCATCAAACTCTTCCACGAGAAGGGCTCCGACGCCTGGTTCACCGACGCTCCTGAGAGCTATCTGGGCGAGGCCTGCGTCTGCCCCAAGTGCGGTGGCCATCACCTCAAGGCTGATAAGGACATCCTTGACGTGTGGTGGGACTCCGGCGTGTCTTGGAAGGCCGTCTGCGAGTACCGTCCCGAGCTGGAGTACCCGGCGGACGTCTACCTCGAGGGCTCTGACCAGCACCGCGGTTGGTTCCAGAGCTCACTGCTCACCTCGGTGGGCGCCAACGGCCACGCTCCGTACAAGGCGGTCGTCTCGCAGGGCTTCACCCTCGACGGCCAGGGCCGCAAGATGTCCAAGTCGCTCGGCAATGTTATCGACCCCAATAAGGTCTGCGACGAGATGGGCGCTGACATCATCCGTCTGTGGGTTGCCTCCGTCGACACAAGCTCCGACGTCTCCATCGACCACGAGATTCTCGCTCGTACGTCCGATGCCTATCGCCGTTTCCGCAACACGCTGCGCTTCCTGCTCTCCGAGCTCGAGGGTCAGTTTGAGCCCGAGACCGACGGCGTCGCCTTTGCCGACCTGTTGCCGCTCGACAAGCTCATGGTTGCCCGTCTGACCCAGGTCCAGGCCGAGGTCGACGACGCTTACTCTTGCTACGAGTTCCCGCGCGCTTACCGTGCGCTTTACGACTTCGTGGTTACCGAGCTTTCCAACGTGTACCTCGACGCCCTGAAGGATCGTCTGTACTGCGACAAGCCCGGTTCGCTCGAGCGCCGCAGCGCCCAGACCGTGCTCGCTGAGCTCTTCTCGATGCTCATGCGCGATCTGCAGCCGATTCTGTCCTACACCGTCGACGAGGCCATGGCGTATGCGCCTGCCGGCTGCGTCGATCACCAGAAGTACGCCGCGCTGCTCGATTGGTACAAGTCGCCCATCACGGTTGACGAGGCCAATGAGTTTGAGGGCGTGCTCGAGGCTTCGCTCGAGCTCCGTAGCGCCGTGACCAAGGCTCTTGAGGATGCCCGCTCCGCTGGCACCTTCACCAAGAGCCAGCAGGTCCGCGTCAAGGCGGTCGTTCCCGCTGAGATGTACGCGCTGCTGACCGGTGATAAGGCCGTCGACCTGGCCGAGTTCTACATCGTCTCCGATGTTGAACTGACGCAGGGCGAGGAGCTTTCCGTTGCCATCGAGGCTGCCGAGGGCGAGTGCTGCGACCGTTGCTGGAACTACCGCACCACCGTCGGCGAGTACAACGGCCACGCTCACATCTGCGAGAGGTGTGCGAATGCCTTGTAGTTACGCGGTTTTACCAAACCGCGTAACCGGTTGACGCTGCAAACCCGCCAGAGCGGCAATCTGCCTTTCAACTTCGGCGGCATGATCAAAAGATCAATGCCGCCTCGTTTCAAGGCACCTTGCTCGCTCTGGCGGGTTTTCGCTGTCGGTAATGAATCATCGGCTATTTCGTTGCTGGTCAATATAAGATATTGCTTTGCGTTAAACGTAATTCGATGTTTTTGAGGGTAGGGGATTGATTTGGGTCGTTCTGCGGATATGACGCCGCCCTTGCGTTGGCGGTTGGGTGTTGCTGGTAGCGTGGCGTTGGCCGTGCTGCTTGTTGACCAGCTGACCAAGCTTGCGGTTCGTGCCGTCGGCGATGCTCTACATGTGACTGTTATCCCCGGTGTGATCGACTTCCTTTTCGTGCGTAACATCGGTGCTGCCTTTAGCATGGGCGAGGGACATGGCCTCGCGTTTGCCGTGCTGGCGTTTGTCGTTATCGTTGCGATCGCGGTGTACTTGCTTCGCGCGCCCCAGCTTGCTCGCTTTGAGGTTGTGGGCATGGCTATGGTCGTGGGCGGCGCCATTGGCAATGCGATCGACCGTCTGGCTTTTGGCTTTGTGACCGATTTTATTGCCACCACCTTCATCGACTTCCCCGTCTTCAATGTGGCCGATGTCGGCATTACGGTCGGTGTGGTGCTTGCCCTCATCGGCTACATGTTCTTGAGTCCTGCGGCCCGTGAGGTCGACGCGACCGCCGAACTCAACGCCCGTGACGAGGCCCGCGCTAAGCGCAAGGCCCAGCAGCGTGGGGAGCGTGCCCGCAAGATTCGCGAAAGGAGCGAGCGCTAATGGCCGACATCCATATCCTTGTTGCCGACGATGCCGCTGGTCAGCGTCTTGACGCCTATCTGGGCGCTAATGACGGCTGCCCTACGCGCTCTGCCTGCGCGCATCTGATCGAGGGCGGTGCCGTTGCCGTCAACGGCGAGACATGCCTGTCAAAAAAGTATGCCGTGCGCTCCGGCGACCGTATTTCGGTCGATTTGCCCGAGCCGCACGATCCCACCGATGTGATTCCCGAGGCCATTCCCCTCGATATCCGCTACGAGGACGACTACCTCATCGTGCTCTCCAAGCAGCGCGGTCTGGTGTGCCATCCCGCCCATGGCCACGAGAGCGGCACCCTTGCGAACGCCTTGGTCTATCACTGTGGCATTGACCATCTGGGCACCGTGCAGGGCGAGGACCGCCCCGGCATCGTGCATCGCCTGGATCGTGACACCTCGGGCCTTATGCTCGCGGCAAAAGACGACGACACCCAGCGCGCGCTCCAGAATCTCATCCGCACGCGCACGCTCGACCGCCGCTACATTACGCTCGTCCACGGCCACATTGCCATGGACGAGGGCACCATTAACACCGGCATTGCCCGTTCTACGCGCGACCGTGTCAAGATGGCGGTTTCGGACGATCCTTTCGCGCGCCAGGCCATTACGACCTTTAGGGTCCTCGAGCGCTTCGATTCCACGCGTTTTGACGATGGCTATACGCTCGTCGAGTGCCACCTGTTTACGGGTCGCACGCATCAGATTCGCGTGCACATGCGCCATATCAACCACGCCTGCGTGGGCGATCCGCTCTACGGTAAGTGCGATGCGCGTGCCGACCAGGGTTTGACCAGGCAATTCCTCCATTCCTGGCGTGTGGCGTTCGATCATCCCGTGACGGGGGAGCGCATTGAGTGCCGCGATGAGCTGCCGTGGGATCTCGCCGCCGTTCTGGATGACTTAGCCCCGCGCTCGCTCGGCCGCACTGCCGCCGGCGACGAAATCGTTCCGCAGCTCGGTCTGCTCGAAGCCTAACCAGTATTAGGTGGTTTCTTGAACTCGGTTAGCCTACGGTAAGATATACGGTTGTTTACGTAACGCGTTCTCGGGAGCCTGCATGCTCGCCTTTTTACAAACTAACACGCCCATCGTGATCTTTAACCAGATTGTGGTTACGCTACTCACGGTCTGCTTTCTGTACCAGGTGGTCTTCTTTGTCATTGGCGCTCTTCGTGGCGAGGTCGCGCCTCCCAAGGCCAAAAAACTCCACCGCTATGCCTTCTTTATCGCGGCGCATAACGAGGAGGCCGTTATCGCCAACCTCGTTCGCTCCATCAAGGACCAGGATTATCCGTCCGAGCTTATCGAGGTCTTCGTGGTCGCCGATGCCTGCACCGATAATACGGCGCAGCTCGCGCGCGAGGCGGGCGCCATCGTTTATGAGCGCAACGACCTGGCCCGCAAGGGTAAGAGCTGGGTCATGGACTTTGGTTTTGACCGCATTCTTAACGAGTATCCCGATACCTTTGAGGGCTACTTTATCTTCGATGCCGACAACGTTATCTCCCGCGATTACGTCTCCAAGATGAATGACGCCTTTGACCAGGGCTTCCATGTGGTCACAAGCTACCGCAACTCCAAGAACTTTGGCAGCTCGTGGATCTCGGCTGCCAACGCCACTTGGTACCTGCGCGAGGCGCGTTTCCTTAACAACGCGCGTAATATCTGCAAGACGTCCTGTGCCGTCTCGGGTTCGGGCTACCTCATCTCCGCCAGTGTTATCGAGGGTATGCACGGCTGGCAGTTCCATACGCTGACCGAGGATATTCAGTTCACCACGTTCTGCGCTATTCACGGCATTCGTATTGGCTATGCGCCGGCGGAGTTTTTTGACGAGCAGCCGGTGACGTTTAAGGCGTCCTGGAAGCAGCGTATGCGCTGGACCAAGGGCTTCTACCAGGTGTTCTTTACCTACGGTAAGCATCTGGTCAAATCGACGTTCCGCTATCATCGCTTTGCCGCATATGACATGTTTATGACGATTGCCCCTGGTATGCTGTTATCGCTGATTTCGATGCTCGCCAACGCCACGTTCCTGATCGTCGGTGGTCTTTCGCATGGCTTTTTGGCTACCGAGGTTGAGATGCAGGCTTGTGCCGCCTCGCTCATTATGACCTTCGCGATGATGTATCAGACCTTCTTTATCCTGGCGCTACTTACGACCATCTTCGAGTACAAGCACATTCATTGTGCGCAAAAGTGGCGCCTGGTGACCAACCTGTTTACCTTCCCGATCTTTATGTTCAGCTATATCCCCATCACGGTGGCTGCGTTGTTCCTGAAGGTCGACTGGGTCCCGACGCAGCATGCCGTCAGCGTTACCCTCGACGAGGTCATGCAGGGTGCTAAATAACCACCACCAAAACCACCACGAAGGGGACAGGCACCTTTGTGGTGGTTTTTGCTTTTGAGTGACTGCCACGGGAGGTGTTCAATGGTCTATATTCCCTTTTGGATCTGCGCCTTTGCCGGTGCGGTGATTGATGTCCGTGAACGGCGGTTTCCCAACGCGCTTGCCGCCGCATGCGCCGTGGCGGCGTTTGCAGGCGTTTGGCTGGACAGGGGCTTGAATACGGCGCTTGACCACGCCGGTCCTGCCGTTATCGTGTACCTTTCCCTTGTGCTGACCGAGTCGCTTTGGCGGCGTTTCCGCCAGGCCCCCGGCATCGGCATGGGGGATGCCAAGGCGCTTTTCGCGCTTTGCACGCTCGACCCTCTGGGCGGCATCGTGGCATTTGCCGTTGCGCTCCTGGTCCTGGCCCTCTCCTGCCTCTTCACAAAATCGCGCTCCCTGCCATTGCTCCCGTTTTTGGTGCCGATATTTGCCATAATCGAGGTCGTGGGCTGGACATTGTAACCGATTGCGCATCCTTTTTAAGGAGCATGCCATGGCAACTAATCAAGAAACGGCCGTCATTAAGGCGCGCATGGACCGTATTCCCTCGGCGTTGTCGCCCGAACTTTTCGAGCGCATTGCCACCGATCGTGCTTCGGGCTATGTTAACCCGTATCGTTGCAACGACGATCAGGTCATTCGTCGTATTGATCGCGCCTCCGACAAAGGCACGCTTATGCGTCCGGCGTTTATGCGCGATACCGAAAAGATACTTCATCTTCCGGCGTACACTCGTTATGCAGGCAAAACGCAGGTCTTTAGCTTCCGTAGCAATGACGATCTGTCACGCCGCGGTTTGCACGTGCAGCTTGTCTCCCGCATTGCGCGCGATATCGGCCGCGCCCTGGGCCTCAACTGCGATTTGATCGAGGCGATTGGCCTGGGCCACGATTTGGGCCACACGCCCTTTGGCCATGCCGGCGAGCGTTTCCTCAACGATATCTATCACGAGCGTACGGGTCGTTATTTTTTCCATAACGTGCAGTCCGTCCGCGTGCTCGACGCGCTGTACGGCCGCAACGTGTCGCTCCAGACGCTCGACGGCGTGCTGTGCCATAACGGCGAGTACGAGCAGCGTGTCTTTGAACTCTCGGACATGGCGTCGTTTGACCAGTTCGACCGTACCGTCGAGGACTGCATCGCCACGGGCTATGGCGCGATCGAGCACCTGCGCCCCATGACCCTCGAGGGCTGTGTGGTGCGTATCTCGGATATCCTCGCCTACGTCGGTCGTGATCGTCAGGACGCCATTGCGGCGGGCCTGCTGTCGCCCGACGCTTTTGACGATGGTCGGGGCGGCGCCTATAACAGCTGGATTCTCACGCACGCTTCCATCGATATCGTTGAGCATAGCTATGGCAAACCGCGTATCGAGATGAGCGAGGACCTGTTTGAGGAGATCCGCCGGGCGAAGCGCGAGAACTACGAGAAGATCTATAGCAAGGGCGGTATCGAAGGCGATTCCGAGGCAGAGTTGCGTGAGGCCTTCGAAAAGCTCTACGACCGTTGCCTGCAGGATCTAAATAAAGGCGACGAGTCCTCTTACATCTTTAAGCATCATGTTTCGCGCATTGAGCAGCAGCTTTCCTACTACGATCGCACCTATGCTTGGCAGGACGACAAGGATCAGGCCGTCGTCGATTACATCGCAAGCATGACGGATGGTTATTTCTGCGAGCTGACGAGCAAATTGTTCCCAGGTCTAAAGTTTCCGCACCGCACCTATATTAACGAACGGTAGTTCGTATCCTTTCGGTATACTGTTGGTCAACAACGATTTTGATTAATGCACGGGATGGCTATGGACGACCTTTTTTCTGCTTCGACGCGCGAGCGCTCCTTTAAAAATGCGCCGCTTGCGGTGCGTATGCGCCCCAATTCGCTCGACGAGTATGTGGGTCAGCAAAAGGCCGTCGGTAAGGGCTCGTGGCTGCGCGCCGCGATTGAGCATGACGTGCTGTCGAGCGTGATTCTTTACGGCCCGGCTGGCACGGGCAAGACGACGCTGGCCCACATTATCGCCAACCATACCAAGAGCGAGTTTGTCGAGGTCAGCGCCGTGACGGGCACTGTGAAGGACCTGCGCCGCGTAATCGATGAGGCTAAGACCCGTCTGAACACCTACGACCGCCGCACCATTCTGTTTATCGATGAGATCCATCGCTTTTCGAAGTCGCAGCAAGATGCCCTGCTGCATGCGGTCGAGAACCGCACCGTCATTATGATTGGCGCCACGACGGAAAACCCGTACTTTGAGGTCAACTCGGCATTGCTCTCGCGTGGGCGTGTGGTAGAGCTTGAGCACCTGAAGGACGAGGATATCGCCATGCTCATTGAGCGTGCGCTCGAGGCGCCGCAGGGTTTAAACGGTAAGTTCTCGGCCGATGAGGATACAGTCAAGACCATTTGCACGCTGGCCGCGGGTGATGCGCGCTCGGCGCTCACGACGCTCGAGCTTGCGAGTGAGATTGCCGTTACGCGTCCCGATACTGAGGGAACGCCAGCGCCGGCGGCGGGGGAACGCTATCCCATTACCGTGGATGACGTGAAGATCGCCAATCCGCGTCGTGGGTTTTCGTATGACAAAAACGGTGATATGCACTACGACATTATTAGCGCGTTCATCAAGTCCATGCGAGGCAGCGATCCCGATGCCACCATTTATTGGCTTGCGCGCATGATCGATGCGGGGGAGGATCCCAAGTTTATCGCTCGCCGCATTATGATTCAGGCTTCCGAGGATGTTGGCAACGCCGACCCGCAGGCGCTTTTGGTGGCACATGCCGCATTTAAATCTGCCGAGGTCATTGGCTATCCCGAGTGCCGAATTAACCTGGCTCAGGCTGCACTCTATGTGTGCTTGGCGCCTAAATCCAACGCGTGCGAGGCTTCGATCGATGCGGCGCTGGCCGATATCCACAGCAGTGGTCTTCGCGAGGTGCCCAGCTACCTGCGCGATCGTCACCGTCCCGGCAGCGACGAGTACGGTGTATACAAGTACCCGCACGATTATCCCGAAGGCTGGGTCGATCAGCGCTATTTGCCCGAGGGGTTGGAGCGCGGCGCGTTCTGGCAGCCTGCCGGCCGCGGTTGGGAAGAGTGGCGTGTGGAGCAAAGCGAGCGCGACCGTAGCGGCAACGCTCCCAAGTAGGCCATTGGCGCCTCGCGCATTCCCTTTGGGTATCTTTGCCCTTCTTTGGGGTACCATGAAAAACGTCTGTATTTCGATTCCTTCGGGAGGCTTGTATGAGTCCCATTCAAATCGCCCTGCTGGTGCTCGCCATTGCCGGCGTGTGGGCCGTCGTTGAGCTTGCACTCACACTGCGCAAGACCCGCACCGTCGTCGACTCGCTCGACAAGACGGTGAGTGACCTCAATAATACGCTCGCCGAGGCACAGCCCGTGGTGGCAAAGCTCGATGGCGCCGTTGACGAGCTTACGCCGGCACTTGCCCAGATGGAGCCGCTCCTCAAGTCGAGCAAGACTGCCGTTGACGCCCTGACGTCTAACCTCGTTGAGGTTGAGGCGGTCGTTCGCGACATCTCCGAGGTCACGGGCAGCGTGGCCGAGGCCAGCAATGCCGTATCGAGCGTGACTGATTCTGCTGCTGGCGCCGTGCAGAAGCTCTTCAATAAGGTGAAGGCTCCTGCAGCCGACGCCGATCGCAAGCTCGCCGCTGCCGCCGCCGAGGCCGAGCAGCCTACTGAGCGCGTTCTGATTGGCGATGACGATGCCGCTGCTGACGACGATGATGTTCAGAAGCCCGCAGCCAAGCCTGCTCAGTATTACACCTATACGCCTGCCGAGACCTCCGAGGAGTCCTGCGATGAGTAGTGAAGCAACCTGCCCCATCACGCTGAGCGTTGCCGGTGATCCTCGTCTCGCGCGCTTGGTGCGCATGACGGCCGCCAACGTCGGCGCCCTGTGCTCTATGTCCGTCGATCGCATCGAGGATATCCGCATGGCTGCCGAGGAAGCCTTCATCTTTGGGTGCACCGCGGTCGACTGCGACGACATCACGATCAATTTCGATGTGGACGAATCTCACGTCGGCATGACCTTTACCTTTGGGGAACAGGCCACCGTCGACGAGGATGACCAGGCTACTGTGTATGCCGAGCTCATTCTTGCAAGCGTGTGCGATTCCTACGAAAAGACTGCGGCGCCCCTAACGCTTTCCCTCGACCTCAAGGCGGATATCTAATATGACCGAACGTTCCCGGAGCGGCAAGACCGCTTGGGACAAGGAGAAAACCCGCGAGCTGTTTCGTCGTTATAAGGAGACCGGTGATCCGGATGCCCGCGAGCAGCTCGTCATGTCCCATATGAATCTGGTAAGGTTTCTTGCCAACAAATTCAAGAACCGCGGCGAGCCGCTCGATGACCTTTTGCAGGTCGGCTATCTGGGCCTGCTCAAGGCTATCGACCGCTTTGACCCTGAGCGCGGGCTCGAGTTCACGACGTTTGCCACGCCCACCATCTTGGGCGAGATTAAGCGCCACTTCCGCGACAAGGGCTGGAGTGTGCGCGTGCCGCGTCGTCTGCAGGAGCTCTCGGCCAAGGTCAACCAGGCTACCGATAAGCTCACCAACGAGCTGCAGCGTTCGCCCAAGGTTGAGGAAATCGCCGATTACCTGGACGTGACCGTCGACGAGGTGCTCGAAGCCATGGAGTCGTCCTCGGCCTACACCTCGGTGCCCATCGAGGCCCCCGGTGCGTCCGATTCCGATGATGCGCCTTCGATTCTCGATCGCTATGCCGACGACGACAACGAGCTCGACTTTACCGATGACCGCCTGGTAATCGAGGAAGCCATCCGCGATTTCTCGCCGCGCGAGCGCGAGGTTATCGAGCTGCGCTTCGTTAAGGGCATGACCCAGATCGAGATTGCCAAGAAGCTTGGCATCTCGCAGGTGCAGGTCTCGCGCCTGCTGCGCCGTACCCTTAAGAAGATTCAAGATAAGATTGACCCCGACGGAGTGATGATTCGTTCATGAGTGAGCACCCCCAACAAATCGACCGCACGCTTCGCGATACCCGCATTCTGACGCTGCGCATTTGGGGCGTCGTCGGCTGCATTGTCATCGCTGCCGTCATCTTTAACCTTATGGGCATCCTGGCACCGGTCATCGAGTTTCTCGCTGTCGGTTCCATCATCGCTTTTGTGATGTCTCCGATCACCAACTGGCTCGAGCATCATGGCGTCGGACGTGGCCTCGGTTCGCTCATCGCACTCATTGTGGTTGTTGCCGTGCTCGTCGGCGTCGTCTGCATCCTATCGCCTATTTTGCTCGGTCAAATCATGGAAGTTCTGAGCCGCCTGCCCGAGCAGCTTCGTGTTGCGGGTGGCGATCTCAACGAGATGCTCTCGCACGCTAAGACGCTCAACAACACGCCGCTCAAGGAGTATCTGGACGACAATCTTTCTTCGCTGGTTACCGTAGCGTCCAAGTACGTCTCGCAAATCGCTGCTGAGCTCGGCCGCGGTGTGTTCCCGCTCATTACCAACACGGCCTCGCAGCTGTTCGTCATCTTTCTGGGTCTGGTGCTTGCCTACTGGCTTGCCTGCGATTATCCCCGCATGCACCACGAGGTCTGCACCATCATCGGGCAGGAAAAAGAGACCTCGTACCGCTTTATGGTGGCCATCCTTTCGCGTTCGGTCGGCGGCTACATGCGTGGCATGGTCATCACATCGATCTGTGGCGGTTTTCTTGCTTTTATTGGTTTTACGATCATCGGCCATCCGTATGCAGCACTCATGGCTATCTTTACCGGCATTATGCACCTGGTTCCGGTTGTCGGTCCCTGGGTGAGCGCGGCGATCGCCACGGTGCTCGGTTTTATGTTCAGCCCTATGCTGGCGTTATGGACGCTTGTCGTGACCATGGTGGCTCAAAACGTCACCGATAATGTCATTTCGCCCAAGGTCATGCAGAGCTCGGTGCAGGTACATCCCGTCATGAGCCTTACGGCCCTCGTTATCGGTTCGGCACTCATGGGTCCCATCGGCATGGTTATCGCTATTCCGCTGTGCGCGGCCCTCAAGGGCATTTTCGTCTACTACTTTGAGAACGAGACCGGGCGTCAGCTCGTGGCATACGATGGCGCCGTGTTTAAGGGCACGCCGTATCGCGATACCGAGGGCAACCCGGTCGCCGCCTACGACGCGCTTGGAGACGATACGTTCATCTATGAGTCCGAGCTCATCGGCAACGAGACGGCACCCGAGGCCAAGGCTATGCCCAAGCCCGAGCTCGATAATCCCTGGATCAAGCTCTCGGGGCTTCAGCCCGACGCGACAGGCTTTTTCAAGAACCCCTTCGCCAAGGATGACGATTCCAATACGGACGACGACACCAAAACCGGCATCGACGGCTCCATGGACGATTCGGATTCCAAATAGGCCCTGTTAGCGTTTCTTGATGTTGTAAATAACAATAAACGCGATCAAAGCGATTGATAAGGGGCCAGCCACATAGAAAAAGATGGCGTCAATTGCGCTTAGGGTGTAATACGCTTTATCGCCAGATGTTACTGCGTACAATGCGTAGCCAAATCTCGGCTGGTTCACATACCAGCTCGAGTAAGCGAAGATTGCTAAAAGGGCTACCGAGGTTAGTGCATTCACGACAAACCGTTTGCTATTCATCGATCGCTCCTTCCGGACGATTCTTATATGCAATTATACCGAAATCATTTTTTTCAAAGTATTTGACAGACCTAAATAACGTGCACTTTCGCTGGAGGGTCGCCGTTTGGCGGCCCTCTTTTTTGCACAGGCGCGGTGGGATGGTAATATCGTTACGTTTGAACTGTTTCGATGTGAAACCGAGGAGATTCCCTCTATGAGTGCTGACTACCCGTCAATGACTACGGCCGAGATTCGCTCCAAGTTCCTCAACTTCTTTGAGGAGCGCGGTCTTAAGCTCTATCCTTCTTCGTCCCTCGTCCCCGACGATCCTTCGCTGCTGCTTGCCAACGCCGGCATGAACCAGTTTAAGGAGTACTACCAGGGCAAGAAGACCATGAAGGAGATCGGCGCGATCTCCTGCCAGAAGTGTGTCCGCACCAACGACATCGACTGCATCGGCGAGGACGGCCGTCACCTGTCCTTCTTTGAGATGCTCGGCGACTTCTCCTTTGGCGGCGTCTCCAAGCAGCAGGCCTGCGCTTGGGCCTTTGAGCTCATCACCAAGGAGTTCAAGCTGCCGCTCGACCGCCTGTACTTCACCGTCTTTACCGAAGACGACGAGACCCACGACGTGTGGCGCTCTCTGGGCGTTGCCGAGGATCACATCTCCCGCCTGGGCGAGGACGACAACTTCTGGGCCGCTGGCCCCACCGGCCCCTGCGGTCCGTGCTCCGAGATCTACTTTGACATGGGCGAGGAGGTCGGTTGCGGCAGCCCCGACTGCAAGCCTGGCTGCGACTGTGACCGCTTCCTTGAGTTCTGGAACCTCGTGTTTACCCAGTACGACCGCCAGGAGGACGGCTCCATGCCGGAGCTGCCGCACCGCAACCTCGATACGGGCATGGGTCTGGAGCGCATGGCCGCCATCATGCAGCACAAGACCGCTAACTACGACGGCGATCTGATGCAGCACCTCATCAAACTCGGCGAGGAGATCAGCGGCAAGACCTATGACGCCGACGATTACTCCGGCGCCAGCCGCTCCCTGCGCATCATCGCCGACCACTCCCGTGCCGTCGACTTTATGATCTCGGACGGCATCCTACCCGGTAACGAGGGCCGCGAGTACGTCCTGCGCCGCCTGCTCCGTCGTGCCGTGTTCCACGGTCGTCTGCTGGGCATCGAGGGCGCCTTCCTGACCAAGTTTATCGACGAGGTCAACGCTCAGATGGGCGAGGCTTATCCCGAGCTGCTCAAGAACGTCGCGCTCGTTAAGGGCATCGTCGCCTCCGAGGAGGAGCGTTTCTCAACGACGCTCGACAACGGCCGCGTTTACCTGGACGAGGCCCTGGCCGCGCTCGCCGACGGCGCTGTCCTTCCGGGCGATGTTGCCTTTAAGCTTCACGACACCTTTGGTTTCCCCATTGACCTGACTGTCGAGATCGCCGGCACCGCCGGTCACGACGTCGACATGGATGGCTTTACCGCTTGCATGGAGGACCAGAAGGCCCGTGCCCGCGCCAACGCTAAGGGCGATGCCTGGGGTAGCTTTAACGACGTGTGGGTCGAGCTTTCCGACAAGGTTGCCGCGACCGAGTTCGACGGCTATGACAACGACGTCATCGATGGCGCCAAGGTTGTCGCCATCGTTCGCAACGGCGAGTCCGTCGAGTCCGTTGCCGCCGGCGAGGACGTCGAGGTCGTGCTCGACCGCACCCCGTTCTATGCCGAGATGGGTGGCCAGCAGGGCGACGCCGGCAAGCTTTCCGCCGAGGGCGTTGCGCTGACCATTTCCGATACCAAGAACCACAACGGCCTGTATGCCCACGTCGCCCACGTCGCCGAGGGCACGCTGACCGTCGGTGCTACCGTGACCGCCGCGCTCGACGCCGAGCGCCGTGGCTTCCTGCGTCGCAACCACACCGCCACGCACCTGCTCGACGCCGCGCTTAAGCAGGTCCTGGGCGAGCATGTCTCCCAGGCTGGCTCGTTGGTGACGCCCGAGCACCTGCGCTTTGACTTCACGCACTTCGAGGCCCTGTCCTCCGAGCAGCTCAAGGCTGTCGAGGACCTGGTCAACCAGCAGATCTTCGCTTCCAAGCCGGTCGTGACCCGCGTCATGGGCATCGATGAGGCCAAGGCCGCCGGTGCTGTCGCCCTGTTTGGCGAGAAGTACGGCGATGTCGTCCGCGTTGTCTCCGTGGGCGCCGAGGATCAGCCGTTCTCCCGTGAGCTCTGCGGTGGTACGCATGCCGCCAACACTGCCGAGATCGGCCTGTTCAAGATTATTTCCGAGTCCTCCACGGGCTCGAACGTCCGTCGTATCGAGGCCGTGACCTCCAAGGGCGCCCTCGATTACATGGCCGACCGCCTGGCGCTCGTTGACGCCGCTGCCGCTGCGCTCAAGTGCCGTGTGGATGAGGTTCCCGCCCGCGTGGAGAACCTGCAGGCCGAGCTGCGCGAGACGTCCAACAAGCTCAAGAAGGCACTCACCGGTGGCTCCTCCGACGCTATCTCTGGCGCCATCGAGGGCGCTGTCGAGCTGAACGGCTACAAGCTCGTCGTCGCTGAGCTTCAGGGTCTTGAGGCTGCTGACCTGCGCAATGTGTGGGATACCGTGCACCAGAAGGTTGCCGGCCCCGTCGCCTGCGTCGTTGCCAGCGTTACCGAGAAGGGCACCCCGGCCCTGCTCGCCGCCGGCTCCGATGACGCCGTGAAGGCCGGTTTCCACGCCGGCAACGTGATCAAGCAGATCGCGGGCCTGGTCGATGGTCGCGGTGGCGGTCGTCCCAACATGGCCCAGGCCGGTGGCAAGAATGCTGCCGGTATCGCCGATGCCCTCGCGGCCGCCAAGACCGCGCTCGGCGCCTAAGAACCTAAGTAGTCGCTGTGGTCGCGCTCGCACTGGACATAGGGGAGACCAGGATTGGCATTGCCGTCTCGAGCCGTGATGGCAAGATGGCGATGCCTGTCAAGGTGCTTCCGGCTGCCGAGGTCACTGGTATGGCAAAGACGTTTCGCTACCTGGTCGAGGACTATGAGCCCGATATCCTGGTAAGTGGACGTCCCTTGACCATGGCCGGTGAGCCCGGCCCCCAGGCCGAGCGCGTCGCCGCAGTGGCCCAAAAGATTGCCGACGAGCTCGAACTTCCGCTGGAGTTTGAGGACGAGCGTCTGTCCTCGCAGGAGGCCAAGCGAATCCTGCGCGAGCAGGGACTCAACGAAAAGCAGATGAGGGGCAAGATTGACATGATCGCCGCCAGCCTGTTCTTGCAGACATGGCTCGATCGTAAAAACGAGGAGGTTTCGCATGCCTAGCGCTTCCGATCCGCGCCAGCAGAATCGTACACGGCAGCCTGCGCCGCGCCCTGCTCAGCCTGGCCAGCGCCCGGCGCAGCCGACGCAGCGTTCGGCTCAACCTGCTCAGCGTGCCGCTCAACAGCCCGCAGCTCGTCCCGCGCAGCCCGCTGGCGGCGCTCGTTTTAAGCAGCAGGCTCCTGCCCAGCGCACGCAGGGGCAGGCCCGGCAATCACGCCCCCACGCACATCATGCTCATGGCTCGCACGGCGTTGCTCCGGCCACGCGCTCGAGCTATAACACGCATGCCCGCCGTGGCGTCCAAAAGAAAAGCTCTCCGGTGCCTATGATTATCGGTGGCGTCATCGCCGTGCTTGCGCTTGTCGCGATCGTTTTCTTTGTTGTGCCGGCCGTCAAGGGCTTCTTTGCCGGCGAGGATGCGAAAGTCGCTGCTGGCCAGCAAGTTACTATTACGATTCCCGATGGCGCCTCGGGTGATGCCATCGCTTCGATTCTCTCCGAGAACCATATCGTCGAAGACCCCAAGGATTATTACGCGGCGGTCAAAAAGCTCAATGCCGATATGTCGCTTAAGCCTGGCACCTACTCGTTTACCACGCTCATGGACGCGACCAAGGTTGTTCAGCAGCTCATGGAAGGCCCCAATGCGGGCTCCGATGCACTGACTATCCCTGAGGGCCTGACGGTCGACCAGGTCGCCGATCGTGTGGCCGCGGCATACGACAGCATTTCTAAGGAAGATTTCCTTAACCAGGCCAAGGCGAGCAATTATGTGAATGATTACGCTTTCCTTAAAGACGCTGCAAACGATTCACTCGAGGGCTTCCTATTCCCCAAGACCTATTCGTTGGGTAAGGACCCTTCTGCCGATGATGTGATTCGCGCCATGCTTGACCAGTTCAACACCGAGTACAAGTCGCTTGACTTTGCGAGCTGCGAGGCCAAGATCAAGGAGCGCTATGGCGTGGAGATGTCCGATTACGACATCGTTAACCTTGCCTCGATCGTCGAGCGCGAGGGCCTCAACGCCGATCAGCGCGCGCATGTGGCATCGGTTTTCTATAACCGTCTGGCTGGCAAGCTCGATGGCCTGCGTTACCTCAATAGCGATGCGACCATGATGTATGTCACCGGCGGCGAGGTTACCGCCGACGACCTGCAGAGCGATAGCCCGTATAACACCTATAAGCACGAGGGCCTCCCGCCCACGCCCATTTGCTCTCCGTCGCTCGAGGCGCTCAAGGCCACCCTTGAGCCGACCGACTCCGATGACCTGTATTTCTACATTACGCAGGACGAGGAGTATTTCTCGAAGACCTACGAAGAGCACCAACAGTCTTGGAATTGATCATGAGGATTTTTAGCCCCAAACGATATGTTGCCTCAGTCGACCGCGTCGACCTCGATACCCTGTGGGCCGACGGCAAGCGCGCCATTCTACTCGACCGCGATAACACCCTGGTGCCGCGCGATACCGAGCAGGTTCCCGCTGCGGTTTCAGCTTGGCTCGAAGCCGCCCATGCTAAGGGCTTTAAGCTTTGCATGGTGTCCAATAACTGGCATCGCGACCAGGTCATGGCATCGGCACGCGAGCTGGGGCTCGAGGCCATCAGCCACGCCATGAAGCCCGCCCCGTTTGCCCTGAAGGCGGGTCTTAAGCGTCTGGGCGCCACGGCCGACGAGGCCGTGCTGATCGGTGACCAGCTTTACACGGACGTGTGGAGCGGTAACTTTGCCGGCGTTGACACTATTCTGGTCAAGCCGCAGGCAACCCAGGACCTGTGGTACACGCAGATCTTCCGTATCTTTGAGCGCCGGGCCCTGCGCGACCTTCCCTGCGAGGAATAGGTTTCGCCATGTCTCAGCACATCAAACACGGCTGCGACCATATCTTCTTTATCGGATTTTTGGGCGCGGGCAAGTCGACGCTTGCGCGCAACGTGGGCACTATGTTCAAGCGTCGATTCATCGATACCGATCGTTTGGTTGTGCGTCGATGCGGCAAGTCGGTGACCGAGATATTTGAGACCGAGGGCGAGGATCGTTTTCGCGAGCTCGAGACCTCGGCACTCCGTTCGCTTCAAAGCGAGCGCAGCCTGCTGGTATCGTGCGGGGGTGGCATCGTCGAGACGCCGGTGAACATTGAGCTGATGCACGAGATGGGTACCTGTGTGTACCTCGAAGGTGACTTTGAGGACTCGTTGCGCCAGATTCGCCGCTCCGATACCCGGCCCGATTTCCGCTCGCCCGAGCACGCTGCGCGCCTGTTTGAGCATCGCCGTCCGCTGTATCGCCGGGCCGCCGATATTACCCTTGATATTCGCAACAAGTCCTTCGAGGACGTTTCCTACCTTTGTGCCGAGATGCTTTTGGAGCGTGGACTGCTATGATTCGCCGTCAACTTATCAATTTCCAAAACCGCAGCGTCGATGTCCGCGTCGGATTGGGCGCGTTCGAGGAGCTGCCGCGCATGTTTGCCTCGGCTGTGGGGAAGCCCAAGCGCGCGATGGTGGTTTGGAACGACGCCACATCCGAGCGATTTGGCGAGGCTGTCGAGCATGCACTGGTTGACGCCGGTTTTGCCGTGTCGCTGCTCGTCCTCGAGGTTTCACCTGCTGGTGCTACGCTGGCCGATGCCGATACCGTCTTTGGCGCCCTGTCGGCTAACGGCATTACCTGTGACGATCTCGTTGTCGCTGTCGGCGACACGGCGACCTGCTCGGTCGTTTGCTGGTGTGCCAATCAGTGGTGCGGTCGCACCGAGTGCGCATTGCTGCCGATGACGTTCGACGCCATGCTCACGGTCGCGACGACCATGAAGCCGCTTGTCGCCTCGTCGGCGCATGCGCTTCCCGCTATCGCGTTCCGTCCCGAGCCGGGCTTGGTCGTGTGTGACCTCGACCTTGTACGCGAGGCGGACCCCGAGGACCTCAAGCTCGGCTATGCGGTACTTGTTGGCACCATGCTTTCGAGCAGCAAGTCCCGCTGGAATCAGTTTACCGAGACCATTCCCGAGATTCTCGCGGGCGAGGAGGTCGCGCTCGTCAATGCCGTTCAGTGGTCTCAGACTGCCCGTAAGGACGTACTGATGGCCACGAACCCGAGCGCCCGCCATGCGCTCGATTTTGGCAAGACGGGGGAGCGTACCCTGCGCGCTTGCTTGGGCTATGCCGCTTCGCAGGTCCCTGCCTACCAGCTGTTGTCCGAGGGCATGCGCTTTGAGGCGCGCCTAGCACATGATGCCTGCGACTTTGATATCGATTACGTCTTTGAGGTCGATGACTGCCTGGAGGACTTTGGTATCGAGGAGCTTGCCTTCGATCTGGAGCCTGCTGCATATATCGAGGAGTTCCGCAGGCAGCAGTTTGTCCGCTCGAACCGCAGCATGTTGCCGCTGCCCGCGGCACTCGGCGCCATTCGTCTAACGAGCGTTGAGGACGAGGTTCTTGAGCGCCATGCTCACGCCTACTTGGCTTCTCGCAAAGAACTTCTCTAAGATTTATTGACATCCATCGTCTTTCGTATCATGTTGAGGGACGGGTTTTCAATCGGTCGCGGATCGCAAGCGATTCCGTCGTTCGGTTGAGACCCGTCCCGCACTTTTAGAGACAACAAGAAAGGAATCTGCATGTCAGAGTTTGCTGCCGGCCCTGCCGGTCGTATCGAGCGTGTCCGTACCCTGATGGCTGAGCGCGGCTACGACGCTATCGTGGTTCGTGACGAGGCCAATCTTCGTTGGCTTACGGGCGTGAAGGGCGTCTTTGATTACACCTTCGAGTTCCCGCACGCGGCGTTTATTACGGCTGACCAGTGCCTGTTCCATACTGACTCGCGCTACCTCAACAGCTTTGAGGAGAACACGCCCGCCGGCAGCCCCTGGGTCTACGACATGGACGAGGGCATCATCCCCGGTTGGGTCGCCGGCAAGATCACGGCCAACAAGTGCCGCGTCTGCGCTGTCGAGGACGACATGCAGATCAACTTCTACCAGGGTATTCAGCGTGGCCTGGAGGATCGTTCCGTCGCCTGCATGCTGCCGCTGATGCATGACGACATTCGCAAGATGCGCGCCATCAAGGACGCCGAGGAGATCGAGCTCATGCGCCATGCGCAGTCGATTACCGACGCCGCCTTCCAGCACATGCTCGGATTTATTAAACCCGGCATGACCGAGAAGCAGGTTCGCAACGAGCTCGAGAACTTTATGTTCGCCAACGGAGCAGACAGCCTGGCCTTCGGCTCCATCGTGGCGAGCGGCCCCAATACCGCCAACCCGCATGCCGTCCCGAGCGACCGCGTGATCGAGAAGGGCGACTTCGTTCTCATGGATTATGGCGCGGGCTACTGCGACTATCGCTCCGATATGACGCGTACCGTCGTGATGGGCGAGCCCACGCCCGAACAGCTCGACCTGTACGCGCTCGTGCGCCGCACCCACGAGGAGTGCGTCGCCGCCATCCATCCGGGCGTCGAGGGCAACGACATTTTCAAGCTTTCGAAGAAGATCATTGGCGATGCCGGCTATGGCGATTACTACAACCATGGTCTGGGCCACGGCGTGGGCATTGACATCCACGAGCTGCCCAACTTCAACCGCAGCAAGAATATCATCGAGGTCGGCTCGGTTATCACCATGGAGCCCGGCGTGTACCTGCCCGGTGTGGGTGGCGTGCGCCTGGAGGACTACGGTGTGGTCACCGAGAACGGCTACGAGCCCTTCACCAAGACGCCGCATGACCTTCACGTCATCGATTGTTAGCCCATTTCGATAGATTTTTGGGGCGGGGCGTCCGGATCGATTCGGATGCCCCGCGTTCTCTTTTTATGCGCTCGCTGCAGGCGCCGTCTGCAAGTGTATAATTTCGCTCGTATGTAATTTGGACGCTTGTGCGTTCTGCCCATAACAAGAAAGGTCGCTATGCCTACCATTTCTACCGCCGACTTCAAGAACGGCCTCGGTCTCCGCATCAAGGACAAGGTCTACACCATCGTCGAGTTCCAGCATGTCAAGCCGGGCAAGGGCGGCGCGTTTGTGCGCTACAAGACCCGCGACATCAAGAGCGGCCGCGTCGTCGAGAACACCTGCAACGCCGGCACTAAGTTCGAGAGCGTCATGCTCACCACCCGTGAGTTCCAGTACCTCTACAACGATGGCACCGACTACATCTTTATGGACAACGAGTCCTATGAGCAGGTTCCCGTTCCCGAGGACATGGTGGGCGAGAACTCCAAGTGGCTGCGCGAGAACGACATCTGCCAGCTGCTCTTCGCCGACGATGAGCTCATGGGCGTGACCCCGCCGATGTTCATCGAGACCACCATCGTCCAGACCGACCCGGGCTTTAAGGGCGACACCGTCCAGGGTTCCACCAAGCCGGCCACGATCGACACCGGCGCTGTCATCCAGGTCCCCATGTACCTCAACGAGGGCGAGGTCATCAAGGTTGACACCCGCGACGGCAAGTTCGTCTCCCGCGTCTAGCAACCAACTCTTCTAGGAGGACTCATGCCCCAGGAAATCAAGATTGACGGCATCGGCATTTCGCCCGATGTTCTGACCGCCATCGTCTCGCGCGCCGTGTCGGATGTCGAGGGCATCGCCTCCGTTGGCGTCAAGGACCTTGCCACCAACCTTGTCTCCATGATGCTCTCGTCCAAGGCCCCGGCTTCCGAGCCGGCGGTCGAGGCCGAGGTCGTCGGCGACAAGCTCGCACTCACCGTGCGTGTCGTGGTGTTCTTTGGCTATCCGTTCAAGAAACTCGCCGAGGCCGTTCGCGCAGCCGTGGTCGCCGCCATCGATGCCCAGGTGGGCGTCGAGGTCGAGCGCGTTGACGTTTGCATCGACGGCCTCGTTTTCCCCAAGGAGTAACCTTTGAGCCTTAAGGTTTATCGCGGGCGCACGCTTGCCCGCAGTCAGGCGCTGCAGCTGCTGTTCCAGGCCGAGGCCACGGACAGCCCGCTTGAGCGCGTCCTCGAGGGCGATTTCCTGATCTCGAAGGGTCCCCTCGACCCCTATGCGCTGGAGCTTTGTCGCGGTGCCTACGAGCATATCGATCGCGTCGACTGTGCCCTGCGCGCTGTCGCCAAGAACTGGGATCTTATGCGCATGCCCGGCGCCGACCGCAACCTGCTGCGTATCGCCGTCTACGAGATGCGCTTCCTCACCGACGAGGAGGTCTCGGACGCCATCGTGATCAACGAGGCCGTCGAGATCGCCAAAGCCTATGGTACCGACCAGTCCGCATCGTTTGTCAACGGTGTGCTGGGCAAGATTGCTCGCAGCGAGGAGCTGCCGGGCGAGGACCTGTACCAAGAGCTGCTGACCGAGGATCGCGCTCGCGAGGAGGCACAGGCTGCCGAGGCGGCCGCCAAGGTCGCTGCCGCTCAGGCTGCCGCCGGTGTACTTGCCGAGGATCCGGACGCTGCTGAGGCCGTCGAGGCCGACTCCGTCGAGGAGTAGCCATGCCAGAGGGTTCCGTCCGCAACTTCGATGAGATCTCGGATCGCCTGGACCAGATCATCGCCACCGTTCGCTCCAAGGATACGTCCCTGGAGCGTTCGCTCGATTTGTTTGACGAGGCGATTGAGCTTGGTTCCCGTGCGGTCGATATGGTCGACAAGTTTGAGCTGACGCCGCGTGAGGCCGACAAGCTCGAGCAGGAATACGATGAGGATGCGGCAAACGAGTCCCAAGATAGACAGGCTGCATCCCCGGATACGAATGGTTGATGGCATTCATGAAACGCGTGCGTCTCGATGACGAACTGATTTCACAGGGCATCTGCGCCGATCGCGCGGATGCCCTTCGCACTCTTATGGCCGGCTTGGTCTCGAGCGGCGGTGAGCGTTTGACCTCTCCGGGGCTCAAGGTGACGCCGGGCCTGCCGCTGCATGTTAAGGGACGCATTCCGTACGTTGGGCGCGGCGGCCTTAAACTCGAGGGTGCGCTCGATGCGTTTTGTATCGATCCCACGGGCCTTGCCTGCCTGGACGTAGGCTGCTCTACCGGCGGCTTTACCGATTGCCTGCTCAAGCGCGGTGCCGCCACGGTCGTTTCGGTCGATGTGGGCCGTGCCCAGTTTGATTGGTCGCTGCGCCAAGACGATCGCGTGACGCTCCACGAGCGCACCAACGTGACGCATCTGCCCGAGCTCGGCTACGGCGACGCAATCGACCTGGCCGTGTGCGACGTGTCGTTTACGAGCATCGCGAACATCATCGATGCGGTGCTGGCGTGCCTGACGCCTATGGGTTCGTTTTGCACGCTCGTAAAGCCGCAGTTTGAGGCTCCGGCAGCGCTGGTGAGCGAGGGCGGTATCGTGACCGACCCCGCCGTCCGCCGCGATACGCTCGTGGCGGCGATTGAGCTTTTTGCCGTCAAGGGCCTGTTCCCGCTTGACGTGTGCGTGTCGCCCATCCATGGCGCTAAGGGCAACGTTGAGTTTTTCTTGTACGGCACAAGGTTTGTCCCCGGGGAGCGCGCCGACGATGAGCTGCAATCCCAGGTATCGGTTTTGAGCGAGAAAGCTGCAACGCTATGAAGGTCTTTCTGGTTCCCAATTACTACAAGCAAGAGGCGGTCGAGAGCGGCCTGATGCTCGAGCTTTGGCTGACGCGCCAGGGCTATGAGGTCGCATGGGCTGCCGACCAGCGATCGAAGATTCAAAGCACGCCTGATATTGACGGCTCCGATCTGGTCATTACGCTCGGCGGCGACGGTACGCTGCTGCGCGCTGCCCGCATTCTCAACCATCGCGAGATTCCTATCCTTGGTCTTTCCTATGGTCACCTGGGTTTTTTAACTGCTGCGAGCCCCGAGGAGCGCGACATTCTGCAGGTCGTGAGCGACGCCCTGTCCGGCGAGCTGCACGTGAGCCGCCGCGCCACCATCGCCGCGGATATCGTGTCCGTGCGCGAAGACGGCACGAAGGATGTCGTGCGCACGTTTGCCCTCAACGATATGGCACTTACGCGCGGCCCCCTGTCCGATATGGTTGAGTTTGACATCACGGTGTCCGGCCATCATATCGACCGCCTTCGCGGCGACGGTGTCGTCGTTTCGACGGCGACCGGCTCCACCGGCTACGCGCTTTCCGCCGGCGGTCCCATTGTCAGCCCCGATTACACGGGTATGGTCTGTGTGCCCATCGCCCCGCATACCATTCAGGCTCGCGCTTTTTTGACCTCGCCGAGTGATGTCGTCGAGATCTTTATGTCTGATGATCGCCCGAGCGTGCCGGCGATTGCCATCGACGGACAGTTTATTACCTGCGATGGCACGGTTGAGAGCGTGGCCGTGCGTCGCGGTCCCGGCGATGTGCTGCTGCTGGATTACGGCCCCGAGAGCTTCTACAACTCGGTGAGCCGCGTGTTCTACGGAGTGCGTCATGATCGATGAGCTGCAGGTTTCCAACATTGCACTCATCCGCGAGGCGACGTTGGTTCCGAGTGCGGGCCTGACTGTCCTGACCGGCGAGACCGGCGCCGGTAAGACCGCGCTGCTCTCGGCCCTCAAGCTTATTTTGGGCGAGCGCGCGGATTCGTCGACGGTGCGCGAGGGCGAGGCGCTGGCGAGCGTCGAGGCGCGCCTGTTCGACGGTCCGCACGACACGGAGGGGTTCACCGTACAGCGTAGCCTTTCTGCCGAGGGCCGCAGCCGCGTAAAAATTGACGGCCGCATCGCCAGCGTGCGTGAGCTTTCGGAGCGCGTCGGCGTGATGATGGATCTTTGCGGTCAGCACGAGCACCAGCGCCTCCTCGATCCGGCGCATCATGTTGCCATGGTTGATGCCTGGGCTGGTCGCTCTGCGCTCGAGGCGCTCGACCGTTACCGTGCCTGCTTCAAGGCGTCGCGTGCGGCTGCCAAGGAGGTCCGTCGCGTGGAGGAAGCCTCACGCGCGCAGGGGAGTCGCGTCGAGGAAGCGCGTTTCGCCCTCGAGCGCATCGCCGAGGTCGACCCCAAGCCGGGCGAGTATGAGGAACTCGAGGAACTGCTGCCGCGCTCCGAACATGCCGAGGTACTGGTTGCCACAGCTAACGATGCCCATGCATCGCTTGCCGCCGAAGGTGGAGCGCTCGATGCCGTGAACAGCGCCGTGGCCGAGCTTTCCCGTATGGCTACCGTCGATCGCAAACTGGGCGACATTGCCGATGCGCTTTCGGATGCCTGCATCTCCCTTGAGGATAGCGCGAACGAGCTTCGTGCCTATCGCGATGGCGTCGCCTTCGACCCGCGCGAGCTCGCTCGCATGCGCGAGCGGTATTCCGACCTCAAGGGCCTGCTGCGTCAGTGGGGTCCCACCATGGACGATGTTTTTGCCATGCGCAATCGCTCGCAAGAGCTGCTGTCCCTGGTCGATGATGGCGATGAACAGATCAAAAAGGCGCGTGAGGCACTCGGGAGCGCCGAGCGCGAGCTGTTCGCTGCTGCCAAGGCACTTAAGCGTGCTCGCAATACGGCGGCCCCGCGCTTCTGCCACGAGGTCGGCCGCCAGATGGCGCGCTTGGAGATGGGCGCCGCCGAGCTCGTTTGGGAGTCGCGTGATCTTCCGCGCGCCGAGTGGACGCCGGCGGGTCCTTCGAGCTACGAGCTTTTGTATCGCAGCGGTGCCGGCTTGACGCCGCGACCCCTGCGCCGCATTGCGTCGGGCGGCGAGCTCAGCCGCGTTATGCTGGCGAGCAAGGTGGTCTTGGGTAATGCGGACGGTGTCGATACGCTGGTGTTTGACGAGGTCGATGCCGGTGTCGGCGGCTCCACGGCGCGTGCACTCGCGGGCGTGCTGGCAGATCTCTCCGCTACGCATCAGGTGATTGTCGTAACCCACTTGGCGCAGGTCGCCGTCATGGCCGACAAGCATTATGTTGTCAGCAAGGAATTGGGCGATGTTCCTCAGACGCATTTGGACGAGGTAACCGGCGAAGCGCGTACCGCCGAAATCGCCCGAATGTTGAGCGGTGATCAGTCGGAGGCAAGCTTGGCCCACGCAAAGCAGATGCTCGAAGAAGCTCGAGGCTAAGTCGTATCAGCGGTGTTGGTGGGACAAAATAGACTGAAATTTTGTCCCACTTCGCGTTTTACTCTACGACCTTATCCGGTTGGATGAGCTCCTCGTAGTAGCTGATGTGCTCTCGGGCGTCCTCGATTTCGGGCAGCAGGAAGTTGTAGATGACTTCGATGATCATCGTGGCGCTGATCTTGGAGAACGCAAAGTCACCCGTCGTCAGCAGCGCTTCATGGTTGACGGTATTAAAAGTGTAGTCTGCCAGGCGCGCGAGTGGAGACTTGCTGTCGCTGCTGATGACGACTACGGTGGCACCGCAGTCGCGAGCCGCTTTTGCCATGCGATTCAGTCGGCGCGACTTGCCGGAGTTTGAGATGAGCACGATGACGTCACCCGGGCGCAACGTGAGCGCAAAGCCGATAGATGTCTCGCTAATGGTGCTTGCCATGCAGCGCAGGCCCAGCTGCGAAAACTTAAACGTCGCATCGAGCGCGACCGCGTTCGTATTGCCCACAGCCGCAAACTCAATAACCCCTGCATGCTTAAGGGCATGCACAACAGCCGCCAACGTATCGTGGTCGATCCCGTCGATGGTCGCATTAAGCTCGCTCACCTTAGCAGCCAGGATGTTCTTGAGGCTCTGCTCCATATTGTCGAGCGAGACCTCGTCAGTCAGGCCCTCGTTGCGCTGGCTTTCCAAATCCCTCGCCAACGAAAACTGAAAGCTGCGGAAGCTGCCAAAGCCCAGCTTGCGGCAAAAGCGCGAAACCGTCGCCTCGGACGTTGCGGCGGCTCGTGAGAGCTGGGCGGCCGTCAGGCGCGGCGCCTCGGACTGGTGCTCCAATATATAGTCGACAATGCGCTGCTCGGACTCACTGTATCCCTGGTGGGTACTAATGAGGGAAAGTGCGCTCTTGCTACTATCGGTCATGGATGGCTCCTGGTTGGCATGAAAATCTAACTTGATTTGCAATGCCATAGTATACGGGCATTTTCAATTACAAGATACACCTTGCCGTTTCAAGTGTTGATGGTAAACTTTCACTTACCGTTTACGGTTATGAAAGAACCTTTCACCGGAGAATTGCGCCTTGTCTCTTCTCACGTGGACGGTAGGTTGGTATCTTTCAGTTGTGGAAAAGCGCGCAAGGATGCGCGTGTAGGGGAGCGCCTGCGGGCGCAGTACTCAAGAAGGAGGGACACATGGCTAAGTTTGACATCATCGCCGCTACCGGTTGCCCGACCGGCATCGCGCACACCTTCATGGCGAAGGAGGCGCTGGAGAAGGCAGCTGCCGAGCGAGGTCTGACCATTAAGGTCGAGACCCATGGCCAGGTCGGTGTCGAGAACGAGCTCACCAAGAGCGAGATCGCCGGTGCCAAGGCCGTCGTCGTCGCAGCCGATAAGGATGTCCAGGCGGAGCGTTTCGCCGGCAAGCGCATGGTTTCCGTTGGTGTTTCCAAGGCCCTGTCCGTTGAGGCAGCCGGTAAGCTGATCGACCGCGCGCTCGCCGCCAAGGGTGACGACTCGGTTGCGGCTGCTGCCGATGTCGAGGATGAGGTCGAGGAGAAGGAGTCCATCGGCCACATCATCTACAAGCACCTCATGAACGGCGTCAGCCACATGCTGGTCTTCGTCGTCGCCGGTGGTGTCCTGACCGCCGTTTCGTTCCTGTGGGGCATCACGTCCTTCGATTCGACGGCGTCTGACTACAACAGCTTTGCCGCTATGCTCAAGATCATCGGCGGCATCGCCATGAACCTCATGGTTCCCGTGCTTTCCGCCTACATCGCCGAGTCTATCGGCAAGCGCCCGGCACTCGTCCCCGGCTTTGTTGCCGGTATGATCGCCATCCAGGGTCTGCCCGTTAACGCCGAGACCGGTATGATCGACGCCGGCGGCGCCGGCGTGGGCTTCGGTTTCCTGGGCGGCATCGTCGGCGGCTTCCTCGCTGGCTATGTCATCCTGCTGCTCGAGAAGGTCTTCTCCAAGCTGCCCAAGAATCTGGACGGCCTCAAGGCTATCTTCCTGTACCCGCTGTTCTCGACCGCCATCGCCGCCCTGGTCATGCTCGGCATCTCCGGCCCCATGGCTGCCATCAACACCGCCATGATGGACTTCCTCAAGGGTCTGTCTGCCTCTGGCGCCATTGTCCTGGGCCTTGCCATCGGCTGCATGTGCGCCGTTGACATGGGCGGCCCGGTCAACAAGGCTGCTTACGTCACCGGTACCGCTATGCTCACCGAGGCCCTGGCCGCCGGTGTCGGCACCGACACCTACAACTTCGGCACCAACTTCATGGCTGCCGTCTCCGCCGCCTGCATCGTTCCGCCGCTGATCACCACCTTCGCCGTCGTCGTCGGCAAGAAGTACTTCAGCCAGGAGGATCATGACGCCGGTATCGTCAACCTCATCCTTGGTTGCACCCACATCACCGAGGGCGCCATTCCGTTCATGACCAAGAACATCTGGCCCGTCATGCCCATCATGATGCTTGGCTCCTCCATCGCCTCGATCCTGACCATTATGTTCAACGTTCACGATCCGGCGCCCCACGGCGGCTTCCTGGTCCTGCCCGTTGTCGAGAACGGTCCGCTGTGGGTCCTCGCGATCCTCATCGGTGCTGTGGTCGGCGGCATCCTGTTCGTGGCCTTCAAGAAGTACGACTTCGAGAAGAATCAGAAGGCCGCTCCTGCAGCCAAGCCGGTTGAGGCCCCCAAGGCCGCTGCCGTCGAGGCCCCTAAGGCCGAGGCTGCCGACTTCGTGAAGGTCGAGAATGTCTTTGTCGCCGAGGACTTCGCTTCTCGTGACGAGGCTCTGAGCTTCGTTTCCAACCAGGCTGTCAAGGCCGGTATCGCCAGCGACGCCGACGCCGTGATGAACGCCTTCCTGGCCCGCGAGGCCGAGGGCACCACGGGCATGATGGAGGGCTTCGCCATCCCGCATGCCAAGTCCGACGCCATTACCGAGGCTGCCGTCATCGTCGTTAAGGACGAGTCCGGCGTGACCGGTTGGGATACCATGGACGGCGCTCCTGTCAACGTGGCCATCGCTCTGCTCATCCCTGGTGCACAGGCTGGCACCACGCACCTCAAGATCCTGTCCAAGGTTGCCGAGGCGCTCATGGACGAGGACTTCCGTGGCACCGTCAAGGGTTCCACCGACGCCGCCGAGATCGCCAAGACGATCAACGCCCGCCTGGTCTAATCCCACAGTACGCGAATAACATCGCCCCCTGTAACAAAGGCGAGGACTCCCTACGGGTCCTCGCCTTTTTTCATACCACCCGGCACTCAGGGACGTTCCTTTTCTGCCGGCACCCCGGGACACTCCTTAGTACCCAACAGGGCATAAATAGCCCTCATCGAGTGAATCACCCACGCGAACAATAATTCAGCCAGAATTCCTTTCGCACGATATTGCTCTGGACCATCCGAGTTTCCGCAACTCGCCTGCCGGGCGGGGCGGTTAAGTTTGTCGTGAGTTCCGCACGCAAAGGAAAGCACTTAATGTGCTTTCTGTCTTGCGCCGGACTGTAGAGCAGCAAACTTAACCGCCCCGCCCGGCAGGCGAGCGGACAGCGAACGACATCTGTCCAACAATTCGTGCGAAACACAATGAAAAACCGTTTGATGTGAGTTAATATAAACAACGTCGTGAATCTGACTCCTGCCACATGCATGACAGGGGTTAAACACAAAAAAAGGAGTCAACTATGGTTTCTGAGAAGGCTACCCTCGTTAATCCTCAGGGTCTGCACATGCGTCCGGCTGGTCTGTTCGCCTCCACCATGGGCAAGTACGCCTGTGACGTGACGGTCGTCACCCCCGAGAAGGAGGTCAACGGCAAGTCCCCGATGGCCCTCATGGCTGCTGGTATCCCCTGCGGCACCGAGGTCGAGGTCAAGTGCGACGGCGCCGACGAGGCCGAGGCTCTGGCTGCTGCCATCGAGCTCATCAAGAGCGGTCTTGGCGAGTAGAACTCAAACGGGTCGCATGTTGAACAACTAAGTTCATATTTGGGGGCGCAGTGACCTGTCTTAAGGTAGCTGCGCTCTTTTGTCATGGATATGGCAAAACGCTTTATCACATGACACGGAGAGAGGAATGGGAATGTATCAGGGAGTCAACGCTTCCGAGGGCATCGGTATCGGCACCGTCATGGTCGCCGTCGATCCCGACTTGACGTTTGAGCCGCACGAGGTTGCTGATTCGGCAGCAGAGAAGGAGCGCTATCAGACCGCTCTTTCGGTCTTCTGCGAGAAGACCCAGGCTCAGGCCGACCACATGAAGGAGACGGTGGGCGAGGCCGAGGCCGAGATCATGAGCGGACACATTGTCCTGGCTCAGGATCCGGGCATGACCGACGCCATCAACGCCGCCATTGACGGCGGCACCTGCGCCGAGCAGGCGCTCATGGACACCTCGACCATGTTCGAGAACATGTTCCTGTCCATGGACGATGAGATGTTCCGTCTGCGCGCGGCCGACATCGCCGACATCCGTACCGGCATTCTGGCCGAGTTGCTGGGTAAGGAGGTCGTCGACCTCTCCGTCCTGCCCGAGAACACCGTCGTTGTCGTGCACGACCTCACGCCGTCCATGACCGCCACGATCGATAAGGCGCACGTTGCCGGTATCGTCACCGAGACTGGTGGCCGCACGTCGCACTCCGCAATCATTGCGCGCGCCCTCGAGATCCCGGCTGTCCTTTCGGTTTCCAACAGCTGCACCGCACTGCGCAACGGCATGACCGTTGTCGTCGACGGTGGCAAGGGTATCGTCGAGGCCGATCCCGATGAGGAGACGCTCGCCGCTTACACTGCCAAGGCCGAGGCTTTCGCTGCCGAGAAGGCTGCTCTCGAGGCCTTCCGAGGCAAGCCGTCCGTGACTGCCGACGGCATCAAGAAGATCATTGCCTGCAACATCGGCAACCCCGATGACGTGCCCAACGCGCTCGATCACGACGCCGAGGCTATCGGCCTGTTCCGCTCTGAGTTCCTGTTCATGGACTCTGCTGAGCTTCCTTCCGAGGAGGAGCAGTTTAACGCCTACCGCAAGGTTGCCAGCGCGCTCAAGGGCGCTCCGGTCATCATCCGCACGCTCGATGTTGGTGGCGACAAGGAGATTCCGTACCTGCACATGGTCAAGGAAGAGAACCCCTTCATGGGCTTCCGCGCCGTGCGTTACTGCCTGGCCAACCCCGACCAGTACAAGGTCCAGCTCCGCGCCTTGCTGCGCGCTAGCGCCTTCGGTGACGTCAAGATCATGATCCCGCTCGTCACTTGCGTCGAGGAGGTCTTGGCTGTCAAGGAGCTCGTTGAGCAGTGCAAGGCCGAGCTGACCGAAGAGGGTCGCAAGTTCAACGAGAACATCGAGGTCGGCATCATGGTCGAGACGCCTGCCGCCTCGCTGCTCGCCGACCGCCTGGCCGAGGTCGCCGACTTCTTCTCCATCGGCACTAACGACCTGATCGGCTACACCATGTGCGCCGACCGTGGTAACGACACCATCTCCAACCTGTACCAGGTTTACTATCCCGCCGTGCTTCGCTCGCTCAAGAACATCATCGAGAGCGGCGCGAAGGCCGGCATCATGGTCGGTATGTGCGGCGAGGCCGCTGCCGATCCGTTGCTCGAGCCGCTGCTGATCAGCTGGGGCCTGGAGGAGTTCTCGATGAGCGCTCCGTCCATCCTGCGCGCCCGCAAGACCATCAGCCAGTGGACCAAGGCCGAGTGCGACGAGCTCGCCGAGAAGGCGCTCGCCTGCAACACCGCTGCCGAGGTCAAGGCACTGCTCGAGTCCGCAGCTCGCTAATTTGGTATCAGAGGTAACCGCGTGGTTGGAATGGGCCGGCCACGCGGCCCTCACATATACAGGGGGTACTGTAAATGTTCTACACGCTAACCGCTAACCCGGCTGTCGACATGACGGTTTCGAGCTCTCCGCTCGAGCCCGACGAGAACGTCCGCACCGGCTCGGCCAGCTACACGGCTAACGGCAAGGGCCTCGACGTGTCCTTCGCCTTTAAGAAGATGGGCGTCGACACCGTCGCTCTCGGCTTCTTCGCCGGCTTCACGGGCAAGTTCATCGTCGAGGAGGTCATGAACCTGGGTTGCCTCTGCCGCCCGGTCTGGACCGACGGTATCACGCGCATCAACACCTACGTCAACGATGGCCAGCACGAGTACGGCATCCTGAACCCGGGTGCTCCGATCACGCCGCAGCACCAGGAGGAGCTCTACAACATCCTGGACACCGCGGGCGATCTTGAGTGCCTGATCGTCTCCGGCTCCGTGCCTCCCAAAGCTACGCCCGACTTCCTGGCTCAGGTCATGGAGCACGCTCAGGCCCGTGGCGCCGACGTCGTCCTGGACCTGTCCTCCGACAAGCTCAAGGAGCTCGCTCACAAGAAGCCGCTGCTCATTAAGCCGAACCATCACGAGATGAAGGCTATCTTCGGCGTGCCGGTCGACACCGACGACGAGGTCCGCGTTGCCATGAAGCTGGCTCACGAGGCCGGCGTCCAGAACGTGCTGCTCACCCGTGGTAGCCGCGGTGACGCTTACTTCTCCAACGGCGAGGACATCTGGTATGCCAAGCGTGAGTTCAACATCAAGCTTGTCTCTTCCGTCTGCGCCGGCGACTGCACCCTCGCTGCGTTCCTGCACAAGTGGTACAGGGATCGCGACAACGTCGAGGAGGCCATGAAGCTCGCTATGGCCACCGGCGCCAACGTTGCTGAGTCCGTCGGCATCGGCGACTTTGGTCACGTCGACGAGTACAGCAAGCGCGTTGCTGTCCGCAAGCTGGATCGCAAGTAAGCGAAACGCGACATATTCTTGCGCATGCGGCGCTCCGGTTTCGGTCGGGGCGCCTTTTTTGTTCCGCCATGGTGGAGAGGTGTCCTGCCGTACTTCATCGCTTCCACACCGTTCACCGAGTTGTTGTAGCCTTTTGCCGAAGCGTGGAATATACTTTCATTAACACGTTGCTTCGTGAAAGGAACATGCATGATTTACACGCTTACTGCAAATCCCGCTATTGACTACAACATCTCCTGCGATGGCCTGTCCGCCAACACCGTTACCCGCACCCGCAACGCCGTCTACACGCCCAACGGTAAGGGCCTCAACGTTTCGTTTACGCTCGACCACTACGATGTCGACACCACGATCCTGGGCTTCTTCGCAGGCTTCTCGGGGGAGTATATCGTTAAGGGCGCCGAGGCCCTGGGCGTGCCCGTCAAGCCCGTGTGGACTGACGGCATCACGCGCGTCAACGTGTTCCTCAATGCCGGCCCCGACACCGAGTACAACATGGTCAACGCCGGTGCCGCCATCAACGAAGCCAACGAGCAGGAGATGTTTGAGCTTATCGATTCGCTCGATGACATGACCTGCCTGGTTATCAGCGGCTCGCTGCCCCCCAACACCTCCGAGGGCTTCCTGGCAGAGGTCCTGCGTCGCGTGAAGGCGAAGGGCGCCGAGTTCGTGCTCGATATCTCGAGCCATCAGCTGGCCGACCTCATTGCTATGGAGCCGTTGCTCATTAAGCCCAACGACGACGAGCTGCTCGACATCTTTGGCATTAAGGTGAGCGGTGGCGACGACGAGTCCATCAAGGGCGCCATGGCCGAGCTGCACGCCAAGGGCGCTAAGAATGTACTGCTGACGCTCGGCGGCGACGGCGCGTACTTCTCCAACGGCGAGCACATCTGGTTTGCCAACCGCACCTTCGACGTCAAGCTGCTGTCGACCGTCTGCGCGGGCGACTCCTCGCTGGCCGCCTTCCTTTCCGTGTGGCACGACGCCCCCGAGCGCGTCGAGGATGCCCTGCGCCTCTCGATGGCCACCGGCGCCAACGTGGTCGAGTGCCCGGGTCTGGGCGATTTTGCCAAGGTCGATGAGTATCAGAAGGGTATTGCAATCCGTCTGGTTTGCTAGTTCCGGCACCTTGCCTGAATAGTTCAATTATTTCGCATCCGTCTTAGACCAGGACGGATGCGTTTTTGTTTATCGGACTTGCGTGTGCAGTGGAGGCTGTTTCTTGCTAGACTTCTTGCAGACGCAATCGATAGCCAATTTGATAGTCGCAGGAGGCCATAGGCATGTGCAATGTTTCGCTCAACGGTACGCAGCCGACCGATGCCTCTATCCGTGTCCTGCGTGCGCTTGAGGCAGCAGGTCTTGAAGCTTGGTACGTGGGCGGTTGGGTACGTGATGCCCTGATGGGACGCCCCAGCCACGATGTTGACATGTGCTGCAGCGGCCTGTGGCAGGAGTCCAAAGAGGCGCTCGAAGCGGCTGATATTGCCGTGGTTGAGTCGGGCATAAAATTTGGCGGCATCACGGCTATTTGCGATGATGAGCGCATTGAGGTCACCACCTACCGCCTAGACGGCTTTTACACCGACGGCCGCCATCCCCAGAGTGTGGAGCGTGCGGCGTCGCTTGAGGACGATCTGGCGCGTCGTGACTTTACCGTTAACGCTATGGCCTGGCATCCCGAGCGTGGTCTTGTCGACCGCTACGATGGTCAGGGCGACCTAGACCGCAAGCTCATCCGCGCCGTTGGAGATCCCAAGCGTCGTTTTAACGAGGACGCGCTTCGCATGCTGCGCGCGGTGCGTTTTGCCTGCCGTCTGGATTTTATGATCGAGCCTAAGACTAAACAGGCGCTTGCCGAGTGCGCGCCGCTGCTCGATGCTGTGGCGCGCGAGCGCGTGGGCATTGAGCTCGAGGGTATCCTTTCGACCGGCCATGGGGGAGACGCGATGCTGCGCTACCCCGAGCTTGTTTGCGCCGCCGTGCCCGAGCTCGCGTCCGCTCGCGGGTTTGATCAACGCAGCGTCTATCATGCGTTTAACGTCTACGAGCATATCGCCCGCGTGCTGACGGTGGCAGGGGAGCTGGCGCTGTGCGACGGCGTCGCGCCCTCGTCGAGCCTTATGTGGGCGGCGTTTTTGCACGACGTTTCCAAACCCGAGTGCTTTACGGTCGATCACGACGGCAGCGGCCACTTCTACGGTCATCCCGAGCTCGGCGCCAAGAAGGCGCGTGTCATCATGGATCGCCTGGCGCTCTCGCACGATTTGGTGCGCGATGTGTGCCTGCTGATCAAATACCATGACAAGCCGCTACGCCCCGAGCGTTCCTGCCTGCTCAATATGATGCGCGCGCTTTCGGGCGAGGGTGTCGATACGCCGCGTCTGATGGACGAGCTCATGGACCTTAAGCGTGCCGACACGCTCGGCAAGGCGCCCTCGTGCTTCTATTACGTCGAGACGATCGAGGAGATGCGTACGCTCGCCCACGATCTGCTGCAGGCGGGGGAGCCCTATACACGCAAGATGCTTGCCATCAATGGTGGCGACCTGATCCGCGCCGGCGTCAAGCCGGGGCCGGAGCTGGGACAGCTTCTCAACGCCGCCCTCGACGCCGTGATCGAGGACAACATCCCCAACAACCGCGAAGCCCTCCTGGCTCATCTCAACTTGAACTAGCTAACCAGTTGACCTGCGCGTTCCATAACCTGCCGACAATTTTTTCGGCAATTTGGAATTTCTTCTTGCGCTGATGTTTTTTGTCCCGTAATATATTTCCTCGCAGCACGGCAGTGCAGATGTCATGTGGCCCGTTCGTCTAGCGGTTTAGGACGCCGCCCTCTCAAGGCGGAGATCACCAGTTCGAATCTGGTACGGGCTACCACTTCTTTTCTGCTGAGGGTTATGGCCCGTTCGTCTAGCGGTTTAGGACGCCGCCCTCTCAAGGCGGAGATCACCAGTTCGAATCTGGTACGGGCTACCACGCATCTGATACCCGGACTTCCTATGGAAGCCCGGGTTTTTATTTTCAAACAACCGTCTGCAATTCCCGTTTGAACCAGAGCTTTGCGTTCTGCCTATGGCCCTTACGGGTACAATATCCAAGATATTTTGACTGTTAGAAGGAGTCTCATGACGGAGTCCTCTCAGCATACGTCTAAGCCCCAGGTCGAGGTTGAGGCCTCGGGCGGCGATGACAATAAGAGCGCACGCCGCGGCGCAATCTTTATCGGCGTTGTGCTGGTGGGTTATATCGTCTATCTGGTGGTAACCGGGCAGATGGGGCAGTTCTGGGCTGCTATGTCGAGCGTCCAGGCGCCCTGGCTCCTCGCTGCATGCTTCTGCATGTTTCTATACCTCTTTTTTGGTATCGTGGCGTACGCGATTGCCGTTTGGCTCGACCCCAATTCGCCCGTCGGTATCCGCGACCTCATTTCGGTCGAGGCGAGTGGCATCTTCTTTGGTAATCTGACACCCATGATGATGGGCTCTACGCCTGCCCAGATCTACCGCCTGACCAAAGCGGGCCAAAATGTCGGCGAGGCCGGCGCCACGCAGTTCACGCGTTTTATCGTGTATCAGTTTGGCCTTGTTGCCTGGGGCGCTATCCTATTGCTTGCTCGCATGCCGTTTTTTGCCGAGCGCTATGGCGACATGACGCTGCTGTGCGTCTTTAGTTTTGGCGGCCACTGCTGCATCTTGCTTGGTATCTTCGCCGTCGCGCTCATGCCTAAGACCGTCACGCGCGTCGCCCATTGCATCATCAATTGGCTCGAGCGCATAGGTGTCTCGGCCACTAAGATCGAGGGATGGCGCACGTTTGTCGACGGCGAGATCTACTCCTTCTCCGAGAAGTTCAAGCTTTCGGCCGGACATTTTTCTTCCATGCTGCTCACCGTGTTTATCACCATGCTGCAGCTCGCGTTTTTCTATCTGGTTCCATATTTCCTGATGCTTGCTTTTGGCCACCACGAGGTCGACTTTTTTTCGGTCATGGCCGCGAGCGCCTTTGTCCAGCTGCTGAGCTCTGCGGTTCCCTTGCCCGGTGGAACTGGTGGCGCTGAGGGCGGCTTTGCATTGTTCTTGGGTCATTTCTTTGGGTCGGCTTCGACCGCCGGCTATCTGCTGTGGCGCCTCATTACATTTATTGCGCCGACCATTTTGGCTGCGCCCCTGCTGGGCCTTAAGAGTGCCCACAACGAGAGCATCCATGCGCGCTGGGATCGCGTGATGCGCAAGCTCGGCCGCGAGCCTCAGACGCCCTCTGCGCCCACTAAGCCGCACCCCACGAATGCTGTTACCGTTGATCCCAGGAAGCACGCTCAGAAGGCTTCTGGGACCGCTAAGCCGGCTCATAAAGCCTATGTGCGCCAGACGGGCGACGGTATCCGCGTATCTCCGTCGGCGCTCAATAAGAAGAAGCACCCTAAGTCGCGGTAGGGCAGTCGTGCGTTCTTCATGATGCGGGGCATATTTGAGCTGTATGGGGGATAATCCTCTTACGTAGATTATCTCTCATCTGTTGATGAATGCTCGCATATCGAAGGGACACACCCATGGCCACCAGTAAACCGCGTATTGATCGCCGTATCGTTCGCAGCCGCAATGCCATCCTTTCCGCTTTTGAGCGCTTGCTCATGGAAAAGCCGCTGGCAGACATTACGGTGAGTGCCATCGCGCGCGAGGCCAATGTCGACCGTAAAACCTTCTACGTGCACTTTGGTACGGTTGACGGCCTGCTCGATGCCATTGCCGTCGATGTGGTGGAGATGATTGTCGACTCGGTCGAGAAAACGCTTGCCTCCATGGACGGCGACACCAATGAACGCGCCCTGGGCGCGGCGGCGACCTTCTTTAAAACCGTTAACGAGGCGCTGTGCAACAACCTGGTGCTCAATCGTCAGCTGATCGAGAACATTCCGCTCGATGATTTTATGGCTCGTCTTCGTGCGCCGCTCGAGCACGAGATTGCCGAGCGCGACTTGCTGCCCCACGGCCTCAAGGACGAGATGTTCGATTACTATCTGGCGTTTTTGCTGTCCGGTATTATCGGTATCTATCGCACGTGGGCGCTGTCTGACGGTTCGGTTCCTATCGAGCGTGTCTCGGAGGTCGCCAACGACCTGACTCTCAATGGCCTGTCGAGTCTGGAATCTCGCTTGGATTAGGCGCAGGCTCGAGTTCGTGACGCGCTTGTCGGGGTGCAGCCCGATCGACCAGACGACGGGCATCCCGCCGAAGCAGTCGATGACCGGGCTCAGGTAGACCTTCTCGCCGCCCGGGAGTCTGAACTCGGTGATGTCGGTGAGCCACAGCAGGTTGGGCTCGTCGGCGTGGAAATTCCTGTTTACGAGGTTCTCCGGCGCCTTGTAGACCTCGCCGGCGTAGGAGCTGTAGCCTGAGGATCATTAAAAGAAAGTCCAGTTTATCCTTCCCACTCCAATTGGGAATCCTCCGATGCGCCTTCGCACGCTCACATGACCTCGATACCATGCGAGCGTGCGAACTCGACGAGCTCTGCGTTGCGGGCGTTTATGGTGCCGAAGGCGGCGGGGCACACAATAAGGCGCGCGCAGTGGACGAGGAGCTCTTTGGCGCGGGCTATGGTTTTATCCCCGATTGGCTCGAAGGCGCGCTCGGCCACGCATTCCGCTGCCAGGTCGCGCGCGAGCTCGCAGTCGATGTCCCCTTCGTGCAGAACGCCCGCGTAGAACGCCTTGCCCTGCCGGACGAGCTGGCGAAACACAGCCGACCCCGTACCTGCGCCGGCGATGACGAACGTGTGCGCATCGCCGTGCGGGCGCCCAATTTCCACGCTGCCGAAGCGCTCGTTGAAGGTGCCATGCTGAAGGCCGTAGAGCTCGCCAATCGTCTCGCGCGTGAATATGTCCTCGGGTGCGCCGGCGCGGAAGACCCGGCCGTCCTTCACGCAAATCACCTTGTCGGCGCTTTTCTGCGCGAGCTCGAGTTCGTGGATGGACATGATGACAGCCACATTCCGCGATTTCGCAAGGTGGCGAAGTATTCGCAGCAGGTCGATCTGGTAGCGGATATCGAGATACGACGTGGGCTCGTCGAGCACGAGCACACGCGGATCCTGCGCGATGGCGCGTGCGAGCATGACGCGCTGGCGTTGCCCGTCGCTTATCTGCATAAAGTCGCGCTCGGCGAGCTCTTCCACATGTGCGGTTTTCATGGCCTCGTCGACCCGACTATGGTCGTCGGGCGAGAGTGTGCCCATTTGCCCTGTGTAGGGGTGCCTTCCCGCCTCTACGACATCGCGGCAGGTGAGGAGCTCGGTCCGGGGGCGATCTGTCAGCATAACGGCAAGGTTCCTTGCAAACTCCGCCGTCTTCCATCGGGAAATCTCCCGCCCGTCGAGCTCGACCGCGCCGGCAAGCGGTGCCAGATGGCGTGTGATGGTTTTCAAGATGGTCGACTTGCCCGAGCCGTTCGGCCCGATGAGCGCCACGACGTCGCCCGCGCGAACCTCCAGATCGACGCCTTCGACTACGACCTTCTTGTCGTAGCCCGCCGACAGGTCGCTTATGTGGAAAAGCGGCGCTCCGTCAGCCTGCGTTTCGACCGTAGTTTCGAGGTTCGGCTCCGCTCGGAGGAGGCGTTCCGCGCGCAGTTCCGCACGAGCCGAAAGTGCCTTCTGGCGCTTTCGTGCGAGCTCAGGACTGTCTAAGCATGGAATGTCCCCTCCGAGCGTTTTGGGCCGCGGCACGAATTCCCCCATCTACCTCACCCGCTTCTTCAACATGAGCGCGATAACCACCGGAGCGCCGAAGATGGCGGTGACGGCGCTGATGGAAAGCTCGACGGGAGAGAACAGCGTGCGCGAGATCAAATCGCAGCCCGCGCAGAAGATGGCGCCTCCCAAGAAGCACGCAGGAATCACGCGGATGGGCTTCGACGACTTTAGCGCCGACTTCACGAGATGCGGAACCGCGATGCCTACGAACGACACCGGACCAGCGAACGCGGTCACGCAGGCGGAGAGCATGCTCGCTAGAAGGACGAGCACCACGCGGAAGCGTTCGACGTTCACGCCGACGCTTTTCGCGTAGGCTTCTCCCAGCTGGAAGGCGGAAAGGGGCTTCGATATCGCGAATACGCATGCGCTCACGGTGACCACCACGACCGCGATGACCGCGATGTCGTCCCAGCTCGAACCCGAGAAGCTACCCAAAGACCAGTTGTGCAGGTTCACGATGGACTGGTCGTCGGCGAAGGCGATGAGGAAGTTCGTCGCCGCCGAGCAGATGTATCCCACCATGACGCCCGCCACGATGAGCATGGCCATGGAACTTATGCGCCGTGCGATGAGGAGCACGAAGCCGATGGTGATAAGCGAGCCCAGAAACGCTGCGGCCACCATGGCCGGCGAGGACATGGCCTGGTTCGCGCCTAGAAGTACGATCATCGTAAGCGCGACGACGAACTTTGCGCCCGAGGAGACGCCCAAGATGAACGGGTCGGCGATGGGGTTGTTGAAAAACGTCTGCAGCAGGAACCCGGAAAGCGAAAGTGCCCCGCCGAGAAGCACGGCTGAAAGCACGCGCGGCAGGCGAATCTCCCAGATGACCTGGCTTTCCATGGAATTGGCCGCGCCGCCCGAAAGGATGCCGGGGATGTGGTCTGCGGGCACGAGCACGCTCCCGATGCACAGGTTGGCCCCGACGAGCACGATGAGGGCAACAGCGAGCAGCGCCGTCACGACGCGACACCGCGCGGCGCGCCCCGATTCATCGTATGCCATGGAAAGCCGGCTTCTCATGGCGCTAACCGAGCTTCCTCAGATAATGGAAGTCGCTCGCGTCATCGCCGGTGAACGCCCCGTGCAGCTCGTCGATAATGTCGGCGGTAGAAGTCATCTGCTGGTACATGTCGGCGCTTGTGACCCAGACGTTGCCGTTCTTCACGGCTTTGAACTGCGACAATAGCGCGTTTTTGCCTACGAAGTCGTTCAAGGTGGCAACCGATTCGTCGATGGTGCCGTTGTAGACGATGATGTCGGCATCCTTCGCCGTCGCGTAGAAGCGCTCCATTTCGAGCGTTACTGACGAACCTGACGTCGACGCCGTCTGCGCGTCATCGAGCGCATAGCTGCCGCCTGCAAGCTCGATCATCTGCGCCACGTAGTCGCCCGCCCGCCGCGTGACGGCGGCCCCGTTCGAGTTAATGTAGAAATACGCCACGGTTTTACCTGACGACGCGAGCCCCGACGTTTGCTCGACGCGGGCCTTCTGCTCGTTGAACAGGTGCGCGGCCTCGTCTTCCTTGTCGAACAGGACGCCGAAAAGCTTAATCCACTCGACGCGCCCGAGTGCTTCGGGCTCGCTCGACGACTGTTCGGTGAGCACGACGAGCCCGAGCTTCTGCAGCTTTTCCTTCACATCGGGCGTGTGGTTGATCATGGTGTTCTCGATGGCGAGCGTGCAGCCCGAGGCCGATATTCGCTCGTAGTCGGGCGCGCTGTACTTGCCGCCGTAGGCGATCGCCCCACTTTCGAGCGCGCTTTTGAAGCCCGCGACCGAGCAATCGTCGGCCTTCGTGCCCGACATGATGATATTGTCGTTCGCATCGAGCGCGTCGACCAGGCACATCGTCGCCGACGACACGAGGTACACCTTGTCGGCGGGGCGCCTTATGACCGCGATGTCGGAGCTCAACCCATCAGGTACCTTCGCATCTTGCGGCACCACGAGGAAACGCTCCCCATTCGAAACGCAGATAAGCCGCAGACCGCCTTCGAACTCGTCGACAGTGAAGTGCTCGGCGTATTCAAGCTGAAGCGCCCCCGTCGGCTCCCAGCCGCAGCCCAAATCGGCGTTGTGGAAGTCGGCCGCGGCGCTTGAAGCCGTTCCTGCAGGGGAGCTGCCGCTTGCATCGTCGCCCGATTTCTCCTTCATGGTGGATGAGTCGAAGTGGATCGTGTAGTCGATGGTGTGCGGCGTCGACATGGCGACGGTCTCGGCCGACACGGCGATATCATCGTTGAGCGTGACGGGTATCTCGAACGTGGAGTTGCCGCCGTCGTTTACGGGCGCGTAGTCCACGCCGTCGACGGTCATCTTGTCGTAGTTCGAACTCGACCAGGTGATGGTCGCGGTGTAGGTGTCGCCATCCTTCACAATTGTGGTGGGTGAGGCGATGCTTGCGCGCCCTGACCCGCCGGAAAGCGAGACACTCACAGTGTATTCCTGAGAGCCCGCCGTGCCACCGGTCGCGTTCGGGCTCGCACTGCACCCCGCGAAGGAAAGCGCGAGCAGGGCGACGAGAACGCAGGCGATCGCGCGCGCCGCGATGCTGTGGAGCTTCCTGTTTTCCCCCTTGGGAAGAATCGACCGCATGGCGTTACTTCAGTGCGTCGGCGCGCAGATCGACGCCGGCGGATTCGAACACAAGCGTGCGGTCGTACCACTGCTCTTTTCTAATACTCCACGCGGCACAGGCGGTGTCCTCGTCGAGCGCATCAACGGGCACGTCGTAGGTGTACTTGCCTTCCGCGTTTTCCACATAGGGGATGAAGTCGGCCTCGCTCGCGGCGGCAGCCTCGTCGCCCGTGCCCATGAAGAGCTTGCCGTAGCCCGTGCCGGAAAGCGTCATCACGCAGTGCATGGAGCCGTTTTCCACGATGAGCTGGGCGTCCACAATCCTGAACATGTTCGAGCTGGAATCTACGGTGATCGGATAGGTGCCGTCGGCCACCTTGTCGGCGGTGATGGGGGCAGCGCTTGCGCCCTCGGTCGCATCGGCCGCCTGCTCGGTCTTTTCCTGGGAATCGGTATTGCTTGCCTTTGCGCTGTCGCTTGAATTTCCGGCGCAGCCGGCGAGCGAGAACGCGAGAAGCGCCGCCGACAGGGCGAAGACGAGGGTTTTCTTCAACATGGAGGGGTTCCTTTCAATCGCTTCTACCGCCCGCGCCGTGCGGTGGGCGGGCGGGATGCGAATGCAACGGGCATGCGCCGTCGGTCGGGGAAGGCGCATGCCCGTTGCACGGGGACGCGACCGGCGCCCCCGTGCGCGGCGAGTTTACAGCTTGGCGATGGCGTCGTCCACGTGCGAGACGTAGATGTCGTCGACCGCGGCGTTCTGTCCCAGACCCTGGAGCAGGCACGTCACTTCGAAGCCGGCGGCCACGAACTTCGCAGCCCAGCTGTCGGGGTCGGTCTCGTCTGCCATGTCGTTGTTCGCGTGGTCGCCCGCGACCACCATGAACGGCGCGAGCACGGCCTTCTTGTACCCTGCGGCGCTCGCAGCGGCGATAACATCCTCGCAGGTCGGTTCAGCCTCGACGGTGCCGACGAAGAACTGCGTCAAGCCCTCGTTCTTGAACACTTCCTGCATCTTGGCATAGTCGGCGTTGGAATCGGCTTCGGTGCCGTGGCCCATGAGGCATAGCGCCGTCTTGCCGTCGTCGAAGGACGCCATGTTCTCCTTAATGGCTGCGGCCACCTTCTTGTAGTCGTCGTCGGAGGTGAGCAGCGGGTCGCCGAGCGAGATCTTGTCGAACTTGTCGGCGTACTTGTCGAGCTCGTCTTTCACGTCGGCGTATTCCAGGCCAGCCATGAGATGCGTCGGCTGCACGACGATTTCCTTCACGCCGTCTTCCACGCAGCGGTCGAGCGCCTCGGTCATGTTGTCGATCGTGATGCCGTCGCGCTTCTTCAGCTTGTCGATGATGATCTGCGCGGTGAAGGCGCGGCGGATGTCGTAGTCCTGCCAGTACTTCTCGCGGATAGCGTCTTCGATGGCGCCGATGGTGATGTGGCGCGAGTCGTTGTAGCTCGTGCCGAAGCTCGTGACGAGAATGACCGGCTTCACGGCCTTCTCCTTTTCGCTCGATTTCTCGGGACTCGCGGAGGTGCTGGAGCAGCCCGCGAGCGCGAATCCGGCGAGCGCGACGGCTCCGGTTGCTGCGGCGCCCATGAAGCCGCGGCGTGACATCTGGTCGGACATGGTTTTCCCTTTCCTCGGTTTGCCGGTCCCCCGGCGACAGTTGCTTATCGGCACAAGCGAAAGAAAAGCGCGCTCGTCCGCAAAGGGATAGCGCGCCTGTTTCTTGCATTCGAAAGGGAAGCGCACTCCTCGGGGTTCACAAGGAGATAACGCCACGGCGATGCCGTGAGGAAAAGGCGAAGCAGTCTGGCTTGGGGCGCGAGGCGGTTCGCCCGCGCGTCCTACACAGTAATGTCCCTTGCCCAGGATTCCCACCTGGTTCCCTCCGCAAGCCAGCGCGGGCTGTGTGGGCGCCGCGCCGGTCATTTCCTTTTATTCGATTGTCATATGCTCGTTGCCGAAACTACCACTATGATAGTGGGCGTTTGTGGGCGTGTCAAAGCCAGGGCGGGCGGCATTGCGCCTCCTGCCTACGTATTTGCGCCGATTGCCGCTGCGGGCGCCGTGTCTTGCCTGCTGCGCGAAGGGCGGCGTAAACGGTTGCGATGAGAAACGGGAAGGGAAGGCTCGGATGATTCATATTGTTGGCGCAGGTTCGGGCGCCGCCGACCTTATCACGCTGCGCGGGGCGCGTCTTCTGCGCGCGGCCGACGTGGTCGTTTGGGCGGGGAGCCTTGTGAACCCCGAGCTGCTCGCCGAGTGCAAGGAATCCTGCGTCGTCTACGACAGCGCGCACATGACCTTGGAGGAAGTGCTCGACGTGATGTGCGCGGCGGATGCGCGGGGCGAGGAAGTGGTGCGCCTGCACACGGGCGACCCGTGCCTGTACGGCGCCATCCAGGAGCAGATGGACGCGCTCGACGCGCGCGGCGTGGACTACGAGGTGGTGCCCGGCGTGTCGAGCTTTTGCGGTGCCGCGGCGGCGCTTCGCCAGGAATACACGCTGCCGGGAATCAGCCAGTCGGTCGTGATCACGCGGCTTTCCGGGCGCACCCCCATGCCCGCGGGCGAGGGCATGCGCACCATGGCGGAAAGCGGCTCGACTATGGTCATCTTCCTGAGCTCGGGTATGCTCGCCGAGCTTTCCGCCGAGCTTTTGGCCGCGGGCCGCAGCTCCGACGAGCCGGCGGCGCTCGTGTACAAGGCGACCTGGCCTGAGGAGCGCGTGGTGCGATGCACAGTGGGCACGCTCGCCGATGCGGGCGCGCGAGAGGGCATCGACCGCACGGCGCTCGTGGTGGTGGGCCGCGTGCTCGGAGCTCGCGGCGGGCTTGCGCACAACGGCGCGCAAGCGGAGTCGTACGAGCGCAGCAAGCTTTACGACCCTTCGTTTGCCACAGGGTATCGGAAGGCGAGCAGCTAGCGTGGCCTTCGAGCACTACATATATACCGGGACGACCCGCCTGCGCTGCGGCTACACCACGGGGAGCTGCGCCGCGCTCGCGGCGAAGGCGGCCTGCGAGATGCTCTTGTCACGAAAGCCCGTCGGCCGCGTGTCGATCGTCACCCCCGGCGGGCTGCCCGTCGAGGCGAACGTGGTCGACGCATGTATCGGCGAGGGGTGCGCCCAGTGCGCCGTGCGAAAGGACGCAGGCGACGATGCCGATGTGACCGACGGCGTGCTCGTGTACGCGCGCGTGGAACATGCGGGGTCGGGCACGGGTGCTGCGGGCAGCAAGGGCGTGCCCGCGCGCGAATCGGAAGTTTCCGTCGATGGCGGCGTGGGCGTGGGGCGCGTGACGTTGCCCGGGCTCGAGCAGCCGGTGGGGGCGGCCGCCATCAACGCGACGCCGCGCGCGATGATCACTTCGGCGGTGCGCGAGGTGTGCGCCGCGCACGGCTTTTCTGGAAATATCGCTGTGACGATTTCGGTACCCGAGGGTGTTGCCCTTGCCGAAAAGACCTTCAACCCGCACCTGGGGATAGAGGACGGCATCTCCATCCTGGGCACGACGGGCATCGTCGAGCCGCGCAGCCTCGCTGCCTTGCGCGACAGCATCGAGCTCGAGATCCGGCAGCATGCGGCTATGGGGCGGCGCGGAGTCGTGCTCACGCCCGGCAACTACGGCGCACAGTTCATCTCGGGGCATTTCCACCTAAACGGTGCGCCGGTGGTCTTCATCTCCAACTTCGTGGGCGATGCGATTGATTGCTGCGTTCGCGAGGGATTTACCAATGTCCTTCTTGTGGGACACATCGGCAAGCTGGTGAAGGTCGCGGGCGGCATCATGGACACCCATTCGCGTACCGCCGACTGCCGCGCGGAGATTCTGGCCGCCCACGCGGCCTTGGCCGGCGCGGGCACGAAGACCGTGCGCGAGATCATGTCGTCGGTCACGACCACGGCGGCGCTCGAGGTAATCGAGGCCGCCGGCGTGGGGGACGCTGCGCGCGCCTCGCTCGCTGCGGCAATCGATGACAGGTTGCGCCGCCGCGCGGCGGGCGCATGCGACATCGCCGCGGTCGTGTTCGACGCCGAGCGCCGAGAGCTTTTCCGCACGTCGGGCGCCGATGCAGTTATCGGGGAATTGGGGGCTACGTATGAGTAAAGGCGTGCTGTACGGGGTGGGCACGGGGCCTGGCGACCCCGAGCTGCTCACGATCAAGGCCGTCCGCACAATCGAATCGTGTCCGGTCATCGCCGCACCGCAGACGGCGGACGGGGCCATGGTCGCGCTCGACATCGTGCGCGGCGCCGTCGACCTTACAGGCAAGACGGTGATCCCCGTGCGATTCTCGATGACGCGCGACGCCGAGCGCCGCACGGCCGAGCATGCCTCGCTTGTTCGCGAGCTTGTCGCGCACCTGGATGCGGTCCGCGACGTCGCGCTGCTGAACCTGGGGGACCCGAGCATCTACGCCACCTTCCAGCGCATAGCGCCCGACGTTCGCGCCTGCGGGTTCGAGGCGCGCGCCATTCCCGGCGTGCCGAGCTTCTGCGCGGTCGCCGCAGCGCTCGAGCGCGACCTCACGCCCGAGATGTCGTCGCCTCTGCACATCGTGCCCGGCGGCTACGACGACGTGCGCCGCGCAATCGGCTGGCCGGGGACGAAGGTGGTCATGAAGGCGCGCCGCTCGCTTGCGGACACGAAGCGCATCCTTCGCGAGGAGGGCGCCTTCGACGGTGCCGAGCTCGTAGAGGACTGTGGGCTTCCGGGCGAGCGCGTGTACCGCTCGCTCGACGATGTGCCCGATCGGGGCAGCTACTTCTCGACGATGGTGGTGCGCTAGATGAGGGTTTCCTGCATAGCGTTCACTGAGAGGGGGTATGCTTTGGCGGAGCGCATCGCACACGCGCTTTCCGATTGCGCGCAGACAGGTGAAGATGACCCTGGCTGGGACGTTTCCGTTTCGCGCGGGTTCGGCGAGGGGAAGGCCGACCTGCGCGCATGGACGGCGCTCGCGTGGGAAGCGTCGGACGCGCTTCTGTTCGTGGGCGCGGCGGGCATCGCCGTGCGGGCGATCGCGCCGCATGTCGCCTCGAAGGCAAGCGATTCCGCGGTTGTGGTGATCGACGAGGCGGGGCGCTTTGCCGTCCCGCTTTTGTCGGGGCATTTGGGCGGTGCGAACGAGCTTGCGCAAACTGTGGCACGCGCGGCAGGGGCCATCCCCGTCATCACCACGGCGACCGACGTCCGCGGCGTGTGGGCGGTGGATACGTGGGCGCGCTGTGCGGGGCTCGCCGTTTCGAATCCCGAGGCTATCAAGCGAGTGTCGGCGCGGCTGCTTTCGGGCGGGCGCGTGGCACTCTATTCCGACATGCCGATTTCGGGACAGCCGCCTGAAGGGGTTGACATTGCGTCCGACCGCGCTCGGGCCGATATCGTCGTGTCGCCGTTCGCTGGCGCGAATGCGGGTGCGTCCGTTCGCGCGGCGGAGACAACGGGCGAGGTCGTACCCGCCGGTGTGACGGGGAAGCCGGCGGGCGTGCGGGCGCAGGCGCCTGCGCCCGAGTCGCTTCGCCTTGTCGTGCCCTGCATCGTTGCGGGCATAGGGTGCCGTCGCGGTGCGTGCGCCGAAGCGATCGGGGAGGCGTTTCTTCTCGCGTGCGGGCAGGCGGGCATCTCGCCTTCGGCCGTGCGCGAGGCGGCGACGATCGACGTGAAGGCGCACGAGGAGGGTCTGCTCGCCTTCTGCCGCGCGCGCAATATCCCGCTTGCGACGTATTCCGCAGAGGAGTTGTCGCAGGTCGAAGGCAGCGTTTCGCCATCTGATTTCGTGCGCGCGACGGTGGGGGTCGACAATGTGTGCGAGCGCGCGGCGCTCGCGGGCGGGGGCAAACTTATCTTCCCGAAGCTCGCTCACGGCGGCGTGACCGTCGCGTTTTCCAAGGTAACTATCGATCTTTCGTTTAAGGAGCGGTGATGGGAAAGCTCTTCGTGGTGGGGATCGGCCCGGGCGGCCCCGACGGCATGACGATTGCGGCTCGGCGCGCGCTCGAGGCGGCCGACATCGTTGTGGGGTACACGAAATACGTGGAGCTCGCGCTCGCCGCCGTGCCCGACGCGGCGCATCTCGCGACGCCGATGATGCACGAGGTCGAACGGTGCCGCCTGGCGCTTTCGCGCGCGCAGAGCGGAGAAGCCGTGGCGCTCGTGTGCAGCGGTGACGCGGGCGTGTACGGCATGGCGAGCCCCGTGCTGGAGCTTGCGGAGGACTACCCCGATGTAGACGTGGAAGTTATCGCCGGGGCCACCGCGGCTCAGAGCGGGTCGGCGGTGCTCGGCGCCCCGCTTGCCCACGACTTCGCGGTCGTGTCGCTCTCCGACCTGCTCACGCCGTGGGAGGTCATCGAGCGCAGGCTCGCTGCCGTGGCGAGCGCCGACTTCTGCATCTGTTTGTACAACCCGCGCAGCAGAAAGCGCGCCGACAGGCTCTCGCGCGCGGCGAAGATTATGCTCGAATGGAAGGCCCCCGACACGCTCTGCGGCTGGGTACGCAACATCGGGCGCGAGGGGCAGCAGTCGGGCATGTGCAGGCTCTCCGAGCTGGGGGAGTTCGACGCCGACATGTTCACCACCGTGTTCGTCGGCAACGCGGACACGAAGCGCGTAGGCGGCCGTATGGTCACGCCGCGCGGGTATCGGGAGATTCCATGCGAAAGGTAACGATCATCGGGGCGGGGCCCGGAAACCCCGACTTGCTCTCGCGTGCGGCGCTCGACGCGATCGACATCGCCGACGTGGTCATCGGCGCTCATCGCGCGCTTGTCGGCATCGACGTGCCGCCCGACGTGGTGAGATGCGAGCTCGTGAAGACGGCGGACATCGTCGCCGCGCTCACTGATGCGGCGTCGTGGCAGCGCGCCGTGGTCGTGATGACGGGCGATGTGGGGCTGTTCAGCGGCGCGCGCCGCCTGGTGGAGGCGCTCTCCGGCGACGCGCGGGTGGACGTGCGCGTCATTCCCGGCATAAGCTCAGCGTCGTATCTCGCCGCGCGCCTCGCGCGTCCATGGCAGGATTGGCGCTTCGCGAGCGCTCACGGCGTGGCGTGCGACATCGTGGCCGAGGCCGAGCGCGCAGGTGAGCTCTTCCTCGCCACGTCGGGCGGGGAAGACCCCTCGCGTCTTTCGGGCGAGCTTGTGCAGGCGGGCTTCGGGGACGCGCGCGTGACGGTGGCCGAGCGCCTGTCGTACCCCGACGAGCGCATCACCTGCGCGACCGCAAGTGAAATCGCAGGTCAGACGTTCGACGACTTGAACGTGATGCTTATCGAGTTCGCAGGCTGCGCCGGTTCGCCTGCGGGCTCTAGCGCAGCCTCCGAGGCGCCGGCCGGCGCGTCTGCGCCCGCGGCGGCTTCTTTCGCGGCGGACTCTGCGGGCGCATCCCGCGCCGCGAGCTCCCGCTGGCCGTACGCTTCCTCGGGCATTCCCGACGAGCTCTTCATCCGCGGCGACGTTCCCATGACCAAGCAGGAGGTGCGCGCCGTCGCGCTCGCGAAGCTGCGCCTTACCGCGACCGACACCGTGTGGGATGTCGGTGCCGGCACGGGGAGCGTTTCGATCGAGGCGGCGCTCGTCGCGCGAGCGGGGTCGGTATGGGCGGTCGAGCGCAACGCGGCCGGCGTGCGGCTCATCCGAGAGAACGCGGATGCATTCGGGTGCGGCAACGTGCATTCGGTCCCCGGTGTCGCCCCCGAAGCGCTCGCGAAACTGCCCGTCCCCGACGCCGTGTTTGTCGGCGGGAGCGCGGGCGAGCTTCCCTCCATCGTGGAGGCGGCGCTCGAGAAGAACTCGCAGGTTCGCCTGTGCGTGCCATGCGTCACCGTTGAGACGCTCACCGAGGCGTGCGCGCTCCTCTCGGGTTCGCGCTTTAAGGGGTTCGAGGCGTGCCAGGTGTCGGCCGCCCGTGCCGAGGCTGTAGGCTCGCACCATCTTATGAAGGCGCAAAACCCCGTGTTCCTCGTCAGCGCGCGTGGTGCGGGCGCGGATGCCGACGAGCTTGCCGAAGTCGGCGCGCTTGCTGAGTCGCCTGTCGGGGAGGACCCCTCTACCGAGGGGAAACCATCCGTTGAGGTGGTCTCGCTTGCTAACTGCAACGACGCAGGTGGGGAAGGCGGTGCCAGATGAGCACGTCCATCCCGCGCTTCATGGTCGCTGCGCCCTCGAGCGGGAGCGGCAAGACGGTCGTCACGTGCGCGCTTCTGCGCGCGCTCGCGCGTCGCGGCCTTGCATGCGCGGCCTTCAAATGCGGCCCCGACTACATTGACCCGCTCTTTCACCGCCGCGTCGTGGGTGCGCGCTCGGGCAACTTAGACGGCTTCTTCACTGACGCCCCGACGCTGCGCGCCCTGCTCGCACGCGGCGCCGCGGGCGCGGATGTCGCGGTGCTCGAGGGGGTCATGGGCTTCTACGACGGCATGGCGCCCGGCGTGGCCGACGCGAGCAGCTACCAGGTTGCGCGCGACACGGAAACGCCGGTCGTTTTAGTGGTGAACGGGCGCGGGGCGTCTTTATCGCTCGCCGCCGTAATCCGCGGCATCGCCGAGTTCCTGCCTTGTGCGAACGTGCGCGGCGTCGTGCTGAACAAGACGAGCGCCGCTGCCTGCGCCTACGCGGCGCCTGCGATCGAGAAGCACACGGGCGTCGCGGTTTTGGGGACTATCCCCGCCGACGAGGCGTTCTCGCTCGAAAGCCGGCATCTGGGGCTTGTGACCGCCGACGAGGTCGAGCAGCTCTCCGCGCGCATCGACAAGATGGCCGAGCTGGTGGAAAAGAGCATCGACGTCGACCGCTTGCTCGAAATAGCGGCGACGGCACCCGATATCCGCGAGGAACCTTACCGGTTGGAGCCGATCGCGGGAGCGCGGCCCATCGTCGCCGTCGCGCGTGACGAGGCGTTCTCGTTCTATTACGAGGAGAATCTGCGCGCGCTCGAGGACCTGGGTTGCGAGCTGGCCTTTTTCAGCCCCCTGTGTGATAGCGAGTTGCCCCGGGGGACAAGCGCCCTCTATCTGGGGGGCGGCTACCCGGAGCTCCATGCGCGGCAGCTCTCCGAGAACGTGTCGATGCGCGAGGCGGTGCGGCGCGCGGTGGAATCCGGCATGCCGACGGTCGCCGAATGCGGTGGGTTTCTGTACCTGCAGCGCGAAATCGCCGATAGCGAGGGGTGGCGCTGGCCTGTTGCGGGCGCCCTTGAGGGCGCAAGCGAGAACGGGGGAAGGCTGTCCCATTTCGGGTACGTGGAGCTTACTTCCCAACGCGACGGGCTCTACGGGCCGCGCGGCACACGCATCCGCGCGCACGAGTTCCACTACTGGCAGTCCACCTGCCCGGGCGGCGACTTTTGGGCGCAGAAGCCCCGGCGCGACAAGGGCTGGCCGTGCATGACGACCACCCCGTCCCTGGTGGCGGGCTTCCCGCATGTGTACTATCCTGCGAACCCCGACGTTGCGCGCGCGTTCGCGTCTGCCGCAGCGTCGTTCGCAGAGAGGAGGCGGCATGGCTGAAGCAACCGAAACCGCGCTTGCCTGCATCCGCGAGGAAGTCGAGCGCGCGTTCTCGTCGGCGCCGGGCGCCGTGCTCGAAGCCGCGCTTTCCCGGATCGCGCCCGCAGACGAGTGCGCCCGTGCCGCCGCGTACGCCGCGTGGGACTCCATCGCGCACCCCTTGGGGGGATTGGGCGACTTTGAAGACGCCGTCGCGTGTATCGCCGCAGCTCAGGGGAGCGCCGAGGTGGCCGAGTTTCCCCGTGCGCTCGCGGTATTCTTCTCCGACAACGGGGTCGTTGCCGAAGGCGTGTCGCAAAGCGGGCAAGATGTGACGCGAGCCGTCGCGCGCAACATGTGCGAGGGGGCCGCGGGCGCCTGCCGCATGGCGGCGTTCGCGGGTGCCGAGGTCGTGCCCGTCGACGTGGGTATGGCCCGGGGCATAGAAGACGCGCGCATGGTGCGCGCGAACGTGCGGCGGGGGAGCGGCAACATCGCTCACGGCTCCGCTATGTCTCGCGATGGGGCCGTGCGCGCGATCGAGGTCGGAATCGCCGTCGCGTGCGGGCTTGCCCGCGCCGGCGTGCGCCTTCTCGCCGCGGGCGAGATGGGCATCGGCAACACGACCACCTCGGCGGCGGTGGCCGCAGTGCTCATCCGGGCGGACGCGCGGAGCCTTGTCGGGCGCGGCGCGGGGCTCTCGGACGCCTCGCTCGCGCGCAAGCGCGACGTGGTCGAGCGCGCTATCGACGCGAACTCGCCCGATCCCGCCGACCCGATCGACGTGCTCTCGAAGGTGGGCGGCTTCGACATCGCTGCGATGTGCGGCTTCTACCTGGGGGCCGCGGTCTCGAAGGCGCCGGCGCTCCTCGACGGGGTCATATCCTGCACGGCGGCCCTGTGCGCGGCGCGCCTGTGCCCCAACGCCTTGGGCTACCTCGTGGGCACCCACGCATCAAGCGAACCCGCAAGCCGGGAGCTCCTTCGCGAGCTCGGCATAAAGGCGCCCCTCGACGCAGGCATGCACTTGGGCGAGGGCGCGGGCGCCATGGCGTATCTGCCCCTTCTGGATTCGGCGCTGCGCGTGTACCGGGATGGGAAGACGTTCACGGCGACTGGCATGGCTGCTTACGAGCATTTCGAGGCCGGGAAATGACGGTGACGCTCGTCATCGGCGCCGCCGCGAGCGGCAAGAGCGCCTACGCCGAGTCCCTGTGCCTCGGGCACGACGGCCCTCGCGTGTACCTGGCAACGATGGAGCCCTTCGGGGAAGATGGCGCCCGCCGCATCGCGCGCCATCGGGCGCTGCGCGAGGGCAAGGGGTTTTCCACCCTCGAGCGCACGCGTGACGTGGGCGCCGCAGTGCCCGGGCTTCCGCGCGGCTGCACGCTTCTTTTGGAGGACGTGGGCAACCTGGTTGCGAACGAGCTTTTCGCGGAAGGCGGCTTGTCCCCACGTGACCCCGACGCTGCGGCGCGCGAGGTGCTCGGAGGCATCGAACGGCTCGCTCAGGCCGCTGCGTATACGGTGGTGGTCACCGTCGACGTGTTCGCCGATGGGATGCGCTACGATGAGGGGACCGAGGCATGGAGGCGCGCGCTCGCGCGCGTGAACGCGGGCGTGGCGGCGCTGGCCGACCGCGCAGTCGAAGTGGTATGCGGGATTCCCGTGTGGATGAAAGGTGAAGGACCTACAAGGTGAAGATAGCAGAGGCAATCGGCGCGGCGTTCGGAACGTTCTCGCGCATCCCCGTCCCGAAATCGGCCTGGACCGATTTCGGGTCAACCCATGCGCTTGCCGCGTTTCCCCTGGTGGGCCTTGCGGAAGGGTTCCTCATGACGGCGTGGGGACACGTTGCGAACCTGCTCGGCGTGCCCGCGACCATCGTCGCGGCCGTGCTCGTGGCGCTGCCTGTGGCGGTGACGGGAGGCATCCACCTAGACGGGCTCTGCGACACCTCCGATGCGCTTGCAAGTTGGGCCCCGCGCGAGCGAAAGCTCGAGATCATGCACGATCCGCGGGCGGGCGCCTTCGGGGTTATCGGTGTTGTTGTGTACCTTATTCTGCAGTTTTCCCTGTTCACCGCGCTGCCGCTTACGGCGGGGGCGTTCCTCGCGCTTCTGTGCTCGCTCGTGTTCTCCCGCGCGCTTTCGGGACTCGCCGTTGAATGCTGGCCTGCCGCGCGGGCGGACGGCATGGCCGCGGGGCTCTCGCCTGCGAAGAAGCGCGCGGCGATCGTCGTGCCGCTTTGCGCTTTCGCTGCGGCTTCGGCTGCAGGGATGGTCGCGTGCGCTCAGGCCGTCGGCGCCCTTATGGCGGTGGCGGGGCTTTTGGCGCTCGCGTGGTACCGCCATGTTGCCCTGTCCCGCTTCGGCGGGGTGACGGGGGATTTGGCCGGATGGTTTCTGCAATGGGCCGAGCTCGCGATGCTTGCCATGCTGGTGGCGGGGGGCATGCTCCTATGATGCTCGTGGTAGGTGGCGCGCATTCGGGGAAGAGGACCTTCGTGCGTGAAAAGCTCGGGTTCGCGGCGGACGATTTCGTCGACGCGGCGCAGCTTGCGGAGGGCGGCGTGCCCGCGGCTTTTGCCGGCCGCGTCGCATACCGTGCTGAGGAACTCGTACGCGCGCTCGACGCTGACCGGGCGCTCGAGCGGCTGATCGGCTTCGACGCAGTGATTCTGCCCTTGGTCGGCTCGGGGGTCGTCCCCATGCGTGCGGAAGACGCCCAATGGCGCGAGCGCGCGGGGCGCCTGGGATGCGCGCTCGCTGCGCGCGCCGACGTCGTCGTGCGCATGACGTGCGGGATTCCCCAGGTCATCAAAGGAAACCTTGCCGATGCGCCTCGAGGGACGCAGGGCGCGGGCGCGCCTTTGGAAGTCGTCTTCGTGCGCCATGGTGCCACGGCGGGCACGGAAGACCATCGCTACAGCGGGGCGGGCACCGACGAGCCCCTGTCGAGCGCGGGCGAGCGCGCTTTGCGCGACCTCGCGTGCGATCGTGACGTGTTCCGTGTTATCACGAGCGGCATGGCCCGCACCGACCAGACGGCGCGCATCCTCTTCCCGAACGCGGAGCTTATGGCGTGCCCCGGTCTGCGCGAGATGGATTTCGGCGACTTCGAGGGGCGAAGCGCCGCCGAGCTTAAAGAGGATGCGCGCTACCGCGCCTGGGTGGACTCCTGGTGCGAGACGCGCTGCCCGCATGGCGAGGGCAAGAGCGATTTCACCCGCCGCGTCGTCGCGGCGTTTCGGGAGGCATGCAAATCGGAGCGCGCCCAGGGGAGTGGGCGCGCCGTCTTCGTCGTTCACGCGGGTACCGTGAAAGCGCTGCTCTCCGAGCTAGCTGTCCCGAAAATGGGATACTTCGACGTGCATACCGAGCCGGGCGGCGCATGGGCCGCCACCTGGGATGGGCGCTGCCTTCGCGACGTTCGCCCCGCTTCGGGGGGCGATGCCCGGTGATGACGATTCTTGCCGTCGCCGCCGGGTTCGCGGCCGACCTTGCCTTCGGCGACCCGCGCAGGCTTCCCCATCCCGTCGTCGCCATGGGGCGCGCGATCACGTGGGCCGAAGGCCGCCTGCGGGGCGCATTCCCGCAAACGTCCGCGGGCACGCGCGCCGCAGGGCTTGTGCTCGCCGTGGCGCTTCCGCTTACGTGTGGGCTTTTGACCTGGGGAATCCTGCATGTTTGCGGCATGGTTCACTCCGGCTTGCGCTTCGTGGCCGAGGCATGGGCGAGCTATCAGATTCTCGCGGCATGCGAGCTGCGCCGCCAGAGCCTGGCCGTTGCCCGCGCGTTCTCGAAGGGCGGCCTTGTCGCGGCGCGCGAAGCCGTCGGGCTCATCGTGGGACGTGACACGTCTGTTCTCGACGAGCAGGGCGTCGCGCGCGCCGCCGTGGAAACGGTGGCGGAGAACGCGAGCGACGGTGTCATCGCGCCGCTTTTCTACCTTATGATCGGGGGTGCGCCCTTGGGCATGGCGTACAAGGCGGTGAACACGCTCGACAGCATGGTGGGCTACAAAAACGAGCGCTACATCGACTTCGGCTGCGCCTCGGCGCGCCTCGACGATGCGGTGAACTGGATTCCCTCGCGCTTATCGGCCCTGCTCATGATCGCCGTGTGCCCGATCGTCGGGCTCGACGCGCGCGGGGCGGCGCGCATCTGGCGCCGCGACAGGCGTCGCCATGCGAGCCCGAACGCGGCGCAGACCGAGTCGGCGTGCGCGGGTGCGCTCGGACTGCGCCTGGCAGGACCCGCGGTGTATTTCGGCAAGCTCGTTGAGAAACCGACGATAGGCGACGCGTCCCGCGAAATCGAGTGGGGCGACATCGCCCGGGCGACAAGGCTCATGCTCGCCGCGTCCGTATGCGCGCTCGTCCTCTTCGGCGCCGCGCGCGCGGCGGTCGTGCTCGCCGTGGGGGCGATGGCATGAGGAAAGACCACGCCGCGCCCCGGGCTGCCGGGGGAATCCTGCGCGCCCGCACGCATGGGGGCAGCGCGCAATCGCTCGGCATCGCTTGCGAAGGGGGTGCCTCCGACCTCATTGACTTCTCGGTGAACGTGAATCCGGCAGGCCCCTCGCCGCGCGCCGTCGCCGCAGCTTGCAAGGCGCTTTCTCGAATCGACGCCTACCCCGATAGGGAAAGCCTCGCCCTCGTTCGCGCCCTAGCGCGCGACCAGGGCATTCCCGAAGATACTATCGTCTGCGGCGCGGGCGCGTCCGACATCATCTGGCGGCTCGCCGCGGCGGTGCGCCCGAAACGCATCGTCGTGTGCGCGCCGACGTTCTCTGAATATGCGGAGGCGGCATCGTACTACGGCGCATGCGTGCAGGAGTTCCCGCTCTCTGAAGCGGACGACTTCGACGTGCCCGCCTCCTTCGCCCGCGCGATTGAGGGGCCGGGAGACGTGGCGTACCTCTGCAATCCGAACAACCCTACGGGGCGCCTCGTCGACCCCAGCGTGATCGATGCCGCGGCTTGCCGCTGCGAGCAGGTGGGCGCGCTGCTCGTCGTGGACGAGTGCTTCCTCGGATTTGCGCCTGACGCCTGCGAAAGGAGCGTGGCCGCACGCGCCGCGTGTTCGCGCCATGTGGCCGTGCTCTCCGCGTTCACCAAGCTCTACGGAATGGCGGGGTTGCGGTTGGGATATCTGATCAGCGGAAACGCCCAACTCATCGAGGGGATTCGCCGGGCGGGGCAGGCGTGGCCCGTCTCCTCGGTCGCCGAGGCCGCGGGCATCGCCGCCCTGGAAGACATTGAATACGTCTCGCGCACGCGCGATGTATTGGCGGGCGAGCGAGCGTGGCTTTCCCACGAGCTCTCCTCGCTCGGGCTTTCCGTCGTGCCGTCGGATGCGAACTTCCTTTTAGTCCGCACGCCGGCGAAAGACATCCCTGAGCGCCTGTATAAACAGGGGGTTTTGGTCCGCACGTGCGACTCGTTTTCGGTACTGTCCCGTTTCTGGTGCCGCGTCGCGGTGCGCACGCGCAAGGAGAATGCCCGGCTTGCGATGGCGTTCAGCCGCGTGCTTCGGGTGGAAGGTGCATCGGGCGAAGGCGAACCCGACGAACGGGGCGGCGCTTCTTTCAGCGGCGCTATGGCGGGCGCGGATGGCCGAGGCTCGGCGAAGGAGGTCGATACCCGTGGGTAGGGCGAAGCCCATCATGATCCAGGGCACCATGTCGAACGCGGGGAAGAGCCTGCTTGCGGCGGGGCTGTGCCGCGTACTTTCGCAGGACGGCCTGCGCGTGACTCCCTTCAAGAGCCAGAACATGGCACTCAACAGCGGTGTCACGGCCGACGGGCTCGAGATGGGGCGCGCCCAGATCATGCAGGCCGAGGCGTGCGGCATCGCGCCCGACGTGCGCATGAACCCCATCCTGCTCAAGCCCGAAAGCGGCCACCGAAGCCAGCTCATCGTGGCCGGCAAGGCGCAGGGAGCCTTCGCTGCGAGGGACTACTTCGCGCGAAAGAAGGCGCTCATGCCGCAGATTTTGGAGGCGTTCGATTCGCTCGCGGAGGATAACGACGTCATCGTCATCGAGGGCGCCGGCAGCCCCGCCGAAATCAACCTTGCCGAAAACGACATCGTCAACATGGGGCTCGCGCGCGCCGTGTCCTCCCCCGTGCTGCTCGTGGGCGACATCGACCCAGGCGGGGTGTTTGCCCAGCTCTACGGCACGGTCGCTCTCCTTGCGCCCGAGGACCGCGCGCTTTTGCGGGGGCTTGTGGTGAACAAGTTCCGCGGCGATGTGGAAATCCTGCGCCCGGGTTTGGCCCCGCTCGAGAAAATGTGCGGGGTTCCCGTCGTGGGGGTCGTGCCGTATCTTACGCTCGACCTGGACGACGAGGACTCGCTCGCGCCGCGCCTATCTGCCCGCGAGGCGCGCGGCGTCATCGACGTCGCCGTCGTGCGTCTTCCGCATCTGTCGAACTTCACCGACTTCGACCCGCTTTCGCGCGTGCCCGGCGTGGGCGTGCGCTACGTTTCCTCGACGACCGATCTGGGCCGACCCGACCTGGTGGTGCTTCCCGGCTCGAAGACTACGCTCGACGACGCGCGCTGGCTTGCGGCTAGCGGCATCGGGGCCTGTGTACGCGCGCTTTCGGGCACGGGCACGCCGGTGCTCGGCATATGCGGAGGCTACCAGCTTTTGGGAGACGAGCTTTCCGACCCGCACGGCAGGGAAGGCGCTGGCACCGCGCGCGGGCTCGGGCTCATCCCTGCAAGTACGGTGTTCAAGGAGGAAAAGCGCCTCGCCCAGTCGGAGCTGCGCATCACGGGCGCCCAAGGCGCGTTCTCGGCGTGGAACGGCATGATGGCGCGCGGGTACGAGATTCACGACGGCGAAACGACCGTCTCCTGCGCTCCTGCGGGCACGATTGGCGGCAAACCAGAAGGCGCGGCCTGCGGAAACGTGTTCGGAACCTATCTCCACGGCCTGTTCGACGAACCGGGGGTGGCGCTCGCCCTCGCGCGCTCGCTCGCGCGCATGCGCGGCCTGCCCGAGAACGTCGTGGGTGCTGCGGGCGCGGCGTCCGCGGCCGATCACCGTGCGCGCGAGTTCGACCGCCTGGCCGACGTCGTGCGCGGGGCGCTCGACATGGAGTATGTCTACCGCATTATCGAGGAGGGCGTATGATCCACGTGTATCATGGCGACGGCAAAGGCAAGACCACGGCGGCGATGGGCCTCGCCCTTCGCATGCTCGCTGCAGGCCGCCGCGTCGTCGTCGTGCAGTTCCTGAAAGACGGCGAAAGCGGGGAGGTGCGCCTGCTCGCCGAGCATTTCGGCGTGCCCGTGTTCGCGGGGAAGGTGTCGGACAAGTTTACCTGGTCGATGACGTCGGAAGAACTTGCCGCGACGTGCGAGCTGCACGATGGGAACCTCGCTTCCGCGCTTGCCGAGCTCGAGGGCGCGCAAGAGGGACTGCTCGTGCTCGACGAGGCGCTCGACGCGCTTTCGAAGGGGCTTGTCGACGAGGCGCTCGTGGACCGCGCGCTCGATATGTCCGCGCGCGGCGTCGAAGTAGCGCTCACCGGGCGCGCGCCTTCCCGCAAGATCGTGGAGAAGGCCGACTACATAACCGAGATGCGGTGCAAGAAACATCCCTACGAGCAGGGGATATGTGCAAGGGAAGGAGTGGAGTACTAGATGGATTCCAAGGAGATGGCGCCCGGCGACATCGAGCGGCGCAGCTTCGAGATCATCACCGAAGAGCTCGGCGGCCGCACGTTCCCGCCGCTCGAAGAGCCCGTCGTGAAGCGCGTCATCCACACCACTGCCGACTTCTCGTACGCCGATTCCCTCGTGTTTACCCATGACGCCGCGCACTGTGCGCTCGACGCACTGCGCGCAGGGGCCACGGTGCTCACCGACACGAACATGGCGCTCGCAGGCATAAGCAAGCCCGCGCTCGCGAAGCTCAGCTGCAAGGCCGTGTGCTTCATGGCCGACCCTGATGTCGCCGCGGCTGCGCGCGCCGCGGGCACGACTCGCGCCGTTGCGAGCATGGACAAAGCTTGCGGCATCGAGGGTCCGCTCATCGTGGCCGTCGGCAACGCTCCCACAGCACTTCTGCGCCTCGCCGAGCTCATGGACGCGGGGAAGATCGCGCCCGCGCTCGTCGTTGGGGTGCCGGTCGGGTTTGTGAACGTGGTCGAGGCGAAAGAGGAGCTACTCGCACGACGCGTGCCAGCCATCGTCGCGAGGGGTCGCAAGGGCGGCTCGACCGTGGCGGCTGCCATTATGAACGCGCTGCTCTACCAGATCACGCGCCCAGGCGGCCCGAAGTGACGGCGCCCGCATCCGCGCCGGCGCTGCGCATCTTCGCCGGCACCACCGAGGGCCGCCTTCTGTGCGAATGGGCGAGCAGGGCGGGCATCCCCGCCCGTGCCTACGCGGCAACCGAGTACGGAGGCGAGCTTTTGGGCGAGCTTCCGGGCATCGAGGTGCATGCGGGCAGGCTCGACGATGCCGACATGGAGCGCGAGCTTTCCGGCGCGTGCATCGTTGTCGACGCCACGCACCCCTTCGCTACGCTCGCAAGCGGCAACATCCGGGCCGCTTCGCTCGCCGTGGGTGCACGATGCCTGCGCCTTGCGCGCCCGGTCGAGGCGCTGCCCAAAGGCGTCGTGCCGGTCGCGTCGATCGCCTGCGCGGCGCGCTTTCTCTCCGAGAACCCGGGTCGCGCGCTTCTCACGACGGGGAGCAAGGAGCTTGCTCCCTACACGAGCGTCGCCGATTTCGCGGAGCGCTTCTTCGTGCGTGTGCTCCCGCTGCCCGGTGCTATAACGAAGTGCATCGACGCGGGGTTTTCGCCGTCGCACGTCATCGGCATGCAGGGGCCCTTCACCCGCGAGCTCAACGAGGCGATGCTTCGGCAGGTGGGCGCCCAGTGGCTTGTGACTAAGGACTCGGGAATCGTAGGCGGCACGGCCGAGAAGCTCGCCGCCGCGCGCGACGTGGGAGCGCGCTGCATCGTGGTCACCCGTCCCGCCGAGGGAAGCGGGGCCCTTTCGCTTCGGGAAGTGGAAGACGTGCTCTTACGGGAGTTCGCGCGCTAGGCGCTTGCCGCGCCTGCGCGCCCTCCCGCCCGCGAGGAGGAGCGTCCCGAGCAAGCTCGACCCGTACAAGCCCGTTATCCATCAATAGCTCGAGGACGACGCCCAGAACTGGCGCAAACAGCCCTTCAATAAGTTGCGGTGAAATAGTGTCTGTTTTTGCTGCTAGATAGCATATTCAGTCCCTAATTCACCGCAACTTGTTGGTGGTGGCTTACTGGTAGCTGGTGGTGGCTTACTGGTAGCGTAGGCACTCCACCGGGTTGAGCTTTGCCGCGCGGCGAGCGGGGTAGAAGCCAAAGATTACGCCGATGCCGACGGAGACGCCGAAGGCCAGCAGCACCGTGGCGATTGAAAAGCTCGGTGTGATCTCCCCACTGGCACCGAGCTCGTTGAGAACCCCTGATCCTGCGGCAAACATCGCGAGGCCCCAGGCCAGCAGATAGCCAATCAGGACACCCAGCAGGCCACCGGTGACGCACAGCGCCGAGGACTCGGCCAAAAACTGCGCGGTGATATCGCGGCGACTGGCGCCCAAGGCACGGCGAATACCGATCTCGCGGATGCGCTCAGTCACGTTGGTAAGCATCATATTCATAATGCCGATTCCGCCGACAAGCAGTGAGATACTGGCGACAGCGCCCATGATGAGCGAGAAGGCGCCCATAAACGAGTTGAGTGCATCGATGGCGCTTTTCATGGAGGTCGTCGATACGCTGTCGTACTCATCATCCTCCGAGATGCCCTTCATCGCGCGCACCTTAGACTCGATGGTCTTGCAGAGCTCGTCCATGTCTGTGCCCTCGGCGGCAAGTGCCGTCACGCTGGGAAATGAAGGATTCTCGTCGCCAAACAGGCCGGAGATGGTTTCGCGTGGCATATACAGCGTGAGCGAGCCCATGGAGTCGCTGCCGCCATCAATCACGCCTACAATCTGCACCTCGCCGTTGGACACCTTGATGGTTTTCCCCAGTGCGTCCTGTTCGTTGCCGTAAAGCTGATCGGCGCCGCCGCGGCTGATGAGCGCCACGCGCGAGCCTGATTGAGACTCTGCCTGTGAATAGACACGTCCCGCAACGAGCTTGCTGGCGCCCACGGCATCGAGCATGTCGCTATCGACGCCGTGTGCCATGACGGTATAGCTTTTATCCCCGACCTTGTACTCGGAATAGGCGCTATCGACGATGCCGATCTGCTCAATCTGCGGCACCAGTTTGCGAAGCTTTTCCACATCCGAATCGGTGAGTTCTTGGGACGAATAGATCTCTACCATGCGGGCTGCATTGAGGCCCAGGCTGTTGACCAGGCTGTTTTGGATACCGCCGATGAGCGAAGTCATGGCGATGACCGAGGCGATGCCAATGACGATGCCAAGGATGGTGAGCAGGCTGCGTCCCTTGTTGGCCTCGAGCGAGTGAAGGGCTTCTTGGACAAGATCGCGGGTGCTCATGCCTTCGCTCCTTTCGGCTGATTGGTGGTTGCAGAAATCTCGGGCAGGTTTTTGACGGCCCCGCGTAACGTATTCGGTGTATGCGCGACATATGCGCCGTCATGGATTCGCCCGTCACGGATGGTTACGGCTCGATCGGCCTCGGCGGCGATGCCGGGGTCATGCGTAATGAGTACGATGGTCTTGCCGCGTTTCTGGAGCTTGTGGAAGGTTTCCATGACGAGCGCCCCGGTTGTCGAGTCTAGATTTCCCGTTGGCTCGTCGGCCAAAATGATGGGCGGGTCGTTGACGAGGGCGCGCGCGATGGCGACGCGCTGCATCTGTCCGCCCGAGAGTTCCGATATGCGGTGGTCCCAATGGTCGACCGGCAGTGTGACGGCTTGCAGCGCGTGCACGGCGCGCATCTCGCGCTGGCTACGCGGCACATTGGTGTAGGACAGCGGCAGCATGACGTTTTCGATCACCGTCAGACGCGGCAGCAAGTTAAAACTCTGAAAGACAAAGCCGATGCTCAGCGCGCGCACCTCGGTGAGCTCATCATCGTCGAGCTCGGCGACGTTGAGCCCTTGCAGGAAATAATCACCCGCCGTCGGCTTGTCCAGGCAGCCCAGGATGTTCATGAGCGTCGACTTGCCCGAGCCCGAGGGGCCGGTGATGGCGACGAACTCACCGGGGTTCACCGCCAGGCTCACGTTGTGCAGGATGTGGGCGCAACCGGCCTCGCTCTCAAAGATGCGGTGCACGTTGCGGATGTCGATGACGGGACGCATTACTTGCCCTCGTCGGCAGACATATTGTCGCCGCCGTCTGCCGTCATGCCTGCGCCGGTATCCGTCACGATGGTGTCGCCGTCGCGTAACTTGGTAACCGGGACGTCTGGGTTGATCTCGTTGCCCTGGTCGTCGCGCTTGACCTGCGTCTTACCGACTACAGCCTCGTTGTCGTTTTGCGTCACGACGGTCACCTTCACGCGGCGCGTCTTCTTGCCTTCCGAATCGGTGGCCAGATTGACGTAATAGTGCTCGCCATCTTCGGTCATCAGCGCCATGGTCGGCACCATAACCACGTCGTCGAGCTTCTCGGTCACTACCGAGACCTCGGCAGTCATACCCGGCTTAAGGCGACTGTCGGGTGCTTCGATGAGGATGTCGACGTTAAAGGTCACGCTGCCGCCGCTACCGGAGCCGGAGTCAGAGTTTGCCACCGAGGCGATAGCCGTGACGGTGCCCTGGCTCACGATATCGGGAAACGCGGGATAGGTCACGTTGGCGCTTTGGCCCACGGCAATTTTGGCGATATCCTTTTCGCCCACCTGAACCGTCACCTTCATCTTGGACAGGTCGGCGATTTGCATGCACTGCTTGCCGCCGCTCGTGTCGCCTTCGCCCATGATCGTGCCTCCGGTCGCCGTGGCACCGACTTTGGCGTTGAGCTCGACGATGTTGCCCGAACTGGGGGCCTTTACGGTGCGCTCGGCCGCTTTTGCAGTTGCCTGCTCCAGCGTTGCCTGGGCCGAGGCGAGGTTGCGCTGGGCGGTCGAGACGGCATTTGCGTTGGCGTTTGCGTCCGATGGGCCGGTCGATCCGTCACTGTCCGTTGTCGGTGCGGCCTGTGCGGCCGCGAGTGCCACCTTTGCATTGTTCAGGTCTTCCTGGGCGGCCGCGACCGCGCGCTGCGCCTCGGAAACAGCGCTATCGAGCGCGTCGTTCTTAATGGTCATGAGTACGTCGCCCTCGTTGACGCTCTGTCCGGCCTGCACGTTGATCTTTTCAACCGTACCGTCGACAGAAGGGGAGACGACCGATGCCGAGATGGGCTTAAGCTGCCCCTTGGCTTCGACTGTGGTGGTAAACGTGCCTTCGGTGACCATGTCGGTCACCGGTCCGTTGGTGCCTGCGGGTTGCGCGTTGATGACCAGCGTTGCGATGATGGCAATGAGCGCGATGGCAACAACGACACCGACGGCGATACCGCGTCGGATGAGCTTTTTGCGCCGACGCTCGGCACGCTTTGCCTTGAGCTTTGCATAGGCTTCTTCATCGGAGATATCGGTCGAATCGTCGAGACTCGTTTGGGGCTGCTTGGTGTCTGCAGCGCTGATAATCGGCAGGGTCTCGGTGGCATCTTGGGGCATGCGATCGGAATCGTCAGGACCCGGATTGATCGTGGGGACCTTGGACATAGCGTCTCCTTTATCGATATGGCTCCGATAAGTATATACGCCCGTCGCGATAGGCGGGCGCATAGAAGTTGCGGATGACGGTACTGTAAGTTTTGTCGCCGTGCTGTTTACTTGTTGTAGACGTTAGCTGCGTTACGAGTGCACGACCACGCAGAGGCCGACTTTGATGCGCTCGTGGAGCGACTTGGCATCGGCCAGACGCAGGTTGATACAACCGTGGCTACCGCACCACTTGTACGATTCGGCGTTATCGAAACTCGAATCGTTTTGCCAGGTGGCGTCGTGGAATCCGACCATATTGCCCTCGAACGGCATCCAGTAGCTTACCGGGCTCTCGTATTTGGGCTTGCCGGTCTCGGGGTCCTTGGCACCGATGAGTTTGCTGGCGCCATCGTTGCTGTTGATCTGCCATACGCCCTCGGGGGTGGCGTCTTCACCCGGTTTGCCAGAAATAAAGTTGGCCTCCCACACGATGTTGCCGCTCTCGTCGTAGTAGCGCGCATGCTGCTCGGACAGGTCGACGTCGATATAGGCCTTCCAGTCGGGCTCGCCCTTGGCGGTAAATGTGTCGGCCTTCTGGGAGTACTTGATCTCGATTTCGCCGGTCTGCTTGTTGTTGATGGCGTCCTCGACCTGCTTGGCGAGCGAGCTGCTGTCGATGGACCAACCAAAGTCGCCGCCTTCGACGGCGCACTGCTTGCCATCGGCGCGCGTCCACCAGCGAGTGGAGCCCACGGTATTAAAGCCGTTGGCGAGCTCGGCTGCCCAGCTGCTGATCTGCGACGTATCGAGCGTGGGGTTGGCCGGATCGGCAAAGCTGATCCACTGCAACACGGAGCTGCCATCAACCTTGCCGGCATCCTCGCCGTTGAGCTTGAGGGTCACGTTGACGCCCAAGAAGTTGTTGGCGGCATCGCATGCAGACTGAATCTGATCATCGGTCAGCGTTCCATTGAGCGGCTCATAGGCATCGTTGCCGAGCTTGGAAAGATCTACGGTCTCGGCCAGCGAGGCAAGCTCGAGCTCGGCATACTTAATGACATGCTCGCGGTTGAGTTTTTCGTTGGAGCGCGCCTTCTCGACGGTAAACTTGCCGGCCTGCTCGTCATAGGAGCTATTGGCCTCGAACGCGCCCGAACGCCCCTCGTTAAACTCGTCGATGGCGGCGCCCAGATCCTTCTCAAACTGCTTTTGGTCAAAGGTGTCGGAGAGCATGGACAGGTCGACGTCTTGATCAAGATCGACTTCGTTGGAGCTAGCGGTTGTTTTGGTCTTGCCGCTTAAGGATTCTACAAGGCGAACCGGCCATACAATGGCTTCGTTGCGGCTGATAATCTCTTTTGCGGCAGCTTCGCCGTCGACAATGGGCTCATCGGACTCGGGCTGATAGGTCCAGCTAAAGTCATCGCCTGTCACGGTGAGCTTATAGTGCTTCCAAGCCGAGTTGACCTTGGTGGCGGCAGACGAAGCGTTGGAGAACGAGACATCGACGCTGGCGATAGTGGTGTTGGGGTAGGCTACCTGCGAAAACGCTACGACGCCTACGATATAGACAATGACGATAAGACCCAGAACGACAAAGAGCGTCGTCTTTTTGCCCGACTTATTGTTTTCGGCGGGTTTGCGTGCGGGGCCGCGATCGCCTCGAGCGTGCGTGGGGGGCTGCTTGGGCGCATTGCCATTTGTCTGGCGCTGCTGATGCTGCTTGTTCGGAGGTTGGGAAACGTTTGCCGCACCTCGCTGCTGACCGCGGCTCGGCGCGATAGGACGCGGCGATTGAACGCCGCCGGTGTGCCTGCTCGGCTGCTGCGGATCGGGAATCAGTTGAGTTCGATCGTTTTGCGACATCGTATGCATATCCTTCGAATTTCGCCTTGCGGCTCATCGTGTTTTTACTGGGCTTGCATTATAGCGATTACCTAGTTGTTTGTGGTATGGAAACGGTGGCATTCAAAAGAGGTGGGACATTTGTCCCACCTTCGAGTCTTTCTTTGTCGCTATCCGCACACACCGCATTTTGCACAGGCCGAAAGTGCGGCCGGAGCCTGCGCGATGCCACCCTTTGCCGTCTCGCGCAGCGTGGCCGGCAACGCGTGGCCCACGGAGAGCATGACGTGCGCCATCTGGTCAAACGGCACCAGGCTCTTGATACCGGCAAGTGCAAGCTGCGCCGAGCTAAAGGCGGCTGCCACGCCGATGGCGTTGCGGTTTTGGCAGGGTACCTCCACGAGGCCGCCGACGGGGTCACAAACGAGGCCCAGCAAGTTACTCAGCGCGATGGAACTGGCGTCGAGCGCCTGCCCGGGCGTGCCGCCGAGCATCTGCACCAGCGCGGCGGCTGCCATGGCGGCCGCACTTCCTACCTCAGCCTGGCAGCCGCCCTCGGCACCGGCGACGCAGGCGCTCGTGGTGAGGTTGAGGCCGATGGCGGCTGCGCAGTAGAGCGCGTCCATGACCTGCTCGTCGTCGAGCTGAAGGTGATCGGCGAGCGCCAGCACGCAGCCGGGCACGACACCCGCGGAGCCTGCCGTGGGAGCGGCGACGATCACTCCCATCGTGGCGGAGCGCTCGAGCACGGCCATCGCGCGGGCCACGGCGTCGGTTTGAACGGTGCCCATCAGGCTCGTGCTCAAATCGTTGCGGCCGGTGGCATCGACGAGTTTAGCCTCGCCGCCGATAAGCCCGCCGAGCGATCGTTGCGGATTGACGATGGGGGTCGTGGTCTCCTCGCGCATGACGTCGAGCACGCGGCGCATGGCGGCGACGGCGTGGGCCTCGCCGGTCAGACGCGCCTCGCGCACGGCCATAACGGCGCCGATATTCAGGCCGAGCTCGGCGCACGCATCGAGCAGCTGCTCGCCGTCGTCGAAGATCTCCTTTGCCGAGACACCGGGGGAGAGCGACGAGGCAGAACCGGGGAGCTCGATAAAGGTCGCGTAATCGACATTGTCGAGTTTGCGGAGCATGGGGACGACGGTGTCGTCGGGCGCGCCGTCGGTCTCGAAGACGGAGTAGGCCTGGCCGCCCACCTCGGTGCGGTAGGTGCGGCAGAAAGCGATGTTTACATGTGCGTAGGCGAGCAGGTTCGTGAGCGCGGCGAGCACACCGGGGACGTCCTGGTGTGCCACGAAGAGCGTGGAATACATGCCCGAGATATCGACGCCGACGCCGTTGATGCGGCTGATGCGCATCTTGCCGCCGCCGAGGCTCTCGCCGCGGACCTGCGCCGTGGCGCCCGTATCGTCGGCCATGTCGATGTCGACGGTGTTGGGATGGATGGAGGCGTCGTCGCCCTTGATGTCAAAGTGATATTCGAGGCCCTGCTCGCTTGCGAGGTCGAAGGCCTGCTTGATGTTCTCGTCATCGGTGTCGAGGCCCAGAATACCCGCGACGAGCGCGCGGTCGGTGCCGTGGCCGCGGTAGGTGTGGGCGAAGGAGTTCCACAGGCCAAAGGTGACTTTGGTGATGCGGCCTTCCAGCAGGCTGGCGGCAACTTGGGCGCAGCGCAGGGCGCCGGCGGTGTGCGATGAGCTGGGGCCGACCATGACGGGCCCCAAGATCTCGAATGCCGAGGTCGTAGCTAGTGTTTGCGGCTTGCCTGCCATATGAGCTCCTGTTCTATCCCGTCGTTCCGAGGGCTTTGGTATTTGGTCGCCTGCTCTACAGTCCTGGCTCGCACGGAGGCCACATTAAGTGGCCTCCGGCTCGTGCGGAACTCGCGATCGACCAAATACCAAAGCCCTCGGAACTTAGGATACATGGTAGGGGCACGCTTGCTGCAAAATTCATCAGCTGGGAACCTATTCTGCGTCCCATGTCGACTCATCTTCACCACCGGTTAATAAAAAAGAGGTACCGGTTGTTCCGGTACCTCTTTTTGGCGTGTTTCTATTTGGCTGTGGCTTTTCTCGTAAGCCTACAGGCCACAGGCTGCTTTGAGTTCTTCGACTCGGTCGGTATTCTCCCAGGTGAAGTCGGCGTCTTCGCGGCCGAAGTGACCGTAGGCTGCCGTCTTTTCGTAGATGGGGCGACGCAGGTCTAGGTCGCGGATGATTGCGCCCGGGCGCAGGTCGAAGGTTTTCTCAACGGCCTCAACGATCTTGTCCTCGGCAACATGCGCGGTACCGAAGGTGTCGACCATGATTGAGAGGGGCTTGGAAACGCCGATGGCGTAGGCAAGCTCGACTTCGCATCGGTCGGCCAGACCGGCGGCGACCACGTTCTTGGCGACCCAGCGCGCGGCATACGCGGCGGAGCGGTCGACCTTGGTGCAGTCCTTGCCGCTAAAGGCGCCGCCGCCGTGACGGCCGTAGCCGCCATAGGTGTCGACGATAATCTTGCGGCCGGTGAGGCCCGTGTCGCCCATGGGGCCGCCTACGACAAAGCGACCGGTGGGGTTCACATAGATGTCCGCGTTGTCCCACGGCATGTTCTCGGCAGCCATGACCGGGGTGATGACGTGCTCGATGAGGTCGGCCTTGATCTTGCCCATGTCCTCGATCTCTGCGGCGTGCTGCGTGGAGATGACGATGGTCGTGACCTCGACGGGCTTGCCTTCCTCGTAGCGCACGGTGACCTGGGTCTTGCCGTCGGGACGCAGATAGGCGAGGGTGCCGTCGTGACGCACGGCGGCCAGGCGCTCGGCCAGGCGGCTCGCCAGGTAGTGCGGCATGGGCATGAGGGTCTTGGTTTCGTTGGAGGCATAACCGAACATCATGCCCTGGTCGCCGGCGCCGATCAGGTCGATCGGGTCGGTGGTAGCGCCGGTCTGGGTCTCGAAGGACTCGTCAACGCCCTGGGCGATATCGGGCGACTGCTCGTGGATGAGGCTCATAACGCCGCAAGTGTCGCAGTCAAAACCGAACTTGGCACGGTTGTAGCCGATGCGGCGGATAACACCGCGGGCGATTTCCTGTACGTCGACGTAGGCCTGGGTGCGAATCTCGCCGGCGACGATGACCGTGCCGGTGGTCACGAGGGTCTCGCAGGCGCAGCGGACGTTCTCCACGTTGGCGGGCACACCGTTGGGCGCAATATAGCCCTGCTCCTGCAGCTCTATTTCTTTGGCGAGGATTGCGTCGAGGACGGCGTCACTGATCTGATCAGCGATCTTATCGGGATGACCTTCGGTCACCGACTCCGACGTAAAAACAAAGGACCCGTGTTGGGGTGGGATGGAACGAAGTTCTTCTGACATGATTGTCCTTTCAAAAACGTGTCCCAGCGACCGTTACCATTCCGCCGGGCTCTCTATGCAAGGGCACATCATAGCGCGTAAATCAAACATTCACACCCTTTCCGCACCTACTCATTGGGGACAGACTTAAATGACCAGTCTTAAACCAAGAATGTCCCCAATGACTACAACGACTGGTCATTTAAGTCTGTCCCCAATGAGTGGGTCGGTGCCCTTTGTGCGGAGGTTGCTTTGTTGCTTTATACTGATGCGGTTAGACATCCATCCTGCAATCGAGGAGATTTCCATGGCATCAGACGTTCGCGTCCGCTTTGCACCCTCACCGACGGGCAAGCTGCACATCGGCGGCGCCCGCACCGCTATCTATAACTGGGCTTTCGCCCGCGCAAACGGCGGCACGTTCATCCTGCGCATCGACGACACCGATCCCACCCGTTCCACCGACGAGAATACGCAGATCATCCTGCGCGCCATGCGTTGGCTGGGCCTCGATTGGGACGAGGGTCCCGAGGTGGGCGGCGACTATGGCCCCTATGCCCAGACCGAGCGCCTGGACCTGTACAAGCAGGCCGCCCAGAAGCTTTGGGACGAGGGCAAGGCCTATCCCTGCTTCTGCACCAAGGAGCAGCTCGACGCCGATCGCAAGGCCGCGCAGGAGCGCAAGGACCCCTTCCAGGGCTATCAGCGCCGTTGCCGCGATCTTGATCCCGAGGAGGCCCGCCGTCGCATCGAGGCCGGCGAGTCCTACGTCCTGCGCATCAAGGTGCCCGAGGACCGCGGCGACGTCGTCATCCACGACGCCGTTCACGGTGAGGTGACCTTCGACGCCAAGGAGCTCGACGACTTTGTCATCTTCCGCTCCGATGGCACGCCCACGTACAACTTCGCGACCGTCGTCGACGACGCCATGATGAAGATCACCCATGTCATCCGCGGCGACGACCACCTGTCCAACACCCCGCGCCAGGTCATGGTCTACGAGGCCCTCGGCGCGCCCGTGCCCACGTTCGCCCACATCTCCATGATCCTGGGCGCCGACGGTAAGAAGCTCTCCAAGCGCCACGGCGCCACCTCGGTGGAGGAGTACCGCGACGCCGGCTACCTGTCCGACGCCTTCGTCAATTACCTGGCGCTGCTCGGCTGGTCGCTCGACGGCGAGACCACGATCATCCCGCGTGATGTCCTGGCCAGCAAGTTCTCGCTCGACCGCATCTCCAAGAACCCGGCGACCTTCGATCCCAAGAAGCTCGATTGGGTCAATGCTGAGTACATCAACGGCATGTCCGATGCTCAGTTTGCCGACGAAATCATGGTCCCCGAGCTGCACGAGGCGGGTCTCATCGAGGGCAACGTCGAGTACGGCGAGGACTGGATCGATGCGCTCGCTGCCATCGTTAAGCCGCGCACCAAGATGCCGGCCGACGCCGTGACCGTCGCCGCCCCCATCTTTGCCACGGCCGAGACACTCGAGTATGACGAGAAGTCCGTCAACAAAGGCCTGGCCAAGGAGGGCATGGGTGCCATTCTGGACGCCGCCAAGGCCGCGCTTGAGGGTGTGGGCGAGTGGACCGCCGAGGCTATCGACGCTGCGCTTGAGCCGCTGCCCGAGCAGATGGACCTCAAGAAGCGCGTGGTGTTCCAGGCCGTGCGCGTCGCCGTCTGCGGCAACATGGTGAGCCCTCCGCTGGGCGAGACCATGGCGCTCGTCGGCCGCGACGATTGCCTGGCGCGCATCGACCGCGCCCGCACGATGGCGCTGTAGTAGACGCGCAAACGCATGTATCCGAGCCCCGTTCCCTCGAGCGGGGCTCTTGTTTCTGTACCGATGAGTGGGTTGCTGGGACAAAATAATCAGTAGTGTTTGTCCCATGTTCGAGTGACGCAACGAGCTCGACACTCGTATCGGCCATGGGACAAACTCTACTGATTATTTTGTCCCACCCCTTTCAGGTCCGTTCGTTAGAGGTGGTGTATGGCTCAACAACTGTCGCTGTTTGGTTCGCCGGAACCGGAGGAAGCTCCGGTGAAGCCCAAGCCTGCCGCTGCCTCGGCTCAGTCTAAGCCTGCGCCCGAGCCCCCTGCCGCCTACGCGAGCGTGGTCCTCGACATCCCCACCCGTGCGCTGTCGGAACCGTTTGTTTACGGCATCCCCGAGTCCCTTGCCAACGAGGTCCAGATCGGATCCACGGTCCTGGTCCACTTTGGTAACCGTGCCGCCGCGGGCTATGTCGTCGACATTGCGCCTGATCTGGGCGATCTGCCGGGCAACAACGCCCTCGACCCCGTGCGCATCAAGCCCATCGAGGCCATCCTCAGCAAACCGCTCTTTACCGCCGAGGCTGCCCGCATCGCACGCTGGATGAGCCGCGAGTATGTTGCGACGCTTACCGAGTGCCTGCGCCTGTTCTTGCCTCCGGGTGGCAGCCCGCGTGTGGTCAAGGGCGACGACGGCGTGTGGACGGTTGAACGTCCAGCCGTCAAACCCATCCAAAACCGCTGGGTGATGCTTACGCCCGAAGGCTTTGACTACACGCCACCCAAGACCGCGGTCCGCCAGCGCCAACTCATCGAGGCGCTCCAGTGTGGTCCTGTCACGACGCGCGACCTCAACCTTCTCTATAACAGTATGTCGGCGACCATCAAGGCGCTCGAAAAACGCGGCGTCGTGGTGGTGGAGGAGCGCCGTGCCTGGCGCGGTTGCAGCGAGCAGACTACGCTGTCCTCTGCAAGCGGCAAACCGCCGGTCGCGCTTACGAACGGTCAGCAGCAAGCGCTCGCGCAGATTGAGCGCGCTCGCCTGGATGCGCACGGCGACGTGGTGCTCGTGGACGGTGTTACGGGCTCCGGCAAAACCGAGGTCTATCTATCCGCCATCGAGCGCGTGCTCGCGGCTGGCCGCTCTGCCTGCGTGCTGGTACCCGAGATTTCGCTGACAGCCCAGACCGTCGGCCGCTTCCGCTCGCGCTTTGGCGAGACGGTAGCCGTGTTCCATTCGCGTCTTTCTGCTGGCGAGCGCCTGGACCAGTGGGATATGGTCGCCAGCGGCTCGGCCCGCGTGGTCGTCGGCGCGCGTTCGGCGCTCTTTTGCCCGCTCAGCGACCTGGGTCTCATCATCATCGACGAGGAACACGAGACCAGCTACAAGCAGGGGTCCAGTCCGCGCTACCATGCGCGCGAGGTGGCAGCCGAGATGGCACGCCGCTATCGCTGCCCGCTCGTGCTGGGGTCGGCCACGCCTTCTGCCGAGGCCCTAGACCGCTGCCGCCGCGGCATGTATAACGGTGCCACCTGGACGCGTGTCGAGATGCCCGAGCGCCCCGGACACGCCGTGCTGCCTACGGTCCGCATTGCTGACCTGCGTCGCGAGTTCTCGCACGGCAGCCGATCCATGTTCTCAAAACCCTTGATGGAGGGATTGGAGCGTGTGGTCGAGCGCCGCGAGAAGGCCGTGTTGCTGCATAACCGCCGTGGCTTTGCGCCATTCCTGATGTGCCGCGAGTGCGGCTGCGTCCCCACCTGCAACCACTGCTCCACAGCGCTTACGTATCACGAGCGCACACACACGCTGCAGTGTCACACATGCGGTTCGTCTTGGCGCGTGCAGCCGTATCCCGCGCCCACGAGCCGTTGCCCCAAATGTGGCAGTCGCTACCTGGCAAAAATGGGCCTGGGCACGCAGCAGATCGAGGACGCACTGCACCAGTTGCTTCCCGAGGACGTTTCCATCATTCGCATGGATGCCGATTCCACGCGTGGCAAGGATGCGCACAAAAAGCTGCTCGAGCAGTTCGATGTGGCGGATTGCGCCGTGTTGCTGGGTACCCAGATGATCGCTAAAGGTCTCGATTTTCCCGAGGTCACGCTCGTGGGCGTGGTCAATGCCGACTTCGCCCTCAAGCTGCCCGATTTCCGCGCAGGGGAGCGCGCCTACGATCTGCTGGAACAGGTGGCGGGCCGTGCCGGTCGCGGCGATCGTCCCGGTGAGGTGATCATCCAGACGTATCTGCCCGAGGATCCGGTCATCCGCGCCGTCGCCGAGCACGATCGCTCGATCTTTACCGACTACGACCTGGACCAGCGCCGCGACGCCCTGTATCCGCCGTTCGTGCGTCTGGTCAATATCTTGGTGTGGTCGGCAAGCCGCGACGATGCGCAGGATTATATCGGGCGCATCGCAAAGCTCCTCAAGCGCCGCTGGCATGCCGCCGCGCCCGACTTTTTGCGGGCGGGGAGCGCCGTCCCGCAGATGCTGGGCCCGGCTTCGTGTGTAATCGAGAGAGCCAAGGACCGTTACCGCTTCCATCTGCTTGTGAAGTCGCCGGTAGGGTACCATGTCTCTGATGATATCGACGCCTGTCTCAAAGAGGTGGGCTCCGTGCGCGGCGTGAGCGTGAGCGTTGACGTCGACGCCTATGATTTGATGTAACAAACCGAAAGGATGGCCATGGAAGCCAACGGAATCGTACTGTCCCCTGATCCTCGTCTGCGCCAGGAGTGTGCCGTCATCGAGGAAATCACCCCGGCGATCGAGGCGCTTGCCGAGAAGATGAAGAAGATGATGTTCGAGAACGGCGGCTGCGGCCTGGCTGCTCCGCAGATCGGCGAGCTTATTCAGCTCGTCACCATCGACTGCGACTACAGCGACAAGAACGACTACGATCCGTACGTGCTCATCAATCCCGTGATTGTGGAGCAGAGCGACCATCTCGTGCCGTTTAGCGAGGGCTGCCTGTCTATCCCCGGCATTAGCTGCGAGATCGAGCGTCCCGACCATGTCGTCGTCGAGGCGTACGACTTGGACGCCAACCTGATTCGCTACGAAGCTACGGGCGACCTGTTCTGCGTGTGCCTGCAGCACGAGATCGATCACCTGCACGGCAACACCATGTTCGAGCGACTGAAGCCGATGCAGAGGATCAAGGCAGTTAAGGAGTACCAGGACGCCCTGGCCCGCGGCGCTCGACCGGGCGAGACGGAGTAGGTTTGTCCGTCCCCGGGGCGCCCGCCCATATCATCCCGTGCTCAAACATTCTCGCTGCGCTGCGAAACTGCGCGCGGGACGATATAGGCGGGCGCCCCGGGGACTACGTTGACGCTGCTTGTCTCGCCCAGATGCCGTCGGGCCAGGGATGGGCGTCTTCGCTGATAGTCTTTGTTGAGAGGGAGCTGCTTTTATTGCGGCTCTTTCTTTGGTTTTGGGTATATTTGTTCTTGTTGAAATGTTATTGCGGATGGGCTGGTGACTTGGCTTTCCGCTGTTCTTTGTAGCCGTCTCGGCTTTGGTTGAGAGGAGACGTTCTTTATGCGTATTGTGTTTATGGGTACGCCTGATTTTGCTGTGCCTTCTTTGACTTCGCTTGTTGAGGCTGGGAATGATATTGCGCTCGTAATTACTCGTCCCGATGCTGTTCGTGGGCGTGGTAAGAAGCTGGAGCCGTCTCCTGTTAAGGCTAAGGCGCTTGAGCTGGGGCTGCCGGTTATTGAGGCTAATCGTATGACGCCGGAGGTTATTGAGGCGCTCCGGGCTGCCCAGGCCGATATTTTCTGTGTGGCTGCTTATGGTTGCATTTTGCCCGATGAGGTGCTGCATATGGCGCCGCTTGGTATTGTGAATGTTCATGCTTCGCTGCTGCCGCGGTGGCGTGGGGCTGCTCCTATTCAGCGTGCGATTCTCGCTGGTGATGAGGTTGCTGGCGTTTCTATCATGCGCATCGGGCACGGCGTGGATACTGGTGCTTATTGTGCTCAGGCTTCCACGTCGGTTGCCGGCAAGCATGCCGAGGCTTTGACCATGGAGCTTGGTGAGCTTGGCGGCAAACTGCTGGCTGATACGCTTCCTTCTCTTGCCGATGGCACTGCCGTGTGGACTGAACAGGATGAGTCGCTCGTCACTCATGCTGCCAAGATTTCTAAGCAGGAGATGCGCCTAGATCCGCAGATGGCGGCGCTCGATTGCGTGCGCCATGTGCTCGCTTCGTCCGATACCGCGCCTGCCCGTTGCGTGATTGCCGGCAAGACCGTGCGTGTGCTCGATGCTGCGGCGGCTGATGTGTCGCTTGGCGAGGGTCAGGTTCTCGTTCAGGCTAAGCGTGTTTACCTTGGCCTTTCCGATGGCTCGGTTGAGTTGCTCGAGGTTAAGCCTGATGGCAAGCGTGCTATGGCCGCTTCTGCTTGGGCTGCTGGCCTGCAGGGTGCCGATCTTATCTGGGGTGTTTTGTCATGAGCAAGCTGTCTCCCGCGCGCAAGCTTGCGCTCGATGTGTTGATGGAGGCCGATCGCCGCGGCATGTATGCGCGCGACGTGCTGTCCTCTCGCGCATCGGCCAAGGCTATTGACCAGCGCGATTCCGCTTTTGCTGCCCGCTTGGCGCTGGGTGTGGCCGCCACGCAAGGTATTTTGGACGAACTGCTCGATCAGTTTCTCGATAAGCCTAAAAAGGTTGCGCCGCGTGTTCGCATGGCGCTTCGTATCTCGGCCTTCGAGATGCTCTACCTGCATACGCCTGGCCGCGTTGCCGTAAGTCAGGGAGTTGAGCTGGTTCGCTGTGGTGCTAAGTCCGCCGCTGGCTTGGCCAATGCTGTACTCCATAAGGTTTCAGACAATGTTGAGGACTTTGCTACTGCGTCCGATGTGGATGAGTCTGAGCGACGCTTGGTTCGTCTGTCGCGTCTGATGGGTCTTCCTCGCTGGCTGTGCGCTCGCATTATGGCGTCGTTTGACACGCCAGAGGGTGCGCTTAACTTTGCCGGCAATCTGGCCCCCGCGCCGCTGGCCCTGCATGAGAACGCCTTTGCGTCCAAGCCCGATCCGTATATCTCGCAGCTTGTGGCACCCGTGTTCCCGGGTTGCCATGCCCCGGTTGATGCCCAGGTTACCGTTTCGTCGGGCGTATTTGAGCGCGCTGCTGCCGTGGCCTCGGATCTTAACGCCCAGCTCATCGCCACAGCTGCCACGCGCCCTGGAAGCTGCCTTGAGATTGGTGCCGGTCGTGGCACCAAGACCTATGTGATGATGTGCCAGGCCAAGCGTGCGGGCTATGAGCGTCAGCATACGGCGCTCGATTTGCATGATCGCAAGTGCGATCTGAATCTCGCTCGCCTGCATAAGGCCGGTATTCAGGGCGTTCGTACGGTTTCGGGTGATGCCTGCGAGCTTGATGAAGTACTGACGTCGTTTGATGCCATGCTTGGCAAGCCGGTTAAGTTCGACACGGTCTTTATCGATGCGCCGTGCTCTGGCACCGGTACCATGCGTCGTCATCCCGAGATCCCTTGGCGCCTGACCGAAAAAGATGTGACGGTTGAGCTGCCCAAACTGCAGCTTACGATGCTCAAGGAGGCTGCTGCCCGCGTGGCTGCCGGCGGCGAGCTTATCTATGCCACCTGCTCGGTCTTTGATGAAGAGAACACGCAAGTCGTGGATGCGTTTTTGGCTTCTCCCGAGGGCGCAGGTTTTAGCTTGGCACCCCTCTCCGAGGCGCAGATTCTGCAGTTACCCGAGTTCGAACAAGCCAAGAAGCTCGTCTCCGTACGCCAAAACGACCGCGGACTTTTCCAAAGCGTCCCCGTAAACGCCGACTCCTACGACGGCCACTTCTGCGCCCGCCTGGCTCACATGTAACAACTAAGCTGCGTTGAAATAGGGATTGAAAGACGCTTCTACCCGCTAAACAGTCCTTATTTCACCGCAACTCAGGATTTTTCTGGGACGGGGATTAATAAATCGGGCATTAAAGTGGGCGGTTGGATTCGGTAAGTTTCTGGTTACATGAACTGCTCGCAGATTTAATATTGAGGGGTTAAAATGATCGATCTTAACAATGACAAGATTGACAATCCTGAAGATAAAACTCAGGAAAATGAAGAGGTTGAGAATTCTTCGAATAAAAAGCGAGTAATTATTGGTGCCGGTATTGTTGCTCTGCTTATTGCTTGTTGTGTCGGTGGTTATGCTGGTTACAATTACAAACAAGCATGTAGTGAACATAATCAGCAGGTTGAAGTTTTGTATTCAAAGGCTAGCGATAGTGTTGCTGCCTTTAAAGCTGATCCTAGGCTGCTAACTTTTGAGCAACGTCTTGATGCCATTAAAAATGCTCAAAATAATAAAGAGATATTGAATAAAGAAATCTCTGATGACAGTTATAAGTATGCTGATGGCACTTCCCCTGATTGGACGAAGTTGCTTAATGAATACGATTCCATAATTAAAGACTGCCGTAATGCTCAAAATAATGAGTGGAATACTTCTCTAGCTGACCATGTTAATTTTGATGTAAATTCTACTAAAGATACCGACTCTCTCCAACAGCATATAAATAGCCTTAATGGCCTTCTTAATGATATTTCTAATAAAGACAACCAGAAGCTTATTTTTGAAGATGCCAAAAAGGATTCTAAGAAGTTCATTGATCAAATCAATGAACAGATCAGTCGTTATCAAACTCGTATTGATGATGTAAATAAGGCCAAGGCTGAAGATGAGGCTAAGGCTCAAGAAGAAGCAACTAAGGCTCAGCAGCAGGCTTCTCAGCAAAATAATTATTCCAGTAATTCTGGTAGTAATTATTCTGGCGGTAGCGGCTATTCTGATGGCTCCTCTAACGGCGGCGGCAAAATAGTCATTAAAACCATGGACGTTTATGACGAAAATGGTAACTATGTTGGATCGACTCATTGGTATAGCGATGGTACCTGTGACGATCCCTATTCTGCCGGTATGGGCGGATTTTAAATTATGCTAATTATTAAAAATTAATTAGCTACCTATAGCGCAAAGAAATAGCCCCGCGATTGGTGTCGGTCGCGGGGCTGATTGGTTTCTAGTGGTTATGCGGGCAGTTGGCGCAGCAGCCGTTTGTGGCGCTGGTGCTTGAGCCACCGCTGCGCTGGTCGGTGTTGTAGAAGCCGCTGCCCTCAAACTTGATGCCGCTGGCCGAGAACGTCTTGGCGGCCGGAGCGCCGCAGTTGGGGCACACGACCTCGGGGGTCTCGGACATGGGATGCTCAACCTCAAACACGTTGCCGCAGCTCGAGCACTTGTAATCGTAGCGCGCCATAATACTTCCTTTTCAGCACAAAGCGGGCAGATTACTCTGCCCGCAAAAATTCAAACGTCTGTAACTGTACCCTATATCGGGCGTTTTATCACGCTTCGCCCCAGAATCTATGCGTGTTGCGCAGGAGCTGTGCGGTTTTGCCCTCAGCGGCCGCAACGTCGGCCTCGTCAGCCTGCCAGGTCCAGTTGCCCGTGGCCACGCCCGGTACGTTCATGCGCGTGTCGTCGCCAAGCCCCAGCACGTCCTGCAGCGGCATCATCACCAGGGGAGCGTCGCTTGTCAGCGCGTCGCTCATCAGCTTGGCTGCCAGCTCAACACCGCTCGGCTCGTCGCCGCCCGCAAAGGAGCGCGTGCACCAACCCGCGAGCGTCGACGTGTCGTGAGTCGATGTGTACAGGATCTTGCCGGGCGTAGGGTGCACGCCGCAACGAACGTCGTAATCGCTAAACTCCAGTACGTCCATACCGGGGAAGCCGCAAGTCGAAGCCATGGCGCGAACACCGGGCGTCAGGTAGCCCAGGTCCTCGGCGATAAAGTTGAGCGGACCCAGCTCGTCATAGGCGGTCTGGAAAAGGTCCTTGCCCGGTCCTGCCAGCCAACGCCCGTCGGCGCATGCCTTGCCCGCGGGAATGCTGAAATAGCTGTGGAATCCCAGGAAGTGATCCAGGCGCACGCGGTCGTAGAGCGAAAACGCACGACGCAGGCGATCCATCCACCAGCTATAGCCGTTCTGCTTCATGTGGTCCCAGCGGAACGTCGGGTTGCCCCATACCTGGCCCTCGGGCGCAAAGTTGTCGGGCGGCGCGCCAGAAATCTCAATCGCCTTACCGGTATCGGACAGCCAGAAGTTCTCGGGCTCGCTCCATGCATCGGCCGAATCGTCCGAGACATACATCGGGATATCGCCGATGACCTCGATGCCCTTCTTGTGCGCGTAGTTCATGAGCTCGCACCAGGCTAGGTCAAAGCGGTACTGCATGTACGCCTGCAGCTCTGCCTCGTCGTGGAAACGCTTGTCGTCGATCAGGTGCTCGTTGTAGCGCGCGACATCCGCCGGCCAATCGTGGCGCGACTCGCCCTCAAAGTACTTCTTAACGGCCATGTAGACGCAGTATTTCTCGAGCCAATCGGCGTTGCGATGTTTAAACGCGGTGTAGAGCGGATCTGCATCTTCGCGGCCACGGGCCTTCCAAGTCTCAAAGTCGGCCGCCAGCTCCTCTTGGCTCTCGGGCAGCAGGTCAATATTGCCCGCAAAGGCCGAAGGCCCGGCGTAAGGGGAGCGGAAGAAGTCCGTTGGGTTGACAGGTAGGACCTGCCAGTAGCGCATGCCCATAGCGGACAGATGGTCGAGAAAGCGACGCGTGGGCGCGCCGATCGTGCCGGGCTTGCCGTCATCGGTCGGTACCGAGGTGATATGGCACACAACGCCCGCGCCGTAATCGAGCGGCTCCTGCAGGCGCTGCTCGGCATGGTGATAGATGATCGACGAGCCCAGCGGATACAAATCGAGCGTGACCGTGCCGTTGTGGATCTCGCACTCGTGACCGCTGATCACGTCACTCGCGCATTCGTCGAGCGCCGGAATCGTCACGCGGTGCGAATTGCGCAGGCTGCGGTTGATGATAACCGTCGCGGACTCGCCATCCTTGCCCGTGCGGTTGTATGCCAGCACCTCGTCGTTGAGCGCGAAGGCCTTGATCTCGCCGTCGATCATAAACGGCAGTGCGCGGCGTACGGCGGAGGCGTTTTTGACAATAGCCAGCGTGTCGAAGTCGTGCAGTTGGTCCTTGGTCGGCAGGGTGCGGCGGTTACCCGGATCGGTTAGACCCTCCAGGCCGTATTCGTCGCCGTAGTAGATCGAAGGCACGCCGGGGAAGGTCATCTGCATGAGCGTGGCGAGCCAAAAACGGCTCTTGGCCAGGCCCATCGAGTTCTCGTCCAGGCGCCATTTGCTGCGCTCGCACTCGGGCAGCTGCGACTCGTCGGGGCCGCCGCCGAGCACCGAGATAATGCGCGGACGGTCGTGGCTCGAAAGCAGATTAAGCGCGCAAGACAGGGCCTCACGCGGATAGTTCTCTCGGAGGGTCTCGATATCTTCAGCAGCTTGGTAAGCGTTTTTGTAGCCCATCAAAAAGCCGATGACCATGTCGCGGAAGGGGTAATCCATAGCCGAGTCGAGCTCGGAGCCTTGTAGGTAGCGACGCAGATGGCCGTAGCTGATCTTGTTGGAGGCGTCTTCCCAGACTTCGCCGAGCAACAGTGCGTCAGGCTTTTCGGCAAGTACTGCCTTCTTGATCTCGGTCAGGAAATCGTCCGAAAGCTCGTCGGCCACGTCTAGGCGCCAGCCATGAGCGCCGGCACGTAGCCATTTACGGATCACGCCGTCCTTGCCCAGGAGCCGCTCGCGTACCAGCTCGGAGCTCTCATTGATAGCGGGCATGTTACCCACGCCCCACCAGCAGTCGTACGAGCCGTCCTCGTGGAAATAAAACGCATCGCGCCACGGCGAATTCTCGCTCTGCCACGCGCCCACGCCGGGGTAGTTGCCATAGCGGTTGAAATAGATGGAGTCGTCACCCGTATGGTTAAAGACGCCGTCCAGGATGATGGAAATGCCCAGCTTCTCGGCAGCCTGACACAGTTCGGTAAAGTCCTGCTCGGTGCCCAGAATCGGATCGATCTTGGTGTAATCGGCGGTGTCGTAGCGGTGGTTACTCGCGGCTTCAAAAATGGGGTTGAGGTAGATAGCTGTAAATCCCAACTCGGCGATGCGGGGCAGGTCTTCCTGGATGCCCTTGAGCGACCCGCCGTAGAAGTCCCAGGTTTTGATGGAGCCGTCTTCGGCGCGCTCGTACACGGGCGGCTCGTTCCAGTCCTCGACCATACGGCGCTGGATTCCGTTGCGCGGTTTTTCGACCTCGGCCAGCGTGCGCTCGCGCCAGTTTTCGTCACGGGCGTAGCGATCGGGGAAGATCTGGTAGACCATGCCACGCTCGTACCACTCGGGACGCACTTCGCGGTGCTTATAGACGGTAATCTGGAAGGACGGAACCTCGGCGTAGCCGTAAGTTACGCCCTCGCCACCGGTGCGGCCTTGCGGCGCGCCCAGGCGAACCTCGGGCTGGCCCTCGATATTGCAGATAAAGCTGTACCAGATAAGACAGGGCTCGGTGCACTCAAGCTCTACGGTAAATATGCCGTCGCCCTCGTGCGTCATGGGATACAGAGACTCACCGATCTCATCTACCCAGGTGCGCAGAGTAAGCGTTGCCTGGTTGGGATCGGCATCCTCCAAAATCACCGAGAGTGCAACGGAAGTTCCAGTGGTCACAGCGCCAAACGGAGTGCGAAACTGCGGTAGACGGCTGTTGTGTATCAATCTCATAGTACGGTCCAGTTCAATAGAATCATGGCCTGCGGGCCATGGGTTTTACGCCTAAGATGTAAGTATATCTGTAGTACACAGGGTGTATAAACAACATCCGTTTACCATCGGCGAACGGTTGTCCTAGAAAATCGTTTTACCACTACCTACAGAGAAGGGGCGCCCGGTTGGAGCGCCCCTTGCTTAGGGTTTGATGAGGTTTTGGATCGTCTGTGGGCTAGCGACGCTTGCGGGTGGCCGTTGCCTTGCGGACGGAGGTCTTCTTGGTCGGAGCCTTTTCCTCGGTCGAAGCGGCGGGGGAGACCGGGGCCTCCTTGGCGGGTTCGACCTTTGCCGTAGCCTTCGGAGCGGTCTTGACCTTAGCGGCCTTCGGTGCCGGCTTGGGCTTTGCCTCGGGCTTGGTCTCCTCTTTGACGGCGGCGGGCATAGCCTCTGCCTTAGGAGCGGCAGCCTTTGCCGTGGTCTTCTTGGCCGTCGTCGTGCGCTTTCGCGTGGTGGTCTTGGCGGCGGGCTTGGCCTCGACGGTTGCCTCCGCCTTGGACTCTGCAGGCGTCTCCTCGACCTTGGCTGCCGGCTTTTCGGCTGCCTTGGTCGCGGCGGCCTTGGTAGCCGTCGCCTTCGTAGCTGTAGTCTTCTTGGCGGTCGCGGTTGTCTTCTTGGCAGCGGTCTTTGCCGGAGCCTTGGCGGCCGGTTTGTCCTCAGCGACCTCGGCCTTTACCTCGGGAGCAGCCTCGGCCTCGGCGGCCTTCTTGGCAGCGGCGGTCGTGCGCTTGCGCGTGGTCGTTGTCTTGGCAGCCGTTGTTTTAGTCGCGGCGGCCTTGACCGTCGTAACCTTCTTAGCGGTCGTCTTACGGGTCGTGGTCTTCTTAGCTGCGGGCTTTGCAGCGGGCTTGACCTCGTCCTCTGCCTCAAGAGCAACCTCAGCCTTCACCTTAGGCTCGGCCTTTGCGGGCTCAGCCTCAACCGGCTTCTCTTCGGCCTTGGGCTCCTCAGCGGCCACCGGCCCAGCAACAGCCTCAGGCTCGTCGACAACAGCCGCCGGCCTCTCAATCTCCGGATGCATAAAGAAGTACAGGTCCAGATACTTGTCGGCCGAGCGCGTCCAGCTAAAGTCCTGGCTCATGGCCTGCGTGACCAGCTGGTTCCAGGCGTCGCGGTTGTCCCAGAACAGGCGTGCCGCGCGGAACACGGCGTCGCCCATCTCGTCGCCGTTAAAGTTGCTAAACGAGAAGCCCGTGCCCTCGCCGGTAAACTCGTTGTACGGGATCACAGTGTCCTTCAGGCCACCGGTCTCGCGCACGATGGGTAGGGTGCCGTAGCGCATGGCGATGATCTGCGACAGTCCGCAGGGCTCAAACTTCGAAGGCATTAGGAACATGTCGGCGGCGGCATACATACGCTGCGACAGCGCAGGATCGAACTCGATGCGTGCGGCCATGGTGCCGGGGTACTTGTCCTGGAAGTAGCGCAGTCCGTCCTCGTAGTCGCGGTCGCCAGTGCCAAGCACCGCCACCTGCACGCCGCCGGCCAAAATGCGGTCGAGCGCGTACATGACCAGGTCCATGCCCTTCTGGCGCGTCAGGCGCGTGACCATCACCATGAGCGGACGGTCGTCGCGAACCTCGAGCCCCAGCTCTTCCTGCAGCTTGGCCTTGCACACGGCCTTGCCGGAGCGGTCTTCAACCGTGTAGTTGGCGGCAATGCGTTTGTCGGTCGCCGGGTCAAAGCCTGCCACATCAATGCCATTAAGGATGCCCTGCAGCGCGTACGAACGCTCGCGCAGCACGCCATCCAGGCCCTCGCCAAACTCGGGCGTCTGGATCTCGTTGGCATAGGTGGGGCTCACCGTGGTGATGGCGTCGGCATAGCGCAGGGCGCCCAGCATGTAGTTGATGCTGCAGGCGTCGCAACGCAGCTGCGAGGCGGCCGCCGGAATGTGCGCCACACCCAGGATGTCCTCCATCACGGTGTCGCTAAACTGGCCCTGGAACGCCACGTTGTGGATCGAGAACACGGTCTTGACGCGGTCGTACAGCGGCAGGCCCTGGTAGAACTCGCGCAAGAACACGGGCGCCAGTGCGGTCTGCCAGTCGTTGCAGTGCAGAATGTCGCACTCAAAGCCGGCCGGCAGGTGCTGCAGGCTCTCGGTGATGGCCTTGGAGAAGAACGCAAAACGCTCGCCGTCGTCAAAGAAGCCATACGGATAGTCGCGCGCAAAGTAGCGCTCGTTGTCGATGAACATATAGGTGACGCCGTCGTGCTCGAGCTTCTCGAGTCCGCAGTACTCATTGCGCCAGCCCAGGCTCACGTAAAAATCGGAGAAGTGCTCCATCTGTGCCTTGTACTCGTCCTTGATGGTGGCGTACTTGGGCACCATCACGATAACCTCGGCGCCGGCGCGCACGAGCGCCGCAGGCAGCGAGCCCGCCACGTCGCCCAGGCCACCGGTTTTCACAAACGGTGCGCACTCGGCCGAGGCAAACACGATCTGCATCTTTTTGCTGGAATCAGCCATATTGTCTCCCATGTTGCAATTCGAGAATAGCCGCCTGGCACAAACCGGGCGGCTATTCTACATGTTACGAGCGATGTTGCGGTGCCAACGTTAACGTACGATGGTGGTGTCGGAAGTTAACGGAGCCTTGCCCAGCACCAGGATGTTCTCGGGCGTACCGCGAAGCTCGGTGTTGGTGGGAACCACGTTGTTCTTGTCCAGAATGGCATTCTCGACGCGGGCACCGCTCTTGATGATGCAGCTCTGGTTGATGATCGAGTTGGTCACCGATGCGCCCTCCTCGACCACGACGCCGCGCGACAGGATCGAATTGCGCACGGTGCCCTTGATGATGCAGCCGGCCGAGATGATCGAGTTGCACGCGTGGCTGCCGGTCGCATAGCGCGAAGGCGGCACGTCGTGGGCCTTGGTCAGGATCGGGCGCTCGGGATCGAAGAGCTGGTCGGCCACGGTCTGGTCGAGCAGGTCCATGCTGCGGCGATACAGCGACTTCTCGCTAAACACGCCCACGACCTCGCCCTTGTACTCGTAGCTGCACACGTCGATGTTGCCAAAGTCGCCCTGGAGTGCCTCGAGCAGATCCAGATAGTCGGCGGCCTGGTAGTGGTCGATGATCTCGAGTAGCGTCTCGCGGTTGACGATGCAGCAGTCCATGGAGGCGTTGTCGCCGTACACGACGCCGGCGCTCACGCCCGTCAGGCGGCCGTTCTCGTTAATCTCGAGCTTGGTCTCGTCTTCGACGTTGCGCGTGGCCTTGCAGTACACCACGGTCATCTGGGCACCGGAGTTCTCGTGCGCCTCGATGATGGTGTTGAGGTCCATGTTAAAGATGATGTTGGTGCCCATCATCACGACATAGGGCTTCTCCGAGCGCTGGAACAGCGTCTTGTTGGAGATGATGTCGCGCAGCAGGAAGCGCATGCCGCCCTTGGTGGTGCCATACGCGTTGCCGGGCACCATGAACAGGCCGCCCTTCTTGCGGTCCAGGCCCCAGTCTTTGCCCGAGCCCACGTGGTCGATCAGCGAGCGGTAGTTACCCGGCATGACGACGCCGACGGTCTTGATGCCGGCATTCATCATGTTGGACAGCGGAAAGTCGATCAGGCGGTAGCGGCCCAAAAACGGAACGGACGCGATGGGGCGGTCCTTGAGCAGGACGCTGCCGTAGGTCGAAGAGTAGTTAGCGGTGATGTAACCGATGGCCTTGCGATTGATCATCGGATCATTCCCCCTTCCCGATAACGACGTCATTTCCAACGACGGCCGTATCCTTGGTGGTATCGACAGAGCCGAGCTTCACGCCCTCTTCGACCGTGGAGTTCTCGCCCAAAATAGCGCGGCAGATGTGCGCGCCGCTCTTAACGTGCGCACCCGGCAGCAGCACGGAGTCCTCGACCACGGCGCGTTCCTCGATGATGACATCGGTCGAAAGGATCGAGTGGCGAGCGGTGCCGTAGATCTTGCAGCCGTTGGAGACCAGGCAGTCGTCCAGGCGGCCGTCAGGGCCAATGTAGTGCGGCGGACGCGTGGTGATGTTGGACATGATGGGGAAGTTCTTGTCAAAGAGGTCGAACTCGGGGTTGTTGCCCAGCAGGTCCATCGAGGTCTCGTGGAAGCTGGCGATGGTGCCGACGTCCTTCCAAAAGCCGTTGAACTCGTAGCTGTACAGACGCTTGCCCTCGCCGAGCAGCTTGGGGATGATGTCCTTGCCAAAGTCGTGGCTCGAGCGCTGGTCCAGGGCGTCCTCCTCGAGCGCCTTGATCAGTACGTCGGCCGAGAAGATGTAGATGCCCATGGAGGCGAGGTTCGAATCGGGCTTCTCGGGCTTCTCGGTAAACTTGGTGATGCGGCCGTCCTCTGGGTCGGTGGTCAGGATGCCAAAGCGGCTGGCCTCCTCCCACGGCACGGGCATAACGCTCACCGTGAGGTCGGCGTTGTTCTCGATGTGCGTCTTGAGCATTTTGCGGTAGTCCATGCGATACAGGTGGTCGCCGGAAAGAATCAGGACGTACTTGGGGTCGTTGGCCTTGATGTAGTCGAGGTTCTGCGTAATGGCGTCGGCCGTGCCCGCATACCAGGCGCCGCCGGTCTGCGTCTCGTACGGCGGCAGGATCGACACGCCGCCGTCGCGGCTGTCCAGATCCCAAGCCTCGCCGGAGCCCACATAGGCGTGCAGCAGGTAGGGACGATACTGCGTCAGAACGCCCACCGTGTCGATGCCCGAGTTGGAGCAGTTGGAGAGCGAAAAGTCGATAATGCGGAACTTGCCACCAAAGCTAACCGCCGGCTTGGCGATCTTTTGGGTGAGTGCCCCCAATCGGCTGCCCTGTCCTCCTGCGAGGAGCATCGCGATGCATTCTTTCTTACTCATCGATTTCTCCTTCTGTCATCGATGTTCCTAAACCCATAAGCGACGGGCGCGGCGCTCGGTCGCGCCCGTCGAGTAATGCCGTGCTGGCATGAGGAGCTCGCGCGCCTTATGCGTGCCAGATCTCGTCGCGATACTCGCGAATGGTGCGGTCGGACGAGAACCAGCCACTCGAGGCGGTGTTGAGCAGGGCCTTGCGGTTCCAGGTCTCCTGGTCGCCGTAGCTGCCCGTGAGGTTCTCCCATGCATCCACGTAGCTACGGAAGTCAGCCATGACCAGGTCGGGGTCGTTGTTGTTCATGAGCTCGTTGTAGATGCTCTCGAAGTTGCCCGAAAGACCCGCAAACGTGTTGTCCTTGAGCTCGTCCATCACGCGGCCCAGACGCTCGCGGTCGCCGTTGAGGGTATCCCACGCAAAGTAGCTGTTGGATGCCCAGAGCTGCTCGACCTCGGGGGCGGTCAGGCCAAAGATGGCCTCGTTCTCGCGGCCGGCCAGATCGGCGATCTCGATATTGGCGCCGTCGAGGGTGCCCAGCGTAATGGCGCCGTTCATCATGAGCTTCATATTGGACGTGCCCGAGGCCTCCTTGCCGGCCGTGGAGATCTGCTCCGAGATCTCGGCGGCGGGGTAGATGAGCTGGGCGTTGCTCACGCGGAAGTTGGGGATAAAGCAGACCTTCATGACTTCGTTGACGCGCGGGTCGTTGTTGATAACCTCGGCCACCGAGTTGATCAGACGGATGGTCTCCTTGGCAAAGGTGTAGCTCGAAGCGGCCTTACCGCTAAAGATGAAGGTCGTCGGCGTCACGTGGAAGTTAGGATCAGCGATGCGACGGTTGTAGATGTCCATCACCTTCATGATGTTCATGAGCTGGCGCTTGTAGGCATGGAAGCGCTTTACCTGGACATCGAAGACGGTGTTGGGGTCAATAACCAGACCGGTCTCGGCCTTAACATAGGCGGCCAGACGCTCCTTGTTGGCGCGCTTGGAGGCACCCACGGCCTTCAAGAACTCGGTGTCGTCCTTAAACTCCTTGAGTTTCTCCAGCTCAAAGGCGTCCTTCAGCCAGCCATCGCCAATGGCCTCGGTCACGAGCTTGGCGTAGGTGGGGTTGGCCTCGGCAAAGAAGCGACGGTGCGAGATGCCGTTGGTCTTGTTGTTGAACTTCTCGGGCGTCAGGGCGTAGAAGTCCTTGAGCACGATGTTCTTGATGATGTCGGAGTGGATCTTGGCCACGCCGTTGACGCTATGGCTGCAGATCACAGACAGGTTGGCCATGCGAATCTCGCCGTCCCACAGGATGGCGGTCTGGCGCAGACGCTCCTGCCAGCCCTCCTGCGTGGTGTCGAACGACTCGTGCCAACGACGGCTGATCTCGTCGATGATCTGGTACACGCGGGGGAGGAGCTTGGAGAACGTGCCGATGGGCCACTTCTCCAGAGCCTCGGGCAGGATGGTGTGGTTGGTGTAGCTCACGACCTGCGTCACGATGTTCCAGGCGTCGTCCCACTCGAGCTTCTTCTCGTCGATAAGGATGCGCATGAGCTCGGGGCCGCACATGGCGGGGTGCGTGTCGTTGGTGTGGATGGCCACAAACTGCGGCAGCAGCTCCCAGTTCTCGCCGTGCTCCTTCTCAAAGGTGTCGAGCAGGCTGTAGATGCCGGCCGATACAAACAGGTACTCCTGCTTCAGGCGCAGCAGGCGGCCGTGCTCGCCGGCGTCGTTGGGGTAGAGGATGGCGCTGATGGCCTCGGCTTCGGCGCGCTCGGCGTCGGCCAGGGCGTAGTCGCCGCGGTTGAAGGCCTCCAGATCGAAGTGCTCCTCGACCGGCTCGGCAGCCCAGACGCGCAGCTTGTTGACGGTCTCGCCGGCATAGCCCACCACGGGGATGTCATAAGGGACGGCCAGGATGTCCTGCGTGTCCACCGTGCGGTAGAACGTGCGGCCGTTCTCCTCAAAGCCCTCAACATGGCCACCAAACTTGATGGTCACGGCCTTGTCCTGACGGCGGACCTCCCAAGGATAGCCGTGGGTGAGCCACTCGTCGGTGGCCTCGACCTGGCTGCCGTTGACGATCTCCTGCTTAAACAGGCCGTAGCGGTAGCGCATGCCGTTGCCGTAGCCGGCAATGCCCTCGGCTGCCATGGAATCCAGGAAGCATGCGGCCAGACGGCCCAGGCCACCGTTGCCCAGCGCCGGATCGGGCTCCTGGTTCTCGATGACGGACAGGTCGAAGCCCATGTCGTCGAGCGCCTCGGCGACCATGTCGCGCACGCCAAAGTTGAGCAGGTAGTTGTCGAGCAGGCGGCCGATCAAAAACTCGATCGAGAAGTAGTACACGCGCTTCTTGCCCTCGGCGGTCACACGGGCGTCACTCTTGGTGGCAACGGTGCGTGCCTTCTCGGCCACGAGCTTGGCCAGGGCGTTAAAGCGGTCCAGGTCGCTGGCGGCCTCGACGCTCTTGCCACTGATGCTCATGACGGCATCGCGATAGAGCTCGGTAAACTCCTGCTTGTTGTCGAAGATCTTATTCATACGTTCCTTTCCCCCGGGGATGTTTCTCCCGGAACGGTTATGACTTATATCCTACGCCACGTCGGGGCGGGTAATTACAGCTGTAACGGCTTTGTTACGCATCCTTGGTAGACGACTTAACAGTGCCTGTTTTGGCCTTGGAGGCAGCCTTTTTGGCGGCTGACTTCTTGGCCGTGGTCTTGGCGGCGGGCTTGGCAGTAGCCTTAGTCTTGGCCGGAGCCTTCTTGGCTGTCGCGGGCTTGGGCTTCACCGAGGACGTGCGCTTCTTGGGCGCAGCCTTGGGAGCCTCCACCACCGGCGGCTTGTAGCTGCTGGGACCGCGGCGCTTAAGCACCACGCCTGCCAGGCCGGGCACCTTAATCTCAATGGAGTCCATCTGCCCGTTCCAGGGATAGGGCTCGCTCGAGCAGGTGTAAGGCTCCTCGCCGGCATATCCGCTGCCGCCAAACTCGGGACGGTCGGAGTCAAAGATGACCTCCCAGTCACCCTCGCGCGGCACGCCCACGCGGAAGCTCTCGTAGCTCGCCGGGTCAAAGTTGATCAGAATCACCAGGTCGTCGTCGATGTCCTCGCCCTGGCGCACAAAGCTCACGATGGACTGCTTGGAGTTGTCCGCATCGATCCAGGTAAAGCCGTCGTCGGTGTAGCCGCGCTCGTACAGGGCGGGCTCGGCGGTGTACAGGTGGTTGAGCGCCTTGATAAACGCCTGATGATGACGGTGGGTCTCGTACTCCTCGGTCAGGAACCACTGGATGGACTCGTAGTAGCGCCACTCAATAAACTGGCCGATCTCGTTGCCCATAAAGTTGAGCTTGGCACCGGGGTGCGTCATCTGGTAGAAGGCCAGCGTGCGCAGGCCGGCAAACTGGCGCCACCAGTCGCCCGGCATGCGGCCAATGAGCGAGCACTTGCCGTGCACGACCTCGTCGTGGCTTAGCGGGCAGATAAAGTTCTCGGTAAAGGCGTACATAATGGAGAACGTGAGCAGCCCGTGGTTGCCGGGGCGCCACGGAAAATCGGTCTGCATGTAGTGCAGGGTGTCGTTCATCCAGCCCATGTCCCACTTGTAGTGGAAGCCCAGGCCGCCGTCCTGCGGCGGATAGGTCACGAGCGGCCACGCGGTGGACTCCTCGGCCATCATTATCACGTCGGGGTAGTGTGCCTCCACGGCGCAGTTGACCTGGCGGATAAACGCGCTGGCGTCCAGGTCCTCCTCGGTACCGTACTTGTTGAACTTCTTTTGACCCGGATCGTCAATGCCAAAGTTGAGGTACAGCATGCTGGACACGCCGTCCATGCGAATGCCGTCCACGTGGAAGTTCTCGAGCCAGTACAGCACGTTGGAGACCAGGAAGGAGCGGACCTCGCCACGGGCGAAATCGAACTTGTGCGTGCCCCAGTTGGGGTGAATCTCGTGTTCAAACAGCATATGGCCGTTAAAGGTGGCAAGGCCGTGGGAGTCGGCGCAAAAACCGCCGGGCACCCAGTCCATGATCACTCCAATACCCGCCTCGTGGCATGCATCGATAAAGTGCATGAGCTGCTGCGGGTTGCCGTAGCGTGACGTGGCGGCGTAGTAACCGGTCGTCTGATAGCCCCAGGAGCCATCGAAGGGGTGCTCCATAAGCGGCATGACCTCGATATGCGTATATCCCATGTCGCGCACGTAGTCCACGAGCTCCACCGACAGGTCGTCGTAAGTGTAGAACTCGCCGCGCTGCGCGGGGAAGGGATCCATGGGGCCGGGATAGTTGCCAAACTCGTCTGGATCGCCCTGCGGCGCGTCGCCGTGGCGCTTCCACGAGCCAATATGCACCTCGTAGATGTTAAGGGGCTGCGACATGTGGTTATGGCTGGCGCGGCGCTGGAGCCATGCGGCGTCGTTCCACTTATAGCCGTCAAGGGTCCACAGCACGCTCGCCGTACCCGGAGGGCACTCGGCCTTAAAGGCATACGGATCGGCCTTGTAGAGCTTCTCGCCCTCGTTGGTCTCGATGAGATACTTATAGAGCTGGCCCTGCTCGGCGCCAGGAATAAAGCCTTCCCAAATAGCGCTCGTATGCACGGGCACCAGCGGGTTGGCTTCCTCATTCCAGTCGTTAAATTCGCCAATGACGTGGACGCTCTTTACATCGGGCGCCCAAACGCAAAAACGCCAGCCGCGCGTACGGTTCTGCGTGTCGGGATGCGCGCCCATCTTTTCCCAGCTGCGCTCCCACATACCGATGCCAAACAGGTAGACATCGTCCTTAGAGAGCTCCGGTGCGTGCGGGGCGGCTTTACGGGTAGCAGGCTTTTTGGTTGCTGGCTTTAGCTTTGTATCGCTCACGTTTGATCCCATCATGACGCGGCAGCGTGTTGCCTTGGTGACTAGATGCGAAAGGTCCAAGGCTGCACGAATCGAAGGGACGGCGATAGTTCTATGATTCGTTCCACCTCGCGTGCTCGGTGGAACTTTCGGCACGAAATACGATAACACCTGTTCGTTACTTTTATGGAGAAAAGTGGATTTGCGGCGGCGTTTAATCGGCGAGCGCCATGTTTATACCACTGGCAGAATTGCGATGGTAAAACTCTTGACAGTTTTACCAAATAGGGTTTCTAGACTAGTAGATAAACGTTTGGTAAAACGTTTTTAGCAGGTTGTTTACCATTTGACATCGAAAGGTATGTTTATGTCCCAGACCGCCGCTCACAATGTCGCTTTTATTTTCGATTGCGACGGCACACTGGTTAATAGCACCCCCGTTTGGGCCTATGCCCAGCCCGAGTTATTGCACCGCCACGGTATTGACGTGACGGTCGACGATTTTGCCCAGTTTGAGCATTTGTCGCTCGAGGACGAGTGCCAGGCCTACCACGACACGTGGGGCATTGGCGCGAATGGCGAGGAGCTGTATCGCGAGCTGAGCGACATTTTGATTGATGGGTACTCCAAGGTGCCGCCGCGCGAGGGCCTGCTTGCGTTTTTGAAGCAGGCGGAGGAGGCCGGTATTGCCATGTGCGTTGCTACGTCCACGCCGGCCGAGCTGGTTAAGTCTGCGCTAGCGGGAGCCGGGCTCGACGCGTACACGGAGTTTGTTACCACGACGGGTGAGGCAGGACGCTCCAAACAGTTCCCCGACGTATACGAGCTGGCGCTGCGCCGTCTGGAGGAGCACCATGGGCATCAGTTTGAGCGCGCATGGGTGTTTGAGGATGCGGTCTTTGGCCTTAAGAGCTCCGGCGCCGCCGGCTTTAAGCGTGTGGGCATCTATGACCCGCACGGCCGCATGAAGCGCGACGACGTACGCGCCAGCTGCGATATCTTTATCGACAGCTACGAGGAGCTGGATCTGGCCCGCGTGCTTTCGTTTGAGGGATAGGCGAGGGCTGTGGCTTGCAAGGTATTAGTGGTCTGCGGCTCGCCCGTAGTGGCGAGCACGGATCTGTTGCGTAGGCTAGCAGTGGAGTGCGACCACGTTGTCGCCGTGGACCGCGGGCTCGACGCGCTGCTGGGCGCCGGCCTGGGCTGCGACGTGTATGTGGGAGATGCCGATACGGTGAGCGACGCAGGCCGTGCGTTGGTCGATGCCGCCGAAGCCTTTGAGGTAGAGCGCCACGACCCCTACAAGGACTATACCGATCTGGCGCTGGCGCTCGATTCCGTCCGCCGTCGCTGGCCAGGTGCCGAAGTGGTAGCAACCTGCGCCACCGGCGGCCGTCCGGACATGGCCCTATCCGTGCTGGGCTTGCTTGCAGACTATGATGACGCCCCAGTCTGGATTGCTGAGGACAAAGTAGTCGCCCGCATCCTTCACGCAGGTGAGTCGTGGACCATCGAGGGCGCCGAGGGCAAGACATTCTCCATCATCGCCGTTGCTCCCAACACCGAGGTAAGCGAACGCGGTCTAGAGTGGGAGCTAGATCACAGCCCCCTGGGCCTGTTGGCCGACACGGGTATCAGCAACGTCGTCAGGTCAACAGCCACGACCCAAGTCCACACTGGCACCGCCATCGCTTACCTATATCAATAGGCATTTAGAATCTGACCCAAAAAAAGTCCTTGCACGTCACGCCAACTTCCCCTATAGTATCTCCACGTCACGGGGGCGTAGCTCAGCTGGGAGAGCGCTTGACTGGCAGTCAAGAGGTCAGGGGTTCGATCCCCCTCGTCTCCACCATCGTGAATTAAAAGGCCTTCGGAATTCCGAAGGCTTTTTTCATGCCAAAATACCTCGCGCCACAAACCCATACCCACATCAACAAAAAGTTGCACAATTTATTTCCCATGTCTGTACATAGTTTGTTATCCAAACGCAATTACCAGTGCAGCTCGCTGCTTCAGTTGGGCTTCAGGAACGCTCCCAATTATTGCCAGCACCACAATAACCTGCGCCAACGTGAACAACATCCCAAAACAACCCCCTTAAGCACGTCAAATGAACGAAATGTAGTCCAACGCAACCCAAATCAGTTTCACTAACAGCTTGTGCTAGGATACCTAACGTTACATGAGTTCAACTGTGCTCACGGCTTCAGTAAGCCACAAAGCGCAGGGTCGATCAGCATCCGGCCGTAACGGCGGTGTTAGAAAAACCATGAGCTCCAATATCGATTGCCATGCACGTTTTGTACTTGCTTTTGCGGCTATTTATAAGTTCGCATTAGAAGGTGCCAATAAGTTGTTAAGGCAAACCACAGCAGTCCTTCAGCTGGCTGCGTGCGATCCAGTTTTGAAATCACTTGACCGGATCGCACGCAGCCAGCTGAGGTTGCAGGCATTCTTGCGATACGTGCCTGTGACCTCAGTGCTGCTTTTGTACATACCGTTCACGGTGGGGCAGAGCCACGTGCTTGTCTGACTGGGCTCAGGGTTTGAATATGGAGCGCCTTCGCGCACAAGCGCCCTGGCGAAGCCATACCCAAACCCCATGAGCCACACGTAAGACAGCAAGGGGGTGGTGCTCGTGTGGTATGTGATCCAGGTCATTAACGGTCGCGAAGACGTAATGCGCGAGCGCATTGAGCGCATGGTGCCGGCTGGCGCCATGCAGGAGCTCTTTTATCCCCAATTTCAAACCGAGATCAAAGTACACGGCGAATGGGTCAATACGACCAAGCCGCTCTTTCCCGGTTATCTTATCTGCGATACGGCAGATCCCCGTACTGTGCAACAGCATCTGCTGCGCATGGACGACTTTGCCCGGATGCTTTCGCAAGACGGTCAGTTTGTGCCGCTGGCAAAAGAAGAGGTCCAGCTTATTGGCGGCTTTACGCATAGGGGAGACCGCGTAGTGCCCATGAGCGAAGCCCTAAAAGACGGCGACCAGGTCGTAGTGACGGCAGGTCCGCTGCTGGGCCACGAGGGCCTTATCAAAACCATTAACAGACGCAAGAGCACTGCTTATTTGGAGCTCGATCTGTGCGGCCGACGCGTAACTACGCGCGTCGGCCTTGCCGTGTTATCGGCCGAGCAGCGCGTAATGCGAAACCTTAATAAGGCGATCGCCTAGCTGCAGACGGTCGCCACACAGAACAGGGAGGATCCCCCGACCCGGGGACGAAGTGTTGGAAGAGAACGTGTCGGATAAAACAGAATATGAAACGGATGCGCCAGCGGGTGCGGCGCTGATTGCTCAGGCCATGGACCGACGTGAGGGCACCGGCCGCTACAGGGCCATGCAATCCATCATGGACTGGGATCGCTCGCGCCTAGCCTACCGCACCGTTAAGCGCGCGTTCGACATCGTGTTCAGCGGTGTTGTGCTCGTGGTCATCGCGATTCCCAGCCTGGTGCTCGCGGCACTCATCCGCCTGGAGAGCGAGGGCAGCCCCTTCTACAGCCAGATCCGCGTGGGACAGACCCGCCCCGACGGTAGCCTGACCACCTTCCGCATGTGGAAGTTCCGTTCCATGTACAAGGACGCCGACGAGCGTCTCGCCGAGTTCAAGGGGCAGAACGAGATCGCTGGGGCCATGTTCAAGATGAGGGAGGACCCCCGCGTCACCAAGATCGGCAGGTTCATCCGCAAGCACTCCATCGACGAGTTCCCGCAGTTCCTGAACGTGTTCCTGGGCCAGATGTCCGTCGTCGGCCCGCGCCCGCCGCTGCCGAACGAGGTGTCGGAGTACACGGAATACGACTTGCAGCGTCTTGCCGTGAAGCCTGGCATCACCGGCTGGTGGCAAGTCACTGAGCGTAACTCGACTGGATTCGACGGGATGGTCCGACGCGATCTGGAATATATAGCCAAACGAGGCATTTTCTTCGATTTCAAAATAATCCTACTCACAGTGATTGAGGTTGTTAGCGGAAATGGCGCTTGCTAAAGAGACTATAGGGAATTACGAAGGCACCGGTTCAACGGTTGATCTTCCCGGACGAGTCGAAGTCCTGGGCGCCCCCGTCGACCCCTGGACGATGGAGCAGACCGTCGAGGCGACCGATGCCCTCATCAAGGAGGGGCGCTTCGCTCATTTGATCGGCGTGAACGCCGACAAGTTGCTTCAGATGCGTGACGATCCCGAGATGGATGCGTGCGTGCGCCGCTGCGAAATCGTGAACGCCGATGGCGCCTCCATGGTCATGGCCGCCAAGAAGCTGGGCGTGGACTTGCCCGGGCGCGTGGCCGGCATCGACCTCATGTGGGAGCTGTGTGGGCTGGCCGAGCGTGAGGGGCACAGCGTCTACCTGCTGGGCGCCAAAGCCGAAGTGGTCGCAAAGACCGCCGAGGTACTGTCCGAGAGGTATCCCAATATGGTCCTTGCGGGCTACCGTGACGGCTACTTCGGCGAAGACGAGTTCGATGCCGTGGTCGCCGAGGTTGAACAGGCCGAGCCCGACATCGTGTTCGTGGGCATCACCTCGCCCAAGAAGGAACGCCTGATCGAGCGTTTCCGCGAGCTGGGCGCCAAGGGCGCTTTCGTGGGCGTGGGGGGTTCGTTCGACGTGGTCTCCGGCAACATCCCGCGCGCCCCGATGTGGATGCAGCGCGCGAACCTGGAGTGGCTCTTCCGCATGATGCAGGAGCCCAAGCGCCTGGTGAAGCGCTACGTGGTCGGCAACACCCGTTTCTACATGCTTCTCCGCAAGGAGTCAAAGAGGAGCAAGGCCAATGACTAAGAAGAAAGTAATGCTCGTCTTCGGCACCCGCCCGGAGGCAATCAAGATGTGCCCGCTCGTCAACGAGCTGAAGGCGCGCACGGATGAGTTCGAGACTGTGGTGACCGTGACCGGCCAGCACCGCGAGATGCTCGACCAGGTGCTGCGCGTCTTCGACGTGACTCCCGACCACGACCTTGCGATCATGAAGCCGGGCCAGACGCTGTTCGACGTGACGTGCGACGTGCTGCTCAAGCTCAGGGCCGTCCTCGAGGGCGAGAGGCCCGATGTCGTCCTGGTCCACGGAGACACCACGACCAGCTTCGCCGCGGCGCTCGCGTGCTTTTACCTTCAGATTCCCGTGGGCCACGTCGAGGCCGGCCTGCGCACGCACGACATCTACAGCCCCTGGCCGGAGGAGTTCAACCGCCAGGCGGTCGACATCGTGAGCGAGTACTACTTCGCCCCCACGGAGGCGAGCGAGCAGAACCTGCTCGACGAGGGCAAGCCGGTGTCAAAGATCTGGGTCACCGGGAACACCGGCATCGACGCCCTGCGCACCACCGTGCGCGAGGGCTATACCAACCCCGAGCTCGACTGGGCGGAGGGCTCCCGTCTTATCCTCATCACGGCGCACCGCCGCGAGAACCTGGGCGAGCCCATGCACCGCATGTTCCGCGCCATCCGCCGCGTGATGGAGGAGCACCCCGACACCAAGGCAATCTACCCCATCCACATGAACCCACTCGTCCGCAAGGCGGCGCACGAGGAGCTCGACGGCTTCGACCGCCTGCACATCATCGACCCGCTCGAGGTTCTCGACTTCCACAACTTCATGGCTGCGAGCCACCTCATCCTCACCGACTCGGGCGGCATCCAGGAGGAGGCGCCGAGCCTGGGCAAGCCGGTGCTCGTCATGCGCGATACCACCGAACGTCCCGAGGGTGTGGCGGCCGGCACACTGAAGCTCGTGGGCACCGAGGAGGACGTCATTTACCGTGAGTTCAGCCGCCTGCTCTCTGACGAGTTTGAGTACGAGGCCATGAGCCACGCCTCCAACCCCTACGGAGACGGGCATGCGAGCGAGCGGATTGCGGACGTGCTGGCAGGCCGGTCGCGATGATTCGGGTCCTGCACATCATTCAACAGCTAGGGCCCGGAAGGGGCGGGGTGAGGACCTTCGTCTCCACGATGCTCGATTGCCCGGCTCCCGATATCGAGCAGAGCGTGCTATCGGTGGGAAGAGTCGAAGGGGATAGGTTCGGAGAGCGATTCTTCGGTCCTTTAATCGATAGCTACAGCCCTCTACTGGTTGGCACTCTTGGGGCGAAGCGCCTTGGCGCTTTTCTATCGAAGCACCGTTTCGATATCGTTCAGATTCACACGAACAATGCGCTCGGCTTCGTCTTCGCCTCTGAGGCCAAAAAGGCCGGAGTTCCCTCGCGCATCGTGCACTGCCATAACAGCGCGCTTGGCAGCACCTCGCGTTTGAAGAATATGGTCAACGTGGCAATGATAGAGAGGTTTCTCCCGTCGGCGAGTGAGCGTTGGGCATGCAGCGAGGTCGCAGGTGAATATCTCTTTCAGGGCGCTGGCTATGCCTTGGTGCACAACGGGGTCGATTCCGATAAATTCCGATTCTCGTCCTCTGACCGGGCTGCCGTTAGACATCGGCTTGGGATCCCGTGCTATGCCACCGTCATTGGGTTTGTTGGGGCGGGCATTCCTGCGAAAAACACCCTGCGTGCCCTCGATATCTTCAATCAGCTGCGCTCCAGTGAGGCCGATTCCCGCCTTCTGCTCTTCGGCCAAGCCGAGGAACTTCCCCTTGCGAAGGAGAAGGCGGATAAATTGGGGCTGGGCGAATCGGCGGTTTTCATCGGTACCGTTGACGATATCTGGAGGTACTACAGCGCCATGGATGCGCTGCTTGCCCCCTCTTTCCATGAGGGGCTACCGATTGCCTTCATTGAAGCCCAGGCAAATGGACTGCCCATCCTCAGCTCTGACGCGGTTACCCAAGAGGCCGATCTGACGGGCCTTCTCAAGCGCGCAGCACTTTCGCTTTCCGACAAGGAGTGGGCTGATTTGCTGGTAACCTGCGCCGGCAAAAGGGAACTCACTGCCGAGACGGACTATGTTCCGTTTCTCGATAAAGCGGGTTACACCACGAGGTCGCTCTACGAGCAGCTCTCTGATCGCTATAGGAATATGACTAAAGGGGCGTAATATGACGACCGAGTATTTATCCATGCAAGAGGTGAAAGCTGCCGAGCTGCGCCTCCTTCGCATTTTCGACTGCTATTGTCGAGAGAACAATCTGCGATATTCGCTGGGTTCCGGCACTCTTCTCGGTGCGGTTAGGCACAAGGGGTTCATTCCCTGGGATGATGATATCGATGTCGTCATGCCCGTTGAGGACTACAGGAAGTTTCTGGCTGCCTTCGTCTCCCGTGCTGGTGCGGAGCAATCCCATGTTGGGCTTGCCAGTCAGCTGAACCTTAAAGGTTCAGCTGCAATTCCTTTTGAAAAACTGGTGGATACCAGCATTGAGGTAAAGTCTGCATTCATTGCAGAGGGAATCCGCGAATATGTGTGGATCGATATCTTTCCGATTGTTTCTTTCGAAAGTGAAGCCGAAGCCAGCAAAGCCTGGGATGCAGCAGTTCGTTATAAGTACCTTTTCCAAGCATCAAGATGGAGCTCGGGGCAGCCAGGAGTTACTGGCTGCTTCAAAACCGTCTTCGGCACGATTGCCAAGCACACCCCTCTGCAACAGTGGGCTCTCGGTAAGCTAAGAACGATGACGGATAACGGTTGCTTTTCGACTATCGGCACTGCTGCCAATCTGGCTTGGGCGGTCAGCCAGTCGCTGGAGGTTTTCCCCGCGAGCCTGTTTAACAACTTGGTTGAATACGAATTCGAAAACGAACAGTTCTTTGGCTTTGGGGATGCGGACCGCTATCTCTCGATAATGTACGGGGACTATATGTCACTTCCGCCTGCCGACAAGCGTATTGCGCATGAGTTGAAGGCCTGGCGCGTCAGCGTTTCCAGCGACTTCGACTCTACAAGTAGCGGAAGCACCGATGAACAAAATTGCTAAGGCGCTTAAATGGGGCGCTTCCGCCCTACGGGTTGCCAAGATGTGCGTTGTGGCCGGAAATTGGCTCAAGATCGCCTCAGGCAAACCATTGTACCTGGGCAAGGGTGCACGAGTGATATTGGGCGAAGGCGCAACTCTAGTACTGGAAGGCGGCGTTTACATGAACGAGGGCTGCCGCGTGACGGCAGTCCAATCCGCCCTCATCGGTGCAAACACGATCTTTGGTCCTAATGTCCAGATTTACGACCACAACCACGAATTCGACTGCAGAGGGGTTAGCTCAAAGTTAACCTACGCGCCGGTTTCGATTGGTCAGCATTGTTGCCTTTGCGCTAATGCAGTCGTTAAGCGCGGTTCCTCGATTGCGTGCCGCCCTCTCGTCTCGGAGAACCCTGTTGTCACGTGCGACCTTACCGAGTCGGGCGCGCTGTACGCCGGTGCGCCCGCTCGATTGGTATAGAGATACGACTAGGAAGCCTTCTTAAACGTGGATCAAAAGCTGAACATAACCCTTATCGTGCCCGTGTACAACGTTAGGCGCTACCTCGAGCAGTGCGTCCGCTCAATTCTTGAACAGTCGTATTCAGTTTTCGAGGTGTTGCTCGTCGACGACGGGTCGACCGACGGGTCGGGCGAGCTGTGTGATCGACTCTCCTCTGAGAACGATTGCGTGCGGACAGTGCATAAGGAGAACGCGGGGTTGGGTTTCGCGCGTAACACGGGGCTTGACAACTTGTGCCCTGAGTCAACGCACGTAATGTTCGTGGACTCGGATGACTGGCTCGAATCCGACATGGTTGAGACGTTAGCCCGAGCCATTGAGGACACCGGGGCGGATTGTGTTCTGGGCGGTTTCACCAAGCGAGATGATAAAGGAAGTCCCCAGTTTGAGTTCAAACTCGAGGATGCCGTGTGGGAGGGCGACGAGCTAGCAAAGAGGTTTATACCCCGCGTATGCGGCAGCTCCCCCGAGATGTCCGATTCGATTCCAATGTCGGTATGTTCGTCTATTTTCGCAACAAGGAACATAAACGAACATATCCTGCGCTTTCCCTCGGAGCGCGAGGTAATTAGCGAAGACTTCGTCTTTAAATACAAGTACCTCAGGACTAGCAACAAGGTAGTGACGACGAGCAACGTGGGGTATTCGTACCGCACGAACCTTTCGTCACTTACCACTTCGTATAGACCAGATCGCTTCGACGCCAGTCTTTTTTTCTACGACTACGCTCTTCGACTCGTGGCGGACTCGCCCTCGGAATCGGAATGCGTTTTGAGATTAAAAAAGACCTTATTTATCAATATGAAGATGTGCATCTCGCAGGAAGTGCCTCGCGTAAGCGGTAAGAGCCGCCGCGACGCCTGCCGCGCCATTCACAATATGGCGGGCGACGAACGCCTGATGAAAGTGATTAATGACTACCCATGCGAGAGACTCCGCTTTAAGCAGAAGGTCTTCGTGCAGTTGCTGAGGCACCAGGCCGCAAACGTTCTCTACATGGCTGCGGTTAAGGGGGTCATCTAGATTGGAGACGCGAACATGGCTTTGAGAGACGTGGTGAGGAAGGTTTACAACAAGCTCCTCGTGAACAACGAGGGGTACTTGAAGTACCTGCGTTCACGCGGTGTCACTATTGGTGAGGACGTCACGTTCCATTGCCCCGGCGACACGCACGTCGACATCACCGACCCGCACCTTCTGACAATCGGCGACCACGTTAACCTCACGGGGCCCATTACTATCCTGACTCATGACTACGGCTGGTCCGTAGTCAAGGGCAAAACGGGTGAGATCCTGGGCAATGAGAAGCCAGTCACCATTGGCAACAACGTTTTCGTCGGGTGGGGCGCCACTATCCTTTGCGGCACGACCATCGAGAACAATGTGATTATCGGTGCCCATGCCGTGGTGAGCGGTCATATAGAAGGTGATTCTGTCTGGGGAGGGGTGCCCGCTCGGCGAATCTGTTCATTGGAACACTACCGGGAAAAGCGAGCCTCAGCTCAGGTCGAAGAGGCCAAGGAGTACGTGCAGCTCTTCCGTGCGAGGAGGGGCCGCGATCCCAAGCCCGAGGAGATTCGCGAGTACTTTCCGCTATTCGCAGACCCCGAGAATCTCTGCGGCGTGCATGAGTCGCAGACGAGGCTGATGGGGACGTGTGAGGAGAGTTTGAAGTGGATGAAGGGCGCTAAGCAATACGAGGATTTCATCGCCTTCATCGATGACTGCAAATAAAGGGTGCTCGTCCTTGACTTTCAGAAAGGATGGCTGTGTGGGGTATTCGTATCGCACCAGCCCCTCGTCTCTCACCACCTCGTACAGGCCGGATCGCTTTGACGCCAGTCTTTTCTTCAACAACTACGCTCTTCGACTCGTGACGGGCTCGCCCTCGGAAACAGAATGCGTTTTGAGATTAGAAAAGCCCCTATTTATCAATATGAAGACGTGCGTCTCGCAGGAAGTTCCTCGCGTTAGTGACAAAAGCCGACGAGATGCCTGCGATGCCATTCGAAGAATGGCGAGCGATGATTGCATGTTGAAGGTAATTAGCGGCTACCCATGCGAGAGACTCGGCATAACACAAAGAGCTTTTGTGGAACTGCTGAGGCGGCGGACCGTGAGTGTTCTATATTTGGCCGCTTCATATGGTGTTTTCTAGATTGGAGGCGTGAACATGGCTTTAATTAATGGACTTAAGTATTTATACAATTCTATTTTCCTCAATAACGATTTACTGATTAGCCGCTTGAGAAAATTGGGTGTTGCCATTGGGGACGATGTGACTTTTTACTGCCCCAAAGAAATGACGGTTGATATTCAAAATCCACATCTGATCACTATCGGTGACCATGTAAAGATTACGGGCCCATCTACAATCCTGACGCATGATTATTCTTGGGGAGTAATTAAAGGAAAAACTGGGGAGGTTTTAGGCAACCAAAAACATGTGACCATAGGTAACAACATTTTCATTGGTTGGGGTGCCACAATCTTGTGCGGTACGACAATCGAGGACAACGTGATCGTCGGTGCACACTCCGTCGTAAGTGGAAGGCTTGAACACGACTCTGTTTATGCAGGCGTTCCAGCAAAGAAGGTTTGCTCATTAGAGTGCTACCGTGAGAAGCGCGCGTCAGCTCAGCTGGAAGAGGCGAAAGACTACGTAGTCCGTTTTCGTCGCCGTTTCGGGCGCGATCCTCGTGCAGACGAAATGAGGGAGTATTTCTTTTTGTGGGCCACTCCTGATCGACTTAACGACAGCTATGTTTTTCAAATGAGCCTCATGGGGACTTACGATAAAAGCGAAGCGATTTTGGCAACCCCGAGACAATTTAATAGCTTTGAGCAGTTTCTTGCCTACTGCGACAATGCCGAAGTTGAGTAACTATGAATAAAAACAATAATGGCCCCGTTGTAACAGTTGTTGTTCCCGTCTATAACGTCGAAGCGGAGCTAAATAGGTGCGTTGAGAGCCTTGTGGGACAAACGTTCAGCGATCTTCAAATAATTCTTGTTGATGATGGATCAACAGACTTGAGTGGTGAGCTTTGTGATGCCTGGGCAGACAGAGATTCCCGCATCTGCGTTATACATAAGCAGAATGGCGGATTGTCCTCTGCCAGAAATGCCGGAATCGATATCGCTGAGGGTGAATACCTTGGTTTTGTTGATAGCGACGATTTTATCGAGCCCGATATGTACGAAACACTTTTGGCCGGAATGGTCGATGGTGAAGTGTCTATGGTCACTTGTGGTAGGTATGTTCATATGGGAGACACTGTTAGAAATGAATTTTCTACACCCGTAGTGATGAGGCTTACTTCCGCAGACGCTATGAAGGAGGCTTTACTCGGCAACATCATTGATGTGTCTGCGTGGGATAAGCTTTATCGTCGTGAGCTGTTTGATGAAATCCGCTATCCCTATGGACGCATAAGCGAGGATGCAGCCATTATTTTGCAACTGCTCGACCGCTGTAGCGATGTCGTTCATGTAGGGAAGTGTCTCTACCACTACGTGTTTCGCACCGGAAGCATTAGCAAGTCAACCTACAGCCATAAACAATTTGATGTTATGTATAACTGTCGGGAGATGACAGCTTGGGTAGAGAAAAACAAGCCTGATTTTTCTATGGACATCAACTCGTATTGCTGCGCACAAATGGCAGGAATGATTGAGTGCATGATTTGCTCCCCGGGAGCGAGAAAAGAATGGGGCGAGGATTACAGCGCCTATTGGGGCCTATTCCGTCATTGTTTCCAAAGCTACGTTACGCTTGGTGGGCACAAAAAAGTTGAAATTGCGCGCGTCTTTGCCACGCGTATGCATCTTTACCGCCTATTCTGGCTAGCCCGTCAGGTTAGAAACGGGGTTAAGCGCTATGTGTAATGATGCTGCAACCGTTTCCATTAAGCGAAAAACTCTTGCTGATGTCACCATCAAGGACATAGACATCGTGTTAGCGACCTTACTCTTTTTCGCTCCTACGGATGGCAGTGGCGGCGGAGCGTACTCGTTGGTTCGCTATGGCTTAATTGCGTATCTTGTCTTAAAGAACATTCTTTGTTGTAAGAGCATTCCAATTGTCATGATACTTCTTAGCGCATTCTCTGCGCTTATGGCGTACTCGACCTGGATTAATACCCATAGTCCGACTTGGTCCTTTTCCGGATTCATGTTTGGAATGGGAATCGTTGCCGTCATTCTCGTCTATGTTGATGCGTGCTGTCGCCTTTCCACCGAGATTGTTCTGAAACGCGTGCTCGTCATCTTTATTGTTGCGATCTTACTCAACGATTTAATGATGGTTGTCTTGCCCTACAATCGCTCTGATTCCAGTACGGTGTACCTAATCGGAAATAAGTTCATAGTATCCTACGCGCATTGTCTTCTTTCTGGTCTTATGCTCGTTTGCTACAGAGATAAGATTACTTTAAATCGCATGATCGTGATCATAGGCGCCTTTATGTCGTATTTTTCTGGCTCAAGCACAGGTGCCATGATGATGGTCGCTATGTTTGCTTTGACGTTTGTTCCCGCTAAAACTCGATTTGTTATCGCGAACCCTTTGTTTCTTGCAGCCTCTGTTGCTGTTTTGAATATTCTCATTTGGGGACAAGCAAATCTATTCCAAATGCCTGAGTTTCAGAATTTTGTAGTCAATGTTTTGCATAAGAATCCAAATATGACTGGACGTGAGCAGCTATACGCCGTCACTTTTGATCTGGTTGCAATGAAGCCTGTTTTCGGGTGGGGATACCTTACCGATATTTACCGAATCACTTTTGGCTACGGTAACGCGCAAAACGGATTGTTTCACCTTATAACCCAGTGTGGAATCTTGGGCACTACGGTCTATTTCGCAGGTTTGTTTACATCTCTTCTCGGAAAACCGGTTCAGAACAAAAGCCTTTTCGGCATTTACGCCTTTTTGCTTTGCATGGTTCTCGGTTCATCTGTGGAGATTAACCTTTCCTTCCAATTCGCTTTTGGCATTGCTTTGGTTTGCGGAGCTTTGCACGGTTTTGATGCTACGGAGAAATAATATGCTCGTTGGAATTATGACAATGCACCGAGTTCCCAATTACGGGTCTTTCTTGCAAGCCTATTCACTAAAAAGAATGATTGAATCCTTGGGTCATCAGGTGGTTTTCGTCGACTATCACATTGAGCCCGATATCTTGCATAAAGGGGACATAAAGGAAACCCTTCGATGCGAGATGAGACAAGTTGGACAGTGGTTTAAATCCTCATCATTGGGTCATTCAATAAAAAAGGCACTCAAGGGGGATGCTGTCTCATCGCGTTCCGTAATGTTTAGTTGCGATGATATGCTAGGAATCACAGATAGACGACACTACAACACGAAATGCGACGTCCTGGTCATAGGCAGCGATGAAGTGTTTAATTGCCTCCAGCTTGGTTCCAATATTGGTTACTCCCTTGAATTGTTTGGGAGGCGCGCCAATGCAGGTAAAGTAATAAGCTATGCCGCTTCGTTCGGCAATACGACGTATGAAAAACTTGACCACTATGGGGTGGCTAGGGAAATAGGGGATTGCCTTAATTGTTTCGAGGGGGTTTCAGTTCGTGACACGAATTCCGTTGACACTGTAAGTAGGCTTACGGGAAAAGCCCCAATCATGCATCTTGATCCTGTACTCGTCGGTGGAGTGGAGAACGAAGACTGGTCTCCCTGCAACGAGAGTGGATTCATGATTCTTTACGGCTACAGCTTCCGATTTACCGAGGATGAATGCAGAGAGGCTCTCGAATTTGCTCATTCCCACGGACTTGAACTCATCGCATTAGGTGAGGACCAGCCCGTGCGCGATCGCCATATTCGATGCCGCCCTGACCAGGTTTTACCATATTTTCGAGCAGCTGATTATGTGTTAACCGATACCTTTCATGGAAGCATATTTTCTATCGTTACCCATACGCCTTTTGTGACGATTCCCCGTGGAGACCGAAACGGCCAAGGAGGCAATGTCCAGAAACTAACGTCGCTTCTGGACGGACTCAACCTTTCTGATCGGCGACTTAGCTCAATTGATAAATTGGGCAAGGTTCTCGAAATCAAACCAGATTTCGAATCTTCAGACAAGATTCGAAGCTCTGAGTCGCTACGCTCGCTCAACTACCTGAGATCATATCTCTCAAATGGAGGCGTTGCCGAGTGATGAATAGGCAGATCAAACCGCTTCCAATATTACAGGGCAAGACCGCTTTTGCGATAAACCTTATCTCGCAAGTGTCTGTCATTGTTGCCCAGATGGTCATCAGCTTATTTTTGACCCCAATTGTCCTAGATAAAATGGGGGCAGAAGCCTATGGCTTTGTTGGTCTTGTTAACAACTTTGTAAGCTATGTGGCTGTAATTACTACTGCCTTAAATTCGCTAGCAGGTCGTTATATCACGATTGCGCACCATAGCGGGGACCAAGAGAGTGCGGAGTCCTATTATTCCTCCGTGTTTTTCGCAAACTGCGTAATGGCCGTCGCCGTGTTGGCTGGATCCGTTCTGCTTGCAGCAAATATCGAATCGGTCGTGTCGGTTTCGCCTGGGCTAGTTGAAGATCTCCAGCTTATGATTTTGTTGGCGTTTTTCAATTGTGCGCTTAGTCTTGTCGTTGTTGTTTTTGGAATTGCCGCATTTATCAAGAACCAGCTATACCTCAACTCCATTGCCCAGCTTGTGTCCTCCGTCATAAGGGCAATGTTGCTGTGTATTCTTTTTTTGACTGTAGCTCCACATATGTGGTATTACAGCGCCGCTGCAGTTGTCGCATCGGTTGCATTCCTTGCATTGCAGATTTGGACTACGAGACGTATTGCTCCAGAATACCGGGTGAAAGCGACCTGCTTTTCAATTCAAAGAGTGCTTGAAATTCTCAAAAGCGGCTTATGGGTCAGCATCGAGTCAATAAACAAGCTTTTGCTTACCGGTCTTGATTTGTGGATTTCGAATCTCTTTGTCGGTGCCTACCAGATGGGGATTTTATCAGTTGCTAAGACGATCCCCAATGCCTTGTTATCCGTTTCAAATAGTCTTTCCAGCCTTTTCTATCCCAAATGTGCCGAGCTTTATGCCAAAAAGAAAACTGACGAGCTTGTTAAACAGTTTGGCTTTGCAATGAGATTCACAGCCGCGGTCATGATTGTGCCGCTCGCGGGCTTTGTTGCATATGGTCTTCATTTTTATGAACTATGGCTTCCTGGACGAGACGTGTCAGAGCTCCTTCTGATTCAAAGACTATCTGTTCTGACTGTTGTCTCGTTACTCGCGAGCGCGCTCGTTGAGCCTCTTTACTATGCCAATACCCTTACTAATAAGATAAAGGGGTCGGTTCTTATTACTTTAGGCTTCAGCTTACTCGTCTTCGCAATTGAATTGTCCCTTCTGCTATTTACAGAGCTTGAAGGCCTCTTTGTAATCGCTTCCGTCAGTTCCGTTGTCATGACGTTTAGACATTGTTTTGTACAGCCCGTTTATGCTGCTCATGTGTTGGGTCTGCGTGGATCGAGTTTCTATAAACCACTTGGTAAAGAAGCTGTAGGGCTTTTCGTTGTTCTCGCAACATTTGCAATTCTTTCGAAAGCGTTGCCGTTTTCTTCCTGGGCGTGCTTTCTGATTTCTTGTCTTATTTCTGCAGCAATCGGTTATACGGAGCTATCCCTCCTTCTACTCGATAGGGAAGAGCGACGTAAGGCTTTTGGAATGTTATTGGTTAGGAGGCGTTAGGTTGCAAGACGAACTTCCATCGAACTCTTTCGACGCGCTGTTCGCAAAAGCACGTTGTGCTGTGGCACTTCAGGACTCTGATTCGAAAAGCCTTGAGCTTTCCGCTTCTGGTGGCGCTTTTGCTTTGTTTGCTCGCTCTGTTCTTCGTGTTGGTGGTGCCGTTTTTGGAGCTTCCCTTATCGACAACGGCACTGTCCGTCATATTTGCATAAAGCGGATCGATGACTTGTATAAACTGCAAGGATCTAAATACGTTAAGAGCAACGTTGCAGATACATATGAAGAGTGTGCCCACCTTCTTTGCAAGAATACCGTAGTGCTATATTCCGGTACGCCATGCCAGATAGCGGGACTTCGAAAATATCTTGAAAAAACAGTTCCAAAGCAAGTCATTGCAAATAACTTGCTTTGCGTCGATCTCATCTGTCACGGAACACCTAAGCAGGAGATTTTTGCTGCATATCTTGAATGGCTTGCCACGAAGAGCAAAACCGATGACGGCATCCATGGCTATTCTTTTAGAAGCAAAAAGATGGGGTGGGGACTAAATTATTATTACTACTTCTATCGTCGAGGTAGAAAACACGAGGTGCTGGGGCCCGCCCGTGATGACCCATATTTCGCAGCCTTTACGAAAGGGGTCATCTATCGGAGGTGTTGTTACAAATGTCCCTTTGCAAGACTTGAACGCGTTGGAGACATCACGATAGGAGATTATTGGGGCATCGACTCCGTTCATCCCGGTTTTTCTGACGGAAGAGGCGTTTCCGCGGTCCTGATAAACACTAGTAATGGCGAGCGCTTCTTTAATGAGTGCTGTGCCGATGAATGTAAGTGGATTAAATCAACCGTTGAAAGCATTGCTGCCAATAACTCAAATCTCGTCAAGCCAGCCTCTCGTTCTGCTGATGATGAGAGGCTGGCCGATGAGGTCGAAAGAGCGATTTCTACTGGTGACCACAAGCTGGCATTCGAAAGGCTGCTGGCTCCAAAGATTAGCTTGATGGCAAGAATTAGGCGAATGCTTCCCTGGAAGCTTGTTCGTTTGGTTTGCGGGCATGGACGGTAACTGCTTTTCATTTAGACGCTTGTAGTGCAAAGCCCACTCATACAACTAACCCTAAGTGGAAATATCGACAGGCAGCTCATTCGTTACTGTCCTTAACAATTTTTAATCGAAGGCGAAAGGTATTTATTCATGTATTACATCAACGAGAGGCTAGTTAACCTCCACCGCATTTTTGACCAGAACAAGCGCGAGGGTTACCTCAGACTTGACCTGAACGAGAACCCCGAGGGGCTATCTCAAGAGTTCATCGACGGAGTTCTTTCGGGTGTGACACCCGAAATGGTAGCCCAGTACCCGGAGACACTTGAGTTTACCGAATTCCTCGCTGAAAGACTTGGTACGGACATCGAGCACCTTTCGCTTGTTAACGGGTCTTCCGAGGGCATTCGTAACATCATTGAGGCCTTCACTGCGCCCAGCGGCGAGATCGTTTGTGTATCACCATCTTACGCGATGTTCGAGGTCTACTCGAAGATGTATGGGCGCAATTTTGTGCCGGTCCCTTATAGGGATGACCTAACTATCACGGTGGATGATGTGATCTCCAAAATCAGCGATGACACGCAGCTGTTAATTCTTGTTAATCCGAATAACCCCATGGGCAATGCCTGGAGCGAGACCGAGATGACGCGCTTTTTCGAGGAAGCGGAACGCCGTCAGATTACCGTCCTCGTTGATGAGGCATACCATTATTTCTGCCCCGAGACTTCCATCGGATACGCCCTCACTCATGATCACGTATTTGTAACCCGCACCTTTTCCAAGCTATTCTCGCTTGCTGGAGCTCGTTTAGGCTATGTAGCAGGATGGCCTGAGGGAGTTGCTCTCGTACAGAAGCTGAATACTCCCCACAATGTAAATATGTTTGCCATGCTCTTTGCAAAGAAAATCATGGAAACCGAAGGCATGCTCGATTCCATGATCGAGAATCAGCTTGCCGGCAAACAGTGGCTCGTTGAGCAACTTGACCGTAATGGCTATGAATATCGAAGCAGCGAAGGCAATTTCATGTTCATTAAGCCGTTTAGCGACGCTTCTGAAATCGTTCGCCGCATGAAGGCCGAGAAGGGCATCCTCATTAAAGAGTATGACGGTATTGGCACTTTCGGCAGCTGCCTGAGGGTTACCACTGGCCCTAAGCTTTCGATGGAGCGATTCATGGAAGCGCTGATTGAGCTGGATAAGGCCTAAACATGACTAAGGTCATAACCTACGGCACCTACGACCATCTCCATCGCGGGCATGTCCGCCTGTTGGAGCGCGCCAAGGCCTTAGGCGACTATCTAATCGTTGGCGTTACGTCGGATGACTTTGACAAACAACGCGGCAAGATTAACGTTCAACAATCGCTTGAAGAACGCATCGCAGCAGTGCGTTCAACCGGGCTTGCGAACAAGATTGTTGTCGAAGAGTACGAAGGCCAGAAAATCGACGACATCAAGCGCTATGGGGTCGATATCTTTACTGTGGGATCGGATTGGGAGGGCCAATTCGATTATCTGAATGAGTACTGCAAGGTTGTGTACCTCGAGCGAACCAGTGGTGTATCTTCTACGGAAATCCGAAGTTCGGTTAAACTTCGCTGCGGTTTAGTTGGATATACCGACTATATGAATCGCGTTTTTGCTGAATGCGGTTTGGTAAATGGTCTCGAGGTTGTCGGTATTTGTGTTGAAGATCGCAGCTTGCTAGATGAGGGTCCACTTGGAGCCAAGCTTGTAACGGATGATTACGGTAAGTTACTGAATGCGGTCGACATTGTGTATATTCACTCGCATCCTGATCGGCATTATGAACAGGTGAAACGAGCCTTAAATGCCGGCAAGCATGTGATGTGCGAAGCGCCTATCGCAAAGAGCGCTAAGGAATGCAGCGAGCTTTTCGCATTAGCCGACGAGCGAGGCCTTGTGTTGATGGACTCGCTGCGCACGGCATATTCAACCGCCTACGCACGCATGCTGTTGTTGGTTACCGGTGGACGTATTGGCGAGGTCGTTTCAGTCGATGCTACTATAACCAATCTTAAGACCAATCGTGCTCCTTTTGATACGCGTCGCGACACTGCTTGGAGCAGCATGACGGCATGGGGCCCGACGGCATTATTGCCAATCTTCCAGATACTAGGTACTAAACCTAACTCGGTACGCATTTCGTCCTTGTGCGAAAAAAACGACAAGACTTTTGATGAGTTCTCGAGGCTTGACGTTGAGTTTCCAAACGCCGTGGCAACAGCAAAGGTTGGCTCAGGCGCTAAGTCTGAGGGCAGTCTAGTTGTATCGGGCACAAAGGGCTACATATATGTTCCTGCGCCCTGGTGGAAGACTGATTATTTCGAAATCCGCTACGAGGACCCAGCCGATAACAGACGCTATTTCTATCAGCTAGACGGTGAAGGTATTCGCTTTGAATGGGTTTCTTTCCTAAGAATGATCGCCGATGTCGAAAAGGGCACCACAGGTGAAGAGGCACTTCGCCGCGAAGGCGGCATTGATCGCGATATCACCAAAGCCACCTGTGAAGTTATAGGTGAATTCGAACGCGGCGAGAGCGTAAAGTACTTAGAGTTTATAAGGTAATCATGGTTTCAGCTTTTCAGCTGGCAAAATATCGTTGAGTGCTATGTATTCCCTTGGGACATTCAATGATGTCTGGCGAGAGCGTTCTGAATCTTTGGCGAAAACTCAATTCTAGCTATTAAAATAATCACCAGGAATGAGTGCGCTGGTTAAATGTAATGCGCTCCTTCCTCTATATAAAGCAATTTGCAGCCACTCCATAAGCTAAGACGCTTCTGATTAATTCTCGGTCGCGAGTGCCTACTGTCTTACGATTAATCAAACCACATTATTCCTCACGCGAGCTCCATCTAGGGCGCCATGAAGTGTGTGAAGGCCAAGGGCGTGCCCGTGGTGGTCTACGGGCCCACGCTGGGCGCGCCGGAGTTCTTCGGCTCCGAGGTGACCACGGCCTTGAGTCCTTCAAGGCCGGCTGCAATGCGATCGTCGCCAACCGCAGGAGCGACGAGCTCGCAGATGTTTCAGAAATGGTTTATACAAGGGACTTATTTAAACGCGATTAGCTGAAAGGAGATAATTGAAAAGAATATTCATTTCAAAAATGATGGCCGCCTGAAGCTGCTGATCGTCGTGGGCACCCGCCCCGAGGTCATCCGCCTGTCCGAGGTCATCAAGAAGTGCCGCCGCCACTTCGACTGCCTGCTGGCGCACACCGGGTAGAACTACGACTACACGCTCAACGGCATCTTCTTCCGCGACTTGTCGCTGGACGCCGTGGGCGCCGACCTGGGCGAGACCGTGGGCAACATCATCGCCGCGAGCTATAAGCTCATGGTTGAGGTAAAGCCCGACGCGCTTCTCATCCTGGGCGACACCAACAGCTGCCTTTCCGCCATCGCGGCCAAGAGGCTCCACATCCCCATCTTCCACATGGAGGCGGGCAACCGCTGCAAGGACGAGTGCCTGCCCGAGGAGACCAACCGACGCATCGTCGACGTGATCTCCGACGTCGACCTTGCCTACTCCGAGCACGCACGCCGCTACCTCAAGGACACCGGCTGCGCACCCGAGCGCACCTACGTCACGGGCTCGCCCATGGCTGAGGTGTTGCGCGCCAACCTTGATAAGATCGAGGCGTCCGATATCCTCTCCGAGCTCGGACTGGAGCCCAGGCGCTACATGTTGCTGTCGGCACACCGCGAGGAGGACATCGACACCGAGGCGAACTTCACGAGCCTGTTCACCGCGGTCAACGCGCTGGCCGAGAAATACGACATGCCGATCCTGTACTCCTGCCACCCGCGCTCCCGCAAGCGCCTAGAGGCCACCGGCTTCCAGCTGGACCCGCGCGTGCGCATGCACGAGCCCATGGGGTTCCACGACTACAACTGCCTGCAGATGAACGCCTTCGCGGTGGTCTCCGACTCCTGCACCCTGCCCGAGGAGTCCAGCTTCTTCGCGAGCGTCGGCCGCCCGTTCCCGGCGGTGTGCATCCGTACCTCCACCGAGCGCCCGGAGGCGCTGGACAAGGCGTGCTTCACGCTTGCAGGCATCTCCGAGAGGGGCCTTCTGCAAGCTGTCCATACGGCCGTCGAGCTCGACGCGGAGGGGTCGCTCCCCGAGGCGCCCGTTCCCGACTACGCCGACGAGACCGTGTCCACCAAGGTGGTCAAGATCATCCAGAGCTACACCGGCGTTGTGGACAAGATGGTGTGGAGGAAAAGCTTATAGAACAGCCGACATTTGGTGCGGCATATGTAACCTGCCTGGTTTTCTTCCAGTGTTAACAAGCTATATATAATTGTTTAATTGACCTCTTGTAGTCTTTCTGTTCTACAAGAGGTCAATTTGATTATCGTCCGGAAGGGATTTGGAATATGGACGAGAAACCTTTACCTGTAACAGATTCGGTATTTTTCCCATACTATGTAAACCAAAATAGACTGTTGGATATTTACGCAATTCTAAATAGGGGCTTTTCTGAATACGAAGAGATTAAAGAAGAATCGTCTTCAGGAAAATCTTCCTCAAAAAGAGGGGGCGCTGGAGTTGGTTTTAAGATTTTTAAACTTGGGATAACAGCCGAAGCGGAGCTTAATAAGAATTCTGGAAATTCGAGTTCTAAGGAATCAAAGTTGGTCCAGACCACAACTTCAATGTTGAGCATGGTGGTCGAGCAGCTGTCCCAACATAAGTTCTTAAAAGAGATTTTGATGTCTCAACCTGGAGACTTTGTCTGCATTCCGGTCAATCTTAAGATCAATTCCATTAAAGGTCTCGTTGATGAAGCGATTGAAATAACTGAGCTCAGCCAAAAAATGCAAGAGGTAGGCGGGACTAAGCTCAAGGGATCAAACAATGCTAATTCAGCTTCATTGAAAAAAATCGGAGCTGTCACCAAAGAGTTATTTTCCGCAGAAGAGATAGTTTCGGAAAACGAAGCTTATGCCGTAATTGGTACGATAACCGACCAAAATCTATATCAAGCTATTCGGCAGGATATTATAGATATTGATCTGACCTGTTTGGCACAAATCAAACGAGTGTTTCCAGACGGAACCCAATTAATGAAAAATACTGTATTTACCAAAATTATGGACACCGCCAGCAAAGAGGCGCTTATAAAGTCAGTGGCAGCCTTAAATTCTGGACCACTTAAATGTGATTCAGTGGCGATAATGGAGATTAGTGGCAAGCCTGTTTATCAACTTGAAGTTGTTGCGCTTTACCAAGAATCGCATCCATCGGTATAGCCGCACAACTCGAATAGCTAGTTGAGAGCAAGGCTATATTTAACTCTAATATGAGTATTTGCTCGCTTGAGCACTGCTGAATATCGCGAAACGGCACCGCCGATATCGCGCCTGGGCACCGGGGCCGACACTGCCCCCGGTGCCTTTTTATTGCTATCGGCCTATCCGCGGCGCTGCCGCATGTTGGTCTCGCCCATGTCGACCCAGACCGCGTTGTGCACGATCCTGTCCATGATGGCGTCGGCATGCACCCCGCCACCGAGCCTCGGGTGCCAGTCCTTCTTCTTGAGCTGCGTGCAGAAGACGGTCGAGGCGGTGCCGTACCTCAGCTCCATCAGCTCCAGCAGCATCGACCTGAACTATGTGTCCGGCTTGTCCAGCAGCCACTCGCCCCCTCGTGGCCACCAGTACGTTCTGGACACTGTGCTTCGAGACGCGGGCGGTGCGGGCGATCGCGTTCTGCGGCAGACCGTTCACCGACCTCAGCCTCAGGACCTCCCTGGTCCTATCCTTCTCGCCATTTGGAACCTCCTCGTTCTCTGGACTGCATGGCAGCCCGAGCGTAACGGGGATGGCCGGGGACGTTTATTGGCGGTGCCGAACGGCAATATTCGGCTGGGTGGACGGCGGTGCCGATGCGCAATATAGGTGGTGTCGAAAGGGCCTGGGACTCACTAATAATCTCAAGCATGCCGGCAAGCCGAAGCCAGTCGCGGACGTCAACCGCCTGACGACGAAGTCCAACTCCGACAACTTCCGCGCTAGCTCCATCCAGGGCGTCATGAAACGCGTGAAGGCCAAGGGCGTGCCCGTGGTGGTCTACGAGCCCACGCTGGACGCGCCGGAGTTCTTCGGCTCCGAGGTGACCCACGACCTGGAGGCCTTCAAGGCCGGCTGCGACGTGATCGTGGCCAACCGCTGGAGCGACGAGCTCGCGGACGTTGCGGACAAGGTGTACACGAGGGATCTGTTTAAGAGGGACTAGGGGAGAGGTGTACTCCCAGGATCTGGTGATATACAAAAATCGAATCTAGAGGGAGGCCGTATCAGCGTTGGCTGATACGGCCTCCTTTGATGTAACTCTGTTCCTAAAAACAAAACATGTGTTCGATTTGAAACTACATGAAGGAAGATCAATGCAGAATGCAAGCTACAATAGCAAACGAGTATTGGACTCGAGTCTAGCGGAGGATTATGGCGTTCCAAGATATCCTTGCTGCGATTGATATCGTCACGGGGCCTGACCCGGCCCATTCTATCCTGGCGTTTTCGATTGTCGTCGGGCTGTTTTTGCTGTGGTTGCGTAAGCAGGCTTTGGCGCGGTTTTACAAGGCCGGTATCTATGTTGCAGCACTGGCGTCCGATGCATTGTTTGCATCGGTAAAGCTTAGCCTTTTATGGTTGGCGGGTGTGGCATCGCCCTTTCTCGCGTTGAGTCTGTTCGCTCTTCTCGTCAACTATTTTTGGTGTGCGCAGCAGCTCGATGACATAGTGGACAAGGCGGATCCCTCTCTTCCCGAATGCGACTATGTAGCTGCCTTCAGGCTGATGAACTCGGTTGACCGTGATCGACTGTCCAGAATGCAGCTCACCTGCCTCGACAAGGATAGGATTTTCTGCAACATCTACTTGGGAAACAACGGCGTTGCGAAAAGAATGCTTGAGAACGAAAACTTAGAGCCGGCTTTCAGGCATTTCGCCCTCCATATTATCGCGGACGCCGCTTGCGATCGTGCTGGGTCGCAAGCGGAGCTCGAAAGCGCCTTGGCCGAGAAAACCGACAAGACAGACCCTTTCATCACGGTCCAGCTTTGGCACAACCGCGCGATTAGCTATGTCGTGAACGGTCAGTTCAAAGTCGCCGACGACGAGTTCAAGAAGACGTATCGCGAAGCTAAGCGTCTGGGCGTTCGGAATAAGTCGTTCCTCTTGCTGCTGTTTGAGAACGCAGCATTGAATAAAACGAAAATCGGCTTGCCTGATGGCGGCGTTAAAGAAGGGTGGGGGTTGATTGAGGAATGCGAAAAGGCGCTTGCTCCGATTGGCCCCAACGATTTTGGGCAGCTCTTCAATCTGCGGCTTCTTTTCATGAGGCAGATAGGGACAAGTATCGAGGACAGGAACAAGCTGTATTTGGTCGAGGTCAAAAACACCCTCAGCAATGCCTCCCTTTCCGAGCAACAGCGCGTCGTCGCTATGGCGAGCCTGGGCAGAATCGCGTGGTCCGACGGGCTCGATCCCGCACCCGTGCTCAATTTCTTCGCTCGATGCGATCGGTTTTTGTGCGTAAGCGACCCCGATGCACGCTACTATGCCCATAAGAACCTGAGTGCGATGCTTTCGGGCTTGGCGGTGAATGACCGCTTCCCAAATACTTTGGCTGAGAGCGTAATGCGGTATTTCAAGGATGGGGACGCGGAGCATGACTTGGATGTGATGGAGGATGGCCTTCCTCCCGAGGCGATTCTGCGGCGCTCCCAAGTGCTGCGAGAACGCGCTGCCCTAGCCTTAATGGTTGGAGAGAGCGTTGAGCGCGCCGTGTCGTACACTGATGAGGCTATAGGCCTCCTTGAGAGAAGCCTGCAGGTTATGGCGGCGCTCGAGTGTCGATGGCAGCTTGCCCGGCTGACACTGTACGACAAACCCGAGGTGGCGAAATTGCAGCTCTCGATTGCCGAAGAGCGCCTCGCCGCGCTCAATAAGCAACCGTCCCTCGGATATCCCTATTTCGAGATGAGCCTGTGCTACGCCTTGCTTGGTATGCGTGCGGAGTGCAGGGCCGCATATGAAAGGGCCGCCGGCTTCGAGACTCCGATGGGCCATTACGCGCCCGGCATTCGGATTAACAGGACCGCCGCCGCCTTCTGTGCCAGGTTCTACATACTTACGGAAATGCTTGGAAATCCCGAAGAGGTTTGCCCCTTGCTTAAAACTCGAGAGGGCAGGGCGTGGCTGTCTCACTATCCGAAGGTCTCTTCCCTGTCGAAAACGCTTCTTTGCGGGAAATTTCTTGGGTATGGGGATTTCGTGCCCGCTATGACGAGGCTATTCTTGGATGAGGCGGGGAAGCTATATGCCGAAACATGGCTCGTTGTCCAAGAGATCGGACTCGCGTTTGATCTCGATTCCAGAAAGCCCGGCGAAGAGTATGGGCTGGTTTTCGAAATCCAAAGGCACCCACTGATTGCCGATGGCGATGCCCTTGCAAGGGTGGCCGCGCGGCGCGGGCATACTGTGCTCGATGCGAGGTTGAACCAGTGCAACAAAGACCTTCTCGGGGCCGATGACGCAACCGCCGTATTCGATGTGCTGGATGCCTTGGGCATATTGGCCGAAGGGCGCGTGCCCACATTGGAAGACATCATGAAGAGCTACCTTGAAAGCTGTGTCGACGTTCCCGCCGGCGGTTGAGACGCCTCTGCCGAGGGGTAGCTTCGTCCTGCCGCGCTTCACAAAACGTTTCACAAAGTTCTCTTCGCTGGCCTAGTTTTCAACACGTAGCGCTGTAATGGCCCTGCCTGATTTATCCATCTAGCCCCTTGGAACTGCGGAGGAAATCCTGGACCAAAAGAGGACCGGCAGGATCATACGGATTTACAGCGCAGAACAAAAGGCGAAAGCCAACGAGACGTTCGCCGGTTTCGGATGCAGCACGGCCGACACCATAGCAGAGCTCGGCTAACCCAGCCGTGTCACACCCCACAACCGGCGGAAGGAATACCAGCTCGGCGGCGATGAGTTCCTGGAAGGGGAGCATCGCAGGCCGAGGTATTCCGATGAGGAGAAGCGGAATGCGGTCGATCACTACTCGGGGCACGGGAAAAGTCTGGCGCGCACGATAGGGGCCATGGGATACCCGAGCCGCAAGGTGCTCTCCAGCTGGGTTGATGAGCGCACCCTGGTAATCTGCGCTGTGTGCGAGAAGGAGTGATATGGAGGTTACGCAGACGACTCCTTCAACACCCCGCTCGCGCAACGAGCGCAGAAACGTCAACCATCCGGCATAGGACTCCGTGTCAACGGCATCGAGCCCGAGCGATCGTCACCGCCATCTAAGCAGGCGCCGATGGCGGTGACGATCGCGCACGAGGAGGCGTGGCCCGGATCTCTGCATTTAATGCGGATCGCATCGTGCCAGACGTAGGGAAAGGCCGTATCAGAGAGGCCCCTGGTCTGCATGTCCTCAACGATCGCGTCGGACAACTCGCAGATCCTCGACACTTGGCTCGCGCTCATGCGGTCCACCTCGAGGGCAGAGGCGAGCCATATCCTGCGCGCGGTGTGGCGATGCTTACGCCACTGCCTCGAGCCCTCGTCTAGCCGTGCGCAAAACACACCCCGGTAGGCGTTGAGCAACCTGTCGCCCCGCCTGCGCACCAGGATGGGTGGCGTGAGGTCGGGCTCTTCAGCTTGGTGTACACCGTGTTACGCGACACGCCCGTTTTTCAGGCATTCTCGGATATCGAGTCGACCCGCTTCCTCATCTGCCGTATAGAATGAACCGTGGACATGCTGATCACACCTTTCCGACCTCCCTGGTTGATATTTCTAGGCAGCAACCAAGGTAGTCGATTGTGATGGTTGGCGTGCCTGCCTTTGTGCCCTAAATGGTCAAGCCGAAGTGTTCAGTTTTCCGCTACCACAGACAGCAAGGCGCTGAATGCTGGCACGCATGTCGGTGGAATGTCGTGACATGAGCACACGGTCGGGGGTGGTGAACGAGTTCACAACGACATCGCCGCACTTGGCAGCCGAGGCTACCGCGCTATCCGAAGCGCTGCTCACCACTGGCACGATGCCCTTTGCATCCGCCAGGCCGTAACTGGCGATCTCGAGCCAATCCATCGTGGCGGCATTCCTGCATGGGAAGCGCCCGGGCCCCTCATCCCTGAACTTGGCCAGCCACCTGTAAAGGCAGGGCCTGCTTACGTGGTTGAGCCTACACCAGTCCCACACACATACTGGACGAGAGGCAGCGTTCGATGTGATCTGCCCACATGTTCCTGTGTTCTATGTTTGCCCGCGTCATCGCAACCTCCTGTTGAATAAGGCGTTGCGATAGTTTTGCCCAAAGCTTATCAGGGTGTTAAGACGCGGCTGTTTTGGTGTTTACACTAAAATCATAAAAGTCATATCATTTCATTAGTTTATTCATCTTTGGATGGAGGAAGAATGCCAACTAACAGCCAGATTCTGATAGATGGATTCATTTCGGACGAATTCTCTAAGCAGGCTGAGTATAGTTCTAAAGGGGACTACTTTGAACTGTTGGCCTCTTCTCGATACATGGCTCCATACGACCTTGACGACGATGAGATAGCGGAAGGGCTCATTGGAGGGTCGCGAGACGGGGGCTGCGATGCGATCTACATCTTTGCCAACAATAATTTCTTGAGTGAGGACGTCCAGATTAAAGACTACATCAATCGTGGATCAAGGGTTGAAATAGTTATTCTTCAGACCAAGGTTTCAAAATCATTCAAAGAAGACGTGTTCTTGAAGTGGAAGGACACCTGTAATGACCTTCTAACATTCGGTATAAATTTAAATGAATTCAATGATAAATATTCCGAACGTGTTATCGATACTTTTAGAAGAATAAGAGAAGCGATTCAAGCAGCAGCGATGGCCGGAAACGAAATCCGAATGAAGTTCGTGTACATCGCGAATGCGGATTCACCATCGGACGGCGTTAAGATTCAGAAAGAGCAGCTTCCGGCCGCCATTGACGAAATCGTCGGCGTAAGCCGATTTAGCTCTTCGTGCGTTTTAGTTGGAGCAGACGAATTGATGCGCATCTGGTCGCCTCCCGCAGAGAGCGGGCTTGTTATGCGTTTTTCGGGGTCCTATGCGTCGGTTCCTCAGAGAACGGACGTCTTTGGCCTGGTGTCTTTGTCGGATTACTACCGCTTCCTCACTGACGACCAGGGGCAGCTCCGTAGCTATCTTTTCGAGGCGAACGTCAGAGATTACGAGGGAAATGTTTCAGTCAACAAAGGAATCAGGGAAACGTTGGAGCATCCTAGCGAAGACGATTTCTGGTGGCTCAACAACGGAGTAACGATACTGGCTTCTGAAGCCTATCAAATAGCAGGAGCAGAAGTGAAAATGGAAGAGCCTCGCATCGTTAATGGACTTCAAACGTCATATGAAATATACAAATTTATGGAGTCTCGTACGGAAGACGCCGAAGATTCCAGAAATGTGATGGTAAAAATCCTTGTGCCCGGAAGCGATGAGACCAGAAACAGAGTGATACTGGCGACGAACAACCAAACTCAGGTGAAAAAGACATCGCTTCGCGCTACTGACCAAATCCATATTCAAATCGAACTCTACATGAAAAGAAATGGGTTGTATTACGAAAGGCGGAAGAACTATTACAAAAACCAGGGGAGGAAGAGGGAGGAGATCGTAACCCTCTCCTTTCTTGCGCAATGCATGATGTCGATACTTCTCGGCAGACCGGATCAGGCAAGAGCAAGACCGTCGACGCTTTTGTCTGACGAGGCTCAGTATAAGAAAATATTTGGGCAGGATGGCAACCTTGAGGCTTACTACAGAGCCGCTAGCCTTGGAAAACAGGTTTGCTTGAGGTTTCCGCAAATTAAGAGAGACTTAGAAGGGTCCCAAATAAGCGACATACGATTTTACGTGATAATGGGCGTTGCTTCCATCTTGTCCAAAAAAGATAACCTGACGTTCGGTGACATAGAGAAACTCGACCTTGACAAGCTGTCGGATGAAATTATTCAAGAAGTTGCGGACATGGTTTTGGATGTTTATCTGGCCCTTGGCGGAACATCCAAAACCGCTAAGTCCTACGCCATGGCAACCAAAGTCAAGGAAAAGATTTCGCTACAGTTACCTTAAGGTAATCCAAGGCTGCTCTCTAGAATGCTTTCAGCAGAGAGGTCCTTTTTGCAAAGGGCCTCTCTTTTTCCATTCGGTTCCGAACAGTTTGACGCTCACTGATCAGCCCGCATAGTCAGCCGCTTCGCTTTCAGCCCCAACCTTGATGCAAGCGTAGACGACGAGCGTGCACAGTCCCATGCCCATTCCAATCAGGTGCAGCAGGAAGGCCATTCTGCTCGCCTTCCTCTTCGCCTTCATGCGGCTTCTCGGGGGCGGACCCGTCCGGGCGGCACCCATGAGGCAACCGAGGGCATGTACAGGGCACAGGGGCAGTAGACCACTGTATGAATCTCACGTACATAGCACAACGGCAGGCCCGTGCATTGCAGACCGCTGCTGGCTGCAATGCACGGGGCTTTTGCAGGCCAATGGTTTGTAGTTAGTTTGTTGCTCTTTGGCAGCTTTGGCTCATAGCGGCCTTAAAAAAGCCACCATTGTTTTTGCGATTTCCAGCGTGATTCTGCTGTAGACATGTAGGATGCTTCAGTAGTACAGAGTCGAGCTCATTGACGAGTTCCGGCATCTCGCTTGTGGGCAAAACCCTCTCGAGCGAGTGGAGCATATTGCTTAAATCGCGCCCGCGCGGCCTTGCACAGCAAAGCCGATCGTCGCGCGCAAATGTTTCGAAAATCGACAAGAATCTCAATGACTTCAAGGAGGCTTTGAGGCTCCATTCTGTCCTCCTGCTTGCCAGACAGCTCCTGAATCGTACGGATGGAATGAGACCGCAACATCTTGTGCCTAGCAATGGCTCTAAAAACCACATTTTTAAAGCACGGTTGTTATAATGTCAGACACTAGAACATCTGTTTGGAAAGGCGGTTATATGACAAATAGCGCAGACTTTGAATCATTCTTGAAGGACATCAATCCCAGCAAGAGCACCATTGATGAAGCGAGTCGACTTCACCGAAATCTCAGGGACCATCTTAAGGCAAGTGAGACCTATGGGGCTATATGCAAGGACACATACCTCTCGGGTTCATACGCCAAGCAGACCTTCATACGACCGAAGAAAGATTCTGACAGCTGCGATATTGACGTCATCGTTGAGACAAACCACTCCATCAACGATTCCCCGTTTTGCGTCTTGCTCGAGCTCGAGGATGCGATACGTGAGCGCGAGTGCTACAAGAACGTCAGAGTGCAAACGCATTCCATCGGCATTGACATGGCAAACTTCCATCTCGATGTTGTCCCTTTGGTCAATGATGAAGACGGCCTTCTCTACATCGGTTCGAAAGACGATAGCGAATGGAGGCAGACGAATCCAAAAGAGCATCTCACTTGGTCGACTGAGGTTAACAAAGAGTTCAACGGGGATTACAAGCCTCTAGTGAAGATAATGAAGTGGTGGAGAAGGGAGAACTGCCCAAGTTTGGTGAAGTTCCCTAAGGGCATCACCCTTGAGAAGATGATCGCCGACAACCTCCCTGAAGCAGGGTTGTCAATCGAGGATTGCGTTATGCAGGTAATGGCAAACCTTGCGGTTGCATACGCTGATGAACTCGACTCGTACCAGGTTCCCTTCATTGAGGATCCAGCCATAGAGGGAAACAACCTTGCCGGAAAGTACTGCTATAACGATTTCGCCCAGTTCGTGTACAAACTCAACGAGCACCTCTCGCATCTTGCGGATGAGGGAACCGGCAACAGTGTCTGGAAGCAAATACTTGGAAACAACTTCCCATCGGGAGGCCCTTCGTGCGGAACCACGTCATCAGCTAAGTCAAAAAATCAACAGTACGCATTGTCTGTTCAGCACAGGCAACCGTTAGGCTTCCCCATGCAGGCTCGTAAGCCAAATGCAACAATTACGGCAACGGTCAAATTGCCTTCAGGAGAAATACGAGTACTCGAAAACGATGGCGCGCCCATACCGAAGGGCTCCACTATCATGTACAGAGTGAACTGTGGGCCGGTAAAAGATGGCAAGGTAAAGTGGCAGGTCACGAATACCGGCGATGAAGCTATGAAGGTTTGCCCTAGGGGTGGTTTCGAGCTCCCAAACATAGAAAAGACTTCCCGTCGCGAGGAGACGGCGTATACGGGAAAACACTATGTTCAATGTTTTGTAATTCGAAGGGGCTATTGCGTCCGTTGGAGCAACCCGTTCTTCATCAATGTTGAGTAGGTGTTAATCGATGGATATCAACAACGTAATCTCTGGCATTCTTTCTGTTGAAGGAACCATATCTCTCGTGCTCGAATTCATCGGATTCCTGTCGGTCATCGCAATGGTTATCGGAGCCTTCACGCGTCTCGGTAAAGCGGCGTGGCGCTTTGGCTTTGCGCTGTACGGCAAGAAGATAATGATTGTTGCGAATGACGAGGACTACCACGATCTCGAAGAGGATCTTTCCGACTCTGGTCTGATCAAGAGGAAGAACATACAACGCGTTTCGGATAAACATATATCCAAGGTAAAGGATGCGCTCCTGCTGATTGTGGTTTACGGATATTTAAACAAAGATGACTTTAGAGAGATTATCAACAGCAAGAGCTCTCGATGCGGCCTTATCGTTCACTGCCCGCCGGAAAAGGGCCGAATCGACGATGATGAGATGGGGCTCCTTAGCAAAACCGCATTTACCGCGCTTTGCAATTTCCGAGGCAGGTTAGTGAACGACGTTCTGCTCATGATGCTATCTACTTCATTCAAAAAGAGCGACCTGGAATAGGCTGATGTTGCAGGGTTTTTGGAACCCCGAAAACTGCACTTTCCGTATCTTTATGCCACGAAACCCCAATATCCTGGCATGAAATTAGACGACTATGACTGTTCGGCCCCCATCAATCTCAAGATAGATGGATATTCTGCCGAAGCTATAGCTTATACCAGCAAACTCGCTTTCGAAGCAGTTTTGCCTTGGTCACTACAGCGTTCAATACGCGGATGACGAAATTTGGACTTTCAGCGTCGGCTCGCTGAGCTGGAAAGGCCATGACTTCCTCGACAGGATTCAGGACGATTCGAGGTGGGGCAAGATTAAGAAGGCGGCCAGGGACAGGGGGCAACCTCTCGTTGCAAAGACCGTTAGGACGATTTCTTTCGCATTCATTACGGCGACGGCTGAAGGTGCTACGAACTCGTCTCTCAAACAATACGGCTTGCAATAGGCTCAGCTCTTGCCCTTGCGCAAGAAGTGGCATGTTAGAGGTTTCTCAAGTCCTTTGAACAATCGCGTAGCACAAGCATTCGGGGCTCCGGAGTATCATCTTCGGAGCCCCTTTGTTTTTCCGAGTTTGGCTCGTTCGGATATCGCGTGTTAGGAGCTAACTTTGTCTAATGAACAGCAGGGCGGTGTTTGCTCAGAGTCAAGCGAATAAAGCTTGCCGATACCGCCGCCGGCTCTGGCGCCATCGTAAAGCTTCCTCCTAGCACTTCGGACGCCATCTGTGCCGCGTGCGCCACGCACCTCAAAGGCCTTGCACAGATCCAGGACTCCGTGCGCGCCATGACCGAGCAATTCACCAAGAACCTCGAAGGCCTCTTTAGCTTTGCCGACCAGCTTAGCTTGCAACTGAGCTCCTGGTTCGGTGTTCTTGACGAGTTACGAGAGTCCATCTGCTCGAACCTAGCCTCCTTGATGAAGCAGTTAGCGGAGATAGGCGCTTCGCTCGACTGAGAGGCCATCCTTGAGGATTCGAGGCGTTGGGGCTCGTATGGCTGGGCAATCACGAACAACCAGTTCACCTACAACTCCCCGCCGCACTGCCCCTCGACGCTGGGGGAAGCCGATGCCGTCTACCTCTCATTCCTCGATGTTGACGCCCTTATTGCTGGCCTTGAGAGCAGTGTTACCAAGAAAGTTGACTTTCTCGAGGCCGTCGCGCTCTTCCGCGAGAGGCACTATAAGCCCTGTGCCATGATGCTTTGCTCGCTTATTGACCGAGAGCTGTTTCGCGTATGCTGTGGGCCTAGGCGAGATGAGAGGGACAATCATAAACAAAGGTCTTGGTCTCGCGAGATGAAAAACTGAACCGTTCGCTTTCGGATGGAAGTAACGGTGAGCTCCCCGCAATGGCCATTTCGTTAATCGACTTTGCCAACATATGCGATGCCGTGGACTACTTCTTTAGGTCGGGAGATGACTTCAACCGCGAGCGAGAGGGCGAGCTTAACCGAAACTTCCTCCAGCACGGTATGATGTACAAGCCGGTCCGACGCAAGACTTGCATCAAGCTCTTCGTGCTGCTGGATGCCGTGAGCTCGTCGTTTCCCGACGCGTTGGGATATGTCTCTGGCTTGGCCAAGAGTTAGACTGTCATTTTCATAAGACTTGGACGCCTCGACTCGCTTACCTATGAGTATCCACCAAGCTCACCGGAGCAATGACGTTTGATACAAGCGGCGCTACTAATTAGCAGCGTCGCTTGTTTTGTTTCCATGCCCGTAGACGGGTTTCGCCAAGTTGGCCACCGAACGCATTCTGACCGACGTGCTCGTGTCCCTCTTTGGGCATAGTCATCAACTGCGACCTTGGCAACGGACCGCACGACCCGGGGATCCCTAAGAGCTACTTCCTGAGCGATCGAATCGGCAAGCATCCGGAGAAGCCGATTAACAAGCGTTCCGCCGCCAACTTATCTCGGCTCCTAGAACTTGAAAAAAGACCCGCAGTGTGCATGATAAGCAGAGGCCGGGCAGGTTTACTGACTGCACCTTAACATGTCCCTTCGACTTTGTCTCTGAAATTCTAGAACTTGTGGAGGACGTGGCGCTCGCATTCGTAATTTTATCCTTCCTTTCACCGACTGACAAAACGATTTACACCTAATTGTGGACATCGCTTACGCGATTTCTCTTTGCTCCTGCATTGATCTCGCTAAACTAATAGCTGCTGCTACCAGGGCATTTTCTGGTGCACATTCTATTGGCTCCTGCGAAGATCGGAGCGGGTATGTTTGCTGCCGAGTCCTACACCAGCCGTCATTACATTGCGATTGTTGCCATGGCCTGCCTATGCGTTTTGCTGGGCGGGCCTTCTTATGCCGCGGGCGCGGAGAGCCTCATCATCGCGGGCGCGACGTACTGCGAGCCGGGCGTATCGGGCCCCGGCTGGGCCTGGACCGATGCCGACCACCTTGAGCTTATCGGCTACGCGGGCGAGGCCATCGGCGCCGAAGGCGACCTGGTGCTGACGCTTGCCGGGCAAAACTCCGTGACGGAGTCGCATGCGCCCGATGCGGACATCACGCTGTGCGGCATGGAGGTGTGGGGCAACCTGACGCTTCGCGGTACCGGGACCCTGACGGCGACGGGCTCACAGTGCGGGATCCACGTCTCGCAGGCGCTCGTGGTGGACGGATGCACCGTCGATGCGCGGGCGGATGGGGCCGATATTACGGACGAGGCGGTCGCCGGCGTGATCGCAGGCGATATGGCCGTGCGCGGCGGCGGGCGCTTCGTCGCCGCGGGCGCCGGGTCCGGAGCGGGCGTGCGCGCCTACGGCGTGTGTCTGCAGGATGCGGGCCTTGGCGACGGTGCGGCCGGCTGTCGGCTTTCCGTCGACGCCTCGTAGCTCGATGCGACCGGTGCCGACGGCGGCCTTGCGAGCACGGGCGGGTCACTTGTGTCTGCGCGGTTTGTGACGCCTGCTGGTGGGGCTTTTGGTGCTAGCGGCGTGGTGGACGCCTCCGGTGCGGCGGCACCGCGTGTGGTGGTTGAGCCCGATGTGGCCACGCCTCCGGCGGGGGAGACCGATGGACGCGACGTGCTGGGCGATAGCACGGACAAGTCTCCCGCTAATGTAAGCTCCGCTGCTGGAGAGCCCACCACGGGGCCCACGGCAAATCCCTCGCTGAAACCCGCGGCCACGACAACCAAGACAACAACGACAGCAACCAAGACCACGGTGTCCACGCCGTCCAAGTCCAAACCCGACACCGCGGCCACTTCGGCGCTCCCCAAGACCGGCGACAACAACTGGATCGTCGCCTCTGTGGCGCTTTTCCTACTGGGGACAGTGCTGTTAGGTGCAGCATGTCGCTGCTGAGACCCCGTTTAAGCGAGACCAGGGGAGAGGTAAAGCAGCTATTTCAGAAGCCTTAAGCCTTTTTCAAATTCATTTTCTTAGAGATTGGTGCCATACCAGCCTCCGCTGAGACGGCACTATTTAGTTTTGCTCTACAGCTTCACAATCTGTTACCGATGTTGAGTCTTAAACCCCATCTGCCAGAGCGATAAGATAATTACAATCAAAATGCTGCCGTTTATAAAGCCTCTTGCTCCACTAAAGGATTGATATATGTCTAATGAAACTAAAGTTGAGGTTGAAGATGTAGCCTCGTATATCAAATACATCAACGAGCTTTCACCAACAATAGATGGTGACGCCAGAACATATGAATCTACATTTGTTTTTCGAGGACAAGGTTCTACTAAGTACGATCTCGTTCCGTCAATCGGAAGAGACAGCTATTGGCGTAAACCGGGATCGAACACCATTTCCCCTATACCAGGCAGCCTTGAGCACGAGGCTGATTTCATTGAAACTGCTTGCCGCATATTGCCAAATGTTTTTAAACGAGAATTGCTTCCGATTGATCTTTTAGCCTGTCTCCAACACTACGGAGTTCCCACCAGACTATTAGATGTCACTTCAAACGCGCTTGCTGCCCTCTATTTCGCCTGTGGCAATGTGGCTGACGAGGGCGAAGTATTCATCTTTAGGCGACCAGGAGGAGATAAGCGGGAATATCCCATCTGCCAGGCAATCGCAGACTCGTGGCATCTGTTTATGAACTCAAAGTTTCTGTCCCGTTTTGCCTCACTTGCAATATCAAGACCATACTTTGACTATCAACGTGATCTAGTGCTTTCAAGTTTCCCTGAACCAACTGATCAGGCAAAATGGTTTAAGGAGTGCTGCGAAGACACATTATTTGTCTACGGAACTAGATATCTTGATAGACAGGCCGCTCAGTCTGGCCAATATATCCTTTTCCCAAATGACATTCGTGAGAAAGATCCATGTTTGTCATTTGATGACTTGATAAGTCCACTGCCCAAAGACAGTCCCGTAATAGCCGGTCGTTGCATAGTGCCATCTGATAGGAAAGTATCAATACTGAACGAGTTGAGTAAAATTGGCATTACCGAAGCTTCGCTCTTTCCCGACAGCATTGAGAAGAGATGTGCCGGCATAGTGAGTGAGATTAAAAGACACCGTCACTGAAGGATTGCTCTTAAAAGCAGTGAAGAGAAGCATGCATCAATAATTATGACTTTTGACAACTGTACAGCAGACGCAACCGACCCTATCGTGCCGAAAGCACCCCGTACTTTACCCGATGATCTGAACAGCATCGCCTTGATCGACGCAGCTGCCACCCCGAGACGTCGTGGTTCAAGCTGTAAAGCAGCGTTGAGCTGCGGTTTTAGTGGTTACGGCGTTTGCCATGGCGCGGCTGACGCGCACGAATTTAAAATCGGGGGCAAAAAGTTCTTGGAAAACCTCGCGCGGCTATGTTAGTATCTCTTTTGCCGAAAGGCGACGGGCGATTGGCTCAGGGGTAGAGCATATCCTTCACACGGATGGGGTCACAAGTTCGAATCTTGTATCGCCCACCATCAAAACCGCAGGTCAGAGGTGTTAAGCTTCTGGCCTTTTTCTTTTTGACACTAAAATCGAAGCGAAGTCACTTAAGGCGTTATATGTTACGCAATTCACCTTAGGTGTCGTCATTGCGCGTTTTGCAAAATGCGTCTGTGTTCATTCATTGAATTCCCTGCGTAATCTATGTGCAATTGTGGAGACAGAGACCACTGGCTCACAGCTTGTACCAGCGCGTTCATGCCTATGGCGGCTTTTCAACGGATTGCGTCAAGCTTTTGGTCAGTGTTTGGTCAGCTTCCCGTACTTACCCGCATGATGTGCCAGTAGATAATCGACCTTACCCGCAATCCGCACGGCCCGAGGCCGTAAACCAGGGGAGGCGCAAATGGACGAAATCGTCTGCGCAAATACTGCATTCCGCTATTGGCGCTGCCCACCGCAGGTGCGCGACCTCTACCCGCGCTTACCTAGCTCCGAAGATGGCTGGCGAGCTCTATCCCAAGCCCCTTTTGTAACCGAAGTTCTCAAGACACCAGTCATCACAGCAGCATCAACACGAAGCAACCTGCATTCCAAGACAAGACGGACCATCCGATGGAACAACGCCTATACGGAGAAGGTTTCCATCGACACGGGCATGGGCTTTAGCGTCACAGACCCTCTTAATACGCTATTCACCATGACTCGAAGCGTTTCTTCATGCGATCTGGTTCTGGCTATGTACGAATTTTGCGGATGGTTCTCGGTTTTTAAACCATCGCCCGCGGTTGACATGGCACTTGAGCGGGCAAAATCAGAAGAAGAAGAGCAGTACACCACAGAAAGTCTGTTTGAACTAGACGAAAACCAAGACGAGGCCCCATGGAAGCGAGTCTATGCTCGGGTGCACCAGAAGGACAGCGAGCATGATCAAAGTGGGCAGCGGGATGACGGATTCGGAAATAAAACTAACGGAAAGGGCACATCGCTTTGGATGAGAAAGCCTCTTATTGAAATAGAAGAATTACATAGATTTGCGGCGAAGGTTAAGGGCGAGATGTGGGGAAAACAATTCTGCGAAGCCGCACAGCAGGTAATGGGTATTGCTGCATCCCCGCTAGAAGTTGCTGGAATCATTTTGCTGAGTCATCCGAGGCGTGCCGGCGGAGCGGAGTTTAAAAACATATTCGTCAACGACCTAACACCGCTGTCGAATTCAGCTCGGAAAATCGCAGGTCAGAAAATCTGTTACGGCGATATCGTCATCGTAAACCCAATAACAATGAAGGCCGTGATTATCGAACTTCAAGGTGAGGTTATTCATGGATCGGGCGCTGTGCTTGACCACGATGCCACCCGAATGACAGCATTGCAAAGCATGGGATACGACGTATTTCTTGTAACCCATGACATGCTCAATGATCACGATCAGCTTGATGCCATCATTCACAGTGTGTGTGAGCGATTGGAGTTGTGCTACAAACCAAAAACCGAGGCGATGAGATGCGCTGAGACCAGATTGCGGGCCAACGTTCTGTGCAATTGGCTTGGTATTGGTAAGTAATAATTTCAATGTGAGCAATTTTAATACTTTATATGCTGTTAGTAATTAAGTGCCATTTTAAAACCATGCCGGTTTACTACGTTGGATTGAGTGTGGCTGAGCACACCGAATTCGCCGCTCGTAAAACCGCAGGTAGATCGCCTGCCCGTTATGCGAAAGTAAGCGTGAGGTCGGAAATCCGGGAATCAGCGTAGTAAACCGATCTGTTTATTAAGCGACCAGATGGATCGGGCATCGTGGGTCCTTTCGGCCCCACACCCGTTCCACGCGCCGCAAAATTGTTCAAAATTGTCCTTGCATCGTGGTCCGAGTTCCCGTATAGTACTTCTTCGCACGGGGGCGTAGCTCAGCTGGGAGAGCGCTTGACTGGCAGTCAAGAGGTCAGGGGTTCGATCCCCCTCGTCTCCACCCGAGCATTGAACTAGGCTCCAACGCAAGTTGGGGCCTATTTTCATATTAATCGATTTACACATCTGTTGGCTGGGCAGCATCTTGGCTACATATCCATTGTTAATCATGAATATGAATGTTAATAACTTTACGTCTGTGGATGGCAAAGCTAGTCCGCAGCACCAATAACAAAGAGGCCAGGCGTAACGCCCGGCCTTAAAACTCTCTGGTGGGCCCTCCGGGATTCGAACCCAGAACCCAGGGATTATGAGTCCCCTGCGCTAACCGTTGCGCCAAGAGCCCTTATGAACAGTGAATGCAATTCTAACAAAGGCAACTCAGACCTAATTTCTTCGCTTCACGACGTGAAATACTACCATGCACGAGCAAGTCGCACAACGCAAGATCAAGCCCGATGCTAATCAACAGCAATTCTAGGCGCGTCGCAGAAAAGACGCGATCTAAAAAATTTAAGGCCTTTAATTCAGGGCTCCAACACACTTTTGCGTGAAATCAACCTGATGCCATTTCAAAACCATGCCGGTTTACTACGACGAATCGGCGACCCCCGAGCACCGTGTGTTCTCCGTTTGCAAAACCGCAGGTAGGTAGCCCGCCGGTTGCACGAAAAGGCGTGCGTGGTTGGACATTCCTGATTTATCGTAGTAAACCGGCATGGTTCTGAGGCGCTGGGGAGGGGCGCTTCGCAATCGGACCCGATAATGGGACTGGCGGCGCACGGAAAACCCTGTTGAACGGGGCGCGTCGTGTTCCACGCGCCAAGTCGGCCGGCGTACGGGCTGTGCGGGGGCCAGGCGCCCCGCGGGCTGGCGCGGTCCCGTGCGCGCCGACACTCGCGAAAATTTTTCCAAAAATGTCCTTGCATCGTGGTCCGAGTTCCCGTATAGTACTTCTTCGCACGGGGGCGTAGCTCAGCTGGGAGAGCGCTTGACTGGCAGTCAAGAGGTCAGGGGTTCGATCCCCCTCGTCTCCACCCGAGCATTGAATGAGGCTCCAACGCAAGTTGGGGCCTTTTTTCATATAGGCACACAAGGTCAAAGGCGGCACCATGATCCTCCTGGTCGACAAGATCGAAAAAAGCTTCGGCGCGCGCGTCCTCTTTAGCGGCGCGTCCTTCCAGATCAACCCCGGCGAGCGCTTCGCGCTCGTGGGACCCAACGGCGCCGGCAAAACCACCATGCTCAAAATCATCATGGGCATCGACAGCCCCGACGCCGGCCAGGTCCAGTACGCCAAGGACTGCCAGGTAGGCTACCTAGAGCAGGAAACCAATCTGGAGCAAAAGGACACCACCATCCTTGCCGAGGTCATGGCCGCCGCCAAGGAAATCCGCCGCATGGGCGAGCGCGCCAACGAGCTGCAGGCCCAGATCACCGAGCTCTCCGAGCAAGGTAAGGACGTCGACGCGCTCCTAAACGAGTACGGCCAGGTCCAGGACCGCTTTGAGCACCTGGGCGGCTACGAGCTCGAAAGCAACGCCCGCAAAATCCTGTCCGGCCTGGGCTTTAAGGTCACCGACTTTGAGCGCCCGTGCTCCGAGTTCTCGGGCGGCTGGCAGATGCGCATCGCGCTGGCCAAGCTCTTCCTGCGCCATCCCGACCTGCTCCTTCTGGACGAGCCCACCAACCACTTGGACCTCGAAAGCGTTCAGTGGCTGCGCGGCTTTATCGCGAACTACGACGGCGCCGTCCTCATCGTCAGCCACGACCGCGCCTTCATGGACGCGTGCGTCGACCACGTCGCCGCTCTTGAAAACCGCCGCGTAACCACCTACACCGGCAACTACAGCAGCTACCTTAAGCAGCGCGAGGACAACCTGGAGCAGATGCGCGCCAAGCGCGCCGCCCAGGAGCGCGACATCGCCCACATGCAGGTCTTCGTCGACAAGTTCCGCTACAAGCCCACCAAGGCCGCCCAGGCGCAGGAGCGCATCCGCAAGATCGAGCAGATCAAAAAGGAGCTCGTCATCCTGCCCGAAGGCCACAAGCACATCGACTTTAAATTCCCCGACCCGCCGCGCTCCGGCGACATGGTCGTGGGCTTGGAGGGCGTATCCAAGTCCTACGGCGACAAGCACATCTACAGCGACATCGACCTCAAGCTCTACCGCGGCGAACACGTGGCGCTCGTCGGCCCTAACGGCGCCGGCAAGTCCACCCTCATGAAGATCATCGCCGGCCTGGAACCGCCCACCACCGGCACGCGCGACCTGGGCACCAACGTAGGTGTGGCCTACTATGCCCAGCACGCGCTTGAAGGTATGACCGAGTCCAACACCGTCCTGCAAGAGATCGACACCGTCACGCCCAAGTGGACCGTGCCGCAGCAGCGCAGCCTGCTGGGCGCCTTCCTGTTTAGCGACAACGACGCCATCGAAAAGCAGGTCCGCGTCCTCTCCGGCGGCGAAAAGGCGCGCCTGGCGCTCGCCAAGATGCTTGTGGCCCCCGAGGCGCTCCTGTGCCTGGACGAGCCCACCAACCACCTGGACATCGACTCGGTGGACATGCTCGAGAACGCCCTGCAAAACTTCCCCGGCACCATCGTGCTGATCAGCCACGACGAGCACCTGGTGCGCGCCGTGGCCAACCGCGTCATCGATATCCGCGATGGTAAAGTCAAGGTCTACGACGGCGACTACGACTACTACCTCTACAAGCGCGAGGACCTCGCAGCCCGCGCCGCCGCTGAGGCGTCCACGGAGAGCGCGCCCGCGGCGGCCAAGTCCACCAAAGCCAGCGCCGCCCAGGCCGACACCCCCGCCGCGGCGCCTAAGCCTGCCGAGGGCAAAAAGACCAAGGAGCAAAAGCGTGCCGAGGCCCAGGCCCGCGCCGCGCTCAACAAAAAGCTCAAGGGCGTGCGCAACCAGCTCAAGAAGATCGAGGCCGCGCTCGACAAAAAGCGTGCTCGCTATGACGAGCTTATGGAATTGATGGCGAGCGAAGAGCTTTATGCAGATCAGGACAAGTTCAACGCCGCGCTGGGGGAATATAACGGCCTTAAGCAAGAGCTGCCCAAGCTCGAGGACGAATGGCTGGAGCTTTCCACCCAGATCGAAGAGGAGACCGCGCGTGAACTCTCGTAAGGCCGCTGCCGTGGCGATGAGCATTATCGCCATCGCGTGCCGCATCTGCGGCATCTTTATGAGCGCGATGACCGTGCTGCTGTGCTTTAGCGGCCTCACCGCCAAGCTGCAGATCGTAGGCTTTGTCGTTGAGCTTTCACGCGCGCTACCGAGCGCCATTGCCGGCTACGGCGTCATCACATCGCCCTTTGGCGGCGTATTCCGCCTGGATTACGCCATCGTCGCCGTCATTTTGTTTGTGATCGACTACCTGCTCACGCGCGCCTCGCGCCGCGTCCGCTAGGGGAGCGCCATGTCCAACAGCTACCTGATGAACCTGTTTGCAAGCGCTGTCGCCGTCATCGTGGGTATTGTCATCCACGAGAGCGCGCACGCCGCCGCGGCCTGGGCGCTCGGCGACAAGACGGCCCGCTCGCGCGGCCGTGTCTCGCTCAACCCGCTTAACCACATCGACCCGTTTGGCACCATCCTCCTGCCGCTGCTTATGCTCGCGGCCGGCGGCCCGGTATTCGCCTTCGCCAAGCCCGTGCCCGTCTACCTCAACAACCTCAAGCACCCCAAGCGCGACGAGGTCCTGGTGAGCGCGGCCGGTCCCGCATCGAACATCGCGCTCGCGTGCCTCGCGGCCGCCCTCATGCACGCAGCGTATGGCAACCTCTACGCAAGCATGTCCTTTGCCGTGGCGTCCCAAATCATGAACTTCGGTGCCACGTTTATCGTGGTCAACCTGTCGCTCGCGTTCTTTAACCTCATCCCTATCCCGCCGCTCGATGGCTCGTCGATCATCGTCCCATTCCTCAAAGGCAAGGCGCTCACCAACTACTACCATCTGCAGCAATACGCCATGCCCATACTCATCATCGTGCTGTATCTGCTGCCTATGTGGACCGGCATCGATGTGATCGGCCGCTATTTCGACGTTACCGTGTATCCGCTGGCTGAGCGGCTGCTCGACTTCGCAATCGCCGGCATCTAGGGTAAACTTACAGGTCGACCGTGCAAAACGGTCGCAACATGCACCCAAACCGCGCCGCGAAGGCGCCGTCAAAGGAGGTCGAAGATGTCGTATCGCGTGTCGACGCAGGTCTACAGCGGACCGTTCGACCTGCTGCTGCAGCTGGTAACCCGCCAAAAAGTTGATATCGGCGCCATCTCCATTAGCGAGGTGGCCGAGCAATACCTGGCCGAAGCCGAGCGCATCGAGGCGCTGGACCTAGACGTGGCGAGCGACTTCTTGCTGGTCGCGGCAACCCTTCTGGACATCAAGGCCGCCTCGCTGGTGCCCCAGGAAGCCCCGCGCAAGACAGACGACGATGACGAGGACGACGAGGACCTGGAGGAACTCAGCGCGCTCGACGGCGACGCCTTGCGCGAGGTCCTGATCCAGCGCCTGATTGCCTACAAGCAGTTTAAAGGCGCGGCTGCGGCCCTCGGTGCCCGCATGCAAGCCGAAAGCCGTATGCATCCGCGTGTGGCCGGCCCCGACCCCGAGTTCCTAGGGCTCATGCCCGACTATCTGGCTGGCATCACCCTGCACGGCCTGGCCGTTATCTGTGCCGACCTGGACGGCAAGCGCCAGACCTTCTTGCTGGAGGCCGAGCACGTGGCGCCGCATCGCGTGCCGCTCGACCTGACCGTGGCCTCAGTCGACCGCTTTACCATGGCGCACCAAACCTGCACCTTCCGCGAGCTGCTGGACGGCGACGCCACCACCGAGCAGCTCGTCGTCACCTTTTTGGCCATGCTGGAGCTCGCCAAGCGTGGCTCGCTCACGCTGAGCCAGGACGAGATCTTTGGAACCATTCAAATCAACCGCGTCGAGGGCGCCGAGGCATACGTGCCCGGCGAGGGCCCCGAGCTCACCGAATAGGAGCGGCAACCATGTCAACCCTTTCCACGCTGGAGGCAAACAGCCTCAAAGGAGCCCTCGAGGCGCTGCTGCTGGTGTCGAGCGACCCGGTGAGTGCGCCCGCGCTCGCCGGCGCACTGGATATCGCCCCCGGCGAGTGTGCATCGCTGCTCGCCGAGCTCAAGGTTGAGTACGAGGAGGCCAACCGTGGCTTTCAGCTGCGCGAGGTCGCCGGCGGCTGGCGCCTGTTTACGCATCCCGCCTACCACGACGTGGTCGAGGCTTATGTGCTGAGCTGGGACACGCAAAAGCTGTCGCAGGCGGCGCTCGAGACCTTGGCCGTGATCGCCTATCACCAGCCCGTTACGCGCGAGGTGGTCAAGGGCATCCGCGGCGTCAACTCCGACGGTGTCATCGCGTCACTCGTTGACAAGGGCCTAGTGCGCGAACTCGGCCGCGACCCCCAGCGCGGTCAGGCCATCATTTACGGCACGACCAACGCCTTTTTGGAGAAGTTCGGCCTGCGCTCCACCCGCGACCTGCCCGACCTGGAGCAGTTTGCCCCCGACGAGCAGTCGCGTCAGTTTATCCGCGAGCGCCTGAGCGGCCGCAGCATTCAGTCCACGCTCGAGGAGCAGGCCGAGGACCTGGACGAAGAGCGCGAACTGCTCGATACCGATGTTGAAGATGTTGAGGCAGTCGAGGACTTGGAAACCCTGGTCGTCGACGAGACCTCGGAGGATTTGCATGACGAGGACTAACGAAGTAGGGGAGACGCGCGCCATGGGCAACGCAGTACCCGCAACCGACGCACAGCCCGTCTATCCGCACACCATGCGCCTGCAGCGCTTTTTGGCGCGCGCGGGCGTGGCGAGCCGCCGTGGCTCGGAGGACCTAATGACCGCCGGCCGCGTGACCGTCAACGGCGAGGTCGCGACCGAGCTGGGCACCAAGGTCGACGTCGACTGCGACCATATCGAGGTCGATGGCATGCCCGTCATGCTCAACCAGGGCGCCGTGTACCTGATGCTCTATAAGCCGACGGGCTACCTCACCACCATGAGCGACCCTCAGGAGCGCCCTTGCGTGGCCGACCTGGTCCCCCGCGACCGCTTTCCGGGACTTTTCCCGGTGGGCCGCCTGGACCGCGACACCACAGGCCTTTTGCTCTTTACCACCGACGGCGACCTGTCGCAGGACCTGCTGCACCCCAGCAAGCATGTCTATAAGACCTACCAGGCACTCGTTGACGGCCAGCTGTCCGACCACGATCTAGACCCGCTCCGCCGTGGCATCGAGCTCGACGACGGCCTGTGCCAGCCGGCAATCTGCCGCGTCATCAACGCGCGCGAGGCAGAGGCTGTGGCACCGCAAGGCGTCAAGCCCGGTACCACCGCCGTGGAGATCATCATCCGCGAGGGGCGCAAGAACCAGGTCAAGCGCATGCTGAGCAAGATCCACCATCCGGTAATCCGCCTGCATCGCTGCAACTTTGCCGGCCTTGAGCTCGAGGGCGTGGCCAAGGGCTCGTGGCGCGAGCTCACCGACCGCGAGGTGCAGATCCTCAAGGCCGGCGGCATCCCGCCCAAGCAGGCGAGCGCCAAGAGCAACGGCGGCAAGCCCCAAGACACGCCCGCCAGCCGCACGCGTCACCACGGCAGCCACGGCTCCGCACCCAAGCGCAACACCTACCGCGAGCGCTACACAGGCTAGGCAACCCGCCGCGCCCCAGCACCCGCGAACCATACCAGCACGTCAACCATCGAAAGGAAGCATTGCATGATCGTCGCCATCGACGGCCCCGCCGGTTCCGGCAAGTCCACCATCGCCAAGGAGATCGCCCGCCAGCTGGGCTTTAATAAGCTCGACACGGGCGCCATGTATCGCGCCGTCACCTTCGCCGCGCTCGACCGCGGCATCGATCTGGACGACGAGACGGCCATCGACGCCCTCGCCGAGCAGATCGAGATTCGCTTTACCAACGGCACCGGCGAGGATACACGTTTGGCCATTGACGGCCAGGACGCTTCGGCCGCCATCCGTACCCCGCAGGTCGACGCCAACGTGTCCAAGGTCTCGGCCTACCCGGGCGTGCGCGCAGCCATGCTCATCCACCAGCGCCGCGCCGCCGAGGACCGCGATATCGTGGCCGAGGGTCGCGACATCGGAACCGTCGTGTTCCCTAACGCGCAGGTCAAGGTCTTCCTGACCGCCGACCCGCGCGAGCGCGCCCGCCGCCGCGTGCTGCAGCGTCACCAAAACGACGCCCAGCCGCTCACGCCCGCACAACTCGAGACCGAGGTCGACGAGACCCTCGACGCCCTCAAGCAGCGCGATAAGCTCGACAGCAGCCGCGAGGTCGCCCCGCTCGTGCCCGCCGAGGACGCTGTGCACGTCGACTCCACCGCCCACACCATTGACGAGGTCGTCCGCATTATCGAGGACCTCATCAACCAAAGGAGGTAGCCCATGCGCCTGTTTAAGCAGACGCCCGAGGACTATTACAACGCCCCCTACGCCGAGTTCCCGGCGCTCATCCGCGGCACCGTCGTCGTGGTCATGGCTATTCTGTGGGTCTTCTCCAAGCTCATGTGGCGCTGGAAGGTCGAAGACGTCGACCTGCTGTTTGAGCGCCAGGAAGGCCGCGGCAGCGTGGTCATCTGCAACCACACCTCGATGGCCGAGTTGCTGGCCGTGGAGACGGCACTGTTCTTTGGCGGCCGCCGTGTGCGCCCCATTTTTAAGTCCGAGTTCGCCAAGAGCAAGATCGTGCGCTGGGCCTTTAGCCGCGTGGGTGGCATTCCCGTCGAGCGTGGCACCGCCGACATGAAGTGCCTGCGTGCCGCCCAGCATGCGCTGCAGCGCGGTGAGGACGTCCTGATCTTCCCCGAGGGCACGCGCATCCGCTCGCGCGAGATCAAGCCCGAGGTCCATGGCGGCTTTGCGCTCATCGCCCAGATGGGTAAGGCACCCGTCAACCCGCTCGCCATCTGCGGCTGGTCCGACATCACGCCCAAAGGCAAAAAGCTCATGCGCCCCAAGAAGTGCTGGATCCGTGCCGGCAAGGCCATCTCGCTATCCGATGCTCCGGCCGAGCTCAAGCGCAAGGAGCGCCTGGCATGGTTTGAGTCCGAGGCCATGAGCCGCGTATACGCCATGCGCGACGACCTGTGCGCCGAGCACCCGGGCAGGTTCTAGCCATGGGTGAGAATGTCATGAATACCGCCGCGGCCGCCGCTGAGGAGGTCGTCCCCACCATCGAGATCGCCGCGCATGCCGGCACCTGCTACGGCGTGCAGCGCGCGCTCGACATGGCGCTGGCCGCCGCGCGGCAGGCAGGGGAGAGCGCTCAGGTCCACACCCTGGGCCCGCTCATTCATAACCCCATCGTGGTGCGCGAGCTCGCCGAGGCGGGCGTTGGTCTGGCAGACACCTTGGACGACGCTGCTTCGGGCACCGTGATCATTCGCGCCCACGGTGTGGTGCCGCAGGTGATCGATGCCGCACGCGAGCGTGGCCTCGACGTGGTCGACGCCACCTGCCCCTACGTGAAGAAGGTCCACGTGGCGGCCGAGCGCCTGGTGCGCGAGGGCTACCGCGTGATTGTCGTGGGCGAGCCGGGTCACCCCGAGGTCGAGGGCATTCTTGGCCATGCTGGTGATGACGCACAGGTCGTGAGCTGTGCCGCCGACGCCGACGAGCTGTCGCTCAAGGGCAAGGTAGGTCTGGTTGTGCAGACAACCCAGACCGCGCAGAACCTGGCCGAGGTTGTGGCCTCCATCACCCCACGCGTGCAGGAACTGCGCGTGATCAACACCATTTGCGCAGCCACGAGCGAGCGCCAGCAGGCAGCCGCAACCCTCGCCAACCGCTGTGATTGCATGGTCGTGGTGGGTGGCAAGAACTCGGGCAACACCCGCCGCCTGGCTCAGATTTGCGCAGACGCCTGCGAGCACACGCATCACATCGAGGAAGCTTCTGAGCTCCAAGCCGCGTGGTTTACCAACGCTCAGCACATCGGTATCACAGCCGGAGCATCCACCCCGCAAGAACACATCGAGCGCGCCGTCGAGCGCATCAAGGAGCTTTGCCGCTAACCATGGACCAGACCGTACCCGCATACGCCACCGAGGTGGCCGATTACGGGCGCAGCCGCGACCCCGAGCCGGGTGAGGGCGCGCTCGTTAAGAACGTGCGTCCCGAATCGCCCGCATGGGATGTGGGTATCGAGCCGGGCATGCGCGTGCTCAAGGTCAACGGCGAGCAGCTCACCGATATGATCGTGTGGCTCTGGGAGGCCGACGAAGACACCGTCGAGCTGGAGGTTTTCGACCCGCGCGACAACAGCGTCACCCCCGTGGAGCTCGACCGCTTCCCGGGAGAGGACTGGGGCCTTGAGTTCGACGGCCCCATCTTTGACGGCATGCGCACCTGCGTGAACGCCTGCGTGTTCTGCTTTATGACGATGCTGCCCAAGGGCGGCCGCTCCACGCTCTACATCCGCGACGACGACTACCGCCTGAGCTTTTTACAGGGTAACTTTGTCACGCTGACCAACCTTTCCGACGAGGATGTGCAAAACGTCATCGACCGCAACATGAGTCCGATGAACGTATCGGTCCATGCCGTGAGCCCCGATGTCCGCCGCCGTATGATGGGCCGCAACGCCCAGCGCGGCATGGACGTGCTCGAGGCCATCATGGCAGCCGGCATCGAAATCCACGCGCAGATCGTGCTGTGCCCCGGCATGAACGACGGCGAAGAACTGCTAAAGACGCTTCGCTTTTGCGAGGATCACGAACAGATCACGAGCCTGGGAATTGTGCCGCTCGGTTTTACCAAGCATCAGAACCGTTTTAGCTGGTCCTACAGCGATAAGCCCGAGCTTGCGCGCGAAACCATTGCCATGATCCGGCCTTTCCAGGACCGTGCCTTCGAGCGCTTTGGCCGCCACACCTTCCAGATGAGCGACGAGTTCTATCTGGACGCCGGCATCGAGCCGCCCGAGGCAGACTTTTACGACGGCTACCCGCAGTACTACGACGGCATCGGCATGATCCGCTCGTATCTGGACGAGACCGACGATGTGATCGCCGCCGATGCCGAGCGCCTGACCCGCGTTCGCGAGGGAATCGCCGCCCGTGGTCAGCGCTTGCTGTGTCTCTCGGGCGCCAGCGCTCGCGATACGGTCGCGCGCTTTGTGGAATCGCCGCACGGCCTCGCCGGCATCGTCACGGCCATTAAAAACCGCTACTTTGGCGGCAACGTGGACGTGACCGGCCTCATCGTCGCCTGCGATATCTTGGAGCAGCTGCCGCAAGACCTGTCGGGGGTTATGCTCTTTGTGCCTAAGCTCATGTTCAACGCTGACGGCATGACGCTTGACGAGTATCATCGTGACGATTTACTCGCAAGCCTTACCAGTCGCGGCGCCGAGGTTCATGTGGTGTCGACCATGCCGCATGAGCTGCTCGATACCCTGGAGCACATCCTTGGCATTGTGCCTGCCGACTCTACTAATTCCGCTGACCCTACCCATTAAAGGAGAGCAGATGAAACCTATCGTCGCCGTCGTCGGACGCCCCAACGTGGGCAAGTCCACGCTCGTTAACCGCCTGGCCCAGACCTCGGACGCCATCGTCCACGAGTCGCGCGGCGTCACGCGCGACCGCTCGTATCACACGGCCGATTGGAACGGCCGCGAGTTCACCATCGTCGACACGGGCGGCATCGAGCCGCTCAAGAGCGACGACGTCTTTGCCACGTCCATTCGCGACCAGGCCCTTGCCGCCGCCGAGGAAGCCGCCGTCATCCTGTTTGTGGTCGACGGCCGCACCGGCGTCACCGAGGAAGACGAGTCGGTCGCCCGCATGCTCAAGCGCTCCGACAAGCCGGTCTTTCTGCTGGTGAACAAGCTCGACAACCCCGATCGCGAGAACGACAACATCTGGGAGTTCTATTCGCTCGGCATCGGTGAGCCCACGCCGCTCTCGGCCCTGCACGGCCACGGCACGGGCGACCTGCTCGACGACATCGTGGCCCTGCTCCCCGAGGAAGAGGACGAGGTCGCCGACGAGTTCCCCGATGCGCTGAACGTGGCCATCATCGGCCGCCCCAATGCCGGTAAGTCGTCGCTGTTCAACCGCATTCTGGGCGCCGACCGCTCCATCGTGTCCAACATTGCCGGCACCACGCGCGACGCCATCGATACCGTCGTCGAGCGCGACGGCAAGCACTACCGTATGGTCGACACCGCGGGCATTCGCAAGAAGAGCACCGTATACGAGAACATCGAGTACTACTCCATGGTCCGCGGCCTGCGCGCCATCGACCGCGCCGACGTAGCGCTGCTCGTCGTCGACGCCTCCGTGGGCGTCACCGAGCAGGACCAGAAGGTCATGGGTCTTGCCATCGAGCGCGGCTGCGCCATCGTGGTGCTGCTCAACAAGTGGGATCTGCTCGACGATGACCGCAAGCGCGAGGCCTGCATGGAGACCGTCGACCGCCGTCTGGGCGTCATGGCTCCCTGGGCCCAGTACCTGCGCATCTCTGCCCTCACCGGTCGCAGCGTCGAGAAGATCTGGGCCATGGTCGACGCCGCCGAGAAGACGCGTTCGCAAAAGATCACCACCTCGCGACTCAACACGTTCCTCACCGACCTGCGCGAGTTTGGCCACACCGTGGTTGACGGCAAGCGCCGCCTGCGCATGCACTACGTGACCCAGACGGGCGTCAACCCGCCGACGTTCACGTTCTTCGTCAACCACAGCGACCTGGTCAACGACACCTACCAGCGCTATGTGGAGAACCGCATGCGCTCGACCTTCGACTTTGCCGGCACGCCCATCCGACTCTTCTTTAGGAAGAAGGAGCAAAAGGATGCTTAATCCGATTCTGCTGACCGCCATCTGCGCCGTGGTCTCGTTCTTCATCGGAGCGATTCCGTTTGGCCTGATCCTGGGCCGCGTGTTTAATCACACCGACATTCGCAAGGCGGGCTCCGGCAACATCGGCACCACCAATGCGCTGCGCGTGGCCGGCCCCAAGGTGGCAGCGCTCACGCTGCTACTCGACTGCCTGAAGGGCGCCATCTGTGTCCTCATCGCCCGCCCGCTCATCGCCGATCTGGGCTATGGTTTTCCGCCGAACATCATGGCGCCTGGAGCCCCCGGCGATTGGATGCTCGGCGTCATCTGCCTGGCGGCCGTATGGGGCCACATCTTCTCGCCGTACCTCAACTTCCACGGCGGCAAGGGCATCGCGGTCGGTCTGGGCGTGATTCTTGCCTGGTACTGGCCCATTGGCCTGTCGCTGCTGGGCATGTTTATCGTGGCAGTTGCCATCACTAAGTACGTGTCGTTGGGCTCACTTGCCGCCGCCGTCGGTCTTCCCATCGCCGCTTGTGCGGTCTTTCCGTACAGCAGCCTGGGCCTTAAGTTTTGCATGGCGATGATCGGCATCACCGTGGTGTGGGCCCACCGCGCGAACATCAAAAAGCTCATGACCGGTAAGGAGTCCAAGCTCTCGTTTACCAAGCGCGTCACCGAGCCCGACGATAAGTAGGAGAGAGTCATGAATGTTGCGCTGATTGGCTCCGGCTCCTGGGGAACCGCCGTCGCCGGCCTTGCCGCCGCGCGAGCCGAGCGCGTGACCATGTGGGCCCATAGCGAGCAGACGGCCGCCGGCATCAACGGCGAGCACCGCAACCCGCGCTATCTGGTGGGATATGAGCTACCGGAAAACGTTGTCGCCACGACGGACTTGGCCCAGGCGCTCGACGGCGCCGATGCGATCATCTTTGCCGTACCCTCCACGCACTTGCGCGACGTGTGCCATCGGGCGGCGCCGATCATCGCGGACGAGACGCCGGTGCTGTGCCTCACCAAGGGTATCGAGCCCGAGTCCGGCCTGCTCATGAGCGAGGTCATTGCCAGCGAGATCGGCAACGAGGCGCGCGTGGCGGCGCTCTCGGGCCCCAACCATGCCGAGGAAATCTGCCGCGGCGGACTTTCTGCCGCCGTCATCGCCAGCGAAGACCCTCAGATAGGGGAGACCTTTAAGGACCTGCTCCTGTCAACCGCCTTCCGCATCTACCTGTCGCAGGACATGACCGGTGTCGAGGTCTGCGGTGCCATGAAAAACGTCATCGCCATCGTGTGCGGTATCTCCGCCGGTACCGGCGCGGGCGACAACACGCTCGCCCTTATCATGACGCGCGGCCTGGCCGAGATCAGCCGACTGGTGCACGCTCGCGGCGGGCAGGCCATAACCTGCATGGGACTTGCCGGCATGGGCGACCTCATCGCCACCTGTACCTCGGAGCATTCGCGCAACCGTACCTTTGGTTACGAGTTTGCCAACGGCGTGTCGCTCGACGAGTACCAAGAGCGCACACATATGGTGGTCGAGGGCGCCGTCGCGGCCCGCAGCGTGAGCGAGCTCGCCCGTTCACTGGGTGTAGACATTCCGCTCACCTTTGCCGTGGAGCAAACGCTCTACAACGGTGTTACTTTGGATAGGGCGCTCGAGATTCTCACTGACCGCGTCCCATCGCAAGAGTTCTACGGGCTCAACGACTAGCGCAGAAAGGCTACTACCATGGGTACCATTAAAATCGCTCCGTCCGTCCTTTCGGCCGACATGGCCAACCTTAAGGGCGAACTCGATAAGATCGCCGGTGCCGACTATGTGCACTTCGACGTCATGGACGGTCACTTTACCGGCAATCTCACCTTTGGCGTCGACATCCTCAAGGCCGTCAAGCGCTCCACCGACGTGCCGGTCGACGCACACCTCATGGTTTCGAACCCCGACGAGACCGTCGATTGGTATGCCGATGCCGGCGCCGATATGATTACCGTGCACTACGAGGCCTCTACGCACCTGCACCGCACGCTCACGCACCTGCAGCAGCGCGGCGTCAAGGCCGGCGTGGTGCTCAACCCCGCAACGCCCGTTTGCGTGCTCGAGAGTATCATCGAGGTCGTCGATATCGTGCTGCTGATGAGCGTGAACCCCGGTTTTGGCGGCCAGAGCTTTATCCCGGGCACCATCGCCAAACTGCACGAGCTCAAGGCCATGTGCGAGCGCCACGGCGTGTCGCCCCTGATCGAGGTCGACGGCGGCATCTCTTCTAAGAATATCGCCGAGGTCGTCAAGGCCGGCGCCGATGTCTTAGTGGCAGGCTCCGCCGTATTTAAGTCCGAAGATCCCGCCGCCGAGGTTGCGCTGCTGCAGAAGCTGGGCAACGAAGCCACACAGGAGGCATAAACCCTTATGACCGCAGGTCAAAACCGCATACCCGTGAATCTTGACTATGCCGCCTCGACGCCCATGCGCGCCGAGGCGCGCCTTGCGCAGCGCGAATATGACGACAGCGAGCTTGCCGGCGTCAACCCTAACTCGCTGCATTCGCTCGGCCGCAAGGCCGCCGCACGCCTGGAAGTCGCCCGTCGCGAGATAGCCCGTAGCTTTGGCGCACGCGTTCGCCCGTCCGAGATCATCCTTACCAACGGCGGCACTGAGGCTAACCAGCTGGCTCTGCTCGGTCTTGCCGAGGGCGCTCGCCAGCGCGATCGCAAGCGCGACCGTGTCATCGTTTCGGCCATCGAGCACGATTCGATTCTGGACAACCTGCCGCTGCTGCGTGCCGCCGGCTTTACCGTCGACCTGGTGCAGCCCTGCCGCGCGGGCTACATTGAGCCTGCCGCGCTTGTCGAGCTGTTGGGCGACGATGTTGCGCTTGTGAGCGTTATGGTCGCCAACAACGAAACCGGCGTGGTGCAGCCCATCCGCGAGCTGGCCACCGCCGCACATGCTGCCGGCGCCTTATTTCATACCGATGCCATCCAGGGCTACTTGCATATTCCGCTCGATGTCACCGAGCTGGGCGTCGACGCTATGACCGTTGCCGCGCACAAGATCGGCGGCCCTGTGGCTTCCGGCGCGCTCTACCTTAAGAACCGCACGCCGCTGCGTCCGCGCATCTTTGGCGGTGGACAGGAAGCCGGCCGTCGTGCCGGTACGCAGGATCTGCGCACGCAGCTGGCTTTTGCCGCTGCCGCCAGCACGCTGGCGCCCCACGTGGCCCAGGAGCGCGCGGAACTGCAGACCTTGTCCGACAAGCTCTACTCCACGCTTACGGCCCATCCTCGCATTCACGCCACAATGGGCGACTACGCGCAGGCAGATCGTCTGCCAGGCATGGTTTCAATCTACGTTGACGGCATGGACTCCGAAGAGCTCATTATCAAGCTCGATGCCGCCGGCTTTGAGGTTTCGGCCGGATCAGCTTGCTCGAGCGGCAACATGGACCCGAGCCACGTGCTCAGCGCCATGGGCATTGGTCGCGAGCAGGCACTGGGCGCACTGCGCATCTCCTTCGATGACCGCGTGAACCCTGCCGACCTAAATGAGTTCGCCCAGACGCTGCTCTCGATCGTAGGTGCCGCATGATCGTCTCCGAACTTGAATGTGCGCTGCTGGCGCGCTACCCCAAGGCGGACGCCGAGGGCTGGGATCACGTAGGGCTATCTGTGGGAGATCCCGCTGCCAAGATCACCGGTGTTGCCTGCGCGCTTGACGCCACCAGGGCCAACGTGCACGGCGCCCTGAATTCCGGCGCCAACGTGCTGCTGACGCATCATCCCATCTATATCAAGGCGCCCGAGGCCTTTTGTCCGGCCGATTCCGCGCGTCCCCAGTGCAGCGCTGCGCTGTACGAGGCAGCTCGTTGTGGCGTGAGCATCATCTCGCTTCACACCAACCTGGACCGCTCGCACGAAGCGCGCGTTAGCCTGAGTGAGTTGTTGGGCGCTGAGCCCATGAGCTCGCTGGAGCATGTAGACGAGCCTGAGCTCACCGGTCTTGGCGCACTCGCGACCCTCCACGACGCCTGCAACCTGCGCGATCTCGCCAACCGTGCCGCCATGGCGTTTGGAAGCGACCCGCGCGTATGGGGCGATGCCGATCGCCCGTGCCGCGCCCTCGCCATTTTGGGAGGCTCTCTTGGCGACTTTGGAGAGCTCGCCATCGCCGCAGGCGCTGATGCTATTGTGACCGGAGAGGCCGGCTACCACGTGGCGCAGGACCTTGCTTTGCGTGGGCTACCGGTGATCTTGCTCGGCCACGACCGCTCCGAAGAGCCGTTCGTGGATATCTTGATGAACTCTGCAGTTGACGCCGGGGTCGACCCCCGTCATGCGATTAAAATACTGAACCCTTGCCAATGGTGGACTGTGACAAAAGGAGAGAACTTATGAGCGCCGGCGCTACGCTACTCAAGCTGCAACAGATCGATTTGGAGCTCGCCCGCAACAAGAGCGAACTTGCCAATATGCCGGAGCTCAAGGAGCTCGCCTCCAAACGTAAGACCTATGTGAAGCTCAAGTCCGAGATGACCAAGCTCTACGCCCAGCGCAAGGACCTAGACATTGAGCTCGACGATCTCAACACCACCGAGATTCAAACCAACAACGCCATCGAGGCCGCCAAGAAGCGCCACGTCGACGGCTCTGACTACCGCGAGGTCCAGGATCTGGAAAACGAGCTCGCCACCCTGGCCAAACGCCTGGATAAGATCGAGCATACCCGCAAGGACGTCATCGTCGATCATAAGGAAGCGCTTGACCGCGAGGCTCGCGCGCAGGCCATCATCGCCAAGTTCGAGGAGGGCGTGAAGGCTGACACCAAGGCCGCACGAGCCAAGGCCGCCGACCTGCAGGCCCAGATTGATGCCGCCACCAAGGAGCGCACCGCCCTTGCCGCCACGCTGCCGACTGACGTGCTCACCGATTACGAGCGCCTGCTTAAGCAGTTCCGCGGCCTGGCCGTCGAGACCATCCAGGGCAACATCCCCACGGTCTGCCATACCGCGCTGCAGGCATCGTCCATGAGCGACCTCAACCACGACGGTAGTGAGATTACGCACTGCCCGTATTGCCACCGCCTGCTCGTGCTCCCCAGCAAGGAAGCTTAAATGATGACGGCGGCACCCAACAATTCAATGCAACTTGAGGGAAAAACGATCCTGCTGGGCATTACCGGCGGGATCGCCGCCTATAAGTCGTGCAATATCGTGCGCCTGCTGCAAAAGCGCGGCGCACGCGTCAAGGTCGTTATGAGCGAGCATGCCACGGAGTTTGTGGGCCCGCTCACCTTCCGCGCGCTCACCAATGAGCCGGTTGCTGTAGGTCTGTTCGATGACCCCTCCGACCCCATCCACCACATTTCGCTTGCGCAGGAGCCCGACCTGGTGGTCGTGGCACCCACGACGGCCAATATCATCGCTAAGATGGCCAACGGCATTGCCGATGACCTTATCTCCACGACGCTGCTCGCCACGCCGCGACCCATTGTGATCGCGCCTGCCATGAACAATGGCATGTGGAAGGCGCCGGCGACGCAGGCCAACATGGCCACGCTGCGCGACAGAGGCGTGCATGTGGTGGGACCCGGCAGCGGCTACCTTGCCTGTGGCGACGTGGACACAGGCCGCATGAGCGAGCCCCAGGACATCGTCGAGGCTGTCTGTGAGGTGCTCAACCCCGCGCCTCAAGACCTGGCAGACAAGCGCATCGTGATTACCGCCGGCCCCACGCACGAACCGATCGACCCGGTGAGATTCATTGGCAACCGTTCTTCAGGCAAGATGGGCATCGCCCTGGCGGGGGAGGCCGCACGCCGCGGTGCCGAGGTCACGCTCGTGTTGGGACCGACATCGCTCGATATTCCCCGCGGCGTGGAGTGCGTGCGCGTGCAGACCGCCGCAGAGATGCTCCAGGCGGCCCTGAGCGCCTTCCAGACGGCCGATGCGGCCATTTGCGCGGCTGCCGTCGCCGACTACACCCCCGCGGCCCCTGCGGACCATAAGCTCAAAAAGGCCAACGAGCGCTTGGATCGCATCGAACTGGTCGAAACGGTCGATATTTTGGCCGAGCTCTCGCGCCAGAAGGGCGAGCGATGCGTGATCGGATTTGCGGCCGAGACTGATAACGTTGTCGAGTACGCTGAGCGCAAATTGGCCCGCAAGGGTTGCGATGCAATTATCGCCAACGATGTCTCGCGCGCCGATTCGGGCTTTGGAACCGACACCAATAAGGCCTGGATTGTTAGCACAGCAGGGACGCAGGAACTTCCCGTACTAACAAAACCCCAGCTCGCAGATACAATTTTGGACTTGCTTCAAAATTTGTAAAAAAGTTCTTGCACAAGTCTAAAGTTTCGGGTTAATATACTCCCTGTTGCGAGCGAGAGCAGAGCAACAAACAAAAGCTTCGGGACGTGGCGCAGCTTGGTAGCGCACTTGACTGGGGGTCAAGGGGTCGCTGGTTCGAATCCAGTCGTCCCGACCAGAAGTTTGCAGGTCAGGCACCTAGTGCCTGACCTTTTTTGTTTTAAGCAATTGCTTAATTTTGTTTAAGCAACAGGGTGCCAAAAATCTACCTGCGCGATAATCGCCTTTTGCGGCTACTTGCGCGTTTTGCACACGCTTGAGCCGATTTATTAACGCGATATGAATCTACATACGCGTAACTGGTATGCAGCCGAGTACAGGCTGTATTTATCGCGGCGATTAACACAGATATAGCGACTATAACGGACAAGCGTGTCGCTGTATTTATTCCAGTAGTTCACTTGATCGGTGGACAAGTGGGCTGTTGCAACGAAACGCCAAGCAGGATGGGCTCTATACGAGGACGCCGCAGGGTAATGGCGGGGGAGTGCAGCAGGCGCTCTGAGAGCCGCTGTATGACCCCATGTCTCCTCAACTCGATAATTTGTGTTTCAAGCCACGAATCAGTCGAGCAATTGCCAAAAGAAAGGCCCATGCAGGATTGCACGGGCCTTACATCAGATCAAATTTGAGCTAGAAGCACCAAGCGGGGCAGACGCAACACCATCTCGTCGCGGCCTCGGCGAGCGACATATCGCAGTCGAGGTAGACATCGAGGAAATCGTCAGATCCCGCACAGGGGGACCGCGATGGTGGCCACCGCGCCGCCCGAGGGACTGTTGGCGAGCGAGACGGAGCCCCCGTGGGCGCTCGCAGCCTCGGAGGCGGCGTGGAGGCCGAGCCCGTAGTGGCGGCCCCCGTCGCGCAAAGAGCGGGAGGAGTCGTCTGTGAAGAGGCGCTCACAGCCGCGTTCGAGGGCAGCGGGAGAGAAGCCCGGTCCGTCGTCGGCCACCTCGATGACGAGGTGGCCGCCCGCGA
>NZ_NKXR01000001.1:373405-376101 GCF_002232035.1 Collinsella sp. TF06-26
GCAGGAGACCGCCACGCGCGAGCGCGCGTGCTCGGCGGCGTTGACCACGAGGTTCGCGGCGGCTCGCGCCAGGGCGGTTCGGTCGAGCGGGGCCTCGGGCGCGCCCGCGACAGCGGGGCCCGTGGCCGCGTCGAGCGTCACGCCTCGCGCCCGGGCGATCTGGGCGGCCTCGGCGAGGACCTGTTCGCAGAGCTCGGCCGGCCGCATGGGGGCCCTCTCCGCCCCGCCGGACCCGCGCGAGGCCTCGATGAGCAGGCGCACGTAGCCGTCGAGCCTTTCGACACCGCCGGCTATGTCGCGCGCGGCGGCCGAGAGGTCGCTGTCATTCTCGTCTTCCAGCTCCTCCGCCACGAAGTCGGCGTTGGCGCGCAGCACGGTGAGCGGCGTCTTGAGGTCGTGGGCGAGCGACGCCATCTGCTCGCGCTGCCCCCGCTCCGCGGCCCAGCGGGCCTCGAGCGACTCGGAGAGGGAGGCCCGCATGGCGTCCATCGCGGCGAGGACGTCGTTCACCTCACGCACGTTGGTGCTGCCGACCGCGAAGTCGAGCTCCCCCGCGCCGACGCGCCCCGCCGCCTCCGCGAGCGGCGCCATCTTGCGCGAGATCACGCGGCTCGCACGGCGCGCCACGAGCGCGAGCGCGAGCGCGCTTCCCACAGCGGCGCCGACGAGCATGAGGTTCTGCGGGTTGGGAAGCAGGCTGGCGAGATCGCGCGAGACCCACTGCGGCAGGTACTCGCTGACGAGTGCGCAGGCCCCGCCGCCCTTGAGCGGGAACGCAGCGTAGGTGAGGCCCGAACCCCCGCCCTCGATCTCCACTGTGCCCGGATCCGCGGCGAGTGCCGTACGAGCCATTTCCTTCGCGTCCTCGAGCCGCGTGCTCTCGAGGTCTGTCATCAGCACGTTTCCGTCCTTGTTCAGGATGAGGTAGCGGTAGGCCGTCGGCACGTCCTGCTGCCCGCAGACGCCGTCGCGTGCCAGGCCCTCCGCGACCTCGCGCACATTGGCCGGCCCCCAGCTTGCCTCGTAGACGAAGCCCGCGTTGATCGCTGCGGAGAGCGCCATGAACGACGCGAGCCACGCCGTGGCGACCGCCGCGAACGCGTAGGCGAAGTAGCGCGCGATGACGAAGGAGAGCGGCATGCCCCCGCGACCTCGCGCCCCGATCTTCAGAGCTGCCACTTGTACCCCATCCCCCAGACGATCGCGATCGGATCGGCGCCGGCCTCGGAGAGTTTCCTCCGGGCGCGACTGACCTGCATGGATATGGCCGCGTCGTCGGCGTCGCTCTCCCAGCCGAGCACCGCCTCGCGTATCTGCGCGCGGCTCATGACCTGCCCGGGGTGGCGCGCGAGGTACTCGCAGATGGCGTACTCGGTGGGCGTGAGCGGCACGGTCTCGCCGCCCACGGCGAGGTCGCGCGCCCCGAGGTCGATCCGCACCTCCCCGAAGGAGAGGGCGTGCGAGCGCGGCCGGCGCTCACGGCGTAGATGGGCCGCGACCTTGGCGCGCAGTTCCGCGGCCCCGAAGGGCTTGCGGACGTAGTCGTCGGCGCCCAGGCCGTAGGCGGCCACGGCGTCCTCCTCGGCCACGCGCGCGGTCAGGAAGACGATGGGGCCGTCGAAGTCCGGGCGGATCTGCCGCACGAGCTCGAAGCCGTCAAGCCCCGGCATCATGACGTCGCAGAGCACGAGGTCGAAGCGCGAGAGGTCCATCCCCGGGACCGTCGTCGGGTCCGCCGCCCTGACGACCTCATGGCCATCGCGGCCGAGGACGCGCGCGAGCGCGTCGAGGATCGCCCGTTCATCATCCACTGCCAGTATCCTCGCCATGTTGACCTCCTGAAACTCTCGTCGGAATTGTACTAGCGCCGCGCTCAGCGGTCCAGAGCCCTGCGCGCAGCCGTGGGTGCCTCGGCCGCGTCGCACACGCGGTAGCGCACGCCCGAGCCGCCGTGCGCCTCGATCTCGAGCCAGCCCTCGCCGTCCGACTCCCGCCCGAAGATGATGAGCTGGAGCTCTCGGACATTGCCTTTGTCGTCCGCCGCGTCCACCAGGTAGACGTAGTTTGCCCCCGCCCCGGTGGCGTCGGCGTAGGAGCTCGCGTGGCTGCCGGGCCCGAGCGCGGGCGCCCACATGGCGATCTCAAGGTTGGGCAGCACGCGGTCGGCGATCGAGCGCAGCGCCGACCCCCCCAGCCGGCGTCGAGCAGGGCATTCCTGCCCAGGACGAGCGCTGCGGAGAGGAGGGCGAGCACGGCGGCGAGCGGCCTCCTACGCATCTGCCCTCCCGTCCTCGAAGCGGCAGAACCAGGCGAGAAGGACGGCGGCGGCTGCTAGGGTGAGGGCGAGGCCAGCGAGCGCAGTCGTAAGGAGAGGGCCCGCCGCGCGTGCGGCGTCGATGAAGGCCTCCACCCCGAGCGACCCCAGGCGCGCGGGCCAGGCGAGCGGCACCCAGCCCAGGGGCGTCGCCAGGGCACCGGTGAGCTCGCCGGTCATGAGGCCGTGCGCAAGCCCGCCCACTGAGAAGAACGCGAGGAGCATACCCGCAGCGCCGCCGCCGATGGCGGCGTTGCGGCCGAGGCGCAGGGCCACGCCGAGCCCCAGCGCGTAGAGGGGCAGGCTGCCCAGCACGATGCCCGCCCAGGCGGCCGCAAGCGGAGCGGGCCCGAGCGGCAGGCGCCCGGCGACGGCGAGCACG
>NZ_NKXR01000010.1 GCF_002232035.1 Collinsella sp. TF06-26
TAGCGGGTGGTTTAAAGCTGGCCGCTGCGCGGCCAGCAGACTAAAGTCTTGAACAAATAGCCGGGGCCCGCGCGATGCGGACCCCGGCTCAATACCGTGACGATATGTCAGTTACGCCCTACACGTAGAACAGGATGTCGTCGTAGGTCGGAACCGGCCAGTAGTCGGCGGCCACGATCTCCTCCATGGCGTCCACGGCGGCACGCAGCGTATCCATAGCGGGAACGACCTCGTGCGCGTACACGTTGGCCTGCTCCTGGCCATCGAGAGCCTCGGCCTTCTGATGTACGGCGTCGAGCGCCTTGATGGAGTCGTTGATGGCGGTGATACCGTTGCAGAGCTTGTTGAGCGTGTTCTGCTCGCACTGCATGGCGGCATCGGCACCGGCGGCACGGATTGCCTCCAAGCCCTTGGCGACCTTGGTGGCATAGGCGGTAATGACCGGGCGATAGGTACGACGCGCCTCGCGAACCATCGTGGTAGCCTCGATGTTCATGAGCTTGTTGTACTTCTCGAGCTTGCAGTCATAGCGGCACTGAGCCTCGGCCTTGGTCAGGACGCCCGTCTCCTCAAAGAGCGCGATAGCCTTATCGGAAACAAAGGCGGGAAGAGCGTCGGCCGTGGTCTTGTTGTTGGCAAGGCCGCGCTTCTCGGCCTCGATGGGCCACTCGTCGGAGTAACCGTCGCCGGAGAACAGGATGCGCTGGTGATCGGTCAGCACCTTCTTGCAGTACTCGAGCGCGGCGTCCTGGAACTTATCCTCGGGCGTACCCTCGAGTGCGTCGGCGAAGGACTTGAGCGACTTGGCCACGGCGGCATCGAGCACCAGGTTGGAGTCGGAGACGTTCTGCTCGGAGCCGCAGGCACGGAACTCGAACTTGTTGCCGGTGAAGGCGAACGGGGAGGTGCGGTTGCGGTCGGTGTTGTCCTGCATCAGTTTGGGCAGGGTATCGGCGCCCAAGTCGAGCACGCCGCGCGTGGCATGGACGGAAGCTTTGCCATCGATGATCTTCTCGACAACCTCGGTGAGCTGGTCGCCCAGGAAGATGGACATAATCGCCGGAGGAGCCTCGTTGGCGCCCAGACGATGATCGTTGCCGGCCGAGGCGACGGAAGCGCGCAGGAGCTCCTGATAGTTATCGACGGCCTCGATCACCGCGGTGAGGAAGACGATGAACTGCAGGTTGTCGAGCGGGGTGTCGCCCGGATCGAGCAGGTTCTCGGACTCGGTGCCAAGCGACCAGTTGTTGTGCTTGCCCGAACCATTGATGCCCTCGAACGGCTTCTCGTGCAGCAGGCAGACCAGGTCATGGCGGGAAGCGATAAGCTTCATCTTCTCCATCATGACCAGGTTCTGGTCGATGGCCTCGTTGACCTCGCCATAGACGGGGGCGAGCTCATGCTGGCAGGGAGCAACCTCGTTGTGCTTGGTCTTGGCGGGAATGCCGAGCGCCCACAGCTCGTTGTCCAGGTCCTTCATATAGGACGAGACGGTAGGACGGATTGCGCCAAAGTAGTGTTCCTCGAGCTCCTGGCCCTTGCAGGGAGCGGCGCCAAAGAGCGTGCGGCCGGTGATGACCAGGTCCTTGCGCTTGCGGTAGGCGTCCTTCTTGATCAGGAAGTACTCCTGCTCGTCGCCCACGGAAGGAACGACCTTCTTTGGCGTCTTGCCGAACAGCGCCAAAACGCGCTTGGACTCACGCGAGAGCGCGGTCATGGAACGCAGCAGCGGGGTCTTCTTGTCCAGGGCCTCACCCGTGTAGGAGCAGAAAGCCGTGGGGATGCACAGGACATCGTCCTTGATAAAGGCAGGGCTAGTGGGATCCCAGGCGGTGTAGCCACGGGCCTCGAAGGTGGCGCGAAGGCCGCCGTTGGGGAAGCTGGAGGCGTCCGGCTCGCCCTGGATGAGGTTCTTGCCCGTAAACTTGGTGATGGCGGTGCCGTCGTGGTTAGGCTCGAGGAAGCTGTCGTGCTTCTCGGAAGTGATGCCCGAAAGCGGCTGGAACCAGTGCGCGTAGTGCGTCGCGCCCTTGGAGATGGCCCAGACCTTCATGGCGTGGGCAACGGCGTTGGCCACATCCAGGTCGAGCGGCTCACCGTCCTCGAGGGTTGCAGCAAGGCGCTTCCAAATGTCCTTGGGGAGGTAGTCCTTCATGACTTCCTCAGAGAACACCATGGTCCCGAAGCGGTCAGTAAGTTCGGCCATACGGAACTCCCTTCGTATCGGCACCGCGTGAGAAGCGGTGTTGATTACTAACGAACGAGTCATAGATTAGGCTCGTCGTGTTTCCGCAACATTACCGTTATGTTGCTGTCACGAAACCAATCAATGAGGTTACCGCATCGCGGCGGCGTTGCCGCCCTCAACGGCCAATCAACTGTATAAATTGCAGACCTCTCCCCATGGTTTAAGGATAGTCAATTTGGGATGGGGCTCTATTAACTGGTATTTCGCATCAGATACCAGTCTTTATAGCCCCATCCTAGATTGGCCGCTCTGCTATAGGGAATGTCGATAGCAAGGCATCTTTGATTGGTATCCCCCAAATAGTGAGTGAAACTCCACCGTGGCATAGTGGTGCTGTAGAATCCTTACAACACATCACACTATTTAAGTATCTAAAGGAGCACGATATGCGCGTCGACGAGGTTTTTAAGCAGGCAGCATCCCAGGGCACCGCACCCGTTTCGTTTGAGATGTTCCCGCCCAAGGGCGAGCTGACCCTCGACACGGCTCGCGAAGTGGCAGGCAATCTGTGCAAGCTTTCGCCGAGCTTTGTCTCGGTCACCTGCTCGGCCGGCGGCTCGGGCAACGGTGCCACCACCGCCCCCATCGCGCATATGATTTCGAGCGAATTCGACACGCCCTCGGTGGCGCACCTTACCTGCGTTGGCCGCACGCATGCCGACATCGCCGCCAAGATCGACGAATACCGCTCCGCCGGCGTAGAAAATGTGCTGGCCCTGCGCGGTGATCTTCCTGCTGGCGCGACCGAGGACGACAAGCCCGCCTCGGACTACGCCTACGCCCGCGACCTCATCCCCGAGCTCGTCGACGCCGGCTTTTGCGTGGGCGCCGCGGCCTACCCCGAGGGCCACATTGCCTGTGAGGACCTCAACGCTTCGGTCGAATACCTCAAGCAAAAACAGGACGCCGGCGCGAGCTTCTTTGTGACGCAGCTCTTCTTTGACAACGAGTGCTTCTACCGCTTCCGCGAGCTTGCCGACAAGGCGGGCATCACGGTGCCCATCACCGCGGGCATCATGCCGTTTATGGGCAAGTCCCAGATCAGCCGCATGGTCTTTATGTGCGGCGCGTCGCTGCCCTCCCCCGTCATCAAGATTCTCGCCAAGTACGAGAACGACCCCGAGAGCCTGCAGGCAGCCGGTGTAGATTATGCCGCCCGTCAGCTTTGCGACCTTAAGGAGCACGGTGCCGCCGGTCTGCACCTGTACACTATGAATCGTCCTGCGATCGCCGCGACCATTATGGAGCGCCTGGGGTAATGGAAAAACCGCACATCGATACAACCGCTGTCGAAGTGCCGGCCGACCTTGCGTCGCCGGCGCTTTACCGTGTCGATGCTGCGCACCATCCCCGTGTCGACCGTGCCGAGATGCTGCGGTATCTGGGCTACGGCGGCCAGCAGATTGAGCCCGAGCTGTCACGACGTATTGAGCTTGTGGTCGAGCGCCTTGAGCTGGACATTGAGCCCCGCGGCGTGCGGCGCGTGTTTACCGTCGATGCCACGGGCGTGGACGAGCAGGGAGAGCCTTGCATCCGTCTGGTTGGCACCAACGTTGAGCTGCGCGGTCGCGACATCTATCGACATCTCAAGGACGCCCGCATGGCCGCGCTCATGGCATGCACCCTCGGCATGGACGCCGAGCGTCGTCTGCGCACCACGGGAGCTCAGCAGCCCCTAGAGGGAGCCGTGCTCGACGCCGCATGCTCTGCCTATGTAGAAGCCGCCGTTGAGCAAATGGACCAGCAGGTCAAGACGGACGCCGCCGTTCATGGGCTCGCCGGCAACTGGCGCTTTAGTCCCGGCTATGGCGACTGCCCGCTCTCGGCCCAGCGCTCGATCGTGAATGCGCTCAACGCCACGCGGCTCATCGGGCTTACCGTCACGCCCACCAGCCTGCTCATGCCCACCAAGAGCGTGACCGCGGTGATTGGTCTGTTTGACGGCGAAGTCCACGACGCCCAGAGCCGCCCCACCTGCAATATCTGCCGCATGCGCGAGCACTGTCGCTTCCGTGCCGCCCACACCACCTGCTATTCCAGCCATTAGGAGCCCTCGATGTTTACTCCGCTTATCACTCATGATCTGGACGGTGCTGCGCTGGCGGCACCTGTCAATGCCGCGCGCTGCAACGGCGCCGCGTACAAGACGCGCACGATCGACGATCTGCGCATTAAGGACGATCGCCTGCGTGCGGCCATCGAGGGCACGGGGCACTTGCTGTTCGACGGCGGCATGGGCACCATGTTGCAGGCCGCTGGTATGAAGGCAGGCGCCCTGCCCGAGCTGCTCAACTTTGAGGAGCCCCAGGTCATTACCGACATTCAGCGACAGTACGTCGAGGCCGGCTGCGACGTGATCACCGCCAACACCTTTGGCGCCAACGCCCACAAGCTCGACGGTACCGCCACCGTGGCAGATGTCTTTGCCGCCGCTGTCGCCTGCGCCCGCGCAGCCGGTGCCCACTACGTCGCCGGCGATATCGGCCCCATCGGCGCGCTGCTGCGCCCCTTGGGTACCCTCAGCTTCGACGAGGCCTACGACCTCTTTGCCGAGGAAGTGCGCGCCGGCGTCGATGCGGGCGTGGACCTCTTTATTATCGAGACCATGACCGACCTTGCCGAGATCAAGGCGGCCGTCCTCGCCTGCCGAGAGAACTCCGACCTGCCCGTCTTTGCCACCATGACCTTTGAGGAAGACGGTCGCACCTTCCTGGGCACGAGTCCCGAGGTTGCCGCCATCACGCTCGATGCCATCGGCGCCGACGTTTTGGGCATCAACTGCAGCCAGGGACCGGCCGAGCTCCGAGGACTCGCCGCTCGCATGCTCACCGTTACGGACAAGCCCGTTATGGTGCAGGCCAACGCAGGACTGCCCCACGTGGACGACGACGGCAACACCGTCTTTGATATCCAGGCGCCCGAGTACGCCGTGGCCGTCGCCGGTATGATTGAGGACGGCGTAAGCGTCGTGGGCGGCTGCTGCGGCACCACGCCGGCGCACATGGCAGCGCTGCGCACGCTTATCGATAACCACACGCCCAGTCCGCGCCACCGCAAGCCCAGCATGTCGGTCACAAGCGCCCAGACCGTGGTGGACCTCCCCTGCGACGGCCACAAGATCGCCGTCATCGGCGAGCGCATCAACCCCACCGGCAAAAAGCGCCTGCAGCAGGCCCTGCGCGACGGCGACCTGGACTACGTGGTGAGCCAGGGCATCAGCCAGCAGGAGCAGGGCGCCGACATCCTGGACGTCAACGTGGGCCTGCCCGAGATCGACGAGGTCAAGATTATCCAACAGGCCACCGAGCAGCTCCAAGGCTCCACGCTGCTGCCGCTGCAGATCGACTCCACCGACCCCGCCGCCGTCGAGGCCGCCGTACGTCGCTACGCCGGCAAGCCCATCATCAACTCGGTCAACGGCAAGCAGCAGATCATGGACGAGATCTTCCCGCTGGTCGCCCACTACGGCACCAACGTTGTCGGCCTTACGCTCGACGAAGGCGGCATCCCCGATACCGCCGAGGCCCGCTTTGCCATCGCCGAGCGCATCGTGGCCGAGGCTGCCCGCTACGGCATCGGCCCGGACCGTATCCTCATCGACTGCCTGGTCATGACCGCCTCGACCAATCAACGCCAGGCCGAGCAGATCCTGCGCGCCATGTCCCTGTGCAAGGAGCGCCTGGGCGTCAAATGCGCGCTCGGCGTGTCGAACATCAGCTTTGGTCTGCCTGCCCGCCCGCTGCTGGGCTCGGTCTTTTTGGCCGCCGCCTTTGGCGCGGGCCTCGATGCCCCCATCATGAACCCGGGCTCCAAGCGCTTTATGGACACCGTCTACAGCTATCGCGTCCTGAGCGTTGAGGACGAGGGCTCGACCGGATACATCGAGCGCTATGCCGGCTGGACCGATCCGTATAAGATCGCCGCCAACCCGGCAGCAGCTCAGGCCGCATCGACCGACACCGTGCCCGCTGCCGGCACCGCCGGCACCGACGGCAACGACGACCCGATTCGTCGCATGGTCGTCTCGGGCCGCAAAGGCGAAATCGCTGCCGAGACCGAGCGTCTGCTGGCAGACCACGACGCCATGGACCTTATCAACAACCACTTTATCCCCGCCCTCGACGAGGTGGGCGTCCTCTTTGACCAGGGCAAGTTCTTCTTGCCGCAACTCATGGCCTCGGCCGAAGCCGCACGCGTGGGCTTCGACACCATCAAGCGCCTGATGCCCGCCGGCGAGATCGCCGACAAGGGTAAGATCTGCGTGGCCACCGTCAAGGGCGACATTCACGATATCGGTAAGAACATCGTCAAGATGCTGCTCGACAACTACGGCTATACCGTCTTTGATCTGGGCCGCGACGTCGATCCGCAGGAAGTGCTCAAGACCGTCAAGGAGCGCGACATTAAGCTCGTCGGCCTCTCGGCGCTTATGACCACCACGGTCGTCGCCATGGAGGAGACCATCAAGCTGCTTCATGCCGAGGTGCCGGGCGTCAAGATCATCGTAGGCGGCGCCGTGCTCACCCCCGAATACGCCAAGCAGATCGGCGCGGACTACTACGCCAAGGATGCCGCCGAAAGCGCGCGCATCGCCGAAGAGGTCTTTGGGCAGTAACACAACGGAAACAACCGAGCACCAAAACGTGCCGCATGCGCCACCTGGCATGTGCGGCACGTTAGAATAGAAAAGACTATGCTCGTTTTGGCAGATAGGAGCGCAAGGATGGCGATCACGCCCGCAGAAATCGCGGAAACCCGCGGCATGGTTGAGGAGCAGAACCTCGACATCAGGACCATCACCATGGGTGTTTCGCTCATGGGTTGCGGTGACGAGAACCTCGACCGCATGTGCACGAAGATCTACGACCACGTGACGCACACGGCTGAGCATCTGGTCGAGACCGCCGAGAACCTCGAGCGCGAGTACGGTATCCCCATCGTCAACAAGCGCGTTTCCGTCACCCCGGTGGCGCAGATCGCCGCGTGTTGCAAGGATGAGGACCTCACCCCCATCGCGCACGCCCTCGACCGCGCGGCCGAGACGCTCGGCATCGATTACCTGGGCGGCTTCTCCGCGCTCGTCCAGAAGGGCATCGGCGATGCCGACCGCCGCGTTATCCAGTCCATCCCCCAGGCGCTCGCCACCACGAGCCGCGTCTGCTCCAGCGTCAACGTCGCCAGCCTGCGCGCCGGTATCAACATGGATGCCGTGCTCATGGCCGCCCAGACCATCATCGATGCCGCCAAGCTCACGGCCGACCAGGATTCCGTCGGCGCTTCCAAGTTTGTCTGCTTTGCCAACATGGTCGAGGACTCCCCGTTTATGGCGGGCGCCGTCCACGGCGGTGGCGAGGCCGACGCCGTCATCAACGTAGGCGTCTCGGGCCCCGGCGTTATGGCCGCAGCCCTGGAGACGCTGCCCGATTCCGCCTCGATGATGGAAGTCGCCGAAAAGATTAAGCAGACCGCCTTTAAGATCACCCGCGCCGGCGAGCTCATGAGCCGCGAGGCCGCCCATCGTCTGGGTGTCGAGAAGGGCATTGTCGACCTGTCGCTGGCTCCCACGCCTGCCATCGGCGACTCCGTCGCGCGCATCCTCGAGATCATCGGCGTGGGCACCTGCGGTGGCCCGGGCACGACCTGCGCGCTCGCCATGCTCAACGATGCCGTCAAGAAGGGCGGCGTCATGGCCAGCTCCAGCGTGGGCGGTCTTTCCGGCGCCTTTATCCCCGTGTCCGAGGACGCCGGCATGATCGCCGCCGTCGAGGCCGGCGCGCTTTCGCTCGAGAAGCTCGAGGCCATGACCTGCGTGTGCTCCGTTGGCCTGGACATGATCGCCATCCCCGGCGACACCCCGGTCGAGACCATCGCCGGCATCATCGCCGACGAGATGGCCATCGGCGTCATCAACAACAAGACCACGGCCGTCCGCGTGATTCCTGCTATCGGCAAGGGCGTGGGCGACTGCGTCGAGTACGGCGGCCTGTTTGGCCGTGCGCCCATCATGCCGGTGAACCCCAACGCCGGCACCGTGCTTGCCCACCGCGGTGGACGCTTCCCGGCACCGCTGAACTCGCTCAAGAACTAGCTGAGGGGTGCTGGCGAGGAGCCCCGGGGAGGGCAAATATATAAGGTCGCCTGCTCGGACAGTCCTGACTCGCACGGAGAGCACATTAAGTGCTCTCCGGCTCGTGCGGAACTCGCGATCGACCTTATATATTTGCCCTCCCCGGGGCTCCCGCACAACGGGCCCTCGGTTGGGTTCTATCCCTTTGGCAGTCGCTTCGCTTCTGCCCCACTTTGCTGGTATGGCGGTTTGGCGTTGGAACGGTTCTTTCTGATATATGCTGGTTGCGGCTCTTCTTTTGGGAGGAGTCGCTTTTTTGTTGCTAGGAGGTTGGCCCATGATTGATGGGGATGCTCGCTCTGAGCTTCTTTCTGCTGATTGGAATCAGGAGTGGATGCGTCTGCAAGCTGGTCGGCGGCGGGCTGATGACTCTTTTGAGTGGGACAAAAGGGCTCGGCATTTTCGGCCGCTTGAGACTGCTCCGTATGCTCGGGACTTTATCAAGCTGTTGGCGTTAAAGCCTGGTGAATCCGTGCTCGATATGGGGTGTGGAGCTGGGTCGATTGCTATTCCGCTTGCTCAGGCTGGACATCCTGTGATTGCTGCTGACTTTTCCCCTGCCATGTTGGGCACGCTTGATGCTGGCATTGAGTACTATGGGCTCGAGGATCGCATTACACCGCTTGAGCTTGCTTGGGATGATGATTGGGATTTGGTTGGACCGGTCGCGAAAGCGGTGGATGTTGCCTTTGCCAGTCGGTCGGTTACGACGACCAATCTAAAAGATGCGCTTGCCAAGCTTAATCGAACGGCTCGTCGGCGTTGTGCTGTCACGATGGTCGCCAACTCCAGCCCGCGCTATGATCTGCACTTGATGAACGCCATCGGCGCCTCGGTTACCTGCAGCAATGGCTTTGTGTACGCCTTTAACATTCTCATTCAGATGGGTGCCCTGCCGCAGGTCACGTACTTTGAATCGCCTCGTCGCGATACCTTCGATAGCCTTGAGGCAGGCGTGGCGGACTTTTCCCGCATGCTTGAGCATGGCAACGAGGATAAGGTCGACCGTCTGCGCGACTACATCGCCCAACACATGATCGAGAATCCCCATGCCGGTGAGCCGGGCTCCAAGGGCGTGCCGCAGGGGTGCTATATGCTCGACCATATCCGTAAGGTTCGCTGGGCGTTTATTGCATGGGAACCGGTCTCTGAATCCCGCTCGTAGCCCGTTCACAGCCCGAGCTGCCCATCACCTCGGCATCCGCATTCTTTGCGAACTGGGCAAACGCGCCCCACACCGCGCCGTTCCTGCGCTATCGTGGGACAGCTCACGTAGATTAAGGCCCCGTCGCGGGGCGCCCCATACATAGAAAGCGAGAACCCATGGCACTGACAGGAGCCCAGGTCAAGCAGCTTCGCAGCATGGCCCATCACCTCAACCCCGCCATCATCATCGGTAAGTCCGATGTCAACGAGGGCACCGTCGAGCAGACGGTCGCCTACCTGGAGAAGCACGAGCTCGTTAAGTGCTCCGTGCTCGATGGCTCCAGTCTTTCCGCCCGCGAGGCCGCCGAAGAGCTCGCTGAGCGTTGCCACGCCGAGGTCGTCCAGGTCATCGGCCGCAAGTTCTCGCTGTATCGCGAGTCCTCGCGCAAGGACATCGAGAAGATCAAGCTCGTCTAAGAGCCAATGATCCGGCGAGCCAACACATAGCAAGCTTACGGGTGCCCAAGTACTTCGGGCGCCCGTTTTTTATCGCTCGACCAGCACGCGATTGAGCCGCCCCTCCACCAAGCGCTCGTATAGATGCCGCGTCTCGGGCTCGGGCACGCCATTGACCTGTTCCCTCAGATGGTGCATATGCCCGCTGTACAGCTCGACGATATCGCGCCGCCGCCCCGCCGCACTGTAGACGCGCATGGCACAGCGCACCATATCCTCGCGCGCCGTTTCCTGCCGAAGCCCCGACTCCGCCAGCCAAATCGCCGACTGCAGATCGTTTTCTTCTAGAGCGGCATTTGCTCCCTTAATCATGCAATCGATGTACTTTGACTGCATAATGCGTCGCATACGCAAAAAGTAGGTGGGGTTACAGCCATTGGGAACATACAGCGGCCCGGCATAAAGCTGCTCAATCTTAAGGCACAGCTCAACTAAATGGGGCCCGCGCGCACCCGTGCGATTTCCCAAAACCTCGCGGCTTATCTGGTCAAACAGCCGTACATCGGTCTTGACGTAGTCGCCGTTGAGTCCGATGCATTCATTTTGGATGAGCACACACGACTTGCCATCCGGCGTCGGTCCCAAAGCCGACCGCAAGCGCGATATCGTCGAGTACAGGTTGTTGCGGGCGCTATTGAACTCGGCATGGGGCCACAGCTCCATGGCCAGCGTCTCACGATCGACGAGCGCGTCCATGCCCAGCGCAAGCCGCTCGGCAAGTGTCGCCGCCTTCTTGCGCCGCCACATTTTGTCCGTGATGGGAAACCCATCGCGCTCGGCGCGAAACGCACCAAACATGCGAATCTCGATATGGTCGATGGTATCAACGGCTTCAACCTCGCCGGCCTGGAACAGGCGCTCGCCCTCCCCTTCCAGATCGTCGCGCAGCGAATACCGCGATAACTCGCGCACGGGAAGCTTCTTGCGAATCCTGGTCGCCGGCTCGCCCAGACAATGCATGGCAAGGCGCGCAAAGAGCCGATACGATGGCTCTAGAATCCCCGCGCGATTCATGGACATCCAGGCCGCAAGATCGCTGTCTCGGCCCGCACAGGCCAAATGCAGCGCCACCATCCAGGCCTCCGCTCCACCAACCTGCGTCTGGCTTATATCGAGTAGCTCCGCTTCCTCGCGCACCGAAACCATCGAGGTGTTACGCAGATACGCCGCGCGCTCCAGCAGCAATGCGTTATCGCGCATGTACGCAATCGACTCCTCGGCAAGTTTGAGCACTTGGACCGCACGAAACTTTGCATTAACCGGCCGTCCCTCTGCCAGCGACTGCCAGCCTTCTAGCAACAGGCCAAACAGCTGAATCTGGTTGTCGCGCATGCGCACGGCAAAACGATCGAGCTCGTTGAATGCCGCGTCGTCGGTTACCGGCAGGCCGGAAAGGAGCCGCCGTGCCGCCAACACCATGCGCACCCAGATAGCCATCGCCTTAAGCCCACGTACGTCGAGCGCCTCCCGCACCACCGTCATCTCGTCGTCGCGCTCGTCGGTTCCCGCAAACGACCCGTCAAAAAGCTCCACCAGCATGCTATCGGCCCGTATAACAATCCCCGCGATGTCGAGCTCACAGTCGTAGGCCTTGCTCGTTTTGAGCTGCTGTAGAACGCCGCCGTCATCTCCCCGCTCGGTCAGGCAGCGCTTGACCTCGATATGTGCGGACAACATATCGAGTGCGGTATGGGATGTCTCGATTTCTGGCACGGCCAGGTTCGTAGGAAGCCCAAGCCCGTTGTCCCCATAGCAAACAGCCGTCAGTGTCTGGGCCACCCTCCATGAAACAGGGTCTATTTCGCAGGCCGCCCGTTCGCCCCCGCGCTCGATGACCGATGCCATATAGCGAGCGAGCTTTGTATTGGACACGCTGACCGCTGCCAGATATACGCCAAGCGCCTCGGCAGGCGTTGGCTCTGGAGCCGGATCCTCGGCATCGATCGTGCCCAGCGCTGCTCGGCAGATATCGGCCCCGTGCCCCGTCAGAGCCAGATCGACCCCATACTGCCCAGCAAGTTCAAGGACCGCATCACGGTCCAAAAAGGCGTCCGCCAGGCCCATCGCCGCATCGCATCTACCCGCCTTAAGCAAAATCCGGGCCGCCCTCGGAACAAGTTCGGGGCGAACCTCGGCCACCAACTTACGCAAGCGCAAGCGTCCGTTATCCTCCGTGCCCAGACACGTAAAACTCCGCTCGGCGGGGTCCAAGCCAAAGATCGGGTAGTCGCGTACAAAGTAGGACTGGTCGACCATCGACAGCCTCACCCCGCAAGCCTCGAGTTCTGCGATATTGCCCTCGCCCATCAAAATCATGAGACATGCCACGCAAAACAGCGCATTATTGTCGAGCGAAGCCAGATCGACAAGTGCCGCGCCATATACGTTGACAATCTCGTTTTCGAGCAGACCGGCTACGTCGCCTTGGCCATACAGACCCGTCTGCAATGCCGAAACGAGCTCGGGCACGCCCTGCGTGAGCTGATAAAAGTCGAGCGATGTGCTGATCGAAAACGCCGATGCCCACGCCGAATACTCATAGGCATGCACCTTGAGCATCTGCGCATTGATCTTAACCGAATCGCCCAGCCCATGAATCAGTTGACGATTTGAAGGACGGCAGGAGATAAAGACCCCTACCCCCATAGCGCGCAGGCCGCGAATCCTGTCGATGAGGTCTTCGGTATCGTGCTGATCGAGGTTTGGCACATTATCAATCGCGATAAGGGAGTGCGGTTTGTCTTTGAGTTCTTCGGTAACCACCTCGAGCTGCATAAACACCTCGCGCCCAGTGGCGCGATCGGCCTCGATAATCCGCACAGGGCCTCGCGTCGGGTCGCATTTAACCTCATGGGTGTACTGCAGCAGCACCGAGGTCTTCCCAAACCCGTCGGGCGCATAGAGAACCACGATGCCGGCCTTTCGGCCCTTGGCGAGAAGCTCATTCATCAAGCGTTCGCGTCGCACCATATAGCCTCCGCCCAGCGGCATCAGCTCGAGGTCGTCTATACTGCTCAAATCGTTTACCATGCCCGCTCCTCAACTCGACCGTATGGACACTGTAACCGCAAGACCATACAAGCCGCGCTATGAATAGAGCGACCTTGTGTTCTAGGTTGTCTTTTGGTACGCAAGCGGCAAGTTTTTGTACAGCGAGGGCCGATTGTTATTAATCCCCCGACTAATCGGTCTTTAAGCAGGTAAATGAGCTTGTCAGCTTGTTCCATCCAAGCGGCAGTGTAACGCAAATGAACAAGGTTCAGCCATGTCATTCAACTCGCCTAGCACCCGCTACCGTCTACGACCTTTTAGTGGCATTTTTGCATAGAATCTGGTATGGAATGAATCAAGCTGTTTGACATCCGGCATTCGTCAAGCTTGCGGCAAGATTTTGGTCAAGCGGGCGGAAAGGGATAGCAAAAAGGCCCCCGCAAAGCGGAGGCCTTAGGCAAGGCTATGTCGAGGTGCAGGATTCGCGCTACTCGCAGAGCGAAAGGGCGGCCTCGTCGGCAACGACAACGCAGTTGGTGTGCAGCTGCAGGATCGAAGCCGGGCACGCAGGCGTAACCGGACCGTAGCACATGTCATGCACGGCCTGAGCCTTGGCCTCGCCGTTGGCGACGACCAGGATCATGCGGGCATACATGATGGTCTGGGTGCCCATGGTGTAGGCCTGACGGGGAACGTCGTCGATGCTGTCGAACAGGCGGCTGTTGGCCTGAATGGTGCTCTCGGTGAGGTCGACGCAGTGCGTACCCTTGGAGAAGTGGTCATCGGGCTCGTTGAAGCCGATGTGGCCGTTGTTGCCAATGCCGAGCAGCTGCAGATCCGGGTAACCGGCGGCGGCGACGATCTTGTCGTACTCAGAGCAGGCAGCGGCGGCGTCGGGGTTGGAACCGTCGGGCACATGCGTGTTGTTCAGGTCGATGTTGATGTGATCGAAGAAGTTCTCACGCATAAAGTAGTGATAGCTCTGGGGATCGTCGTGCGAAAGGCCGCGATACTCGTCCAGGTTGTATGTGCTGACCTCGGCAAAGTCGACGTCGCCCTTCTCGTACCAAGCAGCGAGCTGCTTGTAGGCACCGATCGGGGTGGAGCCGGTGGCAAGGCCCAGCACACAGTCGGGCTTGAGGATAACCTGCGCCGAGATGATATTGGCGGCCTTGCGGCTCATATCCTCGTAGTCTTTAGCTTTAATGATCTTCATTACGCGTCCTTTCTCGTACAAGAGAGGCAAGGCTCCCCTTACAAGCACTTGCCCGCGGCCCGCGTCGGCCGCAACCAACGTGTGCGGCCACCAGGGCGAGGTCGCGTAATGTATGTGTCTCGTGTCTAGCCGCGTCGAGGCCCCTGCCCGTCCACGGTGACCCGAAGCCTTTTAGCTTCGGACAAATCCCATCTTGCCACGGAGGGCGTCCTCTTTCAAGGGCGCCCTCCGTAAACGTGTTTGAATTGTAGGCTAATGGCCACGTGCACTTGCTAGCGCTCGCGAGCAACGATGAGCTGGTCCATCTCTTCGACATGCACGCCAACGGAGCCCTTGATGCTCGAGAACTCAACAGAGTTGCACACCAAGATGGGAACCGTCACATCGTAGCCCTCGGCAGCAATTGCCTCGCGATCGAACTCAATGAGCACATCGCCCTTATGGACGATGTCGCCCACTTGCGCATGTACGGTAAAGTGCTTGCCCTCAAGCTGAACAGTGTCCAAACCAACGTGGATGAGCACGTCCAAGCCATCGACCGTGTTAAGCGCAACAGCGTGTCCCGTGGGAAAAATGGCCTCGACCTTGGCATCAGCCGGTGCAATCACACGCGTGCCGGTAGGCTGAATCGCCACGCCCTGGCCCAAAAGGCCGGTGGCAAATGTCTGGTCGTTTACCTCGGAAAGCGGAATGACGTCGCCCGAGATGGGAGCATCCAGCGTAAGGACTCGACCACGCATACCAAAAGACCTTAGGACTTTAGTGAACATGCTCCCCCTCGGACATACCAATCGACCAAAATAGCCTTAACAGTTTACCACTTGGCACTCGTTTTTGACCATTAGGGAAGTTCGCGCTTGACAACCTCGACGATGTCGTCAACAACGCGCTGGGTCAGCTCGTGCGTCTCGGCCTCGGCCATAACGCGGACCAGCGGCTCGGTACCGCTCGGACGCACCAGAATGCGACCGCGGCCGTCAAGTTCCTTCTCGGCAGCAGCGACAGCATCCCAGATGGGCTGGCAATCGTCCAGACCAGCCTTGTTGTCGGAATGCACGTTGACGAGTACCTGCGGGTACTTCTTCATGATGCCGGCAAGATCGGTGAGGGTACGACCGGTGCGCTTGAGCACGGCCAGCAGCTGAAGAGCCGTCACCAGGCCGTCACCGGTGGTGTTGTGCTCCAGGAAGATGATGTGGCCGGACTGTTCGCCGCCGATGACGGCGCCATCCGCGAGCATACGCTCCAGAACGTAGCGATCGCCCACGGCGGTCTGAACCATTTCGAAGCCCTGCTCCTTCATAGCGATGGAGAAGCCCAGGTTGCACATGACGGTCGAGACGATCTCGGAGTTGGCGAGCTTGCCGCGAGCGGCCAGGTCGGAACCGCAGATAGCCAGGATGTAGTCACCGTCGATCTCATTGCCCTCGCTGTCCACGAACAGCACGCGATCGGCGTCGCCGTCGTGGGCCAAGCCGATATCGGCGTGGGTGCGCAGCACGAGCTCGCGCAGGGGCTCAAGGTGAGTGGAGCCGCACTCAACGTTAATGTCGGTGCCGCAGTAATCGGTGTTGATGGCATGGACCGTGGCGCCCAGGCGCTGCAGCGCAGCGGGCGTGGTCTGGCAGGAAGCACCGTGGCCGCAGTCGACGGCAACAACCAGGCCATCGAGCTTAAGGCCGTCGAGCGTGCTGATGGCATGATCGACATAGGCCTTGCGGGCGTCTTTCATCTTGATGATGTGACCCACACCGGCGCCGGTCGGCAGCGTGTCGGCAGCCATGGCCTCCTCGGACATGACCCAGGCGCTGATCTCTTCCTCGACAGCATCGGGAAGCTTCATGCCCTTGCGGCTAAAGAACTTGATGCCGTTGAACTCCGGCGGATTGTGCGAAGCGGAGATGACGATGCCACCGTCGAGCTCATTTTGGACGGTGAGCAGCGCCACGGCCGGCGTAGGGATAACGCCGCAGCAGTGCGGACGGCCGCCCTCGGCCATAATGCCGGCGGTCAGAGCGCTCTCGAGCATGGTGCCCGAAAGACGCGTGTCGCGGCCGACGCAGATATCCGGACCAAGGAACTTGGTCGCCGCGCGGCCCAGGCGAAACGCGAGGTCGCACGAGAGGTCGGCATTGGCGACGCCACGGACGCCGTCGGTACCGAAGATGTTCTGGGGCATAGGATCGCTCCTTCCCTAGCAGGCGATATGCAACCGCCCACCCTAGTCGAAAAAGAAAAGCGGGACCCGCCGAGGAATCGGCAGGCCCCGCTTGTACATTGTATCTCGTAAGGAGATAAAACCTTAGCGCTTGGAGAACTGGGGAGCGCGGCGGGCCTTCTTGAGGCCGTACTTCTTGCGCTCGACCACGCGAGCATCGCGCGTAAGGAAACCGGCCTTCTTGAGGTCAGCACGGTAGTCGCCAGCGTTCAGAAGAGCGCGAGCGATGCCCAGGCGCAGAGCGCCGGACTGACCGGAGATGCCGCCGCCATCGCACAGAGCGATAACGTCGAACTGACCGGCGGTGTCGGTCACCTTGAAGGGAGCAAGGGCGTTCTCAACGAGCTGATGACGGCCGAAATACTGCTCGGCGTCACGCTTGTTGATGGTCACCTTGCCGGTGCCGGGGACGAGACGGACGCGGGCGACGGCGTTCTTACGACGGCCGGTACCCTGGTAGACAACGGTGTTCTCAGCCATCTTTAAGCCTCCAGCTCAATCTTCGTGGGGTTCTGGGCAGCATGCGGATGCTCGGCACCAGCGTAGACCTTAAGCTTGGTCATCTGGGCACGGCCGAGGGTGGTCTTGGGCAGCATACCGCGAACGGCGCGCTCGATGACCTTCTCCGGGTGCTTCTCCATAGCCTGGCGGAAGCTCTCAGCCTTGAGGCCGCCGTTGTAGCCGCTGTGGCGATAATAGGTCTTCGTGTCGGCCTTGTTACCGGTAAGCTGGACCTTATCGGCGTTGATGACGACAACGAAGTCGCCGCAGTCGCTGTTGGGCGTGAACTGGGGCTTGTTCTTACCGCGCAGGATCATTGCGATCTGGGTGGCAAGACGGCCCAGGACAGCACCATCGGCGTCGACGAGAACCCAGTTGCGCTGGACCTCGCCCTGCTTGGCGTAGTGAGTCGATTTCGAAATCACTTAGACTCCTCCATGTACAGTACGTGTTGTTACAGAGATTCACGGGGCTCTGCAAGTAACCCGTCCATATTACCCCGCTCGCCGTACGAGTCAACAGGTATTTTGGCTCCGACCAGAGTTTCTGCACATGTCATCCACGAGCCGTGATTTTTCCAACTCTTTAGCTGTTGTCATTTTTTGAGGGTTCGCCGTCGCTAGCGCTCAACGAACTCTTGGATTTCCGCGAGCAGGCGCTTTGCCTCCTGACGGCCCTGGATATACAGGTCCAAAAGCTTTGCCGGATCGTGCTCGACATGGCCGACCTCGACCGGCTTTTGCGGAGCGATGACCAGCGCGCGGCCCTCGCGCTCATACTTCCACAGGTGCATGCGCTGGAGGTTATAGCGGTCGTGGCGCGTCTCGATAGCCTCGAGCAGGTAGGGGTAGTCGGCATAGCGGGCGCGCGCGGCAGGCATAAACTCGTAGGGCTTTTTCTCGTACGAGCGGTCCTGGGTGACGATGACGACCGCACGGTCGAAGCCCGCCTCCTCGAGCACATGCTCGATAGGAACCGAATCGGCCACGCCGCCGTCGACGTATTTGTGCCCGTCGATCTCGACCGGCGGCGTCACCAGCGGCAGCGACGTCGAGGCACGCACAGCATCGAGGTCGAGCACGGCGCTTTTGACCGGCAGGTAGGCAGCGGTTCCAAACAGCATGTCCGTCGCGACGGCGTACATCTCGATGGGGCTGGCGTCGAACGTCTCGTTATCAAAGGGATCCAGGCGGTCCTGGATATCGTTGAAGATAAAGTCGTAACCCACGATGGAGCCCGTGGATGCGAAGGATGCGGCACCCATGTAGCGGTTGTCATTGCAGAAGGTCAGGTTGATGCGATTGACGCGACCGATCTGGTGCGACTTGTAGTTGACGCCGTTGAGCGCACCGGCCGAAACGCCGTACACCGCCGGAATTTCGACACCGGCCTCCATGAGAACGTCGAGCACGCCGGCGGTAAACTGCCCACGAAAACTGCCACCCTCCAAGACGAGCGCGACCTTGCCGGCGTTCTTTGCCTTATCTTCTGCAGTCATATTGACCTCCTGCGATTGCGTTTTGGCTTTCTTCTACCCAGTTTTGGAATGGAGGGCGCATGGGTTTTGGAGTTGAGGGGGCGGCTGGCGGAAAGCACGTCCCGTTCTGAGGGGCGATTCCGGGATGCGCTTTCCGCCTGGGTTGCCATGGGGAAAGCATGTCCCACTCTACGGCTCGATTCCGGGTCGCAGCTTCCACTTGAGGCGTCATCCGGAAAATGTATCCCATTCCGAGCTTAGATTCCGGGATGCGGTTTCCGCCTGGGCAGTCATTGGGAAAACGCGTCCCACTCTGCGTCACTGAGGCGTTTTCTTTACGCCCGCGCCCTGCATAGAGTTCGATTCTCCGCGGTACGGGGGATCCGTTGATGCTGGGCGAGGCCAGCTGAAATTCGATAAACATCGCATCTATATTGGGCTGAAGCTTTGCGCGAAGAATCCGCGTATTTGCTGCACCGGCTTCGGCCGGCTGCCGCCGCCCTCGCCCGCGGGCTACAAACGCTTCGCGTTTGCTTAACGCCCGCGCCCTGCACAGAGTTCGATTCTCCGCGGTACGGACTAGAAATAAAAAGACAGGTAGATACGAATATCTACCTGCCTGTTACTTATGGTGGAGGCGCGGAGAATCGAACTCCGGTCCACGAAAGCCCCCTGATTGGCATCTCCAAGCTCAGTCGCTGGTTTAGTCTCGGACGCCTTGCGCGCAGCGACACGCTCGCGACGTCCTAACCGGTTCGGTCTTAGCCCGCGCCATACCGATTACGTGCGCAGGAGCATTCCCCTAAGATGACGTCGCGCCGGTGTCGGGGAAATCACCGGGTTGACGCGCCGCTATAAATTAAGCAGCGAGAGCCATAGGCTCAAAAGAAGAGTTGTTGTCAATTCAATTTGACGGTACCCCTGTTTAACGAGGCGAGGAGACCTCGGCTTGCTTCCTCTCTCAGAGCTATCGTGTCGAAACCAGTCGCCCCCGAATGTCGGGAAAGTCTGGATGGTATCGGGCCTGCAAACACCCGATAACCGTCGACTTTTCAAGGAACATACGGGGCGAGCCCCGCTTGTGGAGTGTTATCTTACCACGTTCTGAAAGCGGACAGCTGTTCTATGCACGAGCTGTGAAGACCCCAATGTGCGCCGCACTTCGCACTTTTGTTACCGATCGCGTCACGTATATTTTCGCCAAGCAAAATTGACCCGTCGAAAGGACCGTTATGGATACCAAGCAGCAACTCGTCGATGCCCTCGCAGGCCTGGGCTCAACCATTACCGAAGCTATGGATGTCATCGAGGGCTTTGTCCCCTGCGGACATCCCGCCCTCACGGTATCGAACGCACTCGTCGCGCTGGACGTTGACGATGATGCAGCTCTCGCCCAGCAGCTTGAGACCGTCGAGGGCTTTATCGACCACGTGAGTGAGAACCGCGGCGTGGCCGCCTACCACGGTATCGAGGTCGAGCTCGCGGGTCCCAAGGCCGATCTGTTCGCAGCAATCCGCGAGGTAGGCACCCTTATGCAGACCGCAGGCGTCAAGAACACCCAGGTCAACGAGTGGGTCTACCGCAGTCTGGCAGCACTCGACAGCTCCGACGAAAAGGCAGCCGAGCAGCTCGCAGAAAGTCCCGCCATCAAGGCCGAGCTTTTGTAAATAGCAGACGCGGGCCCCTTGGCGCATCGTCGTCCAAGAGGCCCGCAAACAGTTCGCGTCAACCGATTGCCGCGCCGCCGCATTCGGCCAAGGCAAGAATCGGCATCATTTGACGAGGTGTCTTTGCTGCAAGATCGGCATGTTCGAGCAGTTTTCGATCGTTGGTCACCAAGTAATCGACCTGGGCGCGTTTGCATGCGGCGAGTACCAAGTTGTCCTCGTAATCGCGATGGAGCGCTAAGTATTTGTCGGCCAGCCAAAGGTCCGACGCATCTGCACCCACGGCCGTGGCGTTTTCGGTCATGTTCCGAACAAACGCCAGCGCCGCATCGCCAATCGCGCGGGCAGAAGCCTCGCCGAGCGCTCCCCCGCTGGCAAGAACGCTGCGCTTCAGTTCGTGCTGTACAACATACAGTACGTCCTTGGCGATGTGCACCGGAAAGAACAGCAATGCCCCCGCCTCCGTCGCCTGCCCAATAAACGCACGCGCGGCAAGCGACTCGGCATGGTCGACGCAAAACGAATCAACCCATACGTTGGCATCCAAATGCAAAAGACCTGCGCCCGGACGACACCGATGCCGTCTGGGCGCAGGCCAGATAACGTGGGCGAACACGTCTGCTAACGCAGGTACGCCTTTGCGTTGCCCAGGCTGTAGGCAATCGTCGAGCCGTTGTGCAGCAGCGACGACGCTTGCGGGGTAATCGCGCCGGTAATGCCCAGCGCCAGGAGCGCTGAGTTGGTGAGCATCACCTTAGAGTAGGAGCTCGTCAGACGATCAACGAGGCCCTGACTCATGCGGCGCAGGCGCACGATCGCGGCAAGATCCGTATCGGTCAGGATGATGTCGGCAACCTCCTTGGCGATGTCGCTTCCGCCACCCATCGCCAAGCCCACGTCGGCCAAACCGAGCGCCGGCGAATCGTTGACACCGTCGCCCACCATGGCAACGTGGCGCCCCTCGCCCTTAATGCGCTCCACATACGCGTACTTGTCCTCGGGCAGCAGCTCGGCCTTAAACTCGTCGACCCCCGCCTCGCGAGCAATGCGCTCGGCCGTGCGCTCCGAGTCGCCCGTGAGCATAACGACATGCTTAACGCCCAACGCGTGCAGGTCGGCGATGGCCTCACGGACCCCGACCTTGAGCGGATCCTCGATGCCGAGCACGCCGACGACCTTTCCATCGACCGCCAGATACAGCGGCGACAGGCCCTGCATCTGGGACTCAATGCGCTCCTTAATGTCGGAATCGAGCTGCGCGCTCTCGTCCTCAAACACAAAGTGTGCCGAGCCGATAATCGCGCGACGCCCTTCGATGGACGAAGCAATACCATGCGCCACGATGTACTCGACCGCAGCATGGCGCTCGCGGTGCTCGAGCCCGCGCTCGCGGGCGGCGTTGACCACGGCACGCGCCACCGGATGCGGGAAATGCTCCTCCAGGCAGGCAGAAAGGCGCAGGACCTCGTCCTCGCTCCAGCCGTCGGTCGTCAGCACGCAAGCCAGGCGCGGCTGCGCCTCGGTGAGCGTGCCAGTCTTATCAAACACAATGGTGTCGGCCTTGGCAAACGACTCAAAGTATTTTGCGCCCTTGACCATGACGCCCATCTTGGCAGCATCGCTCATAGCGGTCATGACGGCGACGGAACCCGTGAGCTTGAGTGCGCACGAGTAGTCGACCATCAGCGCCGCTGAGGTCTTGATGAGGCTGCGGGTGGTAAGCGCGACCAGGCCCGCGAGCAGGAAGTTCCACGGGACGATCTTGTTAGCGAGGTCTTCCATGTGCGACTGGCCCTCGGACTTGAGCGAGTCGGCCGTCTGCACGAGCGAGACGATCGAGCGAAGCTTGGTCTGAGCCGTGTTGGCGCGCACGCGAACCAAGATGCTGCCGTCTTCCACGACGGTGCCGGCGAACACGTCGTCCCCTGCGCTGCGCTCGACGGCCAGCGGCTCGCCGGTCAGGGTCGCCTGGTTGACCATAGCACTCCCCTGCTCGACAACACCGTCGATGCAAATGGACATGCCAGTGCGCACGACGACCAGATCGCCGGGCTCAAGCTCGGTCGCGGCAACGCTTACCTCGGTGTCGCCGACGACCTTTTGCGCCTTGTCGGGCACATCGAGCAGCGAGTTGATGAGCTCGTTTTCGCTCATGGCGCGCGTGTAGTCCTCGAGCAGCTCGCCCACGTTGAGCAGGAACATCGTCTGGCCAGCGGTGTCGACATCACGTTTGACGAACGAAATGCCGATGGCCGAAGCGTCGAGCACGGGAACGGTCAGGCGCGGCTGCGCGAGCTCGTGGAGGGCGGCACGCAAAAAGGCCATGTAACCGACCACGACAAACACCGCACGCAGAGGCGTCGGCAAGAACCAGCGGCGCGCGTAGTGGGCGCCGATAAGTGTGGCAAGATCCATGACGAGCTTGTGCTTGCGTGGCTCAAGCTGCATCACGTAACCCGTCTTTGCGTCGGCAATGGCCTGGGCATCGAGTGCGCCCAAGGCGTCGAGCACGCCCGCACGACACCGCTCGTCATATTCGAGTGCCATCTGGCCGATACGGCCATATACGCGCACCTTGTGCACGCCGTCGATATCGCCGCTGAGCTTAAGAAGTGCATCGAGATCGCTCTCTGGCACAGGACCCGCCAATTGAAGACGGGTCCTGCCGGGGATCTCGCTAATAATCGAGAATCTCATAGTTTGTGCCTGGGAGCGTTACTCGGCTGCCTCGTCAGCAGCGGCCTCGCTCTGGGTGATGTAAGCAGCCTCGGCAACCATGTCGTCGACATTAGCCTTGGCCTGCTCGACCATGTCCTGGTAGCCGTTCTTGATGCGCATACCGCACGCAATACCCTGCACGCAGGCATTCTTGACCGGAGCGCTGGTAAGCAGCTTGATGCCGGCCGTGCCAAGCAGAAAACCGCCACCGACAAGCAGGGTATTGAACGTCGACTTCTTCATGTTGCTTCTCCCTTTTGCCGCATCGGACGCGGCACGGTGCCTCAGCACCCGAGTAAACAAGTTTGCTCGAGCACACTTTTGAAATATCTCAATTTTATCTAACTATCTAGGTCAGCCATGGCTAACCTTTTGAAAATTAACGATGCGGAGTAACCGATTGTCAATGTGACAAAGGGACTGTCCCTTTGTCCCTTCTTACAACTGCCAGGTAGCTGCTTCCTTTTGCAGCGCAACCATGCGGGCGAATTCTCCGCCGGCCGCTTTGAGTTGCGCCGGAGCGCCCTGCTCGGCAACCACACCATCCTTGAGTACAACGATTTTGTCGGCATTTTCCACCGTACGCATACGGTGGGCGATCACGATAACCGTCTTGCCCGCGAGCAGGCGGGAGAGCGCCTGCTGCACCACGGTCTCGTTCTCTACGTCCAAGCTCGCCGTCGCCTCATCCAGCAACACGATCGGCGCGTCTTTGAGCAGCGCGCGGGCGATGGAGATGCGCTGACGCTCGCCACCGGACAGCTTGGAGCCGTTCTCGCCGATCATGGTGTCGTAGCCCTGCGGCATGCGGCTTACAAACTCGTCGCAGTTGGCGGCACGCGCGGCAGCAAGCACTTCCTCATCGGTGGCATCGCGACGACCAAGACGGATGTTTCCCATCACCGTGTCGTCAAAGAGCAGCACGTCTTGGAACACAATGGCGTAGTCGCGCAGCAGCACCTCGGGGTCCACGCTCGCAACGTCCACGCCGCCCACGGTGACCGTGCCTTCGGTGGCGTCCCAAAAGCGCGCGGCCAGGCGGCTCACCGTGGACTTACCGGAGCCCGAAGGACCGACCAGTGCCGTGACCTCGCCTTCCTTGGCGGTAAAGCTCACGTCGGTAAGAACTTTCTCGCCGGCGCGGCCGTCCTCGCCCGCACCATAGCCAAATGCCACGTGATCGAACACCACGTCATGGCCCACGGGCTCAAACTGCTCGCTGCCCCGCGCCACGGGCTCCTCCATGATGGAACGCATGCGCTTGGCAGACGACTCGGCAGCAAACAGCTCAGACATTAACATTAACGCCTGGTCAAAAGGCGCATAGATGCGGCTCACCATAAGCAGGAAGGCAAACATCACCAAAAAGTCGACCTGGCCGGAGGCGACCATCGCAGCGCCCGTGACCAACGTGGTGGCAATCCCCAGGCGCAGGATGGCAAAGGCGGAGTTGACCAAAAGCCCATTGGCGAGCTCGCCTTTGGTGGTCTCGCGCTCCTCGGCATCGATCACGGCGTTGAGCCCCTCAAGATAATGAGCCTCCTGGTTGGTGGCGCGGATCTCGCACACGCAGTCGAGCGTCTCCTGGATCGCCTCGGTAACCTTGACCTTCTCGGCGCGCACATGGTCGAACACCGGGGTCATGGGGCCGCGTGTCAGATACAGCATGGCAAAGGCCACGGGCACGCTCCAAAACGCCGCGATCGCCAGCTGCCAGCAAAAGAACAGCGACGCCACGAACACAATGGCGCTTGCGATGATGGCACCCCAAAGCTCTCCCAGCACGTGGCTGTAGGCGTGCTCCATGGCCTGGACGTCGCCCATGATGGTCTCGGTTAAATCGGCCAGATCACGACGGCCAAAAAACGACAGCGGCAGCTTGCGCAAGCGCTCGGCAATCTCCATACGCTGCTTGCCGCACTCCTCGTAAAAGATGCAGTAGGTGTAGTAATACTGCTGCCAGTTAGAGGCAAAGAGCAACACGAAAAAGACCAGGAGGCCGCCCACAATCGGCAGGGCATCCGGCAGGTCGGCACCGGTGGCGAGATGTTCGACAAAACCGGCCATGACCAGGAACAATAAGCCCATGCCGGCCATGGTAATGAGATTGGTGAGCGCGGTCCAGAAAATGCCGCGTTTTACGCCGGCGACGCCTTTATCGGATAGGAAATACTTCTTTTGGAATGAGGCGAACATTTAGGCCTCGCCTCCCTTCGTGACGGCGGCATCTGCGGCGGCAGTGATCTTCCAGCTCGCGGCCTGTTCGTATTCGGCCCACATCTTGGCATACAGCCCCTCTTGGGACAGCAACTCGGCATGGGTGCCGGCCTCCTGCACGCTACCTTGATTGAGCACCACGATCTTGTCGGCCCCCACTACAGTCGAGAGTCGGTGCGCAATCATAATGACCGTGCGACCCGCCGCCAGCTTGCTAAAGGCGCGCTGGATGAGCGCCTCGTTCTCGGGGTCGGCAAACGCCGTGGCCTCATCGAGCACCACGATAGGCGCGTCTTTAAGGATCGCGCGGGCGAGTGCTACGCGCTGCACCTCGCCGCCCGAAAGATATGCCCCTCCAGCACCGAGCATGGTGTTAATACCCTGCGGGAGCTTGGCCACAATGTCGTCGCACTGAGCTGCGGAGAGGGCCGCACGCACTTCGTCGTCAGTGGCCGTGGGCTTGGAGGCACGCACGTTATCGGCAAGTGTTTGCCGGAACAGCTGGTTGGTCTGGAACACGAAGGCAACCTGGTCCATAAGCTCGTGCGGGTCCATGTCGCGAACGTCCACACCGCCTACGAGCACTCGACCCGAAGAAACATCCCAAAAACGCGGAATCAGGCTTGCGCAGGTTGACTTACCGCCGCCCGAGGGACCCACCAGGGCGAGGGTGCTACCCGCGGAAACGTTAAAGCTCACATGGCTAACGGCAGGTGCTTCGGCACCCTCGTACGTAAAGCTCACGTCCTCAAATCGCACGTCGCCGCCGGCAGGGTGCTTGGGTTGCGCGGGCACGGAGAGCCGCTTGGAATCCATGACGCTTCGAATTCGAGCCAGCGAATCGGCACTCATCTGAGAGGCCTCGCCCACAAACATGAGCTTGGTCATGGCCGTCGGTACCACGGCCGAAAATATCGCGTAAAACGTGAAGTTGGCCATAAAATGCGCGAAGTCCTTCTCGCCCGGCGCCAACAGCAACGCCACGGGCAACAGGAATGTCACAAGACCATTGAGCGCGGTAAGGTTGAGTACCTGCGGACCTCGGCAAAACGTGCCCGCATAGCTTTGTGCCATGTCGGCGTATTCGGCGATCGCGTCGTGGAACGCCTTAAAGGAATAGACCGTCTGCTGAAACACCTTGACCACGGGAATGCCGCGTACGTATTCGGTACCGGTCTTGTTCATCTTGACCAGCGCGCCCATGTAGGCCTTCATGAACTCGGCGCCCTTGCCGCTCATCATGGTGGCCATGGCGCCAAGCGAAACGGCGACCGAGATAAGGCATGCCGCGCCCAAGCGCCAATCGAGGGCGAAAAGCAGCACGAGCAGACCTGCGACCATGGCGGTGGCGCCGGCGATATCGGGTAGCATGTGCGCGAGCAGGGTCTCGGTGGAGGCGGCGCATCCGTCTACGATACGGCGCAGCTCACCGGTGGCGTGTGTGTCAAAGTAGCCAAGCGGCAGCTTAAGCAGGTGCTCGCTCGTAGTCTTGCGGATATTGGACGCGCAGCGAAACGCAGACAGGTGCGTGCACATGAGCCCCACGAAATAGACCACGATGCTTGCCAGCGCAAACCCCACGGCCCACCAGCCATACGTCGCGATGTCGCAGGCTTCGCTCCAGTTAGGTGCCACGGCGATCAGATCGCGCGCGACAAGCCAAATGCACACGTACGGGCCAAAGCTCAGCAGCTGCGAGAACGCCGAGAGGGCCATGCCCAAATACGTTAGGAATTTACGGTCACCGGCATATGCAAGCAGCTCGCCGATGCCGCCACCCTCCTTTTTTGATCCCTTTGCCATGAGATTCCTTTCTAACGGCTTGAGAGTTAACCTTAAGAAACTTATCATTGGCGTGTTAGCCGAGGCACACAATTGAGCCAGGCGTGGACGTTTCCGCAAAGGAAGGGGACGCTTTTGAAAATGCGGCGGGCAGCAACCGATATAACCGAGCTCTACGCACCGCAGTTTGAGCAGTTTGGCCTGCAACTTTCCGGCAAGGGCGCCGTCTTTACCGGTGAGGTGGCAAACGATCGGACGCACGGACGCGCATGGATCATGCCCCTCTCCCCCACTTGCATCGTCATGGAGCATTTCATTACCCCGATGCACAACATGCACCTAGCCGAATACACGCCCGAACCGTACGCGTGCGTGAGCGAGGTCAGCGCGCCCACGCTCATGTGCATGCCCGAAGCCGGCATAACGCCTGCGAACCTCAAGCCGCTGCGTGGGCCGTGGCCGAGCAGCGCAGTCTGCAGCTTTATCCAAGACAGCTGCGGCGAGGAGCTAAGCCCGCTGTTTGCAGGGCAGCTCTACCACTCGCGCTCGGTCCTCTTTTTGCCCGGTTATTTTGACGAGTTGGAGCATCGCTATCCCGCCGAGTTTGCGGGGGTCTTTGAGGCGTTTGCCGAGTCGTGGCACGAGGAGGCAGCATCTGCCATCTGCCACACACTACGTCGAATCAACGAGGACCGCGCTCGCGCCGTAGGCGGACACGTCTATATGCAAGGCATCGTGGAGACCATGGTCGCGGAGCTCGCCTGTTCGCGCGCGGCCCACAAGCAGGCGCAGCAGGCGGCAGACACACGCGCCAGCGTGACCATTGCCGAAGAAGCAACGGCGATGATTGAGTGCGAGCTCGACAAAGGCAGACGCGTGGGTATCAACGAGGTGGCCGAGAGGCTCTACACAAGCCGCTCCAAACTATGCGCCACCTTTAAGGCCCAAACTGGCGAGTCCCTGGGCGCCTACATTCGCAGACGCCGTATGGAGCGAGCACAGGACCTTTTGGCCGATAGCGCGCTCACGATAGCGCAGGTGGCAGAGCGTCTAGGCTACCCTCAGCAGGCCGCCTTCACCCAAGCCTTCAAGCAACACAGCGGCACCACCCCCACCGCTTGGCGCTCCCAACATATATAAAGAATGAAGGCGCCAACGGCACCCTCATTCACTCTATTCCATTCAGCCCCGCCTGACCCGAACGGCCGAGTCGTCACGGAACCGAGGGGCCGGGCGCAGGGCCTTGCCTCTCAATGAGTTCCGCACGAACAGGAGGCGCCAGTGGCGCCTCCGTCGTGAGTCAGGACTGTCCGAAATTGAGAAGCAAGGCCCTGCGCCCGGCCCCTCGGTTCCCGTTTACGAGAGCGACGTTCTCAGCAACTCGTTGAAGAGCTTCGGGTTGCCCTTGCCGCGGCTCGCCTTCATGCACTGGCCCACCAAAAAGCCGATAACCTTCTGGTTGCCGTCACGATACTGCTGCGCCTGATCGGCACAGTTAGCCAGCACCTCGTCCACGATCGGCTGCAACGCACCGGCATCGCTCACCTGACGCATACCACGCTCGTCGACGATCTTGTTGGGGTCGTCACCGGTCTGGGCCATGGCCTCAAAGACCTCGTGCGCCTGGTTGGAGCTGATGGCATCGGTCACCAGCAGCTTGGCCAGCGCTGCTACCTGAGCCGGCGCGATGCCGGACTCGGCGAGCGACACGCCTGCGCTCTTAAGGTAGGCGATCATCTCGTTGACCAGCAGGTTTGCGACCGTCTGGGCCTCCTTGCCAGCCATACCGGCAGCGGCAGCCTCAAAGAACTCGGCAAACTCGGGGTCGCCCGCGATCTGCTCGGCATCGGCCGCCTTAATACCAAAGTCGGTCTCAAAACGGGCGCGCTTGGCATCGGGCAGCTCGGGAATCTCGCCACGGCAGCGGTCGATGAACTCGTCGTCCAGATCGAACGGCGCCAGATCGGGATCGGGGAACAGGCGATAGTCGTCGGCCGTCTCCTTCACACGCATGACCACGGTGCGCTTACGGCTGGGCTCCCAGTGGCGGGTCTCCTGATAGATGATTCCGCCCTCCTCGAGCACCTCGGCCTGACGGCAAATCTCGTAGGCAAGGCCGTCGTGCAGGCTCTTAAACGAGTTGAGGTTCTTGAGCTCGGTCTTGGTGCCCAGCTTGGTCTCGCCGCGGCGGCGCAGCGACACGTTGCCGTCGCAGCGCATGGAACCCTTCTCCATGGAGCAGTCCGAAATGCCCAGCGTCACAAAGATGCGACGGAGCTTCTCCATAAACAGGCGAGCCTCCTCGGGCGTGCGCAGATCGGGCTCAGTCACGAGCTCAATCAAAGGCGTGCCGCAGCGGTTGTAGTCGACGAGCGACTCGGCCGCAGCGGTAATGCGGCCCTCGGCACCGCCCACGTGGACCATCTTGGCGGCGTCCTCCTCCATGTGGATGCGCAGGATGCGGATGGGCACCGTGTAGGAACCGTCCTCGCGGCGCTCGGGCATCTGCAGGTTGGAGGCATCGTAGCTGGCCAGGTGACCGGCGCGCTGGTTGCCCTCGCGCATGGTCGACGTCATAGACGTGGACAGGCCCTCGGCGTTGGCCGAGGCGCTCGCCAGGCTCTGAGCCTCGGCCTCACCAAACGCGCAGTCGGGGCGCTCGGCGGCACCGCGACCGGTCACGTCCAGGTCCAGGTGGCCGTACATGGCAAAGGCGACCGGACCCTGCGTAGTCTGGAAGTTCTTGGCCATATCGGGATAGAAGTAGTGCTTGCGGTAAAACATCGAGTGGCGCTGGATCTCGCAGTTGGTGGCGAGACCGGCCTTGACGATGCTCTCGATGGCGCGCTTGTTGGGCACCGGCAGGGCGCCGGGCAGGCCCAGGCACACCGGGCACACGTTGGCGTTGGGCTCGTCATCGTGGCTGAGCTTGCAGTTGCAGAACATCTTGGTATCGAGTGCGGTGAGCTCGGTATGGATTTCCAGGCCGATCACGGCCTCCCAATCCTGCAGGACCTCGGATAGCTCCTTCATTACAGCTCGCCTCCCTTCCCGGCAAAATCGGGCGCGACAGAAAGCGCGGGCGCACCCGTGGCGGCATCGGCAAAGCCGCGCTCCAGGGCGCGGGCAAACGTAAGCAGCTGACGGTCTTTAAAGGCAGGTCCCACCAGCTGGGCAGAAACGGGCAGCTGAGTATCCTCGCCCAGGCCCAGCGGCACCGAAATGCCACCGTTACCGCAAATGTTGAGCGAGATGGTGTACAGATCGGAGAGGTACATCTGCGTGGGGTCGCTGATCTCGCCAAACTTAAAGGCCGTGCGCGGCGAGGCGGGCATGAGGATGGTGTCCACCTTGGCATACGCGGCGTCATAGTCCTGCGTGATGAGCGTGCGGGCCTTTTGCGCGGCGTAGTAGTACTTGTCGTACACGCCCGAGCTCAGCAGGTAGGCGCCGAGCATCTGACGGCGCTTGGCCTCGGCGCCAAAACCGTGGGCACGCGAAAGCGAGCTCTGGTCGGACAGGTTGGCGCAGCCCTCCTCCTGATAGCCATAGCGAATGCCGTCGAAACGAGCCAGGTTGGAGAACGCCTCGGCCGGGCCGATGACGTAGTAGGCGGCGATGGCGGCGTCCAGGTGCGGCAGGTCGACCTCTACCAGCTCGGCGCCCTGGTTCTGCAGCTCCTGGGCGGCGCGCTCAACGGCGGAGCGGACCTCGGGCGTCAGGCCCTCGGCCTCCATAAACGCGGGGATGATGCCCACGCGCTTACCCTCGATGCTGTCGTTGAGGTGCTCGGTAAAGTCGACGGCGCAATCCTGGCTGGTACAGTCGTACGGATCGTGGCCCGCGCCGGTAAGCGCGTTCATGGCCAGCGCAACGTCCTCGACCGTGTGTCCAAAGGGGCCCACCTGGTCGAGCGACGAGCCAAAGGCAACCACGCCGTAACGGCTCACGGCGCCATACGTGGGCTTAAAGCCCACCACGCCGCACAGCGACGCCGGCTGGCGAATGGAGCCGCCGGTGTCCGAGCCCAGCGAGAGCGCGACCTCGCCCGCGGCGACGGCGGCAGCGGAGCCGCCCGAGGAGCCGCCGGGCACGCGTTCGGTATCCCAGGGGTTGTTGGTGCGGTGGAACGCCGAGCTCTCGGTGGAGCTGCCAAAGGCAAACTCGTCCATGTTGGCCTTGCCCATGGGCAGGCAGCCGGCGTCGAGCATGCGCTGGACGCAGGTGGCGGTGTAGACGCTCTGGTAGTCCCCGAGCATGCGGGAAGCGCAGGTGGTGCGCGTGCCCACGAGGTTCATGTTGTCTTTGATGGCCAGCGGCACGCCCGCAAGCGGGGGTAGCGGCTTTCCGGCGGCACGGTCGGCATCCACGCGCGCAGCGGCCTCGAGCGCAAGCTCGGGCGCTACCTGCAGGAATGCCTGGACCCCGCCCTCGCGCGCCTCGATGGCGGCAAGGGAGGCCTGAGCCACCTCGGTAGCGGTAAAGTCGCCGGCGGCAACGCCCGCGGCGATCTGGGCGGCGGTAAGGGAATCGAAGCTCTGCGCCATTACTCGCTCTCCCCCTCTCCCAAAATGGACGGCACACGGAAGTAACGGTCGCGCGCGCTGCCGGCGTTTTCGAGCGCAACGTCGAGCGGCAGGTCACGCTCGGGCTCGCGCAGGTCGTCGCCCATCACGTTGGACAGGCTTCCGATGGGATGGAACGTGGGCTCCACGTCGGGCAAGTCATATTGCAAGACGGGCTCGAGCATCTGGACGGCGTCGTTCATGTAGGACGTCATCTGGGTGAGCTCGTCATCGGTCAGTGCGATCTTTGCGTACTCGGCGATGCCGCGCACGTCTTTCTCGCTGAGTGCCATAGGCGCTCCCTTCCGCATAACAGATAAACCGCTCTAGTATACAAGGCAACGCCGCTTGGAGCAGGTGCTTTACCCAAATGCAGCGAAAACGTAACGAGGGGGCGGGCTGGCAGGCGGCGGGCTGGCGATTCTGTAGCGAAACCGCACTGTCCATAGCGAAAACCGTCCCGCCCACAACGAAAACCATCACAACATTCGACGCTTTTCGCCAATATCGAGATTTTCATCGAATGTTGTGATGGTTTGGAAGTCCCGACCACCACAAAGGTACCTGTCCCCATTGCGGTGGTTCTGAATGATGCCCTATGCCGAGGCCTTGGCCTTGCGGCGCTTGCGGACCGCGTGGATCACGATGTCCAGCAGCAACAGTACAATAGCTACGACCACAATGAGCACGGCAAACTCGCGCTTGCCCCAGTGGCGACCGGCCAGCGACTTTTGCTTGTCGACGTCCTTCTTGTTGTATTTGGTACGCACGCAATGCACCAGCAGACGATGGTCGTTTACGCCGTAGGGCGTGCAGGTGACGAGCGTCACTTTGTCGGCGCCGGGCTCGATGGCCAGCGACTCCATCTCCTCGGGTAGCACCACCTCGGAGTCCACCATCTTGTAGGCGATCGTCTTGTTCATGGTGTGCAGCAGCACCAGGTCGCCGGGCTCCAGCGAGTGGATGTCGTCGAACATGCTCAGGTTGCGCATGCCCGAGTGCGCGGTGAGCACGCAATGCGTCGAGGTGCCGCCCACCGGCAGGCTCGTGCCCTCCAGGTGGCCGACGCCCGCCATAAGGACTTCCTCGCTCGTGCCGTGGTAGATGGGCATACTCACGTCGATGGAGGGGATCTCGACCCAGCTCATCATGGGGTCGCGGTCAAAGATGAGCTGCTGAGCGTAGGGCTCGATCTGATCGGCGGGAAGCTCGGTGGCCTCGCCCGCAAGCTGCTCGTTAAAGGAGCGAGCCTGGAGCAGGATGCGCTCGCGCTCCTCGGCAGACAGCGCGTCCACGGTGCTGGACACGGTGCTGATCTGGTTGAACACGCCCGAGGCCTCGAGCCGGTCCAAGATCCACGGCCAGGTCATAAGGCCCACGCCGATAAGGATGATGACGATGGTGATGAGACGGTCGGCCCAGCGCGGCAGCCGCTTACGGCGGCGCTTGGGCTTTTGTTGAGGTTTGGGCTGAGGGCTTGAGCCACCGTTGGCCGCGGCGTTATTGCTCTTCATATGTTTGGCGCCCTGCACCATCGCCGGTCACTCCTTACAGCTCAGGTTGTCTAAACAAATAATAGCCGATTAGCGAGCTTCCGCGCCAGACAACGCCGCTAGACTGCACCGTTCGGGCCACGTAACCCCACTCAACCAATCAAGCCATATGTTGCTTTCATCGTCTCGAGCAACTGCGCCATCGTTACGCCCGCAACCCCGATCTGTTTCAGATTGACGTCGCCCACCTCGCAATCTTTAACAAACGCAAGCATATCGTCCTTCAGTTCTCCGCCCAGGTCGACACCTTCCGACTCGCCAAGCAGCTGAGCAAGCCTCAGCGCATCGCGTTTATGCTTTTTTACCTTCTTCGAATCAACGTTCTCCCCCGCTTCCCTTCTGGCTTTTAGGTCGAGATACGCCTTCGCTTTGAACGGGACAATGTATTCCGTACCCAGGACCGAAACGCCGCCTACGGTCCGAATTCCCTGAAGAAACAAGCTGTAGTAAGCATCGTCCAACAAAATTGCCGAAAGACTGCTTATGTTTTCATCAACGTGAATTGGCGCCACATCAATCCCCTCACGACCCTTTAGAAAGTCGGGGCACTTCGCGAAGAGTTCGATCATATGGGGGTAACCCGGCCTCTTAGGCTCTGTAAACCGATAAAAACATGAGCCTTTGCCTTCGCCCCAGCCGCAGCGGTAGCCGCCATCACGCACCAAAGTCCATATAGCTTCTGCCGTCTGAGGCAACCGGTCATCGGCGACAATTACCACATCAAAATCGTGAGTCATCCTAAACGGAAGTCCCGCCTCCGCGAGCAAAATGTCGCATGCCGTGCCGCCGATAAGAGCATACGATCCTACAGCTTCTTGCATATGCTGCTGGAATTCTTGGAGACCTTCTACAGCGCTTCTTGCCATGGATAATCCTTTCCAAACATGCGATCGACTTCGAGCTGAATTCGCTCATCGTCGATTGCCGCCAAAGATAGCGCAAGCGAAATGTCATCGACACGGGAGGAGTTGGCAAACACGGGCGCATAGCGCCACACTTGGATCATCGCCGTTTCGTTATCCGGCAACTCCCCGTCTGCGACTTCGAGGTCACTCAGTTGACGCCATGCACTTCTTAAGACGGCCTTTTGTTCCATACCCGGCGCAGCGAGCATCGAACGCGCAGCGAGCGCCGTCTCCCCGGCGTCAACAAGATACTCGATCTGCGGCGTCTTCCTTGCAAATAAGACCTTCAAGACAGGCGAGGAGAGCTCTGCCATGTGCTCACTGAGCAGAAGATCAACGGCAACAGGGAACACGACGACACGTCGCTCGCAACGCTCGCGCCTCGCGAGCCCCCTGTCAACAAGCTCGGTTATGGCCTCACTCGCGCGGCTTGCCGAAATCCCAAGCGCACGACAAAGGTCATAGGGACGATATGGCTCCTGGGCTGCTCCCCAGATTGCGGCAGCCTGCGCGTTGGGTGACATCTTGGTCGCGTGATTGCGAAACCGGACACTGCCCCTCTCCGTGCAGGCCGTGCCCATAAATGGAAGAAAAGCCTGTCTGCCGGGGCAAACAAACGGAATCCCTTGTGCGACCAATGCTTTGCGCTGACGTGCATCGGCATCAGGAAACGAAACGACAACGGGAGTCTCCGCGCGCAAGGCTAGCTGACTATAGACTCTCTTAGCCTCGGGAAGCCCGACGCCAGTAGGCAAACTTGCAAGCAAAAACGAAAAACCGTTTGCGTCAACAGCGCGGACCTCAATCGCCCGCAGATGCAGCGGCAAGCATGCGGATCCAGGCCAAGTTTTGGTCTTGGCGGAAAGGCCTAGTGCTTCTTGTAAGTAGATTAGCGCTTCGTTCATTTCCATTGTTTTCGTTCGATTCCAGTTTGTATTGGAATTATACATAATTTTCGGAATTAAAGAGATACCGTTCGTGCCTAAGCCCGCATTTGAGTTTTCAAAATGTCCCGGATCGGCGGGACGATTCGGGATACAATGTCAATAGAAAACGACGCATCCCGCGTAAATGTTTGGGAGCGCTGGCGGCCTAGTTTTCAGCTTTTGTTAAATGCCCGGGATCCGACCCCCGGGCATTCTTATTTGCGCTTGCGGCGCAAATGCCGTCCACCGTCCGCACCGCGCGTGCGCCTACGGACCTTAAACCGAACCTCATACGAGTCAAGAAACGCGATGACGAACGCGCCCACCGCCGCGAGGGCGGCGAGCGCGTTAAGGAATTTCAGCATTTGGGGACCTCCGATCGAGTCGTCGGCCGCCCGCGCACGGGATGCGTCGCAAAGCCATTTTACTGCGAGCGCATGCACCCGCAGCTGGTAAACGCAATAATTGCAAACATCTGTTCGATATTCATATGCTTGATCCATCGGACGATGGAGGCTGGCTGCGTTATCCCAAAAAACGGGGCAGACTCCAGTGCAGAGTCTGCCCCGAAAAGAGAATGGCAAAGCAAGAACGTAAATAGACGAGAAAAGTGTCCGCAAGTCTCATGACCATCACATCCCACCTGCCAAGGGGATGGGTGAGTGAGCGTTACTCCTGCTCGGACTCCTCGGCCTGCTTACGGCTGCGGATGAGGTGCGCCACGCCGATGCACAGCACCGCGCCACCAGCGATCCAAGTAAAGGTCACGCCGTTGAGACCGGTCAGCGGGAGGCCGGAGCCCTTCTTGTTCTGGACGGTAAGGGTGACGGTGCCTTCATTGACAGTCGGATCGAGGACGAGGTTGGATCCGCTCTTGGTCACGCTGACGGCTAAGGCGTTGTTGCCCTCATCCCGGTCGAGATCGGACGCGGAGATGGTGAAGGTAAATGTGGGCAGGGTGTTATAGTCGTCGAGGGCATGGGTCTCCTTGACGGTGTAGGTGCCGGCGTCAAGGCCCTTGACGTTAATCTCGCCCTTTTCATTAGTCCTGAACTCATGCTCTTTGGAATCAAGCGAGCCATTTTCTTGGACGTACAGGCCCTTGGAGTTGGAATCGTCGGGGTCGGTGGCTTGGATGGTGAACTTTACTCCCTCGAGCTTAATGTTTTCGTTGGCAGAATCCTGCTTGATGAGCTTGAGCGCGTAGGTGTAGTCGCGTACGGTGTCGGGCACGGAGGTGCCGGTACCCTCTACCATGGGGTTGTTGGAGTAAACGAGCTTGACGGTGTTCTCGTTGCCGTTGCCGCCCACGACAACATTGGCGTCCTTTTCGGGGTCGAGCTTGGCGGTATACTCGACATAAATCTTCGTCTGCGCGGAGAGATCGTCCACGGCGGTCTTGAGGTCGGTGAACTTGACAGTCAGGGTCGACTTGCCGGTGAGTTCGTCGGCGGTGACGTCAGCAGTGTAGTTGTTGTCTGCCGCGATCTCTGTTGCAGTACCACGATCCGTCCCTGCGTAAACCTTGATGCTGCCTTTCTCTGCGGTCAGGCCGGCGGACAGTTCGTCGTAGAACTCATACTTGTACGTGCTAAAGGACGCAACGTTGTTGGCAACGGTGCCGGTAAGCTGGTAGTTCACGTTCTGGCCCATCTGCGAATCGGCCTTGTCCGCCCAGTTGCTGTTCGGCTTGTCGTCCTTGACCTTCTTGGTCACGGTAGGAATGCTGGTCTTCTCGGTAACGGTCACGGACTTGCCGCCAACGAGGGCAAAGATGGGCGAGGTACCGGTGTTGGGCTTAGAGACGTCCAGCGCGTCGGTCACAAAGAGGTAGTAGCCGTTGCTCGGAGCGGTAAAAGGAGTGCCAGCAGCGAAGGAAGCACCCGTCTGGGTGGAAGCCTTGGCCACGGCATCCGCGATCTTGTAGAGCAGGTCATTGTTATTCACGCGGGTATCGTCAGTGGTGTCCTTCACGTTCTGGGCAAGATAGTCCGCGACGGCCTCGGGGGTCGAGGAGTCGTCAATGCCGGAGCCCTTGACCTTCTTGAGAACACCGATGACGGCCTTCTCCGTCTCATCGTTCGCCCAATTAATGTCCGAGGCGACCTTGGATTTGTTCTGGTCCACAACCTTGGCCGTAAAGATCTGATACGCCTTAAACTTGGTCGTGCCATTCTTGTCGACCTGCGTGATCGTGATCGTATTGTCACCCTCAGCAAACGCCATGGTCACCGGAGCCATCACGCCGCCGAAGCTCAGCGCCGCCGTGAGGCCGGCGGTTACTGCCAGGCGTGCGATGTTCTTGTTCATGCTCATCTTCTTTTCCTCCATTTTCCGGTTGGTTCTCATTCGATCGGTCATCATCTGTCTGTGTCTTAGCATCTACTTCGCTACGTCTCGCCCCGCTCTCTGTGGGGCTGACAGCTATTCTTTATGGCTGCCACCTCCCCGCTTGACCAGGAGCGCGACCACGATGAGCGCGGCTCCGGCGACCGCTGCGGCGGCCGCGGCGTACATTGCCATATCGCCAGTCGAGGGCATAAAGCCTCCGGTGGTAATGCTAGGGGGTGTGCCGGTGGGCGTGTTGATGAGCGACGCCTCCAGGCTGCCCGTCGACCCGTCCGCGCTGTCGGCGCGCAGGGGCGACTCGGCCGTGATGGTGAGTTTGGGCTTGGCGGCGGCCACCTGGTCGACGTCCAGGCCCTCGGCCTTGACCGTCACGGAGCGCGTGCCCTCAAAGGCGGTGTAGCCCTTGGGTGCCTTGAGCTCGCGGACCTCCAGTTTGCCCGAGTCCACGCCCGAGACGGTCACGCGGCCGTCGTCGCCCGTGGTGACGGTGGCCTTGCCCTCCGCATCCCACGTGCCGTCGGCCGCCAGCGTGCGACCGCGGTCGTCGGCGATGCTCAGGACCGCCCCGGCAAGCGGCTTGTCGCCGTCGCTTCCGCGCTTGGTGAGCGCGAGATCCCAAGTGTAGGCGCACGCGTCATCGCTCGGCGTGCGGGTAAAGCCGGCATCGCCGGACTGGTCGGCAAAGGGAGAGCGCGGGTAGCGCAGGTAGACCTCGTTGGGGTTGCCCTTCGCGATGCCGTGATTGCATGCGCTGTTGAGCGGCGCGTTGTACACGGCGACCACGCGGGCGCCCGCGGTGAAGGCGTCGACCCCGCCGAGCGCGGCGATCAGGTCGCCGGTGTGCACGGTGAAGGTCCTACCGTCCGCCGCCACCTTGGTGGCGCACTGGGCCGTGATGTCGGTCCAGCCCTTCGCGGGCTCGGTGCCGGCGCGGCCATCCTTGTCGGCCGAAACGGCGTCGAAGCCGCCGTCCGCGCCCGCCGCCACGTACACGCGCATGCTCGCGGCCACCTTGGAGGGGTCGAGCCCCGCGCTCATGGTGTCGACGAACTGCACCGTGTAGGTGTCGTAGGCGGTAAGACCCGCCGGGACCGTGGCGGAGAGGCGCCAGTACAGGTCGTCGGCGACCGTGGCGTCGGCGGCCTTCTGCCAGGCGGCGGTGCTGTCCTCCAGCACGTGCTTGGCGACCTTGGGGGTCGCGGCCTTGGGCTTGACGGTGACGGCGCTGCCGCCCACAAGAGTCATGATCGGCGCGGTGCCGGCCTCACCCTGGGCGATGGCGTCGTCGTCGGCGACGATGAGCCAGTAGCCACAGGGCAGCTCGGCCGTCGTGCCCGCGTTAAGGGCCACGGACACGGCGCCAGAGCCCTGAAGGGAACGAGCGAGCTGTGCGCTCAGCGCGCTCGTAAGGTGGGAATCGGTGTTGAGCCACTCGGCAGCTTCCTGCGCGGTAGTCTGGGAATTGGGCATGCCGGCGCCGTGAAGCATAGGCAGTGCGGCGTCGCGCGCGGCGTCGCTTGCCCAGGTGAGGTCGGTGGCGATCTTGGCGTCGCTGTCGCCGTCGACGACGTTGGCGCTAAAGATCTGGTAGGCGCCGTAGCTGCTCGCCACGGTGCCGCTCACCGTGATGGAACCGGTCGAGGTCGGCGCGGCCTGCGCGGAAGCGGGGAACACAACCGCGCAGGTGCCGATCAGGAGGGCAAGCAGCGCAAACAAGATCGGGAAGGAGCAAACTTTCTTATTCACGACGCTTACCTCCCTTCGCATTCGCCTTGCGACGAATGTGCATCCAGGCCGCAGCAGCGCAAAGCACCGCCGCGCCGGCAAGGTACGTCAGAGTGACGCCCGACATACCAGAAAGGGGCAGAGTGGTGGAGTAGGTGTTGGTGAAGGTGGAGGCGGGAATGGCGTTGGGCGCGGCGTCCTTGCCGATGGTGTTACTCACGGTGTTGCCCATGTCGTCCTTCACCTGCGTGACCGTGGTGGAGGTGGTGAGGCCGGAGTACTTGCCAGTGGTCTCATCCATGACGGCCTTCACCGTGACGGCCACCTGGTACTCGGCCTTGGAGTAGCGAAGCTTGTCGATGGCACCGGTGGTAGGCGCGACCTCCTTCACCGTGTAGGTGTAGGTCTTGGCGCCAGTCGGGTTCGAATCGCCGATCTTGGCGAGGTACTTTTTGGAGAACGAGATACCGCCAAAGAATGCCACGATGTCGTTGACCTTGGTGGAGCCCGCTGCGGGAGCGACGGAAATAGTCGTCGGATCAAGCTTAGGTGCGCTATCCTTATTTGCCCCCGTAGCCTCGATGCTGAACTCGAACGGCACATATTTGTCTTTATCGCCCTTCGGCCAGTCCGTATTGCGAACAGATTTGGTCACCGGGATCTTCACGGACGTAGTGGTAAGGGCGTCGGAAATGTAGACGTTGTTCCCGTCAATCGTCGGGCTCTTTCCCTCGGTCCACGTGACGGAACCGTCCTCGTTGGACACCGTGAACTCATAAACCGTGGTGTTCAAGTTGTAGCCAAACGGAGCCTGGGTCTCAACAAGCGTGTACGTACCCGGCAGCAGACCCTCGAGCGTGAACTTGCCAGGCGCGGTGTCGGTGTCTGCCCACGTGGTATCGCTCGAAGTCGACTGGTCGCTCTCCCGGTCGATCACGGTCCAGGACTGGTCGGCCGTACCATCGGCGTCCTTTTTCTTGGTGAGCTTCCACTCAGAACCAGGCAAAGGAGTGTGTTTTGTGTCGTCCTCCGCCACCTTGGTCCAAGACACCGTACCGGTGATCCTGGCGTTGGGAATGGCACCCGTGGGGTTATTCTCGAACGGAACATTTTTGCCGTTCTCATCCACGTAACCCTGAACGTAGTTCGGCTTCTCGCCAGTATTGTTCATAGTGGCATAGTAGATGGTGTCTGACTTCTGGTAGCCAGCCGGCGCCGTCTCCTCTTTGATGTAATACGTGAAGTAGTTGGTATCGTTGGAATTGCCGATGTTTGCCTTCTGGTTCAGATAGTTGAACTGAAGCTTGCCATCACCCGAAGCGTAATCATTTGCGCCACCGTCAGTCACCGTCACGATAGCGTCCTTGCCCGCGACAGCATTCTCGACAGAACCATAGATAGCCCACGAGGAACCAGGAAGCGACGTGTTGCCGTTCGCCGCATCGACCTTGCTCCACGCAACGGCGGAGCCGTCGGGCGTATACGACCCAGACCACGGGAAGTTGTGACGCTCCTGATCCATATCGATGACGGAAGCCGAGTTACCCTCACCAAATGCTGCGGCAACCTTCGGGCTGTTCATTGAGAAATCGACGCCCACATAAACGCGGCCGTTGGTAGTCACATGGTCGTCGAAACTTCCGTTGGGAACGAGAATCGATCCGATCATAGCCGCCGCAGGATCGTCGTCAGTCCACTTGGCACCGGTGGCTGTGCCGCCGTATCCCCAGTCCGCGCGGTTTTCTCCCGCGATGCCGCCTCGAATGGTAAGGCTTTGCGTATCGACAAAGTTCCACATGATGGACTGGGAAGCCGTCGCGTATGCCTCGCCCCGCTCCTTGCCGGAATATTGAGTTTCGTAACCACGCGAAATCTCGGTACCGTTCCACCAAAAGCGCCAGCCATTGTGAAACTCAATATTCGAAGATCCGGTAACGTTCACAACAACCGAGGCGCCCTTGGGAATGCCCTCGAATGCGAAATCAACGCCACGATAATACTCGTTGTTGTATGTATTGCTCAGCTGAGAAGCATCGATGGTGAACACCTGCTGCATAGAGGTGTTGTCGCCCTTAAACGTGATAAGACGCTCGCTATTCTTGAATTTCTTACCATTGAGCGACGTATCGGCGCAGTCCGAATATATGGTCTTATACGACTCATCAAACACCAGGCCATAATTACAATCCGTCTTGTCGTACTTGTTGATTACGTAGTTGTTGTGATTGCTCGCGAAACCAACCTCGAGCGTGCCGGTATTTGCAAACGAGTTGAGCTGTTTCGATAGCTTCGAGAGGTACCCATCTTCACCGTTGTAGCTCGAATAATCGTTATTGTTGACATTAGTCAAATCAACAGTTTGATTGAACAGGTTGCTTTCCTGAGAGTTCATGCCCTCGTACCAATTACCCTGCGTTGTCACCACGGATTGGCGTTCATTGTTATCGCGCCAGTATGTGATGGGGCCTGCGATCTGCGCAGTGTAGGCAAAGCCGGAAGGAGTCGCGCCCTCAGAAGATTTCTGCCGTCCGACCCAAGCGCCTTTCTTCCAAGCGCCAACGGTAGTCGTCTCCGGCGAGTCGCCGCTATAACCAACGCTCATCTTGGTGATCGCACTTTTAATTCCGGCCACCGCAAGCACGGTGCTGCCGGCGACAGGACGGAACTGGGAACCAAAACCAACGGTGCCAAAGCGGAAACCAGCACCAATTGATTGATAGGGCCAGCTCTCTTTGACTGGATTCATGGCAAGCTTGCCACGGACCAAGGTAAGGCCCTCCGCCTCAGCGGCATATGAGCCGGTGGGGGCGTTCTTCGCATCAAGATTACTAGTGTCGCTCGGCTTACCACCGATGTACATGTCGCGGCCGACGTAGGTGGCCACGCCGGGATCGGGGGTGGAGACATCGATATTCGTACCGATACCGATAGACGTGGGAACATAAATTCCCTTCTCCACGGTGGCCGTCGCTCTCGCTGAAGCCGCATTCGCACTCTGAGCCTGCTCAGCACTATTTGAAGAGCCAGCCTCGCCGCCATTGGTCTCGTCGCTATTCTGGTTTTCGGCATCCTCGCTGGTGTTATCTACAGCAGCGGACTCACTTGAGGAACCCCCCCCATCACAGTTTCCTCGGTAGAAACCGTCTGGGCATCGTTGGCAATGGCCTGCGAGATCGGGGGCATGACGAGCGACAGTACCAGGCTCAAAACGGAGGCTCCGCACAAAACGCCTGCCAGTACACGGCGCGTCGCTTTATTACTCTGCTTAGATTTGTCCGAATTCGCTTTCATCGATGTCTCCTCCCCAAGAGACCGCGATCTTGCTCTTTCACCATCAAACGTATCTGCGCAATCTGTAATTGCGCTCGTTTAGTAATGCAATTATAACGATTGTTTAAACATCTGAGCAACAAAACCGACATTTTTGTAGCGAGTTCTCAATTCTCTTGACATTTGCTCAGATTTACCTTCGTTTATTCGCTATCTATTTTTTGTTTCTGCTGGTAATTTAGTTGCGTATTATTTTTTAATGGCATTAGATTTATTTGCACAACATTTTGCTCAAGAGCAAACATCCTGTGAACGGTCGAAAATCACCCGTGAGCGGTAGGTCATTAACCGGAAGGAATATCCTACCAAACTGATGAGAATATCTTTAACCCATCGGTGGTTAGAAGCATGATGTTCAGACAACAATATTTGAATTTTCACACAGATTTTCGGTATCAATTCGCCCAAATCGCCTGAGGCCGCCACAAAGGCGCCTGCCCCCTTTGTGGCGGTTCTCCCCCTGCGCTACAGCAGATGCTCCTCGATAAAGATCGCGATGCCGTCTTCGTCGTTGCTGGCGGTTACAAAATCGGCGGCGGCGCGGGTGGCGTCGCTGCCGTTTGCCATGGCCACGCCCACGCCGGCGTCAGCCACCATGCAGGTGTCGTTGTCCGCATCGCCAAACACGCAGACGTCCTGGAGCTCCATGTCGTTGAGCTCCGCCACGCGCACGAGGCCGCGCGTCTTGGACACGCGCGGATCCATGAACTCGTAGAGCCGCTGCGTGGTTTGCAGAGCCGCCGCCTTAACAGTGTCATCGGCAAACGTCGACGCCCGCTCAATCACCCGCGGCATCACCTCGGGCGCCATGGTAAACATCACCTTGGGCTGCGGCTCGCGCAAAAACTCGGCAAAGTCGACCACCTTGTAGGGCACACCGTCGACGCGCGACAGGTGCTCGACGCACGCGTTGCTCTCGGGCACGTAGAACACGCCGTCTCGGGGGCAGACGGGCGTTGCCGGAAGGTCCGCCATGTGCTTGCAGATGCGCGCGATGGTCTTGCCCGGCAGCGGATAGCTTAGCTCGTTGATGTCGTGCGCGCGGTCGATGACCTCGGCGCCACCGCAGCCTACCAGCACGTCCACCAGACCTTCGATGCCCCAGGGCTCGTACATGGCCTCGGTCGCGTGGGCGTCACGCCCGGTGCACAGGCCAAAGAGCACGCCGCGCTCGCGCAGGGCGCGGATCGCCGCCGCGGTACGCGGGGACACCGTGTGCTGGCTCGTGAGCAGCGTACCGTCGATATCGCAGAACACGGCTTTAACGTGGCTGAAGGTGGTGTCCATGGGGGCCTTTCTGGGTTGTGCGGCGGTGTGGGGTGTATCTGGAAGTGGCGTTCATGGTATACCAAAGCGCACACGGGGCGCTTTGGCGCAAAACCACCACAAAGGTGCCTGGCCCTCTGTGGTGGTTGCGACGTCTACGGGCCAAACCATCACAACATTCGATGTTTTTCGGCAAAATCGCGATTTTCATCGAATGTTGTGATGGTCTTTACTGCCTTGCGGCACGATCAAAATGCCGGCGCCCAAACAGCAGCAACGCCGCAGGGACAGCCGTCACGACCAGGCCCGCCCCTACGAGTGTCTGCTGCACGCCAAATGTCGCCGCCAGCCACGGGGCAATCGCCAGCGGGGCCACGCCGGCAAACATATTGCCAAAGCCCATGACCGAGTTCACGCGACCGAGCTGCTCGAGCGGTGCCGTCGTTTGCACGATGGTGTTGTGGAGCGGGTTGACGACACCCCAAGCTATGCCCAGGGCGATCTGGCCGACGAGGGCCACGCCCACGTACGGCGTCCCCACATAGAGCAGACTTCCTAGGCCCACGGACATGAGCGCCACGAGCAGCGTTTTAAGGTTGACCAGGTGCGGCGGCAAGCGGAACGCGAGCACGGCACCCAGCACCGCGCCCACGCCCGATGCCGACGAGAGCCAGCCCATCCACTCAACGCCGACGTGCAGAACATCGCGGTAGAAGAACGATTCGAGCGGGTCGAAGGCTCCGTAGCCGAAGTTCGAAAGAAAAATGATGCAAAACAGCAGGGCGAGAACGCTGTTGGTGAAGACTGTCTTGATGCTGGCTGCGAAGGTAGCGCGGGCGGACGTGCTGGGGTTGGAGCTTTGTCCCGCACGCTCCCCTTCCTCTGCCGAATCGGCATCCGCATGCCCGGCGACATGGCTGGTCTGCGGCCTAAAGCCCCAACCGGCGACGAGCGCCAGCACGGTAAAGAGCATCATGAGCACAAACACCGCGCGCGACGACGCAGCCGCCGCGACAAAGCCGCCCAGCGTGGGGCCAACGATGATACTCACGTTTGAAAACATGGCGATGGCGGAGTTGATGTCTTTGAGCTCGACGGGGTCATCGGTGAGGTAGGCCGGATAGGATGTAGCAATGGGCTGGGCGAATCCCATCGTAAAGCCTAGAAACACCGCGCCGAGCAGGACGACGCCGGTCGCGCTGCCAAAGGCGAGGATTGCCGCGCCAGTTGCGAGAGCGCCGACGATGCTCAGCAAGAAATGGCGGCGCGGACCCCAGGCATCGAGCGCCGCGCCACCCGCAAAGGATCCCAGGATCACGAAGACGTTCATGAACAGGACGGCCAGCGATGTCGCGACGACCGAAGCGCCGTCCGCATAGGTGAGCGTTCCGATGACGCCGATAAAATAACTGGTCTGAAACCCGGTGTAGATGAGAAAGCGCATCGCCACCAGACGCTTGGCCTGCACAGACAGCGATGATTGAGGCTTTGAGAAAAGAGAGACGAGCATGGAGACTCCTTGTTTCGTACGAATGAGGACGGCGGGCATTCGCCACCGTCTGTCAAATCAATCTATCCGCATGAAACATTAGACGCATCAAGCCCCTTTTCTCCGTTTTTCGCCCGTCATGAACTACTTGGTAGATTATAAGGCATGTCCCACACATCTACTAAAGCAAAATCCACCACAAAGGTGCCTGACCCCTTTGTGGTGGAAATGACGTTTGCCCAGATAAAACCTGCCAAAACAAACCTGTCCCTATTTGGCATGTTATGGCAGCGCAGCGAGCCGGCCCCTAAAGATGATCTTGGATCAGATCGCAGATGGCTCGGGCGTCGTTGATGTTGATGGCTCGGGTCGCGAAGCCGGCGTCGAAGGCCTGACGCGCCAGGGCCTCGTTGCAGGCAAGTGCCAACGTGCGGCCGTCGACCAGGTCGAGTGAGCTCTTGCCGCGCAGACGGTCGACACCGGAGCGCGCGACCACGATGTTGTCGAAGCCCTCGGTCTTGTAGCCCTCGATGATCACCACGTCGACATCGTTGTAGCGCGACAGCAGCTCGCGCGCGGGCATCTCGTCCTCCTCGCGCGTGTCGGCGTACTCCGCCCAGCGCGTGGCGCAGATGAGTCCCACGTGCCTGGATCCGGCCTGGTGATGGCGCCACGTATCCTTAGCGGGCACATCGATATCAAAGCCATGATGCCCATGATGCTTGAGCGAACCCACGCGAAGGCCGCGGCGGGTGAGCTCGGCAATGACCTTCTCGACGAGCGTGGTCTTGCCCGAGCTCTGGTAGCCGATAAACGCGATCGCGGGGACGGCCGGGGCCGGAGCTGCGGACGCGACGGCGACAGGCGCGCTTGCGGGTGCGGCACCGTCAGCGGCCACAGCCTCAACAGCAGCGGCCTGACGCTCTGCACGATCCCACACGCCCGAGCGACCGCCTTCCTTGTGCAGCAGGCGCACGTCGACGATCTCCATGCCGCGATCGACGGCCTTGCACATGTCATAGATCGTTAAGCACGCGGCACTCGCGCCGGTCAGGGCCTCCATCTCGATACCCGTCTTGCCCGTCACGCCCGCCGTAACCAGTACGTGAAAGCCGACCTGCCCGTCCGCGCGCGCCGGCGCCCATCCCTCGGGCACGTCCTCGGCCGGCGTCCCCGCCGCAGCGATGGGCGCAATGTCGCACTTGCTCTTGGTAATGAGCAACGGATGGCACATGGGAATGATGTCGCTCGTGCGCTTGATGGCCATGATGCCCGCCACGCGCGCGCAGGCAAGCACGTCGCCCTTTTTGGCGCGGTCCTGCAGCACCATGGCCTGCGTCTCGGGATGCATGAGAATGGTGCCCTCGGCGATGGCAATGCGATGGGTCTCGGCCTTGTCGGACACGTCGACCATGCGTACCTCGCCCTTGGCGTCCACGTGCGTCAGCTCGTCGCGACGGGCGTCGCGGGCGGGCTCGGTGGCAGCACTGGCAGTCGGCTGCGCGGACGCGTCGGCGTTGCCAGCATTCGCCGCAGCCGTGACTTTGTGGGCAGACATCGCGGCCCTGCGAGCGGCCTTGGTGGCATCGGCGTACCTGCTCTTGGCCATATGATCATCCTCCGATTTGGGACATAAATCGTTGTGTGCCCTCAATTATCGCGTGTTCCTGCGGCTTGTGGGCCACGGCATCGCGCCAAATCGAAAGTACCTGCATATCATCACCACGGCGCAGGGCGTCGCGCACCGAATACTCGGCATCGCTGAACAGGCACGGACGCACGTTGCCATCGGCCGTCAGGCGCAGACGGTTGCAATTCGCACAAAAATGATTGGACATGGCGCTAATAAAGCCGACCGTTCCCGCCGCGCCCGGAAAGTGCCAATAGCGCGCAGGGCCCGCGCCGGCAGGAGCGTCGTTGATGTCGAGCGGCTCGAGCTCGCCCAGTCCCGTCGCGGTGGCCCCGGCATTGATGCGCGCCCGCAGCTCGTCGCTCGGAACGGTGTCACTCGCATCCCACAGCTCGGGATTGAGCGCGGGCGCGTGAGGGTCCACAGTGCAATGCGAGCTCGTGCGCTCGTCGCCGATGGGCATATATTCGATAAAGCGCAGGTGGATGGGGCGGTCAAGCGTGAGCCGCGCGAGGGCCGCCACATCCTGATTGAGCCGGCGCACCACAACGCAGTTGACCTTAACGGGCTCAAAGCCCCAAGCCAGCGCCGCGTCGATGCCGGCCATGGTCTGCTCGAGCCGGCCCAGGCGCGTGATCTTTCCAAAGAGCGTAGGGTCGAGTGTGTCGAGCGAGATGTTGACGCGGTTAAGCCCGGCATCTTTGAGCTGCGGTGCCAGCTTGGGCAGCAGGGCTCCGTTGGTGGTGAGCGAGATGTCCTCGATCTGCGGAATCGCGCGGATGTCACGAATGAGCGGGATGATACGGCGGCTGACCAGCGGCTCGCCGCCCGTCAGGCGTACGCGGCGAATGCCCTCCCCCGCCACCAAGCGCACAAAGCGGGCGATTTCCTCGGCACTGAGTAGCTCATCGTGCGCGCGGGGCGCCACGCCATCGGCCGGCATGCAGTAAATGCAGCGGAAATTGCACTTGTCGGTAACGGCAATGCGCAGGTAGTTGATATCGCGGCCAAAGCCGTCATGTTGCACGCGCCCGTCCACGCAGCCCTCCCCTCACGCGGCGTTTTATTCTTCGGAAAACATAATACTCCACGGGAGAATCATGCCGACACCCGTACGACAGGACAGGTCGCTTCGAGCAAAACGGACTTTCCAAGCCCATCCTCAGCACGCAAACCATCACAACATTCGATGCTTTTCCCGATTTTGGCAAAAAACGTCGAATGTTGTGATGGTCTGCCTGCCCACGGCATCCTGTAGAAGGGCCGAAACGCCCCTAAAGGCCGCCGTCCCAGTGCCGAATCACGAATTCTCGCAGGTCGTTCTGCCGCTTTTGGAACGCTTCGCTTCGGTCGCACTTAAGGCCCATAGCGAGCGCGATGGCGTTCATCGCCCGGTGCAATTGCAGCTGGTGGGCAAACTGAGTCCCGGTGAGGACGATCATCCTAAAGCCCAGCGCGCTCAGCACGGTCATACGCTCCGCGTCCGACGCGCTGCGCTGTTTATCAAGATGGTCCGAGCCGTTGTATTCAATGCCCGTACCGCTCGCAGGCGCATATACGTCGATCTCGAAATACCCGGCCTTTGCGAGATACTTGAACTCGTTGGGAACATCGACCCGATGGTTGAGCTCGATCTTGACGTATCCCAGCCCGCCCTGGGAACGTTTTGCTACGACCATGATTGCGGTGGCCGTCTCCATGGGCGACCGCGCGCCATCGTGTACGCGCCTGAGCACGGCGGCCGCACGTATGGCCCCTTGACGAGATCGGTTCTCATTGCAATAGGCAACCAAGTCGGCAACGGTATACCTCTGCCCCATCTCGATATAATCGCCTGTCGACAGATGATTCAAATGGTATCGGGCGCAGATTTCATACCCATATTCCAGCTGCTCGGGCTCGCTCATCCACGAACCCGCTTGGACAAAGCACATGACCTCATCAACCACTAGAAGGCCCTCTGCCACCTCAAGAAGATGGTCTGGAGGTACCGGCGCCCCAAACACGTGGCACCTAAATCCAGCCGGCGTCGAGCGCTCAAAATCGAAGTTGACGAGCGTGTCGATGTGATCGAGCTCTTCTCGTGGAATACCAAGCGAAACCAGATAGTCGGTAACGATCCCGACTGCCGCTGAAGCCCTCAGCCCCTTGGCATCGAGCCCCAATTTGGGCAGGTCCGCAGTCGGCTCCGCCTCGCTAGCAAGCGAGTCCTCGTCGTATAGGCTGCTTGCTCGCGAGAGCGGCTCGGACGGGCGCGCCACGTTGTGGTACAGCCAAGCAGTCTTATGGGACAGGACGATCGGCAGGTCCATGAGCCCTCCAATGGAGTCGGATAACCAACCTTATTCTCCTGCCCACGGATCCGCACACCTTCGTGCGCAAGAAAGCGATTCCACCCGATCGAGTGGTAGAAAAACCATCACAACATTCGATGTTTTTCCCGTTTTTGGCAAAAAACGTCGAATGTTGTGATGGTTTGAGGCGAGGTGAGGGGCACGGAGGGGTCAAAGCATCGTGCTCGAACGGGTTAATCCAGCTCTTTTAAGCCATGTGCCAGCTGCCAGTACTCGCCGTGCTGGGCGAGCAGCTCTTCGTGCGTGCCGCGCTCGATGATGCGGCCGTGTTCGAGGACCATGATGGCGTCGGCGTCGCGGACGGTGGACAGGCGGTGCGCGATCATAAACGTGGTGCGGCCACGCATGATGCGGTCCATGCCGCGCTCGATGAGCTTTTCGGTGCGCGTGTCGATAGAGCTCGTGGCCTCGTCCAAGATGAGCACCGGCGGGTCGGCGACGGCCACGCGCGCGATGGCGAGCAGCTGGCGCTGGCCCTGCGACAGGTTGGCGCCGTCGGCCGTGACCGGCGTGTCGTACCCTCTAGGCAGGCGGCGGATAAACGAATCCGCGCAGGCAGCCTCGGCGGCGGCGCGCACTTCCTCGTCGGTCGCGTCGAGCTTGCCAAAGCGGATGTTCTGCGCAATGGTGCCGCTAAACAGGTGCGTGTCCTGCAGCACAATGCCAAGCGACCCGCGCAGGCTGGCCATGGCAATGTGCTTGACGTCGATGCCGTCGTACGTGATCTCGCCGTCATCGACCTCGTAGAAGCGGTTGATGAGGTTGGTGATGGTCGTCTTACCTGCGCCTGTGGAGCCCACAAAGGCGATCTTTTGGCCCGGCTTGGCAAACAGGTTGAGATCCGTGAGCACACGGGTGCCTGGCACGTAGGAAAAGTCCACGGCATGGAAGCGCACGTCGCCGGCAAGTGGGACCAAGCCGCACGTGAGCTCGGTGCCGTCGGCAGCCACCGCACGGCCCGACTCATCAACGGCAGCCACATCATGCAGGTGCCCGTACGCGCCCACGCCCTGGCCCTCGGGAATCTTCCATGCCCACGCGGCGTCGCCCGTCTGCACCAGCTCCACGCAGCCCTCGTCCACCTCGGGCTTAAGGTCCATGGCGGCAAACAGGCGCTCGGCACCGGCCAGCGCGTTGAGCAAAAAGTTGCCCAGCTGCGTAAACTGGTTGATGGGCATGGCCGCCTGGCGTACAAAGACCAGGTAGCTTGCAAGCGCGCCTACGTCGGCGAGCCCCTTGATGCAGAGCATGCCGCCCGCCACGGCGACGATGGCGTAGTTGGCATAGCCGATCACCACGGTCATGGGCACCATGGAGTTGGCGTAGCTCACGGCGGCGGTGCCGGTGCGGCGAAGCTCGTCGTTGCGGCAGGTGAAGCCGGCGACATTCGCTGCCTCGCGGTTAAAGACCTTGATGACCTTTTGGCCCGAGACCATCTCTTCGATATATCCGTCCAGGTCGCCAAGCGATGCCTGCTGGGCGGCAAAGAAGCGCTTAGAGCGCGCGCCCGAGTAGCGCGCATACAGCACAATGGCCGCATCGCACACGAGCGTGATAATCGTGAGCTGCCAGTTAAGGATGATGAGCATGGCCGTGGTGCCCACAACCTGAATGGCGGCCTGAATCACGTTGGCAAAGCTGTTGTTGAGCGCCTCGGAGACGGTGTCGACGTCGTTGGTGAAAAAGCTCATGATGTCACCCGAGCGCGTGCTGTCAAAATAACTGAGCGGCAGCGTCTGGATGTGCGCGAACAGGTCGCGGCGAATATCGGACACCACGCGCTGGGCCGCGCGCACCATGATCTGTGAGTAGCCCAGGGCCGAGAGCACGCCCGCGGCGTAGATGATCGCCGTCAGGATGACCTGCTTGGCGAGCAGTTCCTCCCCGCCCGTGGCCAAACCGTTAACGATGGGGCGCACCATGTAGGTGCCGGCGAGGCTCGCGATGGCGGCGACGGAGGCGAGCACACCCACCGCCAGCAGCGAGAACTTGGCATGCCCCATGTAGGAGAGCAGGCGGCGGAGCGTCTGCGCCAGATTGGCGGGACGGGCCTGAGCGGATGTCTTAGGCATGGCGCTCACCCCCTTCCAAGGTCAATCCGCTGGGGACGGAGGAAAACGGATCATTCGCGCAGCCATCGTCGCTGGCGTCGCCGGTGTCTGCGTTCCCCGCAAACTCCATCTGCGAGGCGTAAATCTCTTGGTAGATGTTGTCGCCCGCCAGCAGTTCCTCGTGCGTGCCCACGCCGTGGACACGACCGTCGTCCAACACCATAATGCGATCGGCATCCATGACGCTCGCGATGCGCTGGGCGATGATGAGCACGGTCGTATTGGGAATCCGAGCGATGTGCTCGCGAATCTTAGCGTCGGTCGCCATATCGACCGCGCTGGTGGAGTCATCAAAAATGAGCACGCGCGGATGTTTGAGCAGCGTGCGCGCGATGCACAGGCGTTGCTTCTGGCCACCCGAAACACCGGCGCCGCCTTGACCCAACTCGCCGTCCAGCCCGCCGATGCGATCAAGGAACTCGTCCACGCACGCCGCGCGGCAAGCCGCGAGGAGCCCATCGTCCGACGCCCGCGGATTGCCCCACTGCAGGTTCTCGCGCACGGTGCCCGTGAACAGCACATTCTTTTGCAGCACAATTCCCACCGCGTCGCGCAAGGTAGCCAGGTCGTAGTCGCGCACGTCGCGTCCGCCCACAAGCACGGCACCCTCGGTGGCGTCATACAGGCGCGCGATTAGCTGCACAAGCGAGCTCTTGCCCGAACCCGTGCCGCCGAGGATGCCCACCGTCGAGCCGCTCTCGATGCGAAGGTCGATATGCTCGAGCACGTCCTCGGCTGCATCCGCGCGGTATTTAAAGGAAACGTCGCGAAACTCGATACTGCCGTCCGCTGGCACCGCAGTCGCGAGGTCTCCCGCAGGGTTGGCGATAAAGGGCTCCTCATCGAGCACCTCTGCGATACGGCCCACACTCGTGAGAGCGCGCGTGAGCAGCAAAAACACGTTGGAAATCATCATGAGCGAGTTCATAATCAGCAGCACGTAGCTCATAAAGCCCGTGAGCGAGCCCACGCCCAAGCGGCCTTCGATGATCATGCGGCCGCCAATCCACAAGATCGAGAGCGCAGCCACGTACATCGAGAGTTGGAACACCGGCAGGTTGAGCACAGCGGTGCCAAAGGTCTTGGTCGCCGTGCCAGCGAGCTCGGTATTGACGGTGTCGAACTTGTCGCACTCGTGCTCGGCGCGCACGTAAGCCTTCACGGCGCGCACGGCGGTAAGGTCCTCTTGCACCACGCCGTTGAGGTGGTCCATCGAGGTCTGGAGTTGGCGGTAGAGCGGGCTCACGCGCACGGTAATGATACCGAGCACGATGGCGAGCATCGGCAGAATGACGGCAAAGACCGCCGCGAGCTCGCGCGAGAGCGCAAAAGCGTAGACGAGGCCCATGACCAGATTTACCGGCCCGCGCACCATGGGGCGGAAGCCGTTACCTACGGCGTTTTGAATCACGGTGATGTCGGTGGTCATGCGAGTGACAAGCGAGCTGGCGTCGTAGTTGTCCAGATTGCCAAAAGCGAGCGTCTGGATCTTGCGATACTCGGCCTCGCGCAGGTTAGCGCCCAGCCCCGAGGCGACGCGAGCGGACGTGCGCGCATAGCCCAAGCCAAGTACCAGCGAACATGCGGCGCACACCAACATATACGTGCCCTGCAACAGCATGTAGTTGATGTCGCCCGCGGGCACGCCCACATCGATGATATTTGCCATGATGACCGGGATAAACAGCTCGAGCGCCGTCTCGGCCGTCACAAAGAACACGCCGAGTATGGCATCGCGGCGGTATGTCCCCAGATAGGAAAACAGAATCTTGAGATTGCGCACGCAGGTTCATCCCCCATCAAACGTCGTTCGCAAACCCACGTATTATGGCGCGGCGTGCGGCGGTGTCAAGTGTTCCGAAATCGATTTCTGCAAGGCTAGTGCAGGCGCTAAGCTTGCAAGGTGCATCTCTGTATTCAATTGGAAATGAATGCGACCGCGACTTTTTCGCCCCGCCGCCAACACAAACCTTGACTCTACAATCGGTGTAGGGTTTTCACTACACTGGTACGTAAACGACCCAAGCCAGAAAGTGCCCCGACCATGGAACACGACCTCACACGCGGCAATGTCCTTAAGACCATCGCGGTCTTTGCCCTGCCCTATATGCTCTCCTACTTTTTGCAGATGCTCTACGGCATGGCCGACCTGTACATGATGGGGCAGTTTAGCGGCGCCGCCGGCATCACCGCCGTGGGCAACGGCGCGCAGACACTCTATATCATTACCGTGACGCTCGTGGGTCTGGCCATGGGAACGACGGTCATCGTCGGCCACGCCGTGGGTTCGCGCCGCTTCGACCGCGCCGAGACCGCCATCGGCAACACCATTACGCTGTTTATGGGCGTCTCGGTGGTGCTGGCCGCCATCTTGCTCGCGCTGTGCCCGCAAATTGTGGCGCTCATTGGCACGCCGGCCGAGGCAGTCGAAGGCACTGCCGCCTACCTGCGCATCTGCTTTGTCGGCATTCCGTTTATCGCCGCGTACAACATCCTCTCGGCCATCTTTCGCGGACTGGGCGATTCGCGCTCGCCTATGTACGTGATCGGCGTGGCATGCATCATTAACATCGCGCTTGATTTTCTGTTTATCGGCCACATGGGGCTCGGCCCCGTGGGCGCCGCACTCGGCACGGTCATCGCACAGACGGCCAGCGTTGCCCTCGCGCTCGTGTGGCTCAAAAGCCGTCGCACGAACATCCACGTTAAGCGCAGCGACCTGCGCCCCCAGCCCGAAGTGCTCGGTAGCATTCTTAAGATCGGCGTGCCCGTGGCCGTGCAGGACGGCTGCATCCAGGTGGCGTTTATGTTTATCACCGTCATCGCCAACCACCGCGACCTGGTCGACGCCGCCGCTGTGGGCCTGGTCGAAAAGATGATCAGCTTTTTGTTCATTGTGCCGAGTTCCATGGGCGCTACCGTCAGCGCGCTCACGGCGCAAAATGCCGGCGCGGGCAAGGGCGATCGCGCGCGTCAGGTACTCAAGGACGCCATGACCATCTCGGTGGTGTACGGCTGCCTGATCACGGTGCTGATGTGGCTGGTGGCGCCGGCGTTTATCGGCTTTTTTGCCAAGGACGCCGCAGTGGTCGCGGCCGGCGCCGGCTATATGCGCAGCTATATTTTCGATGCGATCTTTGCCGGCATCCACATTTGCTTTAGCGGCTTTTTCGCTGCATATGGCAAGAGCTACATCGGCTTTGCGCACAACGTGCTGGCCGTGGTACTCATTCGCGTGCCCGGTGCATGGCTGCTGTCGAATGCCTATTCTGACACGCTGTTCCCCATGGGCATCGCCTCGCCGTGCGGGTCAATTCTGTCGGCGGTCATCTGTGTGATTGCATTTACCGTGCTCAACCGGCGCGGGGCTTTTGACAAGCTGATGGCGTAGAGGGACAACGCGAGCCTGGCGCCCCTCCCCGACCCTATTGAAAGGAGCGGTCCCGTGACCGACATGCCAAGCGAACACACCGAGGGCCTGCTCCGCATTGGCGAGGTGGCGCGTCTGTTTAACCTGAGCGTGGGCACGTTGCGCCATTACGAGCAGATGGGCCTACTGGACCCGGCGCACATCGATCCGGCAAGTGGGTACCGCTACTACGGATCGCGACAGCTCTCCACCCTCAATACCATCAGCCACCTGCGCGTTCTCGACTTGCCACTCGCGCAAATCCGTGAGTTTGTGACCACGCGCGATGTGGACCTTATGCAGCGGCAGCTGGCTCAGCAGCAGGAGCTCATCGAGCGCAAGCGCCGCGAGCTGGAGCGCGTGTCGCGTAAGATCGATAACCGGCTTGCGCTGCTCCACGATGCTTTGAACACCGAGCTCGATACCATTTGCACAATCGATGCGCCCGAGCTTCGCTGCGCCGTGTTGCGCGAACGCGTCAACCCTACCGACGCCTATGCGCTGGAGTGGCAGATTCGTCAACTGCAGAAGGGCCAGCACGAGACCTTTGTCTTTCTGGGCAACTTGGGCGTCGGGATTGGCGCCGAGCGCCTCGCCGCCGGCGACTTTGATGGCTACGACGAGGTCTTCCTGCTGCTCGATGACACCGATGATTACGTGGGCGACGTCGAGGTGCGGCCCGCCGCGCGCTGTCTGACCATAAGCTTCCGCGGTACACATGGGCAAGCAGCCCCACGCTACGAGCAGCTGCTCGGCTATATGTGCGAGCACGGCCTGACCCCCGCCGGTCCCTCACGCGAGATCGCCCTCATCGATGACATCATCAGCGACGACCCTGCAACCTACGTGACGCAGATCACGGTGCCGGTTGCCCCAGCAAAGTAAGAACCGCCCGGAAGGCATCATGCTTCCCGGGCGGTTCTTCAATTTGGTTATCAATGCGCTAAGCCCGGGGCACCTCGCCAGTAGCCAAGATCTGCTCGAGCGCGTCCTCGTCCAGCACGGGCACACCCAGCTGCTCGGCCTTGGTAAGCTTGGAGCCCGCTTTGGGACCGGCGACCAGATAGCTCGTCCTCTTTGACACGCTGCCCGAAACCTTGGCGCCGAGCACCTTGAGCGCCGCGCCCGCCTCGTCGCGCGTGCGGTTGACGAGCGTGCCGGTGAGCACGAAGGTCAGACCCGCGAGTGGCTGTGCGTCGGCGAGCTCGCCTGCCACGCCGGCGTCGGCTGCGGCCTGCGCGTGCGCGGCACCCAGGTCGACCTCGAGTGACAGACCCGCCTGGCGCAGGCGCTCCAGCACGGCAAGGTTCTCGGGCACGGCCAGGAACTGCTTGACGCTCGCCGCAATCTTGGGACCGATGCCCTCGCACTTGGCGATGTCCTCTTCGCTCGCCAAGATGAGCTTGTCAATCGACAGGAATCGCTCGGAGATGACCTCGCCCACGCTTTTGCCCACGTGGCGGATGCCCAGGGCAAACAGCACGCGACCGAGCGGCTGGCTCTTGGACTTGTTGAGCTCGACGATGATTTTCTCGGCCGTCTTGAGGCCCACCGGGATGGGGTCGCCCTTCTTGACGCCCTTTTTGCTGTTGGAGCTGGCATACACGCGCCCCGTGTCCAGGCCGGCGATGTCATCGACCGTGAGCTGGTAGAAGTCCGCGACATCGTGGATCAGGCCGGCAGCGATCATCTTGTCGACGATTTCGTCGCCCAGGCCATCGACGTCCATACAGCCGCGGCTCACCCAGTGGAGCAGGCGCTCCTTGAGCTGCGCGGGGCAGTCGATGGACACGCAGCGGTAGGCCACCTCACCGTCCTCGTGGACCACGGGGCTACCGCACACGGGGCAGACCTCGGGCATGTGCCAGTCGACCGAATCGGCCGGGCGTTTGTCGAGCACCGGACCCACGACCTCGGGAATCACGTCGCCCGCCTTGTGCACGATGATGGTGTCACCCTCGCGCACGTTTTTGCGGCGAATCTCGTCGATGTTGTGCAGCGTGGCTCGTGCGATGGTAGAGCCGGCAACTGTGACCGGATCGAACTCGGCGACCGGCGTGAGCACGCCTGTGCGGCCCACCTGGATGCGGATCTCGCGAAGGACGGTCTGTTTTTCCTCGGGCGGGAACTTAAAGGCAATGGCCCAGCGCGGCGCGCGGGCGGTAAAGCCCAAGTCAAGCTGCTGCTGGAAGCTGTCGACCTTTACGACCACGCCATCGATGTCGTAGTCCAGGTCACCGCGATGCTCGAGGGCCTGGGCGCAGAACTCGTGGACCTCGGCCGGCGTGGCGCAGCGCGCCACGTTGGGGTTGACGCTAAAGCCGGCGCTACGCAGCCAGTCCAGAAACTCACGCTGGCTGTGGACGTGCAGCGGATCGGTATCGGCGATAGCGTAGATAAAGGTGGCCAGATCGCGGCGCGCCGTGACCTTGGGATCCTTTTGACGCAGGCTGCCGGCGGCGGCGTTGCGCGGGTTGGCGAAGGGGTCGCGGCCCTCGGCATCGGCCTCTTCATTCAGACGAACAAAGCTGCCCTTGGGCATATAGACCTCGCCGCGTACCTCGATGGTACGCTCGCGGTCGGCGCCCATGTGGGCGAGCGCCGGCTCGGACAGGTGCATGGGCACATCCTTGATGGTACGCACGTTGAGCGACACGTCCTCGCCCGTGGTGCCGTCACCGCGTGTGGCCGCGCGCACAAAGGTGCCATTTTGGTAGGTAAGCGCCACGCCCAGACCGTCGATCTTAAGCTCGCAGGTATAGGTGACGCTGCCGGCACCGAGCGCATCCTCGGCGCGCTGGAGCCACGCGTCGAGTTCGTCCAGGTCCATGGCATCGTCCATGGAATACATGCGTGCCATATGCGTGACCGGCGTAAACTGCTCGCTCACGTAGCCGCCCACGCGCTGGGTATAGCTGTCGGGCGTCACCAGGTCGGGGTAGGTGGCCTCGATTTCCTGCAGCTCAACGAGCATTTTGTCAAAGGCGGCGTCCGTGATCTCAGGCGCATCGAGCATGTAGTAGCGATAGGCGTGGTAATCGAGCTCGTGGCGCAGCTCGGCCGCGCGCGCTGCCGCCTGGGCATGGGCGTCGGTCGGTGCGGCGGCATCCGCGCTCGCGGGCGTTTCGGTATCGATGTCCACGCCGTCACCAAACAGGCTCGATTGCTCCATAGCGGCACTCCTTCGCTCGATTTCAAACGGATACAAGAGTACCACCGGTCGCCATGGTGCCGAATAACCCTTTCGAACCGCATCGAATCGGCAGCCGCCAGACCGGAGTGGATCGCGCGATCAACTCATGCCCTTGCCATTTCTAAATGATCCGTTTCCCCGTCCCCAACGGATCAATAAGAAAAGAGGGACTGTCCCGCGTTGGCGGGACAGCCCCCTCTGGCTTCGATATGTGTGAAGTGGCTCGTTAGAAACCCTGGCCATAGCCTTGGCCTTGGCCCTGGCCCTGTTGGCCCAGCAGCTCCTCCAGATACTGACGCAGCTGCTCGTCGGTAATACCGCCGTTGCCGGTGTCAGTCGCGCTGTCGTCCTGCTGCTGGTTCTGCAGCTTCTCATCGGAGCCCAGCTCGACGGTGACCTTTTTCTCGTCCTTGCCGCGCATGAGCGTGATCTCGACCTTCTCGCCCACCTCATGGCTGCGCAGCGCAATGATCAGGCCATCGGCGCTCGTGATCTCGTCGTCGCCCAGCTTGGTAATGACATCGCCCTCCTGGATGCCGGCCTTGGCGGCGGGACCGTCCTCGACGACGCTCGCCACGTACGCGCCGCTATCGGTGCTCAGCTTGTTGGTGCGGGCGTTGAGCGCGTTGACGCTCGAAAGCGTGGCTCCCATGTACGGGTGCACCGGTGTCTTACCGCCGATGATCTGGTCGGCAATGTTCTTGGCGTAGTTAACGGGAATAGCAAAGCCCACGCCCGAGCTGGAGCCCGAGTAGCTCTCGATGAGCGAGTTGATACCCACCAGCTCGCCGTTGTCGTTAACGAGCGCGCCACCGGAGTTGCCCGGATTGATGGCAGCATCGGTCTGGATCATGTTGGCATAGATGGTGTTGCCGCTGGTAGAGCTCATGGCCGTGGAGCGATAGAGCGCCGAGACGATACCCGTGGAGACAGACTGCTCGTTGCCGAACGGCGAGCCGATCGCCATGACCCACTCGCCCACGTTGAGCTTGGAGGAATCACCGATCTCAATCGGCGTGAGCTTGGAGGCGTCTGCGTCCTTGAGCTTGATGACGGCCAGGTCGCTCGAAGCGTCGTTGCCCACGAACTCGGCCTCGTAGGTGGTGCCGTCATCCATGGTCACCACGTACTGGTCATAGCCATCGACCACGTGGTTGTTGGTGAGGATGTGGCCCTCGGTATCGAGCACCACGCCCGAGCCGACGCTGCCCGAGCTGTCCGACTCGTCGGCAGACTGCGAAAGCGAGCCATTCTGGCTGCCGCTCGAAGTGGCGGTAATGGAAACCACGGAGGGCAACGCCTTGGCAGAAACGGCCTCGGCCAGCGTGGTGTCCTCGGAATCAATCGTAATCTTTTGCGTCGATGAACCCGAAGCACCCGCCGTCACGGCATTCTTTCCGCCGCCAATGTTGAGCGTGCCGCTCATAATGAGCGCAATGACCAGCAGGGCGCCGCAGGCACAACCGGCAAGCGCCGTAATAAAGATCGGCAGCTTTTTGGTCTTAGTCTTGACCACTGTGTGCTTGTTTACAACCTGCTGGCTGCCCAGCGGCTTTCCGGTCTGCGTGTCGTAGGCCTGCACGTAGGGAATGTTGCTGTCGGCAAGCGTCGACTCTACCTGCACACGCGGCTGCTGTTGGGTCTCGCCGGCGTTGCCCGCATCCTGGGGACGCTGGGAATCGTTCTCGCTCATAGCTGCGATCCTTTCGTCAAATAACCAAAGGCCCGCCAAACATGTGGCGGGCCATCATTGTTCACGTTGAGTTGTACCCCAAGCTGGGCAGTCCCGAGCACTAGATGCCAAGATTTCAGCTTTGCTTAAGTAATGACATGCTTATAGGCCAATTCGTTTTATGCCGTCATGTCTATTCGATATAGCAGTCGATAGCAAAACTATATGTTGAATCGTTAATAAAGTCTGTAATCGTCGCGCCCATACCCGATCCGCACGTCCACTTATCCTTCTCCGCATCGTATGGCGTTGGCCCCCACCCCGTTTCATATGATGCTTCGCTTTCTGTGAAGTAGTTCATCACATATTTATCTTTCTGCATGAGCGCATACCAAGCGTTTGCATACATCACAAGCGGATCGGTTTGAATTATCGAATATTTTCCTGACCGAATTGCAATGCTTTGCCCATCTTCAGAATATTCAACAACAATCTCAATCTTTGCCAACACCGGCAGTGAATCATCTGACTCCCTATGAACCGTCACCAAATTCTTAGTTGCCGCTCTTGTCAGGGACGCTGCACCGTCATTATTCCTGTTTATGCTGCCAACAGCCATTTTTCTATTTCCGGCACCCAAGACATCTTTGCTTCGCGCCGAGGACACAATAACCCCAGCCTCATTCCGAACTATCATGTCGGTCACAAGCGTCAATCGTTTTTGCGCATTCGTAAGCTGCGCAGCGTTGGCCCCTCTCGCCCCAGCAAACATAACAGCTCCTGATGCCAAGACGAATAGCTGTCTTCTGTTGATCATTCCTCTCGCTCCTCACCGATTTAGTTAACTTTTTTCCATATAGTAGGGATGCAAAGTTTCCTCTTCTAAATTGGCATCACTTGCGAAGAATAGAATCCATTTCTCTCCCGCCTTCAGCCCTGAAGCAGTTCCGGTATTAAAGTAACTACGGATATCAATCTCTTTCCGCCCTCCGCTTGACACGAGAGCCTCAAATTGTCCGTTATGAATATCCGACAGCGTCTGTACTTCAACTGAAATATGTTCGTCATCTTTTCCACCGATGACCGAGGGGCTCGGTTGATAGGCCGCGACAACCAATATCCCAAGAAATGCGCAAAGAAGCCCCAGCGTTTTACGTATGCGCTTTCTATCATCTTCGCCGTCACTCTCCACAATACGTCCCTTCATGCGATATATAAATCGTTGTGTCATATGGAAGAAAACGCAGCTGATTGAACCAACCATCCCAGACAACAAGCATATATTTCTTATCATTTGAATATGTATTATGCATAGCCACATATCCCGCAACAGCCATCGCATGAGCGTCATGGCTTGAACTGAGAGTCCCAGAAAAGATACTGAGATTTCCAGAATCTGCAGTTGCCCTGAAAGAATCCCAAGATGGATACCAGGCAAATGATGTCTCAAGCCTTTTCCCGCGCCTAGCACAGAACTCCTTAATAGCCGGGGCAGCATTTGGAGATGGAGTCTCTCCTTGGGTAAAGTAAAGGCCCGTAGCTTGATCGAATGACTTATTTGGTTTGCCGGATGTTCCCGATAACTGCCAAAGCTCATGATATAAGTCTGGCAATTTGAGCCGGTTTAGCGTTACATAATGGCTGCTTACCGCAAACATCGCAGACACATCGCAAGCATAGGTCCCCGTTTCTTTAATAACCTCTGATTGTGTAGGCGTTATCATCCCTGAAATAGTTTTACTTGCGTCAATGACATATCCTTGTTTATACAGGTCTTTGGGCAATACGAAAACATCCTCGAACCTGCCTGGAGATCCGCTGCGGCTATTTCCCACAGAAAACACCGCTGTTGACCGGCATCCCTTCTCATCTAAAACAACGTTATTATCCAGATCTGCAATACCAAAAGACAGCTCGTCAAATTTCAAAGCAACGATGTCATCTTGGGATGCGAGAAGGGCTATTTCATCGCTTGTATTCTCAATGGGCATAGGGGCGTTCGGAGCCAAGCAGTATTCGCTGATCCACCAAGATCGCTCTGAATCAAATACGACGTAGCCATAGTTAACGTCATCCCGCTTCGCGCGAACGATATACCCGATTGATTCCCCATCGGAATTCACCATTTTTACTGGGTCACAAGCGGTCACCGGCTCATCCGATACGTCATCAAAGAAAGCTTGCGCTTGCTCCACAGCTATTTGCGGTGTGACACGAACCAAGTCGTCGTCTCCAAAAACCAACCTTGGAGACATCAGGGCGGCAAGCAATACTATGAATCCGACAATCACCTTTCTCGAATAACGCATTTCTTCCTCCATCCGTGCAGTAGGGAGATACGGTAACTAAATGATATTCGTGAGATAGTGCTATACGTTTGATATTGTTTTTACTGACACACTTTAAATCGGTGAAAGGTCTTCTTTTTCGCCCTAAACGAGAAAAGGGTACTGGAGAAATCTCCGGTACCCTCACATTCCTCTATTTACTTGCTAGTCCTTAAACAGATAGCCCACGCCGCGGACGGTGGTGATGTGCGCCGCGATCTGCGGGCCCACCTTGGAACGGATGCGTCGGATGTGCACGTCGACGGTGCGCGTGCCGCCGCAGTACTCAAAGCCCCACACGCGGTGCAGCAACACCTCGCGGCTGTAGGCACGGTTGGGGTGCGTCGCCAAAAAGCTCAGCAGCGAGTACTCCATCAGCGTCAGGTCGATGGGCTCGTTATCGAGTGTCACCTGGTAGGTGGCAAGGTTGATCTCGAGGTTATCGATGTTGAGCACATCGTCGGCGGTGACGGTCTCCTCCTCGCCCATCAGGCGCTGCGCGCGGGCCTTGAGCTCGTTGGGCGTCGCCGTTGGGCATACAAAGTCGGCATGCGCGTGATTGGGCAGGCGCAAGGTACCGAGCGCCTCGTCGTCGACAATCACCAGCATGGGGACACCGCCGCGATCGTCAAGCCACTTGGCAATCTGATCGATGCGGTCGCTGCGGATGCCATCAGAATCGAGGATCAGCAGGTCAAAGTCGTGCGCCGCAGTCGGCGAATCGGGAGTGGCCAGACTCACCTCGACGCCCAGGGTGGTCGTCAAGCTGCGGGCAAACTCGTGGAAGCGCGTCGTGCGCGCCATGAACAGGGCACTCTTATCGGACATATCGGCCTCCAAAGAAATGAGCTCAATCGTACTGAAACAAGCCAGCGCGATTAGGAGTTCGCCAGGTAGTGCTTAATCTCCCACTCGGTGATCGTGGACTCAAACTTATGCCACTCGTCGCGCTTCTTTTTGAGGAAGAAGCTGTGGATGTGCTCGCCGAGGGCATCCTTCATAAACTGCGAGTCCTCAAACACGTCGAGCGCCTCTTTGAGCGAGCGCGGCAGCGGCGTGTAGCCGGCCTCGACCATCTGACGGTCGGTAAGCTTGAGCGTCTCGGCCGTGGCCTCGGGCGGGAGCTCCAGCTTGCGCTCGATGCCGTCCAGACCAGCCGCCAGCGTGACGGCGTTGACCAGGTACGGGTTGGCCATGGGGTCGGGACTGCGCAGCTCGATGCGCGTGGACAGCGGCTTGCCGGGCTTGTAGACCGGGATGCGGACCATACTCGCGCGGTTGCGCAGGCCCCACGTGGCGTACTGCGGCACGGAGTCGCCACCCGTGGTGATGCGCTTGTACGAGTTGACCGTGGGGTTGGTGATGGCGCTGATCTCGCGCGCGTGCGCTAAGATGCCGGCCATGTAGTGCTTGGCGATTTCGGAGAGGTGGTACTTCTCGTCGTCCTCGCCCCAAAAGACGTTGTTGCCGTCGTGGTCGAACAGCGACTGATGCAAAAACATGGCGCTGCCGTCCTCGCCCGCCAACGGCTTGGGCATAAAGGAAGCGTGGCAACCGCTCTCGTAGGCCTGCTGCTTAATGATGAGCTTGGCCGTGGTGACGGCGTCGGACATGCTCAGGGCCTCGGCGTGACGCAAGCTCATGCCGTGCTGCGAGCGGCCGGCGGCGTGGAAGGTGTACTCCACGGGCACGGACATCTTCTCGAGCGTGAGGACCGTGTTGCGACGCAGGTCGCGGGCGGCATCGCTCACCGAAAGATCGAAGTAGCCCACGTTGTCGAGCGGCTCGGGGGTGTGCTCGTCGGGGAAGTAGTAATACTCCAGCTCGGCACCCACGTTAAGCAGATAGCCAGCCTTCTCGGCCTTGCGAAACATGCGGCGCAGGGCGTCGCGCGGGTCGCCGGCGAAGGGCTTGCGATCGGGAGTACACACGTCGCAGAAAACGCGTGCAACGCCGTTATGGCTCGGGCGCCACGGCAAAATCTGGAAGGTCGAAGCATCGGGAAACGCCAGCATGTCGGCTTCCTCGGGCGTGGCAAAGCCCTCGATGGCGGAGCCGTCAAAGCCAATACCCTCCTCAAAAGCGACCTCGAGGTCCTCGGGGCTAATGGCAAAGTTCTTGAGGCGGCCGAGAATGTCGACAAACCACAGACGCACAAAGCGGATGTCACGCTGCTCTACGGAGCGGAGTACGTAATCGATGTTCTGCTGGTTCATGTCGCTCCCCTTTCTTTCGGGCGGGTTTCGACTGGTCTATATCGCAGATACTATCGCAGAAAAATGTTTCCGCAGGGTTAAAGCGTATCAAGCGCCCAAAAAACGTGCTTGAGCAGGCCGTTGCGAACGAGCGGCTAGCGCGAGGTCGAAGCGCGGTGTTCGATGTGGCCGGGGACCTCGATGCGCTTGGGGGCGAGCTTTGCGGCGTCGCCCACCGTAGTGGTAACGACGTCGATGCGCTCGGACAGGCGCTCGACCACGCGCTCGGCAATGGTGAGAGTGTCCTGCGCGGCCGTGGTCACACCGCCAAAGAGCACGTGGTTCCAGGGATAGTCGTCAAACGTTGCGATCTTGAGACCCGCCGGCAACGAAGGTCCCAACTGTGCCAGCGCCTCGGTCAGGCGCAGGAAGACCAGACCGTTGACGGCAATGAGGCCGAGCTTTTTACCCGCATAGCCGCAGATGGTCTCGTCCAGGCGACTGACACCCGTGGCGCCACCGTCGGCCAGGGTGACGACCTCGCCCGCAAGACCGCGGCGCGAAAGCTCATCGGCAAAGGCCTCGGCGCGCTCGCGACGCACGGGGCTGTCATCGCTTGCCTCGGTGAGCAGGCACAGGCGCTCGCTGCCAGCAGCGGCCAAGGCGTCTACCAGGCCGGCAACCAGCTCGCGGTTGTTAGAGGTCACCAGATCGATGCCACCGTCGGCAACATCGCGGTCGAGCAGCACGACGGGCAGGCGCCCCGCGGCCGCGGCGATTGCCTCGTCATTGCCGCCACAGGTGTTGACGACCAGACCGTCCACACCGGCATCGATAAGTCTGGTGAGCGACTCTGCCTCCTTGGCGGGGTCGTTGCCACTAATGGCCGTCATGAGCGAGCAGCCGCGCGCGGCGGCGCTGGCGGAAAGCCCTTCGAGCATGGCGCTGGAGAACGGGTTGGCGATGTCGGCCAAAATCACGCCGATGAGGTTGGTACGCGAGCTGCGCAGATTGCGCGCGGCGGCACGTGGACGATAGCCGGTGCGCTCGATAACTGCCGCGATGCGAGCGCGGGTTTCCTCGGTCATCTGCCCGGGGCGGTTGTTGAGATAGCGCGAGACCGTGGCCGGGCTCACGCCCGCCTCGGCGGCAATGTCCTTGATTCTCATCTGCGCCATAGCGCACCCCGTTTCCCAATTGTCGGCAGTCTGGGCCATTTTAGGCATTTTTTTAAAAATCTCGCTTGCAAAACGTTGTAGGTGAGTATACTACAAGTCGAAACGAAACCGATTTCGTAAACCGATTTCGGCAAGCGTTGGCACGGAGGTGCAAAGATGTACCCTACCGTCTTGGCACCTCCGTGCCAACGCCATATCAAAGGTGTACGCACGAGTAAGAAGGAGCTGCGCGACCATGGGTAAAACGGTTCTTACCTTCGGCGAGATCATGATGAGGCTCTCGCCCAAAGATCATCTGCGCATTGAGCAGGCGACCGAGTTTGATGTCCGCTACGGCGGCGCCGAAGCCAACACCGCGCTTTCCCTGGCCTACCAGGGTGACAAGGCAGCTTACGTCTCCGTTGTCCCGGCCAACCGTCTGGGCGAGTGCGCCCTGCGTTCGCTGAAGGTCTACGACGTCGATACCTCACGCGTCGTGCGCCAGGGCGACCGTCTTGGCTCCTATGTGTTTGAGGTCGGCGCCTCGCAGCGCGGCAACGGCTGCGTCTACGACCGCAAGTACTCTGCCATCAACATGGCCAAGCGCGACGTCTTTGACTGGGACGAGATCCTCAAGGGTGTCGATGTCTTCTACTTCTCCGGCGTGACGCCCGCCGTCTCCGACGAGATGGCCGCCGCCTGCAAGGATGCCCTCACCGCCTGCCGCGCCAAAGGCATCACCACCGTGTGCGACGTGAACTATCGCGGCAAGATGTGGTCGCCCGAGAAGTCGCAGGCCACCATGAAGGAACTCCTGCCGCTCGTTGACATCTGCATTGCCAACGACGAGGACGCTCCTGCCGGCCTCGGTATGACCTGCGTCTCCGGCTCCCTTGCCCACGGCATCGAGGAGCGCGACACCTACGTCGAGATGGCCCGTCAGATCTGCGCCGAGTACGGTTGCAAGAAGGTCGCCTCGGTCGTCCGCAACATCTCCTGCGTCGAGCGCTCCATCTGGATGGGCATGCTCTATGACGCCGAGAGCGGCGAGCACTGGTTCTCCCCCGCCCACGACGTGCACGTGCTCGAGGGCGTTGCCGCCGGCGACGCTTTCAACGCCGGCCTCGTCCATGCCCTCATCAACGACTTTGACCCGCAAGACGCCGTCAACTACGCGATTGCGGCCTCGATCCTCAAGCTCACCATCAAGGGCGATTCCAACCTGGTGACCGCAGACGAGATCGCAGCCGTGGCATCCGCCGCCGACGGTGGCACCCGCGTCGCGCGCTAAGCCGTCCCCATTCCGCGGGCCGCAGCTTTCCATACCCATACCTCTGCAGCCCGCTCCCCGATTCCTCCAGCCAGGTAGAACCACTTAGTCCCATTCCGGTTTTGTCTGGCATTCCTTCACGACTGGCCTCGTAGCCGGTTCCGAAATTGCTTGTGACCCAAGCAGTGCCTCCGATAACCAATCCGGAACCGGCTCATGGCCAATCTTCTTTGGCAATCACGCGCCCGTGCGCGCCTCACATCGAAAGGAACACTATGTTCGATCAGTTCTACACCACGCTTGAATCCTTGGGCATCGTGCCGGTCGTCGTGCTCGATAAGGTCGAGGACGCCGCACCGCTCGCCCACGCCCTTATGGCAGCCGGCATGAAGTCCGCCGAGGTCACCTTCCGCACTGCCTGCGCCGCCGAGTGCATCGCCGCTATGGCCGAGGCCGAGCCCGAGATGTGCGTCGGCGCCGGCACCGTCCTGACCGTCGAGCAGGTTGAGCAGGCCCGCGCCGCCGGTGCCAAGTTCATCGTCTCCCCGGGTTACAACGAGGACGTCGTGAAGCACTGCATCGACATCGACCTGCCAGTGCTGCCCGGCACCGTGACCCCCTCCGAGGTTACCGCCGCCGAGAACCTGGGCCTCAAGGTCACCAAGTTCTTCCCCGCGGCTCAGTACGGCGGCCTCAACACCATCAAGGCCCTCGCCGCTCCGTTTGTCGGTCATCGCTTTATGCCCACCGGCGGCGTGAGCACCGCCAACGTCGAGGAGTACCTGAGCTCCAGCGCCATCATCGCCTGCGGTGGCACCTGGATGGTCAAGCCGGCCCTGTTCGCCGACGGCGACTTTTCCAAGGTCGAGCAGATCGCCCGCGAGGCCATGGACGTCGTCAAGAAGGTCCGCGGCTAGGTTTAGCTCTCTATCGTGAAAGGGGGCGTGTCCTAGACCTCGCCCCCTTTCTTTTAAAGCGGCTCGGAAGCGCGCCGTTTCCGTCACGAACAAGAACCGAAACCGTCTTGTATGCTGATAGAACGTGACGGAAGCGACACGCCCCCGAGCCGCTTTGTCTACTCGGCTGGCAGTCGCACTCAGCTGAGCCACCTCGACAAAAGCCAGTCCACCAAAACAGCTGCGGCGCCGTCTGGAGGAATGAACCCTTGCTTCCGGTCTTTTCCTCCAAGCGGCGCCGCAGCTTTTTCATGCCCCGGTAGCGCCTCGCACTTGCGGTGAAATACGGACTGCTTACGCCGCCAGAGCCGCAAAACAGTCCCTATTTAACCGCAACTAATAAAGAAGAGGACGAATTAGATTGCCGAGTCTTTGGGCAGCTCAAAGCAGTCGGGATGTAAGGCGATAACCGGGCCCTGTTCCTCGGGCATCAGATGCAGGTGCGTTTCCGCCAGATAGCTCGCCGTGTCGGTATCGCCCTTCTTAATGGCCTCGAGAATCCGGCGATGCTGCCGACGAATCGGCTCCCAATCCAGATCCTGCGACACCATACGTAACCAGTTGTATCGCTCAAAATGCGTGTTGACGCTCTTCATCCAATCCCACAACATATGACGGCCGGCAATCTCAAAACACGTCTCATGGAACAGGTTGTCCAGATCGAAAAAACGACGCGTTTCGCGATGGTCGAGCGACTCGGACTCGGCAAGAATCTGCTCCAGCCGATGCTTTTGCTCGGACGTGGCGGCCGAGCAGCATTTGATGAGCACGCTTCTCTCGAGCTTCTCGCGCAAGAAACAGGCGTTCTCGGCGCGCTCCATGCTGATTTTTGAGACATAGGTGCCGCTTTTGGGACGCGTTTCCACCAGCTCTTGCTCGCGCAGGCGTACAAAGGACTCGCGAATGGGCGTGCGCCCGATTCCCGTCTCCTTTTCCAGACCAATCGCCGAAAGACGTGTGCCGGGTTTGAGCTCGGCATAGATGATCTTGGAGCGCAATGCGTTGTATGCCTGATCTTGCAGGCTCTGATAAAGCTGATGTTGTTCCATAAAGCCCTCGGATGAAGCTCACGGTTTGTCGAATTACACCACGTAATACTATCGCATCCCCCATCCCACGGCGATGTTTGAGGGGTAGGGCCGGGATTCGGCTTTTGACCGATAAGTTGTTGCAATTAGATGAACGTTCACCTAATTTCTTCTATTTCGCTTTGCAAATGGATTCCCATACGTATACTAAATCTCAACGAAACCGATTTCGTCAAGCCTGGGCAATAGGATGCTAAGACGCACCCTACCATCTTGGCATCCTATTGCCCATGCCATGCCATTTGCTTTCTTCCCGTCTCGTTGAGCCCTTCAGTCCCATTCCGGCACAACGAGACATTCCTAGACGACTGACCATGGGGCCGGCTTTTCTGCCGTTGAGGCAGTGCCTCCGATAACCCTCTTTTTGCCGGCCCAGGTCAGACATTTCTCTTTAAATATCCTTCAATCGAAAGGATGCAGCAGCGTGCGACCGCTCATCATCATGCATGGCGCAGACATCGATTGGCGTCATACCGTCATAAGAATGCTGATGTATCTGGCGGGCGTTGCCGTGCTGGCACTCGGTATGAGCCTCCAGACGGCATCTGGCCTGGGCGTCGCCGCGCTCACGTGCTTTGCCACGACCCTATCCATGCTCACGGGCAAGACGCTCGGCTTTTGGATTACAACTACCTATGTCGCTTACATCGCGGCGCAGCTCGCCATCTTGCGACGCGAATTTCAACCGCGCATTTTGCTCGAGCTTTGCTTTTCAACGCTAATGGGCGGCTTCACCGATCTGTTCATGGCGTTCAACCCGCTGCATCCCACGGCGCTCCCCGCGCAGGTTGCGACCATGCTGCTCTCCCTCGCTATCACCGCATTTGGCGTCAGTCTCGTCGTCAACATGGGCGTTGTCCCCAACGCACCCGACGGCTTGGTGCAGGTCATTGCGGAAAAGCTCAAGCGCCGTTTTGGAGACGTAAAGGTCATGTTCGATTGCTCGCATGTCGCCGCCTCGCTCACGCTGTCGCTGGTATGCATGCACAACTTAGGCGGCTTTGGCGTAACCACCGCCATCTCGGCACTGTTCTTGGGCCACATCATCAACTTCGCCAACAAGCTGTTTGCCCAGCGATTCGTCCGCATGGCGTTTGGCGCCAAATAGCGAACAGCCGCGGAGCAAACGAGGCTCGAGTGCCCGGCATATCGATGTCGCAAATAACGACGCACGCGCTATACGGACGATGAGGAATAGCCCGTCGCAAACCCCGCAAGCGGAGCTATATGTTGCTATAACTTGACATAAATTGGTCCATTGCCAGCCGGCATGCAAAAGGCCCCAAGCCATTCGCGGCTTGGGGCCTGCTTGGTAACACAGGTCTTTCGGACTACGCTCGCTCGTATTTCGTGGCGCGGCCTGTCCCCTGTTTCATGATCGCGTTTCGGCTGAGCAGAGATTCGAGCGCGGACAGTGTTCGCGCACGGCTCAGCCCCGTCTGTTTCTCAATCTCACTTCGCGACATAATTCGTCCGCCCGACAAGGCCTTAAGAACCTGAGCCTCTTCTCCAGACCCTTCAAAGGCATCGGTAACGGGCAACGCGACAGCTACCACGCCGCCACGAATATCAAAGACCGGCTGATTAATCGAATCGCGATAGGCACGCCTAATGCGCGCAATTCCCGTTCCAAACTTCTCGATATAGTCCAACTTTAAGAAGACCTCGGCAACGATGGGATTTCTGAGCACGGATATCTGTCCATACAGGTATTGCTCCGTCGTCAAGCCAGCGGGCAACGACCCGGGTGAAGTCACAACGACGCGATCATCATACAGAGCAACCTGAACATTCGCTTGCACGTCCCACGTCCGATGCACTAGAGCGTTTGCAACTGCCTCGCGGAATGCCTCGAGGGGAATCCGGTCGGTCTGAACACGCTCGACACCTTCGATGCGCTCATAACGATAGTAGCGCGCGAACATGGCAACTGCTCTATCAACCTGCTCAATTGCAGACAGGCCCGTCGTCGTCTCACGATCTAAAAGCACGTCCTCGGTGTCGCCAAAACGAACGCAGTCGATGCCCGGAAATTCGTTGTTATCCGCCAATATCGCCGCGGCATTGGTATAGCCATCCTTGCCGAGCAGGCGAAGCGTTCGCATGATATCCGACGTGAGCTCAGAAATGCCTAGATGCTCGATGCACTTGTGCTCGAGCGTATGAAAACTCAGGTCCTGGCGAGCCGAGGTGAGCGCATCGAACGTCAGATTGCTGCCTTCGAGCGTCAGCCTGCCGTACTCAAAACGGTCGACCTCTACCGTCGCCGAATCATTTCGCCTGTAGGCCTTCCCCTTGCTTCGATAGGGCTTGTCCTGCCCCTCGTAAACCGTAAGCGTTACAGTTCCGCGGTTCTCGTCGAGCTCGAGCGTGTAACGAGGCGCAGGATCCAGACTGTCATTAATCATGTTCTCGATGCGCAGACACTCCGCAACCGGGTCAGAAAGACCGACTGCAACACCACCGTCGTCAACGCCAAACTCTATCTTGCCCGTCCCGTAGTTTGCATAGGCGCTCACCGTTTTAAGAAACGTCGGCGTTACGCTTTCCTTGTATTCGACGGTAGGACTCTCTCTGACAACCATACGTACGGTCCTTCTCCTTTTCATGCTCATCTGAACCGTATTATAAGACGAAAAACATTTGCGTACGGCTTAGAACCAGACGCAAACTGTTTTCGTCTTATTTGCGTACGGAAACTAGATACAAATTTCACGTTCATACGACTATTTACCAAACGCATAGTGTTTTCGTCCGGCAATGCGTCCGTAATCCAAACAAAAAGGCCCCGAGCTCGTGTTGAACTCGGGACCTCTTGCGCCGCGCATCTATGAGAGGAGAAATGCGATGCGCACGGGCGCTACTCCATGTAGCAGATATCGCGACGAGCGGCTACAACCGTTCACCTTTTAAAAGTGAACGTTCACCTGATTCTAGGAAAACCTGACTTTTAATTCCTCCGCTTCTCCTATACTGAACTTGTAATAGAAGCAAGACTTATATAGATGAACGTTTCTTTTGGAAGGATTGTAATGTCTAACCTTATGGACAGCTTCCGCCTAGACGGCAAGGTCGCGCTCGTGACCGGCGCCACCTATGGCATCGGCATGGCCATAGCCGAGGCACTCGGCGAAGCCGGCGCCAGGATCGCCTTTAACGCCCGTCACGCCGACAAGGTTGCCGAGGCCGAGAAGCACTACCGCGAGCTGGGCTTTGATGCTCACGGCTATGTTGCCGACGTCACCGACGAGGCCGTCGTCGCCGAGCTCATCGCCAAGATCGAGGCCGATTTTGGCACCACGCCCGACATTCTGGTCAACAACGCAGGCGTCATCCAGCGCACCCCGATGCTCGACATGAGCGCCGAGGACTTTCGTCGCGTCGTCGACATCGACCTCAATGCCCCGTTCATCGTGTCCAAGGCCTGCCTGCCGGGCATGATCGCCAAGGGTCACGGCAAGATCATCAATATCTGCTCCATGATGAGCGAGCTGGGCCGCGAGACCATCGCCGGCTATGCCGCCGCCAAGGGCGGACTCAAGATGCTCACCAAGAACATCTGCTCCGAGTTTGGCGAGGCCAATATCCAGTGCAACGGCATTGGGCCCGGCTACATCGCCACGCCGCAGACCGCACCGCTGCGCGAGACGCAGCCCGACGGCAGCCGCCACCCGTTTGACCAGTTCATCATTGCCAAGACGCCGGCCGCCCGTTGGGGCACGCCCGAGGACCTGAAGGGCCCCGCCGTGTTCCTGGCTTCCGACGCATCGAACTTCGTCAACGGGCACATTCTGTACGTGGACGGCGGCATCCTCGCATACATCGGCAAACAGCCGCAATAAGGAAACTGGGCGAGGCGGTCGGCAGTTAAGTCTGCTGCTCGGACAGTCCTGCGCAAGACGGAAAGCACATTAAGTGCTTTCCTTTGCGTGCGGAACTCGCGACAGACTTAACTGCCGACCGCCCGCATAGCTCATCGCGGGTTGGCTTTGCCGCCGCCCGCGCACAGAAACAAAAAACTGGAAGATTAAGTTGAAAGGTTGACTCAAATGAAGATCGCTCTAATCAACGAGAATTCTCAGAACTCCAAGAACCCTATGATCGAGGCTGCCCTTAAGAAGGTTGTCGAGCCCATGGGGCACACCGTCTTTAACTATGGCATGTATGCCGACGCCGACTCCAAGCCCCTCACCTACGTGCAGAACGGCATTCTTGCCGCCGTGCTGCTCAACTCCGGCGCTGCCGACTACGTCGTGACCGGTTGCGGCACCGGCGAGGGCGCCATGCTCGCCTGCAACTCCTTCCCCGGCGTGCTGTGCGGCCATGTTGCCGACCCGCTGGATGCCTACACCTTTGCCCAGGTCAACGATGGCAATGCCGTCGCCATGCCCTTCGCCCTCAAGAACGGCTGGGGCCAGGAGCTCAACCTCGAGTACACCTTCGAGAAGCTCTTTGGCTTTGGCTCGGGCAACGGCTACCCCGCCGAGCGCGTTGAGCCCGAGCAGCGCAACAAGAAGATCCTCGACGGCGTGCGCGCTGTGACCATGCGTCCGCTCGTCGACGTCCTGGGCGAGATCGATCAGGATCTGGTGAAGGGCGCCCTCGCTGGTGAGCACTTCCAGGAGTACTTCTTTGCCAACGCCACCGACGAGGCCATCATCGCCAAGGTCAAGGAGATCTTGGGCCTGTAATAAGGCCCACGGGGCGCACCGACCCCCAACAAACCGCCAGACAAAAGGCGCCGCGACGATCCATGTGTCGCGGCGCCTTTTTAGATTGGCTATCGCTTGAGTCACCGCAAGGCGGCCGCTCCCCTATTTGCCAAGAGCCTACAGCTCGCAGGCGACCTTGTAGCCGTCGCCGATGGCGTCGCGGATGTTGCCGCACTTCTGGGCATCGCCCAGCACGTGGGTGGCAACGCCGGCAACGGCAAGGTCATCGGCCAGCTTGGTGTTGGGGCGGTAACCCATGGCAAGAACCAGCGTGTCGGCGTCGGCGATGGTGTGGACCTCGCCGTCCTTTTCGTAACTGATGGTGTCCTCGGTAATCTCGGTCACCTTGGCCTCGGTCAGCACGTGAACGCCCTTGGAAAGCATACGCGTGATGAGGACCGCGCGACCGGCGCCGCCCTCGTTGGCGGCGAGCGTCTTGGTCATCTCGATAACGGTGACGTCGCGGTTTGCCGGCGACAGATCGTTGACCAACGGGGCCAGGTAATCGGCCGTCTCGCAGCCGACGGTGCCGCCGCCCACAATGACGATCTTCTTGCCCGGGAAAGCCTTGCCGCCCAGCAGGTCATCAGCCGTCATGACCTGCTTAAAGCCCTGCATAAAGGCCGGGGCGATGGGTTCGGCGCCATAGGCCAGGACAACCTCGTAACCCGCGTAGTCGCGCTGAATATCCTCGGCCGAAAGCTCGGTACCAAAGACGCACTTCACGCCCGCCTCAGCAAGACGGCGATACTGGTACTTGATCACGCGGGTGAGTTCCTGCTTTGCCGGCGGAACGGCCGCGATGCGCATCTCGCCGCCCGGTTCGTCCTGCTTGTCCACGAGCACCACGTTATGGCCGCGCTTGGCGGCAATGTAGGCTGCCTCCATGCCCGCGGGACCGGCACCCACAACGAGCACGTTCTTTGCCTCGGCGGCAGGCTCGTAGCCAGCCTCGTCACGCTCCACATCCGGGTTGACGGTGCAGGAGATGCGCTTGCCGAACATGATACCGTTCAGGCAGCGCAGGCAACCGATGCAGGGGCGGATGTCGTCGGCGTTGCCGGCAGCAGCCTTGTTGCAGAACTCGGCATCGCACAGATTGGCGCGGCCCATCATGCAAATGTCGGCAGCGCCGTCCTCGATCAGCTCCTCGGCGATCCATGCCTCGTTGATGCGGCCGACGGTGGCGACGGGAATGTTGACGTGCTTTTTGATCTCGCGCGAGCAGGCGGCGTGCGAGGCCTGCTGCGTACCGGCGGCGGGAATGGCGGAGCCGCGCTTGATGGTAGTGCCGCCCGACACGTGGATCATGTCGACGCCGGCCTTCTCCAAGCGACGCGAGACATAGATCATGTCGTTGAGGGTCAGGCCGCCATCGGTGTACTCGTCGCCCGAGATACGGACGTCGATGATGAAGTCCTTGCCGCAGCGCTCGCGAATCTCGGCGATGACCTCGAGCAGGAAGCGCATGCGGGCGTCGAGCGAGCCGCCGTACTCGTCGGTGCGCTTGTTGTAGAGCGGAGTCAAAAAGCCGCCGAGCATACCGTGGGCGTGCGCCGCATGGACCTCGACGCCATCGACACCGGCCTTCTGCATACGCACGGCAGCGTCACCGAACTGATGCGTGAGCTCGTGAATCTCATCGACCGTGATGGGGCGCGGCGCCTCGCGGGCATAGGACGGGCCCACAAAGGACGGAGCGATCAGGCGCGGCGTGCCCGGAATGTTAAAGGCCATGTAGGCGGGGTGGAAGAGCTGCGGCATGATCTTGCAGCCGTACTCGTGGACGGCGGCGGCGAGCTTTTCCCAGCCAGGGATAAACGTGTCGTCGTAGCAGCACATGTCACCCGGCAGATAGGTATAGGTAGGCTCGACCGTCACGACCTCGGTGATGATGAGGCCCACGCCGCCCTTGGCGCGGGCACGGTAATGATCGACCAAGTCGTCGGTCACATAGCCGTGATCGGCCAGGTTGGTAGATACCGGCGGCATAAAGACGCGGTTCTTGACCTCGGTCGTACCGACCTTGATCGGACTAAAGAGCATTGGATAGGCGGAGGACTCCATACAGGGTTCCTTTCGTTTGAGCCGCTCGGCGGCAGTTGCTAACGTACTTATCGTATCAGCAACTGCGCTGTACCCGACCGTACACGCTCCCCCGGCTTTTACTCAGCCCACAAAAAGTTGCGGTGGAATACGGAGTAGATAAGGCCTTTGACAGCCAAAACAGTCCGTATTTCACCGCAACTGATGGGTGGGATGAGTTAGAGGCCCAGGTAGCCGGTCATGCCTTCGACGGCAAGCTTGGCGCCGGCCACGGCATGGACCACGGTGAGCGGACCGTTGACCACGTCCCCGGCGGCAAAGACACCCGGCACGGTGGTCATACCGCACTCATCGACCGAAAGAAGACCGCGATGGTCGGTCTCCAGACCACCCGTTGTAAGCACGAGCTTGTCTTTGGGCACCTGCGAAGCCGCAATCACAACCGTGTCGGCGGGCACATGGTCAAGCTCTTCCTCGTAGCCCACCACGTTGTTGTCCTCGTCAAAGATAGCGGTCTCGAACACCGGACCGTTATCGTCGATGGCGCAGATTGCCTTGCCGCACACGATCTCGGCACCGTCGAGCTCGGTCAGCTCGACCTCGTCATCGATAGCCGAGATATGGCGCGAACGAGCATACACGGTAACCTTGCGAGCGCCCGAGCGCAGGGCCGTGCGGGCGACATCCATGGCCACGTTGCCGGCGCCGATGACTGCCACGTTCTGCCCGATCGCCACACTCGTGGGATCGACCAGGTAATCGATACCAAACAGCACGTTGCCACGCGACTCGCCGGGAATACCCAGCTTGCGGGCGCGCCAGGTACCGGTACCCACAAAGACCGCATCGTAGCCGTCGCGCAGCAGATCGTCGATATGCAGCGCGCCGCCGATGGTGGTCGAGGGGCGAACGCGCACGCCGAGCGAGCACATCACGTGACGGTACTTTTGCACCAGCGAACGCGGCAGGCGGAATTCGGGGATACCGTACTCCAGCACACCGCCGATCTCGGGGCGCTGCTCAAACACCGTAACGGCACAGCCCAGCTGGGCCATCTTAATGGCTACGGTAATGCCGGCAGGACCGGAGCCGACCACGGCAATCTGCTTGCCGCACGACGGCGCGGGCTTCCACTCCTTGCGGTCCAAATACGCGGTCGAGATATAGTTCTCGATGCTCGAGAAATGCACCGGCGTGCCCTTGCGGCCCTGGATGCACGCGCCCTCGCACTGGCCCGAATGGTTGCAGACCATGGAGCAGACCGCGCTCATGGGATTGTTCTGAAACAGCAACTCGCCCGCCTCTTCAAGACGGCGTTGTTTGAACAGATCGACAACCTGCGGAATAGGCGTCTGCACCGGGCAGCCCTTAAGCTGGCAGAACGCCTTCTTGCACCCAAGGCAACGGTTCGCTTCCTCAACAATATGAATAGCCATCGGTTCCTCTCCTGGACCTCTACGACAATCTCTTTCGCCAACCTGCTTCGTTACAGAATCACGTGCTCGCACATCACGCTGTGCCCCATGCGTAGCAGCTCGTCGCGCGAACGCTCGACCGTGGACGGTGTGCTGTTCTCGATAACGGTCATAATGCCCGGTCGCGCGGCCGCGGCCCAAGCGGCAATAGCCTCAAAATCAAAGTTTCCGCACGTACAGGCGCCGTGGCATACCAAACGAGAGCCCGAGCCATCACACCAGCCATCCTGGTCCTCGTTGTCTACGATCTCGTAGTCCTTGGCATGCAGCACGCGAATCTTGCTGCCGCACAGGTGCAACATGCGCGACACCTGCTCGGAAGCCTCACCGACGATCGTGGGATGCAGTAGCGACACCGGATCGTAGATCACGCCGAGTGCGGTGCTCGAAACGCGCTCCAGAACCTCGCGGCAGCGCTCGGGCGTATTGACGATCTCATTCCAACCGGGCTCGATCAGAAGCTCGCCGCCCTCCTTTTCGGCCATCGAGCACACGCGTGCGAGTCCTTTGCAAAACGTATCGAGCGCAGCGGCCGAAAAACGGTCATCGGCCATCTTGTTCTGCGCGTTAGGGCGCCCCGTCTCGGTCCCCACCGGACAGCCCCCAAGCCAGCGCGCGAACCTCAGGCACGCCTCGTACTCGGCATAGGTATCCACCAGTTGATTCTGATCGGGCGTTGCCAGGTTTTTATAGCAGCCGAGCACCGCCACCTGCACGCCGCTGGCGGCGAGCACCTCGCGCAGATGGTCGGCGAGTTCGTGCGTAAGGCCGGAACGGTTAATGCCAAAGGACTTGTAGAGTACTTTGCTCGGCAGCTGAATGCACGAGAAACCCAGTTTGCCCGCCATGCGAATGCGCTCCTCGACCGTACCCTCGGGCAGGTCGTGCAGGCGCACGCCGACGCTCAGTGCTCCTTTTGACTGCGCCATGCCTAGACCTCCTTGCACGCATTGATGCCCGGGGTGTATCCGCCAAACGGGTCTTCGATGGAGCACACACCCGAGGGGGCGAGCGGATCGCGCTTACCGGCCAACTTGTCATGATGCATGGTCTCGATATAGGCGAGCACCAGCGGCGCCACGCCCTTCGCGTCGTTTTTGACGACGGGCTCGCTCATGTAGTAGCCAAACGTGCCCTCACGGTGCGCGGTGTTGCCAAGACCCGCCACCAGGCAGATGTTGTCGAGCGCCAGCTGTCCATCGCGCTCGGACAGGCACGTGTCGCAGATGCCGTCAAACGCACGGCGGCCGTACTGGTAGTAGCGCTCGCCCAGCACGCCCAGGCGCACGCCCTTCATGATGGCGTTGGCGAAGATGGCGCTGCCCGACTCCTCCAGATAGTTGGGGGCGATGTTGGGCAGGTTGATGACCTGGTGCCACATGCCGGTCTTCTCGTCCTGATACGGCAGCATGGCGTCGATCAGGTCGTGGAACATCTTGCGGATCTCGTCCTTCTCGGCCGACATCGAGGGCGGCATGAGCTCCCAGGTATCGATGAGCGCCATGGCAAACCAGCCCTCGGCGCGCAGCCAGAAGTTGGCCGAAAGGCCGGTGACGGGATCGCACCAGAACTGCTTGCGGCTCGCGTCGTAGGCGTGATAGTACAGGCCGTTGAGGGGGTTGCGCATCAAATCGTGCACCACTTGGAACATATGGAAGCTATCCGAGCAGGCACGGCGGTTGTGGAAGCTCAGCTCGTACTGCATGTAGAACGGCTGCGCCATGTACATGCCGTCGAGCCAGATCTGGTTGGGGTAGACGGCCTTGTGCCAAAACACACCCTCTTTGGTACGCGGCTGGGTTTCGAGCTGACGATAGATGGTATCCATGGCGGCACGGTACTTGGGCTTGCCTACCAGGTCATAGAGTTTGTAGAGGGTCTTGCCTGCATTGACGTTATCGAGGTTGTACTCCTGGGGATTGTAATGCTTGATGGTGCCATCGTCCTGGACAAAGAAATCGATGTAGTCATCGGCAAAAGTCAGGTAGCGCTGCTCGCCGGTGATCTCGTACAGCTCGATGAGTGCCTTGATCATGCAGCCGTCAATGTAATTCCAGGTGTTCTCCTTGCCGGCTCGAAGCTTTTCGATGTTCCAGGCCGGCGCCTGAGGCGTAGAGGTCTCGATCAACTGCTCGATATAACGGTCCAGAATCTGATTGCAACCCATTGCTGTCCCCTCTGACGTTATTGATGGGTGAACGTTTCCCCTAGTGTAACGCGAACGGGGATTATAGGGTGAACGTTAACCCTATAATCCCCGTGAACGGCAAACTTTTAACGGCAAACGGCGGTGAGGCCCGCAGCGATGCGATGCGCCAGGCGCTCATAGCCGGCAGGGCTGTAATGCAGACCGTCCGGCATGTAGAGCTCGCTGTGCTCCGGCAAAAACGGGCTGATGCCGCTTTGCGCATACAGGTCGATCACCGGCACCGAGTAGCGATCGCAGACCTCCAGCATCGCGCGCACATAGGCGTCTTGCGTCAGGCCCAGATGGTTGGCCTCGTTGCTTGCCGGAATATCCTTCTCGTGTTTGCCGCTCGTCTTGCACGGCGTCATAAACACCAGCTTTGCCTGAGGCGAGCGCGCCGTGATGGTGCGGATCAGGTAGTCGAGCGCACCGTAGAACTCGTGCACGTCCGTGCTGCCAAGCTCTCCCAGCGGCACGTTACGGCTAAAGTCGTTAACGCCGCCAAAGACGATGCAGATATCTGCCGTGTGATCGATGCCGTCCAAGCGCTCGACAAACGAATCGCCACGGTCGGCCTTAACGGCAATGCGTGAACCCTTGATACCAAAGTTCTCGACGGTGGCGCCGCCCAGCAGCGCACCCAGATGCGAAGTCCAGGAGATATCGTTGCCTCCCCCACCGCAGCCGTTATCGCCCCAGGTGGTCGAGTCGCCAAAGCAGCAGATGGTCGATTCGCTCAAGTTTTTCGTTTCCATATTCTTCTCCTCACCCGCACATCGGCGGTCTTACAGGTACATACCGTTCATTCGCAACATCCGAGGGGCTATGCGTGGGCGCATTCCGCAACTTGCGAATCGAGCCATTCGATATCCTCGGCAAGATGCGCCACGCCCAGGTGGTGTCCACCCGGGCAGACCTCGTGCAGAAGGTTTTCGTCCTTGCCCAGCAGCGCGTAGGCGTCGCGAACGATATCGAGCTGCTCGTCTACGTTCGCAAGCCCGCGGGCGCCGTTGAGATGGTCTTTCTCGCAGCTCTGAACCAAGAGCGGCCGTGGCGCGACAAGCGATGCAATGTCGCCCATGTCGAGCAGACGCCAGAGTCCAGGCGTGTAATTGCAGCTGCAATTGCCGTTGAGGTGCAGTAGCGAATCATCAACGCCGTACAGATAGCCCGAGACAAACGCCTTGCGCACGCGCGGGTCGAGCGCGGACAGGTACAACGTCATGTAACCGCCGCCCGAAAAACCAAAGCAGCCCAGGTCGTCCATGGCAATGTCACCGCGTGTCTCCAAGTAATCAATCAAGCGCATGTTGTCCCAGGCGTTGAGGCCCGCGACCGTAAGACCCAGCGGCTCGGCCATACGTGCTTGATTCAGACACGTACCGCGCAGGTAGCTGTTCTCGTCGTCGCCCTGACCCTTCCAGTCACGACGGTATCCCCAACCACGCGCATCGGGGCAGACGGTCACATAACCCATGCGCGCCAAACGCAGACCGTAGTCGTAATTGAACTTACGCACGGCGTCGTCGACCGCCGGCACGCCCGCAACGCCGGCTATGCTTGCAGCACCCGCCCCCTGGTGACCATGCGGGCAGATATAGCAGCGCTTGAGTCCCCGCTCGTCAAGCTTGGGGCGGGACGGCTCCAACAGGTAAAACGGCATCCACACATCGTGCTCAACCTGCAACACCGCATGAGTACGCACGATGCTGCCGGCAACCCGCACGCGATTGAGCTCACGAATCTCAATCGGGGCGCGGTCCATAAGCGAAAGACCCAAAATATCGTGCAGACGAGTCCTGGTCGCAGCCTTCCATGCCTCAAAGTCTGTGGAAGTCTTGCCCGTAAATGCGGCCGAGCGCCCTTCGCGCTTCAGCTGGGCGCGCAGCGTAGGTTCGTCCTCGTAGTACGTCTCGATGTGCACGGTGCGGCCATTGGCGGATAGCCCGGCCGTCTCTACCGCATCACCGTCGCCGCCCTCGGGATCCCAACCATCCGTGCCGGCAAGCACTCGGTCACGTGCATAGCGTTCGGAATCCTGACCGGTCAGGCAATGCGCCCACGGCACCCAAGCGGCAGTATCACCCGCCGGGCCAAACAGGGCACCGCCGGCATACAGGGTGCCGCCATGTGCCGCTGGCTTATTCCAATCCCACCAACCCTCGAGTGAAATATGGGGGCCCAGCCAGCATTCGAGCAAAACGGTCTGGGCCCACTCGCGCCATGGACGACCCAGATAGACCGATCCGGGGGCAATGCCCTCATCGGCTGTAAACGAACAGCCATGAAACACAAATCCGTACGGCTCGCCCTGAGGCGTGGAGGCTGCCGTTACATACCCGTTGACACCCATATCGCGGTTGAGCGAGCGAATCTCACACCCCTCAAAGTAGGCACGCGCGCCGCCAAAGATAAAGTCGACATCGCCCTCGATCCGGCAACGTCGAAAATACTGCCGCCCCACGCGGCGCGGGGCGAACTGCTTGGGGCCTATAAAGCCGCCCGGCTTGGCCTCGCGCGGCGGCAGCGGCCCCAAAAAGAGCGTGTCCTGGTGTCCCTTAATGCAGCAGGCATCGACAACCAGGCGGTCACCATCGGCATACAGGGCAATCGCCTGGCCGACCTCGCGACCGTCACCGGCGTTGTTTTCGATTGTTAGGCCCGCAAGCGTCACGTCGTCGGCATCGACCAGCAGCGTGTACGTACGGAAGGTGCCGAGTCTTCCATCCTGGCCGCTACCATCTTCCGAAGGCATCTTGGCACCCAGGCCTCCCACGATACGCACGCTGTCGGCCGTCTCGCCCTCGAGCGTCACATGCGGACGACGAATTTCGACCTGCTCGCGATACTCGCCCGGCGCCACCAGCACACGCACCGGCACGGTCGTATCGGACACGCACCGCTCCGCCGCCTCGAGCGCCGCCGAAATGCTGCGATACGCGCCTTCGCGTTCGAGCGATACCTCAAAGAGCTGCTCTTTACCACTCATCTGTCATTACGCTTTCTGTCACAGAACGCCCACCATGCAATGCCGGCACCTATAGATTGTGTGCGACAGCCGGGCAGACCCGACCGTCGCACGCCTCAACATGCCGTATTCACTTGTGCAGGAGCACTACCCTACGCGCGGATAACCTTGTCGACGTTTTGCAGCTGCAGCTCGTCGCCATCCTGACCCTCGATGCGCACGTTCTGCAGGTCGAGGACTTTCACGTTCTGCGCGATGATGCCCTGGCGCACCATGGGCTCCACGCCGCAGGCCATGGCCGGCACAAAGGGCTCGGCATCGGCGGCAAAGGTCACATGGACATCCTGGAACGTCAGGCGCGTCACCTTGCTCTCGGGAAGGCCCGTGATATAGGCCGCGGCCGCATGGCAGTTGGTGGCCTCGATATCGCAAAACGTCGTGGCGCCAAAGCCGGGCGTACGGTCGTCGACGGGCAGCGCCTCGCGAGACTGCACGTAGTCGGTCTTGCCGTCCTTGTCGCAGAAGTAGAACGAGTTGACCACGAAGGGCGTGAGCACCTTATCCATGCGAATGTGCTCGAAGGTGATGCCCTCGTTGACGGCGTCCTTGCCGCGTCCGCGGCGTGTCTTGACGCGCAGGCCGCGGTCGGTGCGCTCAAAGAGGCACTTGCTCACGGTGAGGTCCTTGATGCCGCCGGCGGCCTCGGATCCCAGCACCACGGCGCCGTGGCCGTCGTGCATGTAGCAGTGCGAGATCAGCACGTCGTGCGTGGCGGGACGGAGCTCGGGTTCAATGCCCAGTTTGCCGCTCTTGATGGCGATGCAGTCGTCGCCCACCGAGAACTGACAGCCAAGGATGCGAACAAAACCGCAGCTCTCGGGATCGAAACCGTCGGTGTTGTGGGAGTTCTTGGGACCCTCGATGGACAGGCACAGGGCATCGACGTGCTCGCACAGAATGGGATGGATATTCCACGCCGGGCTGTTGCGCACGGTAAAGCCGGCAAGACTCACGTTTTCGCACTCGGACAGGAAGATCATGCGCGGGCGGGCGATCTCGCGGCCCTCCTCGGGACGGAAGACGTTCTTAAAGTCCTTGTTCCACCAGTTGTCCTCGGCAAAATCGGTCTGGCCGTCGATGGCGCCGCGGCCATAGATGCACACGTCGTGCACGCTCAGGCCCGTAAAGGTCGAACAGTAGGTCGAGAAGCTCTCGCCCTCCCAACGGCCCAGGGGCAGCATATCGGTGCCGGCATACCCGGCGCCCTCGTCGCCCGTGACCGTGCCCGGAATGTAGGCAAGCGCCGCGCGGTCGTGACGGGCCAGCAGCACCGCGCCCTCGGCAAGCTCGATGTTGATATTGCTCTTAAGGAAGAGGGACTTGATGCGGTAGTTGCCGGCGGGGATCAGCACGCGCCCGCCCTTGGGGCAGGCCATGATGGCAGCCTGAATGTTGGTGGTGTCATCGTGCTCGGCATCGCCCTTGGCTCCGCAGTCGCGAACGTTGATGGTAAAGGGCTCCGCCGGCGTGGTGACGCCTACGCTCAACTCGCGCTCGCCGCAGACAAAGCGGATCAGGTTGCGCTTGCCGGGGGTCAGGCCATCGACATAGGTCTCGACCGTATTCGTGGTACCGGCGGGCTCATCGTTGACAAAGATCTCCCACGTATCGGCACAGGTAAAGTAGCCGCCATCGTCGAGCTCGATAACGGCCGCGCGGGCATTGCGCCAGATAACGTTCGTCTCCATGGGTCTCTCCCTCAAATGTAATCAGAAGTTCATACTACTCGTTTTTAAAAAAGGGCCGTACCCGCCGGTGGATCTCCGGTGGCACGGCCCTGTGGTTTGGACGATGCGCCTGCCCTACTCGGCGGGAATTACGCTGCCGTCCTGGAAGCCAACATTGTTGTGGGCAAAGCAGTCCTCGTACTTAAAGCCGGAGAGCTCCTCGCAAAGCGCCTTGACCTCGGGCTTGACGTCGGCCATCTTGCCACCCTCCTTGACACGGTGGATCTCGTCGCAAAGGATGTCACACTACTCCTTGTCAATCTTGATGCCGCGGGCAAGGACGGCCGCGAGCAGGAAGAAGCCGGCGCAGCCGATGAGCATGTAGCCGCAGATGTACAGAGGCACGGTGGCGGGCTGGGTCACGGCGTCGCTGTTGCCGGCGGTCTGAATGAAACCGGAGGCAGCAAGGACGATAGCCCATACGTTGACGGCAACAGCCTGGGCGATCTGCTGGCAGAGCTGCTGTGCGGAGCTGTAGATGCCCTCGCGACGACGCAGGGTGATGAGCTCATCGACATCGGGGATGTAGTTGAGCAGAACATCGGGCAGATACTGGAAGCCAACGTAGAAGAACTTCCAGATGGCGAAGATGATGGGGTAAGCGATCATGGCGATGGCGACCGTGGAGGTGCCGTTGATCTGACCAAAGGCGAAGTAGTTGTAGGCGATGATGCACGCGGCGCAACCGACGTTTGCCAGGTACCAAGACTTGTGGAAGCCCTTCTTGGCCATGAGGGCAACCCAGACGGCGGTGCAGACGATAGCGACGACCTTGCCGGGCATCTCCATCACGGACTCGTAGGACTTAGGAATCTGCAGGCAGTAGACGATGAAGAAGGACAGGCAGGCAGACCAGCAGGCGGCAGCGAGCTTCGTGGAGACCTGTGCATACAGGACCTTGCGGAAGGACTTGTTGCGGAACGTGGAGATAACGTCGATGAAGAACTTCTTGATGCCCTCGCCGACGCTCTCGATCTTCTCCTGAGCGACCTCCTCGGGGGTGTGCTCCCACGTGGACAGGTACACGCAGAGCAGCGAGATTGCCATGACCGAAGCGTTAATCGTAGCGATGATGAAATAGCTGAACGGGTTGGTCTCTCCGAAGGTGCCAAAGCCAAAGCCGACGAGTGCTGCCATCAGGAAGCCGGCGGCGTTGCCAAAGAGGTGCTTGTAGCCAGTGAGGTACGTACGCTCCTTGAAGTCATCGGTCATCTCGATGGTAAGCGGCGACAGGTTGGCGGTGCAGAACGTGTACGCGACGTTGTAGATCAGGTACAACACAAAGTAGTACGGGAAACCAAACGGCGTAGCCACAAAGATGAGCGGCTCGGCGACCATCATCGGGATAGCCAGCAAGATCCAGAAACGGCGGCGGCCAAAGATGCGGCCGATCTTGGTAGCGTAGAAGTTATCGGCCACAAAGCCCATGAGCGGGCACAGAATGGCGTTGAGATAGATGGCGAACGAGCTGATCAGCGCAGCCTCGCCTGCGGACAGACCGCACTCCGTGGACAGGAACAGCACCATGTAGCTGTGCGTAAAGCTCAGGGCACCGGAGTTGAGCATGCCGCCCATACCAAAGCCCAAGCGCGTCCAGAATGTGATCTTGCGCTTTTTACCGATCTTGTTAGTCATCGAGCTCCCTCTCTTTTCTCGATTGTCTTGTAACAAGACATTGGAGTCCATACCGATGTCTGTCTGCATATCGCCCACTCGTAGGGTGAACGTTTAGCTAGATTATGCGCGATTGCGTATGATAGGTGAACGTTCACTTGTATATTATCCTTGAACGGTCGTTTTTTGCCGTTAAACGGACATCTGACTTGAAAAAAATCACGATTACATGGGTATTGAGTGGGTTTAAATTTGAGGTCGATTAGGTGAACGTTTATTGTTTTCGCCGCTCCCGTACCCTCAGAAAGACACGCCCGAACAGACAGAACAAACATGGCCCCGCCGGGAACACTCCCGACGGGGCCATGGTCAATAGCGCCCTATGCGAACCCATTTACCGCTACAGGCAGACGCCGTCCTTCCAGATGCTGATCTCGTGACAGCCGCGGCGCTCGGCACTCGTAAGCTTGCCGCTCGCCGTCTCTAGCACCAGCTGGTACAGGTCGTGGGCAGCCTCGTCGAGCGTACGCTCGCCCGTGGCGACCACGCCGGCGTTAAAGTCCATCCAGTTGGCCTTGTGGTCGCACAGACGCTGGTTGGTGAACACCTTGAGTGTAGGCGCCGGTGCGCCAAACGGCGTGCCGCGGCCGGTCGAGAACAGGATTACGTGGCAGCCGGCAGCCGTCAGGGCCGTGGTGGATACCATGTCGTTACCCGGGCCGCACAGCATGTTCAGGCCATGCTTGGTAGCCTGACCGGCATACGGCAGCACGTCGACGATGGGGGCAGATCCGCCCTTTTGCACGCAGCCGCAGCTCTTGTCCTCGAGCGTGGTAATGCCGCCGTCCTTGTTGCCGGGGCTCGGGTTCTCATAGACGACCTCGCCGTGGCTGATAAAGTAGTCCTTAAAGCCGTTGAGCATGTCGGCCGCTGCGTTAAAGACGTCCTGGCTCTCACAGCGATCGAGCAGAATGCTCTCCGCGCCAAACATCTCGGGAACCTCGGTGAGCACCGACGTGCCGCCGCGGGCGACAACCATATCGCTCACGCGACCGATCGTGGGGTTGGCGATAATGCCCGAAAGACCGTCAGAGCCGCCGCACTTAAGGCCAATGACCAGCTCGGAGGCAGGAATGGGCTCACGCTTGGCCTGCTTGGCCAGGTCGGCAAGCTCGGACAGGATCTTGTGGCCCTCGACCTGCTCGTCGGCTACATCCTGACAGGTGAGGAAGCGAACGCGCTCGCGATCGAAGTCACCGAGCTCGTCGAGCACCTGCCGGTGCGTGCAGTTTTCGCAACCGAGCGACAGGAACAGCACGCCCGCAGCATTTGCGTGACGCGAGAGCGCCACCAGCAGACGGCGCGTCTGGGCATGGTCGGCACCGGTCTGCGAGCAGCCAAAGGGATGCGGGAAGTAGTAAACGCCCTCCAGCGAGCCCTCGACCAGATCCTGAGCCTGCTCGCACATGGCACGTGCGACCTCGTTGACGCAGCCGACCGTGGGGATGATCCACAGTTCGTTGCGCGTGGCGGCGCGGCCGTCAGCGCGGCGGAAGCCCATAAAGGTCTCGGGCTCAACCGGCTCAACGACCGGATGCGTCGGGTTGTAAGCGTACTCGACCTCGCCCGAAAGGTTGGTCTTGACGTTATGCGTATGAAGCCACTGACCGGGCTGGATGTCGCCCGTCACGTGGCCGATAGGAAGACCGTACTTGACGACGTCCTCCCCCGCCGCAATGGCACGCACGGCCATCTTGTGGCCCTGCGGAATATCCTCCGCGGCAACGACCTCGCCCACCCCGGGAACCGCGACGGCGGTGCCCTTGGCAAGCGGCGACAGCGCGACGATCACGTTGTCGTCCGGATTGATCTGGATAGTATTCATCACGAAGAGTCCTAACCCTACAGGTTGAGCAGAAGTCAGCGGGCGCCTGCCAGTTGCCCGGCGGGCGCACAGAAGGATTTAGGCCTGGGCGTTGGCGAAGGCCTGCTTGGCGCCCTCGACGCGCACGACGGCAAGCGCGTTGACGACAAACTCCTCAAGGCCGGCGATCTGCGTAAGGTCCTCGCCCCACATCTGCTCGTTGCTGAGCACGTCGTGCACCAGCTCGGCATCGTCTGCACCGGCGTGGGCGGCGTAGAAGTCGAGCACGAAGGCGTCGTCCTGAGCGGCGAACTCGGTGCCGTCGGCGCGGCGCAGGTGCAGGCCATCGCCCTCGCGAGCAACGAGCTCCTGCGTATAGAAGGCAATGAGCGTAGCGAGGCTCGTCGCCAGGCACTTGGGCAGGCTGCCGGTCTCGGCAACATAGTCCTTGAGCGTGGGCAGGTCGCGAGCGCGCCATTTGGCGGTTGAGTTGAGGCAAATGGAGAGCAGCGCGTGGTCGATAAACGGGTTGTCGAAGCGGTTCTCGACGGCGGCGGCAAAGGCCTTGCAGTCCTCGACATCCAGATCGGCGGCAAGCGTCGGGATGACCTCGTCGTAGAGCATGGTGTTCATGAAGCCACGGACGGTCTCGTCGTGCATGCAATCGCGCACGATGTCAAAGCCGGCAACCCAGGAGCCCGGAACAAAGGCAGTGTGGGCGCCGTTGAGGATGCGGACCTTGCGCTTCTTGTACGGGGTGACATCGGGGGTCACAAAGACGCCCGGCAGGCCGGCCTTCACGAAGGGCAGCTTCTCGGCAAGTGACTCGTCGCCCTGGATACCCCACATCTGGAAGGGCTCGCGCACGGCCAGGAAAGGATCCTCGTAGCCCAGGCGCTCGGCCACGGCAGCGGCCTCCTTGGGGTCGCGGATGCGGCCGGGGACGATAGTGTCGACGAGCGTGGTGCAGACGGTGCAGTCGTTGGCCATCCACTGCGCAAACTCGTCCTCCCAGCCCCAGTCGCTCACGTACTGGTTCATGATGCGCAGCAGCTCCTCGCCGTTGTGATCGATGAGCTCACAGGCGAGCACGATGACGCCCGGCTTGCCGGCGGCCCAGCGGGTGTGGAGCACCTGGACAAGCTTGGCGGGGAAGCTCGCGGGCGGCATGTCGTCGGCCTTGCAGGACGGATCGTAGGCGATACCGGCCTCGGTGGTGTTGGAGACGATAATCTCCAAATCGTCGGAGACGGCGACCTCCATCATGGCGCGGTAGTCGTCCTCACGATACGGATTGAGGCAGCGACTGCAGGCGCTGATCACACGGGACTCGTCGACCGTGTTGCCGTTCTCCTTACCGCGCACCAGCACGGTGTACAGGTCGTCCTGGGCATTGATGCCGTCGGCAAAGCCAAAGGCACCGCTGATGGGCTGGACCATGACAACCTTGCCGTTCCAGCCGGTTGCCTCGTTGCCCATGTCAAAGAAGCGGTCGACAAAGGCGCGCAGGAAATTGCCCTCGCCAAACTGCAGAACCTTCTCGGGCGCGTCCTTGGGCAGCAGGTAGCCCTTGTAGCCGATCTTCTCGAGCGTCTCGTAGCTGATGTTCTCCATCGATGTCTCTCCTTAAATTGCTGTTAGCGTGCAGGCAAAACGGGGGCGCCGCGTGTGGCAACGGCGCTCCCGAGTTCGGTGTGATTCGATGCGGGTTTAGGCCTCGACGGTATCCAGGTCAAAGCCAAAGTAGCGGACCGCGTTGTTGTAGCTGATGTCGCGCACGATGGCTCCCAGCAGCTCCATGTCGGCGGGGTACTTGCCCTGCTCGACCCACTCGCCGATCACGCCGCACAGCACGCGACGGAAGTACTCGTGACGCGGGTAGGACAGGAAGGAGCGGGAATCGGTAAGCATGCCCACAAAGTTGCCCAGCACGCCCTCGTTAGCCAGAGCCGTAAGCTGCTCGCGCATACCGATCTCGTTGTCGTTGAACCACCAGGCAGAGCCGTTCTGGATCTTGCCGGCGGTCGGAGCCTCCTGGAAGCAGCCCATCACGGTATCGATCATGGTGTTGTCGATGGGGTTCAGGCTGTACAGGATGGTCTTGGGCAGACCCGTGGACTCCTGGATGGAGTTGAGGAAATCGGCCAGCTGGTCGGACGGCGTGTAGTTGGAGATGCAGTCGTAGCCGGTGTCGGGACCGAGCTTGGCGAACATAGCGCGGTTGTTGTCACGCTTGCAGCCAAAGTGCAGCTGCATGGCCCAGCCAAGGCGGACATACTCGCCGGCGACGAACTGCATAAAGGCCGTCTTGTACTTGAGGACCTCGTCCTCGGTAAGCGGCTCGGCGGCAAGGCCCTTGGCAAAGATAGTCTCGATCTCGTCGGCGGTAGCCGGAACGTACATAACGTAGTCGAGCGCGTGGTCGGAAGCGCGGCAGCCCAGCTCGTGGGCGACCTCGTAGCGCTTGGAGATGGCGGCCTTCATGCCCTCGAAGTCGCTGATCTCAACGCCAGCAACCTCGGAGAGATGCTTGCAGTAGTCGGCGAACTCCTGGCCACGCTCGATGCGCAGGGCGGCATCGGGGCGCATGGCGGGAACGACCTGAACGTCAAAACTGTCGTCGGCGGCAATCTTCTTGTGCCACTCAAAGCTGTCGGCGGGGTCGTCGGTAGTGCAGATCATGCGGACGTTGGACTGCTTGATGAGGTTGCGGCAGGTAAAGCTGGCCTCGGCGAGCTTGGCGTTGGCAAGGTCCCAGACCTCCTGAGCGGTTTTGCCGTTCAGGACGCCCTCGTAGCCAAAGTAACGCTTAAGCTCCAGGTGGCTCCACTCAAAGACGGGGTTGCCCACGCAACGGCCCAGGGTCTCGGCCCACTTCTGGAACTTCTCGCGAGCAGGGGCATCGCCGGTAATGAAGCGCTCGTCGACGCCGTTGGCACGCATCAGGCGCCACTTGTAGTGGTCACCGCCCAGCCAAACCTCGGTGATGTTCTCAAAACGCTTGTCGTCCCAGATCTCCTTGGGAGAAATGTGGCAGTGGTAGTCAACGATGGGCATACCCTCGGCAAAGTTGTGGAACAGCTCCTCACCGGTTTTGGTGCTCAGCAGGAAATCCTGATCGTCCATGAAGTTTTTCATCAAACAACCCCTTTGTTGGCGGAGCGAGCGCACGATGCGCTCGTTATCCTCTAGGTGAACGTTCACTATACTAATTCATTGCGACTTAAAAGGTGAACGTTCACCTAACCACCATGGGGTGAACGGTCGATTTTGCCCGTTCAACGGTTACTGGAGCCGTGACTTGTATGTAGTGCGAATTGGCAGGCGTCCCCGAATACCGAACTTGAGCGCTTTGGCCAGGTGGGTCATGTTCCGCCGTGCATTTTTGGGAGTATTCAGCATCGGAGCGCACCGCGCACCGTCTTCGAAGCCCTATCTGATGCTCATATTGCGCCCAATCGGCATAAATAAGTGCCCCCGATGGCGAATTACGCCATCGGGGGCACTTAAAACAGTCGTCCTAGCCTCTTTCGGGACACGCCATTGCTGAATACTCCAAAAAATGCACGTCGCAAGAGGGGGTACCTGACTAAACGGCTAAATTCCCGCAAGCTCGCAGTAGCGGTCGACGTTGCTGGCAAACACCATCTCCACAGCACCCTTCTGCACGGGCTCCGCCGGAGTTTTACCCCACAGCAGATACTCGCCCAAGGTCTTGGCGCCACGGTAGGCCAGGCTCACCGGGTCCTTATAGACAATATTGGTAAAGATGCCACGGCGCAAGGCCAAGGCGCTCTCGGGGAACAGGTCGTTGCCGATTACCATGACCTTGCCGGCCTTGCCGCTCGAAACAAGCGCGTCGGCGACCACCTCGGAACCAACGGCAAAAACGCTACAGATGAGCTCGGGAGCATCCGGCGCACTCAAGCGCTGCTCAAGCTCGCGCTCGAGCTGTTTGACTTGCGCATGGGCGCCGGCAAGGTCCTCAACCTGCCATGGAATATCGTGTTCGCGCAGGTAATTATGAAAGGCGCGGGCGGTCAGGTAGTGTGAATCGGTATAGGGGTCGCCCGCCAACAGGAGCACGCGGGCGTCAGCCCCAGAAGCGTGGACCAGATTTGACGCCTGCTCTGCCATAAGACTGCCCGCTGCGGAATAGTCCGCCAGACTGGCACCCAGGCGATCGAGGTGCGGGCGGTCGCCGTCTACGAGCTCGATTGTCACGCCCGCCTCGGCAATCTGCCTCAAGAGCTCGGTCGCGCGGTCATCGCCCGGAACATAGGCAAGCAGACCGTCAATCTTCTCGCCTACCTGCAGACGCTCATCAATCAGCTCGAGCGCATCGGCGTAGCCGCCCACGCCAAATTCTACGCGCTCAACCGTAATGCCCTGATCGATGACCTCCTGCTCAAAGCGGTTGCAGCCTTCCCAAAGGTAACGGAAAAAGTACGCCCCCTCGCACGATGCGCGGGGCAGGCAAAACACCAGGTTGATATCCTTGCGGCGCAGGCTCGAGGCACTCGTATTGCGATGGTAACCCATGGCCTCGGCCTTAGCATTCACCTTGGAGCGCACGGATTCGCTCACGCCGGCCTTACCCGTCAGGGCCTTGTGCACGGTATTGATGGAAACGCCAAGCTCGGCGGCTATGTCCTTCATGGTTACGCGAGCGCTCATGGGGTTACTCCGTTATAGATAAGTTGCCAATTAACAGTACAGGTAACGATACCCCAAAATCACTCTTCGACTCGCCGCACTCGCCCCCAAATGTGCAAAGCGCCCCGCAAACGGATGCTCGCGAGGCGCTTGGATGACGGACCTTACTTGATACCGCGGCCCAAGTCTTCGGCAATTTTGTCCACGCCCTTAAGTGCGGCGCAGGTTTTTTTGTTGGAACAATGTCCCGTGCAAACGCCGCCCTGAGCGCAGTCGGCGCAGGTGCCCTTGCGATAAATGCGCACGCACACGGCGACAAACGCAATGCCGATAACAGCCAGTACAACAATATCGATAGGTGCCATAGCAAGCCTCCTCTAGTTAACCATCACTTACTTTACCCCATTCTCCACCTGCCAAAAAGGGACAGGTATATTTTGGTCGGTTTTATCTGCGGAGACGCCACATCTCCCTCACCAAAAAGCCCGAGTGTCGCTGGGACACCCGGGCTCGTGGAAAGGGGCTGATCCTTATTCGGACTTAAGCGGAAACTGCAGCGGAAGCGGTGTTGGTCTCGTCCTCGTCGGTCCAAGCGTGCTTGGGCATGGGACGGAAGATCTGGAAGAGCATCGCAGCCAGCAGCACGATGGCCACAACCGTCCAGATACCAAACTGCCCAAGAACAAGCAGGTTATAGAACTGGTTGATGAACAGGCCGATGACCCAAGCAAAGGCACACTCGTAGCCGATGGCAATCGCGGTCCACTTACCGGAGTTCATCTGGTTACGGATGGTGCCGATAGCGGCAAAGCACGGAGCGCACAGCAGGTTGAAGGCACCAAAGGCGACGCAAGCGCCCATGGTCGGGAACATAGCCGCAAACGCGGTCCACAGGCTCGGGTCGGTCTCGCCGGCGTCGGCAACGGACAGCAGCGAGCCGGCGGTGGCGACAACGTTCTCCTTGGCGACGAGGCCAGAGACGGTCAGTGCGGTGGCCTGCCAGGTGCTAAAGCCGAGCGGGGCGAAGATCCAAGCGACCAGGTTGCCGAACATGGCAAGCACGGAGTAATCCATGAACTCCTCGGGGATGCCCTCCATGGAAGGCAGGTAGCCAAAGGCGCCGTTGTAGCTACCAAAGTTGGAGAGGAACCAAACGACGACGGTGGACGCAAAGATGACCGTGCCGGCCTTCTTGATAAAGGCGAAGCAGCGCTCCCACACGTGCAGCGCCCAAGAGCGGATAGCCGGGAAGTGGTAGGCAGGAAGCTCCATAACAAACGGCGTCGGGCGGCCGGCGAAGAGCTTGGTCTTCTTGAGCATGAGGCCCGAGGCAATGACGGCAAAGACGCCCAGGAAGTAGAAGAGCGGGCTGATCCACGCAGCGGTGGTAGAAGAGTCGCCAATGATGGAACCCATAAGCAGGGCGATGATCGGCAGCTTGGCGCCGCAAGGGATGAACGTGGTGGTCATGACCGTCATGCGGCGGTCCTTCTCGTTCTCGATGGTCTTGGTAGCCATGACGCCGGGGACGCCGCAGCCCGAGGACACGAGCATGGGGATAAAGGACTTACCGGACAGGCCAAAGCGGCGGAACACGCGGTCCATGATGAAGGCGACGCGGGCCATGTAGCCGCAGTCCTCCAGGAAGGACAGCATCACAAAGAGCAGGAACATCTGCGGCACAAAGCCAAAGATTGCACCCAGGCCGCCGACGATGCCGTCGCAGACCAGCGAATCGACCAGGCCGCCGTCCTCGGTGCCGCCCGCCACAAGGGCGTCGTGCACCATGGTGGTGATACCCGGGACATAGGGGCCGTACTGTGCCGGGTCGACCGAGTCGGCATTGTCGCCCGCAGCCTCAACAGCTGCGTCATAGGCGTCGCGACCCTGACCGAGCACGTACCAGCCGTCGGTGCCGAAGAGTTGGTCGTTGGTGAAGTCAGTCACCGTGCCGCCGAGGGTAGAAACGGCGATGTAGTACACGCAGAACATGATCACGACGAAGATCGGCAGACCGAGGATGCGGTTGGTAACCACACGGTCGATCTTCTCGGAAGTGCTCATCTTGGCCGGAGCCTTGGTGAGGCACTCGTCGATGATGTGGGCAATCACGCCGTAGCGCTCGCCGGTGATGATGGACTCGGCATCGTCGTCGCAATCCTGCTCGCACTGGGCGACCAGCTGCTCGACGCGAGCGGCTTTCTCCTTAGTGAGGTTGATGAGCTTGCAGGCGTCCGCGTCGCGCTCGAACAGCTTGACGGCGTAGTAGCGACGCTTGTTGGCGGGAACGCTCGCCGGCAGATTGTTCTCGATGTGGTCCAGAACGTCCTCGATGGAGGAATCGAACTTGTGCTCCGGCACCTGGCCCTTGGAAGCAGCGGACTTCTTGACCTGCTCGAACAGCTCGTTGATGCCCTTGTTCTTAAGGGCCGAGATCATCATGACCGGGCAGCCGAGCTTCTTGGAGAGCTTGTCCGTGTCGATCTTGTCGCCGTTCTTCTCGACCAAGTCGGCCATGTTGAGGGCGACGACCACGGGCAGGCCGGTCTCGATAACCTGAAGCGCTAGGTACAGGTTGCGCTCGAGGTTGGTGGCGTCGACCACCTGGACGACGACATCGGGCTCGCCGCTCATGAGGTAATCGCGCGAGCACTGCTCCTCGGGGCTATAGGGAGAAAGCGAGTAGATGCCGGGGAGGTCCGTGATGGTAACGTTCTTGTCGCTCAGGAGCTTGGCTTCCTTTTTCTCAACCGTGACACCGGGCCAGTTGCCAACGTAGCCGTTGGCGCCGGTGATCAGGTTGAAAAGCGTGGTCTTGCCGCAGTTGGGGTTACCCGCCAGCGCGACATGGATCTGAGAATCCGCCATTCAATCCTTCTTCCTTGTGTGCCTGCGCTGCTTTCTCCGCGCGGGCTGGATAATGTGCTTCAACGTTGCAAGTTTAAGTTAGAAAATCCTAACTTTATCTGCAGAAATATTCGCCGTCGGCCCTTACTGGACCTCGACGACGGCAGCCTCCTCCTTGCGGATGGAAAGCTCGTAGCCGCGCACGTTGATCTCGACCGGATCACCGAGCGGTGCAACCTTTACGACCTTGAACGAAGTGCCCTTGATGAGCCCCAGGTCCATGAGGTGGCGGCGCAGCGCGCCCTCACCGTGAAGCTTGACGATGGTAGAGCTCTCGCCCACCTTAACGTCACCCAACGTCTTCATTTACTTGTCCCCCTTTCAGTTTTTACAGAATGCTGCGGACTAACCGACGGTCATGATATGCATGGCGACCTTGGAATCGATGCCAAAGCGTGCGCCCAGCACCGTGACGATGATGTTGGCGCCACTCGAGCTCACCACGTGGATCTCGCTGCCCTCGACAAAGCCGAGGTCCTTGAGGTGGTGCTTCATGTCCTCATTACCCTTTACACGAGACACGCGCACGGTTTCGCCCGCCTTTACCATCGAAAGCGGCATAGCCGGCATCTGCGGTCCGCAAGACATGAGTGAGCTCCTAACGTCAGTTCGTCCTCAACATCGACGCAGCAAAAGTTAACCACGTCTATGTTCGCTATAGTAAACTAGCACGTGGTTAACTTTTTGGAAAGGGTCCCTATTCAGTTTTCGGAAAAGTTTCCTATATGAAACAAAAGGGCGCGGCAAAGGACCATCCTTTACCACGCCCTGTCATGCTTAGAGCGAGAGGTTTCTAATCGATGTGACACAGGAAGCCTCGTCTACGCCCGAAACGCGGAACACGATGTCCTCGCCGCACTCACCATAGAGGGCCATGAGTCCCATGACATCGCGGCCATCCGTGTGGCGATCGCCGATGCTGACTGACACGTCGCTACGATGCTTGGCAATGATGTCATAGAGCAGCGCAACCGGGCGGGCATGAAGTCCCAACGGATCTTTAATCGTCTTCGTAAACTCGACCATGTCCCCTCCCGCGGCATCGCACATTCGGCCGGCAAACCCAGCCACGTGGTAGTTATTGTAGCGTTAGATGCTTGTCGAGAGCTCCTCTGAACACCTCGTGGGCAAAAAGTGGCAAATATGAGTACTGTCACCAATTTAGTAGCAGCAAAATCGAGAACAAAGTGCCTACTTTGAGCGATTCGAAGGTGGCGCGCGCAGACGTGGTGTAAGAGCGTCCCGAGGTCCGTCGCTGCAAGT
>NZ_NKXR01000011.1 GCF_002232035.1 Collinsella sp. TF06-26
AGCGGGTGGTTTAAAGCTGGCCGCTGCGCGGCCAGCAGACTAAAGTCTTGAAGCAAAGGCCGCCCTGCGCCAAGCTCAGGCGCAGGGCGGCCCCTTGTCATTACATCAGGCTACAGGACAGCCGCCAGCGCGTCGATGTCCTCCTGCGTCGTGGCCCAGCTGGTGCAAAAGCGCACCACCGTGTGGGTATCGTCGTACTTTTCCCAGTACTCGATCGCCGCATGCTCGCGAATGCGGGCCATGTCCTCGTTGGGCAGAATCACGAACTGCTGGTTTGTGGGCGTCTCCAAAAAGAACTGGTAGCCGCGCTCGTGCAGCACACGACGCAGCGCCTGGGCCGTCTGAATCGCCTGTCGACCAATCTCAAAATACAGGCCATCGGTAAAGAGCGCCTCAAACTGCACGCCCGTCAGGCGGCCCTTGGCCAACAGCGCGCCGTGCTGCTTAATACGCGGAATGGGATGCGCCGGAGCGTGCATGCCGCAGAACACCACAGCCTCGCCGCAAAGCGCGCCGCACTTGGTGCCGCCGATGTAGAACACGTCGCACAGCTGCGCCAGCTCGGGCAGGGTAATGTCGCACTCATCGGCCGCCAGTGCATAGGCCAGACGAGCACCGTCCACAAACAGCGGAATCTCGCGCTTCTGGCACACCGCGTGAATCGCCGCGAGCTCGGCCTTGGAGTACAGCGTGCCGTACTCGGTCGATAGGCTCACGTACACGGCGCCCGGGAACACCGTGTGCTCGTAGCTCTCGTTTTCGTAGAACACCTGGATATAGTTCTCGAGATCCTCGGCGTGCATCTTGCCCTCGTAGCCGGGGATGGTGAGCACCTTGTGGCCGCCAAACTCGATGGCGCCCGCCTCGTGGCAAGCGACATGGCCGGTCTCGGCGGCAACGACGCCCTCGTAGGGCGCGAGCAGCATGTCAATCACCGTCGCGTTGGCCTGCGTGCCGCCCACCAGCAAGAACACGTCGGCATCGGGGGCCTGACAGGCCTCGCGAATCAGCTGCTTGGCACGCTCGGTGTGCGCATCGGTACCGTAGCCGGGCTGCGGCTCCATGTTGGTATCGACGAGCGCCTGCAGCACTGCCGGATGAGCACCGTGGGAATAGTCGTTGTTGAACGCGAGCATGGCAATCCTCTCTAGCCGGGCATGGGCCCGATGATTTAAACGCCGCTATTGTACGCCGCCCGGATAGGCAATGCGTGCGGCAAGGCACTCAAGTGCCAACACCAGGGCAAAGCCGCAGCTCACGTCAGTCAAAAAGTGTGCACCGATCACGATGCGGCCAAAGGCGACGAGCGCCGCGACCACGGCAGCGACCCAAAAGACCACGCGGCGTCGCGACGGCTTTTCCTTAAAGGACGCCGCAGGAAGCCCGGCGAGCATAAGGCCGATCGCCGCGTGCGCCGTGTGTCCGCTCGCAAACGACTTAAAGCCGTCCTTGATTACGCCGGCCGCAATATAGCTCCACTTGTCGGGGTTGCCAATCACCCACCACGGCTGAAAATTGAGCCCCGGCGTGACCTCGATCACGCGCATGCGCGGGCGCGACCACAGCGGCTTGACAACCACGTTGAGGATGATGGCCTGAGCGACCCACACGGCCAGCACCATCAACGCCCAGCGTGTGAGCTCGTCGGGGTCGGTCGCGCGCGTGAGGCGATAGACGATAAGGTTGGCGACGATGACCAGCACAAACGTCAGCACCAACTGAGCCGCGATGAGTTTGCCGCCAACCCTCAGGGACGAAACGATCTCGTAGCCGGTCAGGCCCACGTTGACCAGAACGCCCAGCGCGGCAAGCCACTTGCTCGTCTTGGAATCGGGGCGTGCCGAACGCACGAGCATAACGCCCGCGACGCTCGCCGTCAGCTCAAACGGCAGCTCGCCAGCGGCCTCGATAAAGCGACCGTACATGCTGCCGATATTGAACAGCGCGCTCGAGATCTGATAATCGAAGAAACTGCCCACGCCCAGACAAAGGCACAGGACAACCGCGATCATGGCGACATCTTTCTTATAGATGTATCCGAACATGCTTTCCTTTCGATGGGGTGAAGGGTCGACCCGCAACGTGGTGGGACAAAGTTATCAGTAGTTTTTCTCCCAGGGTCGCTTGCGTTGACAGGCTCGATGCGACTATCGCACCTGGGACAAAAACTACTGATAACTTTGTCCCACCGACTTACTTGTTAGTCGTCGTCACTGGCACCCAATTGCTGCAGCAGCATGAGCGCCGCGGCCACGGGGCCGGTGCCGTCGTTGGCGTCGAGGCCGCGACCCAGGCCGCTGCCCGCGCCGGCGCCCGCCTTGTAGGGCACCGACAGCTTGCGGCTCTTGGGGAAGTTCACCGCGCCATAGCGATTCTTGAACTCAAAGGCTACCTTCTTGGGAACGTCAACCCCCAGGAAGGTAATGCGCCCACCGCTGAGCGTGACGCTCTCGAGCCCCAGGCGCTCGCCGCGAATGCGGATGCGCGCGCGGTTGAACAGGTTGAGTCCCGCCAATGGCAGCTCACCATGCGCAGCCTCGGTCTCCTCCTGCACCTCGTCGACACTCTCCAGGTCCTCAGCCGCCGCGAGCTTGCGGTACACGAGCACGCGCTGGTCCACCGCCGGCATGTACTCCTCGGACAAGAAGTAGTCGGCCGGCAGGTTGATGCCCACGCTCGCCGCCTCCACGCCGGCATCGTCATCGCCGCGCGCCTCGGCCACGGCCTGTCCCAGCATCTGCGTAAACAGGTCGAAGCCCACGCTCGACAGGTTACCGTGCTGTTCGGCACCCATAAGCGAACCGGCGCCGCGGATCTCCAGGTCGCGCATGGCGATGCGCATGCCGCTGCCCAGGTCCTGGAACTCGGAAAGCGCGGTCAGGCGTGCCGTGGCCTCCTCGGTAAGCGGCAGCTCGCCGGGGAACATAAAGTACGCGTATGCCTGCGTGGCTGAGCGGCCCACGCGGCCCTTGAGCTGGTAGAGCTGTGCCAGGCCCAGGCGCTGCGAGTCCTCGATGATGAGCGTGTTGGCCGTTGCGTTGTCGATACCGCTCTCCACGATGGTCGTGGCGATGAGCACGTCAATCTTCTTGGTCGCGAACTCGATCATCACGTCCTCGACCTCGCGCGGGCTCATCTTGCCGTGTGCCACACCCACGCGCGCCTCGGGCGCGGCCTCGTGCACGCGCGCCACGGCATCGTCGATGGTCTTGACGCGGTTGGACACGTAATACACCTGGCCACCGCGGCCCACTTCCAGACGGATCGCCGCGCTCACCACGTCGGGATCGTACTCTCCCACGTGCACGATCACGGGGCGGCGCCCGGTCGGCGGCGTGGTGATCAGGCTCATGTCGCGCACGCCGCTCGTGGCCATCTGCATGGTTCGCGGAATCGGCGTTGCCGAAAGCGTGAGCACGTCAATCTGCTCGCGCAGGTTCTTGAGCTGCTCCTTGTGCTGCACACCAAAGCGCTGCTCTTCGTCGATGATCACCATGCCCAGGTTCTTGGGGTTCACGTCGGCAGAAAGCAGGCGGTGCGTGCCGATCAGCACGTCGATCGTGCCCTCGGCAAACGCCTTGAGCGCGCGCTTTTGCTGCGCCGGGGTGCGGAAGCGGCTGAGCACCTCGACCTCCAGGCCAAACGGGGAAAAGCGCTCAAAGAATGTCTCGTAGTGCTGTTGGGCCAGAATGGTCGTGGGGCAGAGCACCATGACCTGGCGGCCGGAGTCCACGCACTTAAAGGCTGCGCGCAGGGCGACCTCGGTCTTGCCGAAACCCACGTCGCCGCACAGCAGGCGGTCCATGGGCTTGGGTGCCTCCATGTCGGCCTTTATGTCGGCGATAGCCTCCAGCTGGTCGCGCGTCTCGTCGTAGGGGAAGCTCTCCTCCATCTCGATCTGTTCGGGCGTATCGGGCGGACAGGCGATACCGGTAATCGAAGAGCGGCGCGTATACAGGTCGACCAGGTCAAACGCCAGCTTTTTGGCGTTCTTGCGCGCCTTGTTGGTGGCACGCGTCCAGTCGGCGGTGTTGAGCCTGGTCAGGCGCGGCTTGTCGCCGTCGGGACCGACATAGCGCGTGATGCGGTCGACCTGCTCCAGCGGCACATAGAGTTTGTCGCCGTCGGCGTATTCCAGCAAGAAGTAGTCGCGCTCCTTGCCGCCCACTTCCTGGCGCGCGATCTCGCTAAAGAGCGCGATGCCGTGGGTGGCATGCACGACGTAGTCGCCCGGCTTAAACGGGAAGGTGATCTGCGTAATGTCCACCTTGCGACGGCTGCGGGCGCGGTTGGCGTCCATGCGGGCGTTGAGGTCGGCGATCGAGAACACGGCCAAATTGGCATCGGGCACCACCACGCCCTGCGGCAGGGCAGCGTCCACAAAGGTCACGCGCCCGCGCGAGATGGTGGGCACGGCGGCGCCGGCGGCAGCCTGCGCGGCGCCCGCCTCGAGCGAGCGGGCGTTGAGCGCATCGGCCTTACGCTCGCGAATGGAAGCATGGGCCTCCTGGCGTGCGGCACGGTCGGCGGAATCCGCTGCTGCCACGCGCACGCGCTCGCCGATAGCGCCGGCATTTTCGGGGGCGGCCGTCAGCGACTCCTCAAAGGTAACGCCCTCGTCGCCAAAGGTGAGCTCCATCGACTCGCGCGCACCGCGGTCGGGGATGGCAAACACGCAGGCATAGCGCTTGCCCACGACCTCCTGGATGCGCGTCATAAAACGGTTGTCCGAGCCTGCGATGGCAGGCTGCTCAATCTTGAGCTCAGCCGTCACCGCACCGCCGGCACGGATGAGGCTCACATAGTTCAGGCGTTGCTGGGAGCCAAAGTCGAGTTGCTGGGCACGCACGTACAGGCCGTCCAGACGGTCGACCCCCGCCTCGCCGGCACGCGCCTCGATATCCTCGTAGGCGCGCAGGCAATCGTCGAACAGCGAGCGCGGCTCGGACAGCACCACGAGCGCCTTGCCGATCACATGCGACAGCGGGCTCACGGTCTGGCCGTACATCACCGGCAAAAAGCGGTCGAGCTCGGGCGTGACGATGCGCGCATCCACCATCTCGAGCAGCGCCGCCAGCTTGCTATCGCTCTGGCTGGCGCGATAGAGCGCCACATGCATGTTATGGACCGCCTCGTCGGTGAGCGCCAACTCGCGGCACGGGAAGATCTCGATACTGTCCTCGTTGCCGATGGTCTGACCCGTTGAACTCACCATACGGCGGATGCGGTCAATCTCGTCGCCGAAAAACTCAATGCGCACGGGCGCCTTTTCCTGCGCGGGAAATACCTCGACGGTGTCGCCATGCACGCGGAACAGGCCGGGCGCGTCGGCGGCGCCGGCATTGGTGTAGCCCATGCCCACCAGGCGCTGCGGTACCTCGTCAAAAGGAATCTCCTCACCCACCGCAAAAGTAGTGGACTCCCAGTAGCGGCTCTCGACCGGCGGCACGCAGCGCAGCAGTGCACGGGCCGAGGCGACCATGATGCAGTTGTCCCCGCGCGCGATGCGCCCGAGTGCCTCGCAGCGTTGGGCCACTACGGCGTCATCGGGCGCCTGCTCGCGCCAAGGGTAGTCCTTGCGCTCGGGAAAGCGGCACACGCGCGCCAGGCCCACATAGGCGGCCAGACTGCGTGCGGCGCGGTCGGCGGCATCCTCGCCACTCACGATGTAGACCGTGGGGCGCGGACGACGCGCAAACTGGGCGGCCGCCATGAGCGTTCGGCCCGACTGAGACACGGCCAGCGTCACGTCCTCGCCAGCATCGAGCCCGGCCTCGACGGTCTGCAGCGCCTCGGCAGTGTAGAGCTGCGCGGCTATACGGTGAATGAGCATGCTGTTCCTCCGGCATTGCAACGCCAAAAGCCCGCCGAGGCAAGCTCGGCGGGTCGTTCGTCAAATTCGTTGCCTGTCATGGTAACGCATGGAGAGAACTCCAGCCCAAGCGTACGCCCAGCCCCGCAAAAAACGCCAGACGAAGATGCGTTCCGCCCTACCCCGTCACACGCACGCTGGGGCACAAATCTGCCAGCGGACACTCGTCGCACTTGGGCTTACGGGCATCGCAAATCTCGCGACCAAAGGTGATCCATTGGTGGTTGACCGACTCCCAATACTCGTGTGGCAAAATCTTGAGCAGATCTTGCTCGGTCTTGAGCGGCTCCTTGGCATGCGTCTTGGGGCTCAGCATCAGGCGGTGCGCGATGCGGTTGACGTGCGTATCCACCGCGATGCCTTCCACGATGCCAAACCCAACGTTGAGCACGATGTTCGCCGTCTTGCGTCCCACGCCCGGCAGCTTTACAAGCTCCTTCATGTCGGCCGGTACCTCGCCGCCGTAGTCGGCAACGATCATCTGCGCGGCCTCCACGGCATGCTTGGCCTTACTCTTATAAAAGCCGAGTGACTTAATGGTGTCCGCCACGTCGGTCACACTTGCCCCCGCCATGGCCTCGGGCGTGGGCCACTGGGCAAACAGTTGGGGCGTCACCTTGTTGACCTGCGCGTCGGTCGTCTGAGCCGAGAGCAGTACCGCGATGAGCAGCCTAAAGGGATTCTCGTGGTCCAAAAAGCACTCGACCGGTCCATAGCGGCGGTTGAGGCGCTCGCACACCTCAACGGCGCGTTCGCGTTTGGCGGCATTGGTCTCGCGTGGCATAACGACTCCTCGGCTCAGCGGCACAACAAAACTACGGGCACGATTGTCCCACGTATGGGGTCGTTACGCCTCCAAAAATGCGCCGGTCTGACGGCTCCACAGGCTTGCGTATTCGCCGCCCGCCTCGACGAGCTGCGCATGCGTGCCATCCTCGACGATCTCGCCATCCGCCAGCACCACGATGCGGTCGAGCGAGGCCACGGTGGACAGGCGATGCGCCACCACAATGGAGGTGCGGCCGCGCATCAGGTTCTCGAGCGCCTCCTGCACCAGCGCCTCAGACTCGCTATCGAGGGCAGACGTCGCCTCGTCGAGCACCAGAATCGGTGCGTCGGTGAGGATGGCACGGGCGATGGCCACACGCTGGCGCTGGCCGCCCGAAAGCTTGACGCCGCGCTCGCCCACCATGGTGTCGAAGCCACGGGGCAGGCGGTCGATGAACTCCAGGGCATTGGCCAGGCGTGCGGCCTCGCGGATCTGCTCGTCGGTGGCATCGGGGCGGCCGTAGGCGATATTCTCGCGAATGGAGCGGTGGAACAGCAGCGCCTCCTGCGGCACGTAGGCAACCTGGCGGCGCAGGCTCTGCTGCGTGCAGCGCGAGACGTCCTGACCGTCCACGAGCACGCGGCCGCCCTGCACGTCGTCCAGGCGCAGCAACAGCTTGGTGAGCGTCGTCTTGCCCGAGCCCGATTTGCCCACCAGGCCCACGCGCTGGCCCGCCGCCACATGGAGCGTCAGGTCGTCGAACACGCTCTCGCCCGCCGCGGCATCACGGTATGCAAAGCTCAGGTGCTCAAAATCAATCGCGCCCTCGCGCACCTTGAGCTCGGGGGCGTTCTCGTCGTCTGCCACCAGACGCGGCTCGTCCAGCACGCGCGTCATCTCGGCCGCATCGCCCAGCGCGCGGTTGATGCGCTGCATCATGGAGCTCACGTAGTTCAGACGCATGGTGAGGTTATACGTGTAGGTAAAGATCATGACGAGCGAGCCGGCCGAGATGCCAAACCACGCGTTGCCGCCCGCCACGAACACACTCACCACGGCCATGGTGATGACGATAAGGCCCGAGGTCGTAAAGTTGCGCTGCATCATGGCGTGCATCGAGACCGTCTCAGCGTCGCGCGCGGCACGATCGGCGGTGTCGAACAGATCGCGTTCAAAGTCCTCTCGCCCGCAGGTCTTGACGGCCAAGATGTTCGTGACCGCGTCGGACAGCACACCCGAGAGCTTATTCTGCGCGGCGGACGTCGCGGCCGAAAGTGGCATGATGCGCTTGTACATAAGCCAGACAAACGCAATGTAGACGACCATGATGCCCACCAGGATCACGGTAAATGTGGGCACCACCGGAGCGAGTGCGGCCACGGTGCAGATGACCGAGGTGATGGTGGGGATGAGCGAATACACCGTCACGTCGACCAAGCCCGTATAGCCGCTCATAAAACGGCTCGTCTGGCTGACGAGCGACCCGCCAAAGCGGCTGGTGTGAAATGTCATGGATTGATTGGAAAGCGTGTCAAAGCACAGGCGCGCCAGGTGGTAGTTGCCCGCAATCTCGAGCTTGTAGACGGTGTAGTCCTGCAGCTTGGAGAGGATTTGACCCACCAGGTTAACGAGCACGAGCGCCAGAATGTAAGGGCCAAAGACCTCGAATACTTGATCGCCTGCCACGGGGCCGGCCTGAACGCGGTCGACGATGAGGGCCATCACGTAGGTGTTGGCAAACGTGAGCAAAAAGATGTAGCCCGCCGACGAGAACACCGAGAGAAAGACGATCAGCGGCTGCGTGCGCGTGACATCCCAAAAACGCTGCAGCGTGCGGCGCACGGTTGAGCGTTTGAGCGGGCTGGTGCTTCTCTGAGACATGGGCTTCCTTTCGCGTCTGATAGGGCGAAAGGCCATTGTTGCACATTAAAGTGCGCTTTAGGCAAGTGCAATGCGAAAAGCGCCCGCGCCCCGCGTTTACGCCGGCGCGCCGCCGTCCGTTGCGGCTAGTCCTCGTCTTCCTGGCCCGCAAGTAACCCTGCGGACTCCAAGCCCAAAATCTCGTCGGCCTCCCGCACGTCTTCCAGCGCGTCGATATCCTTAAGCTTGCGCTCCATAACATTGGTGCGCGTGGTGATGATGCCCTCGACCGTTTTGCCCGCGGTCTCGATCTGCTGTTGGGCGCGACGCAGTGCTGCCTGGTAACGTGGCAGCTCGGCCTTGACGGCGGAAAGTACGCGCAGCACGTCATCGGTGCGTTTTTGCAACTTAAACGTCTGGTAGCTCATCTGCAGGCTGTTGAGGATGGCGGCCATGGTGCTGGGGCCGGCAACGTTGACGTGATAGTCGCGGCCCAGGGTCTCGATAAGCCCGGGACGGCTGACGACCTCGGCATACAAGCCCTCAAACGGCACGAACAGAATGCCAAAGTTGGTCGTCGCGGGCACGCTCAGGTACTTTTCGCAGATGTCCTTGGCCTCGCGTTTGACCATCGCATCGAGCGTCTTGCGCGCAGCGGCGACGGCCTCCGCGTCGCCCGACTCCTGGGCGTCGAGCAGATGCTCGTACGCGTCGCCCGGGAATTTGGAGTCGATCGGCAGCAGCACGGGATCGCCCTCGTCTACCGGCAGCTTGACGGCAAACTCAACACGCTCTGAGGCGCCAGGCTTGGTGGCCACGTTTTCCAGATACTGGTCGGGCGTAAGGATGTCCGCCAAGATCGCGCCCAGCTGCACCTCGCCCAAAATGCCACGCGCCTTCACATTGCCCAGCACGCGCTTAAGGTCGCCCACGCCGGTGGCGATAGATTGCATATCGCCCAGGCCCTTGTACACGGCCTCGAGTTGGTCGCTCACCTGCTTAAACGATGCAGACAGGCGATCGTTGAGCGTGCGGGAGAGCTTCTCGTCCACCGTTGCGCGCATCTGATCGAGCTGCACGTTGTTGTCCTTGCGAATGGCGCCCAGCTGGGCATCGACCGTCTCGCGCACCTTGTCCAGGCGATGCTCGATGCCTTCGCGGTTGGCGCCAAGCTGTTGGGCCGTCTCGCGGCGCAGGTCGTCCATGCGGTCGCCGGCCTGCGAGAACTCACGCGCGATGGTCAGGTAGCGTTGCTGCTCCACGGCCGCATCGGTCGCCTGCTGCTGCGCGATGGCGTTTGCCGTGCGGCGGGTTTCGGCAAGCGCGACGTTGAGGGCATCGAGCGTGCTGTTGGCCTGCTCGAGCGCCGCGAGCGTCTCCGCTTCGTTGCCGCCACGCTCTCGCAACTCGGCACGAAGGCCTTTAAGCTGCAGGGCGCAAACCACAGCAACTCCCACCGCCACTAAGGCGATCACAACAAGCGCAATATCAATAGCAGACATAGACTCCGCCCAACAAACCCAATCGATTATCAATCAAAACCGCGATCAATCTTACCCCGCCACACGCACCGGGCGCCCAGCCTCTTCTTGGGCGCTTCTCTCCTCCGCATATTCCATAATGCGGCGCGCTGTCTTCCTGCTCACTTTTGAGTCATCGCCGGCCAAGTATGCGTATACGTTTCCCTTATTCAGATTCAAATCGCGGCAGAGACCGTAGCGCGTTACGCCCGATTCCCCTAGCGCCCCCAATGTTCTTTTTCGCATCAGGGCGTTGATCCTTCTGTCCGCCACTGGCTTTTCCTTCACCGCTCTATACGCACGCCAAACGTTGGCATAACGGTTAGGGAGCTCACTTTTGGCGCATAGAGACGCCATGCCACCCGCTTGATCGTACAAGGACAAAACGCTTCGGTAATCCTCTTCCATCCACGAGCCCTCGGATAAACCCAGAACGTATTCGGCTTTTCCTTGCGCCAAAGCGAGCAAAAACAGAGGCTCCGCCACGCGCGGCGCAACCGTCGTCGCCTGCTCAACCAGTTTTCTAAAACTCAGCGACTGCTGTCCGGATAGCTCCCGGCAATAGCCTTTCAAAAATCCCTCAAAAGTCAGATTCAACCGAGCACCTCCTTTTTGTATTGCCTGTATGCGCAGACCATCTCTTGATAACTCCGCTCCGAAGGCGACGACGCCAGCGCCTCTCCATCGTCGAATATAAGCCGCTCGAGCAGATCCCAATCAAGTCGGTCGATAAATGTTCGACTATGGAGGTCGATGATGTCGTTCGGACGATAGGCATAGAGCTTCATCACCGCCAGATCCTCCAAAGATGGCGTAAAGTACCTGATAAAATGCGCCCCAATCTCCAATGGGATCAGGCGATCTTCGTAATTGAATGGCATCTGGTTGCAATATGCCACTGCCATACCATTCACCTCGGGGTATCGAGCTATGATCTCGCGGAGGCACCTGTCTGCCTCAAACACATCAATGTCATGTGTAACCGCCCGATTCGTCACGTCGTTTAGCATGAAGGCGCTTCCTCCCACCAATACAACGCTCGGCCTATCGTCTCTTGGACCTATTTCCAGCTCCGCCTCTTCGTCAATATCCAAAAGAGTCTGCTCTAAATCCTGCTTATACATAGCAAATCCTAATATTATTCATCTTCAATAATACTATTCAGTTGCACGACAGGACCCACAGGATGCAAGGATTCCACTCGTGGCGATAATCCCTACACCCTAGAAGTCCTAATGCGACAAACGCTAGCTCTCCCAGCCGGCGCGGATAGTTGTTATGACATCACCTAGGCGCTGGCCCAGTGCCGCTAAATGCTGGAGCACCTCATTGGGCGAGGCACCGTTGAGAATGCACGTGAGGGCATACGACACCAGAAAGATGGCCGCAAGCCCCAGCGGGATGAGCACGATCATCGCCAGTGTACGCAGGCACTGGCCCACGCGGCGGCGACGCGTACGGCGTTTGTCGAACGCAAGCTCCTGCGCATACGAATCTTGTTGTACGGAATAGTTCTCTGGCACCGATCCACCCGCAAGCGAAACCGCGGGCGCGGCATTTTGCGCAGGAGGCTGGACGGCCGCCCCTTGCATTTGCATCTCCATAAGCCGTTGCTGTTGGCGCAACATGCGCTCGGCTTGTTGCTGCGGGGTCTCAAGAAACAGATCCATGCTGGCCTCCAAAATCGGAGCATTCGACGCTTGCGCCCAGCATCCCGCACCGCCAAGGCCACGGCAACGCAATCCGTAGCAATAGCTGCAAAGTTTCTTGCTGACAAAAGCTGTCGAAAACCTCAACAACTCCCCTACCAGCACTTTCTTTGAGCTTTTTCGCCAGCAATCTTTTGGCCCTCCGCCCTTACGCCAACTGACCAAAATCTAACCAAAAGCTTGACGGAAATTGTGAAGACATGGACCCCAAACAAAACGTGCCGCCCCATAAGGGGCAGCACGCAAACTTCTTATCTGCTTTTCTGCAGTGAGCACGCGACGACTCGAAGCCGGAGCGCAGGGCGGGAGGCCGGATTGCCTTCCCTCAACGCGACCCTGCGGAGCCGTGAGCGGGGAGGGAAGGCAATCCGGCCTCCCGCCCTGCGCTCCGCAGCAGCCAGCGCCAAGCGCTAGTAGTTCACCACCTGCTCCTCAAAGTACGCCTTGGGGTGGTTACAAACCGGGCACACCTCGGGCGCCTCGGCACCCACATGCAGGTGCCCGCAGTTCAGGCACTTCCACACCTTTACGCCCTCGCGCTCAAACACCTCGCCCGACTCAATGCGCTCGACGAGCTTGTTGTAGCGCTCCTCGTGAGCCTTCTCGACGGCACCGACGCCACGGAACTTTGCAGCAATCTCGGCAAAGCCCTCTTCCTCGGCGGTCTTGGCAAACTCGTCGTACATCGTGGTCCACTCGTAGTTCTCGCCCGCAGCGGCATCACGCAAGTTGTCCAGGGTGTCGGGAACGGCGCCGTCGTGCAGATACTTAAACCACAGCTTGGCGTGCTCGGACTCGTTGCCCGCGGTCTCGGCAAAGATATTCGAGATCTGCACGTAGCCATCCTTCTTGGCCTTAGATGCGTAGTAGCGATACTTGGTGTGCGCCTGGGACTCACCGGCAAAAGCGGTCTCGAGGTTCTTCTTGGTCTGAGAGTTCTCAAAATCCATAGGTGTACTTCCCTTCAACACATGCCGCCCGTAGGCTTCGAGCGGCCTTATTTTATGGTACCCCCTGCCGAAAATCTAAACCTTATAATTTGAGCGCGCTATACGCTCAGCCAACGATCGCCCTCGGAGCGGCAAAAACCCTCGCGCTCCAAATCGGCCAGAATGCTTGCGACTAGCTCGCGCTCGACCGGCTCTCGGCCAGCTGCCGCCTCCATCTCGTTAACGCCTGCAACGGCCTCATCGAGCGTAATACCCGCCGGCTGCCCATCGCGCGCTGCCAGCAGCATGCGCACGATGTGGGCACGCTTTTGACGACGCGAACCCTCAAACTTGGACTGGCGACTATAGCCCGCCGATCGCCTAGACGGATTGGGCAACGTCTTCTTAAGATACGCACCATAATCCAGCAGCGCGTAATACCACGCGCGCGGCGTGTCGGCATCATCGAGCGGCACGGCAAAGGGAGCAATCTCATCCGCCGTCGCGCCGGGAGCCGCCGGACAGGCGGCCTGAATCAGCGGCACCAGCTCGCGATCAGGAACGGCCGGCACATCGGGAAAGAAATGATGCAGAAAGACCGTGCGCACGTTGGTCTCCAGATACACACCCGGTAGATCGAACGCGAACGACCGGATGCCCTGCGCCGTCGCCGGGCCAATACCGGGCAGGGCGACCAGGTCGCGCGTCTCACGTGGAAACTTCCCGTCCCAGTCCTCTACAACGCGCTGAGCGGCCTTGTGGAGCGCCAGGGCGCGTCGGTTGTAGCCCATCCCCTGCCAAGCGTCCAAAACATCGGAAGGCGCGGCCTGGGCAAGCGCCTGCACGGTTGGAAAGCGATCGAGCCACGCGGGCATACGCGTCTCCACACGCGGCACCTGCGTTTGCTGCAGCATAACCTCGGAAAGCCAAATAATGTACGGGTCGCGCGTACGGCGCCACGGAAGGTCGCGATAACGCAGGACCCCTTCCGAACGAATCATCGAACGAAAGGGGTCCTGAATCATGGCTATGCTCCTTATGCGGCGCTATTCCTCCCGGCAAGCATACGCGCAGGCGGCGTACTCGGGAAACGCATCGCGATCGGCGAACTTGGGATCGACGGCCGGGAACTGGCGATGGGCGACGATATCGCCGAGCGAAACGGAATCGAGATAGTCGCGCATCAGTGCCTGGGCTCCGGCCCACAGGGGATGATAGCAGCACGTGCCCATACGCGCACAGTCGCCATCGGGCGCGGTGCAGTCGTTCATAACCATGGGGCCCTGAACGGCCTCTACAACCTGACGGATCGTGACATCGTCGGGGCTCACCTTAAGGCGCATGCCGCCATGAACACCACGCAGGCTCTCCACAATGCCGGCCTGAACCAAACCGTGTTGGATCGAACGGGCAAACGAATACGGGACATTGACCTCTTCGGCGGCAGTGCGAACAGAAAGCAGACGCTCCGGGTCCTCGGCAAGCATCGCGAGCATGCGAAGGGCGTAATCAGTCTTCCTCGATATGTCCATTTTTCCCCTTTCAAGGAATAGGAACAGCTCGAACGAGCTCCGGGGCCGAGCTTACGTCGAGACGTCAATGACCGTATGGACGCCCAAATAGCAAAACGGGTGCCCACTGAATGCCGTGTTTGAAGCCTCTTGCATCAAAAACGGCCCACAGTGCAATTCAGTATAACCTAACCCCCTGCTTCGTTGAACTGGTGTTGCGCAACAAACGCCTTGTTTGAACACATGTCTCAAACGGAACTTGTCCGGGAATTGGAAGGATTTGCTTCTGGGCGAAAGGAGCCGATGGGATCGAGGTCCTATCAAACGCAAAAAGCCACGTCCGAAGACGTGGCTTTAATTGCGTTGGCGGGAAGTACGGGGCTCGAACCCGCGACCTCCGACGTGACAGGCCGGCGCTCTAACCAAACTGAGCTAACTCCCCAGGCAGTCGTTCGCGTTTGTTTCCGCTCGCGTGCGCTGCGGGGATTAGTATACACAGAAGTCTGTCCGGCGCGCAACAACTTTTTTGAAAAAATTTTTGGAGCCATCCGGGAGGGTCTCCGGGGCTGGGGGCGTGGGTTAAGTTTGCTGCTCTACAGTCCTGCGCAAGACGGAAAGCACATTAAGTGCTTTCCTTTGCGTGCGGAACTCGCGACAAACTTAACCCCCGCTCCCAGCCCCGGAGACCCTCCCTGCCGTCACTTTGTTCGAGTCGTTGTTGTTCCTCGCCGCTTCCGCGGCTCGAGGTCCCCGTTCTCCTCGGCGGGGTTGTCTAAGGTTGTCGCTGAAGCTCTACCTTTGGCTCAAAGAAAAACGGGAGATGCAATCTGCATCCCCCGTTTTTGTTGCGTTTACTCTAGGTCAATAAACTTGGTGCTCAGGATCTTGCCGTCTTTTACGAGCATTCTGGCCATGGTGGGGCCTCGGCTGCCTCTGGGGTAGCTGGCACTACCCGGGTTGAGAACCAGGCAGCGGCCTACTTGGGCTTCTTTGGTTACGTGGGTATGACCGTTGATGGCTACGTCTACGGATCCCACGGGCAGGTCTTCACGGTAGTGGGCTACGGCGAATTTGAGGCCTTCGTAGGTAAAGAGGGCCAGACGGTCTACATCCGGGCCGTAGTCGCGGTAGTAGTCGTTGTTGCCTAGGACCGCTCGCACGGGGGCGATGGCGCATAGATGCTCGTAATCCATCTCTGACGTGAGGTCTCCGGCGTGGATGATCAGATCTGCGCCCTTGAGCTCGTCCAGAAGCGCGGGCGAAAGATAGCCGTGGGTGTCCGAGATGATGTCGATGCGCTTGGCGCTTGCACTGTTCATGGGATCCCTTCTGCAAAACCGATTCGACGTATATACAAAAAGCCCCACGGCTCCGCAGACAATTGGTCTACAGGGCTGCGGGGCCAGTGTGCTAGAGGCTCAGGACCTTCTTGAGCGGCACAACGCGACGGCGCGAGACCGGCACGCGTTCGTCGACGCCCGTAATGCCCAGCTGGATAGCACCCGAGGGCACCGTCTCGACATCTGTGACGCACGCCAAGTTGACGATATAGCGGCGATGAACGCGAAAGAAGCCAAAGTCGCAAAGCTTGGCCTCGAACTGCGCAAGCGAAGTCGTCGATAGAAAACGATCATCGACGGTATAGATACAGGAGTAATCGTCCTTGGCCATGATGAAGCGAATGTCATCCACGGGAATGAGGACCTTACGGCCGCCCTTTTCCACCGGAATGCGCTCGATGGTGGCCTTGCTGTCCGTGACGGGCTTGGCGCGCTGCATGACCTTCTCGATCGCGCGATCCAGGCGTGCCTCCTCAACCGGTTTCATTAGATAATCGACAGCATCTACGTCGAACGCCTCGACGGCATGATCGCTATACGCGGTCACAAACACAATCGCCGGCGGATTCTTAAGCTTATGCAGTGCCTCGGCAAGCTGCAGACCAGAAGCGCCGGGCATCGAGATATCGAGAAATACGACATCGACGCGGCTTTCCATCAGCATCTCAATGGCGGAGCGGACGCTCGACGCCTCAGTGATCGTGCCGATCTTGCCCGTCTGCTCGAGCAAGAAGCGAAGTTCCGAACGGGCCGGGGCCTCATCATCCACAATCATCGCACGCAGCATAGGGATTAAACCTTTCGTCAACAAACTACGCCGGGCATCCGCCGCTTGGCGTTGAGCCCATAGCCTTTTATTTTACTCTTGAATGTCAAAGATGCTCTCTGACAAATCAAGGTGCAGGAGCACTTTGGTGCCCTTGCCCGGTGCCGATTCGACGCGCGTATAGGAGTGCGGTCCATAAAAGCGATGGATGCGCTCAGAAATATTGTGCATGGCCACGCCGGCGCCGCCGCCTTGCGGGGAACTGGCATCGGGGCGGGCGGAGCGCTCATCAAACAGCCTGGCGGCGGTGCCCTCGTCCATGCCCACACCGTTGTCGGCTACGGCAATCAGGATTGCGTCGTCGCCGTCTTGATGGACGGTCACATCGATCCGCAGGGCACCGTCATCGCCCATGCCATGCCGTACGGCGTTCTCGACGATGGGCTGTATTACAAAGGCCGGGACCAACGTGTCCTCGACATCCTCGGAGACATCGAAGGTCGCCAGTACGCGGTCCTCGCCAAAGCGCGCCTTCTCAAACGTCAGGTAGCGCTTGGTCTGGGCAACCTCGCGCGAGACCGGGATAAGCGACCCCGAGTTGTCGAGCGTGGCGCGATAGAACGACGAGAACTCGCGCAGCAGCTCGCGGGCGCGCAGCGGATCGGTGCGCGTAAACGACGCGATAGTGTTGAGCGTGTTGAACAGAAAGTGCGGATTGATCTGCGCTTGTAGGGCACGAACCTCGGCACGGGCCGTGAGCTCCTTTTGCACCTCGAGCTCGTGGATGGCGAGCTGCGTGGACAGGATCTCGGCAAAACCCGAGGCGAGCGCATACTGGGTACGGTCGACGGCACGCGGGGTCTTGTAGTAGAACTTGAGCGTGCCGACGGTGCGGTCGCCCACCTTGATGGGCGCGATGATACCGGCGGGAACATGGTTGTGCGAGCCATCCGAACCAACCACGTCCACCACGCGGTTGAACGACTGCACGATGCCGTGCTCAATGACGTAGCGCGTGGCAAGCGTGTGGATGGGCGAATCGGGCAGCAGCTTTTCCTCGAACTCGCCCGCGCAGGCCAGCACGTTGCCCTCATCGGTGATGGCAACGGTCATGGCACGTGTCTCGGGCAGGATACGCCGGCACACCAAAAGCGCCGATTCCTGCGTCAGACCGCCCTTAATGTCCTCGAGCATGGCCGAGGCAACCGAGAGCGTCTCCTCGGTGTACTGGGAGCGTACCGAATCGGGATTGAGCGTCAAAAAGATAAAGATGCACAGGAAGATGCACAGCAACGCACAGGCAATCACCGTGGCAATCGGCTCAATGCCAGTCGCCAGGGCAAAGATAAAGTACGCCAACACGCAAACGGCGCAGACAACGGCGATGATACGAAAGATTGAAATTGAATTATCGCGCTGGGCGCGGCGGTCGATCATTCAGCCCCCTCCAAGATGCTAATCAGTTGTGCGTCGCGCCAAAGTTCGTCCATAATCTTGGGCCAGAAACTCTGAAAACGCAGGTAGCTTGCGGCGTTTTGGCGGGCATAGGTCTTGGCCTCATCAATACCATGACGCCAGATGCGCAGATACCCCTCGTGCTCGCGGGTAAACATGCTGCGAACCATGGCGGTCTTGCACACGCGGTCGTCGAGCTCGCGCGAGATCCACGGACCCGGATAGGGCATGAGTGATGCGGCCGTAACCGGAATGAGCTCCTTTTGGTGCGCAGCGAACGTCAGCTTGGCCCGCTCGTAGTACCAACGGCACACGTCCTGCATAAAGCGCGGCGAGCGCTTCTCGGACTCGGGCGGCAGGTGGCGCACGGTCCACTCGTTATCGAACCACACGTCATAGCCGAACATGCGCATGTTAAACAGGTAGTCCAGATCCTCGCCGCGGGTGATAAACGGGTCGAAGGCCACGCGCGTAAAGGCGCGGGCGTGCAGGGCCATCAGGCCGCCGCACACGTAATTGGAGCGCGAGATGCGGGTGCCCGAGAGCGCCTTTTTCATCCAGCGATTGAACTCGATGCGCTTGGTCCACCAGCGATGGCAAATGCCCGCTTTGTCCGTGGGAGCCAGCGGCGACCCGTCGCGATCATAAAAGTATCCGCTCTTGACTAAAATCGGCAGGCCCTGACGCGTCTGCTGGCCCAGCGCATAGGTCGCACGCTTCATAAAGTCGGCATCGATGACGGTCTCGTCGTCATCCAAAAACACAACCGCGTCGTGCCCCAGCACCGCCGCGCAGGCAAGACCCATGTTGCGGATGGCGCCGTAGCCGCGCAGGCTCACGCACTCGCCCGAGCCTTTGGGCACAATCTGTGCCACGCGGTCGGCAACACGCGAAGCCTGAGTATTGGTAACGACGGTGACCTTAAGTGTGGGATGCGCATTAACGATTTCGTGCACGCGATGGGATACGTCGGCCGTGGCAGAAACCGGACAGACCACCAAGAGAATGATGCGCGGAATGTCGCGCACCTGTTCGAGTGAAGTCAGGCAGCGATCGAGTTCCGGGTTGGCGGCGTTGAGCGACGTCGAGTGATCGTAGGTGCCGGGAGCGTTTGCTTGGGTATCATCGCCCGCCCAATATGTTGGGATCACAACCGTGGCGTTCATACCTTTACCCTCCTTGCAACACAAAAACGGGGCGCCGCCAAACACAGGCGACGCCCCGCGACCTAGCTGGTTCCATCATACCCACTTGGGCTAAACATTGCTCGGAAGTCAGAATGATTTATGCGGCTACTTCCAAAAGAGTACTGCAGATAGGCACAATTGCTGTACTGAGCCCGGTTGCCTTACGCTGCCGCCTGAGTCATGCGGGACAGGCGGACCAGCAGCATAAAGCCAACAACCAGCAGCACGCCAATGGAAAGGACGCCCAGCGACGGGTTGCCGGTCAGCGAGGTGACGACCGACACTAGAAAGGTGCCCATGACGCTTGCATAACGACCAAAGATGTCAAAGAAGCCGTAGTACTCGTTGGATTTTTCTTTAGGGATAATGCGGCCAAAGTAGCTACGGCTGAGCGCTTGCACGCCGCCCTGGAACAGGCCGACCATAATGGCAAGCACCCAGAACTCAAAGGCGGTCTTTAGGAAGAACGCGGCGAACAGCACAATGCCCATGTAGGCGGCGACCGCCACCAGAATCATGTTGAGCGTGCCCACGCGTCCGGCGAGCTTGCCGTAGATGATGGCGGACGGAAAGGCCACAAACTGCGTGACGAGCAGCGCCAGCACCAGCTGGGTCGAATCGATACCCAGAGCCGAGCCGTAGCTGGTTGCCATGGAAATGACCGTGTGCACACCGTCGATGTAGAAGAAGAACGCGATCATGTAGACCAGCACGGTCTTGTTGTGGGCGATCTCGCGCATGGTGTGTCCGACCTCGGAGAACACACCGCCCACGATGTGGCCGATGGTGTCCTGGGGACCGCGCTCGCGACCGTACTTTTGCTTATAGGTGCGAATGAGCGGCAGGGTAAAGATGAGCCACCAGGCACCGGTGATGATAAACGACAGACGCGTTGCCAGCATGGTGGGGACGCCGAGAGCGGGGCCACCCATGATAAGCGCCAGGCAAATGATGAACGGCACGGTGGAACCGATGTAGCCCCAGGCATAGCCCGAACTGGACACGGCGTCCATGCGCTCGTCGGTGGTAATGTCGGGCAGCATGGCGTCGTAGAACGTCATAGAAGAGTTAAGGCCGATGGTGCACAGCACGTACACGGTCAAAAATGCCATGGCGGACATTGGGATAGCCTGCGCCAGGCAAAGGACCAGGCCCGTGAGGAAGAAGCCCAAGAAGAACTTGATCTTGTTGCCAGCGTAATCGGCAAGCGCGCCCAGAATGGGCATGAGCATGGCAATGACTAGCGAGGCAATCGTCTGAGCGTTGCCCCAAGCGACCACCAGGTCTGCCGAGGAAGCACCGGTATTGATGGCGTTAAAGTAGATGGGCACCACCGAGGTATTGAGCAGCACGAGGGCCGAGTTGCCCACATCGTACATAACCCAGTTACGCTCGAGCTTGGTGTATTTCATGGACAGGGCCCCTTCGTATTCGCCCGATATGCAGTTAGTTCATCGTACCCCAATTGTCCAGAGGCGCCGGTAAGGATTCGGCAAAGGGGCACGCACGAGCCCTACTCCTCGCGGTCGAACTCTTCGTCGGCACCGAGCACGCGACCGCTGTAATTGACGTGGTTGGTCACGGCTTCCATATCGCCGGTCTCGATAAAGCGGGCGACCGTGCACTCGTAATCGACCAGCGCGCGGTCAAAGACCTCGGGGAAACTCTCGGTCGAGACTTCATCAGTAAAGGGGTTCTTCCATGCCAAGTGGCCCAGGTTGCCGGTACGCTCGGGCAGCTCGGTCGTCACGCGGTGCGCAAGGCCGTCGAGCAGCGAATAATCGTGCACCAAGCCCTCGAGCAGGGCAATCGCGCGCGTCTTGGCCGAACCGGCCGGCTCGATAGTACGGTAGAGCAGCTGCATGTCGGCTACGGCGCCGGCGTACTCCCCCGCCGGGATGTCGATACCGTACACGCGCCCGGCGACGTAGCTCATCAGCACGCCGGCAACGCGATTGATGCGGTCGGTCGTGACGATCTCGCCCGCCGGCGGATAATCCTCGACCGTGGCCCCGTCACGTTTAAGCTGCAGCATCAGCACGTCCAGGTCGCTTTCGAGCACGGCGTGAACTTGACTGCCCGAAGCCTCGAGCTCGGGGTCGGACTCAACAATGCCAAACTGCTGCTCGTAGACAAAGGGATGGGCATTGCGGTCGAGCACATAGTGCGACAGCAGGCCCAGCGCAAACGCGCGACCCAGATTGGCATCGCGCGGCTGCAGGTGCGACACGCCATCGCGCAAGCACGAGAACTGGCGCGACATGCGCGAGCGGTGCATGACCTGAGCCAGCAGCGTGCAGTCGGAAACACGCGGTGTCAGAATGTGAAAGAAAAACGGGTCGGGGCCTTGGTTGCCCAAGATAAAGGCAATGCGCTCTTCATCGGACGTGATGACGCCCTGCGGAAGACGGTCGATGCTTTCCTCGCCAAACAGATGATGGGTGATAAGCGCGGGCATAATGATCCTTTCGATTTCATTCGATGCCACCCATTATGCCCACCGCGCGCCCATACCAAACCTGCGATGGTAAACGACGGCACGCAAGCCTCTTACGCAAGCCCCAGGTGCGACTTGACCTCGGCGGCACGACGACGGGACACCGGCACCGTCGAGGTCACGCGATCGAGCCTGAGCTCCATCAACCCCGTGGAGCCAATCTCAACATTGTGCACGTCTTCCAAATTGACCAGATAGCTGCGATGGACGCGGATAAAGCCCTCGGAGCCCAAGCGACGTTCGAGCGAAGAGATCGACTCATTAATCAGATATGTTCCCTCGGCGCAGACGGCGTTGCAAAAATCGGCACGCGCCTCAAAGTAGCAGACATCCGCCACGGGGATGAACACCTTTTTACCCCCGCGGTCCACCGTCAGGCGAAGGGGCTGGCGCGGGGTATGGACAGCGCGGCGAACACCCAGGGCGGTTTCAATCTTGTCGAGCGCCTTCGACAGGCGCGCGTCCTCGACCGGCTTGACGACATAGTCGACAGCATCGAGGTTATACGCGTCGGCCGCGAACTCTGCAAACGCCGTCACAAACACCACCACCGGCGGCGTCTTTAGGTTTTGCAGGGTCTCGGCTAGCTCAATTCCCGAGCGGCCGGGCATCGTGATATCCAAAAACAGCACGTCGGGCTTGTTCGACAGAATCGACTCCACGGCCTCGGTGACATTGCCCGCCTCGGCAATCTGTCCCACACGTGCATCCTTTTCCAGCAGATAACGTAGCTCAGCCCTAATAGGAGGCTCGTCATCAACCACCAAGATGTTCCATCCCTCGGACATATGCGCTTCCCCTCTTTTTTCTCTCAATCCAACCGCGCGCTACACCTTCATCGGCGCCGGCTCATGCGGCTCGCCGTTCAGCTCGACGATGACCTGCGTCCCCACGCCCTCCTGGGACTTCACGCGCATGCCAGAATCTTCCCCGTAAAAGAAATGGATGCGCTGAAGCACGTTGAAGAGCGCCAGGCCGCAGCCTCGCTTGATGGAGCCGTCGGCGGTAATGCTCTCGGGCTCCTCTCGGCGATGCTGCTCAAACAGGTGCGCGCAGACTTCTTCGCTCATACCGATGCCGTCATCTTCGACGATGATCTCCAAACCGTCATCGGTCTCGAAAGCCCTAACACGAATAGAAAGCAGCTCGGTCTCGCGCTGCGCGTGCTTGATACAGTTTTCGAGCAGCGGCTGCAAGATAAACGGCGGTACCAGGCTGTCGCGCACCTCAAAGTCGATGTCGACCGAGACGCGCAGACGGCCGTCGCCATACCGGGCCTGCATAAGATTGATATAACGAGTGCCCTGTTCCACCTCGTGCTCGAGCGTGGTGAGCGTATCGGAGTCAGAAAGCGTCTGACGATAGTAGTTGGAGAAGTCGATCAGCAGCGATCGTGCCTTGTCGGGCTCGGTTCGAACGAGCGACACGATGGTGCTGATGGTATTGAATAGAAAATGCGGGTCGACCTGCGACTGCAGGGCGCGAAGCTCCACGCGGGCCGTGAGCTCGTCCTGGCGCTCGAGCTCAAAGCTGGCGAGCTGCGTGGAAATGAGATCGGCAAAGCCCGAGGCCAACGCCGTCTGGCGCATATCGATGCTGCTCAGGCGGGGGTAATACAGCTCGAGCGTGCCCACGCAATGCCCGCGCACGGTCAGTGGCGCGACAATGCCGGCGCGCAGACGGGGAAAATAGCCGCCCGTCTCATTGGAGGCGTCACGCGAAAATACACTCTGTTCGCCGGACTCGATCACGTTGAGTGTGGTCTTGAGCACGACCGGGGTGCCGGCGGGACACTTTGTCGAATCCTCGCCCCAACTTGCCAACACCTGTTTGCCGTCGGTAAAGCAGATGGCCGACGCGATGGTCTCGGACAGGATGATTTTGGAAGCACCCAGTGCCGCTTCGGGCGTAAGGCCGCGCGACGTGTAGGCGAATATTTTAGATGCAATGGCGAGTGTACGGTCGGTTGCACTCGATGTGAGGTCGTCGGGGACCACAAAGACATACGAGAAAAAGAAGCACAGCATGACCAGGCCGGCAATAACGACAACGCCCGGAACGGGATTGGGATTATCGGTTAAATCCCAGATAAGCAGCAGGATAAGCGCCGGAACGACAATACCGAGCAGGATGGCCTGAACCACATGCTGGGCCGTACGAAAGACCTTGGTAGAGTTGTAGCTCTTGCCCAGAATCAGCCTGTTTAAATCCACCGTCATCCCCTCTTGTCCGTAGCACCCATAGCAATAAAGAGGGCCGCAAGCGACCCTCTCCATTGCATTATGCAATCAAAAACTGTGTTTTACATCAAGCCATCGACAAACGGTATCTTAGGCGCTGTATTTGTTAGCCTCACCAAAAGTGCCGGCCTCGACGATCCAGCCGTCCTTCATGATGACGTCCATGTTGTCGGTGTTGAGCACGTGGATGTCGGCGGCGACGTCACCGTTGACAACCAGCAGGTCGGCGCACTTGCCGGCCTCGATGGAACCGGTCTCGTCCTCGATGTGGCACATCTTGGCACCGTTGAGGGTGGCGCAGGTGATGGTCTCGACCGGAGTGAAGCCGATCTTGTCGACGAACTCGTACATCTCCTCGGTGGAGCAGGTGCCGTACGGGGTGACGAAGGAGAAGGAGTCGGAGCCGATCGTCATGACGACGCCGCGCTTCTTGGCCTCGCGCAGGCAGTCGTAGTTGCGCTGCAGCTCCTTCTCGACCAGGGTGCCCTCGTACTTGTCGTGCAGCTCGGGGACGTAGACGGGCGGATAGGTGGCGTACCAGGTGGGCAGGAAGGCGATCGTCGGGGTGAAGAAGGTGCCCTGCTCGGCCATGAGGTCCATGGTGCGCTCATCGATATCGAAGCCGTGAATCAGCTGCTCGCAGCCAAAGCGAACGGAATCGTAGGCAGCGGCGTGGTTGTTGTAGCAGTGGCTCCACACGGGGATGCCGACCATCTTTGCCTCTTCGACCACGGCCTGGATCTCCTCGGAGCAATAGTGCTGGTCGCGACCGGAGTCCCAGCGCCAGATGCCGCCACCGGTAGCCCAGATCTTGATGGCATCGGGGTTCTCGCGCAGGCGACGACGAACGGCCTTGCGCAGATCCCAAGGACCGTCGACCTGATCGCCCCAGGGGTGCGATTCCTTGTTGAGCTCCTGGCTGCAGTGGTGGGAGTCACCGTGACCGGCAACACGGCAGAAGCCGAGTCCGGTGGCCAGAACGCGCGGGCCCTTAAAGACGCCCTTGTCGATGCAGTCACGGATCTGGATACCAAAGCGGCCGATCTCGCAGACGGTGGTGAGGCCGTGGGTGAGGCAGTCGTAGGCCTGCTTGACGGCGACGGCCTGCTTCTCGAGGAGCGGCTGCATAACCCAATCGGTGTCATCGTCGGTCAGGTTGCCCGAGAAGTGCAGGTGGGTGTCGATCAGGCCGGGAAGGACGGTCTTGCCGGCGGCGTCGATAACCTCAACGCCCTCGGGAAGGTCCTGCATAGCACCGGCATACTCGATCTTGCCGTTGTCGTCGACGAGAACGAGGGAGTTCTCGACCGGCTCGGCACCGGTACCGTCGATGAGCTTGCCGCCAACGATTGCGTACTTAGTGGACATGGTTCCTCCTTATGGATCCATATAGTGGGCGAGGCCGTGTTGGGTTAAGGCCTCACAAAGCTACCCAAGTGGTGCCGGGTTCGGTGCGCGGAAGAGAGGATCCCGCGCACCCGATCCGCCCCGGCTAGGCGCTACTTTTTGCGGGAATTGGTAAAGGCCATAAGAGCCAGGCCAATGGCCAGCCAGCCGATCACGATGCTCCACTCCACCATGTTGAGGGAGGCGGGAGAGAACGGAATCACGAGCAGCCCGATGATGACGGCGCAGGCAGCGACAGCGAGGCAGATGCCAAACTTGCCGCCGGGCACCTCGTAGGGACGAGGCAGGTCGGGCTCGGTGAAGCGCATGCGCAGGCAAGCGAGGGCGACCATGCCGCAGGAGAAGATGAAGGCGAGGGCCGACACGTTGGTCAGAGGGATGAGCATGTTCTTGCCCAGGAACGGACCGACGACGGTGATGACGCCCAGAACGACGCAGGCGATCTTGGGAGCGCCGGACTTGGGATCGACCTCGGCGAACTTCTCGGGCAGCTGGCCCTTTCGGCCCATGGCGAGCATGATGCGGCTCGTGGCGCCGTAGAAGGAGTTCATCGGGCCCATGGGTCCAAGCGTGGCGATGACGAGCATGGCCAGGTACAGGAGCATGTTGATGCCCTTGAGGCAGGCAAGCGCGGGAACCGGGCTCTTAACGAACTCATGCCAGTCGAGGATGGTGCCGAACGAGTAGATGCAGACCATGTAGAAGCCGCCTGCGGCCAGCAGGGCCAGGGAGATGATCTTGCCGAACTTGTTCCAGTTGAGGCCCTCGGCTGCTTCCTCAGCCTGCTGAGGAATGGTGTCGAAACCGGCGTAGAAGAACGGGGTCAGAACCAGGACCGACACGATGCCGGCGAACAGGCTGGTGCCCTCGGTAGCGGGCTTGCCGCCACCAGCGCCGGTGACCTGGGAGAACACGGGCATGGCGTGTTCCGGCGAACCGGTGAACAGCGAGACGCCCATGGCGAGCAGCATGCCGCAGAGCAGGGCCTTGGTCAGGAAGGCCTGGAGCTTGGCGGCCGAGCTGGCACCGCGGAAGTTGAGGAAGATGACGTAGACTGCAAAGCCGAGCGCGATCAGCGTCGGGAACAGGTAAACGTCGGCGCCCAGGATGGTATAGAGCTTGACGGCACGCAGCCACTCAAGACCGGGCAGGCTGCCGAACATCTCGGACACGAGGGTCGAGATAGCGATTGCCTCCCACGGGCACAGGATGCCGTTGCCCAGGGCCAGGAGCCAACCGGTGATATAGCTCAGCGTACGGCCAAAGCTACGATCGACATACTCGACGATGCCGCCCGAGATGGGGATAGCAGCCGTGAGCTCACCGAAAACAGCTCCGACGGGCACGAGAAAGATTGCACCCAAGAGGAATGCGATCATAGCGGGAACGGGACCGCCGCCCACGACCATCCAGTCGCCGACCTGCAGAACCCAGCCAGTTCCGATGATGGCACCGAAACCGATGGTGAAGAAGTTCCAGAGCGAAAGCGTTTTCTTCATGCCGCCGTTACCTTCGACTGCAACTTCTGCGTTCTTGTCCGCCATTGTTCCCCTCCTTTCCTTATTGACGCCTCTTTGGCGTCACCCCTTGCGCGGTCTGTTTTGCCGCGCGCTTTTATTTCATGGCTTTAAGATACGGCCTTGGCACAGCAGCGCCGTTTGTAGCTCGACCGAAGGCAGAACTGCAAAACGAACGGCGCCGTTTTTGGGACGAACGGCGGGGGACGCCACTCGTTGCGAGCGTCCGTTTTGATGACGTGATTCGATCACTCGTGGAGGGTGTCGTTTTATGGTGCCAAGCCCACCCTGTTCGTGCCGTTTATCGAACTTTTGTCGCACGCGCTCATTTGCTGCACGTCTTTTTTGTAGGATGAACGGGTTATACATGAGACGAGGTGGTACAAATGGCATACGGATACAACGACGGCGAACGGCAGCGAAACGTTCGCCTTGCCGGGCGTACCACGCCAACATCCAGGAGTATTTCTGACAACGACGGGCCGCAGAACCCGCAGCGTCCGCAGGATCGCCCCTCGTCCTCTATGCCGCAGGATGCCAGCACGCGTCAGGCGGATCGCCCATACTCGGGCACCCGTCAACGCCGGGCCGAAGTGCATCGGCGGCAGAAAAACGATCGACGAAAGTCCGACAATCACACCATCCGTTTCTTTTCGAAGCCCCGCGGCGGACGCGGCGCAAAGCAGCCACGACCGATGGGACATGTCAGGGCCGTCAATCCGCAGATTCATCGTCTCTGCCTTGTCCTTTGCTCCATCATGGCATGTCTTGCCTTTGTGTATCTGGGGTCGTGCGCCTCGCATGGCTCTGCCGGTCTAGAGCCCACCGCCGAGGAAAAGCTCCTCAAAGCCCCGGTCGCACCCGGCTACTCGTTTGCTTTTTCGACCCCGCGTTCGCAGTGGAGTGCCGGCACCATGCCGCATATCTACCAGATCGACCCCGCATGGTCGGAGCTGCCCTACGCCGGCGGCACTATCCGCCAAAACGGCTGCGGACCCACCTGCCTCACCATGGTCTACATCTTTAAAACGGGGCGCACCGATATGACACCGGCGGATATGTGCGCGCTTTCCGAAGCGGGCAACTATGCCCCCACCGGTGCCACCGAGTGGTCATTTATGACGAGCGGCGCATGGCGGCTGGGACTTAACGGGGCACAGCTCTACAACGACCGAGACTCGATGGCTCAGGCCTTGCGCTCGGGTGCTCCCGTAATCGCCGCCGTGCGTCCCGGCACGTTTACTAACGTAGGTCATTACATCGTGCTCTACGGCATTGACGACGCCGACCAGATCGGTGTCTACGACCCCAACTCGCCCAGCCGTAGTGCCCGCCGCTGGGGCGTAGTGGAGGTCCTCAACGAAATCGAAGCCATGTGGGCCTACTACTAGTCATTGGGCACTCATTGGGGACAGACTTAAATGAGTGGCCCAGACTGCCCGGAACTGCCGGCACGGAAGGCGCATCCCGCTTTGAAGTTCAATAGCGGGATGCGCTTTCCGTTAGCGGCCTGCTTGGGAAACTGAGAGCCACTTTTCGGCAAAATTCCGGGATGCATTTTCCGGTTGAGGGCCTCAAAGGAAACTGCACCCGTTTTGGACTACTCATTTAAGTCTGTCCCCAATGACTACTCGCCTCCTCACTTGCAGCCATCTCAACAGACACTATGACCCAATCCGAGGGCACTAAAAAGATAGGAGCCCCCGCTCGTGACCGCGGGTCGGGGCTGCGACAATGATGTTGAAGCGCCATAGGCGCAGCCGCGCCGCAACGAGGTTGGGAGGCTCCCATGCCAAAGTATTCTACCGCGTTCGGGATGGACGTCCACCTGAGGTCGACCACCGTCTGCGCCCTCGACGCGGACACCGGCGAGGCCGTGACGAGGAGGTTTCCCGGCAACCCCTGGGGCGAGATCGCCGGGTGGATGGACGGGTTCCCCGGCCCGTCGCTCGCGGCCTACGAGAGCGGCTACCTCGGCTTCGCCCCGCAAAGGGAGCTCGCCGGGCTCGGCGTCGAGTGCGTCGTCGCCGCGGTCTCGAAGATCCCCAGGTCGGCCGCCGACTCGGCCTCCAAGAACGACAGGAACGACGCCGCCAGGATGGCCAAGGCGATACTCGCCCACGACATCTCCCCCGTATGGGTCCCCTCCCCCGAGGTCGAGGGCATCAGGGACCTCGCCGGCGCCTACGACGAGGCGACCGCGCGCCTGGCGACCGCCAAGCAGCGGCTGCTCGCCTTCCTCGCAAAGCGAGGGTTCGCCTACGGCGGCACCACGCCCGCCGGCAACCCGAGGAAGTACTGGACCTACGACTTCCTGAGGTGGCTCGACAAGGTCAGGCCGGAGGACGATGGCGGGGTCCGGACGCTCGCCGCCCTGAGGAACGAGGTCGAGGCCGCGGCGGAGGCCCGGGCGGACCTGCTCTCCGAGTACAGGGCGGCCGTGGATGCCAGCCCGATCGCCGCGGAGGTGGCCGCCCTCCAGTCGATCAAGGGTTGCGCCTTCGCACTGGCCGCGGCCTTCTCGGCCGAGGTCGGCGACTTCACGAGGTTCCGCTCCGGAAGGCAGGTCACGGCCTACTTCGGCCTCGCGCCGAGCCAGAGGTCGAGCGGCGACTCCGTCCGGCTCGGCGGACTCAGCGGCGCGGGCAACGCGCTCGTGAGGAAGCTGGCCGTCGAGGGCTCATGGTGCTACGCCGCGGCGCGGCACCAGCCGAAGCTCATGCCGAGGGACACGGGCGTGCCCCTCGAGATAAGGATGCACGGGAGGAAGGGGTCCGAGCGGCTCCTGCGGCGGCGCGAGGAGATGCTCGCCCGCGGCATGCCCCAGGCGAAGGCCAACGCGGCCACCGCGGCCGAGCTCGTGAGGTGGCTCTGGGCCCTCGGCATGATGTGCCGGGAGGGCGCGGAATAGACATAGCCCCCGTCCCGGCGAGCCGGGCGGCCTTCGGGGATACCCCCTATTTCGCTGTGCGCGCGGAGCCCTCCGCATGCGCCCCGACAGACTTGGGGAACCCCGCCGAAGGAATGGAGTGCGGGCCGACAGAACGGTATCCGCGGATATGAGACTGAGCCGAAGGCGTCGACGACATGCCGGGGGCGGACCGGGACGGGTTCAACGGCAGGCCCCGCCGACCGATTGCAAGCGGTCGGCGGGGCCATTGTGGCCCTTGACAGCGGATTGGGTCATATGAGCAAAAGCCCCGCAGTCGGAGCGGACTGCGGGGCTCATGAAGAGAGGCTAGTTTGTGGGCGCTTTGCCTGGCGCCCACGAGAGAGGCAACGGAGTAGGGACTACTCGTGGATGCGGGTACCGGAGAGGCCGGCCATGGTCTCGGCGGCCTTGTCCAGGGCGCCGATGATGCAGGTGCGGCCCTTGCGGGAACGGGCGAACTTGATGGCAGCGCGGACCTTGGGCTCCATGGAACCCTTGCCGAACTGGCCCTCGTCGGCCAGGCGCTCGGCCTCGTCGGCGGTGAGGTCCTCGAGCTCCTCCTGGTTGGGCTTGCCAAAGTTGATGGCGACATGCTCGACGGCGGTCAGCAGGAACAGGACGTCGGCGTCGCAGTCCTCGGCCAGCAGCTCGCCGCCCAGGTCCTTGTCGATGACGGCGGGAACGCCCTTGTAGCAGCCCTTGTTCTCGTAGTCGCGGACGACGGGGATGCCGCCGCCACCGCAGGCGATGACGATGAACTCGTTGTCGAGCAGGTTGAGGATGGAGTCAGCCTCGACGATCTTCTTGGGATCGGGGGAGGCGACGACGCGACGCCAGCCGCGGCCGGAATCCTCGACGAAGACCTTGGAGGGGTCCTCGGCCATGAACTCCTTGGCCTGCTCCTCGGTGTAGAAGGGGCCGATCGGCTTGGTCGGGTTCTTGAACGCGGGGTCGTCGGGGTCGCACTCGATCTGGGTGACGACGGTGGCGGCGTGCCAACGCTTGTAGCGCTTGTGCATCTCGCGGCCGATGCCCTGCTGCAGGTGGTAGCCGATGTAGCCCTGGGACATGGCGCCGCACTCGGGCAGCGGCATCTCGGGGGTGCCGATGGCGTCGTGGGCGGCGGCGAAGGCGTTCTGGATCATGCCGACCTGCGGGCCGTTGCCGTGGGTGATGATGATCTCGTTGCCCTGCTCGATGAGACCGAGGAGAGCGTGGGCGGTGTTGCTCACGGCCTCGATCTGCTCGACGGGGTTGTTGCCGAGGGCGTTGCCGCCAAGGGCGACGACAATACGATCGGGCTTGCCAAGAGGCTTAGACATTGCTGGAATCCTTTCTGTAAAAGGCCTACAACCCATTAATAACCCGCGTCCGTGCGATACGCGAGTTTATTAAGGTTTATATTCTCTTTATCGCTCATTTTATTCATTTTGAAAATACCTAAGCGGCGAACGGTCGATTTTACCCGCTCAGCGTAAAGAAGCCCAGTTCAGGCATATCTACGCCATTTACGTGCAACTTTATTTAAATAGAGCAGGGATTAGACCAGATTATGCAAACTATATCTTTGCTAAACACAAAACGGACAGCGCAATATCTTACTCGCACTATACGCGATTCTATACATTAATTTGACGAGTATGCACCCCTGCAAAAACATGGGGCTTTTCATCCAACATAAGGGATAGCCGATCGCGCTTCACCCCGCGGCAAGCGACTGCGAGTTCGCAGTATGGAACTTTACCGTCGGCTTCTGCATGAACGCTGCCGACGCCCTTTCGCTCCTGCGCGCCCAAGCAGCCGAGAACGCTAACGGCACCACTGTCAACCTGGCCACCCTCAACAACGGCGCCGCCAGCCTTTTCGCAAAGTACCGTGCTGGTTCGCTGGCTTTGAGGCCTAAGTGAGCTTTGCTATTTGCCAATTTTTGTATGATTTGGGTCAAATCTATTTGTCAATTTTTGTATGATTAGGGGCAAATCTATTTGCCAATTTTTGTCAATGAGGTGTTTTAATGCTACGCCGCAAGGTCACTGATAGGCTTTTGAGCTGGAAGAATAACTCCCATAAGGCCCTGCTTGTTACCGGTGCGCGTCAGATTGGCAAGAGCTATGCGATTCGCGCGTTTGGAAAGAGCAACTACGCTTCGTATTATGAGGTCAATCTGCTACTTGATGCCGAGGCAAGAGACGTACTTGTTGGCGCTAAGAACTCCATTGACTTCATCAACCGTGTGGCCCTTCTTGCGGATGCACCGCTTGTTGAAGGAGACACGCTTATCTTCGTCGATGAGATTCAGGAGTATCCGCAGATCGTTACACTTATGAAGGCGCTGGTCGAGGACGGACGCTTTAGCTATGTCTTCTCGGGGTCTATGCTTGGGACTGAGTTTAAGGGGATCTCTTCTTTCCCGGTGGGGTATGTCGAGCACATTGTTATGCGGCCAATGGATTTTGAAGAGTTTTGTTGGGCAAACAGCATCAGCGAGAATGTGCTTGCAGACATCCGCAGCTGCCTTGTCGAGAGGCGTCCCGTCGAAAATTTTATTCATGAGGCGATGCTCAAAAACTTTAGAGCTTATATCGTTTGCGGCGGCATGCCGGAGGTCGTTCAGAACTATATCGATTCGGGCTATTCGCTCGTGAGAACGCGTGAGCTTCAAATTCAGCTAGTCGATCAGTACAAAAGCGATATCTCTAAATATGCATCGACTCGAGCGTTTAACGTTCGCTCCATTTTCGAGCAAATTCCCGTTCAGCTTGAGGCGGAGTCCCATCGCTTTATCGTCTCGTCTCTAGGCGAGGGAGCTCGTCTTCAAAAATACGAGCAGGATTTCCTATGGCTGGTGAACGCAGGCGTTGGATTGATGGTCCCCCAGGTGACGGAGGCACGAAGTCCTCTCAAGAGGACGGAGAAAACGACGGCCTTTAAACTATACGAGTCCGATACAGGTATGCTCGCATCGCGGTATCCCGGCAGCACGGCACGCGCCGTCTACCTTGACATGAAAACCCCCAACCTCGGCGGCCTCTATGAGAACGTGGTCGCACAGGAACTCGTTGCCCTCGGAGCAGATACGTGGTACTACCAAACGCGTGAGGTCGGTGAAGTCGACTTTGTAATCGAAGGTGCCCGCGGGCATGTTGTCCCAATCGAAGTCAAATCGGGCAAGAAAGTTCGAGCGCATGCAGCCCTCGACCGTTTGATGAGTGTGGGCGAGTACAAAATTCCCGAGGCCGTTGTGCTGAGCCACGAAAACCTTTGCAAAGAGGGCAAGATCCTTTACGTTCCAATCTATATGACATTCTGTCTCGATGAGTTTATGGAAAAGGACGACCCCAACAACGATTTCTCGTTTGCACCCATATCCCTCTAGGCCATCTGGGTCCGCAACCAGGTCCCCCTCTATGCCCAAAGTAACGCGCTTTTCGCGCCAAAGGCGCGAAATAGCAAGGGATAGAAGGCAGTGATAACCAAATCCCCCCTATGCCCAAAGCCGCGAAACAGCGAAGGGAACAAAAGGCCCCACCAGCCACGTCCTTCATCCGCCCACACAATCCGAGGACGTAGTCATAGCAGGATCTGAGGGCTAACCTTCGCGGACACTCCGCAGGACGAAAGAACCCCCGCCGCACGTAGTGCGCAGCGGGGGTTCTTTCATGTCCGAGGACGTCCGCGAAGGTTAGCCCTCAGATCCTGCGGTGGGAGACCTAGGCCTCGTTGTACACCGTCTTGAGCTTCAGCAGGTGCTGATAGCGGTCCATAGCGGCCTGCTCATTCTCCTTGAAGAGCTCCTCGGCGCGCTCGGGGAAGGAACGCGTCAGCGAAGCGTAACGGGCCTCGTTCATCAGGAACTCCTGATAACCGCCCGCGGGCTCCTTGGAATCGAGCGAGAACTTCTTGCCGGCAGCAGCCTCGGGGTTGAAGCGGAAGAGGTTCCAGTAACCGCACTCGACAGCCTTCTTCATCTCGGCCTGGCAGTTCTGCATGCCGCCCTTCTTGATGGAGTGCATCTCGCAGGGGCTGTAGCCGATGATGAGGGACGGACCGTCGTAGGCCTCGGCCTCGTGAATGGCCTTGAGGGTCTGAGCCGGGTTGGCGCCCATGGCGACCTGCGCCACGTAGACGTAGCCGTAGCTCATGGCAATCTCGGCCAGGGACTTCTTCTTGGTCACCTTACCGGCAGCGGCGAACTGAGCGACCTGGCCCAGGTTCGAGGCCTTGGAGGCCTGACCGCCGGTGTTGGAGTAGACCTCGGTGTCGAAGACGAAGACGTTGACGTTGTGGCCGGAAGCCAGGACGTGGTCCAGGCCACCGAAGCCGATGTCGTAGGCCCAGCCGTCGCCGCCGAAGATCCAGAAGGACTTCTTGGTGAGGTAAGCCTTGTCGGCGAGGATTGCCTTGGAAGCGTCGCAGCCGCACTTCTCGAGCTCGGCAACGTAGGCAGCGGCAGCGGTCTTGGAGGCCTCGGCGTCGTTGACGGAGTCGATCCAAGCCTGACCGGCGGCCTTGAGCTCATCGGACGGACCATCGGCAGCGATGATGTCCTGGGTAGCGGCGATCAGCTTGTGCTGAACGGCCTCATAGCCAACGGCCATGCCCAGACCGTGCTCGGCATTGTCCTCGAACAGGGAGTTGTTCCACGCCGGGCCGTGACCGTCCTTGTCCTTGCAGTAAGGAGCGGTGGCAGCGGGGTTACCCCAAATGGAGGAGCAGCCGGTGGCGTTGGAAATGAACATGCGGTCGCCGGCGACCTGGGTCACCAGACGTGCATAGGCGGTCTCGGCACAGCCGGCGCAGGAACCCGAGAACTCCAGGTAGGGCTGCTTAAACTGGCTGCCCTTGACGTTGGCCGCGATGAGCTCCTTCTTCTCGGAGACGTTCTCGACCATGTAGTCCCAAACGGGCTGCTGGTCCATCTCCTGCTCGGTGGGAACCATCTCGAGGGCGCCCTTGGGGCAGACCTTGACGCAGTTGGTGCAACCCATGCAGTCGAGCGGGGACACAGCCATGGTGAACTTCATGCCCTTGGCCTTGGGGCCCATGGCGTCGAGCGTGCGGGTAGCCTCGGGCGCGGCGGCAGCCTCGTCCTCGGTCATCGCGAACGGACGGATGGTGGCATGCGGGCACACGTAGGCGCACTGGTTGCACTGGATGCACTTGGTCTCGTCCCAGTGGGGAACGACCACGGCGACGCCGCGCTTCTCGTATGCGGAGGCGCCCAGCTCAAACTGGCCGTCGGCGCAACCGACAAAGGCGGAAACGGGCAGGCTGTCGCCATCCATGCGATCGATGGGCTCGAGCAGGTTCTTGACCTGCTGGGCGATGGCGGACTTGGTCTCCTCGGAGAGCTCGACGGGAGCGGCGTCCTCGGCGGTAGCCCAGTCGGCCGGAACCTCGAACTTACGGAAAGCAGTAGCGCCGGCATCGATGGCCTTGTGGTTGGCGTCGACGATAGCCTGGCCCTTCTTCATGTAGGACTTGGTAGCCGCGTCCTTCATGTACTGCAGGGCGTTCTCGGCGGGCAGGACCTTGGCCAGCGCGAAGAAGGCGGACTGGAGCACCGTGTTGGTGCGCTTGCCCATGCCGACCTTGGCCGCCAGGTCGATAGCGTCGATCAGGTAGACGTTGACGTTGTTGTTCGCGATGTAGCGCTTGGCCACGGCGGGCATGTGCTCGGCGAACTCCTCGTCGCTCCACTGGCAGTTGACCAGGAAGGTGCCGCCCGGCTTGACGTCGCGGACCATCTTGAAGCCCTTAACGATGTAGCTGGGGTTATGGCAGGCGACAAAGTCGGCCTTGGTCACGTAGTACGGCGAACGGATCGGGGAATCACCAAAGCGCAGGTGCGAGACGGTGACGCCGCCGGTCTTCTTGGAGTCGTACTGGAAGTAGGCCTGGACGTACTTGTCGGTGTGGTCGCCGATGATCTTGATCGAGTTCTTGTTGGCGCCGACGGTACCGTCGCCACCCAGACCCCAGAACTTGCACTCGATGGTGCCGGGGGCTGCGGTGTTGGGCGCATCCTCGGCCTCGGGCAGGCTCAGGTTGGTCACGTCATCGACAATGCCGATGGTGAACTCGCGCTTGGGCTCGTCCTTCTTGAGCTCCTCGAAGACAGCGAACGCGGACGCGGGAGGCGTGTCCTTGCTGCCCAGGCCGTAACGGCCGCCGACGACCTTGATACCCGTCTTGCCGGCCTCGTAGAGAGCGGAGACGACGTCCTGGTAGAGCGGCTCGCCGATGGAACCCGGCTCCTTGGTGCGGTCCATGACGGCAATCTTTTTGACGGTCTCGGGGAGAACGTCGACAAAGTGCTTGATGGAGAACGGACGGAACAGGCGAACCTTGACCAGGCCGACCTTCTCGCCGTGAGCGTTGAGGTAGTCGATGACTTCCTCGAGCACGTCGCAGAAGGAGCCCATGCACACGACGACGCGATCGGCATCGGGAGCGCCGTAGTAGTTGAACAGGCCGTAATCGGTGCCGAGCTTCTCGTTGATCTTCTTCATGTAGCCCTCGACGACGGCGGGAAGCTCGTCGTAGACCTTGTTGCAGGCCTCGCGGTTCTGGAAGAAGATGTCGCCGTTCTCGTGGCTGCCGCGGGTATGCGGGTGCTCAGGGTTGAGCGCGTGATCGCGGAAAGCCTGGACGGCGTCCATGTCGCACATCTCGGCAAGATCCTTGTAGTCCCACATGGCGACCTTCTGGATCTCGTGGCTGGTGCGGAAGCCATCGAAGAAGTTAAGGAACGGGGTCTTGCCCTCGATGGCGGCAAGGTGAGCCACCGGCGAGAGGTCCATGACCTCCTGGACGTTGCCCTCGGCGAGCATGGCGAAGCCGGTCTGACGGCAGGCCATGACGTCGGAGTGATCGCCAAAGATGTTCAGGGCGTGCGAAGCGACGCAACGCGCGGAGACGTGGAAAACGCCCGGGAGCTGCTCGCCCGCGATCTTGTACATGTTCGGGATCATCAGGAGCAGACCCTGAGAAGCCGTGTAGGTGGTGGTCAGAGCACCGGCGCCCAGCGAACCGTGAACGGTACCGGCTGCACCTGCCTCGGACTCCATCTCGACGACCTTGACCGGGGTGCCGAAGATGTTCTTGCGACCCTGGGCCGCCCACTGGTCGACATGGTCGGCCATCGGGCTGGACGGCGTAATGGGATAGATTCCCGCTACCTCGGTGTACGCATACGAAACATATGCGGCCGCCTCGTTGCCGTCCATAGACTTAAACTTACGCGCCATATACCCCTCTCCTCTCATATAGGTATACAGGCCCCGGCGATCGCCGGGATGTTGGCGTGATGGGATTTTCGCTGTTGCTTCCAATCATCTGGCAGGCGGACTTGGCAGCAGGTGCATGGCGTGGAGAGAAGGCATGCCGAGGCGAGGAGGGCTGCACGCGCTCCACAGGCCCAGCCACCCGTCTTGCACATGACCGAGCGCCGCAAAGGCCGCATGCCGGATGCTCCCGGGCACGCCCCGGCGATGGGAGGCGCCCGCAACGAAAATCCGCATGCGGGTTTATTGTACCCCGCCGTCAAGTGTAATAGCGGCAAATATAGGCGGGCGGTAAAGGTTTACCTCGACTGACCGCCAAGGGCCAAAATGGCCCCTCCATCCCCGGGCGACTGGCTCTGGCGCGCCGAGGAGTGTCCCCAAGTGCCGGCAGAAAAGAAACGTCCCTATCTGCCGGCTAGAGGGCACCGAAGAGGATGGCGTAGGTAGTGGATTCGCCGAGCTTGAGCTCGTCGCCGGGATTGAGTTGGGCGGAACGGCCGGGCTCGACCTGAATGCAGACGCGCGTGGCCCCGTTTACCACCACGGTTCCGTTGGTGGACGACAAGTCCTCGACGTGCCAGATATTTTGAGCATCGCACCAGATATGGGCATGGCGGGCCGAGACATCGTCGCCGACGTCGGTAATATCGCCCTCACCAGTGGCCAGCGCACCAATCTCAACACCCTGCTCACTCGGCTGAATCCAGCGCGGGGCGCTCACGACAAAACTGTTTTGCACGCGCAGCAAGCCCAAGGGGTGCGCCGGGGCGGGTTCGCGCTCGCCTGCGGTCATCGACATGCCAAGCGAACGCGGCGTGGAGGTGCCTCCGCCACAGGTCGCGTGCGCGTAGTCGATGGCATAGTTCACCGAGGACCGCACATCCGCTGAACAACCGACGGCGACAAACAGCACCAGCACGGCCTCGGCGCGCTCGGCGGGCATGAGTTTCGCCGCCTGGGACAGGCGATCGAGCGCGTTGCGATAGAGATTCGTGTCCTGGTGACACTCTTCGAGCGCGCGTACCATCGGTTCACCTGCAGGGCCGCACACCATATTGATCACAGCCGTGGAGTCCATGGGATTGCGCTGGCGCAGGGCCAGTTGCGACATAATACGCGCAGCCGAGGTACCGTATTCGGCAAAGTAGCGCTGCTGAAGCGTGCCGACCGGCGCGCGAACGATAAAGCGGGAAACCCAAGAGCGATCGGCGGCCCGGCTCTGCGGGCTGCGGCCGTCGGCGAGCGGACGGGACGAAAGCACCAAGCCGCACAGCTCGATATGGCTCAGATGCGCCGCGCGCTTAAAGATGTCAAACATGGCCCCGCATGGGGTGAGCTCAACTTGAGATGCCATGACCTAGGCCTCCTTGGTCGTAGAAATAGAATCGGACGATACTTCGACAGGTCCGCCAAAAGTACGGGCAGCTGCGGCTCCACCGGCAAGCGGAGTCGCCATCTGGACTTTTGTGCGTCGCGGTGCCGAAACGGGAAGTTCAAAGGCAAAGCCCATCGCAAGCAAAAACCACGTAAGCGTATAGGTTGCAACCAGAGCGGCAACAAGGCCGCCCATCACGGCGCGTTGGGAAAATACGCTACATGCAGCCACAACCAGCACCGGAACCTCGCAGGCAGAAAGCGCAAGCACACCCTGCAGGAAGCCCGAGCGCCGATTGCGCGCAAGTGCCCCCGCGACAACGCCGGCTATGCCTGGCAGCGCCAACGCCAGTGCGGCAATAATACCCGGTATCGACCCAGACCACACGAGCGATCCCAAAGTCGCCGTCACGCGAGCGCCCGACGCCAGCAGCGCGGCCGAAACCACGACCACAGCCCAAACCACGCCACAGACGACCGTCGCGCCGACCATCAGCGCGCGACGAACCGCGCGGCCAGACGCATCCATGGGGCACGGCGTGAGCGGCTCGCCGCGGAGCGAACGACCGACATTTTGCGCATAGTGGTCACAAAACGCCGAGAGCGCCGCCTCGACCGCCGCCGGCTCGGGACGATCTTTTTGATGGCTGGACAGACAGGCCATCACCACGTCGAACAGCTGGGCATCGACAAACGCCAACGCATCGCGTAGCTCCTCGGAATCCGGCTCAAGCCCCAGCTGCTGGGCCTGCTCGGCCGCGGCGAGCGCCACATCGGGCTCACGACGAAGCAGCTGAGTCAAATCGCAACCGGGTGCATGGGCACCAATGGGATAGTCGGGCAGCGTGTCCATCTTGAGACGGTAGGGGCTGGCGATGTCGCGCGTCTTTTTGCGCGAACCCGAGGTGCCCGAAGCGCTCGGCGCGGCTTCGTATGGCGCGACGCCGGCAATGAGCTCGTAAACCGTGCTTGCCGTGGCATAGACGTCGATCGCCGGCGACATACGCAAAGCGCGCAGGTCGGGAATATCGTCGGTGAGCATCTCGGGCGGGGCGTAGGCAACCGTCGCGCGACGCAGCGTGGCATAGCGCTCCGTAAACGACGCCTTGCCGCCGGTACCGGCCACGGCCGACGCAGGCTCAAGCGCCAGCGACGAGCCAAAATCGATCAGGCACAGGTCAAAGGTGCCCTCGGCAAGCTGCCGGTCAAGCGGTAGACGCGCCGTACGCACCATAATATTAGCGGGCGAGATATCACGATGGACAAAGCCCTCCCCCACCAGGCTCATGCGGCAGAGCAGGTCGAACAGGTCACGCCCCAAGCGCGCCGCCACAAGCGGCGATAGGCGGCCGGCATCGTCCACGGCAAGTCGCGAACGCAAGCGGGCAAGCGTCTCGCCCTCGACCCATTCCATGACAATTACAGGCACACCGTCAACCTCGCCCCAGCCATAGAGGCGGGGAAAACCCTTAAGGCCCGAAAGGGCGCGATGGCATTCATATTCCTCGCGAAACGCCGCTTTGAACTTGGCGACCAGCGCCTCATGAGCGGCGGCATCGTCAAACTCATCGCGCGTCGGCAAGATGAGCTGTTTGAGTGCCACGGCCTCGCCTTGGGCGTTGATGGCACGCGTCACGCGGCCGATACCGCCACGGCGCATGGTGGCATCGTCGGCAAACAGTATCGTAAAACGACGCAGGTAGGCAGGCAGTTCGTCCTGACCGAGCGCAATGGCCGGCTCAAACCCGTCGACACGCGCCAGGCGCAGGCCGACCATGGGATCGCGACCGAGCGATTGTGGTGTGGTGGATGCAAGATCGGTCATCATAGGGCAAGCGCCGCCACGTTATTCTTGAAGTTACCGAGTGCGACGTCATCATCGCCGTAATGGCCGACCCATTGACATAGGTTGGTGTAACAGCCCCACAGATTGGCATACTGCTGATACCACTTTGACCGGGGCGAGAATGTCTGACGACCGAACTCGGCTCGAATGACAAACATCTCCCCGACCAGGCTGTCGCACGGCCTGGGATCTCCCGTAGAGTTATAGGTCGAAACCACGTCATTGGCGCGAGAAACATAGCCGTCGAGCATGTTGTACTTGGTCACAAGCCAACTGTGAATGCTCTCTTCCTCAGCAGCGGAAAGGCCACCGGAGTTTGCATCGCTGTCAGTGTTGCCGCCCGTCGAACCGCCATTTCCAGACCCTCCGGCAGAGGAGCCCGACCCAGAACCGCCGCCCGAACTCGACGAATCCGAGCCGGAGCCAGAAGTATCCGAGCTACCGGGCTTTCCGGGCTGCTGGGCGTCCTGTTCCTGCTGCTGCTCGACCTTATTCACCGTTGCCGCCACGCTATTGTTGGACAACCGATCGATGATCTTGGTGTTGGTGAGCACGATGGTTTTGCCATTGGCAAGCGTGACTTCGTTGTCCGGGGCCTCGGCGCCGTCCGCGTCGTCAGTGCCAAACACAATATGCGCGACCACACTTGCCCAAGCATATCCAGTCGTGGTGCCCAGGTCACTTTTGACCTCATGCCCTACGCGCGGTTCGCGTGCGGCATGTGCCTGTATCATGGACGGCACGGTCATGCCATAGGCAGAAACGCCAGCTATGACCAGCACCAGCGAGCACGACAGCAGCGCGTACGCCCGAGGCGCCAAGCCCAGTCGGCGTCGCATGCGCACCGCGGCGCCGCGCTTTGTCTGAGTGCCACCGGGCCGCATGCGTTCTCCTCCAACAAAAACACGCCGCTCGGGAGCGGCGCATTCATTCGAATCCACATTTGAGTGTATCAGCGAACCCAAAAGGTTGCGCAACGAATGGGCGAATTAAGGACGCGGGCGGAAGCATCCATGCGATAAGCGGATACGAAGCATCTTTGTTGCACAACAAACTCATAGTCGCACGGGGAAATTATGACTGCCCCGTGCGTCGCCAGGAAAACATACGGCAGGAGCAGGCTCGCCACCTAAATCGTGCGACGGGCCTCAATGGCGCGTCCAAGCGTAAGCTCGTCGGCATACTCCAGGTCGCCGCCCACGGGCAGGCCGCTCGCCAGACGCGACACCTCAACGCCCAGCGGCTTGATAGTGCGGGCCAGGTAGCTCGCCGTGGTCTCGCCCTCAATATTGGGGTTGGTGGCGATGATGACCTCATGGATATCCTCGTGGCCCAAACGCGCCAGCAGCTCGCGGATGTGCAGCTGCTCGGGACCAATCTTGTCCATGGGGCTGATCACGCCGCCCAGCACATGGTACAGGCCATGGTAGCTGCCCGTGCGCTCGATTGCCTGGACGTCGCGCGGCTCGCCCACCACGCAAATGCGAGTAGTGTCGCGCATCGAATCCTGGCAGATGGAGCACTCGTCGGCCGTGGCGTAGTTAAAGCAACGGCTGCAAAAGTGGACCTCCTGCTTAACCTCCAGGATGGCCTCGGCCAGGCGGCGGGCCTCCTCGGCATCGGCCTCGAGCAGGTAATAGGCGATGCGCTGGGCCGACTTGGGACCAATGCCCGGCAGACGGCCCAGCTCATCGAGCAATTTTTGCAGACTATGGTTGGCACTCATATATATGCGTGTCTTAGAACGGCATGCCCGGGATGTTGAGGCCGCCGGTGATGGCGCCCATCTGCTTGTTGGCAAGCTCGTTGACACCGCGGACGGCCTCGTTGACGGCAGCCATGATCATGTCCTGCAGCATATCGACGTCCTCGGGATCGAGGGCATCGGGGTCGATGGTGAGGTTGACGAGCTCCATCTCGCCGTTAACGGTCACCTTGACCATGCCGCCGCCGGCAGAGGCGTCGACGGTCTGGGACTTAAGGTTTTCCTGCGCGGCGGCAAGCTGCTCCTGCATCTTGCGAGCCTGCTTCATCATTTGCTGCATGTTCATACCGGCCATGATGGCTCCTTTACGTGCGGCCGCGCGACAAGCTGCAAGGGCAGCCGGAGCGCGACGGGACTTTCAAACTCAAAAATCGTACCACGGCGCGGGGCAAGCAAGCGGGGCGGACACGCTACCTCAGTCGATATACATGTCCTCTAATACAAACCACGCGCAAAGATTATGCAAGGCCGAATTATGCAAGGTTGCATAATATCGCATACTCAATCTAGTAGAGCCGAATCCGGCATTTCATGTGTGCCACTAAATAGCTAAATGCCAAACCGCTGCTCGAGGCGGAGCACATGGCGGCAGGGTATAATTTGATTGTCATAGATTGCAATTTGGAGGTGCCCCATGAATGCCCCCGACGCGCTCCAAAACATCCGCTCAAAACACCCCGTTGCATATGTGGTTCTCTATCTCTTTGTCGGCTGGGCATTGCTGGTTGTCATCACCCATGCCATAGCTTTTGGAGCAGAACTGCTGATAGCCAGCTCGGACCAGCCCGTCGTCAAATGGGAGACGACCGATGAATGCACCGACGGAACCCGAACCATTTACTACAACAGCCCGTCCCTCTACCAAGAGTTCAAGGTCAAGATAAAGGACTCCAAGATTGTCGATGCCGAACTGGGCTCTTTATTTACAATCGGAGCAACCGTCAACGCCGAGCAAGTCGAGTACACGGACGGCCATGCGACGTATCGTATCGACCTCAGCATCCTAGGCCGACCGTCACGCGCTTGTCTGCTCGAATGCGATATACGCGGCACCACACTACACATGTCCGAAATACAGATGCGCCCGGACAAAAGAAAGTGATATATGGCCGAGTCGGAAGAGACTAGGCATAGACTCGTCCGCCTTCGTAGGCAAAACGCAGGATGAGCGGGGCATTGTTACGCACGAAATCATCGAGTTCTTTGAGGTCCGCTTCGCTAAAGCCCTCATGTGACACCCAATTGAATGCCGGCAAGATACACTCCGCCGCGTCAAAACCCCAATCGCGCGGGCGCTCCACAACGACCTTCACCGTGTTGTCCTCACGGACTTCGGAATACGAAACTTGCGTATCGTCCTCGAGGCGGACATATTCCCACATCATAAGCTCGCTCCGTTCAAAGAAGTCTCTTCCTGAGCAGTATACCCGCCCGTACAGCTACTCCACCGGTTTGAAGATGGTGGACTGGCCGAAGACGCTGCGGATGAGGGCTTTGGCCTCGTCCTCGGTCTGCGGGATGCTTGGGGCTGCGCCTTGATGGCCGAAGGGGCTGCCCGCGCCGGGGTTGGACTCCCAGGGAGCCGCAGGAGCGTCCTCCTCTTTGGGGGCAGTTGCAGCGGGCTTGGGCGCGGACGCCGCACCCGGCACGTCGAACGGAGGCAGATCGTCCCCACCAGCATCGGCAACAAAACCGCCAACCATGGCATCGTCGTAGGGAACCTGCTCGGATTCCCATGGCGCAGACGGCGCGGCGGGCTGAGCCTTGGGAGCGGACGCGCGCTCGGGCGCTCGGGGCGCGGGCTCGGTCGGGAGCTTGCCCGTGGCAGGAGCGCCGGCGGGGTTGTCGGAGCGCAGCCAGGGGGCTTTGCCCAGGTCAGACGACTTGGGCGCGGGCGAGGCAGGCTTGGGCGCGGGTGTCGGAGCAGCCGGTTTGGCCATGACGGGCTTAGGCGCCGACGGGGTCGGCGCCGCTATCGGTGCTGCTTTTGGCTGCGTCGCGCTGGCGCTCGAGGATGCAGGGGCCGCCGAGGACACGGGCTGCGGGTCCGCAGATACCGCAGCCCGTGCAGATGGAGAATGCTCCTCATGTTGAGGAGCCGGCGTGCCACCCCCATCCAGGACATAGTCGACGGTACGACGACCGAAGACCGCACTGACTGTCGGCAGGACCACCGACTGCGTGTCGGCGCGTCCAAGCATCTTGATGGCAAAGGTCGAGCCCGCGGGGAACGAGACCGTGAGCCTGGAGCCGTCGTCAGCCGTGGCGCGGGCATTGAGCAAAAGCCCCGCGTAGGAAGCCTGACGCGCCTTGACACGCTCGACAACCTCGGCCCATTTGCGCTGCAGCTCTCCGGCATCCTCGACCGCGGGCGTCTCGGCAGTACCGGCGGCGGCAACCTGGGCGGCATTGTTGGACTGGGGCTTAGGTGCCGGAGCGGTGGCAGGCGCGGGAGCCGCAACGGGCTGAGGCGTCGGAGTCGGCGCAGGCTGAGGTGCAGGCGCTGCAGGCTTGGAAGCTGACACGGACGCAGAACGGGACGCAGGCTGGGCAGCCGGAACAGCAGCACCACGGTCCCAAGGCATACCGCCCTGGCGCGCGGACGTAGCAGCGGGGGCAGCGGATGCCGCCGGAGCGGCAGCACGAGCGCCCGAAATTAGCGTCGGCTGTTGGGCAGCAGCGGGTACGGATGCTGCAGGCGCGGCGGCCTGAGCAGCAGCCACGCTCGCCGGCACGGCGCCGTTGGCAACCATGGCCTCCAAGCGGGCCACGCGCTCGGCCAATGCCTCAATCGTTAAATCGGCCTCGGGACGTGCCAGGCGCGTGCAGGCGATCTCGAGCACCAGGCGCACGTCGCTCGCGCCCCTCATCTCCAGTGCGGCATCGTCGAGCACCGTCAGCACACGGGCCAGGCGGTCGGCAGGATGCTCGCCAAAGGCAGCGGCCTCGGCAGCAAGCGCCTCGGCCTGCTCGGAGCCGCCCTCAAACAGCTCGGCACGGGCACCGGCAACGCAGGCAACGTACACGTCACGCACATGCGCCACCAGGTCGCGCGTCAGCTCCAGCAGGTCGTTTCCTTCCTCGACCTGCGCACGGATCAGTCCATAGAGCTCGGCAACATCGCGATCGGCAATGGCGCGGGAAAACTCGCCCAGAATCTGGTCCGAAACCTCGCCTAAAAGCGAGCGGGCGTCGTCCGCATGCACAGAACCGTTGCCAAAGACGCTCAGCTGCTCCAGCGTGGACAACGCGTCGCGCATACCGCCCTTGGCATGGCGCGCCACGATAGCCAGCGCCTCATCGTCGTAATCGAAGCCCTCCTGCTCGCACACGTAGGACAGGCGATGCGCAATATCCTCGTTGCCGATGCGATGGAAATCGAAGCGCTGGCAGCGCGAGAGGATGGTCTCCAGAATCTTTTGCGGGTCGGTGGTGCACAGCACAAAGATCACGTGCGCCGGCGGCTCCTCGAGCGTCTTGAGCAGCGCGTTAAACGCCGCCGTCGTGAGCATGTGGACCTCGTCGATGATATAGATCTTGCACTTGCCGCGCACCGGGGCAAAGTTGACGGAGTTGATGATTTCCTCGCGCACATTGTCCACGCCCGTGCGGGAGGCGGCATCGAGCTCGTAGACATCGGGGTGGTTACCCTCGGCAATGAGCTCGCACTCCTCGCAAGTACCGTCGGGCATGCAGCCGCTTGCACCCTCGGCGCGCGCCGCCTCGGCATTGCGGCACAGCAGCGCCTTGGCCAGAATGCGCGCCATGGTGGTCTTGCCCGTGCCGCGCGGTCCGCAGAACAGGTAGGCGTGGGACAGGCGCCCCTCGGTGATGGCGTGCTCGAGCGTCGAGACGATATGCTGCTGGCCCACCACGGAGTCAAAGGTGAGCGGGCGATACTTTCGGTACAACGATTCCATGGGTGCTCCCCCGGGTATACTGAGTCTTGTTGCCGCGGCGGCCATGCGGTCGCACGGCATACTGCATTCCATAATAACCCGTACGGCGAGCCCGCCGCGATAGGAGTCCAAAGAGCATGGCAGACGCAGAGAGCAACCTCGTTCCCTCCGAAGCAGCCGACCAGGTCGAGGTCGCGCTCGAGGAGCAGGCCGCAGCCGACGACGGCATCCTGTACCTCAACGAGTACCAATACGAAAACGACCTCGTCACCGACTTCGCCCGCCTGGTCGCCTCGCCCAGGCGTCGCGGCTCGCTGTATGTCGCCGCGGCAATTGCCGCGCTCATCGGCATCGGCATGCTGGTGGCCGGCGGCAACTGGATCAAGTTTGGCGTCGTCTTGATCGTATTCGGCGCCTTTTTGGCCTGGTGGAGCAAAAACCTGCACCACACCCTCGCCCGCGACTTTATCGACGCCGTTGAGGCCGACGAGTCCATGGGTGGCCGCTATCGCCGCGTCGCCGCCAACGAGGACGGCCTGATGGTTTGGGGCACGAGCGGCAAGTCGCAGTTCTTCCCGTTTGAAAAGCTCGACCACGTGCTCGACGGCGAGCGCATCTTTGTGGCCATGTTCGCCGACCAGGGCGTGACGATCCCTAAGGACACCTTTGTCCGCGGCGATGCCGAGCAGTTCGGTCCCTTCCTTAAGGCGCGCATCAACAAAAAACTCCGCATCGAGACCAAACGCAAGAAGATGAAGGCAGAAAAGGCCGCTGCCGAAGCAAAACAGGGCGACAAGCCCCAGGAGACCAAGGGCAAGCAGCGCAAGCAGAAGAAGAGCAAGAAGAAGCGGTAGGCCGGCCGACACCGAAGGCGCCTCGTCCCGCGCCCGATTCCGGGCCGGGGCGCCTGGAATCGGGCGCGCGTACCGCCAATGGACCCGTTTTGCCTTGCTCTCGAGCTATTTCACTTCAAACCTTAAGAGCCTCCGCTCCGGCAGATCGGTCATCTTCATCGTGTAAGTCCCGGGAAATGCTTTCTCAAAACGGACGGTCTCGTAACCTTCGAAATAGTCGTTGGTGTTCTGCATCATAAATGGGACGAGCAACTCGTTTTCTGCCCCAACCTCCACGGCAAACGCAGCAGAGCCGCCAAGGACCGGCATGGCTTGCGTTATCAGATCGGTATTGACTACAAAATCATAGTTTGGCGCAGACTCCGGAACCAGATGCCAAACATACGCTTTGATTCCACCGTCGATATTATCCCTATTTCTGACACGCATCTTTACGGCGATAACGCACGTGATGTCGGCATCCTTCAGTCTCGTTTTCGTATCCACGGTGCCATATTTTGAATAATCGTCATGTGCTCGTTTGAGATACTCGCGCGGCGTGAGCAACTCTGCCCCGTCTATGCAAAACGAATACCCATCAGTCACCACATCCTTCGACCCCAGAAACGCTCCATCCATCGAGAGCCATTCGCCCTCCGCGTAATATTTCTCAGGAATGACCGTCCGGTTCCCGTTAACGACGCTCACCCTCATGCCCGCAAGGCCGGCAGCAGCACAGCAAAAAAGCGCGAGCGCCGATCTTCTCATCCACAGGGTCTTCTTCATCGCGCTCACGACCTTTCCCGAACTTTCACAACGGCACCGTCGCGCATGCAGTAAACCCGATCGGCCAGTTCCTCGAGCACCTCTCCGTCATGGCTGGACAGAAGGACCTCACGACCCGTTGATGCCGCCATCGCCACAACGCGCTTGAGCATTTCAACGCCCGCTTCGTCGAGGGCATTCGTTGGCTCATCGAGAACAAGCAGCTTCGGCTTCTCCATAATTGCCGCAGCTATCCCCAGACGCTGCTTCATCCCAAGCGAGTATGCTCGGAACTTCTTTTTTTCGTCTGCATCGAGCCCCACGAGCCGCAGGGCAGAGCGAATGTCCTCGGGGGTGGCAACGCCCTTGATCTGAGCGATGAGCTTCAGATTGTCGTAGCCAGACAGATATCCCAAAAAGGAAGGCGCCTCGATCAACATCCCCAGACTCGGCGGGAACGAGATGTCCGCCCCAAGCCTTTGGCCATCGATAGAGATTTCGCCTTCGGTAGGCTTGATCAACCCGCAAACCGCTCGCATGAGCATGGTCTTACCCGAACCGTTTATCCCCTGAAGCCCGACCACAGTCCCAGGGTCAACCTCGATGGACACGTTGCGCAGGACATCGTTTTTACCCATGCGCTTCGATACGCCCCTTACGATCACACTCATATCTTGTCCCCCTTTTCTATAAGGTCGGCCCTTCGAAACCACAGTCCACCCAACGATAGGCATAACGACATAATCACAATTGAAAACAAGCCACTCGAGCCCGCCGCGATTCCATCTTTGACAATTCCGCCCCAGCGCAACAGCATCAAGGCGTTACCCAATAGCGCCCAATGTCGTGCATATGCCGAGCAGATCAGGTAGCTCATTAAAACCACAAACGAGACTGACGACCCAAGCACAAACCCAACCGCTGCCTGCGCAAACGCAAGCGCCTCAAAAGCAAATAAGAGACCTATGAAAAACGGCAGCGCATCTGCCTCGGCAGCTTTGAGAAACCACGGCGCCAAATTAGCCAGTTGAAGCGACTCACCATGAATGACCGCGCTGAACGAGGAGCTCACCACCAAGCTCCAAATCACAACAGAGCAAACCACCACGAGCAGTGAAAATGCCGTTACTGCCGCCACCAAGATAAAACGCGAGACCCACCAAAGGGTTCTTGCCCGGCATCGAACAAGCGCTTGCAAACCAAACCCGTGCAACGATTCGGTCGGATAGTCGAGTGTTGTATAGAGAATAAGCAGAATGAGAAATAGCCATCCTAGCGGAGGCACAAACATGACCCCGGGCCTAGGCTCAAACGGAGCAGATCCGGCAAACACGAGCGCAAGATTATCCGCAAACCCCAAGGTATCCGTTCTAACCCCATACACAGAAGACAATCCGTAGGCGTACACCAAGTTCGCAACGGTCACTGCCGCAATTGCAATAAAAGTGATGATGTTCTTCTTCAAAACGGTCCTCAGGTCCGCGGCGACCAGCCTAAACAGCATCAGACCACCTCGCGTCTTTTCCACGCCCCAGAAAAAGCCAACGAAGCAAGGGTCAATAATATGATTTCCGCAAAACCGGCTCGAATGTCTGGCCAGTTATTCAGCGATTCCGACCTGATGCTGTTGAGGATATTGCAGTTAAACCCCACACAAGCCATTACGCCGAAGATCCAGCCATTTGCAAAATGCCACGCAACCATTAGCAGATACGGGACAATTATCGCTTTGATTCTGCTACGAAACAAAATTGAGAAGCCAGTTACAGCCATGGATAAAGTCCCGAGCGTGACAGCATCGAACAGCGTGTATGCGAGCACATATGACAAAGGATGCGAATAAAATAGACCGGAGAAGTAGCTATGCAGGTAAAGTCCTACGTAAGTCGACTCATCGACCCGAGGAAGATACGCAGGAAAAAGCATCGAGACGATCAGGAAATTGACGAGCAGAGGAATGGCAGTCACTGTAAACGCGGAGAGGAAAGCAGACAGCATCTTTACGTTCACGTACGCCTTTCTGGAAACGCGCGTGCATATCTGCATGTCATAACCACTCAAACGCTCAAAGAGACACGACCAAGATCCAGCCAACATTGCAAGCAGGGGCAGTGCATAGAAAAACACCGACGCAGACAGTGGCGCGTTCGCGCTCACAACAATCCAGTTACCGAAGCTGCTTTCACGTGTTTGACCGAGATAATTTTCGGCTTGCACGCCAACGCCGTAACCAAAAGAAAGAAGGTTGTGGCGCTCTTTTTCCAAATTTGCCCACGGCTCCAGCGCGGCAGCTATTGCAACTGCGACCGCAATCAAGAGAGCAAGGATAAAAGCTGGACGTCTAATCGTTTTCGACAGTTCGTATCTTGCGAGCTTTTGGTTCATACGTCCTCCTCCCCCTTCCGACCCAGAAAGCCGGAAGGGAGCCATTTCAAACAACTATGCGGGAAGCTTGTGGAAATGCCCGACGCAGTCGGGGCTCCATACACCAATAACAGTGCCGTAGCCAGACTCCGCCCATGCAGTCAGTCGCGCCGCAGATCGCCCGTTCTCACGGACGAGGTTATACATTTCCCACTGTCCCTTGTGATTCGAACGATACGTTCCCTGAGTACAATTCATGCTGCCGCTACCGCTTGTGTTATACGCACCGTCTGTATATAACCGAAGCGGATTTCCCGTATGGCCCTGGATATCCAGATAGAGCGATGAGGAATCATCCTTTTGACGGTAGCCAGTTGCACTCGTCCCGGCACATTGAAAACTAAATGCCTTATCGGCATTGTTCGTACAGGTCGTAATTCCCGTATCGGCGTTTTGAGTAATGCTGGAAACCTGAGAGGTGTCAAACTCCTCTTGTGCAAACGATGCAGCGGGAACCCCTAGGGACAGACCAGCTGCAATCACCAAGCCGACTCCGATTCGAGCAATAGCGCTCCTTGGCTTAATCATGGCCTTCTCCAATCAAAAGCGGTTAACAATGCGTCGACGCACGGCAACCTTCGCATGAATAGAGAAAGATGTCTGTAAACACCCGCTATTGAGTTGATTGCTCAGGCGTTTACACGTTGTTTACCTGCGATAACAATAAAATTAGCTCCGCCTTATTCTTGATCTTCAACTGGCGGTAAGATGCAGACCGCAGCGCTTGCACCGTAGATGCAGCGTAACCGACATCCTCCGCAATGGCCTTTGTCGTTGCCCCCTCTGCCGTCATCAGCAAAATTTGCGACTGAACATCAGAAAGGGAGCGCGACGTAAGCAGGGCCAGCTGGCGCACGCGGGCCGTTTCGGTGGACCCGTTCGCCCGGTACTCCAAGACGGCCTTCTCGTCCTCAACCGAGCGGGCGAGCGCGATGTGCGTAACGAACATGGGCACAGACCAGCAAACAATCACCGTTGCCACGACGACATTGACAGCCGAACTTTGCCCCAACAACGACGCGAGGAACAACGGCTCGAAAACCGTCAGATCCTGCACCATATTGAGCAAGACAGCCCAAACAGGAGCCGTCGCCCCGAAGCAAAGCATCCATATCCCAAGCATTTTGCGCTGCGGACAGCTTCGCATCACTATATATGTGAGCAGCACCCCCGTCAGCACCGCAAGTCCATGGATTCGCCCCCTAGCGACCGCATAGATTAAGGCAACCATGCCCATTGACACCAACGGCACGATAGCCCGAGCATGGGCATGCACCTTAAACGGACGCAGCCCAACAGCGAGCGAAGCCGTAGACGCCACGCCGCAAAACAGGACCGGCACAGCCATCAACGGAACGCGTATGCACATCAATGCCGCGATATAGATAAAAGACCATTCCACAGCAGATAGCACCGCCCATACGTACGGGCTTCCGAGCCAAATCGCTTCACCCGCTCTATCCAGCGCAGCGCCACGATTCGCTTTTCCACCCGCGTAGCGTAGCGACAGAAGCAGTCCGAGACCCAATGCGTAGCTTAAGAGGGAAAAGGCGACAGCCCGCGAAACACCGGACCCCCAATCGCTATCCGCCATTACCAAGGGCCCCGCCGCAAGGAGGATAAAGAATAATGTGAGCAGGTATCGAAACAGCCGGCGCGTTCGAGCTGATGCCACTATATCGTCAGCATGCCGCTGCGGTAGCTCATGCCCTACAGTATCGCCCTCACCCGCAAACAGCGCCACGAGCTCGCGTGAGCCCGCAACCGACGCCTTCCCGTATGCTCGGTGAAGCGTTGTTCTCACCGTCGATGGCTTCGTATCCGTCTCCTTGGCAATTTCCGCCGGCGTTTTCCCTTTGAGCAGCAGTCGAACAAACTGCTCTTCTCTAGGCGACAGGGCAGGGGAAAACACCCCCGCATCGAATGTGTCGGACGCACAGGCGATATCCGAATTGTTGTCCCGTTTCCCCCTTAGCAACATGCATACGAAGGCAGCAGCGATAACGGACCCCATCGCCAGCAATGCAATGACCACGGCATCGCTTGCGAAGTATGCCGCCTCAACAGCCGGAATAAGACCAATAGGAACTGCTACGAGCACAGAACAGGCAAACACGTCGCGCCGCCCATGGCCAAAGGCACGAGGGCGGCAAAACGGCGGGGCCACAGTCAATGCGAGATAGACCAACGGAATTAAAAGCGCAAGGCCAATTGACGCGGCCGTTACAGGGGGCATCCCCCATGGCTCGGGAACGACTCTCCATGAAACTCGACAGCAAAACAGCAGGCAAGACATGACGGCTATTGTTTCTGTAAAAATCGCGTCCTGCGGGTGACGAGTTTCCCTTTCGTCAGTCCGTGTCGACCTCTGCGTCAAAGGAGAGTCCGCCGTGCCCCAAATAACATATGAGAGAAGCAGCGACCCAACAAAGCACGAGACACACGAAACGCCATGTAACAACCAAATCGGTGCAAACACGATTGGAATAGAGTCTCCGCGAGCATAGAAAGCCAGGTCGGCCCATTCGGGAACCGTTGCAATAACACCAAGGAAAACACCGATGGCACCGAGATGCCTCGGCCTTCTCATTCCCCCCTTGCATAGCGCAGCACCATGAACAAACGCCGCGAGGCATGCGCCCAGGATAACGAGCCAGGTCATTGCACCTGACGCTAGGCCGATTGAAGATGAAAACCGGTGATAAGGGGTGACCGCCATTACGACAAGCGCAATGGCGCAGGCAAATGTAGCAGAACGGCGGGAAAAGAGCATACGGCCTCCATAGCGTGTCATTATATCGCTCGAGCCGCTCGTTTATCTCTGTTCTCACACCAGCCAGCATCAATGATTCAGGCGAACTCCAATCCGCGCCAGATCACGGTCCGGCTTTTGTTCGCAGTCCCCACATCAAAGCGGGATGCGGTTTCCTTTTGGACGCCGATTCGGAAAGTCCGTCCCGTTCCAGGCCAATATTCTGGGATGCAGTTTCCACAGCCCACCCCAATCGGAAAGCGCATCCCATTATTTGGCTGAAAACTGGGATGCGCTTTCCGGACGCGTCGAAACGGAGTCGGATCGATCGGATCACCTCGTCCCCGTTTCCTCGCCATCTTCCTGAGCGTGCTACACTAGCAGCATCTATGCCACCGCGAACGGCTCGGCCCCGCGCCCGCCGCTCGCAAACGAACTTTAAACGCACGAGGGTTGGCCATGCCGCTTTTCTCGCAACATACCGCCCGGTTCTCGCCGGACGTTCCTTTGGAGGGCACCAGCTCTCGCGAGCTGCTCAAGCGGTACCAGCCGCTCGAGACACTTGCGACCGGCGGTTTTGGCTCCATCGAGATCTGCCGCGACACGCACCTGCGCCGCCGCGTCGCCATTAAACGCATCCCCCTTATCAACGGTGCCGGCATGCCCGCTAGCGACATCATGGATGTCCTGCGCGAGGCGCACACTGCCGCCATGCTTCAACATCCCAACATCGTGCAGGTCATCGACTTTACGCATGACACCGCCTATGCCTACCTGGTCATGGAGTATGTCGATGGCATGTCACTTGCCGAGTTTTTGCATCGCGTGGACGGCCACTCGCTCACCTTTGACGAGGCCGCGGCCATTGCCGATGCCCTGGGCCAGGCGCTCACCTTCGCCCATAGCAATGGCGTACTCCACCTGGACATTAAGCCCGCCAACGTGCTCATCGACCACTCGGGCAATGTAAAGCTCACCGACTTTGGCATGGCGCGACTGTCGTCCGCCGGTGGCTTTGGCGGCTCGCGCGGCGGCACCATCGGCTACATGCCGCCCGAGCAGCTCGATATCGAGACCGGCACGGTCGACGAACGCGCCGATGTCTTTGCCCTTGCCTGCGTTATCTATGAGGGCTTGTGCGGCAGCGCTCCCTTTATGGCGGCCACGCCCGCCGACTCGCTCGACCGCATCATCGGCGGCGCCACCTATCCCAGCGAGCTGATACCACACTTTCCCCCGGGAGCCGAGGCCGCGCTCATGAGCGCGCTCTCCCCCATGCCGCAGGACCGCCCCAACAGCATCGAGGCATTTTGCGACCAACTCCTTGCCGGTCTGGGCAGCGTGCGCGAGGGCCGTCGCAGTCTGGAGCAAATGGTTGGCGAGCTTTCGGATGACGAGCAAGAGCTCGACGATATCGAGCCGTCGTACTACGAGGACGACGCCATCGAGGTCGACCCCGCGCTCGGCTGGGCGGGCACGCGCTGGAGCCATGCGCGCGACTACACCATGCACGCTATCTCGGCGCTAACGTGCGGCACCTTTAGCTTTTTGCTGATGCAAACGGCCGGGGTCGCGGCGCTTCCCGGCCTGGTCATTGCGGCCATCGCGATCGGAGCGGCGGCTGGCCTGGCCCCCCAGATTGGCTCGGCCATCTCGGCTGTGGGCTTTTTGGTGCTCATGGCCAACGCCACCATGCAGGCGCAGGGCATCCTGTCGATGTTGCCCGTCGCGGTGATCTTTGCCGCCGCCATGTCCGGTTGGTGGATCGCCTGGGGTCGCACCGAGGCTGCCGCGAGCGCCGCACTCACCTGCGCGCTTGCGCTTGGCTGTCTGACCGGCAATACCTTCCTGGCAGCTGGGGTCACCGCCGGCGTCGCGTCATTTTGGCTCGGCCCGGCAAGCGCCGCCGCGGCAACGGGCATGGGCGCACTTTTTGCCCGTCTGGCCACGGTCGCGCTTTCAGCCGGAGGCGTGCTGGGGCTCGGTAACGTTGCCGCAGCGCTGGGAGACCCACTCCTTTGGGCTGCCTTTGTGCTGGTAGCGGCAACTGCCGCGGCGTCATCTGCGCTGCTCAACGCCCATGCCAAGCGTGCCGATCAGGGCTCAAACCTTGCCGTAATCGCCGCCATCGCTGTCGCCGGCATCGGCTGCGCAGCGGCGTCCTGTCTTGCACACCATATGGAAATTGCCAGCCTTGCAGCCGCGGTCGTCGCCAAGGCGGCGGTTGCGGGAACCCTATCCTCTATAATCGTTGGGATATGCCTATATTTGCTCGGATACCAAAGAACCTATACGGAGAGTGATCTTTCGTGAACTTCCTGAACATCTTCGAGGACCACGTGGCCGGCATCTTCGGTGCCACCCGTGCCCCGTTCTCCTTTAAGAAGCTTGCCAAGCAGGCCGCTCGCGACATGGAGGATCAGACTCTGGTGATCAACGGCGTCAACACGGCGCCGGCACTCTATACCATCCTGATCGCCGCCGACGACGATCCCATGCTCGCCCCGTTCTACCCCGAGCTTTCGCGCGAGGTCCGCGAGTTTGTGAAGGCGCAGGCCGAAAAGCGCCGCTATGTCTTTGTCGGCGAGCCCCTCGTGCGCTTTATGATCGATCCGCAGCTGCGCGCCGGCAAGTTCTCGGTCTTTGCCGAGAACGTCGATGCCCCCACGCTCGGCCGCCTGTACGAAGAAGAGCGCGCCTATCAAAACGGTCTGGGCCAAAACAACTCCGCGGCAAGCCGTGCCGCCAGCGCCCCGCGCGCCGGCCAGCAGCAGTTTGCTGCCCCGCAGCAGCAGCGCCCCGCCGCCATGCCCCAGCAGCAGCCGACGCCTCGCGCCGCCGCTCCCGACCCGCTTGCCGTGGCAGACCCCTTCGCGCCTAGCGTCCCCGACCCCGCCGCAGTACCCATCCCGGTGCCGCAGACCGTCTCGCGCGACGCGCTTGCCGGCATGGGCGGAGCCGCCGCGACCGGTGCCGCCGTGGGCCTAGGCGCCGCAGCCGGCATCGCCTCCAACATGGCGAGCACTCGCGCCCCGCAGCGCCCGCTCGCCCAGCTCGTCGACGTCGTGAGCGGCGAGAGCCATAGCATCACCTCCGCACAGGTGACTATCGGTCGCGAGCGCTCGGTTTCCGATATTGCCCTGCGCGACCCCAACGTGTCGCGCCGCCACGCCCAGCTCACCTTTACGGGCTCGGATTGGTCGATCGAGGACCTCAATTCCACCAACGGCACGCTCGTCAACAACCGCCGCATTACGCGCTGCCCGCTGCGCAACGGCGATCTGCTGACGTTTGGCCTGAGCACCTTTGAATTTAGGGGATAGTCGCTTATGAACATCGATATCGTCCTTTTTGCAGGCCGCATCGTCCTGGTCGCCCTGCTCTATATCTTCCTGTTCGCCGTCATGAAGACCGGCGTGGGACTTGTGCGCGGGCAGCGTCGCGACTCGGCTATCTGGACGATCGATGTGGACAAGGGTCCGCGCGGTATCCGCGGCATCCACGTAGACATGCTCGGCCCCGTCATCGTCGGTCGCTCGCCATCTTCGGACATCTGCATCAACGAACCGTTCGTCTCGGCCTCGCATGCGCGCTTTTCGCTGCAGGGCCCGGCGCTCATCATCGAGGACCTCAACTCGCTTAACGGCACGCTCGTCAACGGCCGCCAGCTTGTGGAGCCCGCAACGCTGCGCGAGGGCGACGAAGTCCAGATTGGCGACGTGGTCATGAAGGTGAACCGTCGATGATCGACGAGGAGAACAAGTCCGCAACCATGACCGAGGCACCGGCTGCTGCCGTAGCTGCACCGGCCCACGCCGCTCCGGCGGACTCCACACCCGTGGAGCCCGAGGACACCGTGTTCTCCCTGCCTCTTTCGCATGTAACGCATGATATTTCGGATCTCGCCGATAACGAGGGCGAAGAGGATGCCGTAGCGGCGCCCATCGGCGCACATGCTGCGGAACAGCCCACAGCGCCCGAAGCAACCCCGGCGCCGGCTCACTTTGCAGAGCCCGTCGCCGCGGCAATCAACGAGAGCGCTGCGGTGTTTGCGGCACCCGAGCCCGCCGCGCCGGCGTTTCCCATAGCCCCAGCATCCGAGGTTGCGCCCGTGTCTACGCCGGCGCCCGAAGCGGGGCCATCCCCCGAGGACGGCCCCGCACCCAAGATCCCGCAGCCTGCGCCCGCAAGCGAGTCCGATACCGTGGCCGAGCCCGCCGCCCAGTCGCAAAGCACGCCCGCGCCGTCGCACTTTGCGACACCCGAGCCTATAGACGTCAGCCTGCAAGACGACGAGTCGACCGCCTGCGCGTCCGAGGAGCCCGGCTCCCCGGACACCGGCGATTCCGAATCAAACGCCGAGACCGACACCGTCTCTCCCGGTGACACAGCCGAGATCGACGTAGCCGCCGTTGAAGCCAAGCTCAAAGACCCCGGCTCGACCATGAGCTTTGAGCCCCTGACCGAGGAGCGCATCGAGACCGACTCGACCTATGATGCCGGCACCACCACGCAACTCATGTGGGGCGCCCGCTCTGACGTTGGCTGCGTACGCCCGCACAATGAGGATTCCTACCTGGTGCAGTCGCCGCTCTTTTGCGTATGCGACGGCATGGGCGGTCACGCCGCCGGCGAGGTAGCCTCTTCCATCGCCGTCGAGACTATTGCCAAGACGGCCCCGCAGTCCGCCGACGCAGCACGCCTGGCCGCAGCCGTCGAGGCAGCCAACGCCGCCGTAATCGAGGCCGCCTTGAATGGCCTGGGCAAGCCCGGCATGGGCTGCACAGCCACTTGCGCCTATATCGAAAACGACACGCTCGCCATCGCCCACGTGGGTGACTCTCGCGCCTACCTGCTCCACGAGGGCACGCTCATCCGCGTGACCCGCGACCACTCCTACGTGGAGGAGCTCGTGGACGCCGGCGAGATTACGGCAGACGAGGCTCGCGTCCACCCCAACCGCTCGGTCATCACCCGTGCGCTGGGCTCGGACCCCGCCATGTATGCCGACCACTTCACCCTGCATATCGAGGAAGGCGACCGCCTGATCCTGTGCTCCGACGGCCTTTCGAGCATGATTCCCGATAGCGATATCGAGAACATCGCCACGCAGTCCTCAACCGCGCAAATCTGCGTCGACAACCTAGTGGACGCGGCGCTTGCCGCCGGCGGCCACGACAACGTGACCGTAGTAGTCGTTGACCTGGTTGACGATGGCGTTATGCGCGAGGCGCAACGCGTGCGTCGCCGCAACATTACTATCGCCGCCATCCTGGCCCTCGTCTTTGTGCTGGCAGCTGGCATCTGGGCCTACACGGGTGTCACCGGCTCGTACTACCTGGGTACCTACCAGGGCAATGTCGCCGTCTGGCGCGGCCTTCCCGGCAAGCCGCTCGGACTCAAGCTCCACTGGCTCGAAAGCGAAACCAGCATCAAGCTGTCCGACCTGCCCGAAGACACGCAAAACCGCCTCAAGGCGGGCATTCCGCAAACAAGTGTCGACGATGCGCAGGACACGATATCCAAGTACCGCCACCAGATCGATGAAGAGCAGACCCGCCAGGTGATCGACGCGCAAACGATTCGCGACAACACCAATCAGGGATCGACCTCCGAATCAGATTCCGAGAAAACCGCCGAACAGTCCGCCGAGGCCGAAGCCTCCGAAAAGAACTAGAAAGGGAGTGCCGCTTATGAGTCGCCGCAACACCGAGCTGCTCTTGCTCATCGCCTCGGCGTTCCCCGTCATCCTGCTGTATGCGATGTACGTGCTCACCGCGGGCGCCGCCATCTCCTTTGAGACGCTCGCGGTGCCGATCGGCCTCTTTGCCGCCTTCGCCGCGGCACATATCGCCGTGCGCATCTTGGCGCCCGGCGCCGACCCCGCCATCCTACCCATCGTATTTATACTTTCGGGCATCGGCATCACGTTCGTGACACGCCTCGCCCCCGCTCTCGCCATCTCACAGCTCATCATCCTGTTTGTCTCGGTGGCGCTCATGGTGGGAACGCTCGCGTTGGTTAAGAACCTCGACGTAGTCATGCGCTACAAGTACACTTTTGGCATTATCGGCATCATTCTGCTGATGCTGCCTATCTTTATCGGCACCACGATCTCGGGCTCCAAGCTGTGGATTCGCATCGCGGGCTTTACCATCCAGCCCGGCGAGTTCGCCAAAGTCTTTATCGTGCTGTTCTTGGCCGGGTACCTGGCCGAGAACCGCGAGCTGCTCTCCATCTCCAACCGCAAGATCCTGGGCTTTAAGATCCCTCGCCTGCGACTGCTGCTGCCGCTGTTTGCCGTGTGGGGCGTTTGCCTACTCGTTGTCGTCTTCGAACGCGACCTGGGTTCGGCCGTGCTGTTCTACACCATCTTCTTGCTGATGCTCTACGTTGCCACGGGTCGATTCTCGTATGTCGTTATCGGCCTTGCGCTCTTGGCCGTCGGCGCCGTGGGCGCCTACAAGTTCCTGTCGCACGTTCAGGTGCGCTTCCAAGTTTGGGTCGATCCGTTTAAGGACGCCCAGGGCCAGGGCTACCAGATCGTCCAGTCGCTCTTCTCGCTTGCCGATGGCGGTCTGGTCGGTGTTGGTATCGGCAACGGCATGGCCAACAACATCCCTGTCGTCGAGTCCGACTTTATCTTCTCTGCCATCGGCGAGGAGATGGGCCTTTTGGGCGGCGGCGCCGTGCTCATCCTGTTTATGCTCTTTGCCGTGCGTGGCCTCACCACGGCTGCCCGCGCTAAATCCGACCTCGCCGCCTTTAGCGCCACGGGCCTTACGGCCGCCATCAGCTTCCAGGCCTTTTTGATCGTGGGCGGCGTTACCCGCCTGATACCGCTGACCGGCGTCACCCTGCCCTTTATGAGCCAGGGCGGTTCCTCGCTGCTGGCAAGCTTTATCATCGTCGCGCTCCTGCTGCGCGCCGGTGACGAAGCAACCGGACGCGAGGCCGAGCTTACCGGCACCGGCACCATGACCGCCATCACCGATGATCAGGCCGCATCCGCCGCCGCCCCGACGGGCACGCGCTTTGCCACCTCGTCTTCCTACGGCAGCGGCAGCCATTCCGTCGGCTCGCGCATGCGCCGTCGCCTGCTCGACACGCCTGAATCCGGTGTGCTCGGCCGCGTGGCGCTCGCCAACCGTCTAACCCGTGCGGTGCTCGCCTTTACGGCGCTGTTCGCCATCCTTATCGGCAACCTCACCTATGTCCAGGTCATCAAGGCCAAGGACTATCAGGACATGCCGACCAACAACCACACCATCGCCCGCTCCAAGTACATCCAGCGCGGTTCCATCATCACGTCCGACGGCGTGACGCTGGCCGAGTCGCTGCAGCAGGAGGACGGCACCTACGTACGCTCCTACCCCAACGGCAACCTGGCAGCGCACGTGGTTGGCTACGTGAGCCAGCAGTATGGCACCACCGCCATCGAGAGTGTCATGAACGACACGCTCACCGGCTCTAAGGATTACTCCAGCTGGAACAACGCCATCGCGTCGCTCGCGGGCCAGACCCAGCCGGGCAACACCGCCAAGCTCACCATCGACTCGCGTATCCAGACGGCGGCCGAGCAGGCGCTCAAGGGCTTTAAGGGCGCTGTAGTGGTCATCGACCCGCGTACCGGTGCGGTGCTCGCATGCGCCAGCTCGCCCACCTATGACAACACCAACATCGACGCCCTGCTGCAGGCGGGCGGCGGCGAGGACGGCTCTATGTACAATCGCGCCATGGACGCGCTGTACACGCCGGGCTCCACGTTTAAGGTCGTTACGCTTTCCGCGGCACTCGAGACCGGTACCGCCAGCCTTACCAGCACCTACCAAGCGCCCGGCTCCATGGACATCGGCAACGCACCGGTCACCAACTATGCCAACGAGAGCTACGGCACCATCAGCCTGCAGCAGGCCTTTGCCGTGTCCTCCAACGTCGTCTTTGGCCAGGTGGCAAACGAAGTTGGCGCAAACACGCTCGTGCAGTTTGCCAACGCCTTTGGCTACGGCCAAAAGCTCGGCCAGGACCTGACCTCCGCGGCCTCCATCATGGCCGACCCGTCGCTCATGACCGAGTGGGAGACCGCCTGGGCCGGCGCCGGCCAGCCTGTCGGCATGGACCACACGCCCGGGCCGCAGACCACCGTCATGCAAAACGCCGTGATTGCCGCCGCCATCGCTAACAGTGGCGTGGTCATGGACCCGTACTTTGTAGCCCAGGTACTCGCCCCGGACGGAACTGTGGTCAAGACCACGCAGTCCCGCTCGCTGGGTCAGGCTGTCAGCTCTGCCACGGCCGACCAGGTCAAGCAGGCCATGCTCGCCGTCGTCCAGTCCGGTACCGGCACCGATGCCCAGGTCCCCGGCGTCAAGGTCGCCGGCAAGACCGGCTCGGCCGAGACCGGCGGCACCAACGTCAACTCGATGTTCGTTGGCTTTGCACCTTACGATTCACCCACGGTCGCCATCTCGGTGGCCTTGGAGGATTACGACAAACACGACGTCAAGGCGGCCAAGATTGCCGGCATCGTCCTGACCGCGGCGCTCGCCGCACAGGGAGCGTGATGCCCATGATCGAATCGGACACCCGAGGCGCGCCGCGGCCGAAGAGTTAGCGGCAACGCGCCACACGGCCCCAGCGGCCACATCGTAGGTACTACACACATCGTTGAGCGAATAGTTATGTTAGGAGCAGGAATGGAACAGAGGGTCCTCGGGGGAAGATACCTCCTCAAGGATAAGGTGGGGACAGGCGGTATGGCGACCGTCTACCGTGCACAGGACCAGGTCCTCGACCGCACGGTAGCCGTCAAGATCATGCTGCCACAGTATGCTGGCGACGCAACCTTCGCCGCACGCTTTAAGCAGGAGGCCCAGGCGGCAGCCGGTCTCTCCTCCCCCTATATCGTGGGCGTCTACGATTGGGGCAAGGACGGCGACACCTATTACATCGTCATGGAGTACCTGCGCGGCACCGACCTTAAGAGCGGCATCAAGAGCCACGGCGCTCTCGACCCCAAGAAGGTCGCCCAGATCGGCTCGCAGATCAGCTCCGCGCTTTCGGTCGCCCACAAGCACGAGATCATCCACCGCGACATCAAGCCGCAGAACATCATGGTGCTGCCCGACGGCAACATCAAGGTGATGGACTTTGGCATCGCGCGCGCCAAGAACAGCCACCTCACGCAAGACAACAACGTGCTGGGAACCGCCCACTACGTCAGTCCCGAGCAGACCCGTGGTCAGGACCTCGGCCCCACCTCGGATATCTACTCGCTGGGCGTCGTGATGTACGAGTGCGCCACCGGCCGCGTGCCCTTTGACGGTGATGACGCCATCTCAGTCGCACTCAAGCAGGTCAACGAGCTGCCTATTCCGCCGAGCCAGATCAACTCCGGTGTCGACGCCGACCTTGAGCGTATCATCCTCAAGTGCATGGAGAAGGACCCGGCAAACCGCTTCCAGACCGCCGACGAGCTGCGTCAGGTGCTCAACAGCTACCTGTCGGGCCGTGCCGTCAACATCTCGGAGCCCACGCGCATCATCGGTGCACCCGGTGAACTGGGCGCCACCAAGACTCGCGAGCTTTCCGATCAGACGCGCGCCATGGTACGTCCCGTCTCGGGCGTGAGCGGCCAGAATACCGCCCGTAGCTCGGTTTCGGGCTCCACCGGCTCCTACGAGGTCGAAAAGCCCAAATCCAACAAGAACAAGATCATCGCCGCCGTGGTGGCAGCCGTTGCCGTCATCGGTATCGTGGTGGCCTTTGCCACAGGACTCTTTGGCGGCGAGCAGGTCACCGTGCCCGATGTGCTGGGCAAGGACCAGCAGACTGCCGTCGAGCAGATCAAGGAAGCCGGCCTCGAGGTCGGCACCATCGACCAAAGCTACAACGACGATATCGACGAGGGCAAGGTCGCCGAGCAGACGCCCAACGGCAAAACCAAGAAGGCCAAGGGCACCAAGGTGAACCTGGTAATCTCCAAGGGCCCCAAGCCCTCCGAGAAGGTCGAGGTTCCCCGGCTTGTCGGCCTGACCAAGGACCAGGCAGAAGCCGCGCTGGCAAGCGTTGGCCTGAAGGGCAACGCCTCCGAGGAGGCCAACGAGGCCGATGAGGGCCAGGTCTTTGAGCAGGGCACCGAACCCGGTAAGGAAGTCGAGAAGGGCACGACCATCTCGTACAAGGTCTCCAGCGGTCCTGACACCACCTCCGTCCCCGATCTGACCGACATGACCGAGGCCCAGGCGCGCAACGCCCTCGATATGGCAGGCTTTGGCGTCGACGTGAGCTACCAGGAGAACGATTCGGTTACCGAGGGCACCGTGATTAGCTGGAACCCCAGCGGCAAGCAGAAGCCTGGCGCCACGATTACCGTCGTCATTGCCAAGAAGTCCGGCAAGGCCAGCGTTCCGGGTAACCTGTACGGCAAGAGCATCTCCGCCGCCGTCACCGCGCTCAACAACGCCGGGTTCTACAACATCGCGTTCTGCGACCAGAACGGCAACCCCGTGAGCGGCAACGAAAACGCCACCGTTACGGGCGTCTCCCCCACCGGCAAGCAGTCCACCGACAACACGATCACGCTGACGGTCGCACTTTCTGGCTCGGGTTCGGGCTCTGGCTCGGGCACGAGCACGGGCGACGATTCCGGTACGACCAACTAGTCGCCGCCCCACCGCCCATTACGGCTCCCGCCGCAAACATATTCGCTCACAGGCGCCCGCTTGCTCCCCCAGCAAGCGGGCGCTTCGTTTTTGACATGACATGAACCAGAAGAGCCCGGTACCGTGACGGTGTACCGGGCTCGATCAATCTCTGGTGTCCCCGGGCGGATTCGAAAACTCCCCCCGCGGGGAAATTGGTGACGCGGGTGTCGACGGTCCGAATCCTGCCCTTAGACCAGAAGAGCCCGGCACCATAGCGGTACCGGGCTCGATATTCCTCTGGTGCCCCCGGGCGGATTCGAACCGTCGACACCCGCTTTAGGAGAGCGGTGCTCTATCCCCTGAGCTACGGAGGCATGTCGTATTAGTGTAGCAGATTTACGCCGCTGTAATGCAGCGTATACCCACTCTTCGAAGTTGCGGTGGAACAGCCCTCCGGAAAGTGCGTCCCACTATCCAGGCAAATTCTGGGTCAGACTTTCCCCATGAGACCTCGCTGGGAAACTGTGACCCAGAATTTCGGCTCGAAACGGGACACGGTTTCCCAAACGACCCCGTTCCGGAAACTACATCCCGGAATCGACGCTCGAACTGGGATGCACTTTCCCGATTGAGCCACATGGGAGACTGCGCCCCACTTTGAGGGGGCGCTCTTTAATGACTACTTGCCTTTGTGGAAAAGGTTTTTGATAACGGAGGGGATGCTCTTGGCGCCCTTGGCCGTCACATCGATAAAGTCGGGCGAACGCACGAGCTTATCCTCGTCGACGTACTTACGGACCGCGCGAAGCGTCTCTTTATCGTCGCGCGTCGAAAACGTAAAGTGACCGTTTTCTTTGGTAAAGATCGCAAAACGCGTAATCTTCTTGGTGCCGCGCAAAACCTCGGCGGCGATGTAGTCGACCTCATCCCACGGGATTTGAATGTAATCCTCGGGATTGCGCTCGTTATAGTACTCGAACGCCTTATTGCCCACCATTATGTTGCCGTGACTGGTAAGCCCCATCAGGCAGGTTGCCGGCGTTGCCAGATCGACCGTGCTGTTTTGAGATTGCGCCATACGCGCCTCGCCCTCCAATAAAAACAATCGGACCGCATCCAGTGTACCCACCGGGTGCGGTCCGTTTCAATGGCTCAAAAGCCCTTGCCTAGCAACTCTCGGTCTTAAGCCGAAGCGTGCTTACATGAAGCCGCAGACGCGACCGATGATGCCGACGGCGAAGAGAGCCAGGATGATGACGATCGGGCTGACCTTCTTCTTGAGGAGCTTGCAGACCAGAAGGGTCAAGCACACGGCGGCAAGGCCGGGGATGAGCTGATCGAGGTTGGCCTGAAGCGTGGTGACCTTCACCGGGTCGAGTGCGGTGGCACCGACAGAGCTGTACATCGACAGCGCCTGCTTGATGCCCTCAGAACCGGCGGGCAGGTTGGCCCAGTCGATATAGGCGCCAGCAGACTGCGTGACCTTGGAGACGACCGGGGTGAAGGAGATGGACACCCAGCGCTCGACCAGGGCGCCGATGATGAACATACCCAGGATGGAAGCACCCTCGGTGACCTTGCCCATCAGACCGCCGGAGAGGTCCTTGGCGATGGAGGAGCCGACCTTGTAGCCAAACTCCTGCGTGTACCACAGGAAGGCGTAACGGATGATGTTCCACGCAAAGAAGAACAGCAGCGGACCGGCGATGCTGCCGGACAGGGCCAGGGAAGCGCCCAGTGCGCCCAGAATCGGGCGAAGGGTGAACCGGAAGGCGGGGTCGCCGACGCCGGCGAGCGGGCCCATCATACCGACCTTGACGCCCTGAATGGCGACGTCGTCAATCGGAGCACCGTTGGCGCGCTCCTCCTCGAGGGCGAGGGTAACGCCAATGACGGGGGCGGAAACATAGGGGTGGGTGTTATAGAACTCCAGGTGGCGCTTAAGAGCGGCAATCTGGTCATCCTTGCTGGTGTAGAGCTTCTTGATCGCAGGGATCATTGCGAAGCACCAGCCGCCGTTCTGCATGCGCTCGTAGTTCCACGAGCCCTGAAGGAACTGATGACGGAAGCAAACCTTCTTACGGTCAGCCTTGGTGAGCTGAATCTTGTTCTCTGCCATATGTATCACTCCCCTCCTACTCGTAATCGTTCAGAATGTCGCCGAGCGGGTCACCGGAGCCACCGCCCATGCCGCCACCCTGCTTGGCCAGATCCTTAAGGCCAAGGTAGATGAGGGCAAGGGAGATGCCGATGAGGCCAAGGGCGATCAGCGTGAGCTGAGGGATGGCAGCAAGGACAAAGCCGAGGATGAAGAACGGCCAGGTCTCCTTGGTGGCCATCATGTTGATGACCATGGCGTAACCGACGGAAGCGACCATGCCGCCGCCGACAGCCATGCCGCCGGACAGCCAATCGGGCATAGCGTTAAGCGCGTTGGTAACGGCCTCGGCCGGGATGATGCACAGAAGTACTGCCGGGATGGCGATACGAACACCCTGCATGAGGATGCCGGCGTACTGCCAACGCTCGATGCCGGCGAAGTCGCCCTTCTCGGCGCAGGCGTCCATGCCGTGAACCATAGCGGTAGCCAGGGTACGGCAGATCATGGTCAGGAACAGACCAGCGACCGACAGCGGGACGGCGACGGCGATGGCGGCGGTAACGGCCTTGGCCGAATCGGTGGCGCCACCGTTGAGGGCGAGCACCATGATGATCGAAGAAGCGACCGAGGCCAGAGCGGCGTCAGGCGCGACGGCGGCGCCGACGTTAGCCCAGCCAAGGGCCATCATCTGGAGCGAACCGCCCAGGAGGATGCCCTCCTGAAGGTGACCGGTTACGAGACCGATAAGCGTGCATGCCACGAGCGGCTGATGGAACTGGAACTCATCCAGAATGCCTTCCATACCGGCAAGCAACGCGACAATCGCAACAAGCAGAATAGTGATTGCAGACATGTATCGGACCCTCCTTTACTATGCTTGAGCGGCCAGTTCGGCCTTAGCTTTCTTCAACATGGCGTCGAGATCCTCGGAGGAATCCGAAGGAACCTTGCGGACCTCGAACTTGACGCCCTTGGCCTTGAGAGCCTCGATGGTCTTGACATCGTCATCGCCCATAGCGACAGCGTTGGTGACGACGACCTTGCCCTTGGAGTGGGCCATGGAACCGATGTTGGCTTCCTTGATGTCGACGCCGGCCTCGATGGCCCTGAGCAGATCCTGCGGGTTCTCGAAGAGCAGCATCGCCTTGGTGTCGCCAAAGCGCGTGTCCTTGACGACCTCGGCCATCTTCTTGATAGGCACGACGTTGGCGTGGACTCCCGGAGGGGCAGCCTGCTCGATCATGGTCTTGCGGAGCTCGTCGTGAGCAACGCCGTCGGAGACCACGATGATGCGGTTGGGGTTGATCTGCTTGGTCCACGTGGTGGCCACCTGACCATGCAGCAGACGCGTGTCGATACGGACGTGGGCGATCTTGATGTGCCCGTCGCCGATGACCGTTCCCGGAGGGATGGCGCCTGCAGGAGCAGCGGCGGCCGCAGCCGGCTTCTTCTCCTCGGGCTCCAGAGACTCGGGCTTGACGCGCACGCCAGCCTTAGCCTCAGTCACGAGATGTTTTGCGATCGCATGTGCAGTGTTCTTTGCGTCAAAGCGCTGCGAATATGCCTCGATGAGCATAGGCAGGTTGACACCGGTGACGATAGCCCAGGAATCGTGGCCCTCGATGAGCCCGCTGATCTGGTTGAACGGCGTGCCGCCCCACAGATCAACGAGGAAGAGCACCTGCTCCTGGTCCTCGAAGGAAGCAATTGCTTCCTCGACCTTGGCACGGAAGTCGTCGGGGCCCATGCTCGGCTCGAGCGAGACCACGGCAACAGACGGCTGATCGCCAAAGACCATCGAGCCCGTCTGCTTGATTCCAGCCGCCAAGTCACCATGGCTAGCAAGAACAATACTTACCATCACATAACCTCCTTTTTGTCTACGTATTTCCTACACGACATGAATGAAGTATACCTGTTTGGATTGTGGAATTATAGCTGAATCCGCAAAAGGTTGGATTATTTGTTTAAACGTCTAGGTTTGTTACAAGTTGATTACGTTGCTATTTTTCGACTCATTTCCCACTAAAGCGTCGCTCATCAAGTCATGTATTTTACAGATACAAGCATGCTGTTCATTGATACCGATTTTAAGCAAGTGCGAATGCGCTTGTACTGCCGCTATTTTGTTTAAACAGATATGACTTGACTATTTTCGTGGCTTATGCAATAGCGCAAGTAGTCTTTGGGGACGTCCCCAAAGACTAGGGGCTAGACGATGTGGAGAGGGTTGGCGGCGTCGACGGCATCGGGGGCGTCAGAAGGGCCGTCGGGGGCAGCGTCTGCCGGGTCCTCATCGGGGGCCTCGATCTGCTTGATCATGACCTCCTGGCCCTGCAGCAGGTATGTCTCGCCGCTGCCGCAATGGGGGCAGGTCTTGCCGTGCTCGACCGTCGCGTAGTCGCAGCCGCACGCCTCGCAATGCGTCACGGCCTCGACGGGCTCCACGATAAGCTCCGAGCCCTCGGTGATAGGCTTTTTATCCGCCGCCCAACGCCAAGCGTCGAGCAGTAGGTCGGGAACGACGCCCGAGACCTCGCCCAGGAGCAGCGTCACGCTCGAAACGCGACACACGCCATTGGCGCGCGCCACGTTCTCAACATCGCGAATGATGTGATAAACGATTCCCAATTCATGCAAGGTAGAAACCTTTCAACAACGGTTGATGCGATGCAAACTCAAAGCAAGGGGACGGCGAAATCTAGTCTGCGCCGTCCCCTCACCCGCCATGGTTACCTATTTACGACCGAACTTGATTTTGATTGCACGCTTTAAAGCATACTTGCCAAGGCTCGGGAGCTTTTGCTCGTATTTGACCATCGTTGAGCACTCGGGGCGGTCGCGATCCAGGTGGATGGCGTCAAACGCGCACTTGGTGGTGCACAGGCCGCAGCCGATGCACTTGTTGGGGTCGACGATCGAGGCGCCGCAGCCCAGGCAGCGGGCGGTCTCGGCGCGCACCTGCTCCTCGGTAAAGGTCTCAACATACTCGCTAAACGGCGCAGCCTTCTCGCGTTCGCGGTCCACATGCGCAACCTCGCGGCTCGCGTTGTCGTAGCTCTCGAGCACAACGTCGTTGCGGTCGAGCGCGGTGTAGCGGCGCTGGTTGCGGCCGATGGTGAGCGTGGAGCCCGGCTGCACAAAGCGATGGATGGACACGGCGGCCTCGTGACCGGCGGCGATGGCATCGATGGCAAAGCTCGGACCGGTATAGACGTCGCCGCCCACAAAGATGTCTGGCTCGGCGGTCTGGTAGGTCTGAGGATCGGCAAGGGCACCCTGACCGCGGCCAAGCTCCACCTTGGAGCCAGCCAGCAGGTCGCCCCACACAATGGACTGGCCGATGGACATGACCACGCGGTCGGCATCGACGCGGCGCAGGTCGTTCTCGTCGTACTCGGGCGCAAAACGGCCTTCGTCGTCAAAGACACGCGTGCAGCGCTTGAAGGTGATGCCGCGCACATGACCGGCCTCGTCCAGGTGAACCTCCTTGGGGCCCCAACCGCAGCTGATGTGCGCGCCGTCCTCGATGGCCTCGCGACGCTCCTCCTCGCTGGCGGGCATCTGGGCCTCGCTCTCCAGGCAGAACATCTCAACATGCTCAGAGCCCAGACGGCAGGCGTTGCGCGCGACATCGATAGCAACGTTGCCGCCGCCCACCACGATGGTGCGGCCGGGCAGCGCGTCAATCTTGCCGCTGTTGACCTCGCGCAAGAAGTCGACGGCCACGGTCACATCCTCGGCATCCTCGCCCGGAATACCGGCAAGGCAGCCGCCCTGGCAGCCGATGGCAACGTAGAAGGCCTTAAAGCCCTGCTCGCGCAGCTCATCGAGCGTCACGTCACGGCCGACCTCCACGCCATAGCGGAACTCGGCGCCCATCAGGCGAATGATCTCGACCTCAGCCTCGATTACGTCCTTTTCCAGCTTAAAGCTGGGAATGCCATAGGTGAGCATGCCGCCCGGGCGCTCGTTCTTCTCGAACACGACGGGCTTGTAGCCCTTCTCGGCAAGATAGAAAGCACAGGACAGGCCAGCCGGGCCGGCACCGATGATGGCAATCTTCTGATCGAAGCCGCCGGCGCGCGTCGGCGTCACCACGGACGGGACATAGCGGGTCGCGGCATCCAGATCGCGCTGGGCGATAAACTTCTTGACCTCGTCGATAGCCACGGCGGCGTCCACGCGGCCGCGGGTGCAGGCATCCTCACAGCGGCGGCTGCACACACGGCCACAGATAGCGGGCAGCGGGTTCTCGCGCTTGATGAGCGCCAACGCCTCGTCATAGCGGCCCTGCGCCGCGAGCTTCAGATAGCCCTGAACGGCGACATGCGCGGGGCAAGCCGTCTTGCAGGGCGCGGTGCCGGACTCGTGCGTCTCGATGCGGTTGTCGTTGCGGTAGTTGGGCGACCACTTGGTGTGGTCCCACTTGGTGGCATCGGGCAGCTCCTGGCGCGGATACTCGGGCACCTGTCCGCCGGCCTTTTTGCTGCAGAGCTTCTGGCCGAGCTTGGCTGCACCAGCCGGGCACACCTCAACGCAGCGACCGCAGGCCACGCACTTGTCCTTCTCGACCTTGGCGACATAGGCCGAGCGCGACAGGTTGGGTGTGTTGAACAGCTGCGAGGTGCGCAGGGCGTAGCACACGTTAACGTTGCAGTTGCAGATGGCGAAGATCTTGTTCTCGCCGTCAATGTTGGTGATCTGGTGCACAAAGCCGTTGTCCTCGGCCTGGCGCAAGATGTCGTAAACCTCGTCGCGGGTCACGTAATGGCCACGATCGGTCTCAACCACGTAGTCGGCCATATCGCCCACGGCGATGCACCAATCGGCCGGGTCGTCGGCGCAGCCCTCACCCATCACGCGACGGCTCGCGCGGCAGCTGCAGGTGCTAGCGGCATATTTGCCATCGTATTTGTCGAGCCAATGCTCGATATGCTCGATCGGCACCGACGTGCTCGCGGCGTCAATGGCCTTCTCGACCGGAATGACGTGCATGCCGATACCGGCACCCCCGGGCGGCACCATCGGCGTAGCACGGGACAGCGGGCCTTTGGATGCCTGTTCAAAGAACTTGGCGTAGACCGGGTGTTCCTCGAGCTGGCTCACGCGCATGTTGAGGAACTCGGCAGAACCCGGCACCAGCATGGGCAGCACCCACTGCTTGGCGCGCTCGGGGTTTTCCCAGTTGTACTCGAGCAGACCCGTGTAGCTCATATCGTCGAGCATCTTCTCGATATCGGCCTCGGGCATGCCGGTGAGCTTGACCATCTCGGGCAGCGTATAGGGACGGCGCATCTTCATCTTGCAGAGTACCTCGGCCTGTTCGTCGGTCGCAGCCTCGGCAAACGACCAGTACTCGTAGCCCAGCAGCTCGTCGCGATGCAGCAGACGGTTGGTGCAGTGCTCGCACAGCTTGACGATTGCCTCGCGCGGATGCTCCGGTATCGGCGGCACGAACTCCGCGCCGATATCGGGCTCGGTATAGCTAATCCCCGGTCCGTTGAGAATCATGGTTGTCCCTTCTCTTGCCACAGCCCGGCGAGACCGCGGCGCCCCTCTTTTTTTGCAGGCCGGGCATGCCCCCATGCCGTTCACCCGCCATTGTTGACATTGTGTCAAAAATAGTATTGACGAACCGTCAACAATATTCAAGACTGTTAGGCGAACGGTCAGGCAAAAGAGGATGAAAGGCGGCAAAACATGGGCAACAACACAGCAGATATCTCTGTGGTCGATGCCGTCCCCGCATCCGATAGCGCGGCAAAGCGCCTGACGGGCGACGAGCGCCGTCGCGAGATCCTCGCCGCTGTGCGCGCCGTGAGCGCCGAGCTTGGTGTGTCCCATCTTTCGGTATCGGCCGTGACCAAGCGGGCTGGCTGCACGCGCTCGCTGTTCTACCACTACTTTGCCGATATGGATGCCGCCGTCACCGCCGTCATGGACGAGGCAATCGACGGTTTTATCTCCGAACTCGAGCAGTGGAACGCCGGCCGCACCGTCGGCGACATCGAAGGCGCACTCGACACCGTCGCTCCGCTCTTTAAGCGCCTGGTCGTGAGCGGCCACGAGTTGCCGAGCACGCTTACCTCAAGCAGCGGCGCGCTCTACGGCGGCTTTCTGCACAACGTGGTCCAGCGCGTGGCGCAATACATTTGCGACACCACCGTGGTGGACTTTGTCGCCCATCACGAGCTGCGCATCGACCATGTCTACGAGACGTTCTACACCCTCATCATGGGGTTGTTGATGTATATCCGCACGCACCCCGATGTGCCCGACGAGACGGTCAAGGAAATCATCGCCTCGACACTCCACATCGAGGGCTATACCGCCAAGTATCCCGAGCGCAAACCCAGGAACTGACGACATTTGGCCAAACTGCCCGCGATCGGAAGAGGGGCCGCGGGCGTGTGAAAGGAGAGCAGCATGCTGTTCGATGTTTGGGGTAGCGATACCCTTATCCACTGGGCCGGCTGGGCCATGGTCTTTATTGGCCTGATTGTGCTCAACGAGGTCGGCCGCCGCACCAAGCTGGGCGCGGCCATCATCTTTGGCGTGGCTCCGCTGGCCATGACCATCTACTGCGTCGCCATCGCCATCGGCGTCTCACAAAGCGCCGAGTGGGCGCTCACCAACCCCACCCATGTGTACCAGAACAGCTGGTTCCACTACGCCAAGGTATACGCGGCGCTGGCCGGTTGCTGGGGCTTCATTGCCATTAAGTACCAGTGGGGCAAGATCGGCAAGGCGCATTGGTTCCGCGCGTGGCCGTTTGTGATCGTCGCCATCAACATCATGATCGCCGTCGTGTCCGACTTTGAGAGCGCCTATCACTTCTTTGTCCTGGGCCAGTCCACCTGGGTCACCTCCGAAGGTGCTACGCAGCTGGCCGGCTGGAACAACGTGTTCAACGGCATCGCCGGTATCATCAACATCTTCTGCATGACCGGTTGGTGGAGCGTCTACGCCTCCGAGGACAAGACCGACATGCTGTGGCCCGACATGACCTGGGTCTACATCATCGCCTACGATATCTGGAACTTCTGCTACACCTACAACTGCCTGCCCACCCACTCCTGGTTCTGCGGCTTTGCGCTGCTGCTGGCGCCCACCGTCGCCGCCTTTATCTGGAACAAGGGCGGCTGGATCCAGAACCGTGCCTTTACGCTGGCCATTTGGTGCATGTTTGCCCAGGTATTCCCGTACTTCCAGGAGGAGTCCATCTTTGTGACCCACTCCACGCTCGACCCCGGCGCCGCTACCGCGGTCTCGATCGCCGCACTGGTCGCCAACATCGCCGCGATCATCTACATCGCCTACCGCGCCAAGAAGCTCGGCCGCAATCCCTACAAGCAGGATGTCTTTGAGGGCACCAGCGATTGGGAGAAGGCTACCGCTCGCCGCGCCAAGGTGGATTACGCACACGCCGAGTAACGCGCCCGGTGCACATGCCGCTTGAATGCGAAGTCGCCTGGCCGACTCCGCGCAATGCAACGTATTGCATACCCCCGGAAAGCGATTTGTCCGCTTTCCGGGGGCTTTTTGCTGTTGCGCGCATCCACGCACATATTCAAAACCTCTCGCACAGATAAAATCAGATTTCCAATTGCCTGACAGCTCTATATGACCCTGTTTTTGGGTACATTGTTGTCCCGATATTGAGCTTGGGGGATGTATGAAAGATGAAACGATGGGCCAAGAGGATGCGGCCCAAGATGCAGAAGCTTGCGCTGAGGCCTTGGAGAGCTTAGACCGGATTTCACTCGATGAGATTGCGTTTGACGATTCGGGCGCTGACGTGCAGGATGAGCCGGAAGCCGAGGCGCAGTCCGATGATCAGGATGCAGACGACGTTGAGCCTGCCGAGGATGAGGCAGGTCACGAAGACACCGAAAGCGAGGCCGGCAACCAGCCCGAATCCGACACGGGCGAGGAAACCGCCTTGCTCGACAGCTTGCCGGCCGAGGATTCGCTGACCCGCGAGCTTCCTGGCCTGGGTTCCGCACCAGCCGTGGACGAGACCATCGCCATGGGCGATATTCCCCTACCGTCCGTTCCTTCGGCACGCGAAGCCGAGGCTCGTCATCGTAAGATGCCGCCCAAGCGCCGCAACCTGATGGTTGCCGGCGTTGTGGCCGTCGCGCTCGTCGCCGGCGGCGCAGGCTATGCTGCCTGGAACGGATATCAGCAAGAGCAGGCTGCCGCTGTCGCCGCCAGTGCGCACACGATGATGTCGGTGCAGATTGGCGTGCATGCCGCGGGACTCGACTGCTCCACCGGCTCAAAGATCCCCGTGCAGGTGAGTGGCCAGGACTCCGACGGCTCTTCTGTGAGCGAAACGCTCTACGTTGACGAGCACGGCCGCGGCATCAAACTGCTGCCCGGCGATTACACGCTCTCCATCGCTGCCTCCCCCATCGCGGCCGACGGCACCATCTATACCGTCCCGACCACCAAGACGCAGGTCACCGTTAAGAGCGATGGACAGGATTTAAGCGCCCAGGCTGCCTTTAAACTCAAGGTGCCTTCGGCCGACACGGTAACCAACGACCAGATCGACGCCGCCGCCAAATATGCCGAGGAGGGAGGCGCGAGCTCCGCCGCCACCGCCAAGGTGCTCCAGCAGGCGGCAACTGCGCGTCGCAATGCCGCCGTCAATGCCGTGGGCGCGCAAAAGGCACAGGCGGCCCGTGATGCTGACGCTCGCCACAAGGCAACCGACCTCTACCAGCTCGATATTCCCGTCGAGTGGTACGGCAAGGTCGCAACTTGGCAAAACGGCAGCACGCTATGCATCTATCTGGGCGACGACGCCAATACGCCGCTCGTGACGCTCGTCGCCGTGCGCGATGGCGAGAGCTTTACGCCCGATGACGGCGATACGGTTTTGGGCACGGTCAGCCTGGGCAACGGTTATACCGTCTATGCCAGCGGCCCCGTCTATCCGTACGTGGTGCCCCAGACTATCAACGGGCGCACCCAGAATCCCGTGTCAACCTACCCCATGGACACGGCCAATGAGCTTGTCGAGCTCACGACCGGCAACCGCTACACCTACAGCCAAATCAAGAACGTGCTGGTCGGCAAAGACGGTAAGGCCGACGCTGCCACCAAGCTCGAATGCGACTATCTCGCCCAGATTCTCCTGCCAAGCATCAAAGCCCAGGACTAGCCGGGCGCATCATGGTGCTCCCCAACCGTGATGAAGGGGCCAGGAGGTCCTGGCCCCACAGATCCGTAGATGATTAGGCAAGGAGCCACTTCCATGCGGGAACAACGTGTACCACACCGTGCTCGCATGGAATATCGGCCTGCTCATCCATAGTAACGATTACCGACTCGCCAAGATCAAACTGGGCCATCGAGGCATCGAGGGCTGCAATTTCGCGTTCGCGCGTTTTCTCGCTTGCCATATCCACACTCACCTGAGTCAGGCTATAAGCCTGCATGAGAAGTGCATCCCCAGCCACAAAGTCAACCTCATGGCTTTTATTCTTATCTTTAATCAGCAGGCGGCAAACCGAACCGGGCCGCACGGCGGGGGTCCTTCTTCTGAGCGCATTGAACACCGCGGTCTCGAACCTCTGACCCTGATCCAATGCCGATGCGGGGGAGAACGCCCCGAACATCGCAGGATCGACGGCGTAGACCTTAGACGCAGACCGCGTATTATTTGCAAGCGAACGCGTGAACTCCGGCACAGAAAACAGCAGGTAGGCGTCCTCGTAATACTCAAGTAAGTCGCTGAGCGTATTTCGACTGACGGGTATCTGCCTGCTCTTGAACTCGTTGTACACTTTGTTCACCGACAGCTCTCGTCCCGAAGATGCCATACACCGCGTCAGAAACAGTGAGGCCAAACGAGGGCTCTTGACGTCGTAACGCTCCACAACGTCCATAGCGACCGTTCGCGACGCATATTCCTGTAGCAGCTGAATCGCATCCGCAGGCGTCTGCTCAAGAGTCGCGATAAATCCCCCTCGTTCAAGATATCCGATCAGATGATGTCGAAGCAGCGCTGTGTCGCTCGAAGAAAAGGGCACATCCGGATCAGGAACGCTCCCCGTCTTATATCGGACGTATTCCGAAAAACTCAACGGGAAAAGCTCTCGCACAAGAGAACGGCCCCTGAACTCGCTCTTAAGTTCTGAGGACAGCATCTTAGAAGAAGATCCCGTCACGTAAACGGTCGCTTTCTCCGTATCGAGCACACGCCGCAGAAACGCACCCCATTCGGGAATTTCCTGGATCTCGTCAAAGAAGATGTAGGCGCCCTCGGTTCGGGCAGCAGGATGGAGCGCATAGAACGTATCGAGCACGTCCGCCAGTAGCGATGGCTCATACGGGCGCAAGCGCTCATCCTCAAAATTGAAATATAGCATCCGATTAAGCTCGACACCCTGGCTCAGAAGCCGCCGCATCTCCTGATACAGGCGATACGTCTTTCCACAACGGCGGCCCCCCACAACCACATTTACGATGTTGTCGCGCTCCGGCTCTTGGAGATTGCCCAGATCGAGGTCTCGCTCAAAGACTGGTGGAATCCCTTGTTGCTCAAAGTCCTTTATTTTCTGGGCCACCAGGTCGTTATAAGCCATTATTCTCCAATCTTGCTTTCTGTCTAAGCAAGATTGTACTAATTCTTGATTAGCCAGAAAGCAAGATTTCAATTGTCTCAATTGCCGAACCGCCCGACCGACCGCATGCCTCAAATGGCTACAAAACGGTTGAGGGGGTCAAATGTTCCTGCTAGAGCCTTGGTAAAGGCTTTACTAGGAACATTTGGCCCCCTCAGTCCTGCAGGGAATCATGGGGCGCGGAGCTAGATCAGGCCAAGGTGCTCCATGGCCTCCGCGACGCCGTCGTCTGCACAGGAGAGCGCGACATAGTCGGCGGCCTCGCGCACGTGGGGCGCGGCCTGGCCCATCGCCACGGCAACATCAGCGGCCTCAAAAAGGGGCAGGTCGTTCTCGGAATCGCCGAAGGCAAAGACGCGCGCCGGCACCGCACCCACTGCGGCAGAGAGCTCCGCAAGCAGCGCCCGGGCTCCGGCACCTTTGGACACCCCGGGCATGACGAGCTCATGGCTTCCTTCGCCCACGTTGTAGTAGCCAAGCTCCTCCATCAAAAAGTTGCTCGCCCGGTAGGCCCCGTACGCCTCGTCGACAAAATCGACCTTGGCAAACCGCAGGTCGGGCTTGGCCATGCGCATCTCCTCGAGGTCGCACGCCACGGGACCCCAGTTGTAGAGGCTCCCGCCGCTCGCATTGAGCTCCAGACAAAGCTCCGTCCCCTCAAAAAAGGCGGGCATCCCCACGCGGAGCATCTCCGCCACCATGCGCTCGAGCACATCGCGCGGAAAGCAACGGTCGAGGATAACCTTGCCGTCAAGCACCACGTGTGCCCCGTCGAGCGAGACATATCCGCGAAACGGAAGGTTGTTAAGCAGCTGGTCAATCCCCACTCGGGCGCGCCCGGTCGAGAGAATCGGAATACCGCCGCGCTCGGCGAAGTCCTCCACGGCGCACGCCACACGCTCCGTGGGAAAGCTGCCGGGGCCCGTTACGGGATCGCGGCACACCAACGTCCCGTCAACGTCGAAAAACGCAACGACCGGACCCTTCTCCAAGCGCACCCCGCCGGCGCTCACAGCTGCTCCCCATAGGACGCGAGCATCTGCTCGGTCCAACCCTTGGGCATCTGAGTCACGTAGCTCTCGTAGCTCGAACCACCATAGGTGTGGGCGGCGACAAAATAGCCCTGGTAATCGTTGGCGTAGCCGATGATCACCGGATGCTTGCCCGTCCCGTCGAACGCACCCTTGACGATGGCGCCTAGCTCGCTTGCAAGCTCGCCGGGGAAGGTCGTGAACACCACCGAGCCAAAGTCGAGCGTCGTCATCGCAACGGTGAAGTCCATCTCGTGGCGCTGGAGCTGCTGCTCGAGCATCTCCTTCTCGGTATCGGCGAGTTTCTTCTCGTCAAACGTGGGATTGTTGGCGAGCACCTCGAGCACCTCGTCAAGCTGCGCCTGGTACTGCGGGTAAAAGTCCTCGTTGTTGTAGTGGACATGGTGCTCAAACCGCGAAACCTTGGGCGCAGTGAGCTCAATGGGCTCAAAGGCGCCCTTCATGATCTCGCCCGCGATGCCGTTGCTCACGCGGCGGAGCTCCGCAAAGTCGTTGCCCTGGCGGAACTGCCGGTTGCCCAGATCGCCCGAGGCGCCGGTAAAGATATACGGCACGCAGCCGATCCAGTCCGCAAGCTTGTCGCGCACGCCTCCCTGCACGTCGGTCGTGAGCAGGCGGTTGGTGGGGCCGATCACCGTGGCATGGCAGTTGAAGTTGAGCATCGCGCCCAGCGTCTTGCCGCCCTCAGCCACAAAGCGCAGCACCAGGGCCTCATCGTCAAACGGCAGGTCGGCATCGTTGCGGTTGGAATACCAACCGCGTACGTGCCTCGTGAGCATCTCGGGCGCGGCGTCGACGAGCTCCTCATCCAAACCCGTCGCCGTCTGCAGCACCAGCCCCGTGACCAGCTCGACATAGCCGGGCGTGGTGGGGATGCCCATGGCGCCCGCGCCCTCAAAGCCGTTGGCGCACGAGTGCGAGTGGATGGAGTTGATCACGATGTTCTCACTCGCGACCCCAAGCCCCACGGCGAGGCCCTCGCGCATCGCTCGGGTCGTCTGGGCCGTGAGGATGCACACGTCGATCGATACAAAGAGCGACCGTGTGCCCTCGACCTCGAGCAGGAGCAGCGTCGCACGCGGCGTATCGTGCACGCCCGTCGCCGGCTGCTTGCGGATGGGATGGATATAGCCCTCCATCCAAAACGTGCCCGCGGGAGTGATATCGACAGATATGCTTGCAGCCTTCATGGCTCTCCTTTCAAAAAAGCCCGAGACGCACAGGGCGCCCCGGGCATGCAGTGCAGATATTGTTCGCTATGCGACCACGTAGCGGTACGTGTCGCCCATCGGCACAAACGTGGCCGGGATTTCGCTCGTCCCCAGAGCCTCGGGCAGCCAGTTGACCATGTACTCCATACCGGGCTCCTCCAGGTTGAAGTGCCCGATGGTGATGGCGCACCGGTTTTGGCCGAGCATGCCGGAGTCGCGGATGTACTCGCACGTGGTGAAATCGATGAACTCCATCGTCATAAGGCAGTCGTTGGCCTCGGCATCGGTGCGATTGATTTCGGCGGTATCGCTCTTGGCGTCGCCGGTCACATGCATCGGGACGCGAACGCTCTTGACGCGTGCGTGCGGGTCGCCGGTAATACGTGTGCCGTTGAGGCCGAGCTTGTGCACGAGCTCCTGCGCGAGCTCCGTGGCGTCTGTCTCGGGGATCTGGTACTCCAGGCAAAAGCCCTTGTCCTCGCCCATGCGGTAGTCGAGCCAGCCGAGCTTATCGGCCAGGCCGTAGAAGATGCCGTCTGCCAGAGCACCGTCCGCGTCGATGGGCACGCGCGAGTGGATATAGTCGTGGCAGCGCCAGACGGCACCGCCCCACTCGTCGAGCAGAGTCTTCTTGGCCTTGAACGTTACGGTATCGCCCACCACGTCCTGATGGTCGCCATGGTTCCAAAAAAGTGCCTCGTGGCTGATGATCAGGTTGGCGCCAAGCTCCTGAGCGCGGCGGATGATATCTGCCGTGGGCCAGATGCAGGTAACGATGCCCGTGCACTCGGTGTCGGTAGCGCCGTAGAGCACCTGGTCACGCGTAGTCGCGTCGTCGATTGCCTTGCCGGTAAACGAGTCCACGCCTGTCGAGAAGTCCTTGACGTGTTGGATAACCTCGCTGATGAGCATATGAATCTCCTTTTGGAACTAAATGACCAACCGCATGTGCCGTCTGAGCGGCAGATGCTACTCGTCGTCCTCGTCGTCCTCAACCTGGATGGTGTTGAGGAGTTTGATGGACTGCCCGGCCATGTCGATCGCGTTCTGGATACCCTCGGCCGTGAGCGGCGCAGGTGCCAGGCAGAGCTCCATCGCCAGGACCACATTGACGCCCGCCACCACAAAGACGTTGGGGGCCACGTAGGGCAGAAACTTCTGATTGACACTGCCTGCCAGGATGTCGGTCAAAACGAGCACCTCGTCGTCGGGAGAAATCGCGTCGAACGCGGCCTCGACCTGCGGCTCGAGCGGCGTATCGTCCACGTACGCGCAGATCACGTGAAAGTCGCACTTGGCGCCCAGAAACTCCAGCGTATCGGCCAAGCCCTGAGCAAATTTATGGTGCGACGCAAGGATTACCTGCCTCATGAGCCAACTCCTTATGTAGTAGCGGGAGTGAACCCCGCTAAACAAACCGTTCCATGGCACCCGCCGCGCACAAGCGTGTAAGGAGACGTGCAGGGCGGGTGCGGTGGAACGGTTCGCTCGAATCAGATACGAACCGTAACACCGGGGCCGTGGGATGGCGCCCACAGCCCCGTCGGCGGTCGGGGGAAGCCACCGACGGAGAAAAAGTGAAGGAACTTAGGCGGCCAGGATACCGAAGGCGGCGCAGACGCAGCTCACGGCAAGGATACCAAGGATGATCCAGTTGAGCTTGACGCCCTTCTTGATCAGTTTGTAGACCATGACGGCCAAGAGCAGACCCAAGATGTTGGGGAAGATCTGGTCGAGCACGCCCTCCTGGATACCGAGTGAGATCTCGCCGTACTGGAACACGAGGGGCGTGGTGAGCTTGACGGAGCTGTAGATCAGCGAGCCGACCACGGTAAGGCCGAGGATGGAGGCGGCGTCGGTGAGGACGTTGAGCTTATCGCCCATCTTGGTCACCACGGAAGCGCCCGCCTTGTAGCCCTGGACGTAGTTCTGCATACGCCAGAAGTACAGAGCGACCCAGACCGCCAGCCACAGGAGGATGCCAACGGGGCTTCCCTGCTGGGCCATGTAGCCGGCGATGGAGCCGAGGATCGTCATCGGCAGGATCCAGATAAAGACGTCGCCGATACCGGAGATGGGGCCCATGAGGCCGACCTTGAGGTCGTTCTCGGCATGGATGCCGTTAAGGTGGCCCTTATCCTCCATGGCGAGGCCGGCACCGAGAAGCAGGCCCGAGACGGGAGGCGTGGCGTTGAACACGCAGTCGAGCTGGTTCAGGATCGCGGTGTTGAAGGCGTCCTCGTCGTTGCCGTAGATCTTGCGAAGCGCGTAGTAGGAGGCGAACATGGCGCACGGGGCGTTCTGCGTGGCGTAGGAGTACGAGACCGTATCCATCAGGCACATACGGCGCGAGCAGATCTTGAGGTCTTCGTCGGTAAGGACGGGCTCATAGGAGCCGTCGGGGAGTTGTACGGGGGCCGGAGCCTCGTTGAAGTCCTTGAATTCCTTGGGCTTGAAGAAGTTACTCATCTTCGAGCTCGCCTCCATTCACGGTAGCGGCGGCCACGGGAGCGGCCTCAGACTTGTTGCGGAAGTACTCGATGGCCACGACAGCACCCAAGAGAGCGATGGGGAGCACGGAGAGGTTGAGGTAGGCAGCGAGGACATAGCCGGCGATAAGGAACGCGTAGAACTTGTTGACCGGCATGAAGGTGAGCAGGATCGCGAAACCGGTGACGGGCAGCACGCCTGCGGCGATGGAGAGACCGTCGGTGAACCACTGCGGCATGAAGGCATTGATGGCCTCGACCGCCTGCTGGCCAAAGGCGAGCACGATGATCATGGGCAGAGCGCCCTGGAGGAAGAGCCACAGGTGCGAAAGGAAGCACGAGGCGAGCATCTTGTTGTACTCGCGCTTGACGGCATAGCCGCGAATGACCTTGAAGACCCAGGAGTTGTAGATCTTGAAGATGACGTCGAGCTGGACATAGAGCATGGCGACCACGACGCCGATCGCAAGGCCGACGGAGATGTCGCCGTTACCGGTGATGCAGGCCGTGACGGTCGCGACCATACCGGCCATGCCGTAGTCGGGGGCAGACGAGCCGCCCAAGCCCGCGGCGCCCATGGACATGAGCTGGATGGTACCGCCGACGATGAGGCCCGTGTTGGGGTCGCCCAAGATGATACCGGCGAGCCAGCAGACGAGCGCGTGCATAAACGGGATCGCCTGGGTCGAATAGGCGTCGACCGCGCGGAATCCTGCCAAGAGGACGAGCAGGACAAACTGGAGCGCATTAACATCCATGTTTATCACCTTTCTTTACAGGGGAATGAACTCAGAGATGGGCACAGGCTTATCGGTGGTCATGTAGCGGACCTCGACCTTGGTGCCCGCGGCCGCGATCTTCTGGTAGACAGGGATGTCCTTCTCCAGAATGAAGGCGCGCCTGCCGGCCTGGACGCCCGGGGTGCCCTCGGGCGGGGTCTCCGTAAGCCCCAACGTGAGCACCGGGATCTTCTGCCCGGCCTCGATCAGATTTAGGAACGTCTGCGGGTCGCGCGCGATGGTAAACACCGTGTGGTTGTCGTACTTGCCGGCTTTGAAGTTGGTGAGGGCCTTCTCCTCGGTAATAATCGAGAGCGCCTGGCCCGAGGGCTTCGACAGCTTCATGGCCGCCTTGCGCACCTCATCGTTGGCCGTGGCGTCGTCGATGATCATCGTGCGCTGCGTGGCGTACGTGGGGCACCAGAAGCCCTGTACGATTCCGTGGAGCAGACGATAGTCGATTCGCCCTGCGACGATACTCATGTCCACCCTTCCTTTCCGTGTGCGGGCGCGGGCGCCCGCGTTTCTTTGAGAGGGCCGCCGCTGCAACCCTTGATCTCCTGCTGAAACCAAGATAGGCGGTCGCAGACCGGCGGGACGCGGCATCAAACAGAATCGACAGAGCGCCGCAAACCGCAACAGCCTTGCCACTCAAATGGACAAGATATTTGGTTTTCTCAACACTAGCCCTCGACACTCATCGCAACAGTGTCGAGGGCTTTACCAGGTTTGTGTCGGCTGTTCTACTCGTCTTCGAGAATCATGCCCGCTATCTCGACTTTCTTTTGCGCATCGGCCATGCTCACATGCAGCATGTGGTGCACGTATGCAATCTCCGACACAGGTATCTCGACACGGTAGCGTCGCGTCATGTCGATAAAGGCCTCGCGGAAGTTCTCGATAAAGTCCGCATGGTCGCGCTCAAAGGCCTCGGTGTCGGGGGCGGAGTCAACAAAATTCTTGGTCACCAGGCGCTCGATAAGACCGCACAGGTGCACGTAGACGCCGATCTTGCGGCGCGCGTCGATATCCTCGCCCTGCAGCTCCGCCAAGCGCTTGACCGCGCGGTCGGCCTCGATGTAGAGCATCTCGGGGTTAAGGATCGTAATGGACTCGATCACGTTGCGAAGGGTCAGGTTGCGCAGGAGGTTGGCATGGAACTCCTGGACGCTCTCGGGGTCCACGAGCGGGAAGAGCGCCCGGTCGAGCGCGTCGGAGCTTCCCTCGTAGAGAATGTCCTCGAGCCCCACAAACGGCACCGACACGATGCCCGGGTCCATGGTGCCCACGACGGCGCGCACGCGGTAGTCGCTAAAGACCGGGGCGCCGTCGCCCTTTTGGGCGAGCATGGGGTAGTCGCAGGTCACGAGCTGCACCTCGGGCGTGCCGGGGAGGCTGTTCTGCACGATCTGGCGGATCTTGTCGGCTGCCTCGATACCCGACTCCGAGCAAAACGCCACGGCGTCGTTTTCGACCGAACCCCTCACCACGCTGTAGCTGGGCGCGAGCCCCGCCGAGGCGTGGGCGAGCACCTCGTCCAGATCGGCGTGGGCGATGAGCGCGCTTCCCACCTCGAGGGCAAGGCCGGTCGACACGTTGTTGACGATGTGGATGTCGCACGTCGTGAGCCCTGTAATGGCGTCGTTGATCTTTTCGAGCGAACCCATGTCCACCAGGATCGCCACCGTCTTGCAGTGCGAGTAGCGCGCGAGCAGGCGCGAGAGCTGCCCCACGATCTCGGTGACCTCCTGGTCGTAGGTCATGTCGATGGCCTCGAAGACATGCGTTCGCAGGATGCGGTCGGCGGCGTCGGCGATGCTCGTGGCGGTGGAATAGCCGTGGCACACCACCACGCCCAGGTAGTCGCGCGGGCCTCCCGTGGCGCGCAGGGCGTCCCCCACCTCGATAAAGAGCACCGTGCGTGAGAGCGCATCGAGCTCCATGCCGAGGGCTGTCTTGGTCTTGGCGGCGATTTCCTCCACAACGGTCGCCGTGCCGGGTTGGTTCTTCTCCAAAAGCGTCAGAGTCCGCTCCACGGCGTCCGCATTGGCGATCCGCCACTTGCTCAGGCCCGCACCGCCCCAGAGCTGCGTAAAGAGCGACTGCGCGATGGAGCGCGAGATCTTGCGCGTAAGCTCGATGCCGTAGGCGTGGTTCACCTGCTCGATCACGGGCGCGACCATCTTCTCGTAGGCGCCCACGCGCGGGTTGACGCTCTTGTTCTCAAAGTCGAAGTTCATGTAGTCGTCGTAGGCACGCACCGCCATGGTCGCGCTGGTAAAGAACTCGGTGAAGCTCACCTGACCGCGCTCGAGTGCCTCAACGGGGTCGACAATCTTTTGGAAAAAGCCCGTCACGCGCACGGACGGGTCGTTGACATCCTTGTCGCCGCTCACGAGCTGGTCGTCGTCGGGCTCGGGCGCCGTCTTGCCCAGCACGCTGGAGGGCAGATTGTAGGTCTGGATGGTGAGCGTCTCGCTCTCGCGGTTGAGATAGGCGCCCGCGCAGCAGTTGGTGATACATGAGCGGAGGCCGTCGATGTTGTCCTTGAAGTCGGCGTCGACGAGGGCGCGCAGGGCGCCGCGGCTTACCGCGATGTCGGCACCCACGCGACGGCCCTCGACGCGCAGGTAGTGCATCACAAAGAGCGTGCGCTCCTCGACGCTGCGCTCCGCCAGGCGCGGGAGCGTGACGGTGATGGGCACAAAGCGCGCGATACCCTTGACGATATCGCTGTCGGCAGGCAGGGCGGACGAGAGCAAGAAGCGGGCGGGAGGCACGTCCGACGTGCCGCGCGCGGTCTCGCCCGTAGGGTCGCCGGCACCGATGCGTTGCAGGATACGTTCACGCGCCACGCGGGGCAAGTGGTCGTAGCCGCTCAGGTAGATCACGCCGCCGTTGGCCTCTTTGACCGCACCACCAAAGCCGTCCGCACCAAAGATCTCGTACTCGACCTCTATCGCCTCGACGGGTCGTTTGCAGTCGATGCGCACGTAGCGGGCCTGCGTCGGCAGAATCCCCGCATTGACGCCGTACTCAAAAGTGAGCTCGCTCATCATGCGCTTGCCCGTCCCCGGCTCGCCGATCAAAAGCGCCGGGAGCCCATGTGGCGGATAGCGGATGGCGCTCTTGAGGTGGTCGACGCATGTCCCGTACGTAAGGTCGAAGCCGATGGCCTTGTCAAAGTCCTCTTCTTCGTCGATGCCCGCAGCACCCAGCAGCTCGTCTATCGAGGCATATTCGGATTTATCGAACGCATGCCTAAAGTAGCGTTCGACGGAGTGGCGATGGAAATAGAGCACCGGGCGGGCGTTGACCTTGATAACGTCGCCCTGACGAACGAGCTCGTTAAGATACTGGCTCGCCAGACTGCGGCTCACATGGCATTCGCTCGCGATCTTAGCCGTCGTGAAGTTGTCGATGTTGCACAGGTTAAGGTCGCGCGTCATCTTGTCGAGTGTCTTGAGAATCTCGGTTTTGGTGTCGTACGTAATCACGGCGCTGCCCCTTTTGCTCTTAGGTCACTTGGGGCGATTGTAGCCAAGGGAGGCGGTGCTATACAAATAAAATGGCTCTGTTAGACCGGGATTGACATGAAGTATTGATAGGCAACGTTCCCATAGAACGCAAAACTCCACGGGGGTGTTGTCTATTGTCGCCTCATGTCAATTCCGGTCTAGCAGAGTCTTAAAAGATCATTAGGTACAGAGAGATTTAAAAAACCCCGTCCTGGAAAAATCATCTGTTGCCGAACATCAAAGGCCAGGGCTAGCGGCTCCTATTAGATGCTGGCTCACATAGCAGCCCAAGTAGCTAAAAGAGCCCCGTCCCAAATGAGTTCGTTAGCGCCAGGGGTCGGCTTCGAACAGCGGCTCGCGCTCGGGGCGGCGGTCGCTGTAGGGATCGTAGCCGTCGTCATCCTCGTTCTCGGCACGGATGTAGGGGTCGCGCGGCTTGGGTGCCGGCTTAGGCGCAGGCTTGGGTGCGGCGGGTGCGGCATCGGTCGCCGGCGTGTTCGTCTTGTTCTTGTCTGTCATCTGCGCATCTCCTTGCATCGCATCCGTTCAACATCATCGATTGTCGCACGAAAAAGGGCGGCGGATCCAATTGGATCCGCCGCCCTTGGCGTTTTGCGATGAGGGGCGGTTTTAAGCCGGTCCCAAAATCTACTCGGCGTCGGGGACCTCGTAGGTAGCAGACGGCGTGTTGTCGCACACGACGGTAAAAGCACCGTCCTTATCGACATCGACCGTCACCTGATCGCCCTCGCGCACCGTACCGTCGATGATGGCGGCGGCGATGGCGTCCACGACCTCGCGCTGGACCAGGCGCTTGAGCGGACGGGCACCGAACACGGGGTCCAGGCCACCCACGGCGAGCATCTGCTTGGCCGCCGGGGTGATGGCAAGCGTCATGCGCTCGTTGGCCAGGCGTGCGCGGACGTCGGCAAGCTGGATGTCGACGATCTTCTCGATCTGTGCCATGCCGAGCGGATGGAACACCACGATATCGTCGATACGGTTGAGGAACTCGGGGCGGAAGGTTTGAGCCATGGCCGCGTCGACCTGATGGCGCATCTCCTCCTCGTCCTTGCCGGACAGATCGGCGATAGCCTTGGAACCCACGTTGGACGTCATGATGATAATCGTGTTCTTGAAGGACACCTGGCGACCCTGGCCATCGGTCAGACGGCCGTCGTCAAGCACCTGCAATAGCACGTTAAAGACATCCGGATGAGCCTTCTCCATCTCATCGAGCAAGATCACGGAGTACGGACGACGGCGCACGGCCTCGGTGAGCTGGCCGCCCTCGTCGTAGCCCACGTATCCCGGAGGCGCACCGATCAGACGCTGGACGCTGAACTTCTCCATGTACTCGGACATGTCGATACGCACGAGCGCGCGCTCGTCGTCGAACAGGCACTCGGCCAGCGCCTTGGCGAGCTCGGTCTTGCCCACGCCGGTGGGGCCCAGGAAGAAGAAGCTGCCAATGGGCTTGTCCGGATCGGAGAGGCCCGCACGGCTGCGGCGCACGGCCGCGGCGACGGCGGAAACGGCCTCGTCCTGGCCGATGACGCGCTTATGCAGCTCGCCCTCCAAGCCCTTCAGCTTGTCGAGCTCGCCCCGCATCATCTTGGACACGGGCACGCCGGTCCAGGCGCTCACGACCTCGGCGATCTCATCGGAGGTCACCTGCTCGTTGAGGCCCTCGCCGTCCTGCTGCTTTTGCGCCTCGAGCGCAGCCTCGGAATCCTGAATCTGCTGCTGCAGACCCGGAATCACGGAGTAGCGCAGCTCGGACGCACGGCCCAGATCGCCATTGCGCGTCGCGCGCTCCTCTTCGCTCTTGGCCTCGTCGAGCTGGCCCTTAAGCTCCTGCACGTGGTCGATGGCGTTCTTCTGGTTGAGCCAGCCGGCCTTTTGCACGTTGAGCTTTTCTTGGACCTCGGCGATCTCTTGGCGCAGAGCCTCCAGACGCTCCTTGGAGGCGTCGTCGGTCTCCTTCATGAGTGCCTGCTCCTCGATCTGCAGCTGGGTGAGCTGACGCGTGGTGGCGTCAATCTCGACCGGCATGCTGTCGAGCTCCATGCGCAAGCGGCTTGCGGCCTCATCGACCAGGTCGATGGCCTTGTCGGGCAGGAAGCGGTCGGCGATGTAGCGGTCGGAAAGGTCGGCGGCGGCCACGAGTGCGCTATCGGTGATGTGCACGCCGTGGAAGATCTCGTACTTCTCCTTGAGGCCACGCAGGATCGAGATGGTGTCCTCGACGGTAGGCTCGCTGACCATCACGGTCTGGAAACGACGGGCGAGCGCCGCATCCTTCTCGATGTACTTGCGGTATTCGTCGAGCGTGGTCGCGCCGATTGCATGCAGATCCCCACGGGCGAGCGCCGGCTTGAGGATATTGCCGGCGTCCATAGAGCCCTCGGTGGCACCCGCGCCCACGATGGTGTGGAGCTCATCGATGAACAGGATGACCTTGCCCTCGGATTTTTGCACTTCTTTGAGCACGGCCTTCAAGCGGTCCTCGAACTCGCCGCGGTACTTGGCGCCGGCGACCAGCGCGCTCATGTCGAGCTCGATGAGGTCGCGGTCGCGCAGAGTGCTTGGCACGTCACCGGCAACGATGCGCTGGGCGATGCCCTCGACGATGGCCGTCTTGCCCACGCCCGGCTCGCCGATGAGCACAGGGTTGTTCTTGGTGCGGCGGGACAGGACCTGGATGGTGCGGCGAATCTCATCGGTACGGCCGATGACCGGGTCGAGCTTGCCGGCGCGGGCAAGGTCGCAGATATTGCGGCCGTACTGCTCCAGCGCCTCAAACTGGGTCTTGTCCTCGGCAGACGTCACGCGGTCATCGCCACGCAGCTCCTCGTAAACCTGCTCGATGCGCTCCTTGGTGACGCCGGCGTCGCGCAGCACGCGACCAGCCTCGCCCTTGTCCTCGGCAAGCGCCATCAGCAGATGCTCGGTCACCACAAAGCTGTCGCCCATCTTGGTGGCCTTCTTCTCGGCCTTCTCGATGACGCGGACGAGCTCATTGGAAAGACCCATCTGCTGGCCCTCGCCCGAAACCTTGGGTGCATGGTCGATGGCATCCTGCGTGGAGCGTGCGAGCTGAGCCGGGTCGGCACCGATGCGCTCGATGATCACGGAGATATTGCGCTCGCCGGCACCGAGCAGGGCGGACAGCAGGTGAATCGGCTCCACCGCGCCGGCCTGCGCATCGGCAGCCGTGCCCATGGCGGTCTGCAGCGCCTCGCGCGACGTCATTGCTAGCTTATCGATTCTCATGGAATCACCTCTCTTGGGGTGGCCGCCCTACGGGGCGGCTTCACGTTGTTCGAGAAGTATTGTTGCCAGCTTTACGCGATCTTATACACAAATCTAAGTCCCTATATATAAGATTTTCTGAGTGATTGAAAGATAGGACTTGAGAGTGTCGGTCCGGCGCGACCGTGGAACCCAACTGTCTCAATCTGTAACATCTGGCAGCCCTTTTCGGTCCCAGGTGTTACAGATTGAGATGGAGCGCGGAGCCCCGCCCAAAAAATCTCAATCTGTAACACCAAGCCCGCTTTTAACAGCCCAGCTGTTACAGATCGAGACAAACGGAACCACCACAAAGGGGACAGGCACCTTTGTGTTGGTCCACATCAACATCGAGCTCGCTCCTAATATCCGTTATTCCTGCTCGTATTGAGGTTAAAATGAACTGTGATTAAAGCATATTCATTTCTCTCGTTCTTGATAGCTCTTCGTCTCAAGGAGCAGATATGAAGTCGTCTTATTCTACTGCTCGCAACGTCATTGCCATTCTCGCCATACCCATCGTGATGCTCTTTCTTATCGTCGTCACACCCTTTTCCCTGGGTATCGCCTCGCCCTTCGATTTGTGCGGGATGGTCGACGCCGGCTCGCGTGCCACCTCGCTCTCCTTTATCTGCCGCGGTGTGCTCTACGAAGATGCAATTCCCACCGGGCTTTGGCGGTCAAAGCTGCCGCTGCTCGGTCAGGTCGACGGACGTTCTCCCTACTTCAACCTTGAACCTCAAGCGATGAACTATCTGATCGATGACCAACCCCTTGCCTCCATCACCCTCGCTTACGACTATGCTCCAAACACCGATGAGCGTCACATGAACCAAGTCCTCGACAAACTGCTTGAACAGTGCGGGCTCACCGATGAGGTCGGCCGAACCGTCGACAGCGACCAGAAATTAAAGCGAACAGAACTCCGCCGCATTGGAAAAATCAGAGAGCGAGGCAGAGCTGCCTACTGGCAGGCCTGGGCGATACGCGACAAAAGCGAATTTGGGCACAGCACCTATACGGTCACCGTCTTCACTAAAGATGGGATCAAGGACAATGTTGACGATTTCGCATCGTCCAAACTCGGCATCCCCAAAACGACCAAATCCGCCAGCCCGGACGAAATCCTGTAGAGGTTTTCATCGAAATGTTGCTCAACCCGAACGGCGACATCGAGCTCGCTCCCCACCACCACAAAGGTGCCCGTCCCCTTTGTGGTGGTTTTCGGCGATCATTTCCGCCCTACGATGCAAGAAGCCGCCGCAGGAACCATCCCTGCGGCGGCTTCTTTGGGTTGGCAGGGACCAATCGCCGGCGTTGAAGGCCGTTTTTAGTCTCCGACGTTGGCTTTTGGCCCCTTCAAGCTATCCGACAAATATCAATATCTTGATAGGATTTCATTCGAGCTCTTAAGCAGATATTCGCGCAGCAATGGAATCGAGAACCTCACCATGCCGCGTGAGGGCGCATCGATAACCTGTGCCTTGATAAGTTGCCGTCGTGTCGCTGTCAGGCTCGCAGGGGGCAAGGAGAGCCCCGCTGCGATCTCTTTGGTCGGCACATTCCCCTCATGCTTGGCCATGGCAATGAGGTACTCAATCGCGCGAAGCGGCAAATCGGCAAGGGCAACGTCGAGCACGGAGCCCTCAAACTCCCCATACGCATCTTCAATGCCCTTCTGGGCATCCTCAAGTGAAATCGACGCATCGCGGTCGGCATGCCTGCGCGCATTCGCGAATACGCGATAGCCCACGAGTTGCACGAGATACGCATATCCCCTCGTAGCACAAGCCGTCATTTCAAGCGCCTTGCCATCCAAGTGCAAACCGGCACCTTCCACGGTTGAAGCCATCGAATCCGAAACATCCGACAGCGGAATCGAGGCGAGCTCCTCAGCCTTAGCTCGTTGTAGAAATGTAAGGGCACGGCCGTTGATGAGGTCCATTACGCCCATGGTCAAGCCAGCAAATACAAACGCGATATTCTTGCGTTCGCGGATAAGGTGCTGCACGGCCGCTGCAACGAGCCGCACGTCATCAGCATCCGCATCCTGTATTTCATCGACCGTCACCAGCAGACCGGCACCATGTTGCGTTTCCCGCGACGCCACGCTCGTCAAGACGCCCCGCAACGTCTCAGGCCCGGTCAAGGACTTAGATACGCCCGCTTTCACCACACCAAGACTTGCTTCTAAATGAAGCTCGGTATTGTCCGAGGTGCGTGCGAGCTCATGTTGGATGGCGTCGACGATACTGCCCGCCGCAGTCACGTCAACCACGCGCCAACCATACGACTTCGCAATATCGCCGAGCTCTGTCAACAGCGCCGTCTTGCCCGACCCGCGCGGGCCGGTAATGCGCATGAGCCTTCCGGGGGCGCCCACGCCTTCTTCGATGCCGTCCCTAAAATCATCAATAACCCGCTCGCGTCCGATAAGGACCGGAGGTTCAGCGCCAGCGGTCGGCTTAAACGGGTTGATTATCGTGCGCTTCAATGTCCCCACCTTCCTACTGTCGTCGTTATCGTGATTATAGTATCAATAGTGCAAATAGTGAAAGTAGTGAGAATAGTTCAACTATTTAATCATGCGGCCGTTTCCCGCCGCTAACAACTAAAGGTGCCAACAGTCCGCGTTGGACTCTAACAGGAAAACATTTGGCCCCTCAAAAACCACCGCAAGGGGCCTTTGTGGTGGTTTTCGCTCCAACACACCCCGCTGTCTCAACCTGTAACATCCAGCGGCCCTTTTCGGTCCCAGGTGTTACAGATTTAGATGAAGCGATCGACGGCAACCGTTTGTCTCAATCTGTAACAACTACTCGGCAAATTGGGGCCCAGATGTTACAGATCGAGATTAACCGCGGAGCCCCGTCCGAAAATCTCAACCTGTAACACCAGGCCCACTTTTAGCGGCCAAGACGTTACAGATCGAGACAAACGAAACCACCACAAATGAACTGCATCCCCTTTGTGGTGGTCCAGAGAAGAATCAGCCCCGATTAAAAGAGGCGGCATCAAGCCCAGCCTACGTTTGGCGACCCCAAATCGAAGCCCAATGGGGCCTTTCAGCCCCCTCATTCCGGACGGTCGCTTTCTTTTGAATATTGTCGTAAGCTGGTATCACTTATCTTAATGAATGCATACTGTTTGCGAGGTACTCGCCGTGAAACGCTCCACCTATATCGGCCTGCTCGTCTTAGCGTTTGCGATTACCGCAGTCGGCGTAGGAATTATCTATCTCGCATTTCTCCCCGCCTCTGCAACGCAGGCGGCGGTTGAGACCGTAAGCTATCCCATCGAAATCCTCACCGATATCGTCAAACCCGATTCGATCACCGTCGATTTTGACGGTACGCCCGCAGCGCTTGGGGTCAGCAACTATCCCCGTATCGAACTTGGGGCCATGCGCTACACCAAAGATGAGCAGCTTATCGGTAGGGCAGCCGAGTTGCTCAAAGGCAAGACGTTTAAGCGGTGGTACGGCGCCGTAATATATCGAGCCAAGAACAGCCAAATGAATGGCGGGTATTATTCGACCCTTGAACTCGATGCGGCAAACGGGAGCAGACTGTGCAACGTCTCATACGACCCCGGCTATGTGGACAATGAAGGGCCGGGGGTCTATATCTCGGATGGCGACGTAATCTACGTCATGGAGGGCGACCAGACGGCAGTCGTCAGTTTTATGGATCAGTGTACCGAAGATGCCTACGAACAAACCTGCGAGCCCGATCCGCAGACAGCGCGCAACAGTGGCTCGGCACGCACTTGGCTATTTGACGACGAAATAACCTGGACCCCATCGAAATAAGGACCCGTCGGGCAGGCACCTTTGTGGTGGTCCAAATCAGAACCACCCTTAAAAAGGGTGGTTTGCTCTTAGGGTATAACCCACG
>NZ_NKXR01000012.1 GCF_002232035.1 Collinsella sp. TF06-26
CGGCTGATCCGGTCCGACCGGGCCGCGCGGCAAGGAGATATATTGCCAGACCGCGAAGCCCTGTGGGTCGTCAATTCCACTCTTCACAAGTCCTACACAACATATCGCTTTCTATAGCTAATAGAAAGACTGGTGCGGATCTTCCGCACGTATCAGATGATGACCCTTTGGTTTAGAAATATATAGAGATCGGTCACCTGTAAGTGTCTATCTACCCGCGCTTTTAGCAATGTAAACCGCGCTTCAGATAAAAAGAGGGAGCGCCGCGCACAACGCGACACTCCCCTAGCGATTCAAGAGAATCTATTAGGCCTCGAGAGCCTTCTTGGCAATGGCAGCCAGCTCGTTGAAGGACTCGATGTCCTCGTAAGCCATCTGAGCCAGGACCTTGCGGTCGAGCTCGATGCCGGCAACCTTCAGGCCGTGCATGAACTGAGAGTAAGAGATGTCGTTCAGGCGAGCAGCAGCGTTGATACGGGTGATCCAGAGAGAACGGATCTCGCGCTTCTTGTTGCGGCGATCACGATACTGATACTGCAGGGAGTGCTGGACCTGCTCTTTAGCATGCTTGTAAGTACGCGAAGCGGCACCGTAGTAACCCTTCGCACGGTGCATAACGGTACGGCGCTTCTTCTTGGCGGCAACAGCGCGCTTAATACGTGCCATGTTCTATCAACTCCTAGACGGTAAAACGAAAAACGGGAACGCGAACTTAGGCGAGACGCGACTTGATGACCTTGCGGTCGGCAGCGGCGATCTCGGTCTCCTGACGGAAGCCACGCTTACGCTTGGTGGACTTCTTGCTCAGGATGTGGCTCTTGAAAGCCTTGGCGCGCATAAGCTTGCCGGTACCAGTCTTGCGGAAACGCTTCTTGGTGCCGCTGTGGGACTTCATCTTAGGCATGAAATACTCCTTAATCGGTTACAGAACACTAGTTACTTGCTATCGCTTGCCGCTTTATCCTCATCGAAGGCGCCCTTAATCGGGGCGAGCAGCATAAGCATGTTACGGCCTTCCATCTTAGGCTTGGACTCGACCGTAGCGTAAGGCTTGAGATCCTCGGCGAGACGCTCGAGAACGTTAAGGCCCTGCTCCGGGTGAGCCATCTCACGGCCGCGGAACATGATGGTGATCTTAACGCGTGCGCCCTTCTTGAGGAAACGCAGAACGTGGCCCTTCTTGGTCTCGTAGTCGCCAACGTCGATCTTGGGTCGGAACTTCATTTCCTTGACCTCGACCTTGGACTGGTTCTTACGAGCAGCCTTGGCCTTCATGGCCTGCTGGTACTTGAACTTACCGTAGTCCATGACCTTGCAGACCGGCGGCTCCGCGTTGGGAGCGATCTCGACCAGGTCGAGACCCTGATCGTCGGCGACGCGCTGGGCATCGCGGATGGCGAACAGGCCGAGCTGAGAGCCATCGACGCCAATCAAACGACACGAAGATGCAGTGATCTCGTCGTTGATGCGGGTGTCATCAGACTTAGCTATTTTCCCTACCTCCATTCATAAAAAAATAACCCGGCGCTTCTCAGCAACCAGGTCGTACACATAGACTTCCTCGATTTGAGGAAGGGAATCTAAGTTGTATGACCAGTCAGCTGCTCATTGGCGCCAAAAGGTGGGAACCCTCAGGTTCCTCTTTAGGGCATTGCGGGAACAACGCCTTGCGAATAATAACACGTACAGCGCGTTATCACATTACGTACACGAAAAAGGGACCTTGACCCCCTTGAACGCTCGCTTGCATGTATGGTGCTCGAGGCGAGACTCGAAGGGCCTTCGCTTCGCGAAGCCCCGGGCTTCGGGCGCGTGGCGCCCTCGCCACGCTCCGCTACAAACAGGCCACAGGCCTGTTTGCTTAACGCTTCGCGCGCTCACGCGAGTTCGGCACGAAAAAGGGGGCCGCAACCCCCTTGAACGCTCACTTGCATGTATGGTGCCCGAGGCGAGACTCGAACTCGCACGTTGTTGCCAACGGTGGATTTTGAGTCCACTGCGTCTGCCAATTCCGCCACTCGGGCACGCAATGCGTGAGTTAGTTTATCACAGCTTTCTACCGATTAGTCCGAAAATGGAACTTCGAGCATTTCGATGAGTTCGACCGTGCGGAGCATCTCGCGCCGACGGCATCCGCGACCGTCGACCGAAGCCTCACCCATCTGGTTATCGTAAGGGTCCTCGCGCATGCCGTCGAAAGAGGGCTCAAACTCTGCCTGGAATCGATTGTTGGCCACCATACGCCACGGGTCGAGATTGCCAAAGTAGTGACGGCGGCGCCACTCCTCCCCCATCCTGCGAGCAGAAGATCCAAATGACACGTCGGCGTTGAGCCATCCGGTCTGCGGCGTATAGAACTCTGCCCAGTCGTGCGACCCCACCGAATCGGGCGCAACATACAGGCCGCTCTGCCAACGGGCAGGCACGCCCGCGATACGGCACATGGTGATAAACGTGAGCGCCATAACGCCGCAATCGCCGCGGAGCGAATGCGCGCAGTCATCGGCAATAGATCCCAAAAGCAAGTACGGCGGCTGATAGCGATAGTCGATGTACTGCGTCAGGTAATCATAGATAGCACGGGCGCGATCGAGCGGATCCTCGAGCCCGTCAATGACACGGGCTGTCAGCTGCTGTAGATACGGCGTGAATGCAATGTGCGGACGGTCCTCGGAGGTGTCCACGGGCAGTGGCGTGTCCATGCAAGGATGCACCGGAAGCGCACCCCCATAGACATCACGATAAGCGGCATCAATTTGATAGCGATAGGTCACCGAGAATGAGCGCTCACTCGAAGAAGACCACGAGGCGGTACGCGCCGAAGCATTCGCGGGGGCAACAGCACCCTCCGGCGTCATATCGAGAACCTCGATATGAGACTGTTGACGACAGGCGGCGGCAACGGGTAGCCACGCGCGAACGGTCTCCCCTTCCAGAGCGCCGGGGACAGACACGGACGCTTTAAGCGTAATGACGCGAGCCAATCCGTTTTGTGACTCCATCTCCTTGAGCATCTCGTTGCGCAGTGCTATTCCGTCCGTAGAATCGGGCCGCATGCCGGGAACCTCTTTGGGATATACGCGAAGCGAATCGAGGAAGTTGTCGAGAACGAACAGTTCGCCATCGATAAAGCGCCAGTCAATACGCTTACGATTAATCAGGTCATCAAACTGCTCTTCGGTAAACTCTGGCCACTCCTCGCGAATCATCGCAATAGCCTGGTCGCGCGACACCGAAAAATGAAGCGGCGTCTCGAGCATGCGATACCGCTCGGCACGAACACAAGCAGCCAGCGAAGGCTCGGAGTTCTGCTCCAAAAGGCGATCGCAGGCAGCAACAGCCTGCGTCAAATACCCGGCATCCATAAGACGAAGAATCTCGGGCGGCAGTCCAACATCGAGATGACGAAAGTCATCACAGCAAACATCAGCAGAGCAACCAACTGGACCCTCGTCAATAACCTTCCCATCCGAAGGCAGCACATTAATAACAGCCATACCAAAACTCCAAGTCACTAGAACGCTTGAAGCCCATTGTAGCGAGATAAAAAGAAAGCCCCAACAAGGGAGCCATCAACACCGCTGAACGGTAACCATATAACTAAAATCAGACCAGTAACCCTGTAGCAAGTTAACAAAGGAGGCCCCGTTTCCCCGGAGCTGATTCCGTCGCGCGACTTCTGGCAAAGCCAGTAGCCATCTTAATTCAGACTCGTAACCCTGCGGCGTTAAACGAAGGAAGCCCCGTCCCCCGGAGCTGTTTTCTTGGCGCGACTTCTGGCAAAGCCAGGTGAGCGCAAAGGAAACAGTGTAGGGGGACGGGGCTTCCGGCGGGAAGTTTAGCGACGCTTACGCCTTGTTGACGGAGCCAAACTCCTCCATGAGCTCCTTGGTGCGGGCAACGATGTTGTCGCGACCAGGCTTGAGGAGCTTGCGGGGGTCAAAGCCCTTGCCCTGCTGATCCTTGCCAGCCTCGATGTACTCGCGGACGCCCTTGGCGAAGACGAGCTGCAGGTCGGTGTTGACGTTGATCTTGGAGATGCCCAGGGAGATGGCCTTCTTGATCTGATCCTCGGGGATGCCGGTGCCACCGTGCAGAACGAGGGGCAGGTCACCGGTCTGGGCCTTAATCTCGCCCAGACGCTCGAAGGAAAGACCAGCCCAGTCGGCGGGGTACACGCCGTGGATGTTGCCGATGCCGCAGGCGAGGAAGTCGACACCCAGGTCAGCGATCTGCTTGCACTCAGCAGGATCAGCGAGCTCGCCGCTGGAGGTCACGCCGTCCTCGGTGCCGCCGATGCCGCCGACCTCGGCCTCGATGGACATGCCCTTGGAGTGAGCAAGCTCAACGAGCTCCTTGGTGCGGTCGAGGTTAAGCTGGAAGGTCTCCTCGTGAGAGCCGTCATACATGATGGACGTGAAGCCGGCCTCGATGCACTTGAAGCAGTCCTCGTAAGAACCGTGATCGAGGTGAAGGGCGACGGGAACGGTAACGCCCGTGGCCTCGACGGCAGCCTTGACCATGTCGGCGCAGACCTTGAAACCGCCCATCCACTTAGCGGCACCAGCGGTGCACTGAAGGATCAGCGGAGACTTGGCCTCCTCGGCGGCCTGGAGAATAGCCAGGGTCCACTCGAGGTTGTTGGTGTTGAAGGCACCAAGACCGTACTTGCCGGCCTCGGCCTTCTTGAGCATGTCTGCTGCGTTGACGAGCATAAAAGAAACCTCCTGTAAGGTTGCTCCGATAACGCCTGAGATTTTACCACGGCGCACCCGAGCATAAACGTTCGTTTGTTCACGAATATCGTCCAAACAGACTTTTTTGACCGTTTGCCCTACGAAATCGACCCGTTGGGGAAAAATAGCTTGACGTTTGGACGCTTCTCGTGCTTCAAAAGCCGACTATTAAGCTAAATCTGCATGAAAGGGTTCTGCATGAGCTCGCGTGCCATGGTGGTCGAATCGCCATGACCGGTTAGGCAAACGGTATCGGGCGGGAGAAGCCGGGCGAGCTTGGAGAGCGAGCGCAGAATCGCCGCCTCGTCTCCTCCAGAAAGATCGGTGCGGCCGTGCCCACCCGGAAACAGGGTGTCGCCCACAAAGGCAATGTTCCCCTGCTCGGTGGCAGCAAACAAGACGATCCCGCCCGGCGTATGCCCTGGCGTCTCGATCACCTGCAGGTAGATATCGCCCACCTTGATAGCATCTCCCTCGGCGAGCAGGTGCGTCGGCTCCCCGGGGTCAGGCGTCTCAATGCCCCACATAGCTCGCTGTTCCTCGATGTTCGCATGCGGCACCGCCACATCCTTAGCACACAGCTCATACTGGCAGCCCTCGCCAACGGTGGTTCGCACGCCTGCAACACCACCAACATGATCGGCATGGCCATGAGTGCATACGGCGCCAAACACGCGTACGCCGGGATGCTCGGCTCGAATATGCTCCACCAGGCGTTCGCCTTCCCATGCGGGATCGATAATCACGCACTCATTGTCCGAAATAACAGCATAGCTATTGGTCTGAATGGGACCGTTTACGAGCGTCTCGATCTCGACCGATCCCTTGGGAGTTAAATCCAAGGACACAGCACTCATGTCCCTCTCCTCTCTATAGAACTCGAGGCATCAAACGATGCCTCGAGTGTAGCGAATATCGATAATGTGACACGTTCGTCGCGACTAAACGCGGCGCTTAAGCTGGGCTCCACCCTCACCGGGCATCAGGCGGCGCGCGTCGTAGACCGAGTCAACGCTGCTGATGGAGGCCAGCAGCGGATCCAGACCACTCGCGTCCGAGATCTCGACCATAAAGCGCAGGGTTGCAATACCCTCGCGGTTGGTCGACGTGGCGGCAGAAAGGATATTGCCGCCCGCATCGCCAATGGCAATGGTGACATCCTTGAGCAGGCCCATGCGGTCCAGGCACTCGACCACGATCTCGACCTGGAAGAGGGTGTCGGCAGCGCCGTCCCACTCCACTTCGATCATGCGCTCGGGATGCTCCATAAGACCCTTGACGTTGGGACAGTTGGCGCGATGCACCGAAACGCCACGACCGCGCGTGATGAAGCCGACGATGTCGTCGCCCGTCACGGGGTTGCAGCAATGAGCCAGACGGACCAGTAGGCCGCTGTTGCTCTCGCCCTTGACGATAATGCCGTTACTGGCGCTCTTGCCGCGCTTTTGCGGCTTGCGGTTGGAGCCGCGAGCAGGCTGCTTCACGACCTCGGCGATAGCCTCGGCCTTGGTGAGCTGTTCCTCGGGCTTGGGGTCCAAGATTTGCTCGACCTTATTGCCCACAGCGCGCGGGGCAACCTTGCCGGCGCCGACGGCGGCAAACAGGTCCTCGAGCTGCTTGAAGTTAAACTGCTCCGCCACGGCGTTGAGCGCACGCGTCGAACGCGGCGTAGAAATGCCATAGCCACGCTTACGCAGGTCCTTAGCCAGCATATCGCGACCAGCAGCAGCGTCGTCGTCCTTGGTCGCAGCGGCAAAATAGCGGCGGATCTTTGACTTGGCGGAAGGTGTCTTAACGATCTTGAGCCAATCACGCGACGGCTTGGAACTCTTGTTAGTCAGAATCTCGACACGGTCACCCGTCTTAATCTCGTGCGTGAGCGGAGCCACCGCACCGTTGATTTTGGCGCCGACGCAATGGTTTCCCACCTCGGTGTGAACGGCGTAGGCAAAGTCGAGCGGCGTGGAGCCGGCACGAAGCGCCATGACCTCGCCCTTGGGCGTAAAGACAAAGATCTCCTGATCGAAGAGGTCGACCTTCAGCGAATGCAGGTATTCCTTGGCATCGGTGATCTCGTCGGAAGCCGCCCAATCGAGCGAATGCTTGAGCCAGTTGATCTGGTCGTCCAAACGTTGAGCGTCATTGGTCTTGGAAGCAGACGATCCGCCCGACTTCTTATATAGCCAGTGGGCGGCAATGCCGTACTCGGCCTGCTCATGCATCTCATAGGTTCGAATCTGAATCTCGAGCGGGCGAGCCGTGGGGCCGATGACCGTCGTGTGGAGCGACTGGTAGTTATTGACCTTGGGCATGGCGATATAGTCTTTAAAGCGGCCGGGCATGGGGTGCCACAGCGTGTGCACCGCGCCGAGCGTGGAGTAGCAATCGCGCACCGAATGCGTGATGACGCGCAGTGCCACCAGGTCGTAGATCTCGGAGAATTCCTTGCCCTTGCGCTTCATCTTTTGGTAGATGGACCAATAGTGCTTGGAACGGCCGTTGATCTGGAAGTCTTCCAGGCCAATGCGGTTGAGCTCGTCGGTGAGCGTCTTGATGGTCTCGGCCAGATAGCGCTCACGGACCTCGCGCGACTCCGCCACCATGCGTGCGATGCGCTGGTAGGCATCGGGCTCCAGGTAGAAGAAGGACAGGTCCTCGAGCTCCCATTTAATGGAGCTCATGCCCAGACGGTCGGCCAGGGGCGCATACACGTCCATGGTCTCGCGAGCCTTAAACAGGCGACGGTCCTCACGCAGGGCTGCAAGGGTGCGCATGTTGTGCAGACGGTCGGCAAGCTTAACGATGATGACGCGGATGTCCTTGGACATGGCGAGGAACATCTTTCGCAGCGTGAGCGCCTGTTTCTCGTCCATACTGTCGACTTCGATGTTGGTGAGCTTGGTCACGCCATCGACGAGCTCGGCCACCGTATCGCCAAACAGGCCGGAAACATCGGCAAGCGAGGTCTCGGTATCCTCGACGGTATCGTGCAGCAGCGCGGCGCACACTACATCGCAGTCCATCTTGAGATCGGCCAAAATGATGGCCACCTCGACGGGATGGTTGATGTACATCTCACCCGAGCGGCGCTTTTGGTTGCAGTGCTTCTCGGCAGCAAAGCAATAGGCCTGCTCCACCTTAGAAAAGTCGTCCTCATTCATATATTTGAGGCACAGGCGCTCCAGTTTGTCGTAGCTGTCCGCCATAATCTCGGGCGGCAGCTCATCGGCATGCTTATAGTGCTCCATCTCCGAGAACGGCTGGAGGGTGGAATCATGGGCGGTACGGGCTGCGGCATCCATCGAGGTCCCCTTCCCCTAGGCCCGCGGTACGATCGGGCGGTTAACTTTGGCTAGCATATCAGAAGCGCACGAATCGAGCGCCCAACTCCGGAAAGCCGAGAACTCCATGCGCGAGCGCAAGCCCTCCAAATAGCGAATTGACCTGCTCAATTGCACACGGCCGGGGTTTTCGGCCATCGCGATGCGACGGGTGTCGTCAAACCCCGAAATGCGACAGAAACCAAGCTCTTCGAAGATTCCCAGGCCACTTTCCACCGAGCGCTCGTCGACCGGCGTGCGAGCATCGATGGCAAGGCACATCTGCGCGATGTCGATATCGCTTGCGCAGAATGAATCATCCCCGGTCTTACCGCGGTTGGAGCGCCACATGGTCTGCAACGCACGATAGAGTGTGACGAGTTCGTCGCGCTCGGGTGCGTAGCAGTCGAGCAGGCGCTCGTTGATGCGGGCGTCGCGCGACGAATAGAGCAGGTGGATCACGGCGGGCTGTCCGTCACGACCGGCACGCCCGCTCATCTGGTTGAACTCAATGGCGCCAAACGGCATGTGGTACAGCACGACATGGCGGATATCGGGCAGATTGACACCCTCGCCAAAGGCAGAGGTCGAGACGATGCAGCTGAGGCTTCCGTCTCGGAATGCTTCCTCCACGCGGCGGCGATCGGAGCGCGCAAGCCCCGCGTTATAGAACGCGATATGGGTTGCGCAATCGGGCACACGCTTGCGCAACGTCTTGGCGAGCGCCACGGACTGGTCGCGCGAATTGACGTAAATGACGGTCTTCTCCCCCGTCGCCACGATCGACACCAAACGGTTCTCGCGGCTCGCAAGGTCGCGGTCGTCCTCGAGCTGCAGGTTCTCGCGCACCGTCTCGTCGACCACCGTGCGAGTAATCGGCAGCATGCGGGCAAGCTCGGCCACGACCGGAGCCGTCGCGGTGGCCGTCGCAGCCATAACAACCGGGTCGCCCAGGGCTTTGAGGATATCGGGCATGTCGAGATAGGCGCTGCGGTCGCCGCCCTTGGCAAGGCCGGCGTGGTGCGCCTCATCGATAACGACAAAGCCGATGCGGCCCGAACGCGCGAAGCGGTCACGGTGGATAGATAGGAACTCGGGCGTCGTGAGCACGATACCGGTGCGGCCCGAAGCTAGGCCGGCGAACACATCATCGCGTGCGGCCTCCACGGTCTCGCCGGTCAGCACGCCAACGCCAATGCCAAGCGCTGCCATCGTCGACGAGAGGTGATAGGCCTGGTCGGCAACAAGCGCGCGCAGCGGATAGACAAAGATGCTCGCACGTCCGCGAAGGACAGCCTCGCGCGCAGCATGTACATGGAAGATGAGAGACTTGCCGCGGCCCGTTCCCATAACGGCCAAGACGCTCTGGTGGTCGGCCAAGGCATCGAGCGCCTCAACCTGCGCGCGGTGCGGCTGGTTCGATCCGATAAAGCTATGGATAAGCGAGCGCGTGAGCTCGGTATAGGAAAGCTGGGCGAGCGTCTCGCGCTTACGCGACTCCAGGCGCAGGCCGGAATCCGCCGGCTGCACGCCACGACGAAGCTCGCATGCCGGATCATCGACGCTGGGCAGCGTGGTATCGCGAACCAGAACATCCTTGATCATGAGCTTGGGCTTCACACGCCCCTGCCAATGCTCGGCAACGGCCTCGAACACCAAGTCGACAGCGCTATCGCAGTTGATGAGCTTATCGATTTGCGGCACGCGGAACATAATGGCCGGCACACTCGCGGCGCCATCGGTCGCCACAAAGCGCATGTGCTCGCCGGTTTTGCCCACCACGGCGCGGTCGCACATCGTCACGCCCTCGGCAGCCAGCAGCGGCACCTTGTTGCCCTGGCCAAACGGCTCAAGACGGGAGATCTGCTCGATGGTCTCGATATTCAGCTCGGAAAGGTCGACGGTGGCGGCGACCTCGTCGGTGTCTTCAAAGTCCTCGGCGGAAAGCTCCGATAGCACGGCGGAAAGGCGGCGGCGGAACTCATCGAGCTTGGATGCCTCGATGGTCACACCCACCGCACCGGCATGTCCGCCGCGACGAATCAGCAGGTCGGAACAACGCTCGACGGCGTCAAACAGGTTAACTTTGCCCACCGAGCGACCAGAGCCGCGCGCGATACCGTCCTCGATCGAGAACAGCAGCGCCGGCACGTGATAGCGATTGGTCAAGCGGCTCGCCACGATGCCTTTGACGCCCTCGTGCCAGCCCTCGCCGCCCACGACGATTGCGCGCCCGCCGTCATAAGTCTCCTCGACCTTCGCCATGGCATCGCGCGTGAGCTCCGCCTCGATCTCACGGCGTTGGCGATTGATTTCCTCGAGCTCGGCTGCCAGTGCACTTGCTTCGATAGGATCACGGGCAAGCAGCAGGTCGAGCGCCAGCTTGGGATCAGCCATGCGGCCGGCAGCATTCAGACGAGGGATGAGCGAAAACGACAGGCCGTCGGCCGTAATGGTAGAAAGGTCGGCCTTGGCAAGTGCGGCAAGCGCGATATAGCCGGGACGGGCCGTCACGCGCATCTGCTGGATGCCCTCGGCGACCAGTGCGCGATTCTCGGGCGTGAGCGGCATCATGTCGGACACGGTGCCCAGCGCCGCGACCTCGATCAGCGAACGCCAATACGACGGCTTGCCCAAACGCTCGCCCAGGACCTGCACCAGCTTGAGTGCCACGCCGGCACCGGCAAGCTCGCGCGAGGGGCCCTCGTCCTCGAGCTTGGGGTCGGTCAGGGGCACGCCCTGCGGCACCTGGTCGGAGGGCTCGTGATGGTCCGTGACCACCAAATCAATCCCCAGGCTCTCCAGATAGGAGACTTCTTCCTTGGCGGCAATACCGTTATCGACGGTCACGATCAGCTGAGGGCGAGCGAGCTCGTTAACGCGGTCGAGCGCCGCGCGCGAAAGACCGTAGCCCTCGTCAAAGCGATGCGGAATAAACGGCGTGACATCGGCGCCAAACGTGCGCAGTGCCTCGGTCAACAGGCAGGTCGACGTAATACCGTCAACGTCAAAATCGCCAAAGACCGCAATGTGCTCGTGGTTGCAAATAGCACGCTCGACGCGGTCGGCAACGACCGACATGCCCGGGATAATGAGTGGGTCGGCCCAGTCGCGATCGAGCGAAGGCGTCAAAAACAGCTGACCTTCTTCGATGGATGTAATGCCGTGCGCGACCATAATACGCGCCACCAGCCCGGGAATGCCCAGGCCAGCCGAAAGCTCCTTTTCGAGCTCGGGGTTTTGCTGAGCGACCGCCCAGCGATGCGTCGTCTTAAGCGATGACATAGGCGCCCACCCCCGATAGGGGCAGGTCGCCGCGATACCTCTCACGGTTCATAGCGATGAGTCCTCTGTGTATGCCCGCTTCGGCAGGCAGATCTGTTGAACGGATTTATTATACCGTGCAGAGCAGACGCAAATCGCCGCAGCACGCCGCGGTTTCGGTAAACGATGCCGGTAATAGCCTCGAAATATTCGAGCGTTTCTGACGCACGGACGCATGCGAGCGTCTAGCATATCCATTCAAAACGGGTTCACGGGCAAAGGGAGTCACAAGCGCATATGAAGCAATGGGTTGGACTGGGCAAGTTTCTCGCGGGGCACATGCAGGTCATCGTTCCGATTTGCGTGGCACTCGGCGTGCTCTTTCCCCAACAGATTGGCGTACTCAAGCCCATCGTTCCCACCTTGTTTGCCTTTATGACGTTTCAGGGTGCGCTCAGCAACACCTTTCACCAGGTAACCGAGGTGTTCCGCCGTCCGTTGCACCTAGTCTTGGCGCTGCTCGTCTCGGCGGTGCTTATTCCCATCGCGGCGTATGCCATGGGGTCACTCTTCTTTGGCTCCAACCCCAACCTTGTCTGCGGCATTGTGCTCGAATACAGCGTGCCCGTGGCCGTCACCGCTTTTATGTGGATCAGCATGTTCGGCGGCAACGGCCCGCTCGCGCTCACCATCATCCTGACGTCCTCGGTCATCTCACCTGTGACGATTCCGCTTACGCTCAAGCTCCTGCTGGGCGCCACCGTCTCGATCGACGTGCCGAGCATGATGCAGAACATGGCCTTTATGATCGCCATCCCCGCTGTGCTCGGTATTGCCATCAATGAACTCACGCGCGGCTGGGGCCACGAGAAACTCTCTCCCGTGCTCTCGCCCGCCTGCAAGTTCATGATGATGGGCGTCATCGCGTCCAACTCCACCGCTATGAGCGAGTACGTGCTGCACATAAACGCGGTGCGCCTGGAAGTCGCCCTCTTTATTTTGGTCTTCGCCATCAGCGGCTTTGTCGTCGGTTTTCTGGTCGCACGTGCGCTGCATCTGCCATATAGCGAGACGACTACCATGTGCTTTACCTGCGGCATGCGCAACATCTCTTCGGGTGCCGTCATCGCCACGCAGTACTTTCCGGGCGAGGTCGTGTTCCCCGTCATGTGCGGCACGCTGTTTCAGCAGGTGCTGGCCTCGATTATCGGGCATCTCTTTGAGTGCCTAACCTGCGAGGAGCGCACCAAACAGCGCAAGCGGGTCGAAGCCGGCCGCGACGCCATGGCGCGCTAGGCTGTCCGCATTACGCGGGTGTTAGTCTTGCTATACGAGCGTTTCCAGATGCGCACGCAGACGCTCAGCATCGATATCGAGCGTCGTCTCGGCATTGACTTGGGCCAAACGATAGCCGACAAAGTAGGGCGAAACCACCCAACGCGGCAGCGCCTTGGCAATGGTCCGACCGCCCAGGTGATAGAAGAACAAGTTGTACGACTCTGCGCGACCACCGTGGTGCTCGTTTAGGATATAGCGCAGAGCTACCTGGATCGCATCGGCAAAGAGATCCGCCTCGGCTTGGTCTCGTGCGTCATCGCTGGCGGCGATTCCCTGCGGGGCTGAAACGTTGATCTCAAAGAACCCCATGATCGGTTCGGTTGAGATATTGACCGAGATTCTCCCCTGTTGCCAGACATTGATGCCTTCGAAATTGGCGGAAGTCAGCGAAGTGTAGCCGTCTTCCTGCTCCAAACCCACAATCTGCATGTGCGGATGAACGAGACTACCGCCCGAGAGCGGACCCTTGTTCTTGTACATGAGAACGCTGCGATACTGCTGTGAATCGATCATCTGCTGCCAGCAACCCAGGGCAAACCGCATCACATGGTGGAGTTCATCCGGCTCATAGATCACCAGGTCGGCATCGTGATCGGCCGACTCGATCAGCACGGTTTGACGGGTGGCGCGCAGGGTCTTGAACTTATTCTCGAGCCAGATGCAGTCACCATCGCGCCGGATGATATCGGCAAGTTCCTCGGTATCGCAAAAGGGACACGCGGTGCCAGGGCGCCGGTTGTCGTCGGGCTTACCGTTCGCCTGCTGAACGTCAAATACCAGCGCCACGGGTTACGCCTCCAGCGGCACGATCTTGGTGCCATGGAGCTCGGAGACGCTCAATGCCGCCGCCACGGTATCGCGGTTGGCCGTAGAAATGCCGCCGCCGGGAAGGATGGTCAGGCGGTCGCCCGCATACTCGACAAGACGCGACAGGTGCTCCAGGTTGTCCTCGATCGGCGTTCCGGCAGCACCACCATGCGTCAGGATGCGCGTGATGCCGCAGTCGGCGAGTGTGTCAATGGCGTCCAGCTGAGCCTCGGGCGAGAGCTGGTCAAAGGCCATGTGGAAGGTGATATCGATGGCCCCGCGCTTGCACTCCTCGGTCGCGCAGCCCGTAGCCATCACGAGGGCGCCGAGGGTGAGCTCGTCGAGCGCCCAGCCGCCGGCACAGGGCTTGCAGCAGCCAAAGACCAGGCCGTCAACGCCGGCGCTCACGGCAAGACCCAAGTCCATCTCCATCATGCGCAGCTCGTCCTGGTTGTAGTGAAAGTCACCGCCACGCGGGCGAATCATGCACATCACTCGCGCGTCATGCTCGTGAGCATAGCTGACCGTAGTGCTGATAACGCCGGCCGAGGGCGTGGTACCACCGACGGCAAGGTTGTCGCACAACTCGATGCGCTTAGCACCGGCATCGATAGCCGCCGGCACACGCTCAAAGTTCTCGGCACAAAACTCGTACAGCATAGATAGCCCCCAGGAGACATTTCGATTTCCACACAGCATTGTCGCACGTTAAATAGCAACCCGCACGATGGAACAAAACCTTGACAAGGAGTGTCCCAAAGTGCCGGCACATAAGGAACGTCCCCAGGTGCCACCTTGAGCGATGGGTACTCATTTAAGTACGTCCCCAATGAGTACCCGCAGGGGACAGACAGACCGGACTCCCTATACGACAACTGTTGACATCATATACTATGTGTCATATAGTAGGTGTTACACAGTATACTACGAAAGGAGGTGTGCGGATGGAGGCACAGATGAAGCGCGGCTTCCTCGAGGCCTGCGTGCTCGCGGCCGTCTCGGGCGAGGAATCCTACGGCTATCAGATCGTGAAGGACGTGCCCGCGAGTATGGGGCTCACGGAATCCACGCTCTATCCGTTGCTCAAGCGCCTGGAGAAGGCGGGCTGCATCACCGCGCGCTCCGCCGAGCACAACGGGCGGCTGCGGAGGTACTACCGCATCACGGACGCCGGGCGCGAGCGTATCGCCGAGTTCCTCGCCGAATGGCCATCCGTGCAGGAGATCTACCGTTACGTGGAGGGGGCGCACCATGACGCGCGATGAGTTCTTGAACCGGCTGGGCGAGCTTCTGGCCTGCCTGCCGGCAGATCAGGTAAAGGAAACGCAGGAGTTCTACGCGGAGGCCATCGCCGACCGTATGGAGGACGGCATGACGGAGGCCGAGGCTGTGGCCGCCATGGGCACGCCCGGTGAGGTCGCCGAGGCAACGCTCGACGAACTGCCCGCCGTGCCGCGCGCGATCGCGAGGACCAAGCGCAAGAGCACGGCACTTCTATGGGCGCTCGCCATCGTGGGCTCTCCGGTATGGATTCCGCTGCTGCTCGCGTTCGTCGCCGTTGCCGCTGCAGTCTACATCTGTATTTGGGTTCTTGCGCTCTGCGTGTGGATCGTGGCCGCGGCATTCGGGGGCACGGGCCTGGTAGGGCTCCTGTTCGCCGTGGACGGCATCATTATCGGGCATGTTCCGTACGTTTTGGCCTCGATGGGAATGGGATTCGCTTCCATCGGTGTGGCGCTCCTCACGGGAGCCGGCGCCTGGACGGCGTCCAAGCAGATCGCGCGCCTCTCTGCCCTTTGGGCGAAGAAAGCCGTTTCGCCCTTCTGGAAAGATCGAGGCAATAAGAGCCGCATGGGCGCCGAAGCGGCGCCGCTCACGGCATAGGAAGGAGTGCAAACATGTCCAGCGTAAAAAGGATTTACCTTGCCGTAGCGGGTGGGCTTGTTGCCACGGGGCTCGTCCTGGCTGCTATCGGATTTGTGGCCTCCGGCTTTAACCTCGCTGTGCTCAACACGCAGATCGACCTGCGCGATGACACCATCATTCTGGGTGGTGTTGAAATAGACGACCCGACAGGGCTTCCACTCATCGAGCAGCTTGCCGAGGTCGGCGAGATCCATATTGGATCTGCAACGACTGGTTCGTCTTCTCCTCGCAAATGATCGAGCTCGTAGCAGCCGTCCCCCCCCTTCGGGCGCACCACGACGGGCATGAGCACGCCGCGCTCGGAGCCTTTTTGCGAGACCTTCCGTCACGCTCTTCCTGCGTGGTGAACCGGTCATCGACCGACGAGAGGCTGATGGGAATCTCTCGACTTCGGGCCAATCCCGCTCACCGATCTGGTCTTCCTTCGTGATGCGCACATAAGCGAGCAGACACCGCGCAGTGCTTCAGCGCGGCCGCACTTCCACGTCTATGACGGAGGTGCCCGGCGGCGTCTTGGCAATCCCCTTGTTTGCAGGCGTTAGCGCGTGGGGATCGCCCACTCGGGGGTCGAGGCCGCCGAGGACGGCGGCGAACCTCGCGGTGTCATTCGACATCGCGAGGTTCCCGGACCATGACCACCTGGCCTCGTACCGCGGCATAGCCCCAAGGGTGAGGAGCTTCGGCACGTCGATCAGGGCGCCCGCGCAGCGTCGGCCGGTCCGCCGTTCGGCAGAACGGCGGAAGTCCCTAGCCGCCCAGGTAAGCCTTGCGCACGTTGTCGTCGTGCAGGAGCTCTTGGCCGGTGCCGGTCATGGTGATCTTGCCGGTCTCGAGCACGTAGCCGCGCGTGGCGATTGAAAGCGCCATCTGGGCGTTCTGCTCGACCAGAAGCACCGTGGTGCCGGCCTTGTGCAGGTCCTCGACAATCTGGAAGATCTGCTCAATCAGAATCGGCGCCAGACCCATGGAAGGCTCATCGAGCATGAGCAGCTTGGGGTTGCTCATAAGGGCGCGCCCCATAACGAGCATCTGCTGCTCGCCGCCCGAAAGGGTGCCGGCAACCTGGCGACGGCGCTCCTTAAGGCGCGGGAACTGCTCGTAGACGCGCTCAAGGCCCGGAGCCACCGTGGACTTGGGCTGCGTGTAGGCGCCCATCTCCAGGTTCTCCTCGACCGTCATCTGCAAAAAGGCGCGACGGCCCTCGGGAACCTGAGCCAGGCCCTTGCCCACCAGCTTGTCGGCAGGCGTATGGGTAATGTCCTCGCCCATAAACTTGATGGAGCCGGTCTTGGAGCGCAGCAGGCCCGAGACGGTCTTAAGCGTCGTGGACTTGCCGGCGCCGTTCGCGCCGATCAGGGCCACGATCTCGCCCTCGTTGACGTTAAAGGAGATGTCCTTGATGGCGTGGATGGCGCCGTACCAGACGTTAATGTTGTAGACGGAAAGCATCGGCTCTGCCATTTAGTTCTCCCCCTTATCCTGCTTGCCCAGATACGCCTCGATAACGGCATCGTTATTCTGGATCTCCTCTGCCGTGCCCTTGGCGATGACCTTACCAAAGTTGAGCACGCAGATACCCTCGCAGATGTTCATGACGAGCGACATGTCGTGCTCGATAAGCATGATGGCGATGCCAAAGGTGTCGCGGATCTTGACGATGTTCTCCATGAGCTCCGCGGTCTCGGACGGGTTCATGCCGGCAGCAGGCTCGTCGAGCAGCAGCAGCTTGGGGTTGGTGGCAAGCGCGCGGACGATCTCCAGACGACGCTGGGCGCCGTAAGGCAGCGAGCCGGCCTGCTCGTTTGCCAGGTGCTCCATATCAAAGATGGACAGCAGCTCCATGGCGCGCTCGTGGGCGGCCTTCTCGTGCTTCCAGTACGTCGGCAGACGCAGCACGCCCTCAAAACCAGAGTAGCGCTCCTGGTTGTGCAGGCCGACCTTAACGTTGTCCTCCACCGTCATGGTGTTGAACAGGCGAATGTTCTGGAACGTACGGGCGATACCCATACGGTTGACCTGGTAGACGGACTTGCCCGAGGTGTCCTCGCCGTCGAGCAGGATAGTACCGTGCGTGGGCTGGTACACCTTGGTGAGCAGGTTGAAGACCGTGGTCTTACCGGCACCGTTGGGACCGATCAGACCGGCGATCTCGGTCTTACCGATGGTCAGGCTAAAGTCGTCGACTGCCTTAAGGCCGCCAAATTCAATGCCCAAGTGGATGCACTCGAGCGCCGGGCGCTGGCCCAGGTCGCGGTCGGGAACGATGGCGCCAGAAGGATACGGGACCATCTTGCCCTTGTTGAACTCAAACTTACTGGGCATCGGCTGCTACCTCCTTCTTGGAAGCAAAGCGGTCCTTAATGCGTGCGAAGAACGCCTTGAGCTGCGGGTTGTTGGTAAAGATCATGACCAGGATCAGCACGATGGCGTAGATGAGCATGCGGTAGTCCGAGAACTGACGGAGCAGCTCGGGAAGCACCGTGAGCAACGCCGCCGCGATGACGGAGCCGCGCATATTGCCCAGACCGCCCAGGACCACGAATACCAGGATGAGGATGGACGTGTTGAAGTCGAACTTGGTGGCGGAAAGCTGCGAGAAGTTACCGCCGAAGAGGGCTCCGGCAGCGCCGGCGAGAGCGGCGGAAACCACGAAGGCGATCATGCGGTACTCGGTGACGGAGATGCCCACGGACTCGGCAGCGATCTTGTTGTCGCGCACGGCCATAATGGCACGGCCGGTACGGCTGCGAACCAGGTTGAGCACGATCACGAGTGCGACCATGACCAGGACGGCACCGGCGAGGAAGGTCGAGTACGTCGACACGCCCGATGCGCCCTGGGCGCCCTTGATGATGGCGGTGCCGTCCTCGAGCAGGTGCAGGTCGTCGATCGTGGAGTTACCTGTAATGTTAAAGATCACATGCAGGCCGCGGGAGTCGACGCCCACGATAAGGCAGGTGACGATCTCTTTGATGATCTCGCCAAAGGCCAGCGTCACGATAGCCAGGTAATCGCCGCTCAGGCGAAGGACCGGGATGCCGATCAAGAAGCCCAGGATGGCGGCAGCGATGGCGCCGACCACGATGCTGATGATAAGGCGCACCGGATCGGAGGGAACGGCGCTCTCCAGCGCGACGGCGGTGACGATTCCCGTATAGGCACCGACACTCATAAAGCCCGCGTGGCCCAGCGACAAGTCGCCCGCGATGCCGACGACGAGGTTAAGGGAGATGGCCATGACGATATAGGCCGTAATGGGAACCAGCTGACCGGCGATCATGCGCGGAATCATGTGGTTGGACTGCATAAAGAACACGATGGCGAACGCCACAAGGCACATGGCGTACGTAACAAAGTCGTGACGCGTCTGCTTGTCTTTAAGAAACTTCATAACGCTCACCTACACCTTCTCGGGGACGTACTTGCCCAAGAGGCCGGCAGGCTTGACGAGCAGGACGATGATCAGAACACCAAAGACGATGGAGTTGGCAAGGCTCGTGGAAATGTAGGCCTGCGCCATCGCCTCGATGATGCCGATGAGAATGCCACCGACAAAGGCGCCGGGGATGGAGCCGATACCGCCAAAGACGGCGGCGTCGAAGGCCTTGATGCCAGGCATGGCACCCGTCGTGGGCTGCAGCACCGGCGAGTAGGAGCACAGGAGCACGCCGGCGATGGCGGCAAGGGCAGAGCCGATGGCAAACGTCATCGAGATGGTGCGGTTGACGTTGATGCCCATGAGCTGAGCGGCGGCCTTGTCCTCGGACACGGCGCGCATGGCTTTGCCCATCTTGGTCTTACCTGTAAAGAACATCAGGCCGGCCATGATAACCAGGCAGGCGACGATGGTGACGAGCGACACGGCGCTCACGTTGAACTTGGCCAAGAACTCCGGCACCGGGAAGGTGACGAGCGAAGTGAAGTTCTTGGGCGTGGCGCCCCACAGAAGCTGCGCGGCATTCTGCAGGAAGTAGGACACGCCGATGGCCGTGATCAAAACGGCCAGCGGGCCTGCTTGGCGCAGCGGCTTATAGGCCAGACCCTCAATGAGAACACCGAGAACCGTGCAGACCACGCAAGAGAGAATTACAGATGCCCAGCCCGGGAGGCCGAGATACGACGTGGCGCAGAACGAGACATAGGCACCGACCATGATGACGTCGCCGTGAGCGAAGTTCAGCATCTTGGCGATACCGTAGACCATGGTGTAGCCCAACGCGATGATGGCGTAGACGCTGCCCATGGACAGGCCGTTGACCAGGTATTGGATAAAGACCGTCATGTTCCACATCCCCCTTTCGAATAGGTTTCCAGTTGATGTATGAAACAGGGACGTTACACTGTCCCTAGATACCAAGCAAGCAGGGAAGGCCAAAACCTCCCCTGCTTGGGATCAAAACCGCTCTATGTAAGGCGGTCTATTAGGCCTGTACGTACTTGCCATCGGTGATAACGTACGCCGTGGGGTCCTTCTGGACCTGACCCTTATCGTTCCAGGTGAGCTTGCCGGTCAGACCGTCAACGGTAATCTTGAGCATAGCCTTGGGCAGCTTCTCGGCGACCTCGGTCGGATCGGCGTCGACACCAAGACCGGCCTCCTTGAGGGCCTCAGCCACCGCGTGCACGCCATCGTAGGCGTCGGCGGCAAACTGGTCGGGGGTATCGCCGTACTTATCCTTGTAAGCGTTGACGAAGTCGGCATTCTTCTCGTCGTCGGCGGAGAACGGGGTCATAAGCAGCAGGCCCTCGGCAAGAGAAGTGTCGAAGCCCTCAACGCCCAGGATGCCGTCCATGCCGTCGCAGCCCATCATCTTGACGTCGTAGCCCATGTCCTTGGCGTTCTTGAGCAGGACGGACGCCGGCGTGTAGTAGATCGGCGCGAAGATCATGGTGGCGCCGGCCTGCTTGGCCTTGGTCAGCTGGTTGGTAAAGCTCGTGGCAGAGTCGTCCTTAAAGGTCTCCTCGTCAACAATCTCGAGCTTAGACTCAGCGACCTGGGCCTTAAAGGAATCTGCGATACCCGAAGAATAGGCGTCGCCGGAGTTATAGAACAGTACGAACTTCTCGTCCGCATACTTCTGCGCCAGGAACTTGGCAGCGTTGACGCCCTGGTTGGGGTCGGTAAAGCAAACCTGGAAGACGCAATCCTTGCCGTCGGTGACGTCCTCGGAGGACGCGGACGGGGTGATCATGAACGTCTTGGGGTCGTTACCGCACTCTGCGGCAACGGCAACCGACGCACCCGTGGTGGTCGGGCCGACAAGGGCCTGCATGCCCCAGTCGAGCAGGGTATTAAAGGCGTTGACGGCCTTCTCGCCGTCGGCCTGGTCGTCCTCGGCCTTGCTGGCAAGCGGCAGCTCCTTGGTGGAGAAGTCCTTGCAGCCAAGCTCGACGCCCTGGGTAACGGACTTGCCGTAGGACGCGGCGGCACCGGTCAGCGGGCCGATGGTGCCGATCTTAAACGAAGCGTCGCCCGAAGCGGAACCGCTGTCGCCGCCGTTGGAGGAGCAGCCAGCTAGAATGGACATCGCCCCCAGACCTGCTGCGCTCGCGATAACGCTCCTGCGATTCATAACAGGGTTCAATGACTTACCGGTGAGGCTCGACATGCGGCTCTCCTCTCAAATCTCGTCGGGTTTCGGTTACCCAACAGGCCATCCTTCGCCGTGTTCGGCGTTCGCAAAATAGTAGACGCTTTAGTTGAGAAAAGTGGCGATTATTTCAACTATTCTTTTGTTTTGTCCGTTTATCCATAATTATGCGTATTTCTATTGGTTTATGCAGTTTAGCCACTTTATTGTGTGAAAGTAATGTTTCCATTCTGTTACAAGCTTCCCTGTCCTGATTAAAACGGCCTCACCGGTAGCGCTTTATACGCACTTAGGCGGCGATGTACTTGCCGTCCTGGATCACATAGGCTGTAGCGGGCTTCTCGACTTGGCCCTCGTCGTTCCACGTGAGCTCGCCCGTCAGGCCCTCGATCTTGATCTTGCGCATGGCCTTGGCAAGATCGCCGGCAATGTCGGCGCCGTCGGCCGTAATATCGATGTCTGCCTTATCGATAGCCTCGACAATCGCATGGACGCAGTCATAGGCATCGGCGGCAAACTGGTTGGGCGTCTCGTCGTAGGCGTCCTTATATGCCTTGACAAAGTCGGCGTTCTTCTCATCGTCGGCAGAGAACGGGGTCATGAGCAGCACGCCCTCGGCAAGGGAGGTGTCGAAGCCCTCAACGGAGAGCAGGCCGTCCATGCCGTCGGTACCCATGAGGGTCATGTCGTATCCCATGTCCTTGGCGTTCTTGAGCAAAACGGACGCCGGCGTGTAGTAGATCGGCGCAAAGATGAGCGTGGCGCCGGCCTCCTTGGCCTTGGTGAGCTGGTTGGTAAAGCTCGTGGAGGAGTCGTCCTTAAAGGTCTCGGTATCGACGATATCAAGTTTGGACTCCTTGGCCTGCTCGGCAAAGGCATCGGCAACACCCGAGCTGTACGTATCGCCGGAGTTGTAGAACAGGGCGATCTTGGCGTCTGCATACTTCTCGGCCAAAAACTTGGCAGCACTCGCGCCCATGGTGGGGTCGGTAAAGCAAACCTGGAAAACCGTGGTCTTGTCCTTGGTGACGTCGAGGGACGAAGCAGAGGGCGTGACCATGAGCATATCGTCGGCGATCTCGCCCGAGACAGCGACGGCGGCACCAGTCGTGACGGGGCCGACGAGCGCCTGCATGCCCCAGTCGCACAGGGTATTGAAAGCGTTGATAGCCTTCTCGCCGTCGGCGACGTCATCCTCGGACTTAAGCGAGAGTTTGAGGTCCTTGGTCGAGAAATCCTTGGCGGCAAGCTTGGCACCCTTCTCGGCCGAAACGCCATAGGTTGCCGCGGCGCCGGTCAGAGGGCCGATGACACCGATCTTGAAGGTCTTGCCGTCATCGGCGGTGCCGCCGTCCGAGCCACCCGACGAGCAACCAGCGAGTGCGGCGGTGCTGCCGAGCGCCGCAGCGCCGGCGAGAAAGTTCCTACGGCTGAGCGTGCTGTTGATGTTGAACATGGTGTCCCCCTTTTTCGCTGGCCGCGGTGCGGCCGTCTTGCGGTACAGGGCAAACCTTATGGCGCAAACGTTGACAGTTTGTTACAGAAGTCCGTTTGTAGCGAGCGTGTTTCCAATGTTTCCGCAGCGTTTCGGGGGTGCCGTTTTGTGCGGCTCCTGTTGCCTGGCGAGCACGCGCCCCCGGTTCACGCTAGAATGCACTCAACCTTTAAGCGGTTAATCCATCCATAAGATGCACGAAGGAGCTATCTATGAGCGAATCCCTGCGCACCGTGAACGTCGGTCTGATCGGTCTGGGAACCGTCGGCGGCGGCGTGGCCCGTCTGATCAAGAGCCACCACGATGAGTACCTGGCAGCCTACGGCATCGACCTTAAGCTGACCCGCGCCTGCGCGCTTGCCTGGGAGCAGGCCGAGGCAGCCGGTATTGAGCGCGAGGCCTTTACGAGTGACTGGCATGACGTCGTCACCGACCCAGCCGTCGATATCGTCGTCGAACTCATCGGCGGCGAGCACCCCGCGACCGAGATCTTCACCACCGCCTTTGAGCACGGCAAGCACGTCGTCTCTGCCAACAAGGCCCTGCTGGGCCGTCACGTCGAGACGCTTGCCGAGAAGGCGCGTGCGTGCGGCGTGCAGATTAAGTGCGAGGCCAGCTGCGGTGGCGGCATCCCCATTGTCAGCACACTCGAGCACGACCTGGTGGGTAACAAGATCCTGACCATCGCCGGCATCCTCAACGGCACCACCAACTACATCCTGTCGCGCATGGACGCCGAGGGCGCCGATTACGCTGACGTGCTCGCCGACGCACAGGCTAAGGGCTATGCCGAGGCCGACCCGTCCGCCGACGTCGACGGCTTCGATGCCGCCAGCAAGACGGCCATCCTCGCCTCCATCGGCTTTGGCACCCGCGTTACCACCGATGATGTGTACCAGCAGGGTATCCGCACCATCGGCGCCGAGGACATCGCCCAGGCCCGCGAGCTCGGCTACACCATCAAACTGCTCGGCATCGCCCGCAACACCGACGCTGGCGTCGACGTTCGCGTGCATCCCACGCTGATCCCCGCAGACCATATGCTCGCCAAGGTCAACGGCGCCATGAACGCCGTCTACGTGGTAGGCGACGCCGTGGGCGAGACCATGTTCTACGGCGCGGGCGCAGGCTCCTTCCCCACCGCGAGCGCCGTCGTGGGCGATATCCTGTCGCTCTCCGAGCAGATCAGCCGCGGCGTGGCTCCGCTGCCCGAGATTGAGCCCTATGGCCACAACCTCGCCTTTAAGCCCATGGACGAGCTCCAGACCAAGTACTATGTGCGCCTGAAGGTCGCCGACCGCGTGGGCGCCCTGTCCGAGACGGTCGACATCTTTGCCAAGCATAACATCTCGATCTCGCTCATCAACCAGGTCGAGGACGGCAAGTCGGGCGTCAGCGATGCCTGCTCGGTCATCTTCCTGACGCACCGCGCGCTCGAGAAGGACGTCCAGGCTGCCGCCGCCGAGCTTGCCAGCGTCGGCTGCGTGGCCGAGGTCGCCAACGTCCTGCGCATCGAGGACGTTGAGGCTTGGACCGAAGGCGTCATGGCGAACTAGCCCAACGCTCGCCTAGCAATACGCGCCTTGAGGGCTCCCGTCCGATGTGGGACGGGAGCCCTTTTGTCACCTGCCCTAAGCACAACGGCAAAGCACATTTGCGCGAGCCGCTCATCGGTAACGCGGGCTACCGTTCACCGATATGCAAACGCGGCCGATTCCGACTACCGCTACGCTGTGCTGCGAATGTCCGCCCGCGATGAGAGGAAGCACCATGTTGCTCGAGGGCAAGAAAGCAATCATCACCGGAGGCACACGCGGTATCGGCTATGCCATCGCCTGCCGTTTTATCGAGGAAGGCGCTGCCGTCACCGTCTTTGGCTCGCGCCAGGAGACTGCCGACACGGCCGTTGAGAAGCTGACAGCCGCCTATCCCGACGCCAAGGTCTGGGGTCGCTCCTGCGATCTCACCTCGCTCGAAGCCGTGACCGAGGCCTTTACCCAGGCTGCCGCTGACATGGGCGGCTTGGACACGGTCGTCAACAATGCCGGCATCTCCCAGCGCTCGCCGCTCCTTAACTATACGGCCGAGGAGTTCGCAAAGGTCATGGACCTTAACGTCGTCGCCGTCTTTAATGGCCACCAGGCTGCCGCCAAGATCATGACCGAGGCCGGCCACGGCGGCACCATCACTACCACAAGCTCGATGGTCGCCAAGTACGGCCAGCCCTCCGGCGTCGGTTACCCCACGTCCAAGTTTGCCGTCAACGGTATGGTCCAGTCGCTCTCGCGCGAGCTCGCTCCCATGGGCATCCGCGTCAACGCCGTCGCCCCCGGCGTGACTAAGACCGACATGGTCGCCAACCTGCCCGAAGAGGTCATCAAGCCCATCATCGCCACCATTCCGCTGGGTCGCATGGGCGAGCCCGAGGATGTCGCCAACGCCTTTGTTTTCCTGGCGAGCGACATGTCCTCCTATGTCACGGGCGCCGTGCTCCCCGTCGACGGAGCCGCCCGCTCCTAAGGAGCCACAAGCTTTGGCTTCAAGTTTCAACATAGCTCAACCAAAAAGGCGCGCCGTCTGAATCAACTACAGACAGCGCGCCTTCTCCTGTTATGAAAGGGAAACTATGTCCCAGTATTTCGGATCAGAACGGGGCACGGTTTCCCCCAGGACCTCCTTGCGGAAACCACATCCCGTTCCGAGCCTTCAAAGCGGGACGCGGCTTCCCCGAGAAAGTATCGACTACTTGCCGTCGTCGTCTTCGGCTTCTTCGCGCGCATAGAGCTCCAGCATGCGGCGGCGGTATTCGCGCACAGCGAGCTTGGCGCGCTCCAGGCGGCGGCGCTCACGCGGAGTCAGCTCGGACGGGTCGACCTCGTCTCCATAGGTCTTATCGGCAAGCAGGTGCGCCGCGTCCACGATGCGGGCATCGATGTGGCCGCTCGCTGCCTCGGCGGAAAGACGCTCGGCAATCGTATCGAGCGTAGGCAGGCCCTCGAATACGCGACCATGGCCATGCGAGGTCAGCAGCTCGTGCTCGCGCGCGAGCAAGCTCGCTAGGTCGTGGTGGGCGCGCAAGATGTCGAGCGCATCGGATGGATGCTCGGCAACCTCTGCCACGGCGGCGACCGGTGCGGCATCCACCACGCGGTAGAAGAGCTGCGCGAGCAATGGCATCAAGAACACCGTGATGGCACCGGCGGCAACCATGACCGACGCAATATCTTGCGACAGCGCGCCCGCGTTGACGGCAACGCTCGTAACGGCAACGATGATCGGCAGCGCCGTGGTGCAGTACAGGGCCACGGTAATGCGACCATACGCCGACACATCGCGCGTCGCAGGACAAATGCTCATGGAAATAAGAATAGGCACGGCACGAATAATCAACAACGCCACGATAAAGCCCACGAGCAGACCCGGGCGCGACGCCACGGCCGTCAGATCGATCTTTGCGCCCGATACGGTAAAGAACACCGGAATCAAAAAACCGTAGGCCAGACCGTCGAGCTTGGTCTCGAGCGTATGGTTGCCCTCGGGGATGATATAGCGCAGGACAAAGCCGGCGGCAAAAGAACCCAACACGATGTCGAGATCAAAGACGGCCGAGAACGCCACGAGCGTGACCAGGATGAGCACCGTCAGGCGCACGAAGGTCTGCGACGTGGTATCGGCGCGCTCCTCGACAAACGCAAAGAAGCGGCTGCCGACGCGCTTGGAGCGGCTTGGGACCACGGCCAGCAACACGCAAACCACCGCAAACAAGCCAAGGATTACGAGCGTTTGGATGCCAGTGCGGGCAGACAGCAGCACCGACATGGCGAGCACGGGACCGAGCTCGCCCCAAGTGCCATACGCGAGAATCGAGTCGCCCACGCGCGTGCCGGTGAGCGAGCGCTCGCGCATGATGGGCACAAGCGTACCGAGCGCCGTCGAAGTGAGGGCAAGCGTCACGGCGATACCGTCGAAATGACTGACTGAGAACCACGGGGTAAAGCGCACGGCAAGCCAGGCGATACCAAACGTGACGACCCACGTCGCCAAGCCGTAGCGCCCCTCGACGCCCGTGATGCTCTTGGGGTCGATCTCAAAGCCGGCAAGCAGGAACAAAAAGGCCAGGCCCAGCTCGGACACGAGCGAGACCTCAGCATCTACATGGATGACGCCGAGCATATGGGGTCCCAGTACCGCGCCGAGCACGAGCAAAAAGACCGTCTCGGGAACGGGTTTTCCGGGAATCGCCGAGGCGATAAAAGGACTCGCAAAGGCCACGAGTGCGATGATGGCGAGCGAAACGAATGCCATGTGATGCCTTTCTCTTGTTTGCGCTTCACTGTAGCGCCCTCGCCGTCCTCAACGCGCCGCGAGCTGTCGTATCATAGTGAGGTTTACAAACATGTGGCTCAAGGCGACCGCAGGGCAGACCCCGCAAACCGACCGCTGCCGCATACCGTACCGTACGCCCAACCGATCAGGAAGGCAGGAACCAATGGTCTCTCGTATCTACGTGGAGAAGAAACCCGGGTTCGACGTCGAGGCCCAGCAGCTCAAGGGCGAGCTGACCGAGATTCTCGGCATCAAGGGCATCGAGGCCCTGAGGATCATCAACCGCTACGACGTCGAGGGCATCGACGAGGAGCTTTTCCGCTCCTGCGTGCCGACCGTCTTTAGCGAGCCCCAGGTCGATGTGACCTACGACGAGCTCCCCGCAAGCGACGGCGCCGTCTTTGCCGTCGAATTCCTGCCTGGCCAGTTTGACCAGCGCGCCGACTCCGCCAGCGAGTGCGTGCAGCTCATCAGCCAGGGCGAGCGCCCCGCCGTGCGCTCCGCCAAGGTCTATATGATCTCGGGCGCTCTGGACGAAGCCGCCGTCGAGGCCATCAAGCACTACGTGGTGAACCCCGTCGAGGCGCGCATCGCCTCGCTCGACCTGCCCAAGACACTGTACATGGAGACCCCCGAGCCTGCGCCCGTCGAGGTGCTCGACGGCTTCCGCGAGCTCGACGAGGCCGGCCTTGCCGCCTTTATCTCCGAGCGCGGTCTTGCCATGGACGAGGCGGACATCGCCTTCTGCCAGCAGTACTTCCGCGATGAGGATCGCGACCCCACCATCACCGAGATCCGCGTGATCGACACCTACTGGTCCGATCACTGCCGCCACACCACCTTCGGCACCGTCCTGGACGACGTGACGATCGACGACGCCGTGGTGCAGCAGGCCTTCGACCGCTACATGGAAATGCGCCACGAGCTCGGTCGCGACGCCAAGCCCGTCTGCCTCATGGACATGGGCACCATCGGCGCCAAGTACCTTAAGAAGACCGGCGTCATGACCGATGTCGACGAGTCCGAGGAGATCAACGCCTGCACCGTCAAGGTGAAGGTCGATGTCGATGGCGAGGACCAGGACTGGCTGTTCCTCTTTAAGAACGAGACCCACAACCACCCGACCGAGATCGAGCCCTTCGGCGGTGCCGCCACCTGCGTGGGCGGCGCCATCCGCGACCCGCTCTCGGGCCGCAGCTACGTGTACCAGGCCATGCGTGTCACCGGCGCCGGCGACCCCACCGTCCCCGTGTCCGAGACGCTCGAGGGCAAGCTGCCGCAGCGCAAGCTCGTAACCACCGCTGCCGCCGGCTACTCCAGCTACGGCAACCAGATCGGCCTTGCCACCGGCCAGGTCAACGAGCTCTATCACCCCGGCTACGTGGCCAAGCGCATGGAGGTCGGTGCCGTCGTGGGCGCTACCCCGGCAAACCACGTACGCCGCGAGTGCCCCGCCCCCACCGACAAGATCATCCTTTTGGGTGGCCGCACCGGCCGTGACGGCATCGGCGGTGCCACCGGCTCATCCAAAACCCAGAACACCGAGTCCATCGAGACCTCGGGCGCCGAGGTCCAGAAGGGCAACGCCCCGGTCGAGCGCAAGCTGCAGCGTCTGTTCCGCCGCGGCGACGCCTGCCGCCTGATCAAGCGCTGCAACGACTTTGGCGCCGGCGGCGTCTCGGTCGCCGTGGGTGAGCTTGCCGACGGCCTGTATGTCGACCTGGACACCGTGACCAAGAAGTACGACGGCCTGGACGGCACCGAGCTCGCTATCTCCGAGTCCCAGGAGCGCATGGCCTGCGCCGTCGCCGACGGTGACGTCGAGGAGTTCATGGGCTACGCCGCCGAGGAGAACCTCGAGGCGACCGTTATCGCCGAGGTCACCGCCGAGCCGCGCATGCGCATGGCCTGGAACGGCGTCGCCATCGTCGACCTGTCCCGCGAGTTCCTCAACTCCAACGGCGCGCCCAAGCACCAGGTCGCCCACGTGTGCGCCCGTAGCGTGTGGCAGCCCAGCTGGGCCGGCACCACGCTCGCCGAGCGCATGACCTCGCTCGTCACCGATCTTAACGTCGCCTCTAACAAGGGCCTTTCCGAGCGCTTCGACTCCACCATCGGTGCCGCAACCGTGCTCATGCCCTTTGGCGGCAAGACGCAGCTCACCCCGAGCTCGGCCATGGTCGCCAAGTTCCCCGTGGACGGCGAGACCACCACGGCAAGCGCCATGGCATGGGGCTTCAACCCCTGCTTGATGGAAGCCGACCAGTTTGCCGGCGCCTACCTGTCCGTGGTCGAGTCCATCGCCAAGCTCGTTGCCGCCGGCTTTGAGCACAAGCGCGCCTACCTCTCCTTCCAGGAGTACTTCGAGCGTCTGCGCACCGAGGCCGAGCGCTGGGGCAAGCCCACGGCAGCCGTCCTGGGCGCCCTCATGGCTCAGGTCGACCTGGGTGCCGGCGCCATCGGCGGCAAGGACTCCATGAGTGGTTCGTTTGAGGACGAGGCCGGTGAGCTCAACGTTCCGCCGACCCTGATCAGCTTCGCTGTTGCCGTTGGTAAGGCCGCCCGTGCCGTCTCGCCCGAGTTCAAGGGTCTGACGCATCGCGTCGTGCGCATCGCCCCCGCCACCTATGGTGAGGACTACCGCCCCGACGCTCAGCAGCTGCTCTCCGCGTTTGACGCCGTCGAGGCGCTCACCGCCAACGGCAACGCTCTGGCCGTCTCCACGCCCGGCTACGGCTGTGGCGCCGAGAGCCTCTTTAAGATGTGCGTCGGCAACCAGATCGGCATCGAGCTAGCCGAGGACGTGGACGTGGAGAGCCTCTTCACCCCGCTCTACGGCAGCTTTATCGTCGAGCTCGCCGATGACGCCGAGCTGCCCGAGGTCGCCGACGGCGTTGTCGTCGAGCCCCTGGGTACCACCGTCGAGGGCTATGTCATCGACACCGGCTCCGAGGTCATCGAGCTCGCCGAGCTCCAGGAGGCCTGGGAGAGCGGCATCGAGGGCGTCTTCGCCTACCGCAGCGCCGGCGAGACCCCCGAGGTCGAGACCATCGACTTCCGCGCCAAGGACATCCACGTGTACGGCGGCGCCAAGATCGCCCGCCCGCGCGTGATCATCCCCGTGTTCCCCGGCAACAACTGCGAGTACGACAGCGCCCGCGCCTTCCGTGCCGCCGGTGCCGAAGCCGACACCTTCGTGATCAACAACCTCACGCCCGAGGCCGTCGCCGAGAGCACCCACGAGCTTGCCCGTCGCATCCGTGCAAGCCAGATTGTCATGATCCCCGGCGGCTTCTCGGGCGGCGACGAGCCCGACGGCTCCGCCAAGTTCATCACGGCGTTCTTCCGCGCTCCCGAGGTCACCGAAGCGGTCCGCGACCTGCTCAAGGCCCGCGACGGCCTGATGCTGGGCATCTGCAACGGCTTCCAGGCCCTGATCAAGCTCGGCCTGGTGCCCTACGGCGACATCGTCGACGCCACGCCCGATGCGCCCACGCTGACGTTCAACACCATCGGTCGCCATCAGAGCCGCCTGGTGCGCACCCGCATCTCGTCCAACCTGTCCCCGTGGCTGTCGCAGTGCAGCCTGGACGACCCCTACACCGTCGCCATCAGTCACGGCGAGGGCCGCTTTGTCGCCAATGACGAAGTGCTCGCCCAGCTGATCGCCAACGGCCAGGTCGCCACGCAGTACGTGGGCGAGGACGGCAAGCCCAGCATGGATCTTTCCGTCAACCCCAACGGCTCTGCACTCGCCATCGAGGGCATCACGAGCCCCGACGGCCGCGTCCTAGGCAAGATGGGCCACGCCGAGCGTCGCGGCGACAACCTGTACCGCAACGTGCCCGAGCATGTCCCCGGCGATAAGTTCATGCCGATCTTTGAAAGCGGCGTGGCCTACTTCGCTTAAAGCTATCCCATCGGGTACAATCCCCTCGGGTAACATCACCCGCCACCGGCACTCCCGGTGGCGGGTTCTTTTTTGCTTCGCGCACATAGGAAGGACATCATGGAAAGCCGCAAGCCGTATCTCGCCACCCTGCCCGGACTCATCCTGGGCTGCCTCGTTTGCTGCGCGCTCTGGGGATCGGCCTTTCCCTGCATCAAGATCGGCTACGGCCTCTTCGGCATCCCCGCGCACGATAGCGCCTCGCAGCTGCTCTTCGCGGGTCTACGCTTCACCCTTGCCGGCATGCTGGTCATTGTTGGCATGAGCGTGGCCCAGCGTCGTCCGCTCGTTCCGCAAGCGCGCGACATCAAGCCCATCCTCACGTTGTCGCTCTTCCAGACTATCGGCCAGTACTTCTTTTTCTACCTGGGACTCTCGCGCGCCAGCGCCATGTCGAGCTCCATCATCGAGGCCAGCGCCAACTTCCTCGCAATCCTCTTTGCCGCCCTGGCGTTTCGCACCGAAAAGCTCGATACGGCCAAGGTGCTCGGCTGCGTGCTGGGGTTTGCCGGCGTCGCACTCGTCAACCTTTCGGGCGCGGATGGCACCTTTGGCTTTACGCTCGACGGCGAGGGCTTTATCTTGGCTTCCACCGTCGCAGGCGCCCTTTCGACCTGCCTGATCGGCATCTTCTCGCGCGAGCACAACGGCGTTTTGCTTGCCGGGTGGCAGTTCTTGGTCGGCGGCCTGGTCCTCACCGTCATCGGCTTTTTGATGGGTGGCGTGCTCTCCCCCACGGCGATTACCCCCGCTATCGCGCTCATTATCTATATGGCACTCATCTCCGCGGTCGCCTACTCGCTGTGGTCGCGTCTGCTTGCCGTCAACCCCGTCAGCCGCGTGTCGGTCTTTGGCTTTATGAATCCCGTCTTTGGCGTGCTGCTGAGCGCGCTGCTGCTCGGCGAGGGCGCCGGCACGAGCCCCGTTACCGTCATCGTTGCCCTGCTGTTGGTCTGCGGCGGCATCATCATCGTCAACAAACCCAAAAAGGCCTAGCGAACTGCCCTGATTTAGCAGAGGGGATTCACATACTTTAATTTATGGAGTACATCGGTGAGTTGAGGGGCGCCACGAACCCCAGCGTTCGCCCCTATTTCTAGCGTATCTGGACGCCGGATTTCTTTTTCTCGGCCTTGACGCGGTATAGCTCCGCATCGGCGGCGCGAAGCAAGTCTTGCCAGGTATCGACGCCATCACCGACCCGTGCGTAGCCGATGGACATCTGCAACAGATACGGCACCTCGGCACGCGCGAGCTCGTCGTTGATTGCCGCGCACAGATCTATGATTTCCTGCTCCTCTGTCGCCTTTTGGAGCACTACGAACTCATCGCCGCCATAACGTGCGATAAAGCCACCAGACGCCGAGCAGACATCTTTGAGCACCGTGGAGATGACCTGAAGAGCATGATCGCCCTCAACATGTCCATGGCGATCGTTAATCTGCTTAAAGCCATCGGCGTCCATCATAAGCAGATACACATCTTTGGCCTGATCCATATTCGAGAAGAGCGACAGCATATAGGTCTCAAAGCGGTTGCGATTGTTGAGACCGGTCAACGGGTCGGTCGAGATCATCTGCTCCTGGCAAACAATGTAGAGCTGCAACATACTTAACATGATGCCGACACTAAGGCAAGGACCCGAATAAAAGACCTGAAAGACACCAGCTACCAGGGCCGGAATGGCGAAAAATGCCAAGGTTTGATAGATGGCCTTCTTTTGTAGGCTCTCGACCTTGCAAGATTGTATAAACGCATGCAGGGACGTATATATAACGTAGCAGTAGCTGACGATGGGCTGGATCATATAGACAAAACCACGACGATACGCGCCCTGCGCATCGATATAGAACAGAGCATGCGTCCAGTAGCTCGAAAACGCCAGTACGACTACCAGCGCCGCAGGCAGCGTTACAAGCGCCACTCTAGAGCGCGCGGTCAAAAGGCGAGAACCCTGCACCGTCTCGGAATAGATAAACCAAATAAGGCACGCGGCGGCAAAGAGCGAAAACGAAACCGCGTTGGAAATCCAGTTGGCAGCAATGCCCAGCGTGCCGCCCACACCGTCCGAAAGCGTCCAGATTATATCGAATAACATGTACGCGGCAGAGGTGTAGCCGAGCGTACTAAACAATAACTGCTGGGTACTCGAGAACAAGGAGTGGCGACTTCGCGCGGCAAGCCCGATAAGAACAATCATGCATAGCAGGAATATCTCGATCTTGAGTGCCTTAACCACTAGACGCCATCCCTTCAATATGCAAGTGGTCAGAATCGCCCGATTCGTGCCTGGGCAATAAACACCCCTACTCCGCAGGGGTATAGGGAATAATAGCAGAGCGCCCGAACGTCACTGCAAGACAGCTCTCGTTCGGGCGCCCATACGGCGCGAATTGCACACGCCGGCTTGATTGACTCGCGTCGACGATTACTCGCCGTCGATGTCGGTCGCGACGGCCTCCTCAATAGCCTCGACGCCTTCGACCGACAGATCCTCTTCGCCGTGGCAGAACTTCTTATCGACCCAGCCGGTCAGAATCGGGGCCATGATGGCCGTGATGATGACGGCGGTGGCGATCTGCGCATACGCGGTGGGCGCAAGCTCGGCATAGCGCGGCGCGACCTCAGCAAGAGCAACCGGCGTGGTCATAGCCGTGCCGGCGATGGTGGAGCAAGCAACGGCGGCCTTGCCGTTGCCGCCGCACAAGCGCTCGAAGGCAAAGGTGATGGGGCCAACGATAAAGAGGGTGATGAGGCCCAACAGAATGCCGGAAATACCGCCGGTGATAAAGCTCGACAGGCTCATGGACGCACCGAGCTGAAATCCGATGACGGCAATCGCGGGATTGGCACCGGGAACCAGCAGGTTCTTGATAAACGGGAACAGGTTGCCCAGAACCATGCCAATAACGAGTGGCAAGATGGAGCCGATAATGGTGCCAATTGGAATGTTGGCGAGGCCGGAAACACCGAGGATGATCATCGTGACGGCGGGGCCAGCCGTAAAGAACAGGATACCGACGGCGCCCTGCTCGGACTCATCGCCGAACTCGCCCATGATGCCCGTATAGAGCGCCATGTTGCAAAACGTGATGCCGCCGATGATAGACACGGAGCTCAGACCCAGGAAGTTGTCGTTAAAGAAATATGCCACGCCCAGGCCGAGAGCCGCTGCGACGACCAGCTTGGGGATCAGCACGACGATACCGGTCTTGATGGCACCCGGCGTGGACTTAAAGCTGATGCCGGCGCCCACAAACAGCAGGATCGCGGCGACGATGGTATTGGAGCCACCGCGGCAGGCAGCCGTAAAGAAGCCGCCGATCTCAAAAACCTGCGGGCAGAAGGTGTTGAGCAAAAGACCGACGATCATCGGATAGATCATGATGTCGCCCGGGATGCGCGGGACCTTGAATTTCTTTTGCTCGTTGGCGGTTGCTTCCTGTGCCATGAAACCCCCATTTCCGCTGACGGGGTACAAAAGCCCACGTCACGCTTTGCTACAGTAAAGTTTGACCATGGTACCAGAAGAAATAGACCAGCTCGGTGAAAAATCCGACGAGTTGGGATGGAACGAGATTCGGCGCCCGCGACGCCACCCCTATATAAGGCTCAAGACAATATAGAGTACGATGCCCGAGACGCAGCACCACAGCATCGATTTTGTCTTGACCGCCACGACCACGACGCCGGCGGCCGCAATCCAGGGAACCAAGGCAGGCCAGAGTCCCGCGTCGAACGCGCCGGGGCTCACCAAGTCGTTGGCGACCAGCGCGGCAAAGGCGGCGGGCGGGATATAGCCCAGGGCCTCGGTAATGCGGGGCGACAGGGTCCGCCCGCGCAAGGCGAACGCCGGCGCGATGCGAAAGAACGCGATAGCAGCCCACGACGACAGCCACAGAACCAAGAACTCGTTAACGGGCATCGCGGGCACCTCTTCCGTCAAATACAGCATCGCACGCCAACGCAATGGCCATGCCGGCCACGACGCTTGCCGGCACGGCAATATTCGTGAGGCCCAAGAACTTGCATACGGCGACGGACACCGCGCCCGAAACCGCCGCGACAACGTTGCCGCGCGACAGCCGCTGCGAAAAGAGCAGGCAGATAAAGAGCGAGGTGCAGACAAAGGCTGCAATGGCGGTGGGAACATCGACAACGGCGCCGACGATGGCGCCCATCGTACACGAAACGCCCCATGTTGCGATGAGAATCACGTTGAGCACAAAGGACTCGCGCGGGCCCCAATCCTCCCCTTCAACCAACTTGGCAAGCGAGATGCCATATGCCTCCTCGGTAAGTGTCGCGGCAACAGCCAGCGTCTGACGCTTCGAGGCACCCGTCAGATGCGGCGCGATCGATGCCGAGTAAAGCGCAAAGCGCGAGGAGATGGCAGCAACGCTCGCGACGATCGATGCTGCAGGCACGCCCGCCAGCCACAGGTTGCAGATCATAAACTGGCCGCTGCCCGTCACAAACGTGCTGCTCAGGGCAAAGACCATCCAGGGTTCCATTCCCGTCTGCCCCATGATCATTCCGCACGGCGCGCCTATTGCAACATAGGTAAGCATCACCGGCCAGACGGTTTTAAAGATCCTAAGGACCATGCCACTCCCATTCTGGTAAGTCGTCTGCAGCGCACCTCGCAACGCAGCAGAAATATCAACCGGTGGCAATAAAGTTCGCCTACAATTGCCACCGGATCGAAAGACACAACTTTTTAGGAAGTCATTATGACAGCTATCGATCGAGACCGGGCGCGCGCAGCCTTCAAAAGCTACACCGATGCCTACGACGCCACCAACCCACGCATCGCGCTCAAAATCGAGCATACGTACCACGTGGCCGAGGCATGCGATGCCGTAGCGCGCGAGCAGGGCTGGTCGTCAGATGATATTGACTTGGCATGGCTTTGCGGCCTGCTGCACGATATAGGCCGCTTTGAGCAGCTGCGACGCTGGGACACCTTTAAGGACGCCGAGAGCATGGGCCATGCAGCGCTGGGCATCGAGGTCCTCTTTGGCGAGAATCCCGCCGATGCACCCGCCGTGACGAGCGTCCGCGACTTTATCGATGACCCGGCAGAAGATGAGCTCATCCGAGCGAGCATTGCCTATCACAGCGATTTCCGTCTACCCGCGCAGCTCGACGAGCGCACGCGGCGCTTCTGCGATATCGTGCGCGATGGCGACAAGATCGACATTATGCGCACCATCGCCGACAGCACCGTCGACACCATCCTCAAGGTGGATGAGGACACGTTTCTCGCCAGCCACTTCTCGACACCGGCGCTTACCGCCTTTGACGAGCATCGCTGCGTCGCGCGTGACGAGCGCAACGAGCCGGCGGACTACCTGGTGGGGCTCATCTGCTTTATGTTTGAGCTCGTCCATCCGGCAAGCCGTGCACTGGCGCGCGAGCAAGGCGATATCTATCGCCTGCTCGACGCGCCCTTTGGCATTACGCGACCCTTTACCGACCCCGCCGCGCAGGCAACCTGGAGCCGCCTTAAGGACGAGCTGCGCCGCTGGCTGGCAAGCGCTTAGCACTCGAGCTGAGCCAGCAGTTCCTCAACGATCTCAACGGCATCGCCGACGACCTTGTACTGGGCGGCACCGAAGATGGGGGCATCCGGGTCCTCATTGATGGCGACAATGCACTCCGCCCCACCGATGCCGGCGAGATGCTGGATAGCGCCCGAGACACCGATGCTCACGAGGAGCTTGGGCGAGACCGATACACCCGTCTGGCCAATTTGGTGGCGATACTCCAGCCAGCCGGTCTCCACCACGGGGCGCGTGCAGCCAAGCTCGGCACCCAGAGCCTCGGCAAGCTTTCGCATCAGCGGTAGGTTTTTCTTGGAGCCGATGCCGCGGCCCACCACGACTAGACGCTCGGCATCGGCAATTGAGGCCTGCTGTCCCCACTCCTCGGCGGGAATCGAGATCTCGACACGGGCCTTAACGTCATCCGCTAGCACTACCTGGGCAATCGTGCCGGAGCGGCTATAGTCAAACTCGGGCGCCTTAAAGATGCCGGGGCGCACCGTTGCCATCTGAGGACGGTGGTTGGGGCAGATAATGGTGGCCATCAGGTTGCCGCCAAACGCCGGGCGCGTCTGCTGCAGCAGACCCGTCTCCGTATCCATCGAAAGCACCGTGCAATCGGCCGTAAGGCCCGTCTGCAAGCGCACGGCCACACTGGGCGCCAGCTCGCGACCAAAGGCGGTCGCGCCGTACAGAATGGCCTCGGGCTTGCGCTCGGCTACCAAATCGCAGATCAAGCGGGCGTAGACCTCCGCGTCGTTCTGACGCAGGCGCTCGTCACGACAGACCAGAACTTCGTCCGCACCGGCGCAAATCAGATGCTCCAGGTCCCCGAGTGAGCCCTCGGGGCTCATGCCGACCAGTGCCACCAGACGGCAGCCGCGGGCATCGGCAAGCTCGCGCCCCTTGCCCATGAGCTCGAAGGCCACGGATGCAACGGCATCGTGCTCGTCAGTCTGCACGAAGATCCAGATGTCTCGATATGCGTCAAGGTCTGCCGCGCCGGCGGCCTCGTCGCGCTCAATCGAGATGGCGTTGACGGGGCAGGCGTCGACGCACCCACCGCACAGGATACAGCCGTCGGTTACGCGGGCACAGCGATTGGGGCGCTCACCCTCCACCACAATGCCGCCCGAGGCGCAGGCGCGAACGCAGCGACCGCAGCCGATACAGGCTTCGCTATCGATAATCAGCCCGCTCATCTATGCCATCCCCTCGATAATCTTGGCAAGTTTTACCGCCTGCTCGGACGCCGTTCCCTCGACGGCCTCGCACGTTTGGTCACGGTCGGGCACAAACGAGCGCACGACCTGCGTCGGTGATCCGGCAAGGCCGCAACGCGAGGGGTCGGCGTTTACGTCGGCAGCGCTGGCCACGCGCACGTCTGCATCCTCGGCCGCGCGAATACCGGCAATACTCGGCATGCGCAGCTGGCCAATCTCCTTGGCAGTCGTCATCGCACACGGCATCTCCAGGTACACCGTCTCCTCGCCGGCATCGCAGCCGTGAACGAGCGCCAGCGAGCCACACGTCGTAAATCCCGCGCTCTGCACACAGCTCACGTCGGTCACGCAGGGGACCCCAAAGGCGCCGGCCAGCTCGGGGCCGATCTGGGCCGTATCGCCGTCCACCGCCATCTTGCCGCAGATGAGCAGGTCAAAGTCCTCATCGAGTGCCTCGATGCCGCATTTGAGGGCATAGGTGGTGGCTAGGGTATCGGCGCCCGCAAAGGCGCGATCGGTCAGCAGCAGCGCGTCGTCGGCACCGCGGGCGATGCAGTCGCGCAGCAGCGATTCGGTCGCGGGGATGCCCATCGACACCACCGTCACACGCACGTCCATGCCAAAGCCGATAAAGTCGTCCTTCAGCGCTAGCGCACATTCGAGGGCACTTGCATCGAAGGGATTAATGACCGCCTGCTTGCCATCACGCACGATAGTATTGGTCTTGGGGTCCATCTTGACCTCGGTGCTTCCGGGCACCGCCTTGACGCACACCACCATATGGAAATCACTCATCTTCACGCGCCCCCTTTCTGGACGAGTTCATCCAAGAGCTTCTCCGTAAACAGGTTGCCGCGACCCAACTGGCCGGCAGGATCGAGCTGGAGTTTGAGGCGCGCCGACTCGACCATGGCCTCGTGGCCGTACATCGTCTCCAAGAAGCCCGCCTTGATCTTGCCGACGCCGTGTTCGGCAGAAACGGCACCGCCCATGGCCGTGACCTCGGAAGCCCACTGGGCAAAGAGCTCTCCACCACGACGGTAGTCTTGCGCATCGCGCGGCAGGATGTTCACATGCAGATGGTTGTTCCCGATGTGTCCCCAGGCAGCAGACTCAAGCCCGCTTTCGGCCAGCGTGCGGCGATAGAGGGCCATGACATCGGCAAGGCGTGCATTGGGCACCGACATATCCGATCCCAGCTTGGTAATGGTGGGGTCGGTGCGGCGACGCTCGTCAATGAGCATGTTGACGCTCTCGGGCACCGCGTGGCGGAAGAACCGCTGGCACTCGCGATCGACTTCGGTGCGGGCGACCCATGTCGCATCGTCGCGGCCGCCCGCAAACTCCAGCACCCATCCAAGGTGGTACAGCTCCTCGGTCGCCTGCGCCTCGTCATCGCAGTCGAGCTCCACGTAGACACAGACCTTTGCCTCGTCGTCGAGCGCCGGCAGCGAGGCAAACGCTGTCGACTGCTCGCGCTGGCGACGCAGGATATCCAGGGCGCCAGCATCGAAATACTCAATAGCGGCGGCATGGGACAGCACGGGACGCACGGAATCGGTAAAGGACACGGCCTTGTCTTCGCTATCGAAAAAGCAACTCACACCCCATACGACCGAAGGTGCCGCCTGCAGGGCGATCTCGAGCTCGGTGATAACGCCGAGCGTGCCGCACGCACCGATAAAAAGATCGATGGCGTCCATATCGTCCGCAACGAAATAGCCTGAGGCATTTTTTGTCTCGGGCATGGTATAGCTGGGAAGATCGAGCTCGAGCGTACGGCCCTCTGCCGTCACGAGCGACAGGTGGCGGCCCTGGGCAAAAGCCTCGCCGCGCTGAAGCTCAAGCAAATCGCCATCAGCCAGCGCGACGTGGAGTCCCGTGATATGCGGGCGCATGGGGCCGTAAGCGTAGCTGCGGGCGCCGGAGGCGTTGCATGCCGCCATGCCGCCCAGACAGGCAGATGCCTCGGTGGGATCGGTGGGAAAGAACTGCTCGGGAGCCTCTTGGAACTCCTCGTAGGCCTCAAGCGATGCCTGGTCCCAACCAGCGGTCGGCAGTACCTTCTTGCTCAGCTGCTTACGCAGCTCCGAGAGCACAACGCCCGGCTCCACGCGCAGCAGAAATTGGCTTTGTTCATCGCGGCGAAGGCCCAAGTAGCGATTCATACGGGAAGTATTGAGGATATGCCCGCCGTGGGGCACGGCACCGGCGGCAAGGCCGGTTCGGGCGCCCTGAACCGTTACCGGGACACGCTCGGCATGGAGCGTTTCCAAAATGGCACGGACCTCGTCTTCCGTTGTCGGAAACGAGATGCTCGATGCTTCGCCCGATGCGCGAGATTCATCGCGGCCATACTCTTCGAACTCGTCGGTGAAGGGTTTGATGGTTGCAGACACGCGAACTCCCCCTTTAGCTAACTACAGTGTTTGCAGGGAGATGTTACCGCATCGTTTCGTCGACGTGTTCGAGACCGTCTCCATAATTGGCGATTTTTACGTTCGTGCAATTCGGCGAGCGGCAAGGCTTCCTCGGCAGACGATGCTTTTGACACATATCGCCCCGCCGTCGCCGGCCGCTCGATTGTCGCTCGAAAAAAGTTGAAGTAATTTTTTTCACCTTTTACCTGCGGAGATGTCAATCCGTCAAGCATTTGGTCAGAAATTGGTCAAGTAGCGGCTGATACGGTCGGCGTCGACAGCCAAAACCGATAGAAGTTTTGGCCCCAGAAGCAGGGAGGTTCCCATGGCATATTACTGGCCCCAGTACGGCGTCGCCATCGAGGTCGACGACGATCCCTATCTCCTGCCTTTCGACGAAGAGGCGTTCCCCGATACGGCGGTCTACCACGTCACCACCGATGTTATCTGCGACCCCGAGTCGTTCTCGGCGCTCGCCCACCACATCGCGCGTATCCACGACATCGAGCTCCCTCACGACTTTGACGAGCTCATCTACTCGCGCCGCCTGATGCTTCACATGCTCTTTGGAGCGGACCCGTCCACGTTCGCACGTGTCTACACCACCAAGGACGCCGCATGAGTGCAAAGAAGCCGCCCCGCCTCGCAGGACTGGGGCATCGCAAGAAACTCGTCGTTGTCTGTCTGGCTATCGTCTGCGCCCTCATCGCCGTAGGGCTATACGCCTGGCAGTCGCAGCCCGTGCCCGAAGCGGGCGCCTCAGTCACGACGGCAGAGGGTAAATCGCGACAAGAAATCCAAGATGAGCTCGATGCCATCGTCCGCGACAACATGATGACGATTTCGGTCGCGCCGGTCGCTCAGCTACAGGAGGACGGCAAGCTGCGCGTCAACGTGCAAAACGTCCAAGACAATAAATTTCCCCAGCGATTCCGCGTCATCCAAAACGACGAGACCATGTACGAATCCGGTGTGGTCGAGACCGGCAAGACAATCGAGACGTGCCCCGCCGGCGACATCAAAGAAGGCGAGGCATACATCGAGATCCAGGCACTCGATGCCAAGACCCTCGACAGCCACGGCAATCCGACACGTGTCAAGGTACGGGTTGAGCAAGCCGAGAACTAGCTTTTTCGGCCGACGCGGCACCGCACGCAATTCACCAGCATTCGTCCAATCATCGCGGGGACGGCCCGCGGCGAATAGAAAGGAACGACCATGGACATCACCAGGAACATGAACGGAGCCAGAGCGCTCGTCGTGGGCGCAGGGCTCGCGCTCGCGCTCGCAATGGGCGCCGCCCCGACGCCAGCTCTGGCAGCCGGGCGCGTTGGAACCACGAAAGTAATGGTCAGGACCGAGATCGACAACGTAGAGTTCAAAGTTCCGACGGTTATTCCCTTCGTCGCCAAGGCCGACGGCACGCTTCAGGGCCCCTCAGAAGACGCGACCACCATCGACAATCATTCGGCCTACGGCATCCATGTCACCAACATGAAGATCGACGCCATGAACACCTGGACCATTGCCGCCGACGCCAAGGCCGGAACCGCGCAGAATTCCATCGACTTTAAGGTCGGCCCCGACGGCGCACTCCAGAACGCCAGCGCCGCAATGCAGGAGACGGGCCTCGATCTTTCCAAGAATGCAGCCTTCGACATGGGCTACCAGGGCATTGCCGGCGGCACGGACAAAATTAAGCTCAAGACAAGCGGAAACGTCGCCCGCGTCACGCGCGACATCTTCCGCGTAACCGGCGAAGGCGATCAGGTTGCAACGATCACCTGGACGGTCGAGCCCGGTGCGCACACGGCATAAGGCTATCGCCCTGGCCGCCACCGTCAGCATCCTAGCGTTTGGGCCAGCCATGGCCTTTGCCCAGCAAGAACAGGCACAGGCCGCCACGCAAGTGACGGTCGATCTCTCGGAACTCGACCGCGGCGACCGCGAGGAACCGTTGGCGCAGACAGGCGACAGACGATGGCTCTTGGCAGTAGGTGCCACAGCAGCAGGCGCGGGGACCGCCGGCCTCGGTCTGCACATCAAACACAGCCAGAAACAAAACACGGATAGGCCGCACTAAATTAGCTAAGGAGACCCCATGGCATCGAAGAACCTTTTGCCCGTCGTCGCACTCTGCGGCGCGCTCGCAACCGGAACGCCTGTCGCCGCTTGGGCGACTCCCGTCATGGCAGACTCCTTACCAGCAGCCCTAAGCTCCGCACCAAATCCGTCGAGCGCCATTGCGTGTAAGCGTTTTTCGATTGCACAGGCCGCAATCTCAACCTCGGGATGCCTTCGTCGTAATACGGACGGCTCGATAGTCGTGGATATCAATCGTTCGAACAAGGTAAACGGCTCCCAGGCGGGGTGCGCCGTCTGCACGTGGCGCTCGGTTGTGCTCGATGCAGATGGCGATCCATGCAATTTAGAGCTGCGCATCGACATCGCTTCGGTCGATGACTCGGCGAACGGAGCGAAGGTCGCCTTTGACGGTGCGTTTTTCGAGAAAGGAGGCGGTATATGTCTGGGCTGCGCCGCCGCGAATGCAGACGACACGCAGCCCACCCTCTCATTCACGGCATCGTTGCGGCTGGCCAAAGCCGGCACCGATGCCATCGCGGCGGGAGAAACGTCCCTGCTGCTCTACGCCGCCAGCACCAAAGATACAGACGCTCATTTCGAGAAGCCAGCCGGATCACTCAGCCTTACACGAGGGATAGAGGCAGGCCCTATTGAAATCGATGCCCACGCGCAAAGCAGGCAACGCATTCTTGCCGACCCGGCGCTTCTCGAAATGGAGTGGAACGGATCCGGAGCCATCGGAATTCTCCCCTCCGCGCTTGACGCCAAGACGCTCCCCTCAAACGACGAACCCATCAACGCAACCATACAAGAAGAGAGCGCGGACAAGGAAGCGGGTGCGGGCGACACGTCATCGCCGACAAACAGCGTCCCAGCTTCTTTCGAAGCACCGAATGAGCCCGCTACCGATCAAAACGATCCCGAGCTCGCGGACAGTCTGGGGCTTGCTGATCCTCAAGAAATCGATGAAGGTAACTGCTGCGTGTTTGCCGCGCTCGACCACACGGAGGTCATCGACGCTGCAAGCATCGAAGTTGCCGCCGCCAATCAGCCCGTCCGCAAGTCGGCCATCATCGCATTTCCTGAATCCATCGAAGTCGTCTTTTTGCCATCGGGCGAGGTCGTGGCCCCAACACTGCTCACCTTGTTGGGCGCCAAGAATACTCGAAACGAAATAAAAAAGGTCACGGTTGTCGACCCTGCAACCACCGCTAAATTGCGCCTATACGCCGTTGCCCCAGACGGAGGCAAGACCTTGGAATTCGATGGCGACACACTCCTAGCCTGGCGACGTCTGGACATTATGCAAGACGTCTCGTATCAGATCGAACTCGAAGGGTTTGATCGTACCCGCGATGCCAATATCATCGCCGCGGCTATTGAATCCCCACAGCGGCTTATGACACTGCGCTTTGACTACTATCCCTATGTCCCGACAACCACCTGAGGCTTAAATACTGCGCGTCGTTGCTAATACCACTTATATAACGTATTAGATGAGTCGCGATGTGTCTCGCATTCCATTCTGCTACGATTGCCACGTTGGCATCAATACAGGAGGGCTCATGCCGGGCTTGGGAACAATCATCAACGTTGTCCTTTTAGTTGCGGGCGGTCTTTTGGGATTAGCGGGCGGTCGCTTTATCACACCGCGTATCCAAGACACGCTCATGAAAGCGTCGGGGCTGTGCGTCCTGTTTATCGGCCTTGGCGGCACCATGCAAAAGATGCTCCTTATCGATGGAAAGGCGCTGTCGACCACCGGTACCACCATGCTCATCGTCTCATTTGCGCTCGGTTCGCTCATCGGCGAGGCCGTCGACTTGGAAGCCGCCATTGAGAACCTTGGCGAATGGCTCAAGCGCAAAACCGGCAGCGAGGGCGATAACGAGTTCACCAACGCTTTTGTCTCGACTTCGCTCACCGTGTGTATCGGCGCCATGGCCATTGTGGGATCGATTCAGGACGGCCTGCTCGGCGACCGGTCAACGCTTGCCCTCAAGGGCGCACTGGACTGCATCATCGTCTGCACCATGACGGCCTCACTTGGCCGCGGCTGCATCTTTTCCGCCCTGCCCGTCGCCGTGTTCCAGGGGACGATCACGCTGTTTGCCGGTGCACTCTCCCCCATCATGACCACGGCAGCCCTCGACAGCCTTTCGCTCGTAGGCTCCATGCTCATCTTCTGCGTCGGCGTCAACCTTATCCGTCCTCAGACCTTCCGCACTGCCAATATGCTTCCCTCCGTCATCATCGCCGTCATCTACGCCCTCCTGTTCTAAATCTATCTACGTAGCGGTATCTCGAACATCTGTTTGATGCTGTGCTATGATATGAGGTCACCGTAGCTGCGTTCGAGAGGAGGAGCGGTGGCCGACCAGGACATCAAGATGCTCATCGAGCGCATTATGGCCGAGGCTCGGACCCATCAGTCCGCCCGCTTCTCAAACGAAATCTACGCAGACGAGCCGATTCTCAAGACCGGCCGACAGATGCAGAACTTCCTCCCCGACCAATACCGCAAGATGCGTGAGATATCGCGTTGGCAAGAAGACCCAAAGGGCGGCGCGGGCCGTTGGCTTTCGGAAGCCGAACTTTTCTACCGCCAAGGCCTGCTGATGGCTGACTTTGAGGACGACTGTCCCTACAACGGCACCTTTAAGTCGTACTTTCCCACCTACAACGCCATGAGCGACCGGCAGTTGCGCGGCTACTTTACCTGGCGTGCCCAAGTGCGCCGCGGAACCGTCGAGGAAACGTCTACGTCCTTTGCCTTTCTGTATCTCTATGAGCTGATCTGCGGCATTGGCGTAGATAATCCACTCGATGGTTTTAACAAGATCAAGGCTTTTTGGGATGTCTATCGCGCCTTCGAGCCCGGCATCGACCGGTTTGCGCGCGTGTGGCTGCAAGATTACGCCGTGTTCCACGGGCTCGACCCCAAGCTGCTTCGCGACTCTAAAACCGTCATGTTCGATAACGCCCTTATCGAACTGCGGCGCGCGGCACGAGACCTTGTACCGGCACCGGCACCGTCCGGCCAGACCCCTAAGCGTCGCAAAACCTCCGAGCCCACGCTCCCCCTTCCGCCCGATGAGGTGCGCGAGGAGCGACTCATGGCCGCCATCAACGCCCTCTCCACGTACAACCTAAGTAGCTCGCGGCTCGACCGCAGCCACCACCGCGATCTGCGCCACGTGGCGTGCGCCGTGTATGTCCGCATGACGCGCTACTATGACACGCACCGAAAGACCGGCATCGTGGCAAGTTTATTTGGGGAGGAGACGGCAATGCCCTACACCATGTTTGCCTCGGCCGTATTCTTTGCGCCCGAGCGCCACGAGGACTGCGAATACCGTCTGGACCCCATCCATATCTACCGTTGCCAAAACGGTTTTTGGGAATGCATGCGGATTCACGGCAGCAGACAAAAGAGCAGCAAACTTGGCGAGATGATGCGCGCCTGCGACCAACGCCTGCGCCTGGCCCTGGACCCTGCCCATCCCCTGAAGGAAGAAAAGGTCCCCAAATATCTGGCCAAGATTATCGATGACGAGATTGTGGCATGGCTTTCGTGGGACGCCGCACACCAGCCCGTCAAGATCGATATCGATTTGAGCCAGCTGGGGCACATTCGGAGCGCTGCCGCACAAACGCGCGAAGCGCTTTTGATCGACGAGGAACGCGAGGACGGCGCGTCCGCAGAAGCCGAGGCAGCGGACTCAGGGCAACCGGAAGCCGAGCCCGTAGCCGACGCGATGGTCGAGGCGGTCGCGGCGGCTGCAGGGCGGGACGAGTCCGACGGGCCGACCATATCCACCGAACAGTTTGGTGTCGTGGCACCGCTTCTCGCGCCGACGCCCGCGTTCGCAGCTGCTACGCCCGCTGACGCCACAAACGAACTCGCGCCCGCCGCAGACGCCTATCTCCGCGCTCTGCTCGAGCACAACACAGTACAGGCGGAATCGGCGGTAGTGCAATCGGAGCAGAGCGAGGACATGCTCGTCGATACCATCAACGAGGCGCTCTTTGACCTGGTGGGCGACACCGTAATTGAATTTAGCGCGGCAGGGCCGCAGATTATCGAGGACTATGAAGCAGACGTGAGAGGATACCTAGACCATGAGTGATACCGCATCCGCAGCACCTCGCGTGCCCAAGCGCGTCGCTGCCGTCATTCTCAACTCGCTCAAGGGCGGCGTGGTCCCGCGCATCGGCCTTCCTTACATCACCGTAGGGCGCGAGGTCGAGATCCGCGCCCTGCTCACCGATCTGAGTCTCATCGCCGACGGTGGCGCGAGCTTCCGCTTTCTGGTCGGTCGTTACGGCGCCGGCAAGAGCTTTTTGCTCCAGACTGTCCGCACGCACGCCATGGGCGAGGGGTTCGTCGTCGCTGATGCCGACCTGTCGCCCGAGCGCCGCCTGCAGGGCGGTCAGGGACAGGGCCTTGCCACCTACCGCGAGCTCATCCGCAATATATCGACCAAGACGCGCCCCGAGGGCGGTGCGCTCAACCTTATTCTGGATCGCTGGGTCGCCTCGTGTGCCGACGTCGACGAGTCGGTCGTCAATGCCCAACTGGCCCCGCTCGAGGAGATGGTCCACGGCTTCGACTTCACCCGCATGCTCCGCCGCTATCGCATGGCCGCATCCGGGGGCGACGAAGAGACCATGAGCCGCGTGACCAAATGGATTCGCGGCGAATACCGCACCAAGAGCGAGGCACGCGCCGAGCTGGGCTCCTCGACCATCATCAGCGATGACGACTGGTACGACTACGTTAAGCTCATTGCGCGCTTTTTGGTTTGCAGTGGCTACAAGGGCATGCTGGTGCTCATCGACGAGCTCGTGAATCTGTATAAGATTCCCAACGCCATCACGCGCCAATACAACTACGAGAAGATCCTGACTATGTACAACGACACGCTCCAGGGCAAGGCGCAGTACCTGGGCATGATCATGGGCGGCACGCCAACCTCCATCGAAGACCGCCGCCGCGGCGTGTTCTCCTACGAGGCCCTGCGCAGCCGACTCGCTCAGGGCCGCTTTGCGCGCGAAGACCTTAAGGACATGCTCGCGCCCATCATCCGCCTGCAGCCACTCACCTACGAGGAGCTACTGGTGCTCATCGAAAAACTCATGCAGATCCATGCCGGCTACTTTGGCTGGACGCCCACGCTTGCCGAAAACGACTTGGTGGACTTCCTCAAGATCGAGTTCGGTCGCGTGGGAGCCGACACGCATCTGACGCCGCGTGAAGTCATTCGTGACTTTATCGAGCTGCTCGATATCCTGTGTCAGAACCCCGATGCAAATGTGGCCGAGCTGCTGCAAAGCGTCGGCGGCGACGCGCTGGCGCCGGCAGCCGCAACAGGCGACACCGGCACCGCAGGCGGCGACCGCAACTTCGCCGAGTTCACCATCTAACCTACCAAAAAGGGACAGGTTTATTTTGGCAGGTTTTATCTGGGCAAACGTTGAAGCAGTAATGCAGCAAGCCGTTGCCAGCCGCGTTGAGAGATTCGTTGTTGAAAGGAGGCCCCGTGAACGCCTTTGACCGCTACGCCCCGTTTATCCAAGACTTCATCTACTCCCACGATTGGGAGAGTCTGCGCTCCATTCAGGTTGCGGCGGCAGATGCCATCTTTAGCACACAAGACAATGTGCTCCTAACGGCATCCACGGCATCCGGCAAAACCGAGGCAGCCTTCTTTCCCATCCTGACCGAGTTTTGGGAGAACCCGCCCGCGAGCGTGGGCGCCCTCTACATTGGCCCCCTCAAAGCGCTCATCAATGATCAGTTCGTCCGCCTCAACGACCTCTGCGAAGAGGCCGACATCCCTGTCTGGCACTGGCATGGCGACGTTTCGCAGTCGCACAAGGCAAAGCTCATCAAAAAGCCGAGCGGCATTTTGCAGATTACACCCGAGTCGCTCGAGGCGCTCCTGATCCATAAGCACATGGCGATCCCGCGCATGTTTTGCGACCTGCGCTACGTCGTCATCGACGAGGTCCACTCGCTCATGCGCGGCGATCGAGGCGGGCAGACGCTCTGCCTTATCGAGCGACTCTCGCACATGGCCGGCGTGCAGCCTCGCCGCATTGGCCTTTCGGCTACCATCGGCGACCCCGAGCGCACGGGTGCTTTTCTCTCACAGGGAACGGGACGCGACTGCGTTATCCCCCGCTTTGAAGAACCGCGCCGCGTGTGGCGCATCTCCATGGAGCACTTCTACAACTCGGGTCCCCAGGCGCAGCAGCGAGGATTTGAGAGTACAGGTCCTCAAGAGGCCGAAGTGCTTGCGTGCGAGCGCATTGAGGCGGCACCCGCGGCACTGCCCGCCGGCGCCCAAGACATGCGTCACAGCGGACAGCCCACACAAGAGGAGTACCGCCAACGTCGTGAGCGGGCACGGGACAAGGCTACCTCCAGGGATCACCGCACTTCGTCGGCCCCCGAGGGCGAAGTCGACATCCCACAGGCACCCGAACAGGCATTACTCAACCCCACCGACACAGCGCCAGACAACGCCGACCCCGGCATGGGCTATATCTTTGAGCACACGCGCGGCCGCAAATGCCTGGTCTTTGCCAACTCGCGCGAGGAGGCAGAGGCCGTATGCTCCATGCTGCGCAGCTACTGCGAGAGCCGGCACGAGCCCGACCGCTTTCTCATCCACCACGGCAACCTTTCGGCATCGTTACGCGAGACCGCCGAGGAGCTCATGCGCGACGAGGAACAGGCACAGACGACCGTCACCACCTCTACGCTGGAACTCGGTATTGATATCGGCCGTCTGGAGCGTGCCTTCCAGATCGACGCACCATTTACCGTCAGCTCCTTTTTGCAGCGAATGGGCCGCACGGGACGCCGCGATCTTCCGCCCGAGATGTGGTTCGTTATGCGCGAGGAAGAGCCCGAGCCGCGCACGATGATGCCCGAGACCATTCCCTGGAAGCTCCTCCAGGGCATCGCGCTCGTACAACTCTATCGCGAGGAAAAGTGGGTCGAGCCGCCCGAGCTCGATCGACTCCCCTACAGTCTGCTCTATCACCAGACCATGTCGACCCTCGCCAGCACCGGAGAGCTCACGCCGGCCGAACTTGCCCAGCGCGTGCTCACGCTCAGCTATTTCCATCGCATCTCGGCCGATGACTATCGCGTGCTGCTGCGTCACCTCATTACAATCGACCATATCCAGGTCACCGAGGGCGGCGGGCTCATCGTGGGTCTCGCGGGCGAGCGTATCATTAACAACTTTAAGTTTTACGCCGTGTTCCAGGAAAACGAGGAGTTCACCGTTCGCAGCGAGTCGGCCGAGTTGGGCACGATTGTCAATCCGCCACCGCCCGGTGAGCGCATCGCCATCGCCGGACACTGCTGGATTGTCGAGGAAGTGGACTGGAAGCGTCATACCGTCTTTGCCACGCAGGTCAAGGGCCGGGTGCCGGCCTACTTTGGCGACTGCCCCGGTGACATCAACACACATGTACTCGAGCGTATGCGCAAGGCGCTTAACGAGCACGCGTCGTATCCGTACCTCATGGGTAATGCACGGGCCCGTCTGGCGCAGGCTCGCCATACGGCCGAGATTTCGGGCGCGGGGACCAAGCCGCTCATTAACCTGGGCGGCGACACCTGGGTGCTCTTCCCCTGGCTGGGAAGCTACGCCTTTTTGGCGCTCGAACGTATGCTCAAGATTAAATGCGCCGCGGAGCTGGGCCTTCGCGGACTCGACCCGTCACGCCCGTACTTTATGCAGTTTAAGATGAAGGCCGACGAGGAGACGTTCTTTGAGGTGCTCGCCGCCGAGGCCGAAAAGGACTTCGACCCCATCGAGCTCGTCTATCCCGGCGAGGTGCCTTACTTTGATCGCTACGACGAGTACGTTCCCGAGGAGCTCGTGCGCAAGGGCTTTGCCGAAGGCGTGCTCGACATAGAGGGCATGAAGCAGCGCGTTCACGGCTGGCGCGACCACGCCTAAGACCAGTCTTTTTTGGGACGGGGAGACTTACTTGTCGTGAAGGACGGTGCCGAGGAAGTCGGTGTCGAAGGGCACGGCTTCGGCAAAGGCGTAGTCGCCGTCGCTGGCGATGAGCAGGTAGTTTTCCTCGCCGCTGAACTTCGCATCGCCACATGGGACCACCCAGGCGTGGACGAATACCTCGAGCGCCGTGGCAGCGCAGTCGCGAAGGAACGTCACATCGCTCCCCTCGTTTGCGCTCACGATATTGGCCACGTAGATACCCCCGGGGTTCAGGCTGCCCCGCACCAGGCGCAGCGCCTCAACGGTCGCCAGCTCGCGCACGGGCTCGGCACCGCCAAAGCAATCGCTCACGACCACGTCGTAGCGACGATGGCCCACGCTCGTCACACCCAGATACGAGCGAGCCTCAGCGGTAATCACCCGCAGGCGATCGCCCACCGCGTGCTCCAGTTCATCCAGATAGAACCAACGGCGCGCCAAGCGCGTTATCTCTCCGTCATACTCGATGACGTCCATGCGCAGGACCTTGTGCGACATCAGCGCAAACTTGGGATAGGCAAACCCGCCGCCACCTAGCATAAGCATACGGTTGATACCGTGACCATAAGCGTCGCGCATCACATCCTCGGCCTCAAACACGTCGTCAAACGCGCGATAGTACGCAAAGACGGGCTCCGCCCAGCGCTCGCCAACGTAACTCGCGCTTTGGTAGACGCCGCCTTGCACCAATACGCGAACTTCGTCGCCGCCCTCATCGTGCACGCGCTTCACACGTGCCAGCCCATTGCGGGTCCTCGCGACCTGCAGACAGGCAGCACGAACAGCGACAGCGGCCGCACCAAGCGCCGCGGCTCCCAGAGCAACGCCGGCAACGACGCCGGCAGAAACACTCGGCTTGTTCATCTAGAGCTCCTTTTGCAGATAAAGGCCATGGTCATAAAATCCAAGATGGCGATAGTACTCGCGCGTACCGATCGCGCTGATCACGTTGATGTACGTATAGCCAGCGTCCCGAGCTATCTGGCACGCACGCTCCACGAGCAAACGTCCCAATCCATGGTGCTGCGCTGCCTGGCCCTGATCGCCCACGCGCGCCGCCATGCCATACACGTGCACCTCACGAATCATCGCCTCGTCCGGCATCGTCGGCAGCTCGTCCGCATGTGCGGCAACAAAAGCGCGATCGGGCAGCGACAGCCGCAAAAAGCCGGCGATCTTGCCTTCGGGCGTCACCCACTGCAAAAAGCGTTCACGCGTCACCGGCGTCTCGTACGTCACTTCTTCGTCAAGGGTCAACTCGCCCAGGTCGGCACCCGCCGTGCTGATCTCGCGATAGCGAATCTCACGCACCGTCGCACCGTCACCCCGAGCAGCCAGGCGGTTCTCGACGAGCTGACGCAGGTTGGGCTTCTTGTTGCCCACCATGATGTCATCGGAACTAAAGTCGCGAATCATGCGGCTGATGCGGCAGAATGCCGGCGTCACCACGATGTCATCGGCCAGTACGTCGAGCAGCTCTTCCTCGGTATAGGGGCGCCACTCGCCACGCTCGTAACAGCCCACCAGGCGCGAACCCTCGATGAGCGCACACGGGTAGACCTTGACCTCGTCGGGCATAAAGGCCCCCTCGGTCATAAAGCGCTCGTAGTCGCGCTTGTCCCCCTCGGGTGTGGCGCCCAGCAAGTTGAGCATAAAATGCGCATGGATCTTAAAGCCAAACAGGCGCGCAAGCGAAAACGCCCGCTCGATCTGCGCCACCGAAATGCGACGCTCGTTGATATCGAGTAGATGCTGGTCAAGGCTTTGGATGCCCATCTGTATCTTGGTGCAGCCCAGGCGGCGGATGAGCGTAAGCGCCTGCGGCGTTACGGTATCGGGGCGCGTCTCGATAACGAGTCCCACCACGCGATGCTTCGCCGTCTCGTTGATGCGCTGCTGACGCTCGAGCTCCTCCATCGTTGCCGTCTGCCACTCGGTGACCTCGCCCCACGGCGTACCGGGGCCGTACAGACGACGCACCGCGCGGTTATAGCCGCCCACGGCAGCATCCACACGCTCCTGCTCGTCGGCAACGCCGGCAGCGAGCTTGGCCTCGTCTGTCGCAATGCCGGCAGCCCGATAGCGCTCGCGGCGCTCTGTTACCACCGGCGGCAGGGCATCGGCGGGAGCGTCATCGAGCAGGCGCCCCGCCTCGGCACGGCTGATGCCCGGACGCGCCAACATGGGGTTTGCCGCCACGCCGGCGACGGCATCGTCATTGAGCGCACGGAAAAGCTCGGACATAAACCACGTCTGATACCCTTGCGGATAGTCGCTCCAGGTCCCACCGAGCACGATGAGCTCTATCTTGTCGGTCGCATGCCCCATCTGCGAAAGCGCGGTCAGACGAGCGCTCACCTGCAGATACGGATCGAAGCAGTTTTGCTCCGCACGGGCACACGCCGGCTCAGCGTGCAGATAGCTCTTGGGCATGCGCAGATCGTTGGGACAAAATAGGCAATCGCCCGAGCATGGCCAGGGCTTGGTGATAACGGTAATGGTCGCCACGCCCGAAGCCGTGCGGCGCGGCTTCATGCGCAGCACCTGCAGCAGTTGGCGTTCCAGATCGGAATCGACATTCCACGCAGCCCACCGAGCCGGCTCCTCGCGCTTCACCCGCTGATAGAACGGCAGCAGACGGCGCTTGGCCAAATCGCGTTTGTCGGCACCCTCACGGCGCGCCTCGGCATGTATCAGTTTGACGAGCGCCTTGTCGTCCACGGTCTCGCCGCGACGCAGGGCCTCAAGTATGTTCAAGATAATCTGTTCCATGTCCCCATTGTAAAGGCAAAGGTGCCGAAGCCAATCTCGGCTTCGGCGCCTTCATCAAACAGCGCGGCTACGTTTGCGGGTCTCCGAAAACCGCATGTCACTCCGAATCAAACGACATGTCGCCCGAACCGACCTTAAAACGATACGTGGCAGATTTATCACCGTTGTCGAATTCAAGATTCAAAATGGTCTCGCCGTCGTAGCCAAGCGGAAGGAAATCGCTCTCGAAGTCGCCGCTGCCCACGGTGAGGCTCGCCTTAAAGCCCGTAGAGTTCGGAACCGATATCTCCACATCGCCCGAGTCCACGCTTACGTCCATCGACTTCGCGGGGGCCTGGTAGAGCTCGAACGTCACATCGCCCGAACCGACCTCAGCACTGAGCGCATCAGTCACGCTGCCCGTAAACTCTACATCTCCCGCACCCAGGAAAAGGTCAAAACCATCACAGATGACACCGGCAATCTGCAGATCACCCGAGCCCACGTGCGCGTTGATCCCCTTCAGATGTTCGGCAACACGGCGCGGCAGCTCGACCGTAACTGAGCGATCGATTGCCTTACCGTCATCACTTCCAAACTGGGAAACCTTGAGCGTCGAGTCCTCGACGGATGCGATGTTTTGCGTCGCGGCCTTGGAGGCATCCATACCCTTGGCAACGCGTCCCCGCTCGATAACGCGAGCCTTGTTGCCATCAACAACCTTGACGTCCACCGAAGCCGCATTGATATCGAAATCGAGGTAGCGGAACTCATCGGCATCAAAAGTCGTGCTCGAAAGCTGCTGAGGCCGAGCGGAATAGTTACCGCTATTCAAGGAATCGTCCTCGTCAAACATATCGTCAAAATCAGACAAATGGCCAGATAGAATACCGGTCGTACGCACAATATCGGAATGAGCCAATAGCCGCGAAGTGCCAAAGATAAGCCCGATGATGAGCACGAACGCTCCGATACCAACACCCAGGCGCACCTTCGATTCATGCGAGAGCTTCATCATTCATCACCTTCTTTGGCACTCGGCTCAGCGGCGGTCGTAGCGGCCGCATCAGTATCATCCGCAGCGGAAGCATCCTGAGCCCTGGCTGCCACCGGCGCCGGACCAACCTGAATATCCCCGCGTGCCCAGTCGCCATCGAGCGCACGCGCCACCCAGTGATAGATGGGGATCGTAAAGAAAATCAGTGCAGCAAAGGGGCCGCCACCAAACAGGAACATCAGCAAAAAGAACAACAGCCAGCACACGGCCCAATACGGAAACGACTGGAACGGACCTTTCACCGGAGTCGGATTGACCGCACCGGTGCCCGTCACCTGCGCCGTCGCGGCGTTAGCCGCCTGCGCGCTCCAGCTTGCAGCTTGCGCCGCCTTGGCAGCCGCATCACTTGCCTGCGTTGCCGCCTCGGTTGCGCGTGCCGCCGCCTCGTGGGTACGGGCGCGTTCCGCCGCCTCGGCCTCGCGCTGGCGGGCGCGGTCCTCGTTCTCAAATTCGATATCGTCCTCGATCTCGTCGCTCGGATTGAGCAGCTCGTCCAGACTCACGCCATAGAGCTTGGCAAGCGAGATCAGGTTCTCGGTATCGGGCGAGCTCTCCGCGCGCTCCCATTTACTGACCGCCTGGCGCGACAGCCCCAGCTTTCGCGCCAACCCTTCTTGGCTAAAGCCCTTGCTGCGGCGAAGGTCGGCGAGCCGCTGCGCAGTTTCTACATTCATGGTTCCTCCTATGCTTTTGCCAGCCGTGCCGCCGGACCGTTGCTGTTCTTAAGGCGCCTTGCACAGTTAAAAATCTATCCGCCACCGCCAAAATCATGCCACCTATTCTAGTGAGATTTTTGACAACCAGCGGTTGCGGGCACATATGAGCTGCGGAAATGTGTCCAAACAAAGCAATGACCCACAGCTCGGTTGTCCCCGTTGCGGCGTTAACGGTAGTATGGTCGTACTGTTTATTCCGCACCGCCATCGGAGGGAGTTCCGCGCCGTGAACCGCGATTTCGCATCATCGCTCATCCAGCTCAACAATACGTTCTATCGCGAGCACTCCGCTTCCTTTTCCGATACGCGCCAAGCCCCGTGGCCCGGCTGGGTGCGCACCATGGACATCGCGCTTGAGCAGCTCGATGTGGCCACGATCGAGCATCCCGTCCGCGTCTTCGACCTTGCCTGCGGCAATATGCGATTCGAGAACTTTGCCGCCGGCGGGGCACTTGCCGCCAAGGGCGTCGACGGCGCAAACCCCTCGGCAGATGCCAGCTGCCCCTTCGAGTTCTATGGCGTCGACTCGTGCCAAGACCTGGCCATCGATGCACATGGCCACGCCCTGCGCATTCCCAACCTGCACTTCCAGGAACTCGACGTGCTCGACGCCCTCATGAAGCTCAATCCCGCCGAGACGCCCGACGTGCTTTTCGACGCCCCGCTCGCCGATATCTCGGTCTGCTTTGGCTTTATGCACCACGTGCCGTCGTGCGAGTACCGCGTACGCGTGCTCGACGCCCTGGTGCGCCAGACGCGCCCGGGCGGCATCATCGCCATCAGCTTTTGGGAGTTTATGAACGACGAGCGTATGGCGCGCAAGGCCGTTCGCGCCGAGGCCCGCGCCGAGCTCGCCCCGCCGTTTGAGGGTTACGATTCTGCACAGTTCGAAGCCGGCGACCATCTTATTGGCTGGCAAAACGACCGCCACGCCTACCGCTATTGCCATCACTTTGACGATCAGCAGATCACCGACCTGGTGCGCGGCGTCCGTACGTTCTACAAGAGCGGCGAGGTTCCCGTACGCGAGCTCGAACGTTTCCATGCCGACGGTCGCAGCGGCGAGCTCAACCGCTATGTGATCCTCAAGCGCCTGTAGGCATTGGCAACTCGCCGCCGAGCCGCACCGCAGCGTCTGGGCAGACTATGCCCACCCTTTTCCAACCCATTGATGGAACGCGCGGCCATGCGTTCCATACGTATGACCAAGGAGCCTCATGGGAGCCGTCCACGTTCGCACCCCTAAGAACTTTGTGCTCGAGGAGCGCCTGGAGCGCTATGCCGATGCGATTGAGACGAACCCCGAGGCCTATGCCGGAGATTGGCGCGAGGCCTGTGCGCCCGCAGGCAGCAAGCCTTTCGAACACCTTCATCTGGATCTTGGTTGTGGCAAGGGAACGTACCTTGTAGAGCGCGCGGCCCGCGAGCCAAACACGTTCTTTATCGGCATGGACCAGGAGCCCATCTGCATCGCCTATGCCGCACAGAAAATCTGCGAGCAGGAGCTGTCCAACGCACTTGTCCTGCCCCGAGGCGCCGCATCGCTGCCGCAGCTATTTGCCGCAGGCGAGCTCGACGCCATCACCATCAACTTTCCCACGCCGCAGCCCAAGGCCAAGTACGCCAAAAAAAGACTCGTCCATGTCGACCATCTGATGCTCTACCGCCCGCTCTTTGCAGCCGGTGCTACCGTCACGCTGCGCACCGACAGCAAGCCATTGCGCGACTACGCCCTGGGGCAGTTTGCCGCGGCCGGCTACGACACACTTTGGGTAAGTGACGACGTCCGCCGCGACCATCCCGAGCATCCCGAGACCGAATACGAATGCCGCACGCGCGAGATGGGTGCCGTCGTCTATGGCATTTGCGCCACGCCCGGTGCGCAGCCCAGCGACGAACAGCTCGCGGCGGGCCGCGTGCAGGAACAAAGTCTTGCCTGCTACCTACCCAATAACCTCGATGAGCTCACCTATGTACCTCTGGGCATGGAAGAAGCCGTCGAGAACTTTAGAAACCGCGCCCGTAAAGGCAAGAAGCGCCTGCCGCAAGAGTCCTAGGGGCTTCTGATGGTCGCGGCGTCGGCAAACAAGCGCAAATTGGCGCCAGCGAACGGCCCTCAAACCTAAATGAGTAGACTTTTTTGCAATAGCCAGGCACAGCCCGCATAGCGAAACATAAAACCGCAGGTAGAACCCTTGCGCAAAAGCCATGTGCTGGCGAAATCGCAAAAAGTCTACTCACTTAGCTCGCGGCCGCACCAAACGGCTGAGCAGAACGCCCATTTCCTGCATTTTCTTTCGCGCTGGCACCCCGCGCCGCCGCTACGCCATAATAGTTGGCGGACAATCGCGAGAGAAAGCAAACACATGGCACAGACCACGACAGATATCGCCGCCAGCACCGTCTCCGGCGCCGGAGCCGCCAGCTCATTCTCGGGCGGCACGGGAACCGAAGCCGAATTCGGCTCACTCGGTGCGCTCTCCCCCACCTGGTGGGAGCCCGAGGACGGCAGCGAGCCCGAACCATGGCTCACGCCTGATCAGGCCTTCGAACGCTTCTTTGAATGGACGAGCGATCGCGGCATTGAGCTGTGGGACCACCAAGAAGAGGCCCTCATGGACCTGGCTGCCGGCGATCACGTCATTTTGGGCACACCGACCGGATCAGGTAAATCGCTCGTCGCGCTGGGCATGCTCTTTATGGGCATGGCACAGGGCAAACGTTGCTATTACACAGCCCCTATCAAAGCCTTGGTCAGCGAAAAGTTCTTCGATCTGGTACAGGTGCTCGGCCGCGATAACGTAGGTATGATCACCGGCGACACGCATATCAACACCAAGGCGCCCGTCATCTGCTGCACGGCAGAGATCCTTGCCAACGACGCGCTGCGCGAGGGCGAAGATGCCGATGTTGGCTGCGTCGCCATGGACGAGTTCCACTACTTTGCCGACCCCGATCGCGGCTGGGCCTGGCAGGTACCGCTGCTCACCCTGCCTCACACGCAATTCATGCTCATGAGCGCCACGCTCGGCGATGTCACTGCCATCGCCGCCTCACTCGAGGAACACACCGGCGCTACCTGCGACTTGGTCGTCGATGCCCCGCGCCCCGTGCCGCTGAGCTACGACTATGTGACGACCTCCCTCGAGGGCACCGTCGAGCTCGCCATGCGCCGTGGCGAGGCCCCGCTCTACATCGTGCACTTTAGCCAGGATGCCGCACTTGCGACGGCGCAATCCCTCGCCAACTTTGGCATTGCCAGCAAGGAGCAGCGCGAGGCCATCAAGGAGGCGGCCAAGGGCACGAGCTTCTCGACGGCCTTCGGCAAGATTCTCAAACGCCTTCTTGGATGCGGCGTCGGCGTGCACCATGCTGGCATGTTGCCGCGCTATCGCCTGCTGGTCGAGCGCTTGGCGCAGCAGGGCCTGCTGCCCGTCATCTGCGGCACCGATACGCTCGGCGTCGGCATCAACGTACCCATCCATACCGTGGTGCTCACCGCGCTCACCAAGTTCGACGGCTACAAGATGCGTCGCCTGCGCGCACGCGAGTTCCATCAGATTGCCGGTCGCGCCGGCCGTTCGGGCTTCGATACCGAGGGCATGGTCATCGCCGAGGCCCCGGAGCACGAGATCGAGAACGCCAAACTCATGGCCAAGGCGGGCGACGACCCCAAGAAGCTCCGCAAGATTAAAAAGAAGAAGGCCCCCGAGGGCTTTGTCACCTGGAACAAGCAGACCTTTGAGCGCCTGATCGAGACGCAGCCCGAAACGCTCAAGCCGCGCCTTCGCATCACACACTCCATGGTGATTAGCGTGGTCGAGCAGGGCGGCGATGCCCGAGCCCGCGTACACGACCTCATCGAGACGAGCCTGCAGACTCCCGAGGAAAAGGCAAAGCTCGAGGTTCGTGCCGACGAGATCTTCGCCACGCTCATCGACTCCGGCGTCGTCGTGCGCACTGAGGTGCCGCCCGCACCCGACGCTCCGGCTGATGCCGCGCCGGACATCGACTACGCGCTGACGGTCGACCTGCCCGAGGACTTTGCGCTCGACCAGCCGCTCTCGCCGTTTTTGCTTGCCGCGCTGGAGCTGCTCGACCCCGAGAGTGAGACCTATACCATGGACCTCATCTCGATGGTCGAGGCTACGCTCGAGGACCCTAAGCAGGTATTGCGCGCACAGGAGCGCGCCGCGCGCGACCGCGCGATGGCCGAAATGAAGGCTGACGGCGTCGAATATGAGGAACGCCTGGAGCGCATCCAGGATGTCACCTACGAAAAACCGCTCGAGGACTTGCTCGATGCCGCCTTCGACAAGTACTGCCAGGAAGTGCCCTGGGCAAACGACTACCAGCTCTCTCCCAAAAGCGTCCTGCGCGATATGCTGGAAAGCGCGAGCGATTTTAAGGGTTACATTCAAAAGCTCGGCATCGCCCGCTCCGAGGGCATTTTGCTGCGTTACCTGGCAGAGGCCTACCGTTCGCTCGACCGCACCGTGCCCATCGAGAAGCGCGACGAGCGTCTGCGCGACATTATCTCGTGGCTCGGCTTTGTGGTGCGCTCGGTGGACTCGAGCCTGGTGGACGAGTGGGAGAACGCCGGCAACCCGGCAGCCCTCGATGCTGCGCCGCCGCAGGGCATCGACGAGGTCGTGGCGGACCGCCGCGGCTGCACGCTGTTGGTGCGCAACGCGCTCTTCCGCCGCGTGACCCTTGCCGCCCGCGAGCACGTTCGCGACCTGGGCGAGCTCGACGACGACTGGGGCATGAGCGAGATCCGCTGGCAAAAAGCACTCGACGCTTACCACGAGCAGCACGAGGAAATCCTCACCGACGGAGATGCCCGCAGCGCCGCGATGTTCTCCATCGACGAGTCCGACGAGAAGACCGCGCACGTATGGCACGTGCACCAGATCTTTGCCGACGAGGATGGCGACCACGATTTTGGCATCATGGGCGATGTCGATCTGGACGCCACGCAAGACGGCGGCGAGGTAATCTTCAAGAACTACCGTGTCGGCTTTATCGAGGACCTGCTCGAGGACTAGCCGGGCGCAATGGGACGAAACAAAGCGGGGTCGCTGGCAACATCGCCAGCGGCCCCGCTTTTTGCGCGATACGCTATCCCCTACTCGGCATCCTCGACCTCATACGAATCCGCCTCGGCTGGCTCATCGTTCGTCTCTGTCGCGGCCCCGCGCGCCTCGTCAAACGCTGCTTTCATGGTCTTGTTGCCCCACGTGAGCTTGCGAATGGTAAGATCGTCGGCTTTCTTGTTGGCAAGGCGCAGATTGTTCTCGGAGGACAGCAACGCCTCCTTGGTTTTCTGCAGATGGCTAATCGTCTTGTCGATCTCATCGATTGCCGTTTGAAACTTGCGGCTCGCGATCTCGTAGTTGCGGCCGAAATCGTTCTTGAACTTCTCCATCTTGGCTTCGAAGTTCGTGACATCGATATTCTGCTGCTTGTACTCCGCCAGCTCCTGCTTATAGCGAAGCGAACCCATGGCGGCATTGCGCAGCAGCGTAATGATGGGAATGAAGAACTGCGGGCGGATCACATACATCTTCTCGTAGCGATAGCTCACGTCCACGATTCCCGCGTTGTAAAGCTCGCTCTCGGGCTCGAGCAGCGTGCAGAGCACCGCGTACTCACAGCCTTTCTGGCGACGATCGTGATCGAGTTTCTTAAAGAAGTCCTCGTTTTTATGCTTGGTCGCGGTCTCGTCGTTCTCGTTTTTCATCTCGAACATAATCGAAATGACCTCGTTGCCGCTCGCGTCGCACTCACGGAAAATGAAGTCTCCCTTGGTGCCCTCGGATGCATCGTTATCTTTCTCGAAGTACGCATTGGGAAACGCCGTCATGCGCAGACGGTTAAACTCGGTCTCGCAGTGCTGCTCGAGCGACTCGCCCACCATCTTGGTGGACAGGCGAACCTTCATGTCCTTAAGGCGCTCAATCTCTTCATCCTTGTAGCGGATCAACTCGTCGCTCACGCGCTTGGCCTGCGCAAGCTCAAGCTCGTGGGCTGCCTTGGCCTGTTCCTCGCGAGAATCGCGCACCGCCAGCTCGCTCGTCAGTTTGGCACGTGCCTCATCGCGCTCTCGCTCCGCCGCGGCGACCGCCTCTGACAGGTTCATTTTTGCCATCAGTTCCTGCTCGCGCAGCTGGGCACGCAGGCCCTCGGCCTCTTGCTCGGACTGAGCCTTTGCGGCGGAAAACTTCTCTTGCACCTTCGCGCGATAGTCAGTAAGCGCGCGCTCGGCCTCGCTGCGAGCGGCATCGAGCTCACGCTGCGACTCTGCCGCGGCGGCGGCAAGCGCCATCTCCTGGGCCTTGTCCGCCGCGGCGATCCTGGCCTGCAGCTCGGCAATCTGAGCGTCGCGCGCGGACAGGTCGTTTTGAGCAGCATTGCGTGCCGCCGCTTCGGCAAGCCTGGCTTCATCATCTTTGCGCTCCAACTGCGCACGTAAATTGTCGATCTCGCGCTGAAGCTCGGCATTCTCCTTTTGAGCATCGGAACGGGCCTCAACCGCCGCGCGCTGACTTGCACTCTCGCGCTCTGCGGCAGCGCTTTCGAGCTTGGCGCGCAGCTCGGCAAGCTCAGCGTCGCGCTTGGCAACCTCTTGTGCCAGCTGCTGAGCTGCAGCGTTCTTCTGCTCGACAAGCTGAGCGTCGCGCTGAGACTCTGCCTTTTGCAAAGCAGCCGTCGAGCGCGAGCGCTCAAGCTCCAGTGCCTGCTCGCCCTCGCGCTGGACCGCCTTCACGCGCTCATCCAGGTCGCGCGAAAACTCGGCATTGCGCACCTGCTTGACGATATCCGCATAACCGGACGCATCGACCTTAAAAACTTCGCCGCAATGCGGGCACTTGATCTCGTTCATGGCAGCTCCTCGATGGACGCAAATTTCAACCGCCTACACTCTACCGCGCCGCACGGACAAAAAAGGCGCCGCTGCCATAATGGCAACGGCGCCAGAACCACCACGAAGGTGGCTGCCCCCTTTGCGGTAGCTTGGATCCTTACAGGTCGCGGTAGTCGATCAGGCGAAGATTGGGTTGAGACTCAAGCCAAGCGCAAAGCTCGGGGTCGATGAGTGCATCAACTTCCTTGGCACGATCGGTCGTAAGCGAGCTGCTCTCGAGGATAAAACGATCGAGATAGCCCGGATGGCACACAAAGACGACCGTCTCGCCGTCCTCCATCTCTCGAACCGCCTGCATAATCGAGTCCTTGGGTTCGTAGCCCGGCTCCATCGAGTGCATCACCATCCGCAGGTCGGTATCTCCGCAATGCACCACCGCCGTGGGGTCGAAGCTCGCCTTTTGCTCCTTAAGGCCCAGCTCTTGGGCAACCGTCGAGATCGCGCGGTTAAGGTTTTTGCTCATGACGGCATGGGCCTCAAAATAATCGGGTTCGCGGCCCACGATCTCGACAAAGCGGTCATGCTGCGCGCGAATCTCGATGCAGGCCTCGTCGAAGTCTATCAACTCCTCGCCGCGCTTAAAGTGCTCGCGGAAGGTACGGCTGCTATGGAACTCACCGTTCTCGTTGAGCATGCTCGGAATGAGCGCCGGGTCGGCACACGGCTTGCCCAGGCATACGTTGGTATGCTGGCCCACCGCAATGCCGGCATCCGCCACGAGCGACCAGCCGCGCTCAGCTTCGGGCATATTGGGCATCAGGCCCGCCGAGCGCACCAGGCCCTCATTGATACTGCGGGCAATCCCCAAGTCAACGGCATACGAATAACCAATATCATCGGCACGAATGAGCAATTGCTTCATATTGACCCCCATCTATGGAAAGGGGCACTTGAAGTGCAACCAAGTGCCCCAGGCAATTATCTTACCGAACAGACGCTTTAGGCCTTGGCGGCGGCAGCGTCCTCATCGAGCTGCTCTTTGGTGAAACCAAAGAGATAAGCGATGGCGGCGGCGGAAACAAACGCGGCACCCGATGCAATGCACCCCCATACGAGATTGGCAGTTCCGCCGGCAACATATCCGGTGATACCCAGAATATTCGTCGCGCCCAAAACATACGTCGTCACATTGGTAAGAGCCGCGATCAGGCCGCCGATAGCGCCGCCGGCAACCATGGCACCCAAGCAGCGGGTGTACTTAAAGCCGCAGCCATACAGCGCGGGCTCCGTCACGCCGCCGACAATGCCGGAGAGCGAGAAACCAAGCATGGCACCCTTTTCGTCAGTCTCCTTAAGGCGCAGGAAGGCGCCGAAGGCCATGCCCCACGTAGCGAACTGAGCGATAGCGCCCGCGACCATGACGCAGGAGTCAGAGCCCATGGTGAGCAGCTGCACAATGCCAAGGGTAAGCAGGACCTGGTGCATACCGGTCATAACCAGGAACTCCCAAAGCGCGGCAATGGCAACGAGGGAGATGACCGTGACGATACCGCCGGTGTTGCCGAGGCCGAACATAAAGTTACCAACCGCGTTGCCCAAGATAGAGCCAATCGGAGCCAGCGCGCACAGCGAAACGGGAATCATGACGGCCAGAGTACACACGGGCACAAACACCGTAGAGAGCATGTCGGGAATGATCTTCTTCATGAACTTCTCAACGACCATGAGTACCGGCATGGACAGAACCATGGGGAGAACGGTGCAGGAATAGTTGTTCAGCTGAGCCGGGAGCACGCCGTAAACCATCGTGGTCGTAGCACCAGAATCCGCAGCGGCGTTGACCAACGTCATGAACTCGGGGGCAATGAGCACGCCGCCGAGCATCATGCCGAGCGGCTGGCTGCAGCCGAGCTGCTTTGCGGCAGCCCAACCCAGATAGACAGGGAGGAAATAATAGCCGGCGTTGTAAATCCAGTTGTAGAAGAAGTTGTAGATGTCAGAATCTGCAGACCAGATACCGAGCATGCCGTCGCCGCAAAGTACGGCAAGTGTGCGGAACATGGCGGCGCCCATGATAATGGGGATCGTCATGCACATTGTCTTGGACAGGTAGTTAAGGGCCTTCTTGCCCGCAGTCTTGACCGTCAGTGGCTCCTTGGTGCCGTCATCGAGGTTCTCGTCAATGGAGCCTTCGCCCTTGACGCCCAGCGCAATGGCGGCGTCATAGACCTTCGGCACGTTCTGGCCAATGATGACCTGATACTGGCCGCCAGACCACTGTGCGCCCAACACACCCTTGATCTTCTTAACTTCATTATCATTGGGAATGGACTGATCTTTGAGGTTCAGACGCAAGCGGGTCATGCAGTGCGTCGCGTTCGTCACATTGGAGGCGCCGCCGACGGCAGCGAGCACGTCCTCGGCAATCTTCTTGTTATCGACAGTCATGTCGAATCCCTTCTCTTCCAACTAAAGGCCGTGGGACTTCACGGCACCAAGACGCACGATTCCGCTCGCGCCTGCGCAGCGCGCGATACCAGTTGGCAAGAGATTGATTTGCATGTGATTCCCGGGTGGATCGACATGAAAAAAGCCCCGCGCACAACCGACAGAGACCCAATTATGGTCTCGGCAGAATCGGTAGTGCCTCTCGGAGCTGCGCCGTGAGTAACACCCAACACACGGCGAGTATATGCGGCAGATGCGTTCGTTGCGGCTCAGATTACCGACGAACGGTAGCAAACGACCCGCGAACGGTCGCCATGACGGAAAGGAAATACCAGAGAGCCTATTTATCCGAGTGGACAGAAGCCACGCGATTCACATGCATGATCAGATAGACGAGCTCCTCTTGGGCCAATGGCTCGCCAAAGGTCTCTTGAATCAGATCGTCGACACGGTGAGCGCAACGCGATGCCGCCGGATACTGCTCCACGAGCACGTCGTAAAGACCGGAGTTCTCGGTATCGATCGGCTCTTTCTTTGCCACGCGGTCGAGCAGATAGCGCACATGAGTGGCAAAGCGGGCAAAGGCGAACGACGAGCGATCGACCGTCACACCCAACTCTTCTTGAATAATCGCGACCGTCATATCGAGCAGTCGCTCCTCGTGCTGCTCGGCAAGCACGCGCCGCTCGCTCGGCTTAACCGATGCGTTGACAATCGACATGGCAATGCCCGCGGCCTCGCTTCGGGGCATGCGCACATGAAAGCTCTTCTGGATGCCGCGAACAGCCAGCTCGCCCAAGCGGTATTCGATGGGATGCAGCTGCTCCAGATCGCGCTCAAGCGGCAACGACACCACCATGTGTTCGCGGGCGCGCTTAATGGCAAACTGAATATGGTCTGCCAATGTAATGGGAAGGTTAGGACTCAATTCGTACGAAAGCTGTCCGGTCGCGATATCGGCCAGCTGAGCAGAAAACTCCAGCACCTCGGGGTCGACCTCATCGATAAACGCCAGGTACTTTGAATCGATGCCGTAAAAGGTACGCGTGATGACATCCAGGTCGACCTCATGCGGCATATCGCCAAAGCCGATACCGCGGCCCAGCGCGATAAGCTGACGCCCCGCGCCATCTTCGCAGATGGCAGCGTTGTGGTTAATGCGCTGGATAGCCCTCATGGAATCATCGCTCCTACTAAAACGCGCCGTGCAGACCATCCGCGCGGCGCGTTCATTCTACCTGCACTTACAGCTAGAGTCCAAAGAAGCCCAGGATCTGGTCGCGGCTAACGGGCTTGTAGTTGTTGGCATCGAGGCCAACGTCGTAGCGAAGGACTGGGCGCTCGCGATCGCGATTGCGCGCGTTGGTGCGGTCTCCCCTGCTGTGAATGTGCCCGTGCAGCATGATGGCGCCGCGCGCCTTGCCATTCCAGCTGAGCATGGGGTAATGGCTCATTACCAGGCGATGGCCCTTAGCGTAACCGGGGGCGACCTCCAGATAATCGCGCACCTCATCCCAAATGTGCGGCGCGTCTGGATCTTCCCAGTCGTCGTCATGGTTACCGCGGATGAGCGTTACGTTCTGACATTCGATGCGCTCGCGCAGGCGCACCGCCTCCACCAGGGGCAAACGATAGGTAAAGTCTCCCAAGATATAGAGGCGGTCGTCCACAGCCACGCACTCATTGATGGCATCGATGACCTTGCGGTTCATCTCCTCGACCGAATCAAACGGTCGATCCATGTCGTGCAAGATATTCGTATCGCCCAGGTGCAGGTCGGCGGTAAACCACATCATCGTCTCTGTCCTCATTTCGCAACGCGTATAAGACCTGTTTAGTATACAGACGCGGCGATGAGACAGTCACCCAAAGAGCCCGCCGAACAGACCTCGGCGACGCTTGTCCTTTTTATTCGAACCTTTACCCCGAGCGTTCTTATCCTTTTGCTTCTTACGGTCCTGCTCCAACTCATCGTCATCGAGTAGCATATCCCACTCAAACGGATCGTCTGTCAGATCGAACAGGTCATCGTCATCAAACACGTGCGCCTCCATTACCGATTAGCGAGCATCCACAACGTAGTTGAGAAGTCTACGGGCCCGTGCGGACACAAATTCATCCTGTCTGCGTCTTTCAATCGTTTGCCGCAACGCTTGCGCAACGGAACGCTTGCAGATAAGATAGGAACACGGATGGCACCCGTGGCAGCGGGTCTTGCCAACTCCGATACACGTTTTCATCGTGAGAAGTGGCCGTCTTCGCTTACGCGGGGGCGGCCACTTTGTTTATCCCTATGTCATCTGATTCTAATGCACAAACATGCGCACGAACTTGTGCTTCCAGCTTGCGTAAGGGGCATAGCGGAACGGCACGTCCAGCCACGTTGCCTTGTTCACGATGCTCTTCTTGTGGCTAAACGTATCGAAGCTCTCGCGTCCATGGTACTGTCCCATACCGCTCGCCCCCATGCCGCCAAAGCCCATATGGCTCGTGGCCAAATGCATAATGGTGTCATTAACACAGCCACCACCAAAGGGCACGTAACGCACAAAGCGCTGCTGAACCTCACGGTCCTGGCTAAAGATATACAGGGCCAGCGGCGTCGGACGATCCGTAATAAACGTCTCGGCCTCGTCTAGGCTCTCAAACGTCAGCACCGGCAAGATGGGGCCGAAAATCTCCTCCTGCATCACGGCGTCATCGGGGGACACGCCGTCCAAAATCGTCGGCTCGATCTTGAGCGAAGCCTCGCGCGCGGCGCCTCCAAGCACGACCTTATCGGGATCGATCAGTCCGCGCACGCGCGCAAAGTGCTTGGCGTTGACGATATGCCCGTAATCCTCGTTGTCAAGCGGATGCTCGCCAAACATACGATGGACTTCCTCCTTGATGAGGCCCAGCAGCTCGTCGTGCACGCGCGCATCGACCAGCAGATAGTCGGGCGCCACGCAGGTCTGCCCCACGTTGAGCCATTTGCCAAAGGCGATGCGCCGTGCCGCGACCTTCAAGTTTGCCGTCGCGTCCACGATGCAGGGGCTCTTTCCGCCCAGCTCAAGCGTCACGGGCGTAAGGTTTTTACTTGCGCGCTCCATGACGAGCTTGCCGACCGGAACGCTGCCGGTAAAGAAGATCTTGTCCCAGCACTCATCGAGCAGCGCTTCGTTCTCGGCGCGCCCGCCCTCGACAACCGTCACCAGGCGCGGATCAAATGCCTCTTCGCAGATTTGCTTGAGCACCGCGCTCGATGCCGGAGCATAGGCGCTCGGTTTGATGACCACGGTATTGCCCGCGGCAAGGGCGCCAGCGAGCGGCTCGAGCGTTAGCAAAAACGGATAGTTCCATGGAGCCATGATGAGCGTGACTCCGTAGGGCACGGCTTGCGTCTTGCACACGCTTACGGCGTTGGCGAGGTCACACGGGCGCAGGAGCGGGCGGCTCCATCGAGCCACATGCGCAATCTGATGACGAATCTCGGAAAGCGATGTGCCGATCTCGCACATATAGGCCTCGTCGTGCGACTTGCCCAAATCGGTCTTGAGCGCATGGGCGATATCGGCCTCGTGCGCCCGTACTGCATTGCGCAAACTCACGAGCGCGCGACGGCGAGCGTCGACATCAAACGTGGCGTGCGTCTTAAAGTAGGCGCGCTGATCGCCGACGATGCGCGCAATTTCCTCGGTGTTCATGAGCCCTCCTAGTTCTCGTCCTCAAACATACCACCCGCAACGACCTCGTACATATGCTCGAGCTCCAAACGGTCCATTAAAAGCGGAACGGGGTACAGGGGATTGGCCTCGGCATCGGCATGCGTCGCCATCTCAGGAATGTCGGAGCGGCGAATGCCTGAAACATATCTGGGGATTCCCAGGGTCTCGTTCATGCGGTCGACCCAATCGATAAAGGCCTCGGCCGCCAGGCTGTCCTGCGCGTTAGCCGGCGCGATACCGGCCATGCGGGCGAGATCGGCAAGCTTGGGAGCGGCAGCGTCACCATAAGCGCGAAGCATGTGCGGCAGGATGATCGCGTTGGCCAACCCGTGTGGAATTCCGTATCGGCCGCCCAGACTGTGCGCGATGGCATGCACATATCCAACATAGGAGCGCGTAAAGGCAACACCCGCCTTATACGCCGCCGAAAGCATATTGCGGCGCGCACGCATGTTACCGCCATGCTCATAGGCCTCCAGCAAATTGTCGTGGATGAGCTGAACCGCCTGACGCGCCATCTTGCGCGTGTAGGACGTGGTGCTACGGCCGATAAAGGCCTCGACAGCATGCGTCAGGGCATCCATACCCGTCTGCCCCGTAATGGACGCCGGCAACCCACGCGTAAACTCGGGGTCGTGCACCGCAAAACGTGGGATGAGTACAAAGTCGTTAATGGGGTACTTGTAATGCGTCTCGTCATCGGTAATTACCGCCGCAAGCGTGACCTCGCTTCCCGTGCCTGCCGTGGTGGGAACGGCGATGAGCAGCGGCAGACGACGATGAATGCGCAACAGGCCGCGCATCTTGTTGATGGGCTTGTTTGGCTGCGCGATGCGTGCCCCCACGCCCTTGGCGCAGTCCATGGCCGAACCGCCGCCAAAACCAATAATGGCCTGGCAGGCGCTCGCGCGATACAGGGACGCCGCTTCCTCCACGTTTGAGACCGTGGGGTTCGCACGTGTTTCGGCATAGACCGCAACGCCAATTCCCTTGGACGCGAGCGCGCACTCGAGCGGTGCCGTGAGCCCCAGACGGGCAATGCCGGGATCCGTCACGATAAGGACCTTCTGGATCGAGCGCTTTTGAAGCACCGCGGGCACATCCTCGGCATGCTCTAAAATGCGCGGCTCGGTATAGGGCAGGATTGGCAATGCAATGCGAAAAACCGTCTGATATGTTCGACACCAGGCACGACGGGCTAGATGCATAAAGGAAACTCCTTCATTTGTTGATAGGTCAACATTTGCTCGACCGATTGTACTCATCGGAGGTCGCACGAGGTCTAGCAATCGTTAATCAATCAACATCTTCACATGCCCAAAATTGTTTTATTAAAAATCATTCCTAATAGGCTTCACATTCGGTCGCATTTATGGATAATAGAACTCGTCAAGACGCACGTCCGGAGAGGGCCCTTACGGGACCGGACGAGCGCGCCATCGCCATCGATCGAAAGGATCGAATTATGAAGTTTGTTTGCCCCGTTTGCGGTTATGTGGAAGAGTTCGACGGCGACCAGCTGCCCGAGGATTTCAAGTGCCCCCAGTGCGGCGTTCCCGGCTCTCGCTTCCTGAAGCAGGAGGAGGGTCAGCTCGAGTGGGCTGCCGAGCACGTCGTGGGCGTCGCCAAGATGGAGGGCGTCTCCGAGGACATCGTTGCCGATCTGCGCGCCAACTTTGAGGGCGAGTGCTCCGAGGTCGGTATGTACCTGGCCATGGCTCGCGTTGCTCATCGCGAGGGTTATCCCGAGATCGGCCTGTACTGGGAGAAGGCTGCCCACGAGGAGGCCGAGCATGCCGCCAAGTTCGCCGAGCTCCTGGGCGAGGTCGTGACCGATTCCACCAAGAAGAACCTCGAGATGCGCGTTGAGGCCGAGAATGGCGCCACCGCCGGCAAGACCGATCTTGCCAAGCGCGCCAAGGCCGCTGGCCTCGATGCCATCCACGACACCGTGCACGAGATGGCTCGCGACGAGGCCCGCCACGGCAAGGCTTTCGCTGGCCTGCTCAAGCGCTACTTTGGCTAAGCCAACTGCCTGAGACATAACCTCTAGCTCGAAGAAGGCCCGGACCGTATTGGTTCGGGCCTTTTTGTGTCTCGAGGACTCGTTAACGCCCTGAAATAGAGCTATCTTCGGCATCGGTCTCTCGTCAAAAACTAAGTGAGTAGACTTTTCGAAACTTGCCGAGCAGACCATCCGTATTGCTTTATAAAGTCGCAGGTAAATGACTTGTTTCAAAACGGCCTGGTCGCCAAAGTGCCAAAAGCCTACTCACTTAGAACCGCAGCCGTCCACGATCGAGCTGTTTTGCGTCTAACGGGCATCTTTCCGTCGATTACTCCCAATTTTGTCCAGTCAACGAATAGTTCAGACCGGAGTAATGTCTCAGCCCTTTGCTCATCTGAGCTTTTATCACGATATTCAGCATCGAGCATCCTGCATATGGCCTTAACGATCGCGCGGAATCTATCCTCATCGGATATCTGTCTGTGTGTCAGGAGAAGTACATCGTAGCCCATGGCCTGAAGGGCCGTCATGCGGTCAGCGTCACGCAAGCCATCCCCTGCGCGTCCGTGCGAGGCCTTTCCCTGACATTCAATGGCCACCTGTCGCCTGCCGTCCGGCGAAGAAAGAAGTAGGTCGATATATACACGGGACTTTCCCACAATCGCTCGAGCACTTGTGCTTAGCATCACTTCAACATTAAGCTCTATGCCGCAAAAACCTTCGCCTCCCAGGGATCGCGGCAGTGCAAGTAGCAAATACGCCTCGACCTCAAAAGGCGACGCGGCGCCCAATGGAACGAGTTGCGATACCGCTATAAATCTATTGCCGTAACGCATCCCGCAAACATCTGAACAAAAACGGTCAAGGTCTCCGCCCAAAACCAAAGCGTCTCGACGCCATAAATTTGAGGCGGTGCCGTCCTCGGACGGGCAGCGCACCCAACCGAACGTTGTCGAAATCGCGCCCGAATCAATTGCACGCGAAAGCTCCGCCTCAAGTGCCGCCGGCAGGGCACACACCGCAAACAAGCCACACATCTCCGCCAATACCAAAAGAAGCTGAAGATCCGTCAGATGCCGCAACATGATGAATGCCGTCAGTAGAGGAGACGTAATCAAAACCCCATGCTCCGTTCCCAGCACGGATTCCCTGGGAAGCTCACCAAGAAACAGCCGCTGCCTAATGCTGGCAGGACAAGTCCGTTTGTTTCTCGACCGAACCAATGTATACAACGGGAAACCGAGCGCGACCGCAGCCGTCGGGTTGCGGGCGAGATCATATCGCTGCCGGTCTTCTTCCGGTCGTGGAAGCGGCGGACACAAAGCGCGGACTTGAGGAGGCAAACGCCAGTACCTAAAAGCTGATATGTCACAAAGTAGATCCTTCATAGGCACAGGAAAACACGAATTTCAACCCAGTCAGTCACGCATTGGCGCGAACGCACCAAAATGGCGCCGAACGGACTGCCAAGTTTTCAACAGCCCTCCCCAACTGGCCAAAAGCTTGCCGAGAGCTGGACGAAGCCCTGTTGAAAACCCCATTTTTTCTCATGCAGGAGCTTTGCGCGGCAAGTGAGTAGACTTTTTTGAACATCCCGAGCAGGCCGGTCATCCTGCTTTTCAAAACCGCAGGTAGATAGCTTGTTACAAAACTGCCTGGTCGCCAAAGTGCTAAAAGTCTACTCACTTAGGTTGCAGAGTGCCCCCCCATTAGCTGCAATTCCAAGGTAGTTAGTACTTTTGGACTCAGATCGTCATACTGAACAAGAATTTGAGTTGAGTTTTCAGGGACAGATGCGCCATCGGCACACCAAAAACAGTCACCGATATCGATAAAAGGGATGCTCGAGCGCGTGAGGGCCCGTGCAAAAGAGCTTCCGCCCGCGTCACACTCCACGGCCACGACGCAGTAAAGGCCGGCGTCCGCGTACTCGATCGAGACTTCCCCTGCCGGAAACGTTTTCCGTACAAGCGCCGCCAGGCCATCACGCGCCCCACGAGCACGAACGCGCACGCGGTTCACATGTCGCTCGTAATCACCCGATTCCAGCAAACGCGCCAAGGCAACCTGATCAACAGAACTTACCGACGAGGCGTAGAAACCAAGGTTGCGTTTAAACCTCTCCATTAGTTCATCGGGCAGCACCATGTACGCCAAACGTAACGCCGATGAAAGGCTCTTCGAAAACGTGTTGGTGTAGATAACCGACTGGGCGGCATCGATCGACGCGAGCGCGGGAATCGGCTTGCCGGCAAGGCGAAACTCACAATCAAAGTCGTCTTCGATGAGATACCGACCTGGCCGCTCGGCGGCCCAGCTCAGCAACGCATAGCGACGTGCAATGCTCGTCACAAGACCGGTCGGATACTGATGAGACGGCATCAGGTGAAGGACATCGGTCCCGGTTTTCTGCAGCGCGCTCAAGTCCACGCCCTCAGCATCCAACGGGACATGCCGCACTTCGCAACCCATGGCCTGATAGATGCGCGTCAAGCGCAAATAGCCTGGATCCTCGACGGCATACACCTTGTCCGCGCCAAGCAACTGAACCAACATGGTATCGAGCAGCTGGGCGCCCGCACCGATAACGATATTGTCGGGATTGACATTCATGCCCCTTGTCCCGCGCAGATGGCGCGCAATCGCACGTCGCAGTCGAGCGGTGCCCTGCGCCGGTGCGGGCGAAAAGATTTCACGTTCGTCTTCGGACGTCAGCGTCGCCCGTAGCGCACTTTGCCAAAGCCGCGCCGCCTCCAAAGCGGAAGGAGAAAGTGCGTCGAATCGCTCTGCCTGCCCCATGGCATCATGCGCGCTGGGACCAACAGGGACAGCATCTCGGTCGATATCCCCCGCAGCCAAAGCCAAAACCGGCGCATCCGGGAGCTCGCACGCGTAGTAGCCACGACGCGGCATTGAGCAAATATAGCCCTCGGCAAGCAACTGGCTATATGCATTCTCGATGGTAATGACACTGATACCCAGATGACTCGCAAAGGCGCGCTTAGACGGCAGATGCTCCCCCGCCGCAATACGGCCAGCAACAATATCATCGCGAATTTGCTGGTAAACATACTCATAAAGCGATGCTTCGCCGCGATTTTCCAAATTGTAGTCAAGCATGGGTCTATCACCTGACCTTATTGAATCATTCAATCTGGCATTAGTCTGACCTTGTTATTATCTCGAAAACTGAGTATTTCGCCATGCCCAGCTCCCCGATAGGATATTCCGTCAAGCAATGCACATGCCAACCAAGGGAGCAACCATGGCAGAACAGACCAGCAAGGCCGATCGCGTCAAACTCAACCGCGAGCTCGCGCAGATGCTCAAGGGCGGCGTCATCATGGACGTCACCACGCCCGAGCAGGCACGCATCGCCGAAGAGGCGGGCGCCTGTGCCGTCATGGCACTCGAGCGCATCCCGGCCGACATCCGCGCCGCCGGCGGCGTGTCGCGCATGAGTGACCCCAAGATGATCAAGGGCATTCAAGAGGCCGTCTCGATCCCCGTCATGGCAAAGTGCCGCATCGGTCACATCGTCGAGGCGCAGGTCCTTCAGGCCATCGAGATCGACTACATCGACGAATCCGAGGTCCTCTCCCCCGCCGACGATGTCTACCACATCGACAAGACCCAGTTTGACGTGCCGTTTGTCTGTGGCGCCCGCGATCTGGGCGAGGCGCTGCGCCGTGTTGCCGAGGGCGCCACGATGATCCGCACCAAAGGCGAGCCGGGCACGGGCGACGTCGTTCAGGCCGTGCGTCACATGCGCAAGATCCAAAAGCAGATCCGCGACGTTGTCGCCCTGCGCGATGATGAGTTGTTCGAGGCGGCCAAGCAGTTGCAGGTTCCGATCGAGCTGGTGCGCGAGGTCCATACTACGGGCAAGCTTCCCGTCGTAAACTTTGCCGCCGGCGGCATAGCGACCCCCGCCGACGCCGCATTGATGATGCAACTGGGCGCCGAGGGCGTCTTTGTCGGCTCGGGCATCTTTAAGAGCGGCGACCCTGCCAAGCGCGCCGCCGCCATCGTCAAGGCCGTGGCAAACTTCACCGACGCCAAACTCATCGCCGAGCTTTCGGAGGACCTGGGCGAGGCCATGGTCGGCATCAACGCCGACGAAATCGAAATCATCATGGAGGAGCGCGGGCGCTAGTCCAGCAGAAAGGATCGCACATGAGCGATTACGCAGACCAGACGGTCGCCGTGCTGGCGGTCCAAGGTGCTTTTGCCGAGCACGAGGCGAGACTGTCCGAGCTGGGCGCACGTTGTATTGAGCTGAGGCAGGCGGCTGATTTGAAGCAGGACTTTGACCGTCTAGTACTTCCCGGCGGCGAGTCTACCGTTCAAGGGAAGCTGCTTGACGAGTTGGGCATGCTCGAGGAGCTTCGTGCCCGTATCGCTGAAGGCATGCCCGTCCTGGGCACCTGCGCCGGCCTGATTCTGCTGGCGCGCGACCTTGCCGCCCATGACGATAAGGGCACGCCGCGTTTGGCAACCATGGATGTACTTGTCGAGCGCAATGCCTACGGCAGGCAGCTCGGCAGCTTTCGAACCAAAGGGCAAGTAGCCGGCATCGACGGTGAAGCGCCGCTGACGTTTATCCGCGCACCCCGCATCGTCGAGGTCCACGGCGACGCCAAGGCCCTGGCCGAAGTCGATGGCTGCATCGTCGCTGCCCGCCAGGGCAACCAGCTCGGCGTAACCTTCCACCCCGAACTCGATGAAGACACCCGCCTCCACGAATTGTTCCTACAAATGTAGACAGAGTAGAAACGAGCGTGGATTTTCGGACACATAACAAATGAGAGTGGATAATCTCCCACTTTGAGCTTGAATGCAGGCTCAAACCGGGAGATTATCCACTCTCATGCTATGTAGTCGTTTAAGAACGTCCCCAATGACTACCTTGGATCATGGCAACGCCGATGTTTTGGCAACGCCAGCGAGCGCCGCCCAGGGCGAACAAGTTGGCATGAAAAAGGCAAGGCATAGACCTTCTGGTCATGCCTTGCCTTTTGAATGACAAATTGTCGCCCTGGGTGGCGCGCAGCGTCAACTAGTTACGCGGTTCGTAGAACCGCGTAACCCCTAAAAGCGGTTGCCGCGGAAGCCGCCACCGTTGCGGCCGCCACGGTCGCCACCGCGACCGCCGCGGTCGTTACCACGGTTGCCGCCGAAGCCACCACGGTTGCCACCACGGTTGCCACCAAAGCCGCCGCGACCGCCACGGTCGCCGCCACGGTCGCCAAAGCCGCCACGGCCACCGCGATCGCCACCGCGGCCGCCGCGGTCACCGCCACGGCCACCGCGATCGCCAAAGCCGCCGCGACCGCCACGGTCGCCGCCACGGCCACCGCGCTCGTCACGGCCGCCGCGAGGACCGCGGTCCTCGTCCAGGCCCATGGCGACGAGCGGAGCGATAACCTTATCGAGAGCGGCCATCAGCTCGGTGGCCTCCTCGTAAGAAAGCTCGGGCAGGAGCTTCTCCTTCTTGTTGGCAAGCTCGGTCAGGCCCTCAGCGGCATCCTCGGCAGCGAAGACAACGATCTTGCGCATATCGCCCTCGGCGTCGTCGATGCGGCCGACCAGATCGGCAGCCTCGGCCTCGGCCATCAGGCCATCGAGCTCACGAAGGCGCATGCCCAGCAGGTCGGACATTTCCTTCTGCTCCATCTTGGGCTTGAGGTCAAGAAGCTTGATGGCGCGCTCGATGTTCGCCATGCGCTCGGCCTTGGCCTCCTCCTCCTTGGAAATAGCAAAGCGACGGCTGCGCAGCAGGCGGGCGGCCTTCTGCATCTTGTCCATCAGCTCTTCGTCATCGTAATCAGCGGCGGCCTCGACAACCTCGGCCTCCTCGGCGGAAACCTCGTCAGCAGCCTCAACCTCGGCAGCTTCGGTCTCCACGGTCTCGACTGCCTCGACCTCGGCAGCCATGGTCTCGTTCTCGGTCTCGTTCATGATCTCTTCGTTCTCAGACATGAGACTCCTTCTTGGCCCTCTCGGGCATCATCGCCCCATTCGCGGGGCCCGTCGCGCACTCTTTGCGCTTTAAACATTCATGCCTCTCGGCAAAACGTCCATTAGTTTATGGTGTCGCCATCCAATCTAGCTGCAGAATCTATGTGCACACATTAATGCGACATGTGCGACTCGCGGCGGGCGTACACCAGCGACACCGCGAACCCGGCCACGGCAATCACGGCCGCTACGCGCACGGCAGCCGCAAATCCTATCGCCTGGGCAACGTCCGCCGCAACGCCAGCGGCGCCGGCAACCGCCGCAGAACTCGAGAGCAGGCCGATAAACAGGGACGGGCCAAACGACGCGGCAATCATGTTCCACGTGTTGAGCAATGCCGTTCCGTGAGGATGCTCGGCGGCGGGCAACGTCTCCAGGCCGGCCGTCTGCGAGGGGCTCAGCACCAAACCGACACCGGCATACACCACAACAGTCAGCGCCACGACAATACCAATGTTCATGCTTGCCGCGGTCATCGAAATTGCAGCCTGTCCCACAGCAATCAGGGCAAAGCCGACCGGCAGCAGCGGCCACGCGCCACGGGCATCCATCACGCGTCCGCCCACAATCGAGGTCACAGCGTTGCAGGCAATCGCCGGCAAAATGAGCAAGCCAGCAACAAGAGCCGTCATGCCGTATGCGCCCTCAAAATAGAGCGGCAGCAAAACGCTCATCGAGAACGTCGTCATCATCGACACCACCACAAGCAGGCACGCAGGCCAAAAACGAACGCTCGCCATGGGACGCACGTTAAGCACCGGATGCTCGAGCTTGAGCTGACGAACCGCAAACAGGCCGAGCACCACAACAGCGGCGAAAAGCGCCACGATACCGGCCATCACATTGGTCGAGAACTCGCCTACGGAATACACGAACGCCGTAATGCCGGCAGCAAGCAAAACAACCGACAGAATATCAAGCGTGGTGTTCGAGCGCTCTCCGACATTCCGAACGAGCTTTGCTGCCGCCGCGGCGACCACGACACCGCCCACCAGCGGGACCACGGACACCGCCCTCCAGCCAAACAACGTGCACATAAGACCACTAATCACGGGCCCAAACGCCGGCCCTAGCGTAATGCAGGCACCGCCCAGGCTCAGATACAGACCGAGCTTCTCGCGCGGAGCACAAGATAGCACCACATTCATCATGAGCGGAAACAAGATGCCCGATCCCGCAGCCTGCAAAAAACGACTTGGCAGCAAAACGGTAAACGACGGGGCGACCAGGCACAGAACTTCTCCGGCGACCATGCATCCGCATGCGAAAAACAGCAGCTTGCGCGTCGAGAAACGACCGGACAGAAAGGCCATGATAGCCGTAAAGATCGACGTCACGATCATGTATCCCGAAACTAGCCACTGCGCCGTGGTGGCACTCACCGAAAAGGCCGCCATGATATCGTGCAGTGCCACGTTAATGATGTTCTCGTTAAACGCGGCGACAAAGGCTGCAATATACATTACGACGAGAAACGCCGAAGTGGCCGATGGCGTTGCTTGAACTTGTTGCTGAGATTTGCTCCCCATGCATTTCCTTCCTCTTGGAACGACAGTCGCATCGCCCCAGAGGAACAGTCCAGGGCGAAAAATGAGCCCTAGACTTACGCCAGACGCCGTACACGACGAATCTGGCAACATGGTCCAACGTCGAAAGATTGTAACGCGGACGCACAGCTTTCCTTCCGCGCTATTATTAAAAGTCCACGAAAGCATAAGACATGAGGAGCCCGCCATGATTAAGCCCATCATGAAATCCGAGTTCTTTTTGCGCCTGCCTTCCGAAGACGCGGGACCCGACGATGCCGCGACCGGGCAGGACCTCCTGGATACGCTCCATGAGCATGAGCACGAGTGCGTGGGGCTCGCCGCCAATATGATTGGCGTGCGCAAACGCATCATCTGCGTAAAGGACGGCAACAGGGCGCTCCTGATGTACAACCCTCAAATTCTTGAGCAGGTCAATGCCTATCAGACGAGCGAAGGCTGCCTCTCGCTGATCGGCGAGCGTCCCTGCACCCGCTATCGCCGCATTAAGGTGAAGTATTTGGACGAAAACTTCGTCCACCGCATCAAAAACTTCTCGGGCTACACCGCCGAGATCATCCAACACGAAATCGATCATTGCAACGGCGTCGTTATATAGTTCCGCCGATTCAAGAAAGCTCCCTGCAGAAAAATAACTGCAGGGAGCTTCTCATAGTGCGGAACTTCTATCCCACTAGCTCTGGCGGTAATGATCGAAGAAGTCGGCGAGATCTTCGAGGGACTCTTTGAGCACTTCCATGCGCGGCAGGTACACGATACGGAAGTGGTCGGGCTCAGCCCAGTTGAAGCCGCCGCCGCGCGTGATCAGAATCTTCTTCTCGTGCAGCAGGTCAAGGGCGAACTGCTCGTCATCGGTAATGTTGAACTTCTTCACATCCATCTTGGGGAAGATGTAGAACGCCGCACGCGGCTTAACCACCGAGATGCCGTCAATCTTGTTGAGCGCCTCATACACAAAGTTGCGCTGCTCGTAGACACGGCCGCCGGGGCGGATGTAGTCGTTGACGGACTGATGGCCACCGAGCGCCGTCTGAACGATCGACTGAGCCGGCACGTTGGAGCACAGGCGCATGTTCGAGAGCATGTTGATGCCCATAATAAAGTCGCTCATGCAGCGCTGGTTACCCGAAAGCACCATCCAGCCAATACGATAGCCCGCGATCATGTGCGACTTGGAAAGGCCGCTAAAGGTGACGCAGGGCAGGTCGGGAGCGAGCGAGGCAATCGAGACGTGCTCGTAGCCGTCCATGCACAGGCGGTCGTAGATCTCATCGGCAAAAATCATGAGCTGGTGCCTGCGCGCGATCTCAACGATGCCCTCGAGTACCTCGCGCAGATAGACCGAACCCGTGGGGTTGTTGGGGTTGATGATGACGAGGGCCTTGGTCGCGCTCGTGATCTTGGACTCCATATCCTCCAGGTCGGGATACCAATCCGCCTGCTCATCACACAGATAGTGAACGGGATGACCGCCGGCAAGGGTTGCGCACGCCGTCCAGAGCGGATAGTCGGGACTGGGGATCAGAATCTCGTCGCCATTGTCGAGCAGCGCGTTCATCGAAAGCTGAATGAGTTCGGACACGCCGTTGCCCGTGTAGATGTGCTCCATCTGAACATTGGGCAGGCCCTTGATCTGCGAGTACTGCATGATTGCCTTGCGCGCAGAGAACAGGCCGCGCGAGTTGGAATAGCCTTCGCAGTCGGGCAGCTGCTGGCGCATGTCCTTAATGACCTCATCGGGCGTGCGGAAGCCAAAGGGCGCCGGATTACCGATGTTGAGCTTGAGAATACGCTCGCCCTCGTCCTCCATACGGGCGGCCTCGTCGACGACGGGGCCGCGCACGTCATACAGGACGTTATCGAGCTTGGTGGATTTTGAAAAAGTACGCATGGTGGTGCTCCTTGGAATTTGAGCTGAGGGATGGGGTTCGGGCTTGGGTACGTTGCGAGGCGATGATTCCTCGCCTTGATCGGCGTCACCGGCGAGCAGCCAGGAAACATCGACCTCCAAAATACGAGCGAGCAGCTCTGCCACATCGCGCCGCGGGATCGTCTTGCCGCTCACATATTGGCTCATCTGACTCTTGCCGAGTTTTTTTCCGAGCATCTCCGATGCGCGGATTACGTCCGACTGGCGAACGTCGCGATCGGACATGGTCTGTCGCAGGCGATCGCTAAACGTCTCTTGGGCCATTAGAACCTCCTTGCTGGCAAAGTTCAATTTATAGAACACGAATTGAACCTAAGTTCAATTTAGGAAGCAGTATAGCGCCGTACCTTATTCGGAAGTTCAATTTCACAAGAAAACGTACCGAACTCCGAGATTTGCCCAAGGCGGACAATGACGCGCACGCGTTTAGAGATATTCAAGGAATCGAGCGGCGGCAAGCGAAACGTCAGCCGTGCGATATATCGCGTTGATCTGCCGATGGGGATGTCCCTCGAGCGGACGCACGGCGACATCGAACTGACAGCGGCGCAAGATGAGCGCCGGAAGAATACTCACGCCCAGACCGTCCTCGACCATGGCCATAATCGCATAATCATCCCAGGTCGATAGCTTAGAACGCACCGCCAGACCCGCGCGGCGAAACAGCGGCGTAATCTCGTCGTCGCTACCGCGTTCCAGAAGAATAAACTGCTCGTTGGCCAAATCGGCAAGGGAAACGACCTCCGCGGTGGCAAGCGAGGAGTCCGCTGGCACCACGGCCATCAGCTCGTCTTGCACCAACGGCCGCGACGCCATGCCGGCGCCGCGTGGCTCGCGCGGAATAAAGCCCAGGTCGCAGCGGCCTTCCGCCACCCATTGCTCAATCTCGGAGTAATCACCCATCAGCAGCTCGTAATCGACATCCGGGTGATCAGCGCGAAACCGCGCGATCACCGGCGGCAGTACATGGGTCGCCACACTCGAGAATGTACCGATACAGATCTTGCCACGCATGAGCCCCCGCATCTCGTCCACGCGTCGCTGCAGGCGGCCAAACTCTTCGCATAACGCCTCGACTGCCGGCATGACCTGCCGCCCGTCGGCAGAAAGCACCACGCCCTCGCGGCTGCGATCAAGCACCTTAAAACCCCAGTCTGCCTCAAGGTCGCCCACCATGCGGCTCACGCCCGACTGCGAATAGCTCAGCCGCTCTGCAGCATGCGTAAAGCTGCCGGCACGCACCGTCTCGAGCAGCACTTGCATCTTTTGAATATTCGTTTCCACGGCATCCCTCCACCTTTACATGAGTTTTTGTCATGTTATCCATGCATTATATTCGCTTTTCTTCTAAAGCCACCTCACCCATAGTGAACATGCTCGGATATAGAGGGGATGTCAGCACATGAACAACGGACTGTTTACGTACTTAGCAGCATTGCTATTGTTTGGCTCCAACGGCATCATCGCCGCTGCCATCGCGCTGCCGAGCTCCGATATCGTACTGTTGCGCACGTTTTTGGGCGCTCTCACCCTTGCCGCCATCCTCTTCATAACCAAGCGCCATAACCTGCAGGCTCCGTCTCGCCCCCGCGAGGCCGCAGCGCTCATCGTCTCGGGCGCCGCGCTGGGCGCCAGCTGGATTTTCCTGTTCCGCGCCTATCAGACGATCGGCGTTGGCATCTCCTCGCTGTTGTATTACTGCGGCCCCATCATCGTTATGGCCCTCTCCCCGCTCATTTTTGGCGAAAAGCTGACCGGCGGCAAAATCGCCGGGTTTATCGCCGTTGCCTGTGGCGCCTTTCTCATTGCGGCGCAAGGTCTAGGCGGCAATATGCCCATTGCGGGTATCGCTTGCGGCATCGCCTCGGCCTTCTGCTACGCCTTGATGGTCATCGCTAGCAAGGGTGCGCCACACATCGAAGGCCTCGAGAACTCCACGCTCCAGGTGAACGCCGCCTTTGTAACCGCGTTGATCCTTACGCTCTTCACGCAAGATGCCCCCTCGTTCCTCTCCCCCAGCATTGCCGCCGGCATCGATTGGGGCGCCGTCGCCATGCTCGGCGTCGTCAACACCGGCATCGGTTGCCTGCTCTACTTTAGTGCCGTCGCCAAGCTGCCCGTCCAGACCGTCGCGGTCGTCGGCTACCTCGAGCCGCTTTCGGCCGTCGTGTTCTCCGTTGCCCTTTTGGGAGAGACCATGACGCCCATCCGCCTCATGGGCGCCGCGTTGATCATCGGCGGCGCGATCTTTTGCGAAGTCGCCGGCAAACGCGCAGACACCAAAGCAAGCATCGCCCAAGTAGCACGCGCCTAAAAGCCCCTCTTCAGTTTCAAAGCAGAGGCGCGTCCGTGGTTATCACATTGCAGCAAGACCATACAGCCGGTGCGCCCCTGTTTTGAAATGCTACCTGCGTACATGAATAATCCCCAGATGGGGATTATTGTCTAAAACACCCCGATGTGCCAAACTGCTCTTATATGTATAAAGATGGCATAAAGGTTATCTGCCCTAGACAGATAACCGGATGTCTAAGGGAGTCCACGTGGCACACAACAAACTGGAGGCAAACCTCCAAGACCAGCACGGACAGAGCGGGCATGGAGCCATTCCCCTTTCTGCTGGTATGTTGCTCGTAACGCTCGGCGTCGTCTATGGCGACATCGGCACGAGCCCTATGTACACCATGAAATCAATCGTCGCCAACAACGGCGGCGTCGGTACCGTCAGCGAGGACATGATCCTGGGCGCGCTTTCGCTCGTCATCTGGACCATGACGCTCGTAACCACGGTCAAGTACGTGCTAATCGCCATGAGGGCCGACAACCACAACGAGGGCGGTATCTTCGCCCTGTTCAGTCTCGTGCGCAAAGTGGCGCCGTGGCTGATCCTTCCCGCCATGATCGGCGGTGCGGCGCTGCTTGCCGACGGCATCCTCACCCCCGCCGTCACGGTCACCACAGCCATCGAGGGTCTGCGCACCATCGAGTGGGGCCACGCGCTATTGGGCGACGGCCAGACCAACGTCATCATTATTACCATCATCATTATCTGCGGCCTATTTGCCATGCAGCGCGCCGGCACCTCGTCAATCGGCAAGCTCTTCGGCCCGCTCATGACGCTATGGTTCCTGTTCCTGGCGGGCGCCGGCCTGTTCAACATGCTCGGCAACCTGTCCATCTTGCGCGCACTCAACCCCATCCGCGGCATCATGTTCCTGTTCTCGCCCATCAACCACTCGGGCATCATGGTGCTCGGTTTCGTCTTCCTGTCGACGACCGGCGCCGAGGCGCTCTATTCGGACATGGGTCACGTGGGCAAGGCTAACATTTACGCATCCTGGCCGTTCGTAAAGGCGGCCCTCATCCTTAACTATCTGGGTCAGGGCGCTTGGCTGCTCGCCAACAACTCCAATCCCCAGATGCTCGCGATGGACATCGTCAACCCGTTCTACATGATGCTTCCCGAGCCCCTGCGCCCCTTTGCCATCGTGCTATCGGCCGTAGCGGCCATCATCGCCTCGCAGGCGCTTATCACCGGCTCGTTCTCGCTGGTATCCGAGGCCACGCGTCTCAACCTTATGCCGCATCTGCGCATCCACTACCCCAGCGACACCAAGGGTCAACTCTATATTCCGCTCGTCAACAACATCATGTGGGTCGGCTGTATCTTCATCGTGCTGCTGTTCCAAAACTCCGAGCGCATGGAGAGCGCCTACGGCCTCGCCATCACCGTGACTATGCTCATGACCACGACGCTTTTGACGAGCTATATCGCCGGCATCCTCAAGCACAAGTTGGGCGCCTGCGTCTTTGCCCTGCTTTTTGGCGCCATCGAGCTCTGCTTCTTTGCCTCGTGCCTCACCATGTTCTTTAACGGCGGCTATGTGATGATCTTCCTGGCCTCGCTGCTGTTTGGCCTTATGTACGTGTGGCGCCGCGGCACCGCCATCGAGCGCACGCAGACGATCCTGCTGCCCGTCTCCAAGTACATCGATCAGCTCAACCGCCTGCGCAACGACGAGACCTACCCCGTGCTCGCCGACAATCTGGTGTTCCTCACCAACAGCCCCGACCCGCTCACGCTCGACCGCGACGTGCTCTATTCCATCCTGGACAAGCACCCCAAGCGCGCCAAGGCATATTGGTTCATCAACGTGCACGTTACCGACGAGCCCTATACGCACGAGTATTCCGTCGAGACCTTTGGCACGGACTTTTTGTTCCGCGTGCGCCTGGACCTGGGCTTTAAGGTCAACCAGCGCATCAACGCCTATCTGCGTCAGATCGTTGGCGACTTGATGACATCGGGTGAGCTGCCACCGCAGCATCACACCTACTCCATCTACGAGACGCGCGGCAACGTGGGCGACTTCCGTTTTTGCATGCTGCGCAAGATGCTTGCCCCCGAAACGGACATCAACCGCAACGACCACCGCGTGATGGCCATCAAGTACGCCGTCCGCCGCGCCTGCGGAAGCCCGGCACGCTGGTACGGTCTTGAGAACTCGGCGATCATCATCGAGTACGTGCCTCTCTTTGCCCGCATGCGTCCGGCGGTCAAACTCGTACGCACCCATGTGCCGCTCGAGGTCCAGATCGAGGAAGCCGAGGAAATGGAAGTCGATATCTTCTCGGACGACCTGGTCAACGGCAACGAGGCCGGTAGGGACATGAACGTCGATCCCACCGAATTGCTCGAGAGCGTCGCCGATACGCCCGAACAGCAACTGCTCGACGGCCTCGAGAGCGCCCAGCTCAACGACGCCAACTTCTAGCGACGTCGCGCATCAACGACAGCGCCCCTGCACCTCACAGGAGATGCAGGGGCGCTTTGCATTTCAGTAAAGCCCTCGGCTACGAACGGCGCGGCTCGGGAACCACGAGCCTATCGGGGCTCGCGCCCTCGGCATCCATCAGGCTCACGTAGCGAATCGACGGATCCCCATACATCGCGTAGTAATAATTGCCCGTGCGCGCGCTAAAGCATCCGGTGTAGATAGTCTTCTCGAACTTGCCATCGCCCATCCTGGACGCTCCCTCGATCATCACCACGCCCTCGAGCGAGCGGAACATGCGAACGACGTTTTCGGTCTCGCTCTCCTTTTGCGGGTAATTGGCATTGAGGTACGCCGCCTTTACAAAACGGCTCGGCGAATAGCAATCGCCCGGAATGCCGCGCATGCCGGCACCGGCTCCATAGGGCTTAAGCTCGGCGCCACGCCATGTCGCCGTCTGCGGAAAATCGCTTGTGGCGGTGATATAGGTGCGCAGGTTTTCCATGTGCCACGGGAAGGTCGGCTGGTTGGCAAGGGTGTCGACCGGATCGTCGTATACATGCAGGCCGTCAGCCATCATCTCGACCACGATGCTACGCTGGCTGTCGCCGATAATCCAATGGAGCAGCGACACGCCCAGCCCCTCTCCTGCAGATTTGGCGACAATCACCGTATCGCGCAGCGCAGCCTCGACCTCGTCGACCGTCGAGAACGTCGCTGCCACCCACAGGGGAAACTCATAGGCCGCGATATTGGTCTTTCCATCAACCGGGCCCTCGGCATACTCGGCATAGCCGGGAAAGTTGAGCCCCGCCACAGCCAGACCCGCATCGTTACCACAGTCGAAAAACATGGGATAGTTCTTGTAATCGATGCACATGCCGATTACCGCGTGTGCCGCCGACGCATCGTCGATAAACGAATACGGAATATGGAACCCGCGCGGCATCACGCGAACCTGTTGGCCGTAGTCAAAGCTCCAGTCGAGGTTGCGGCCCAGATACATGTGGCCAGAATTATCGGTAAATCGAATGCTCGTGCACATAGCGCCTCCTAGCTTTACGTTCCTGCTAAGGTTATTGTCACCAAACAAAAAGGCGCTAAACACAAAAGCCCGGACATGACAACAATGTCACGCCCGGACCAAAAACGACGAAGTGCGGTGCTGTGGTCGCCCTAGACAAGCTTGCCAAGACAGTGATCGATCATATGCTGAATCATCTGCGCCTCGAAGCCGACAAAGTCCTGCTTGCGCTCGCGCATCTTGCCATCGACGATCTGGTCAAAGGCAACCTTGCACTTGATATAGCGCGTGGACTTGGTGACCTCCTCGTGCGTCAGGCAGCTCTCCTCCATCTTGCTGGCGCCCAGGTCAAACACCAGACGGGGGTTGTAGAGCACGTGGGGCTCGCCGGCGTCGTCCAGGTAGACGCAGACCTTCTTGGTAACGCCAATCTGGTTAGCGGCAAGGCAGCCGGCATCGTCGAGCGACTTGATGGTATCGATCAGGTCCTGAGCAACCGACTCGTCCTCGACGGTCGCAACCTCGCAACGCTGGGACAGGATAGCCTCGTCGTGGCAAAGCTCTTTAATCATACGTTCCTCCATAGGGGTCGTTGTAACCGCTTAAGTATACGGTACCTACACAATTTCATGCGAAAGATACCGCCCGTCCGTTACAAACCGCCGAACATCAACATGTGAGGAACACCAACTTCACAAAGGCGATATAGTGGGTGAGTTCGTGTCAATCGGCCTAAACTCGGGGCCGAACAAGGAAAGGGTATGCATGGACGAACTTTTTCACGTCAGTGAGCGCAAGTCCACAATCGGGACCGAACTTCGCGCTGGACTGACAACATTCCTGGCGATGGCCTACATCATCGCCGTCAACCCCGCAGTGCTCTCGGGCGCTGGCATCGATGCGGGAGCGCTCGCCTGCGCCACCTGCCTGGGCGCCGGCATCATGACCATCTGCATGGGCATCTTCGCCAACCGCCCGCTCGCCTGTGCGTCGGGTCTGGGCATCAACGCCATGATTGCGGGCATCGCCACCACCATGTGCGGCGGCGACTGGCACGTGGCCATGAGCGTTATCTTCCTCGAGGGCGTCGTCATCTTGCTGCTCGTCCTGTGCGGCCTGCGCGAGGCCATCATGGACGCCATCCCCGTGGTCCTGCGCCACGCCATCTCGGTGGGTCTGGGCCTGTTTATCGCCATGATCGGCCTGTGCGACGCCGGCATCATCACCGCTGGCGCCGGTACGCTCGTCGGCCTGGGCGACATCGCCTCCCCCACCTTTATCGTCGGCATCATCTCCATCGTCGTGACGGTTGCCCTAGCTTCCCGCAACGTGCCGGGCTCGCTGCTCATCGGCATCATCGTCGCCGTTATCGCCGGAATCCCGCTGGGCGTCACCCATGCGCCCGAGGGCCTCATCGCACCGCTCGACTTCTCGACCTTCGGCGCCCCGTTTGCCAGCACTGCCGACGGCAACCTTGCCATCGTGAAGGTCCTGACCGACCCGATGCTGCTCGTCGTTGCCTTCTCGCTGCTCATGAGCGACTTCTTCGACACCATGGGCACCGCGATGGCCGTCGCCAAGCAGGGCGAGTTCTTGACCGAGGACGGCAATGTCGAGGACATCCGTCCCATCCTGGTCGTCGACTCCGTGGCCGCTGCTGCCGGTGGCTTTATGGGCGTCTCCTCCATCACCACCTTCGTCGAGTCCACCTCTGGCGCTGCCGACGGTGGCCGCACGGGCCTCACCTCCGTCACCACCGGCGTGCTGTTCATTCTCGCCGCGTTCTTCTCCCCCATCGTCACCATCGTTTCCAGTGCCGCCACCTGCGGTGCTCTGGTCTACGTCGGCTACCTCATGATGAGCGAGGCCTCCGAGATCGACTGGTCCGACGTGTCGCAGGGTTTCCCGGCGTTCATGATTGTCGCCGGCGTGCCCTTCACCTACTCCATCTCTGCCGGCATTGGCCTGGGCTTTATCGCCTACGTGATCGTCGCGCTCTTTAAGGGCGAGGCCTCCAAGATCAAGCCGCTCATGTGGATCGCAGCCCTTGCCTTCCTCGTCTACTTCTTTGTAGCGTAACGGCAAAGCTGCCAAAGCAGAACACCAAAGCGCGGAGTCGCATCGAGCGGCTCCGCGCTTTTCTTTTAAAGCCAGGCACCGCACGGACGCGCGATGTATTGCCTCCCAAGTTTTGGACATTTTGCCCTCCAAACGGCACTACCGCCGGCTACATCCTGCAGATATGCTGGGCGTAATCGCATAGGCCCTATGAGGATGGGAGTAACCATGGCCACCTTGTTCACGACCCCCAAGCGCAATGATAAAACCTCAGGAGCCCATTTTGTCGAGCCCGACGTGCACCGTCGCACGCTGCTCGCGCACGGCAGCTGGCGCCGCGTGACGCGCCGCATCGTCTGCGGCCTGGCCTGCGCGCTCACGGTAAGTTCGCTGCTCATGCCGAGCGTCTCGCTCGCGGCGGAGTGGGTGGACGTTGGCGGCGTCCGCCACGAAGCGGCCGCGGGGCCCACGGGAGACGCCGCCGGCACCTGGAGCTGGGACGGCGCCGACGACATGAAGCTCATCAACTATAACGGCGGTGAGATCAAGGCTGCAGGCAAGCTCAACATTGTCTATGAGGGCAAGAACACCGTGAAAACCGAGCCTGATTACACCGGAGCCGCCATCAAGGCGCAGGACGGCACTAGCCAGAAAGCAGAGTTGAACATAACGAGCTCGAATAGCACGGATGAGCTCAATGTGACAGCCGAGGCCGATGCAATTAAATCAACAGGCGACCTCTCCATTTCTGGCCCAGGCACTGTGAACACCACAAGCACTGCTTCCGACGGAATTGAGGCAAAGGGCGATCTCTCTATCACGGGCTCGGGCACCGTGAATGCAACGGGCGGTACCGAAGGCATCCAATCCAAGGGCAAGACCACCATCGATTCCTCTGGCACAGTGATCGCTAAAGGAGGCGAAGGTTACGGCGTCGCCGCGGGCAGTGACCTGATCATCAAAGGCGGTGGCAAGGTAGAAGCAAGTTCGATAGAAGAAGCGGCGATTTGGGCTGACGGCAACATCGACATCTCGGGCGGCAGCCAGGTCAAGGCAAGCTCCCAGGGAGATCTTGCCGTCGACGCTGAGGGTAGTCTCGCGGTCACGAACGCCTCCCTTGACGCAAGCGGTGTTGAATATGGTGTCTATGCCTACAAGGGCGTTACGCTCGATCATGCGACCGTGACGGTCCGCACAAGCGCGAGCGGCGGCCAGGCCATCGCCCTCATCACTGATGGGGACGACATCGTCATCAAGAATGGTTCCATCGTGGACGCGTTCGCAGAAGGCAAATTCTCGGTTGCAATCTCTACCAGAAACCACCAGCCAAACGTCGCTGGCGGCCACATCTACATCAGCGACTCCGTTGTTAAGGCTATAGCCCGCTATGTCGAGACCGGTGGCGATGGCCCCGATCACTACAGCAACGACCAAAGCGGCGAGGTCATCCCTGAGCCTAGGGGTCTGAACATCGGTATCTTCGCCCAGACCTACGAGGGCATCACGCCCGCGAGTATCTCGATCGTCCGCAGCAAGCTCACGGCCGAGGGAGACACGGCGGCAATCTTCGCTCTTGCCATAAGCGAGGATGGCAAGGCGATCGGCACCATCGAGATCGAAGGCGCTCCCATCCAGGCGCCCGCAGGCGGCAAGATCATTAACTATCGCAACAAGGAAGAACTCAGCGGCGGCATCCTCTGCGAGGCGGGTCAAACCATCGGCACGGGCGACGACGTGATCGACTCTCCCTATGACGCCGCTGTCGCCAAGAGCACGCTCACCGTACCTCCCGAGAAGATCAAACCCGAGGAAAAGTCCGGCGAGACCAAGCCCGAGGGTTCCAAGCCCGAGGGCGCAAAGACGACCAAGACCGTTGCAGTTGCAGCCACGGGAGCCAAGATCGCCGGCAAACTCGCAGCAACCGGCGACGCCTCGAGCGCAGCCATCGTGGCAGCTGCCCTTGCGGGAACAGCCACCATCGTCACAGGCGCCGTGGTGAGCTGCAAGCGCTCGTAAACACTTTTTCGCACGGGACGGGTGGATCGCGGCCCTTGCCTTCCTCGTCTACTTCTTCGTAGCGCAAGGGCAAGGCTGCAAAAGCTGAACAATCAAAACCACCCCTAAAAGGGGTGGTTTGCTCTTAGGGTATAACCCTTGGA
>NZ_NKXR01000013.1 GCF_002232035.1 Collinsella sp. TF06-26
CACGCCGAGCGCCACGGCCAGCGCGCCCGCGCCGAGCGCCGCAAGGGCGAGCAACTTCGCCGCGACGGCGCGCCCGCGCGAGGGGACCGCCGTGAGGTTGGCGAGGCGCCCGGCAGCGCGCTCCTCGTCCACGGCGAGCCCGCAGACGATGGCGGACATGAGCGGCATGAGGGCGCCGAGGAACTGGGCGTAGGCGTCCGCGCCCAGCGCCGGGTCCCATCGGGTTACGGAGAAGTACTCGCCGCAGGCAAGACCGGCTGCCAGGCCGCAGACAAGGTGCACCGCCGTGAGCGGGGAGCGCGCCAGGCGCAGGGCCTCGGAGAGCAGGGCCCGCGAGAGAGTCATGCGCGGCGTCGGGTCGGAGAGTCGTGTCATGGCCATCACCTCTCCTCGGAGTGCGCGAACCAGGCCGCGCCCGCCGCCGTGAGCGCGGCGAACGCGAGCGCGCTGACTGCAAGGCCCGCCAGCGTGAGCATGCCTTCCGCCGCGAGCGCCCCGCCGAGCGCCATGTCCGCCGCGAGTGGCTCGCCGCTCGGCAGCACGGGAATGAAGCTCGTGGGGATGACCATGCTCGCCGACGGCGGAAAGAGCTGCGGCAGCGGCACCAGCGACCAGGCGAACCCACCTACGAGTTGCGCGGCGAGCGGGCAGAAGATGCCCGCGAGCATGCCGAGCCGCGCCGTGAGGAAGAGCCCTGCGGGGATCATCCACGCCGCGGTCACCGTGTTGGCGAGCGCGCAGAGGAGCATCGTGAGCGTGCCCGCGGCCGTGAGACCCTGCGAGGAGAACGCCGATCCCGCGAGGTAGATGCCGAAGACCACGAGGTTCGAGAGCGTGCAAAGAGCGAGGCACCAGAGCGCCTTGGCCCACCAGGCGCGCCCGAGCGGGAAGCCCAGGCCCAAAAGCCCCCGCATCCGCGTGCGAGCGTCCGCCCGCGCGACGCACGCCACCACAAGCGATAGAGACACGGGCAGGAAGAGCGCGTACCAGTAGTTCCACGCGCTAAAGATCTGCACGCCCCGGTAGGGCATCGCGCCGAGCAGCGGCATCGGCAGCGCCATGAGCACGGCCAGGCGAACCGGTGCCGCGTGGCGCGACTTCAGGGCCTCGGCGCGCAGGCCCGCGAGCAGGCCGCCTTTCTCGCCCGTCATGCCGCCACCTCCCCGCGCGCTCGTCGCCCTTCCCGGCAGAAGCTCATGAAGAGTTCCTCAAGGTCCTGCCCGGGACGAAGCGCATCCTCGTAGGCGAGGCGCCCCCCGCAGATGATGCCGATGGTGTCCGCCATCTGCTGCACCTCTGAGAGGATGTGGCTCGAGACGATCACCGTCGTACCCGCCGCCGCGAAGCCGCGGATCTGGTCGCGCAGCTCCTCGATGCCGATGGGGTCGAGGCCGTTGGTGGGCTCGTCGAGCACGAGCAGGCGTGGCCGGGCGATCAGCGCCAGTGCGAGCCCCAGGCGCTGCCGCATGCCCATCGAGAAGCGCCCGGCGCGCTTCTTCCCGGTGTCCGCGAGGTCCACGGCGGCGAGCACCTCATCTATGCGGCTCTCGGGAAGGCCCAGCAGCGTGGTGCGCACGCGCAGGTTCTCGCGCGCGGTGAGGTTGGGGTAGAGCGGCGCCTCCTCGATGAGGCTGCCGATTGCGTAGAGGTCCTCGCGGCGCCAGGCGTGCCCGGCAAAGAGGATCTCCCCGGCCGTCGGCCGCAGCATCCCGCAGATCATCTTGAGCGTTGTCGACTTGCCGGCGCCGTTGGGACCGAGCAGCCCGTACACCTCGCCCTCGCGGATATGAAGGCTCACATCGGCCACGGCGTCCTGCGCCTGGTCGCCGCGGCCGAAGCGCTTGGTGAGCCCACGCGTCTCGAGCATGTAACCCATGGGTTTATCCTTTCTCTTCCGGGAGCGCGGGCCGAGTCACCGTGCCCGCGCGCCTTACCTTTCGGGTTCACCATCCATGGTGGGGCGCGTTTCTAACGAAGCCATAACGGCCGTTGGGTTCTTTTGGCGCCAACCCTTCTCGACCCGCACATCATGATTAATTTGCTTAAGGCAACAACTTTCCCGATCGATGTAATCACCGAATCAAAACGTGTACATCACCCTCCAAAACCGACATTTTTCGGCATGTTTGGAGGCTGATGTACACGAATGTGAAATCCACCGCCGCCCAAAAGCGCCTTCCTCATGTCTGGACTCTCTATGCTTGCGCTGGATAGACATCGCCGGAACGGGTATAGTAGCGAAAGTTTTGTCGTTAACCAGCGGGGGAGTCCTGTGGGCATCAAAAAGAAGATCAAAAAGGAGCTTATCGGCACTTCCGATTACCCGTCGAATAAGATCTTTACGATCTCCAATTTCATCACCTTTACGCGCCTGATCCTCACCCTGGTATTTCTGTACCTGTTTGTGACGGATAACAACCGCGTCATCGCCATCGTTATCTACGCCGTTGCCGCCTCTACCGACTGGATGGACGGTCAGATCGCCCGCATGACCAAGACGGTCTCGTGGCTCGGCAAGGTCATGGATCCCATCTGCGACCGTGCGCTGCTGTTCACCGGCGTACTTGGGCTGGTGGTCCGCGGAGAGCTGCCCATCTGGGTCTGCGTGCTCATTATTGGCCGCGACATCTATCTGGGCATCGGCACGCTTATCGTTCGTCATTATCACCGTCGCCCCATCGATGTCGTCTTTCCCGGAAAGATTGCCACTGCACTGCTCATGACCGGCTTCTCGCTCATGCTGCTCGGGTTCCCCGTTATTGACGGCCTGCATCTTTTACCTTCAACCCTTACGGCCTTCCCGGGCCTCAACGGAAGCTCGGTGCCCCTCGGCATCTTCTTTGTGTACGGCGGCGTGATCTTCTCCATGCTCACGGCTGTCATCTATTCCATTAAGGGCGGAGTGGCCATTAAACAGGCTCTCGCGCATCCCGAGGACGAGGACATCGACTTTCTGAACCCTGAAATCGAAGACTGATTCGTTGGGGTATGATTACGTACGGTTCATTATTTGCGGCACGTCCGCGATAAGTTAGGGGTTGTCATGGACAACATGGTTAACAATATGCCTCAGAATGATAAGACTGCTGACGCTACCTGCGTATTCCGCGTGCCTTCAAGCGACGTCACCGTTCCCGACCTCATGGCCAACGTGCGCATCACCGCCCCCGTTCTGTCCATCGTCAAGGGTCCGCAGACTGGTGCCGCCTTTGAGCTCGAGGACGACGTGACCACCATCGGCCGCGATCCTGCGAACGGCATCTTCCTCAATGACATGACCGTATCGCGCAGCCACGCGCGCATTATCCGCGAGGGCCTCGGCGCTCGCATCGAGGATCTGGGCTCGCTCAATGGCACCTGGGTCGACGGTGCCATCGTCAATGCAGCCCCGCTGCACGACGGTTCTTCCGTCCAGATCGGTACGTTTACGCTCATCTACCACGAGAGCACGCCGGAGCGCATCGAAACCGGTGAGTAGGGCATGGCCGAACGCAACTATCTGAGTATCGGCCAAGTCGTCAACCTACTTCGAGGCGCATACCCCGATCTTTCGAACTCAAAAATTAGATTTCTAGAAGATGAGGGGCTCATTACCCCTCATCGTACGCCTAAGGGATACCGTCAGTACTCTAAGGAGGACGTTGATCGCCTGGAGGTCATCCTGCATTTGCAGAAGACCCGCTACATGCCGCTCAACGTGATTAAGCAGCGCTTGGAAAACGCCACGGACCTGTCAACGCTCGCTTACGAGGTGGGCTTGCTGTCCGATGTTCCGCTCAAGACGGAGCCCAAGGAGACTAAGCAAAAGCTGCATCCCATTGAGACCATTCCCGATATGCTGGGCGTCGAGATTTCGTTTATCCGCTCGCTCGCCGAGAACGACCTCATTCGCATCATCAAGAGTCCGCAGAATCGTGAGCTCGTCGATGGTCGCGATTTTCCAATCATCCGCTACTGCTCCGAGCTGTCACGCTTCCATATCGAGCCCCGCAACCTGCGTCAGTACGTGTCTTCCGCCAACCGCGAGTCCTCGATGTTTGAGCAGGTGCTCGTGAGCATGCTCGGAATGGATACCTCCGATGACGAGCGCGACGCCAAGCTCGAGCGTGCGTTTAAGAAGCTTCACGACCTGACCGAGGGTGTGCACACTGCGCTGCTCAAGAACCGCGTTTTTGAGTCGCTCAACGCCGTGGTCGAGGACGCCGACATTGATGCACTCGATGAGGAAATCGCTCGCTCCGAGTCCACCAAGGCCAAAAACGAAGAAACTGCCGCGCCGGCTTCGCACGAGGATTCTCTCGTAAAGCCGCTCAAGGTCGTCGCCCCTTCGCAATCCGGCACCGTCACCGCGGGCAAATAACCGCTGCTGATATTTCGGCAACCCATTGAAAGGTCATGCAATGTACGACTTCGAATCTCAAATCGTCGACATCCCCGACTATCCCGAGCCCGGAGTCATCTTTAAAGACATCACGCCGCTCTTTGGCAATCCCGAGGCGCTCAAAGCCATGACCGATACCCTCGCCGAGCACTTTGCCGGCATGGGAATCACCAAGGTCGTGGGTCCCGAGGCTCGCGGCTTTATGGTTGGCGTACCGGTGGCTGTAGCCCTTGGCGCCGGCTTTGTTCCCGCACGTAAACCGGGCAAGCTGCCGCGCGAGACCGTAAGCCAGAGCTACGAGCTCGAGTACGGCACCGATTCAATTGAGATCCATGCCGACGCTATCAGCTCTAAAGATACCGTGTTGATTCTGGACGACTTGGTCGCGACGGGCGGAACCGTCGAGGCAACAGGTAAACTGGTGCGAGATATGGGCGCAAAGCTTATCGGTTACGGTTGTATACTTGAGCTTGCGTTTCTCAACCCGCGCGAGAAGCTCACGCCGTCTGATGACGATGTGGAGCTCTTTAGCCTGGTGACGGTAGACTAGCCGTTACCCTTAGTTACTGGAAAGGAAGCTACATGCGCACAGCAAACACGCACAAAAACATGGCACGCTGCGCTGCTACGGCAACCCTCGCTTGTGTTTTGGGCTTGGGCCTCGCGGCTCCTGCCTACGCCGATACCGCATCCGACCTTGCCGCTGCTCGTACGAAACTCGAGCAGATCGGCACCCAAACCCAGCAGATTTACGATGAGCTTGCCACGCAGACGCAGGCGCTCGATCAGACTGCCGGCGAGATCACGCAAAAGCAGCAGGAGATCGCCGATGGTCAGGCCAAGCTCTCGACCTATGTCGCCGGCGAGTACAAAACCGGCGGTCTGAGCCTGCTTCAGGTTTTGACGGGTGTCGATGATCTGAGCGATATGCTCAACCGTCTGTTCTACTACGGCAAAGTTTCCGATAAGCAAGCTCAGACCATTCAAGAGGTCAAGGAGCTTAAGCAGCAGCTCACCGATAAGCAGGCCGAGCAGGAGAAGAACGTCGCCGACACGCAGAAAAAGGTCGACGAGCTCAACGCCCAGCAGGCAGAGGCGCAGAGCGTCGTGAACTCCCTGGATTCTCAGCTGCAGGCCGAGCTTGCCGCCGAGGCCGAGGCCAACGCCGCGCTGCAGGCCGGCATCAACGCCAGCACTGCCGAGAAGGCCACGGTGAGCAACGAGACTGCCGGTACAACCGAGAACACCAACAACGGTGGCCAGACCAGCAATAACAACAACCAGGGCGGCAACACTCCGGCTCCTACGCCGGCACCTGCTCCGACGCCGCAGCCCTCCACGCCCGCTCCGGCTCCGACGCCTTCTGCTCCGAGCCAGTCCGTCGATGGCGGTTCTGTTGTCTCGCGTGCATACAGCAAGCTTGGTTGCGCCTATTCCTGGGGCGGAATTGGACCGAACAGCTTCGACTGCTCTGGTTTTGTTAGCTATTGCCTCACGGGTCGCTATTGCCGCCTCGGCACCACGGGTACCTTTATGGGCTGGACGCGTGTGTCCGATCCGCAGCCCGGTGACGTTGTGGTCAACTCGTACCACACCGGCATTTACATCGGTGGTGGTCAGATGATTCATGCTTCCGACTACAACACAGGTGTTATCATCAGCTCCGTTGCCGCCGGCATGAACAACAACTATATCTTCGTGCGCTACTAAGTCATCTTACACAGCGTGTGAATGTGGACCTCGTGGCTTAAAGTCGCGAGGTCTATTCTTTTGTCTCTAATCTTGTACGGCTATCTAGTATTCAAAACTAGATAGCCGTACATTCGGTTTGCAAGATGGCTATAATTGTTGAGGAACAATTAGAAAGGACCCTCTATGAGCTGGGCACTTATCTCCGATTCAAGCTGTAACCTCCGCGATTGGCAACCGACCGCGCCCCATACCACATTTGCATTTGCGCCCCTCAAAATTCGAGTGGGGGAGCGTGAATTCGTCGATGACCTTTCGCTCGATGTACATGAGCTCAACTGCGCTGTTCAGGCGGAGACGAACGCTTCTTCGAGCGCTTGTCCCAGCGTAGGGGAGTGGGCCGAGCTCTTCAAATTGGCAGACAAGACCATCTGCATGCCGATCTCTGAGGGCGTGTCGGGCAGCTACAACGCGGCAGCCACGGCTCGCGATATGGTTCTTGCCGAGGAGCCCGACCGGCAGATTCATCTAGTCAATTCGCGCGCAGCTGGCGGCAAAATGGACCTCATTTTCTTGCTGTTCGACCGCTATCTTGCAAGCAATCCGGATGTCTCATTCGAGGACGCTTGCGCATACTTCGATAGCCTCGAGCAAAACAGCAAGATCCTCTTTAGCCTGTGTAATTACGAGAACCTCGCCAAAGCCGGACGTATCCCTAAGGCAGCCGGCGTCATTGCCAACAAGCTCAATATTCGCATTTTGGGCACGGCGAGCGAGGCCGGTAAAATCGAGCTCGTCGGGCACACGCGTGGCGAAAAGAAGATGCTCAACAAGATCATCGACACCATGGAAGCCGAAGGTTTTACGGGCGGCGAGGTCGTCATCGACCATGTGGAAAATGAGACAGGCGCCCAGGCACTTGCCAGCCGCATTGTGGAGCGCTGGTCAGGCTCCAAGACTATCATCATGCCCTGTAACGGGCTAGATTCATACTATGCCGAAATGCATGGGCTCATTATCGGCTACGGCATGGGCGTGGCTTCGGGCCAATAAAGTCCAACCAAGCAAAAATACGGGCGGGACAAAGTGACAGATGACCCTTTGCTCCGCCCGTTTTATACGTCGGCTAGCTATTAAACCCATTAAACTTTAGATAGCTCATCAGGTACGCCTTCGAAACGAAGGATGAAACCGCACTGCGCACAAGCAGCGACTCACGCGTTACCTGATGCGCCGTATCGGGAACCGGCGTCTGCTCGACGGAAAACGCCGAACGAATCGATGCCTCGAGCTGATCGACCACATAATCGAAGGCCGTCGGGGCATCGTAGCTCAAACGCTGAATGTTAAAGAGTGCCTGCACCGCAGCAATAGGTAACACCTGCTTAAAGAGGCAGATAGCGATCAGGCGGGCAATCTGCTCGCGGCCATATTGCTTTTTGACCGGAGCAGGCACCAGGCCGACCTTCACGTAGTTATTGATCATCGATGGCGTAATGACAGGGTGCTCAACGCAAATGGACAGCGGCTCCATCCACAGCGCAACATACTCAATGACCTGGTCGCGGTAGAGCGTCAAATTGGGCAACTGGTTATAGCGCGGCAGACTCAACGTATTGAGTTTACGCACGATATCGGACTGAATGAATGCATCGGGTAGCACCGTGGGCTGAATATCCTCGGGCTTAATGCTGACCGACGAATCGGACATCGGAATAACGTATTTAGCGTGGTTCATAAGAGGCCTCCGTTCGTTTTCTATATTGTATTCTAGGTTATCTAGTTTTGCATACCACATAGCCGCCAAGAAAATTGGCGGGACAGTGCACTGATGCTTCGTCCCGCCATTAAGTAAATTGATAACAACCTTACATAAGATATATTATCGTACTTATCCACGGAGAAACGCGTATGCGCTCGTTGCCGCTATGGCTCCGTCCGAAACAGCGGTCACAACCTGGCGTAAACGTTTGGAACGGATATCGCCAGCGGCAAATAGACCTGGCGTGCGGGTCGCCATGGATTCATCAGTCAGAATGCCGCCATCAGGCGCCAGGTCGACTAGATGCTCAACAAGCTCGGTATGTGGCTGCGTCCCCGTAAAGACAAAGATGCCAAACGAGCCGGGCTCAAATGACTCGGCATGAGTTTCCCCAGATGCATTGTCCTTAAAGGTAATCGTCGTTGGCATGGCTTCGCCCGATAGCTCCACAATACTAGTTTGGTACCTAACTGTAATATTGTCCTTTGCGAGTACTTTCTGAACAACACCATCGGGCGCACGGAACTGGTCGCGGCGCAGCACGATGGTCACACTGCTGGCAATGTCGGACAGGAACAGCGCCTCTTCGCATGCCGAATTGCCACCACCGATTACAAAAACCTGCTTGCCGCGGAAAAACATGCCGTCACATGTTGCGCAATATGAAACGCCACGACCGCGATACGTATCCTCGCCTGCGAAACCTGCCGGACGCGGCGTGGCACCCATGCAAGCGATAACGCTCGAGGCCAGCGTATCGCCCATATCGTGATGCACCGTAAACAACGCTGCATCAGCATCGTAATCGATACCCGTAACCATGCTCCATGTAACCTGTGCTCCCAGGCCCTCTGCATGCTGCTGAAAACGCTCGCCGAGTTCGGCGCCACTCAGGAGCGGGAAACCCGGATAGTTCTCGACCTCATTGGTTGTGGCGATCTGCCCTCCCGACATGCCCTGCTCAATCACGGTCGTCGTCAGGTTGGCACGCGCAGCATAAATGGCGGCAGCATAGCCCGCGGGGCCGCCACCGATAATCGCAACATCGATCGGCTTATCGGTAGTCATGAAGCGTCCTTTCGTCGAAACGTTGTCGTTCTTTGCGCTCATACCCAAATTTACGTGAACGTGACACTCATGCACTACAATGATAAATCCGTATTACAAAGCTGAAGGGGAGTTATCGATGGACCAGGCGCAGACGAGTGACGACGCTCCCCTGCTCACGCACAGCACTCCCCAATCGGAGCAAACCACACTCCTGGCTCAGCAAAAACCTCTCGTGACCATCGTGCACGCCTCCGTTGGCTCGGGCCACAAGGCCGCCGCAAATGCGATTGCGCAGGCATTCGACCTCATCCGCGGCACCAATGGCATCCCCGAGGATATTGAGATTGAAGTGCTCGATATCCTTGATTTTGGACGTATTAAATTCGACGGCAATAAGACCGCGGCTTCTTTTACGGGAGCCACGCGCCCCATTTACGACCTGACCTGGCGATATACGCTTACGGGGCATCTTCTCTGGGGTGGCGGAACGGCATGGTCGCGAATTATGTTCCCCGCCTTCAACGAATATATTCGTAGCCGCAGGCCCATAGCCGTGGTTGCAACGCACATCACAGCAGCCAATGTTGCCGTGGGCGCCCGCGTAATTACGGGTATCGATTATCCGGTCATCTGCGTACCGACCGACTACGAAGTCGAGGGATGGTGGCCCCACAAGGACACCGATTTATTCTGTGTTGCCAACGAATTTATGGCCGAAACGCTGCGTCCGCGCAAGGTGCTCGAGACAAAGATTCGCATTACCGGCATTCCTATTCGCGCCGGATTCGACACGGATTACGATCGCGAGGAAGAGCTAGCTAAGTTCAACCTCCCCACCGAGAAGACCGTCGTGCTGGTAATGGCCGGTGCCAGCTTGCCTCAACCGTACGTTCGCTTTCGCGCGGAGATGGACCGCACCCTCCCCTTCCTACGCAGCTTCGAAGACATGCACTTTGTCTTTTTGCCGGGCAAAGACACCGAATATGCCACCCGCCTCAAAACGCTCTTCGACGCCATGAAGCTCGAAAACGTCACGGTTCTGGACTATGTCGATGATATGGCAGCGCTTATGCACGGCTGCGACCTGGCAATTCTCAAATCGGGCGGACTCACCGTCACCGAATGCCTGTGCGCACACCTGCCGATGATCCTGCTGGGCAAGTCCTATGGCCAGGAAAAGGCCAACACCACCATGCTCACCGGCATGGGCGCCAGCATGCATGTCACCACCGCACGAGAGCTCATCGTGACGTTGCGTCATCTCCACGATCATCCTGAGTCGCTCAAGGCACTGCTCATCAACGGCGAAGTACTACGCCGCCCCCACGCAGCCGAAGACATAGCCATCACAACCATGGAGCTCGTAGGCAAACCCCAAAAGCGCAAAAGAGCCTTCTGCCGCTTCTACTGGGGCGGAAAACCCGCGCATATCCGCTAGCGTCTTTATGTCCGCTTACCCGCGGGAGGCCCCTATATATCATCCCATGCTCAAACATTCTCGCTTCGCTGCGAAACTGCGCGTGGGACGATATATAGGGGCCTCCCGCGGGTAAGCTGCGTTTACGTACTAGCAGCTATACCAGATTCCCCTCCAGTAGAATCTGCAAAGGGGAACCAGAAAATATAAATACAGTAAGTCGATGCGACAAAGGAGGCGTCCCTTTATCGCATCGACTTACTAGAAAAGTAAATATTGTTTCAAGCGAGTAGCCGCCCGCCCGGGGCTTACCTATATCGTTCCACGCGCAGTTTCGCAGCGAGCGAAGCGACGCGAGAATGTTTGAGCATGGAATGATATAGGTAAGCCCCGGGCGGGAGGGATACGAGCGCCCTAGGCGATGCCGCTGGAGCCGAAGCCTCCTTTGCCTCGGTCGGTTTCGTCTAGTTCTTCTACTTCTATGAGGTTGACCGTGGGGACTTCTTGGATGACGAGTTGGGCTATGCGGTCGCCTTTGTTGATTTGGATGTTGTTCGTGGGGTCTAGGTTAATGAGGATAACCTTGAGTTCTCCTCGGTAGTGGGCGTCGATGAGCCCCGGCGTGTTGACTATAGACAGGCCCTGCTTGATGGCCAAGCCGCTGCGGGGCTGAACGAAGCCGGCGTAGCCATCGGGCAGGGCGATGGCTAGCCCCGTAGAGACCAGACGGCGTTCGAAGGGCTTCAGGACGCAGTCCTCGTTGGAGCGCAAATCCAAGCCGGCATCGGTGGGATGGGCGTATTTGGGAAGCTCGACGGTGGGGTCGAGACGCTTTATGTTGACGGTAATGTTGGACATGGAATCACCTTAGCTTGTCGAGCTCTTGCAGAAATTCATCGACGTCTTTGAAATCGCGGTAGACCGAGGCAAAACGGATGTACGCAACCTTGTCGATCTTGGCCAAGCGCTTGAGCACCATGTCACCCAACTCATGGGACGTGACGGCCGTCAGCGTGCGAGAGCGAAGCTCGACCTCGATGTCATCGATAATCTCATTGAGCTTCTTAGTGTCGATATCGCGCTTGATGGTGGCGCGCATCAAGCCGACAAGAAGCTTATTGCGATCGAACCGCTGCTTAGTTCCATCTGACTTAATGACCTCGATAGGGTCCTCGCATCGCTCAAACGTTGTAAAGCGGTAGTTACACGAGCAACATTCGCGACGGCGCTTAATGGTGTTATTTGACTCCTGCATACGGGAATCAACGACGCGGGTATGTGCCTTGCCGCATTTGGGACAGCGCATGGTACCTCCTCTTAAACGATAACAAGGGTACCATGCGCAGCGCGATAATGATTACGAACGATCAGGAACCTTAAGATGCGCACCGGCGGCGAGCGAACCATGCTCCAGATGATTGACGCTACGGATCATGTCGGAAGTCTCTTGCGTGGAAAGGCCTTCGATTGGATATTCTTCGGCAAGCGACCAAAGAGAATCGCCAGACTGAACGCGAATGGTCTCGTAGGTAATGTTGGAAACGGACTCGGCATACGCGGCGTGACGAGCGCTAAAGACCGACATAGCGAGGACAAAGAAGAGCGTAAGCGCAACGGCGACGGCGACAATCGTCGGAACCTTCAGGGCAACGCGGGCCGGCGCGACTACAGCCTGCTGATTGAGCGCAGGCTTTACGGTCAAAGGCTGAAAGCCGGAGCGGCCACCCTGAACAACCGTAAAAGTGGGTTCTGCAGGCGTCTCGAGCTTAAGGGCGAGGTTTCCCTGGACCATATTCGTTACGTTCATCATGTTCTCCTCTCGCGTGTTTTGCTGAGAACAGTTTTATCAAGCCGCGCGGACAAAAATGTCTAGCGCGAGAACGAATGTTCGGTTATTATTATCTTCGAACAGTTGTTCCTGTCAAGCAAAATTCGAACATTTGTTTGACATGGGTAGAGAGGATGCCCTGATGGCTCGCAAAATTACCAAGCGTCAGCAGCAAATTTACGACTTCATCAAGGAATATCAGCAGGAGAAGGGTTATCCGCCCAGCGTGCGCGAGATGGCTTCTGCCGTGGGCCTTTCCTCCCCCAGCACCGTGCACGCCCATCTCTCTGCCCTGGAGGCGCGCGGGCTACTCAAGCGCGATGCCACCAAACCGCGCGCCCTGGAACTCTTTAACGAGGATGGTTCCTCTGTCTCAATTTCCAAATCTGACGAGCCCACCGCACCTCGCGGAACGGTCTCGCTACCGCTCGTTGGTCGCGTCGCGGCTGGGATTCCCATTCTGGCAGAGCAGAATATCGAAGACACGTTTACTATCCCGACCGAAATCGCCACTGATCAGGGTTCCTTTATCCTTGAGGTGCATGGGAGCTCAATGATCAATGTCGGCATCTTCAATGGCGATTACATCATCGTCCGTGAACAAAAGAGTGCCATGAACGGCGAAATTGTCGTGGCCATGATTGATGGTTCGGCGACCGTCAAGACGTTCTACAAGGAGCAGGGGCGTGTGCGCTTGCAGCCCGAGAACGACACCATGGAACCTATCTATGCAACGAATCCCGTTATCCTGGGCAAAGTCGTCGGCTTGATGCGCCGGTTCTCGTAATGCAAAAACGCATAACCATCTTTGATACCGTCCGCGGGTTTACGATGATTTCTATGGCAGGTTTTCACGCTTGCTATGATCTCGCCTACCTGTACGGCTGGGATATGCCTTGGTTTACCCAGACTGTCTTTCAAGACGTCTGGCGCGCCAGCATCAGCTGGGTATTTTTGTTTATCGCGGGTTGGATGTGCACGCTCTCACGCAACAATGCCAAACGAGCGGCTAAGTACGCTGCCGCAGCTTTGGTCGTCTGGATCGCAACAACGCTCGTATCGGTCGACGATTCAGTGAACTTTGGCATCATTTATTGCATGGCGGTGTGCACCGCGGTGGTTGCGTTCACCCGTCCGTTACTCCAAAAATTACCGGGCTCATGGGGCATCGCAGCGTGCCTTGTTCTTTTTGCCCTAACCTGGGGCATTCCAAAGGCGGTCTACCCACTCCCCTACCTGGCATGGCTTGGATTCCCAGGCCCGGGTTTTGTTTCGGGAGATTACTATCCGCTCATACCGTTTGTCTTTATGTACCTTACCGGCTTTTTTGCTGCCCAGGCAGCACAAGCATCAAGTCTCGAAGCGCCAGCATGGGCATACGCCAATCCTATCCCGGCGCTCGCAGTCCTGGGTCGGCATGCCTTACCGTTCTACCTGCTCCATCAGCCAGTCATTCTAGGCGTGCTAGAAATCGTTTATTCCGTACGATAGCGCTCGAGCCGCGGTGCAATACGAGCCGGCAGTTTCGCCACAATGCGAACGCCGTCCTCGAGATATTCCTCATGCAGAAGGGCTCCCTGCTCATGCACCAGCGTGATGAGAGCGCCCTCGCGATACGGGATATCAGCGGAGAGCAACACATCGGTGGCAGCTGCCTCGCGAGCAATGCGATCGACGAGATCGTCGAGCCCCTCGCCCGTTTGGGCCGAGAACAGAACGGCTTCCGGATAGCGACGACGGAAACTCAATCGATCAACGCTATCGAGAAGATCGATTTTATTGAATACGGTCAGCGTTAAACGCTCTCCGGCGCCGATCTCATCAAGCACGCGGTCGACAGCCTCCAGCTGCCGCTCATAGTCCTCGTCAGACGCATCTACGACTTTGAGAATTAGATCGGCACCCAACACCTCGGAAAGCGTCGATTTAAAGGCATCGACCAGACCATGCGGCAGCTTTTGAATAAAGCCGACGGTATCGGTAATCGTCATGCCGCGACCGCCGGGCAGGCGATACGAACGCGTCGTAGGGTCGAGCGTAGCAAACAGCTTGTCCTGCGAAAGTACCGTAGAGCCGGTCAGACGATTGAGCAACGTCGATTTACCGGCATTGGTATAACCGGCTAACGCGACGCGAAACGCCGGTGACTCAATGCGGTTCTTGGATTGAACATCGCGACGCTGTTCAACCTGCTTGAGCTCACGACGAAGCGCAGCGATCTTATTACGAATGAGGCGACGGTCGACCTCGAGCTGACTTTCGCCCTGACCAAAACGTGAGCCGATGCCGCCGCGCGTCTGCTCCTTGGCGAGATGGCTCCACATGCCACGCAGGCGAGGCAACAAATATTGAAGCTGTGCCAGCTGTACCTGCAGGCGTCCCTCACGCGTCTGAGCATGCAGGCCAAAGATATCCAGGATCAGTGCTGTACGATCGATAATCTTTACCGGCTCGCCCACGGCTTTCTCCAAATAGGATTGCTGCGAGGGGGTCAGGTCGTCGTCAAAAATAACGACATCGGCATCCATGCGATGCACCAGGCCGCACAGCTCTTCAACCTTACCGGAACCGATAAACGATTTTGGATACGGCTTTACCAAACGCTGCGACAAGCGTGCCACGCACTGGGCACCAGCTGTGTGGGCAAGACGCTCCAGCTCATCAAGCGAGCGATCGAGCGGCCATGCATTGTCGCGCCACTCAACACCAACTAAAATGGCACGCTCGGGCTCGGGTGCCGTGGGAACAAGGGGGAAACGGGCCATTAGGCAGCCTCAATACGATGCAGGATATCCTCAACGACCTCATCGATCGTACATTCATCCATATCAAACCACACGATACGGTCATCGCGCTTAAACCACGAAAGCTGACGCTTGGCATAACGACGCGAACGCATCTTAATGAGTTCGCGGGCCTCATCCATGCTCATCATGCCATTGAAAGCATCGATGATCTCTTTATAACCAATTGCCTGTATCGACGTCAGGGCATCTCCCAGCCCCTGGTCCATAAGACCGCGGACCTCATCAACAAGACCCTGCTCAAACATCAGATTGACGCGTAGGTTAATGCGTTCATAGAGCACCTCGCGATTTCGCGTCAGGCCAAACCATAACGCATGATAATGCTCGCGCGGAAAACTAAACTGCGATTTTTGCTGCGCATAGGAAACGCCATCATCGTGCATTTCGAGCGCGCGAATCACACGGCGCACGTTATGGGGATGAATAACAGCAGCCGATTCTGGATCGCGCTCGGCAAGCAAGGCATGCAGTTCTTCCTCGCCAATACGCTCGGCAAGCTCCTGATAGCCCGCACGACGATCGTCCTCAAGTTCACCCGAGGGAAAGTCCATCTCATCGAGGGCGGCCTTGAGATACAGCCCCGTACCTCCGCAAAAAACCGGCAGGCAACCCGAACCAAGGAGACGTTCAACATGCGCGCGAGCGTCGGCCTGATAAAGCGCAGCAGAATATGCCACACCCGGCTCTACAATGTCGACGAGACGCAGCGGCACCGTGCACTCATCGGGCGCCATCTTTGCGGTACCGATGTCCATGCCGCGATAGATTTGCATCGCATCGCACGACAGCACTTCGGACGAAAGACGAGCTGCCAAACGGTCGGCAACATCACTCTTACCAACCGCCGTCGGACCGACGATCGCAACGGCGGAAAGACCTGCCCCGGGAGAAACCATTAGCGCGGCTCGCCCACAACGGAACCGGACAAATACCAGGTCTTGGCAACGTCAACGTCAACATCAACGATCTTGCCAACAAGCTGATCGATGCTGTAACCCTCGGGGATAGGCGCATGCACGGTCTGATTCTTGGGACTCTTGCCCAGCAGGACCGCATCGTTCTTTTTACTCGTTCCCTCAATGAGCGCGGGAACCACAGTATGAAGCTCACCCTGGTTATACTCGTGTGCCGTGGTCTCGATAACCTTAACCAGGCGGTTGAAACGCTCGAGAATAACCTCATGCGGCGTAGGATCGTCAATCTCGGCGGCCGGGGTACCGGCACGCTTGGAATAGATGAAGGTATAGGCCTGAGCGTAGCGGACCGTCTCGGCAAGCGAGAGCGTCTGCTCAAAGTCTTCTTCAGTCTCGCCCGGGAAGCCAACGATAATGTCGGTCGAGAGCGCGATATCGGGCATGCGGTTGCGAATGCGATCAACCAGGCCCAGATAGTCCTCGCGTGTATAACGGCGATTCATCTCTTTGAGGATCCGCGTCGAACCTGACTGGACGGCCAGGTGCAGTTGCGGCATTACGGCAGGTGTCTCGGCCATGGCGTCGATGGTCTCGGGCAGCAGGTCCTTAGGATGCGAAGACGTAAAGAAGATGCGCTCCACGCCCGTATCACCCACGGCACGCAGCAGATCGGCAAAACGCGGCTTGCCAAACAGATCGCGACCATATGAGTTAACGTTTTGGCCCAGCAGCGTAATCTCACGCACGCCCTGGCGCACCAAACCGGTCACCTCGTCGACAATCTCCTCGAAGGGGCGGCTCTTTTCGCGACCGCGCACGTACGGCACGATGCAATAGGTGCAGAAATTATTGCAGCCCGTCATGATGGGCACCCAGGCGTGATACTGAGTCTCGCGATGCCACGGCATGCTCATGGCATCCGTATCCTCATGCTCATTGGTGCGGATATGACGCTTACCATCAAGGAACGCCTCGGCAATGAGCTCGGCCACATGTGCAATGGAATGCGTGCCAAAGATGACATTGACGTTATCGACGTTGGTGAGCAGGCCCTCGCCATCGCGCTGCGCGATGCAACCGCCAACGGCAACCACGCGCTTGCCCGAAGGCGAAGGCGGCAGGCTTTTGCAGGAATTGCACTGACCGTACAGGCGAGTATCGGCGGCCTCGCGCACGCAGCAAGTCATGAAGACAACGATATCGGCATGCGCGGGATCGAGCGCCATGAGGCAGCCATACGAATCAAGCAAACCGCTCACACGCTCGGAGTCGTGCTGATTCATCTGGCAGCCAAAGGTGCGGATAAAGTAGGTTTTACCGGCAAGAATATCGCGTACGGAACGCTGGTCCATGTGCATAAGTCCTAACGATGGGGAGCGAAACAAGGCAAGCAGAAGCTATGCCACAGGCTTAACATCATCCATGACGACGTTATCCATAGCAGCTCGATTGATCTGGTGAACGTAGATAGAAAGGCGGATGGCCGTGCGCGACTCCCCGTTAATGAGGATGTCGGAGAACACGGGCGCGCAGGAAATATCAAAACCGGTTGGAATCAAAAAACCGCGCGCGATAGCAACGGCCTTAATGGCCTGGTTGACGGCACCGGCGCCGACACACTGGATGTTGACGGGTACACCATCCTTGACCATGCCGGCGATGGCGCCGGCAACGGACGCTGGCGATGATTTGCTTGATACCTTCAGGCAATCCATGAAGAAACTCCTGCATTTAAAAGTACGTTTTAACTGCAATAACTGTATCGTACCGAGTGGACTCGGTAAAGGCACTATTCCTCTTTGGCAAGATCAAAGGTCACGGTGATTCGATCACGCGAAACACGGATCTTTGGGTCGCCGCAAAGGTTGAGATAGTACCGGGCGGCAAGGTCATTAAAGTCGCGCTCCACAGCACGCGAAAACTGTGCCATGTCATCCTTGGCAATACGTAGCCCGCGACGATCCTTCGCGAGATCGACAGGAGCCGGCGCATGCGAGGACGAATCACGCTCGCGCAGCAGACGCGCGGTCACACCGCGAACGGGCTTAATCTGCCCTGCCAAAATGCGATGGGCCGTGCGCTCGGACATCTCAAGACCCAAACCCGAACAAATACGGATAAAGTCCTCGGCATCAGAAGCAAGGCCTAAACGATCGACAACCGGAAGCTCGCTCTCGTCATCAATGAACAGGAGACGAGACGTATCGAGCCGACTTGACGCTTGAGCATAAAGGGTCGCGGCAATCTCAGACGGAGAACCGAGATAGACATCGCAACCACGCAACTCCTCGAGCGCAAACTCACAAGCAGCGCGAATAATATTATGTGGACCGCGAGCGCAGACATAACGTCCGTCCTCATCCTTGACGGCCTGGGGCCAGCTGGACTGATCGGCACGCTCACTGAGGCGGTCGGCCGCAACGCTTACCTTGAAGGCTGAACCAAGATCGACGCCGGACGTGACCATACGGGCCTCGTCGGTGTTCTGCTTAATCGAAAACAATGCCATGCCACGACCGTGAACGCCCCAACGGTCCATCTTCATGCTCTCGAGCTTGGAGGTAACGCGGGCATCAAAGATTCGCTCTTGCATATCCTGCGGAACGCCAGAACCGTTATCCAGAAAGACAAGCGTGCGGACGCCATCTTCCTTGGTCGTGGCGAGATAGACCTTGTCGGCGCCGGCATCGCGAGCATTACGGAGCATTTCGATGACGATGTCCTCGACATGCTGGATGTCGTGCTTAGCCTGGCGCCGCTCGGCCTCCGAAACGCGGAGGCGGACATACCCCTCGCCAAGGTTCTCCTCGACACGAAGGTTGCCCTCCCCCGACATCGACGCGATAAATGAGATGAGCTCGTTCGCGTCGCTCATGTTATTTAGCGATATCGACAGCGCGGCTCTCGCGAATCACGACGACGCGCACCTGACCGGGATACTCCATCTCTTCCTCGATCTGATGGGCGATATCGTGAGCCAGAACCGTGGACTGGGCATCGGAAATCTTGTCCGGCTGGACCATGACGTGGACCTCGCGACCGGCCTGCATGGCATAGGTACGTTCGACGCCGTCATGGGAGTTGGCGATCTCCTCGAGCTTCTCAAGACGCTTGATGTAGTTCTCGGCAGACTCGCGACGGGCACCGGGGCGAGAGGCAGAGACAGCATCAGCGGCCTGCACCAGGACATCGAGTACCGTGTTGGGGTCGACATCGGCATGGTGAGCCTCAATAGCGTGGACGATAACGGGCTTCTCGCCATAACGGCGGGCAAGCTCGGCGCCGATGACGGCATGCGGGCCCTCGACGTCGTGGTCGATTGCCTTGCCCAGGTCATGAAGCAGGCCGGCGCGCTTGGCGGTCACAACGTCCAGGCCAAGCTCGGAAGCCATCACGCCGCACAGATCAGAGACCTCGAGGGAATGCTGAAGCACGTTCTGACCAAACGAGGTACGGTAGCGCAGGGCACCAAGGGTCTTGACGATCTCGGGGTGCAGATCGTGGATGCCGGTATCGAAGGCAGCCTGCTCGCCAGCCTCGCGCACGCGCTGCTGAACCAGGTCGGCGGCCTTGTGATACATCTCCTCGATACGGGCAGGGTGAATGCGGCCGTCGGCGATGAGGTTCTCGAGGGCGACACGGGCGGTCTCACGACGGACCGGGTCGAAGCTCGAAAGAACGACTGTCTCGGGCGTGTCATCGATCACGAGGTTGACGCCGGAAACCTGCTCGAAGGTCCGGATGTTGCGACCCTCGCGACCGATGATACGGCCCTTGAGGTCATCAGAGGGAATGTGCACGGAGGTAACGGTGACCTCGGCAGTGTGGTCGGCAGCGCAGCGCTGAATCGCCAGAGACAGAATCTCCTGGGCGGTCTTGTGGCACTCGGCGCGAACCTGCTGCTCGGACTCGCGAATGATCGTGGCGGCCTCGTGGGTGACCTCGCCGCGAACCTTATCGAGGAGCTCCTTGTGGGCGTCCTCGCGGGTAAGGTCGGCGATACGCTCGAGCTCGGAAGTCTGCTTTGCACAGAGCTCCTCGAGCTCACGGGAGCGCTTCTCGACCTGACCGGCCTGGCTGGACAGCTGATGCTCGCGCTTGTCGAGAGCGTCGTTGCGGCGATCAAGGGATTCCTCGCGCTGCATCACGCGGTTCTCGAGCGTACGAATCTCGTTCTTACGCTGCTTGTCCTCGGCCTCGGCGGCCTGCTTGTTCTTGATGATCTCCTCTTTAGCCTCGAGCAGAGCCTCTTTTTTGAGGGTCTCGGCCTGACGCTTAGCATCACCGATCAGGGACTCAGCCTGTGCGTGTGCCGACTGGATTTTTTCGTCGGCCTCGTGAAGACTACCCTGCTTGGCGGTGCGCATGTAGGCAATGGCGGCGATGGCACCCAAAACGATGCCAACGAGCGCTGCGATGATAGGCATGCTCACTCCTTTTTATGGATTCGTTACACAACAAAGCGAACCGTCCTTACGAACGGCTCGCGACATTTGAGTAATATGGGCGCAGCTTATGCGGGTCGGATACAGATAAACATATAAACAAACTCATCACAGATGAGCACATATCACAAAGCAAATGACGCTGTTTATCGTACGTTGAACCACAACAACTGTCAAATAAATGCCCCCAACACGGCGGCTAAAACACGGTGAGCGGCAGGGCCACAAAACGCATACGCCTAAACCGCACATTCCTCGCGTTCGGCATCGAGACGTGCCTTAACGGCATCGGCGGCGATATGATACGAGAAGCCCTTGCCCATCAAAAACCGAACCAGTTTTTCGAATCCGCGCGTCTCTGGAACACGCCGCTTGGCGAGCAGGGCTGACGCACGCGCCAAATCGTCTTCGACGGCAAAATAATCCTCGGGATAACCGGGAATGTCATCGAGCACGACATGACGGCGCTTGAGCTCGGTCTCGATTTTGCGCTGTCCCCAACCGCGCCGCTTGCGCTCCTCGATAAAGTACGAGCAAAAGCGGTTCTCGTCTAAAAAGCGATACTCGGTGGCGCGCTCGACGGCGAAATCGATCGCGGTCTGGTGAAAGCCGTAGCGAGCCAGCTTGTCACGGACCTCGCCCGTCGCATGGTCGCGGCGCGATAACATCTCGGTCACCATGGTAAGTGCACATTTACGCTCGACGAGCTGCACCGCCTCACGAAAGTTGTCCCAATCACAGGGAAGATCGGGGCGGTTTTTGACATACAGGCGCGCGACCCGCACGGGAATCCAAATGGACCGCTCAAAACCGCCCTCAAGCTCACAATCGATATGTGCGCAAGGCTTTTTGGACGCATACCCGCTCGAGAACGAGGAGGCCGCCTTCTTATCGGGAAAGACGACCGTGGCCTCGGTCACCGTATACGACATGAGCGTAGCCGCTACTCGTCGTCATCATCGAGCATGGCGGAACCATCGATGGCGTAAAGCTCGTCAAACTCCTCAGGCGCAGGCTGATCGGTCAGCTCGACCTCGGATGGAGCATCGTCGTCAAACTCAAGCCCGCAGGCAAGGCGGACCTTATGCTCAATCTCGTCGGCGCAATCAGGGTGTTCGCGCAGGAACGCCTTGGCGGCCTCGCGACCGTTGCCGAGCTTGTCCTCGCCATAGGCAAACCAGGAGCCCATCTTCTTGCAAATGCCGCACTCGACAGCCATGTCCAGAATCGAGCCCTCCTTAGAGATGCCCGTACCGTACATGATGTCGAACTCAGCAGAACGGAACGGAGCTGCCACCTTGTTCTTAACGACCTTGGCGCGCACGCGGTTACCGATAACTTCATCCTTAAGCTTAATGCTGTCGATGCGGCGAATGTCGATACGCACCGAAGAGAAGAACTTAAGGGCGCGGCCGCCCGTCGTGGTCTCGGGGTTGCCGAACATGACGCCGATCTTCTCTCGCAGCTGGTTAATGAAGATGCATGTCGTGTTGGACTTGGACAGCGAGCCGGCGAGCTTGCGGAGCGCCTGACTCATCAGACGAGCTTGCAATCCGACCGTGGTATCGCCGATCTCTCCCTCGATCTCGGCACGCGGGGTCAGCGCGGCGACGGAGTCGACGACGATGGCATCGATGGCGCCGGAACGCACGAGCATGTCAACAATCTCGAGCGCCTGCTCACCCGTATCAGGCTGGGAAATCAGTACCTCGTCGATATCCACGCCAATGCGCGCGGCATACGTGGGATCGAGCGCGTGCTCGGCATCGATAAATGCCACCACGCCACCCATTGCCTGGGCTTCGGCCAGGATCTCGAGCGAAAGCGTCGTCTTACCGGAGGACTCAGGACCGTAAATCTCGACGATACGGCCGCGCGGCACACCGCCGATACCCAGAGCGGCATCGAGTGCCAGAGCGCCCGTGGGGATGGCCTCAACCTCAAGCTCGGGGCCGCCGTCACCATACCTCATGATGGAGCCTTGACCGAACTTCTTCTCGATCTCGGCCTTGGTGGTGGCGATCATCTCATCGCGCTCTTTACCCGTCGTGCGAGCATGAACGGTACGTACGGGACCTGAATTCTTGGCCATGAATAGCCCTCCTCTTAACAACCTGCATCGATAATAAACGAACGGCTGTTCGTGGTCAACCGTTCAGGCCAATCATATGCAGGCAGTCTTTCCAAAACCCAACCAAACGCCGACCAAACACTGACCAAATGCTTGACCACAAAGGGGCAAATAAGAACAAGAAAGGCAAAAATACACCTATGACCAGCGCAAACGCTAAATTCGTCAGGGGTCCCTATCTCCACAATTAAGGGGCCCGAAGGCCCCTTAAAACACGTCTATTCCATAGAGTTAAGCACAAGGACAATGCGTCCCAATGCCTCCGCGACCGCATGGGCACGAACACACGAACGGTCGCCCTCATAGTGGCAGCGCACAGAGTCCACGACCGGCACTTCCCCATCAGCCGCGCGATACGCCCAGCCAATATAGAAAGTGCCAGCCGGATCGTCCTCAGTGCCGCCGCCGGGGCCGGCATAACCCGTTGCGCTCACGGCAATATCGCTCTGGTACAGCTCCAGCGAACCCGCCGCCATCTCGCGCGCGGTCTGATGTGACACCGCGGTATAGCGGTCGAGCGTCTCCTGCTCAACACCCAGAACACGATGCTTGATCTCATCGCAGTAGGTCACCGCACCGCCACGCAGCACCGCCGAGGCACCCGGGATATCGGCAATCGACGAGGCGATCATACCAGCCGTCAGCGACTCAGCCGTCGAAACCGTCACGCCCCGAGCGCTCGCGCGCTCGACAATATCGCGCGCCAGCTCCTCGTTATGTGCGGAAATCTGCTCAAAAGAGTCCGTCATACCCACCAGGACCTAGACCGAAAAGACGATCTTGCGGCAGTTCCAGAAGTACTGGGCGCCCGAGATAACGGTCAGGACAACGGCAACGGCGTACAGGAAGCGCGACACCGAGTAGATGCCGAGCGTCAGCGCCAGCGGGCCAAGGTGCAAGCCGGCCATCGCAAAGACGCACAGGTAACCGCAGATGGAGACCATCGTGGTCGCCGTCTTGTACTTGCCAAGCTTATCGGCGGCAACGACCACGCCGGCGGCACTCGCAACCATGCGCAGGGCGCTTACCAACAGCTCGCGGAACAAGATGATGAACACGGACCAAACCGACACAGCGCCAAAGTCCAAGAACAGCAGCAAGGCCGAGAACACGAGTAGCTTGTCGGCGATGGGGTCCAAGAATTTACCGAAGTCGGTAATCTCGTTGCGCGAGCGCGCCAGATAGCCGTCAACTTTATCGGTGCACGACAGGATGACATACAGGATGAAGGCTGCGGCGGCGAGCGGGCCGTCGAAGGTGCTCCAATCCGTACCGGCAACGCTCATGTGAGACAGCGCCGACACGATCATGAACACCGGGATAAAGACGATGCGCACACACGTCACGATATTGGCGGGCGTCCAGACACTCGTCAGTTCCTTATTGCTCTCGTTAGCCACAACGCGCTCCTACTCCACAACATGACCGATAAGCTCATAGCAGAAGCTATCGGTAAACTCGACCGTCAGAATATCGCCCACAGATGCCTCGCTGGCATCCAGATGCACCGCGCCATCGGAATCAGGCGCCTGGAACCAGGCATGTCCGATCAGTTCGGCGCCGTCCTCGGTCTCTTCGATACCGTCGACGATCACCTGGGCGCGCTCGCCCACATGGGCGGCAGTTGCAGCAAAACCGAGCGACTCGGCCAGGTCTATGGCCTCCTGGGCGCGCTCGAGCTTGACCTCTTCGTCGACCTGGCCCTCCATCTTGGCGGCCAGGCTGCCCTCCTCCTGCGAGTAGGCAAAGACGCTCGTGTAGTCAAAGCCGACGGTGTCCATAAAGTCGATAAGGTCGCGGAACTCGTCGTCGGTCTCGGTCGGGAAGCCGACCATGGCCGTGGAACGGATCACGATGCCGGGGATGCGCTCACGCAGATCGCGGAACAGGTCCTCGAGCTCCTGGCGCGAACCAGAACGGCGCATAGCCTTGAGGATGCGCGCGTCGCAGTGCTGCACGGGGATATCGATATAGGGCAGCACCTCGGGCGTATCGCGAATCGTATCGATAAGCTCGTCGGTCATGCCCTCGGGCTGCAGGTAGAGCACGCGGACCCAGACGTTGTGCGGGCGCACGGCCTCGGCGACGGCACGCAGCAGCTGCGCCAGATTGCGCGGCGAGCCCTCGGTGACATCCTCGTCAGCAAAGTCGGTGCCCCAAATACCCGTGTCCTGGCCGATCAGCACGATCTCGCGCACACCGCCGGCAACCAGGTCGCGCACCTCGGAGATAATGCTCTCGGCATTGCGCGAATGGTAGCGACCGCGAATATAGGGAATCATGCAGAAGCTGCAGAAGCGGTTGCAGCCATCGGAAATCTTGACGTAGGCGACAGCGCCCTCGACGGTGCGCTTGACCTGCGGAATATAGGCGGCAATCTCGCGCTCGACGCCCAGCACGCCATCGATGACCGCCACGATGCCATCCTCCTCGTCGGCCTTCACAAAGGCAGCGACCTCGGGCAGCTCGTCGGGCAGGTCGTCGCCATAGCGCGACGGCACACAGCCGCACATGACGATGGGGCAAGAACGAACGCCGTCCTGAACCTCGTTGGCGAGCTCGAGCGTGGTCTCGATGCTCTCGGACGTTGCGGAGGCGAGGAACGAGCATGTATTGACGATGGCGATATCGGCATCCTGTGGGTCGAATGCCTCCTCGTAGCCCGCGGCGGTCAAAAGAGAACGCATGCGGTCGGTGTCAACCTCGTTCTTAGCGCACCCGAGGGTGATGTAGAGCACGGAGCCCAACGGTGTATCCATGTTGGAGAGCAGTCCTTTCGAATGATATTAGCGGTAGTTGGTGAACTGCAGCGGCTGGCCGTAGTCCTGGTCGCGCAGGAACTGGATCACGGTCTGCAACGCGTCCTTCGAAGCGGAGGAAACACGAAGCTTGTCGGCCTCGATGGTCACCTTGACCTTGAGCTTTTGATCCTTGATGTCCTTGTTGATCTTCTTGGCGGTCGCCTGGTCGATGCCCTCGACGATATGGCCGAGCACGCGCACGGTGCCGCCCGATGCCGCCTGCGGAGCATCCCACGAGACAGCCTTGAGGTCAATGCCGCGCTTGATGAGCTTGGAGCTCAGCACGTCGATAATCTGCTTGGAGACAAAGTCGGCCGGGGCGTTGATCGTAAAGAGCTTGTCGCCCTTCGAAAGCTCGATCGTGGCGCCGGAATCCTTCAGGTCATAGCGCTGGGAAATCTCGCGCGTGGTTTGCTGGAAGGCGTTGTCGACCTCTTGCATGTTGACCTCGGACACGACGTCGAAGCTGGAATCTTTAGCCATGATGTTTCCTTTCGCGTACGAGCGGCTTAATAGCTATCGTACGAATAGTCGGTAGAATCGGTGGGCGTCTGGCCGTCAGTTGCGGTATCGGCGCCATCCGTGGACTGGGCATCGGTGCCGTCGGTGGTGTCGGCACCATCAGAACTTTCACCATTCTCGGAATCAGTCGTCTCCTTCTTGGGAACGGTGATCGTCACACGCGCCACGCCCGAGGTCTTGGTATCGTAACGGACCTTTTCGCCGTTCTTGGTAACGGTGACATCGGAAGGCTTGGACGTGGTGATCTCGATCGAGGACTCGGGCGTGTACTCCTGCTCAAAGGGGCCAGTCGCCTGGGCGCCATAGACCGACTTTCCGTCGACCTTGACCTCAATCCACGCGGTCTTTCCCTTGGCAACGGAGACCTTAACCTTTGTGACCTCGTTCTCTTCCTTCTTGGCCGTCGTCTTGGCGGCGTCCGAATCAGTCGACTCGTCAGTCGGCTCATCGGTGTCTTCGTCCTCGTCGACCGTTTCGGTCTTCTTAGAAGACTTCTTGGTCGTCGTCTTGGTAACAGCGGGCGTCTCGGGCGTGGTCTCGGGCGTCGAAGATGCGCAGCCGCGCAGAAGTACCACGATGAGCACGATCAGCAGCAACGCCACGGCACCGATGCCGGCGTAGACGATACGCGGATCGAGACCGTTGTTTTGAGGAGTACGGGAACCGCCGCGTCCACGACTGGAACTGCTGCGGCCGCCTCCCTGAGGCATACGACCACGATTGCTGTCGGAACGGCCGCGATAGCCACCCTGGCCCTGAAGGCTGCACTGACCCGAGCGGGGCGCAAGTTCACCGCGGCCTTGATAGCCACGCTGGCCCGCACGCGGAGCCGAAGAGCGCTGGCCATACGGCTGTGGTTGAGAGCGAAGACGCGGCGTCACCTGCGTGGTATCGGCGTCCGCATAGCCACTGCGAGAGCGTCCGGTGGAGATACCACGGTGACCGCGATCAGAATAGCCGCCGTCGCCGTAGCCGGCACGAGGGTCACGCGCCACGCCGCGGGCAGCGGGAAGCGCACGGTCCTCGGGCATCGGCGTACTGCGGAACCGGTCACGCTGCGAGCGAATCTCCTCGCCCGAACCCGTCTCGGTAATATAACCGGCCTGCTGAGGACGCTGTCCATAGCGGGTCGAACGACCGCCCTGAACCATCAGGAAGCGCCCGTTATCGACAGAGGAACGCGAATTGACATAGCCGGCGGCGTCCTGAAAACGACCGCCCCGCTGCGACGTCTCGCGCTCGTATGCCATCAGCTCGTCAAAGTAGGCATTGACGACCTCGCGTGGATTGAGGCCCAAAAAGCGAGCATAGCTCGAAATCATGCCCTGCGCATAGCCGCGCGGCGGCATCGAAGCAAAGTTACCGGTCTCGAAAAACTCGATGATCTGCGGCCTGATTTTGATGGTGTTGGCGACCTGCTGAATGGAAAGGCCCATTCGGCGACGCTGCTCGAGCAGCATGTCACCAAAGCGTGCAGCCATCAGAATCCTCCAAACTCACGATCTTCACGTGCCATCTCGGCGTCGACAGATTCCAGCGCGGCAAGCCCCTCCTCGTCCAACAGGACCTCGCGCGGCTTGGAACCGTCGGGCGGGCCGACGACACCCTTTTCTTCCAGCATGTCCATAATACGCCCGGCACGCGCATAGCCAACCTTCAGACGACGTTGCAGGCCAGATGTGGAGCCAAGCTGCGATTCCACCACAATATGGGCGGCTTCCCAAATGAGCGGATCATCGTCTTGCGGCTCGGCTACTCCGGTGCGGACAATGCCGCCGCCACCCGCCATGGACATGGAAGCGGGCGCCACGGCAGACAGGATCTCCTCGTGGTAGTCTGGCTCACTCTGCGACTTGACGAACTCGACAATCTCGTTGATCTCATCATCCGAGACAAAGCAGCCCTGGATACGGCGGGGCTTGCCCCAGTCGACCTTGGAGAACAACATGTCGCCCAAACCGGTGAGCTTCTCGGCACCCATCTGGTCGATGATGACGCGCGAGTCGATGCCCGTGGCGACGTTAAAGGCGATGCGGTTGGTGATGTTGGCCTTGATGAGGCCCGTCACCACGTTGGAGCTGGGGCGCTGCGTGGCAACGATAAGGTGAATACCGGCGGCACGGCCCAGCTGTGCAATACGCACGATCGAGGCCTCGACATCCTTACCGGCGACCATCATCAGGTCAGAGAGCTCGTCGATGATGATGACCAGGTAGGGCATCTTTTGCGGCGGGTTGTCGTAATGCTCAAACTCGCCGGCGGCCTGCTTTTCATTGTAGGTCGAGATCTTACGCACGTTGAGACGCTCGAAGACCTTCAGGCGACGCTCCATCTCGGACACGGCCCATTGCAGAGCGCTCGCGGCTTGCTTGGGCTCGGTCACCACGGGCACATAGAGATGCGGCAGGCCGTTATAGCCCGCAAGCTCGACGCGCTTGGGGTCAACCATGATCAGGCGAACGTCCTCGGGAAGGGCGCGCATGAGCAAGGTCGTGATGATGGAATTGATCATCACCGACTTACCAGAACCGGTCGTACCGGCAATCAACAGGTGAGGCATCTTGGCGAGGTCGGCGACAACCGGCGTGCCCTCAGCGTCGCGGCCGATGGCGAGCTCGAGCGGACCGCCCTTCACATAGGGCAACACGTCGCCCAGATTGACGTTCTGGCGCTTGCGGTTGGGAATCTCGATGCCCACGAGCGAGGTGCCGGGGATCGGGGCAAAGATACGCACCGACTGGGCAGCGAGCGAAAGCGCGATATCGTCCTCGAGGCTCGAGATTTTGCTCACACGCTCGCCCTCACCGGGCTGCAGTTTAAAGGTCGTCACCGTGGGGCCGGCGATCCAGCCGACCACGCGGGCACTGCGGCCAAACTCAAGCAAGGTGGATTGCAGTGACTCAGCGGTCTGCTCCAGCTCCTTGTCCGAAGACGCGGCGGAAGCCGACTGCGGGTTGGCATGCAGGATTTCGAGCGGCGGAAGCTTGAGGCCGTCCTCTTCTTCGCCCTCGTTATCTGCGGCGCCGTCGTCCACTCCCCCATCACGAGCCGCAGCCGATTCGATAGCACTCGTGGCAGGCGCATCGGCAACCTTGGGATGCTTCAGGAAGTCGGGAATCTGAGGTGCGGCCGAGACGGGATTCACGGCAAACGGCGGCTCGGACTCGTCGATCTTATCGGGGTCGTCTTCCATCGAAAGCTGGCCGGTTACCTGGCCGCGCTTTGCATGGCGACGCGGCAGCAAAGTTGTCTTTGCTGTCTCAATCGGAGCCTCATCGTCCTCGTCATCGCCCTCGGTGAGCTCAATCTCGCTATCGGACCAAGACGGGTCGGGTTCACTCGTATTGAGCTTAGGCGCAACCTTGCCCTTCTTGGCATGGCGGCGCGGCAACAGCGTGGTCTTGGCTCGCTCGGCTTCAACCGACTCGGATACGTCGACAAACGGGTCATCGTCCTCGTCATCATCCAAAACCGGGTCGACATCGCCACCCATGACCGTGGTCACCGCGGCGTCAGTCCCCTTCTGGCGCAGAATGCTCAGGTGCGGACGGGCGACGCCGGGAACCGACAGGGCCTCTTCATCGCCCCACGGGCTCGCATTGACATCGGCACGTCGACGCTCGGCAAAATCGGCAGCGCGATCGCGGGCAGAGCGCAGCACGCCGCCCACCGAAAATCCAATGATAACCAGGCCCACAACGACAAGCCCCAGCAGGACTACCATGGCGATGGGTTTACCCAGGGCGTTTTGCAAGGCACTGGCGATAAAGGCGCCAATGTAGCCGCCCGAGGTGGAAAGGTTTTGCGGCGTGAACATGAGGTCGCACGAATCGCTCGTGCCCGGCACCATCAGCGACAGGATGGAGACAATGGCCACAAAGACCACGGCACCGCCAGCGACCGAACGGACGTTGAGCGGCGAGTCCTCGCCCAAAAAGAGCGTGGCGGCAAACAGCAGGATGACAATCGGCAGCACGTAGGCGCCCAGACCAAAGCCCAGGTGGTAGAAACCGGCAACAGCGGCCGTCACGGGCGCCGTTGCCGGGGAAATCACGGCAATGAAGGACGCAATCGCCAAAACGGCGATGACCACGCCGGCGATATCGCGATTGGCCGAGGGCTCGACCAGAGGCTCGAACTCATCGAACTCGGCCTCGTGGCCCTTATTGGCACGCAGATGGGAACCGGCACCCTTAGCAGATGCCGGCTGGTTGTTGGCTTTATTGCCCTTGGCGTTTTGTGCAGATCCGCGCGCCAAACTAAACCTCCATGACGACCGGAATGATCATCGGACGGGTGCGCGTACGGCTCCATATAAAGTTGGAGAGCGAATCGCGCACGGCCTTGCGAATGGCATCGGAGCCGCTGCTGGTAAAGCTGAACTTGCCCTTCTCGATCGTCTTCATGATGGATGCGGAGGCATCCTCGGAGAACTGGTCGTCGATGGCAAACGAGACACCGCGGCCCGAGAACTCGATGGCCTCGATCTTCTTGTGCTTGAGCGAGACGATGGCAACGGCCGTGACCATACCGTCGTTGGCGAGCTTCTGGCGATCGCGTAGGACGATGGGGTCGGTATCGCCGATGCGCAGGCCGTCGACATAGACGACGCCGGACTCGACGGGCGTACCGCGTTTGACGATACCGCCGCGCATCTCGAGCGTGTCGCCGTTATCGAGGATAAAGATATGATCGTCCTTGAGACCCATCTTACGGGCCAGCTGGGCATGGGCGCGTAGATGCACGGCCTCACCGTGAACCGGCATAAAGTACGTGGGCTTGGCCATGGCCATCAGGAGCTTGAGCTCCTCCTGGCTACCGTGACCGGAGACGTGGACGAGAGCGCGGTTCTTATCCCACACGTCGCAGCCGAGCTTGGCCAGGCTGTTGACGACCTGCTGGACGGCTTTCTCATTGCCGGGAACAGGAGTTGCCGAGAGGATAACGGTATCGCCCTCGTGAATGGAGAGCGTCTTGTGCTCGCCATTGGCCATGCGGGACAGGGCCGACAGCGGCTCGCCCTGCGAACCAGTGCACATGACGACGATCTTGTCGTCAGGCAGGTTATCAATATCGAAGGCATCGATGATATCGGCATCATCGATGTTGAGATAACCGAGCTCGCGCGCCACGCGGGTGTTCGTGAGCATGGAGCGACCGGTCACAACGACCTTACGGCCGCACTTGCGGGCGGCATCGCAGATCTGCTGCAAACGATGGATGTGGCTCGAGAACGATGCGACGAACACGCGACCCGGGGCGTTCTTGATGGCGTGCAGCAGGTTGGGACCAACCTCGGCCTCGGACTTGGTAAAGCCGGGAACCGTGGCATTGGTGGAGTCGGAAAGCAGCAGGTCGATGCCCTGCTTGGCAAAGCGGCTGATAGCGGCATAGTCGGGCGTGACGCCGTCGATGGGCGTCTGGTCGAGCTTAAAGTCGCCGGTGTGCATAACGGTGCCCTGGTTGGTGCGAATGAACACGCCCAGAGCGCCGGGGATGGAGTGCGTCATCGAGAAGAAGTCGAGCGAGATGCCGCCGAGGTTGACATGGCTGCCGCCCTTGACCTCACGGAACTTGGGTGCGCGGATGCGGAACTCGGAGAGCTTGCCCTCGATAAAGCCGAGCGTCAGCTTGCTCGAGAAGATGGGCACCTTATTGTTGAGGTCCTGCAGCAGATACGGAAGCGAACCGGTGTGGTCCTCGTGGCCGTGGGTGACGATGATGCCGCGGAGCTTCTCCTCGTTCTCAAGAACATAGGTGTAGTCGGGAAGCACCAGGTCGATACCGGGCTGGGAGTCATCCGGGAACATGAGGCCAGCGTCGACGAGCACCATGTCGTCGCCGCACTCGAAGACCGTCATGTTCTTGCCGATGCCGTCAAGGCCGCCAAGCGGGATGATCTTCAAGGGAGATGATTTTTTAGCTGCCATAGGTAAGTGTGGTTTCCTTTCTTCGAAACGGGTCTGGAACAACCGACGGGGCGCTTCTGGCAAACCGACCGCCGGGAACGTACAAATATGCATCGCAGAGTCGATGCAATAACCACAGTATGATACCCATTTGCACAACAACAGACCACCCATGCATCAAAGCCCCATCTGAACTGGTCTATCCCGCCGGTTTCCCGTGGGGCGGGCGCTGATGAAGTTTCCTGCTCTACAGTCCTGCTCACGACGGAGGCCACATTAAGTGGCCTCCTGTTCGTGCGGAACTCGCGATAAACTTCATCAGCGCCCGCCCCACGGGAAACCTGCCAAAAAGGGACAGGTTTGTTTTGGTCGGTTTTATCTGGGAAGATGCTGCTGCGGCTATCTACAGATCTGAAATCTGACTACTGAATAGACTGTCTAGCTAAATAGCGAGCGGCACTAACCAGCCCTTTTGCTTGCGACCGGGAGGGGCGCATATGAAGTTTATCGCGAGTTCCGCACGCAAAGGAAAGCACTTAATGTGCTTTCCGTCTTGCGCAGGACTGTAGAGCAGGAAACTTCATATGCGGCCCTCCCGGGCGCAAACAAAAGGGCGACCCCTTAGGAGTCGCCCTTGCATGAGCTGCTTATGTACGGCTGTTACTCGGCGTCGTGGTGACGGCGGGGCTTGCGGCCTCCGTTGTCGCCGGGACGGCGCGGACGGTCGCTGCGCTCGGAGCGCTCGCGACGCGGACGCTCACGGCGCTGGAAGTGCTCGCCGTCGCCCTCGGAGGAACCCTCGGCGCGAGCCGGAGCCTCAGGCTTGTCAAGACGATCGAGCGAGATCTTGCCGCGATCATCGACCTCGATGACGACGACCTTGACCTCGTCGCCCACGTTGAGGACATCCTCGACCTTCTCCACGCGGCCCTTGGCAACGCGGGAGATGTGCAGCAGGCCGTCCTTACCGGGCAGCAGGTTGACAAAGGCGCCGAAGGGCTGGATGGAGACAACGCGACCGGTGTACTCCTCACCCGGCTCGGGAACCTTGATGATGAGCTTGATGCGCTCGACGGCCTGGTCGACGGACTCGCCGGTGCCGCCGACAAAGACGGTGCCATCCTCCTGGATGTCGACCGAAGCGCCGGTCTCGTCCTGGATACCACGGATGACCTTGCCGCCGGAACCGATAACGTCGCGGATCTTGTCGGTCGGGACCTGGATGGAAACGATGCGCGGAGCGGTGCTGCGCGTGGTATGACGCGGCTCGGGGATCACATCGAGCATCTTCTGCAGGATGAAGGCGCGACCCTCCTTGGCCTGCTGCAGAGCGCGGGCCAGAATGTCGAAGGTAAGGCCAGTGGCCTTATTGTCCATCTGCAGAGCGGTAATGCCCTCGGTGGTGCCGGTGACCTTAAAGTCCATGTCGCCCAGGAAGTCCTCGAGACCCTGGATATCGGACAGGACCACGGTCTTGCCCTCCTCCTGGATCAGGCCCATGGCGATACCGGAGACCGGGCGTTTAATGGGCACGCCGCCGTCCATAAGGGCGAGCGTAGAGCCGCAGGTCGAAGCCATCGAAGAGGAGCCGTTGGACTCCATGACCTCGGAGACGACGCGGATCGCGTAGGGGAACTCGTTCTCGTCGGGGAGCACCGGAAGCAGGGCGCGCTCGGCCAGGTTGCCATGGCCGATCTCGCGGCGCTTGGGGCTGCCCATACGGCCGGTCTCGCCGGTGCAGAACGGCGGGAAGTTGTAGTGGTGCATGTAGCGCTTGCCCTCGGTGGGCTCGATGGTATCCAGACGCTGGCCCTCGTTGAGCATGCCGAGCGACAGGACGGAGAGCACCTGCGTCTGGCCGCGCTGGAACAGGCCGGAGCCGTGAACGAGCGGCAGGTAGTTGTCCTTCACCATGATGGGACGGATCTCATCGGCGGCACGACCGTCAACGCGCTCACCGGTCTCGACGACCATGGTGCGCATAGCCTTCTTCTCGAGCTTCTTGAGCGCCACGGGGATCTCGCGCTCCCAAGCGGCCTGCTCCTCCTCGGTGAACTCGGCACGGATGGACTCCTTCAGAGCCTCGACCTTGCCGATACGGGAGAGCTTGTCGGCGTCGCGAAGGGCGGCTGCCATCTCGTCGTAGTGGGCGAAGATGCGCTCCTGGACCTCCTCGACGGGCTGGTCGAGCGGGTACTCCTTCTTGACGATGGCGCCGTTGACCTGCTCCCACTCGGCGACAAACTCGTCCTGAGCCTGGCAGAAGGCAGCAAGGGCCTCCTGGCCAAACTTCATGGCGGCGAGCATGTCGTCCTCGGAGATCTCCTCGGCGCCGGCCTCGACCATCGAGATGAAGTCGGCGGAGCCACCCAGCTCCAGGTCCAGATCGGAGTTCTCGCGCTCCTCATAGGTGGGGTTGACGATAAACTCGCCGGTCTCCACGTTGCGGCCGATGCGCACGCAGGCAAGCGGGCCCTCGAAGGGCACGCCGCCGAGCGTCATGGCCAGGGAGGCACCCATGACGTTGATGACGTCGAAGGGGTTGACCTGGTCGGCGACGAGCGAGGTGGCGACAATGTGCACCTCGTTGCGGAAGCCGTCCGGGAAGCTCGGGCGAATCGGACGGTCAATCATGCGCGCGGTGAGCGTGGCCTTCTCGCTGGGACGGCCCTCACGCTTGAGGTAACCACCCGGGATGCGGCCGGCTGCGTACATCTTCTCGTTGAAGTCGACGGTCAGCGGGAAGAAGTCGTAGTTCTTGCGCTCCTTGGAGACAACCACGGTGTCGAGCATCGTGGTGTCGCCCTGCTTGACCAGGCAGGCGCCGGTGGCCTGCTTGGCAAGCTCGCCGGACTCAAAGGTGTAGGTCTTGCCGTACAGCTCAAAGGTCTTGGATACGAGTGTCATTGTTCTCCTTTACCCCACAGGCCCCTTGCCTGTGGGCTTCTCATGTGACGCGGGCCCCCTGCCCCCGCCACGCTTCAGAGCGTGATTGTTCGCGCCCTTACACAAAAAGAGCGCCCCGCTGCGCAGGACGCTCTTAGCATGTACAAATCCTTACTGGATGTTGTCGCGGATGCCCAGAGCCTTGATGAGCTCACGGTACTCGACGATGTCGTTCTTCTTGATGTAGGAGAGAAGACGACGACGACGGCCGACGAGCATGAGCAGGCCACGACGGGTGTGGAAGTCCTTCTGGTGGGACTTCATGTGCTCGGTCAGCTCCTTGATGCGCTCGGACAGGATGGCGACCTGAACCTTGGGGTTGCCGGTGTCGACCGGGGTGTTACCGAACTGGGCAGTCAGCTCAGCCTTGCGCTCTTTGGAAACAGTCATTGTTTCACCTTTCGTTTCTTGTCGCCCGCGGGCGACACTATTCGCCTCGGACTGGGAAGCCGTCGGTGGAGCGAGCATCCAAGGTCGAGGTACCAACAGGTCGGTATGTTACCACAAGCAGACCGCCCATGCGCATCATCACCGACCCAACATGAATTCCATCGCACGGAGGCGCTGGTCGGTGTGCGTCGCAGCCCACACATGCGAAAGCCCGAGCAAGAACGCCGCCGTATGCGGGTCGATTCGCTCGACCATGAGTGCATCGAAGGTCATGGACATGAGGGCGCGCAGCCACTCGACCTCACCGGTCGAAACCAGCTCGGCACCCGGAACGCTCGACGCGCACGAACCGCACATGAGCCCGCCCGCCTGGGGCGAAAAGTACGACAGCATGGGGTCTCCGCACAGCACGCAGGCCGAAAAATCGGGTCGATAGCCCACGTGCGACAGAAGTTTAAAGACAAAGGCCGCCACGAGCAGGTCCATATGTGCCGAGTCGAGCCCACAGCCGACAAGCGTGAGCGCCCGCTGCGTGATGGCAAAGGTAAACGGGTCCTCGGCGTCCTCGAATGAGCACACGCGCGCGACCTCGGCAATCGCGCTTGCGGCGCAGGTCGTCTCGTAATCGGGCGCGGCGCCAACCGGCGCTTCCAAAAGCTCGGCCTGAGAAACCACGTCGAGCGACCGTCCATGCGCAAGCAGCAGATCAACGGTACAGAACATCTCGCAGCGCGCAGCCAGGCGTCCGCCGGGTTTGCGGGCGCCCTTTGCCACGGCACGAACCTGCCGACCCCGCTCGTCAAGCATCGTCAGGATCAGGTCCGTCTCTTTGAGCTTCGTCTTATCGAGCACGAGCACTTTCGTGCGATATGTACGAGAACCTGCCATACGCGCCGCGTGTCCCTAATCCTCGGCGTTGTAGCCAAAACGGCGAATCTGAGCCTCGTCGTCGCGCCAACCGGCCTTGACCTTCACGTCCAACTCCAAAAAGACCTGCGTGCCAAAGATGCGCTCAAGATCGCGACGGGCGTCGATACCGATATGCTTGATCATCTCGCCGCCCTTGCCGATGATGATGCCCTTTTGGCCCTCACGCTCGACATAAATGGTGGCGTGCACACGCAGCACCTTCTTGGTCTGCTCGAGCGCATCGCAAATAACGCCAACGGAGTGCGGAATCTCATCACGGGTGCGGCGCAAGACCTTTTCGCGCACAAACTCGGCAACGAGCGTCTCGTCGGAAGCGTCGGTACCCATGTCCTCGGGGAACCAACGCGGACCCTCGGGCAAAAAGTGCGCAACGGTCTCGATGAAGGCATCGACGTTAAAGTTCTTGACCGACGACGTCACGATCTCGTCGTCATATTCCATAAGCTCGTGGGCGGCCTTAAGCTGCTCCATGACCTGTGCGGGGTCGGCTTCATCGGCCTTGGTGAGCACCAGGACCTTCTTGGAACGGGCATTCTTGACACGCTCGGCAACCCAGGCGTCTCCCCTGCCGATCGGTTTGGTGGCATCAATCAAAAACGCGACAACATCGACATCGTTCAGCTCGAACAGCGCGCTCTTGTTCAGCTCGGACCCTAGACCGTCCTTGGGCTTGTGGATACCCGGGGTATCGACAAAGACCAGCTGGTAGCCGGGGCGGTTGACGACGGCGCGCATGCGGCGGCGGGTCGTCTGGGCCACCGGCGAGGTGATGGCGACCTTTTTGCCATAGCAGGCGTTGAGCAGCGTTGACTTACCGGCGTTGGGGCGGCCGACCAAGGCCACGAAGCCACTGCGGAAACCGGGCTCAACGTCGCCAAAGCCCGCGAGGCTGTCGTCCTCATCGCACAGGGCGTCGAGCTCCTCGTCGCTCATGCCCTCAAACGGGTCGAACTCCTCGACTTCCTCATAGGCCTCGGTCGCCTTAGCATCCGGGGACTCGTCGTCCAAAATCTCATCGGTAGACTGCATATTGTCGGACATGGGAATCCCTTTCTAAATAAAGCCGAGCGCGTGGGCAAATACCAGCACGCCCACAATCGCGGCGGTGATGGAAAGAACGTATACCGAGGCGGCGGCGATGTCCTTCGCACGCTTGGCCAGCGGATGGAGCTCCTGGGTCGCTAGGTCGACGATAGCCTCCATAGCGGTGTTGCACAGCTCGCCGTGAATCACCAGGCCACAACAGATGATAATCGTGGCCCACTCGGCAATGTCGAGCCCCACGATGCAGCCGGCAATGACGGTGCACACGCCCGCTACGAGCATAACCTTAATGTTGCGCTCGGTCTTGACGGCGCTGACGAAGCCCTCCATGGCGTAGGAGAACGACTTTAAAAAGGACGGATGGTCCTTGTTCGATCCGGGAATCATAGACGGCTCCTAGTCGTGGGCATGGTTGGTGATGGGGCCGACGTGGACTAGCTTGGGGTCCTCGCCGCGCTCGAGCGCCAGATCGCGCAGGATGGCGTCCTCGCGGGCCTCCATGACCTCGGCCTCGTCGTCCTCGATGTGGTCATAGCCCAGCAGGTGCAGCATTCCGTGTACGAGCATCAGACGGCACTCATCAGCGGGACTATTGCCAAAACCGGGGGCCTGACGGGCAATAACCTGCGGGGCCAAGATAATATCGCCGAGCTCGAGCGTCTCATCGGCGGGAATGTCATCGTCAAAGGCCGAATCGCACTCAAACGAGAGCACATCGGTGGTGCGGTCGATACCGCGCCACTCGTGGTTGAGCTCGTGCATCTCGTCCTCGTCGACATACGAAAGGGAAATCTCAACTTCACGCTCAACGCCCTCGGCGGCAAGCACGACCTCGCAGATGTGCTCCACCTCTTGCGCGTCGAGCAGCATATCGAGCTCGGCATCGTTGCTGATCAATACACTCAACGGGACTCCTTTCGGTCGCGCGAACGCTGCTCACGCACGTCATCATAAGCATCATATGCCTCGACGATACGACCCACCAGGGCATGACGCACCACGTCGGCACGCTCGAGGTGAGAAAATGCCACATCGTCGACACGGCCCAAAATCTTCTCGACATCCGCCAAGCCGCCACGACGACCCACCAGGTCGCGCTGACTCAAGTCGCCGGTAATCACGAACTTGGAGTTGAAGCCCAGGCGCGTCAGGAACATCTTCATCTGCTCGGGCGTCGTGTTTTGTGCCTCATCGAGCACCACGAACGCATCGCTCAGCGTACGGCCGCGCATGTAGGCGAGCGGGGCGATCTCGATCACGCCACGTTCCATAAGCTCATCGGTGCGCTCGCGATCCATCATGTCAAAAAGGGCGTCGTAGAGCGGGCGCATGTACGGATCGATCTTTTCCTCGAGGGTACCGGGCAAAAAGCCCAGGTTCTCCCCCGCCTCGACAACCGGGCGCGTCAAGATTAGGCGACCCACCTCGTGACGCTTGAGCGCGGCAACGGCAAGCGCCATGGCCAGATAGGTCTTACCGGTACCGGCGGGACCCAGGCCAAACGTGATGGTATGCGAGCGGATGGCGTCGACATAGCGTTTTTGGCCGAGCGTCTTGGGACGAATAACGCGGCCGCGATACGACAGCAGCACGTCATCGCGCAGCGACGAGGCATCATGCTCTCCATCGCGCAGGACAGCCAAGCAACGCGAGACATCGTCGGCAGACAGCGTGCGTCCGGCAGCCGCCTCGCGAAAAGCATGCTCAAAAAAGCGCACCACGAGCTCGACCTCATCCGGGTCACCGCTCACGGCGATACTGTCGCCACGGGCGACCACGTGGGCGCGAACCAAGCTCTCGAGCGCACGAAGGACGCCGTCGCCGGCGCCCAAAACGCGCGAGGGATCAATCCCCTCGGGAACGGTAAGTCTAATCTTCGAGGCTTCCATGAACCTCCCTGCGCGCATGGACCAAGCCGGAATCATCGACTTCGATGATAGCAACATCGAGCAGGCACGGGGCTGTAAGTCCACAGGTATCGTCAAGACGGGCATGATGGAACGAGCCGAGCGTCAGGTTGTCACCATACTCGAGCACGGCGCGCTCGACAGTGCCCACGCGACGACGAGCATCGGCAATAGCGAGCTCCTGCGCCGTATCTCGCATACGACGGCTGCGCTCGGCCATAACCTCGGGCGGCACCTGGTCGGGCATGTCGGCAGCAAGGGTACCGGGACGCTTGCTGTAGCGGAACACGTGCATACGCGAGAAACCCACACGGCGGCACAGCGCCAGCGACTCCTCGAACTCCTCGTCCGTCTCACCAGGAAAACCGACGATGACATCGCACGAAAGAGACGCCTGGGGCAAGTTGGCGCGAATCATACGCACCGTGTCCTCAAAGGCCTCCGCGCTATAGGGACGACCCATGCGATGCAGGGTCGCCGTACAGCCGGACTGCACGGGCAGGTGCAAAAACGGGGCGATACGCTGCGGATAGCGCGCCATAACCTTAAGCAGGCGCTCAGAGATATCCATGGGCTCGACCGAGGAAATGCGCACATGCGCAATAGTCGTGCGCTCCATGATGGCCTCGAGCAGCTCATCGATTTCGACATGCTCGTCGGTCGCGCTCTTGCCATCGTAGGCACCCAGGTTCACACCGGTCAGCACCACCTCGGGCACGCCGGCCTCCTGGGCCTCGCGAACTTGTTCAAGCACGGACTCGACGGGCACGGAGCGCTCGGGGCCGCGCGCCTTCCACACAATGCAATAGGTGCAGCGATGGTTGCAGCCGTCCTGGATCTTCACGCCCAGGCGAGAGCGACCGAGCGCATCGACCACCTCGCCATCGCTGCAGGCGGGAACGCTATCGGACTCAACGCCCAGCACCTCGCAGACACGTTCGGCGACATCAATCTTGGACGGCTCGGCGATCACGCGATCCGAGAGCTCCAACAGCTCCTCGGGATGCAAATTGACCACGCAACCGGTCACGAGCACATAAGGCTCGTTTGGATGGGCCAGCGCATGACGGACGGCCTTGCGGGTCTTAGCCTCGGCCTCGCCCGTCACGGCACAGGTATTGATTACGATCAGATCGGCATCCTGGGGCTCCACAATAGCAAAGCCCAGGCGCATAAGATCGGCAGTGATACGGTCAGACTCAACCCGGTTGACGCGGCAGCCGAGGTTGACAACAGAGATATGGGGTGCGAGCACGCGGGCTCCTTAATCGAGGATGTCGTCGAGGGCACTCTTGATGCGATCGGTAACCGATTTCTTGCCGGGAGCGACGTCGTCGCCGGACTCGGCGGCGAAGGCCTCGAGCAGGTCGCGCTGCTTGGCCGAAAGGCTCGTGGGAACGAGCACGCGCAGCTGAACGACCAGGCGGCCACGCGAGCCGCCACCGCCAATGCGGGGCATGCCGAAGTTACCGACGCTCACGGTGTCGCCGTACTGCGTGCCGGCGGGGACCGTGACCTTAACGACCTCGTCAGGCATAATGCCCTCGACCTCGATCTCGCAGCCGAGAGCCGCCTGCGCAATCGAGATATCGCTCACGAGGTACAGGTCGTCGCCGTTGCGCTTAAAGCGCTCGTGGTCGGCGACGCGAACGTTGACGATCAGGTCGCCCGAGGGCTCGCCGCGAAGGCCGGCCTCGCCAAAGCCGCTCACGCGCAGCTGGCGGCCGGTCGAAACGCCGGCGGGAATATCGATGTCGATCTTTTCGTGGGAAGGCGTGCGGCCCTGACCATCGCAGGTCTCGCAGGGATGATCGATGACCGTGCCCTCGCCGTGGCAGTCGGGGCAAGGCGAAGAGGACTGGACCTGGCCCAAGAACGAACGCTGGACCGTCGTGACATAGCCCGTGCCGTGGCAACGGCTGCACTGCTTTTCCTGTGCACCCTCGGCCCTACCGGTACCGTTGCAGTCCTCGCAAGGAGCAAGGCGATCATAGCTGATCGTCTTTTTGCAGCCGAGCGCCGCCTCCTCGAGCGTCACCGAAAGCGAGATGGCCATGTCACGTCCGCGACGACGCTCACGACGGCTGCGGGCGCCACCGCCGGCGCCACCGCCAAAGAACGACGAGAAGAGGTCGTCCATACCCATGCCACCAAAGATATCGTTGATGTCGACATAGCCCGAACCACCAGGGCCGTCCGCGGTGCCGTAGCGGTCGTAGTTTGCACGCTTCTGCTCATCGGAAAGAACGGAATATGCCTCGTTGAGCTCTTTGAACTTGGCCTCGGCCTCGGGGTCGTCCGAAACGTCCGGGTGTACGGTACGGGCCTTCTTTAGAAACGCGCGCTTAATCGTCCGCGCGTCGGCATCCTTTTCGACGCCAAGTACCTCGTAGTAATCCCTATTTTCCGACACGACCGAATCCTTCCGACTTTCATTATTGTCACAGTGCGTCCTATACCCAAGCTGGGGCGGCCGCAAACAGAGGGTTTGATGTTAGTACATTCCGTACGGCGAAAGCATGGCACGCTGCGAGCAGCTCGCAAACCAAACCGACACGAGTGCGAACATGAAGCCGTTGGCAAAACCGTTGGCAAACTGCATCGCGCCGCGTTTCCACCACAGCAGGCTGCGATGAAGCACGCCGTCCGAGAGCACCATGAACAGGCCCATGGCAAACGGAATAAAGCACATCATGGCAAAGGCCGAGAACACGCCCGAGATGGCCGACAGCACCAAAAACGGCGCCACAATGCCCATCAGGTAAAAGCCAGTACGAGCTTTGCCTTCCAAGCGCTCGGCCTCAACATGGGCGCGGCCGACCAGGTCGCCGCCCGCGGCACCGTTAGTGCCTGCGTGGCCCATGCCGCTAATGCGGACCTCGTCGCCATCGTGCGTGCCGGCAGGAAACTCAATCGTCTGCTCGGAGGTCACACGGGTTCGCCCGCTGCCACCGCAATCGGGGCAGGGGTCGGCCACGACCTTACCGGAACCGCCGCACTCGGGGCAGACCGACTGGAACGTGCCCGCACCAAACAGGAAGGACAGGTCGACGTCGATGTGGCCGCGGCCACCGCAGCTCGGACAGGTGTGGGCATGCTCTGAAGAAACGGAGCCCGATCCGCCACAATGCCCGCAGGTGTCAAAGCGGGTATATCGAACGGTCTTGTGGGCACCGCTCTTGGCCTCCTTGGCGTCGAGCTTGATATCGACGACCACGTTGGCGCCGTTCTCGGGATTGTAGGCAGCCTGCCCGCGACGCTGCTGGCCCCAGGCGCCACCAAAGGGAAAGCCGCCCTCAAAGGGATTGCCATAGCCCGTGCTGCCGGCGTAGCCGCCACCATAGGGCGAAGCCGTAGGAGCACCGGCAAAGGGATTGCCAGATCGCATGGCGTCGTAGCGCGCACGTTTTTGCTCATCCGAAAGCACGGCGTAGGCCTCGGAAACCTCTTTAAACTTTTCCTCGGCATCCGGTTCTTTGTTGACGTCCGGATGGAGCTTACGGGCCTTTTGCTGGAAGGCCTTTTGAATATCACGCGAGGTGGCGTCCTTGGAGACACCCAGAATCTCGTAGTAATCTTTTTCGTTCATCGTCGCCATGCGCGGCAACCTCCTGCTCACAGCAGCGTATATATTCCGGTAATTCTACCCGAGCGGCCTAAGCTAGATCCCAAAACAGCTCGAACAGAACATTTCCATCGAGCCAGCCCAGATGGGTCGGCGCCAGACGAGCTCGAACATGGCCCGCGACGACATCTGCCGTAGTGAAGGGTCCCTCATGACCCCAGAGCGTCTCGGGCACCCAAGTGGCAAGATCCAATTCGAGCGCACGATCGCAGGCAGCTGCCAGCTCGCCCGTTGGGATGACGCAAGCTGCACGAGCCAACAGGTCGGACGCAACACCGCGCGTCATGCGACAAGCGAGCATCAAGTCTTCGGCGACAGCCTCGCGCTGCGACAGATATTCGGCCTCGAACGCCGTCGCGTCATCGTCGCGTTGCACCAGACGCACACGGTACGCATCGCCTCGAGCAGACACGCCGGGGAACAAACCTGCAAGACGGTCGAAATCCTCGGCATCGAGCATACCCGCGGCAGAACGACCCAGGCCCAGGTAGCCCCGTCCGGTCCAGTAGGCAATGTTATGGGCGCACTCATGGCCGTCGAGCGCATAGCTTGCCACCTCATAGGGGTGATAACCGGCCGCACCCAGGAGCTCGCGTGCCACGTCCATGCATGCGGCCTGAAAATCCTCATCAGGCTCAAGCGACTCGTCGCGGCACGCCATGCGATAAAGGGGCGTCCCCTCCTCGAGCGTGAGCGGGTACACCGATACATGATGCGGCGCCGCCGCCAGCACGCCATCGAGCGTGCTCCGCCAGCTTGCGGCCGTCTGCCCGGGAAGGCCGCACATCAGGTCGCACGACACATCGAGGCCAGCGTCCTTCACCGTCGCGATAGCCGCAAGTGCCCGATTAGCATCGTGAATGCGGCCAATAGCAGCCAGCTCGGTATTGTCGAGGGTTTGCACGCCCAGAGAGATGCGCGTGACGCCCGCCTCGGCAAGCGCGGTGGCGAGCTCAGCAGTCAGCGACTCGGGATTGGCCTCGCAGGTAAACTCAACGGGCTTGCACCACATGGAGATACGACGGGCAAGTTCTACCAGGCGCTCCCCTGCCAGCGACGGCGTGCCGCCGCCTACGTAGACTGTGCGGATCTGCCTGAGTGCCCCAGCGTTGCCAAAGGCATCGAGCCGCGCATACAACTGCTCAAAATAGGCATTGAGCGCAGCGTCCAGGTCGCACGGGGCAAAGCTGCGCGAGTCAAAGTCGCAATAGCGGCATTTTTGAGCGCAAAACGGTACGTGCACATACAGTGCGGTAACGGCCACCCTTAGGCCTCCAGCGGATGGGCGGGCACCGACTCGCCAGCTGCAAGTGCGGCCTCGCAGGCCACCACATCGCGCTCGATATCATCGACCAACGCCATGAACTCCTCGTATGTGGAGCAGCGCACCACCTGGGCGCGCCAGGCGGCAGCATGGGGCATGCCCTTGAGATACCAGCTTGCGTACGTACGGGCACGCGACATGAGCGGCAACAGCTCGTGCGTAAGCGTCAGGTGCTCGCGCAGGGCATCCAGACGCTCGACCGAGGTGCGAGACGGCACCGGCGTGGCGTCGAACGCAAGGGCGCGAGCATCGCCGAACACCCAAGGATTGCCATAGATACCGCGCGCGATAAACACGGCACGGGCGTCGGAGCTGCGCAGACGCTCCGCCGCATCCTCAGCCGAGAACACATCGCCCGAACCGATCACGGGAATCTCAACGGCGTCGGCAACCTCATCGACGACCGACCAATCGGCCTGGCCCGTATAGAGCTGCGTGGCGCAGCGGCCATGCACCGCCACCGCGGCGGCACCGGCGCCTTCGAGCATCTGGGCAAACGTCGCGGCATTACGGTCCTCAGCATAAAAGCCCTTGCGAATCTTGACGGTCACGGGCACGTGCGCCGCGCCCACCGTCGCCTCGACGATCTTCTCCGCCAGGTCGGGCGTGCGCATGAGCGCCGAGCCCTCGCCCTTGGTAACAACCTTGCGGGCGGGACATGCCATATTGATATCGATGAGCGACAGGCGATCGCCAACGCGCTCCTCGACGGCGGCGACGGCACTCGCAAATTGATCGGGCTTGGAGCCAAAGAGCTGCACGCAAATCTGCTGCTCCTCGTCGGCCGGCAGCACCAGGCGCCACGTTTTGTTGCTGGCATAGGCAAGGCCTGCCACGCTCACCATCTCGCTGTAGGCAAGGTTGGCACCGCGGCGGCGGCACATGATGCGGTAGGCAGGGTCGGTCACACCCGCCATGGGAGCCATAAGGAACGGCTGCTCGGCATAGGCGCCCAGCAGCCGCTTGCTGTATTCAGAAAGCACCATAGACCTACTCGTCCACCTTGAGGATCGCCATAAAGGCCTCCTGCGGGACCTCGACCGATCCGATGGCCTTCATGCGCTTCTTGCCCTCTTTCTGCTTCTCGAGCAGCTTGCGCTTACGCGAGATATCGCCGCCGTAGCACTTGGCAAGTACGTCCTTGCGACGCGCCTTGACGGTGGAGCGGGCAATAATCTTGTTGCCGATAGCACCCTGGATGGGCACCTCGAACAGCTGACGCGGGATGATCTCCTTAAGCTTGTCGCACAGGCCACGGGCCAGGCCATAGGCCTTGTCCTTGTGGACGATAAACGACAGCGCGTCCACCTCATCGCCCGAAAGCAAGATATCGAGCTTAACGAGCTCGGAGGGACGGTACTCGTTGAACTCGTAGTCGAGCGAGGCATAACCCTTGGTACGGCTCTTGAGCTGATCGAAGAAGTCCAAGATGAGCTCGGCGAGCGGCATATCGAAGCGCATCTCGACCGATTTGCTCGTCAGGTGGATCATGTCGGTTGTGACGCCGCGGTGCTCGATGGCGAGCTGCATGACGGCACCCGTGTACTCAGGCGGGCAGATGATCTTTGCCTTGAGGTAGGGTTCCTCGATACGATCGATGCGTGTGGCCTCGGGAAGGTCCTGCGGACTGCGGACATCGATCATCTCGCCGTCGGTCTTGTAGACGTGATAGTCGACCGAGGGGCTCGTGGCAATGAGGTCCAGGTTGAATTCGCGCTCCAGGCGTTCCTTGACGACTTCCATGTGTAGCAGGCCCAAGAAGCCCACGCGGAAGCCAAAGCCGAGCGCCACCGAGGTCTCGGGCTCCCACACCAACGATGGGTCGTTAACGTGCAGCTTATCGAGCGCGTCACGCAGGTTCTCGTAGTCCTTGTTATCGATTGGGAACAGGCCCGTATAGACCATGGGCTTGGCCTCGCGGTAACCCGGAAGCGGCTCGGGGCAGGGGTTCGACGCCCAGGTAAGGGTGTCGCCCACGCGAACGGCCTCGGGGTCCTTCAGGCCCGTGACCACATAGCCGACCTCGCCAACCGTCAGCGCGTCAACCGGGGTCTCGGCAGGACGCTTGACACCCACGCCGTCGACCAAAAAGTCGCCCTCTGCCTGCATCATGCGCAGGGTATCGCCCTTTTTGATGGAGCCGTCAAAGACGCGCACCGTGGCGACGACGCCACGATACTCGTCGAAGTACGAATCCAGAATGAGTGCCTTGAGCGGCGCGTTCGCATCGCCCTTGGGCGGAGAGATCAAAAAGACAATGGACTCCAGCAGATCATGGATGCCCTCGCCGGTCTTGCCCGAGACACACACGGCATCATCGGCGGGAATCGCCAGGTCATCCTCGATCTCGGTCTTAACCTCATCGGGATGGGCAGAGGGCAGGTCGATCTTGTTGATGGCCGGCACAATGTCCAGATTGGCGTTCATGGCGAGCGTCGCGTTGGAGACAGTCTGCGCCTCGACGCCCTGCGTGGCGTCGACAACGAGCACCGCGCCCTCACAGGCTGCCAGCGAGCGCGAGACCTCATAGGTAAAGTCAACGTGGCCCGGCGTATCGATCAGATTGAACTGATACGTCTCGCCATCGTCGGCGTCATAGGACACGCGAACGGCATTGGACTTGATCGTGATGCCGCGCTCGCGCTCGATATCCATGGTGTCGAGCAGCTGCGACTCCATGTCGCGTTCGTCGACGGTATGGGTGAGCTCGAGGATGCGATCGCTGATCGTGGACTTGCCATGGTCGATGTGCGCAACGATTGAGAAGTTGCGGATGTGGGAAATGTCAATTGAAGTATTCATGCGGACTATCTTACCCGAGCGATACAAAAAATGGAGCCTGTTCCATAAAACAGGCTCCATTTATGCGCGTAATCTGTGTGGTGTGAAATTTACAACTTAGGCGTTGATGCTGTTCACGAGCTTGGCAAGACCGGACTTGCGGTTGGAAGCCTGGTTCTTGTGGATAACATGCTTGGCGGCAGCCATGTCGAGACGCTTGGTGACGGTCTTGAGGGCAGCCTGGGCCTTCTCGGCGTCGCCCTCGGCGACGGCGGACTGGACGTGCTTGGTCAGCGTCTTGAGCTCGGACTTGACAGCCTTGTTACGCATGCGAGCTGCCTCATTGGTGCGGATACGCTTCTTCTGAGACTTGATGTTTGCCACTTCTGGAGTTCCTTTCGAGTTCCTTGCAAAAAATGTATGACACCTCTGAGACACGGTGAGGTCATGCAAGCGCCTACTATAGCACGCTCCCTCTCAAAGGGATAGAACGAATTTGTCAAATAGGCAGGTATCATCACGATTTTCTCAAGATGTTCGTAATCCAGAGCAAAAGCGCCGTCTGAGAATCGGCCGAACCCTTGAGCGCGAGCTCCACATCAACGGCACCCTCGAGCGCTGCGACAAGCTCGGTCATCGAAAAACGACGCGCCCAGGTAAGGTGATTCTTGACCTGCCAGGACTGGAGCTTGAGCGTTGCGGCCAGCTCGCGACCCTGCCCACGCGCGTCGAGCGCCTTGGCGACGATAAGCTCGCGAATGCGACCGCACAGCAATGTGTAAGTCCACACGTAGCTCTTGGAGGGCAGGAGCTTAAAGAGCTCGAGCGAACGCCGCATATCGCGAGCCGAGACGGCGTTGAGGAAGTCCCAGGGTTGGATCTCGGCCGTACGTACAATCCAGCGCTCAACATCGGCAAGTTCAATCTGGGGCGACTCGACCATCTGGGCGAGCTTTGCCAGGTCGTTATCGAGCATGCGCGTGTTTTCTCCCGAACGCGAGACGAGCTCCTCGGCAGCAGCCGTCGAGATGGACTTACCGTGCTGCGTCGCCATCTGCTGAACGCGGCGCGGCAGTTCCCAACGCTTGGTACCCGAGCAATCGACGATAGCCTTCTTGTCGATCTTAGCGATTGCCTTATACAGGCGCGTGTTCTTGGCGAGCGAATCGGCGATGATAAGGCAAACCGTCGTGGGGCTTGGACTCGTCAGATACTCGACAAGCGGCTCGGAGACCGCTTTAGCAAGCTTGGAGCAGCCGTCAAGGATTACCAGGCGAAACTCGCTGCCCATGGGAAAGGTGTTGAGCGAGCCGATGATCGACTCGATATCGGGGTCTTTCGTCATGTCGCGTTCATCGAGGTTGAACTCAACCATACCCGACTTTTCCAAGCGAGCTTTCATACGCGAGACGGCGTGGTCGCGTTTGACTCCGTCGGTACCGACGATCAGATATGCCGGCAGCAGACCGGTTTCGGACATTGCGCTCCCCTCTCGCAGACTCTCGAATTCGTACCGTGCCATTTTAGCCCAGGGGCACACCGCGCGCCAACGATGTCATCACGGCCGCTGGCATCGCATGTCAAAGCCCTTCGCGGTCGGCGAAACGGTAATGTCTCCTTGTTCGATGGTGCATGCGAACGCGCCGCCCACATCGCGAACCGCATCGATGCAGGCATCGGATGGATGGCCGTAGCGGTTGCCCTCACCCGCACTCGCGATAGAGAGCTCGGGCTTAAGCGTCTCCAGTAGGTCTATGTCGACGGAAACTTTTGAGCCGTGATGCCCCAGCTTAAGCACATCGATATAACCCACCTCCTGTACAAACTCGCGCTCCTGATCGAGCTCGGCATCACCCGTGAGAAGCACACGCAGGCTCTTGCCTTCCTGAGCATAGGAGAGCAGCAAAACAAGAGAGTCCTCATTGCCCTCGCCATCCACCGTGTCAAACGGCCACATCACACGGGTCCGAAACGCGCCGATATCGACCGTATCTCCGCAAGCCACCTGCCGATACGCTACGCCGGGGCGATTCAGGACCTCAGCAGGCGCGCCGTCAAGCGCATCGGCCGCGACCACAATGGTTCCAACCGAAAACTGATCGAGCACATCGGGAAGACCACCCCAGTGGTCTTCGTCCCAATGTGTCACGAAGACGGCGTCGATATGGTGGACGTTATTGCGAACCAGCGCGCTCACCACGCGCTCATCAAGCCCACAGTCAACGAGCGCCACGGCGCCACCCTGACGAACCAGAATCGCATCGGCCTGGCCCACATCGAGCACCGTCACCGAAGGCGGAGCGAATCGATCCCAGTAGATGTACGGAATCGCAGCCAAGAGCACCAGGCACGCAAGCCCTACCGCCATAGGACGTGCACGGGGACGCGGCCACCAGACCAGCAGAGCCACCAGCAAACACGGCACCAGGTAAATCCAAATGCTATCGGGCGGCACGCTCACGGATGCACCCGGAACGGCGGCAAAGAGCTGCTCAAAGAACAGTGCGCACCGGGCGGCAATCATGGGCACAACGAGTGCCCAAGCTTGCAACGGCGCCACAAGCGAAAAGGGAACCAGCACGATCGACACAGCGAGCAGCAGACTCACCACCGGACCGATGACCGCATTCGCCAACGGAGCAATGAGCGAGAACGTACCAAAGGCAGGAATGGTGATGGGCAGCGTCGCCAGTTGCGAGCACAGTGTGACGGAAAGCATGCCGGCAATGCCCGTCGGCACACCCAGCTCCCCCAAAGCATAGGTGACGTACGGGCAAAAGCACAGGATGGCAAAGACGCTGGCACATGAAAGCTGAAAGCCCATCTCGAACAGCACCGTCGGCCGCAGTAGCACAAAGATGGACATGGTTACGAAGAGTGCCGATGTGCCATGCCGGCGACGCCCCGCGCCGTTTACGACAAGCGTCGCGAACACCATGCAGCACGCGCGCACTGCCGAGGGAGACGCGCCCGTAAAGACAGCGTAACCCACAAGCGTTATCGCCAATATCGCCCGTTGAAGACCACGTGAACACCGAGTCTTTTGCAATAAACCCTCGATTACAAACCCCACGATAGCCAAATGGCTGCCCGATACGGCGATAAGATGCGCAGTTCCCGTCACCGAAAACCATTCGCCCGCCGGCTGGGCGCGCAGCTCGGCCGAACGACCGCAGACGACACCGGCTATGAGTGCACGCGCCGGGTCGGTCGCAGGCGCGATAGACGCAAGCAGCCCATTTCGCAGTCGAAGCAGCGGCTCCGGAGAGCCCTCATCGACCGACACAATCCGAACGGCTTTAACCTTGCGCGCCTCGCCTCGAAGCACGCGTGAGCGCCCATACGCATCGTTCTCAAAGCGCGAAATTCGACCGATAGCACGTACATGCGAACCGGCGTCGAGCTCGCGATCACACGACAGCCGCACCTGACCCAAACGCTTTTCGCCCGCATACGCATCGCAGGTATAGGAGTACGCACCGTCACTGATGGACGGGTCGCCGTGCACAACAAACTCGAGACTGCTCGCAGCCCGATTATCCAGTGCGCTCGAAGCACGCAGTGTCCCGATCGCCCAACCCGCGGACACGACCGCCCCCGCCAAGAAGCCAAGGCCCGCGACATAAAGCCATCGTCTCCACCGCAGAAGGCGCATACAGGACCGAGCCAATACGATACAAGCCGCAGCCGCAACGGGAATGGCCATAAGCGACGCGACGGGCGCTGCCCGCTCTCCCAACAGCAAATCGGCAGCCATGTTAAGTACCAAGCCACAGCTCACACACAAGCCGGCACAAAGCGCCATCGTCCACGGCATCAATGGCCGTGGTGGCATCACTTGCTCGCGATCGGTCGCACTCATACGCAAATGCAATCTTTGATTTTGGCGAGCTTCTTCTCACCAATCCCCGATACGCGCATCAGGTCATCGACTGAGGCAAAAGCACCGTTCTTTGTCCGCTCATCGATAATCGACTGAGCCATAGAAGGCCCGATACCAGAAAGCGTCTGCAGCTCTGCCGCACTTGCCGTATTGATGTTCACGAGCCCCGACGAAGACCCCGCGCCGGGAGTCGTGTCAGCACCGATTTCGGCCCCGTCGACCGCCCCAGCCGCTTGTTGCTCCCCCACCGTCGGAACATAGATCTTTTGGCCATCTGTGATCTTGGACGCACGATTAAGCCCTGTCACATCCGCCTCGGCCGTAAGCCCTCCGGCGGCATCGATCGCTTGGGACACCCGTGCTCCATCTTTGAGGCGATATACACCGGGTGACACCACGGCGCCATCCACATCGACGTACACCTCGGCAGCAGAGGAGCTCTTGGCCGAAGACTCATCGGCATCATCAGGAGACGCATCCCCGGCCCCGCGCACATCCGAGGAGCTCGCCTCATCACTATGCTCAAACGACACGCCGCTGGAGCGGCTATTAAAACTTGCCATCGCTAAGCCGCTCGCGGCGGCAATGACAACCAAAATCGCCACCACCACCGCCTTGTGTCCAAGCAGCTTTTCTGCCCAGCGGTCCATCCGTTTAACCCGTTCGTGTTGTTCGCGCTGCGCCATAGCAAAACCTCCCAACACCATCGTGTCAGGAAACGAACGCCGCAGCTTCCGCACGTCCACACCAGTTTTCGCGGTCAAACCAAAAGCTGACCAAAACCTTGCGAAAAAATGTCCATTTATTCAGACACACGTCAGCGAATGAACATCTTGGCATCATTTGCCCAGATAGCAAAAGACCGACGATACAGGCGCATCGTCGGTCTATGCAGGCAATTACTCGTGATCTTGATATACCTCACGCGGAGCGAGCTCCGAATGTTTGCGTTTTAAGGTCTTGGGGGCCTTATACGTGTTGCTGCCAAAATCGATATACTCAGTCTGTTTGAGCAGGCGCTCGATCATCTCCTCGTGATCGAACAGCTCCCAGGCCTCATGCACGGCATCGAGCTTGGCATGCGTCTCGGGACGACGCGGCATAAAGAGCGTGCAGCAATCGGGCGCCGCCTCGGTCGAGATATCAAACGTACCGATCTCCTGAGCACGCGCGATGATCTCCTGCTTATCAGAACCAATGAGCGGACGGAAAACGGGAATCTTCACGGCCTCGTTGACGGCCATGATGTTCTCGAGCGTCTGGGAGGCAACCTGACCGAGCGACTCGCCCGTCACAATGGCCTTGGCGCCCTCGATATGCGCAATGCGCTCGGCAACCGAATACATAATGCGGCGATACATGATCACGCGCAGGTTGCTGGGGCAGGTGACGGAAATCTCACGCTGGCAATCGCCAAACGGCACCACGTACAGGCGGCCGATCTGAACACCCGGCTCAAGCGCACGGATGATGTCCTGCACCAGGTATTCACTCGTGTCGGGCGTCTGCGGACGACCGGAGAAATGCACCGGCACGCACACCGCGCCGCGACGCGCGAGCATCCAGGTCGCCACCGGAGAATCGATGCCCGACGACAGAAGCGTCACGACCTTGCCGGCAGAACCCACCGGCAGACCGCCCACGCCGCGCTCGGAGCGCGCGTACACGTAAACGCTACCCTGGACCACCAGTACGTGCACCATCGCATCGGGATCGTGCATTTGAACCTTTTTATCGGGGAAGGCCTCGCACAGCACCTCACCCACCTGACGATTGATATCAATCGAGGTGAGCTCATAGTCAGTATTGGAACGCTTGGCGTGCACTTTAAACGAATCGAAGGGGCCAAACTCGCGCAGCGCCTTGACAGCGGCGGCGCAGTACTCCTGCGGGTCGCGGTTGGTGTGGTACGCCAGGGACACACGGGCAACGCCGGGGACGGTGCGGATGACACGCGCCGCCTCGTCGGCCTGATGTTCGTTAAAGGTCACGAGGATATAACCGGAAATTCGAGACACGGCGTTCACGGAAAAGGCGGCCAAAGCCGCCTTAATGTTATCCATGAGGATATGCTCAAAATGTGCGCGGTTCTTGCCCTTCAGTCCAACCTCGTGATAGTGGACCAGGCAAACGCGAGCTGCCATTTAGGCTTCAGCAACCTTATGGCCGAGCGCCTTCTCGTAACGGGCCTCGTCGTAGGAGATATCGCCGTCGACGATCTCGTCCATAGCCATCGAGATGGTGTCAGCGCCGGAGAGCGCGATGGTGATGTCGTCGACATCCTGGACGGCAAGCACGCGGTTATGCTGGCCGCGCAGCATGCTATTGATGTCGCAGGCACGCTTAGAGGCAAGCGAAGCGAGCAGGAAGCGGTTGTGATCGGTCTTCTCCAGAAGATCGTCAATGCAAGGCTTTACAACGGACACGGACCTCAGATCCTTTCATGCATATCGAGAACGCGAACGAGTTCGTCGGTCGCGCGGTCGAGATCGTCATTCACCACGACGTCGTCGTAGCGGTCGGCAAGGGCAAGCTCATGGGCGGCGTTTGCCATACGCAGCTCAATCGTCTCGGGCGTTTCGGTACCGCGACCGACCAGACGCTCGCGGAGCACCTCGAGCGAGGGCGGCTTGATAAAGATCAGCACGGCCTCGGGGAAACGCTCCTTAACCTGCAGGGCACCCTGGACATCGATCTCCAAGATGAGAGACGAACCAGAGGCGAGCTTGGACTGAACCTCGCTCACCAACGTGCCATAGCAGTTACCGTGGACCTCGGCCCACTCAACAAACTCACCGTTTGCCACGCGGCGGTCGAACTCCTCGCGCGTCAGGAAAAAGTAATTGACGCCATCGACCTCGCCTTTGCGTGGGGCTCGCGTGGTAGCCGAAACCGTCAGGCCCAGGTTAGAGCGACGCTCGCGCACACGAGTGACGAGCGTGCCCTTGCCCGCGCCTGACGGTCCAGAAATCACAAAGAGCTTTGAATCCTGAGCGCTCACTTATTTGGTCAGCTGCTCGAGGAGCTGCTCGCGCTGACGGACGCCAAGGCCCTGGACGCGACGGGTAGCGGAGATGCCGAGCTCCTCCATGATCTTGGCGGCCTTGGCCTTGCCATAACCGGGGAGAGACTCGATGAGGGTGGAAACCTTCATGCGGGAAGCAATGGGGTCATCGGAGTTGAGCACGGACTCGAGGGACTTCTCGCCCTTCTTGATCTGCTCACGGAGCTCTGCGCGAGCGTGACGTGCGGCGGCAGCCTTCTCAAGAGCCTGCTTGCGCTGCTCATCGGTAAGCTGAGGGAGTGCCATTCGTACCTCCAAATAGTTGGGTTATATCTGATTCAATATTTGGCATTTTAGCACGTAAAACGTACAAAATGCTCAATCGCGGCTCCATAGGTTAGACGATACCCGCAAAAAGTGCAATATATCGCGCTAAAAGAAGAGCCCCCGACCTGCGATTCCACACAAAGGATGGGAAAGTTTTCGCAGGCACAGGGGCTAATTTGTGCTAATAAGACCCAAAAGTGGTGACTTGAGGGAATCTTTTACGCGACGTTTTCGACCAGCTCGGCAACGATGGCGTCAAACGCGGCAACCGGATCGTCGGCGCCGGTAATGGGGCGGCCCACCACGATATGGCTCGCGCCGCGCTCGATAGCCTGGGAAGGCGTGGCCACGCGGGACTGATCGCCCAGCGCAGCACCAACCGGACGCACGCCCGGGGTCACAATCAACGCATCGGGGCCCAGCAGCTCACGCATGTCATGAGCCTCCATCGGCGAGCACACGATGCCGTCGATACCGTTGGCCTGGGCGAGTTTTGCCAGACGGGCGGCCTCCTCGGCAACGGGCGACTCGACGCCGATCTCGCTCAACGCATCCTGATTCATGCTCGTAAGCACGGTAATGGCGACGAGCTTGGCTCGATCCTCGCGTGCCTCCTCGGCACCCTCACGACAGGCGGCGAGCATAGCACCCGAACCCAAGCCGTGAACCGAAAGCAAGTCGGCACCGGCAAGCGAGGCCGAGCGAGCGGCACCGCGCACCTGATGCGGAATGTCATGGAACTTAAGGTCGAGGAACACCTTGAAGCCCAGGTCCTTAAAGGTCTTGACGATCTCGGGGCCCTCAGCGTAATAGAGCGTCATGCCCACCTTGAGCCAGGCGGCATGGCCCGAAAGCTCATGGGCGAGCTCGAGCGCACGCTCACGGTCGCAGTCGAGGGCAACGATAACGCGGTCGCGGGCATCGGTCTCTAGCATTCGAAAGCACCTACCAGCTCGTTGATGTCCTTCACGCCCTGGGACTCGGCCCAGGCCTCGAGCTCGCGCGCAATCTTGAGCGAAGCGCACGGATCGACGAAGTTGGCCATACCGACCGATACGCAGGTAGCGCCAGCCAGGATAAACTCGGCCGCGTCCTCACCGGTCATGACGCCGCCGACGCCGTTGATGGGAATGTCGACGGCCTGGGCAACCTCCCAGACCATACGCACGGCGATGTGATGGCACAGCGGGCCCGAAAGACCGCCCTTGGGCTTGGCCACACGCGACTTGCGGGTGTGGACGTCGATGGCCATACCCTGGATGGAGTTGATGACCGAAAGACCATCGGCACCGGCGGCCTCGAGAGCCTTGGCAATCTCGGCAACGTTGACCGGGGCCATCTTCACAAACAGCGGCTTGTCGGTCACCTTGCGGCACGCGGCCATGACGGCAGAGGCGCCCTCGGGCGTGGAGCCCATGGCGGCACCGCCGGCAGCAATGTTGGGGCAGCTCACGTTGATCTCATAGCCGGCAGCCCAGGGGCACAGCTCGACATACATCTCGAGCGCACGGACAAACTCGTCCACGGAATGACCGGCAACCTGGCAGATGACCTGGCAACCGTCCTTGGAGAGCTGCTCGAGCCACGGACCGGACTCGCGGGCGAAAGCGGCCACACCGGGGTTCTGAAGGCCCACGGAATTGATCATGCCACCGGGAATCTCGGCCATGCGGGGTGCGGGATTGCCGGGCCAGGGCTCGGCAGCGCAGCCCTTGGTGGTGATGGCACCCAGCTGGGAGACATCGAAGAAGTTCTGGAACTGCCAACCGTAGCCAAAGGTACCGGCTGCGGTGTTGATGGGGTTTTGCATCTTGACGCCGCCGAAATCGACGGCCATGTTCACGGTACCCACTAGAAGACCACCACCTTGGAAGCATCAAACACGGGGCCGCACATGCAGGCGCCCTTCATACCGTCGACCGTCTCGACGTTGCAGGTGTTGCAGGCGCCAAAGCCACAGCTCATCATGCGCTCGAGCGACACCTCGCAGTACACGCCGGCCTCGGCGGCAGCGGCAGCGACCTTCTTCATCATGACGGCGGGACCACAGCTGGCGACGTAGTCGTAACCGCCCTCGCCGAGCAGCTTGGCGGCAGGATCGGTACAGAAGCCATGCGTGCCCAACGAGCCGTCGTCGGTGCACACGTTGACCGTGGCGCCCAGCGCGCGGAACTCATCGACGCCCACGGCCTTGGACGCGGTGCCAAAGCCCAGGCACACGTCAACGTCCACACCCTGCTCGGCAAGCATGTCAGCCAGGCAGAGCACGGGCGGAACACCGATGCCGCCCGCCACGAGCAGCGCCTTCCTGGTGCCCTCGGGCACAAGCCAGCCGCGGCCGCCGGGGCCCAGCAAGTTGGAGGTGGAGCCAGGGGCCATCTGCGACAGACGACGGGTATCATCGCCCACGACGGCGTACCACAGCTCGACGGTGCCGGCCTCGGCGTCGGCGCGATAGAAGCTCAGGGGCACGCGAAGCAGCGAGGAAGCATCGCCCGGCACGGCGATATTCACGAACTGACCGGGCTTGAGCGCACTTGCAAGCTTGGGGGCCGAGATAACGAGCGAGAAGATGCCGTCGGCGATCTCCTGGTTCGAGACGACCTCGAAGTCGTGCATGCGTGCAGTGGAAGGTGTGGGCATAGACGCTCCAATCCCCCATGCGGTTGCATGGTTCAGGCGAACAGAAAGCGCGGCACCGCAAGGGCGCCGCGCACAAAAGCGATAAGGCTATGCTAGCAGATGCAGCCGTCGGCAAGCGTCTGCTTACCGCCGACAAACACATCGGTGGCACGACCGGTGAGCGTGCGGCCGGTGAAACCGGAGTTCTCGGCGCGCGACTCGTAGCCGTCCTCGCCGACCGTCCAGGTAGCAGCGGGATCGAACACGGTCAGGTCGGCAACGGAGCCCGCCTTGACTTGAACCTGGTCCAGACCCAAGATCTCACGCGGCTTGATGGCCATGAGCTCGACCATGCGGCCCATGCTCATCTTGCCCGTGTTGACCAGCTCGGTGAGCACAAGCGACAGCGAAGTCTCGAGGCCGATCATGCCAAAGGGCGCAAGCTCGAACTCGCGGGCCTTCTCCCACGGAGCATGGGGAGCGTGGTCGGTGACGATGGCGTCGACGGTGCCGTCGATGACGCCCTGACGGATAGCCTCGGCGTCCTCCTCGGTACGCAGCGGCGGATTGACCTTGAGCGAGGTGTTGTAGGTCTCGTCCAGGTCGTTTTCGGTCAGGAACATGTGGTGCGGGGTGGCCTCGCAGGTGACCTGCACGCCAGCGGCCTTACCGGCACGCACGAGCTCCAGGCCATGGGCGGTGGAGATATGCTGGATGTGCAACTTGGCACCGGTCAGCTTGGCGATCTCGATATCGCGAGCGATCTGCAGCTCCTCGCCTGCCGCCGGCCAGCCCTCGAGGGCCAGACGGGTAGAGACCTTGCCCTCGTTGATCTGACCGTGACCGACCAGGTCCTCGTCCTGGCAATGGCTCATAAAGACCTTGCCGAACATCTTGCCGTAGTCCATGCAGCGACGGAGCATGCCCGCACCCTGCACGCCGCGACCGTCGTCGGTGAAGGCGACGGCGCCGTGGGCAACCATATCGCCCATCTCGGACATAGCCTCGCCCTTAAGACCGCGGGTCATGGCGCCAGAAGGATAGACGCGGCAGTGGCCGACCTCGGCAGCGCGGGACTTGACGAACTCAACGACGGTACCGTTATCGGTAACGGGGTCGGTGTTGGGCATGGCGCACACGCCGGTGAAGCCGCCCTTGGCAGCTGCGCGGGTGCCGCTCTCGATGTCCTCTTTGACCTCGTAACCGGGCTCGCGCAGGTGGACGTGCATGTCCACCAGGCCGGGGACGAGGTACTTGCCGGAAAGGTCGCGGACCTCGGCTCCCTCGGCGGCGAGGTTCTCGCCGACCTCGGCGATCTTGTCGCCGTCGATCAGGACGTCAACGACACCGTCAAGCTCGACGGACGGGTCGACGACGTGGGCATTCTTAAGAAGCAAGGCCATTATCGGCACCTCCAAGCAGCAGATACAGGATAGCCATACGCACGCAGATACCGGCGTAGACCTGCTCCAGGATGACGGAGCGTTGCGGGTGGTCGGCCATATAGGAGTCGAACTCGACGCCGCGGTTGATGGGGCCCGGGTGGCAAATGATCGCGTCGGGCTTCATGAGCTTCTCACGGTCCTTGGTCAGGCCGAAGAGCTTGTGGTACTCGCGAATGGTCGGGAACGGGGCACCCTCGAGGCGCTCCTGCTGTACGCGCAGCATGTAGACGACGTCCAGCTCGGGCAGGACGGAATCGAGGTCGCTCGTCACGTGGTCGCAGCCCAGAACCTCGGGCGCCGGCGGCAGCAGCGTGCCGGGGGCGACGGCGTAGGTCTCGCAGCCCATGATCTTCAACGCGGGGATCAGCGAGCCGCAGACGCGGGAGTGCGCGATATCGCCGACGACAGCGACCTTCAGGCCGTGGAAGTCGCCCTTGTGCTCCCAGATGGTGTACAGGTCGAGCAGAGCCTGCGTGGGGTGATTGTGCTTACCGTCACCGGCGCAAATAACACTCGCGGGCGAATTCTGCGTGACGATGTAAGGAGCGCCGGCGTGCTTATCGCGCACGACGATGCAGTCGATCTTGTAGGCGTTGAGGGTCTCGACGGTATCGACGAGGCTCTCGCCCTTGACCGTGGAGGTCGAGGAGCCGCCGAAGTTGAGGCTGTCGGCCGAAAGACGCTTCTCGGCGAGCTCGAAGGAGCTGCGGGTACGCGTCGAGGGCTCGTTGAACATGTTGACGATGGTCTTGCCCTTGAGCGTGGGGACCTTCTTGATGGCACGCTCGTTGACCTCGGAGAACGCCTTGGCGGTCTCGAGGATGAGCTTGATGTCCTCTTCGGAGTACTCGGTAATGTCAATCAGGTGCTTATGGTTGAACGCCACGGTACTACTCACCTCCCAGCGGCGCGGAGCCCACGTGGGAACCCGGCGCGACGTCGTTGATCTCGACAGCGGTACGGCCGTCGACTTCCTTCATATATAGGTGCACGTTCTCCTCGTGCGACGAGGGAACGTTCTTGCCGACAAAGTCCGGCGAGATAGGGAGCTCGCGGTGACCGCGGTCAACGAGAACTGCCAGCTCGACTCGGCACGGACGGCCCAGATCCATGACGGCGTCCAGAGCGGCACGGATGGTACGACCCGTGTACAGGATGTCGTCCACCAGCACGACGCGCTTGCCGTCGACGCTGAAGGGAATGTTAGTAGCGTGGATCGCGGGAGCGAAATTGGTCGCATAGTCATCGCGGTAGAAGCTGATGTCAAGGCTGCCGAGCGGAACGTCGACACCCTCGATCTCCTTGATCGCCTCGGCGAGCTTCTTTGCCAGAAGGTCGCCGCGCGTGACGATGCCGACCAGAGCGAGGTCTTCACAGCCCTCGTTGCGCTCGAGAATCTCGTGCGCGATGCGGGTCATCGCTCGGTTGACGGCGGTCTCGTCCATGATGACCGCCTTGGGGGAAGTCGTGCCCATCGATCTCCTTCCTCACATGTCTTGACTGCTGACACAGTCAAAAAAATAGATGCCCGACCGCTCAAAGCGGAACCAGACACCCACAGGAAGTACTGCTCATTGACAGCTATGTAATTCCATGTGGGTATCTCGTACCCCTTTAATGGTCAAGGCATAGTGTAGCCAACATCGGGCTCAATTGCGAGCATAAATACTAGCCAATCCGTAAACGGAGCCAATCGCTCCATAAACCTATATATATTTGTGGTACGCGCTTGAAAACCTTGTTGCGAGCTGGCATAATCCCCTCTGCTGCACGCAAATCGGATCTACGTCCAGGGCCGTAGCGTGGGCACTATCGCCAAAAGAGAAATATCTCTGTGTAGATTGCGCACAGAGACATTCTTCTGTGCTATAGTTCAGGCTTGTTTGTTAACGCGACATGTTCGTTTGTCGCCCAAGGAGGGTCAGTTATGTCCAAAGTTTGCGAAGTTTGCGGTAAGCACCCCGTTGCCGGTCGCTCCATCAGCCACTCTCACCGCGTCACCAACCGTAAGTTCCGCCCCAACATCCAGCGCGTCTACGTCGTCGTCGATGGTCATCGTCGCAAGATGAACGTTTGCTCCACCTGCCTCAAGTCCGGCAAGGTTGCGCGCTCCTAAATAAGGTCTTACCAACAAGTACCTCGGACTCTCCGGGTCAAAGACCTCGCGTTCACATAGAACTTACCAAAGGCGCCCTCCCCTACGGAGGGCGCCTTTTTGCACTCATTGGGGACAGGCTTACATGAGTGCTTTCGAGCATAGGGGCCGCATCACAAATATCAAAAGGATCGTAGCCCAGCTGATATGCTTTGCAACTTGACCAGCAGTACGACTCGAGCGAGTCAAGCGCACCTTTCACGGGATTGAGATGGATATAATCAAGCAGCTGCACTGCCTGCGTGTCCGACTCAACCGCGACCCGCGAACAGCGATTATCAAACAGTTGCCCCGTTCTCCCCGTTTTCCCATTGAAATACTCATGCAAGTCTGTCCCCAATGAGCGAGGTAATGCAGTAGGCGGATAGTTTTTAGTTAAAACGCTTCATTAAGTTGAAGCGTTTTAGTGTGCCTTTTACGGGAATCTTACCGTTCGCCGAATAATTTCTTGCTATCATGCAAGGCGTAGGGTAAATCTCCGATCGCAAGGAGACACAAATGGTGAAAAAGTCACCGGAAAACACTACTCCCGCAATTGTGGACAACGTAGAGGCGCTTGAGGCTAAGCTCGCTCAGATGCGAGAGGCCCAGGCGCTTTTTGCTACGTACACGCAGGAGCAGGTCGACAAGATCTTCTACGAGGCCGCCATGGCCGCCAACAAGGCTCGTATCCCGTTGGCAAAGATGGCCATCGAGGAGACCGGCCGCGGCGTTCTTGAGGACAAGGTCATCAAGAACCACTATGCCGCAGAGTACATCTACAACGCTTACAAGAACACCAAGACCTGTGGTGTCCTGGAGCGCGACGAGGCCTACGGCATCACCAAGATCGCCGAGCCCATCGGTATCGTGGGCGCCGTCATCCCGACGACCAACCCCACCTCCACCGCGATCTTCAAGACGCTGATCAGCCTGAAGACCCGCAACGGCATCATCATCTCCCCGCACCCGGCAGCCGCCAAGTGCACCATCGCTGCCGCCAAGCTCGTGCTTGACGCCGCCGTCAAGGCCGGCGCCCCCGAGGGCATCATCGGCTGGGTCGATGTCCCCTCCATCGAGCTGACCAACATGGTCATGCGCGACGTCGACATCATCCTCGCCACAGGTGGCCCGGGCATGGTCAAGGCCGCTTACTCCTCGGGCAAGCCCGCCCTTGGCGTCGGCGCCGGCAACACCCCGGTCATCATCGACGACACCGCCGACGTGCTGCTCGCCGTCAACTCCATCATCCACTCCAAGACCTTCGACAACGGCATGATCTGCGCTTCCGAGCAGTCCGTGACCGTCATCGACAGCATCTATGACCAGGTCAAGGCCGAGTTCCAGAAGCGCGGCTGCTACTTCGTCAAGCAGGGTGCCGAGATGGAGGCCCTGCGTGCCGCCATGTTCAAGAACGGCGCTCTCGACCACCGCATCCCCGGCATGGCTGCCGCCAAGATCGCCGAGCTCGCCGGCATCGAGGTTCCCGCCAAGACCAAGATCCTGATCGCCGAGGTCACCTCCACCGACCCCGCCAAGGAGGAGTTCTCCCACGAGAAGCTCTCCCCGGTCCTGGCCATGTACCACGCCAAGGACTTCCAGGAGGCCGTCGACAAGGCCGAGCACCTGGTGCTCGCCGGTGGCCCGGGCCACACCGCCTCTCTGTACGTGCACCCCGCCCAGGCCGAGAAGATCAGCCTGTTCGAGCACGTCATGAAGGCCTGCCGTATCGTCATCAACACCCCGTCTTCGCACGGCGGCATCGGTGACCTGTACAACTTTGGCATGAAGCCGTCTCTGACCCTGGGCTGCGGCTCCTGGGGCGGCAACTCCGTCTCCGAGAACGTTGGGGTGAAGCACTTGATCAACGTTAAGACTGTGGCCGAGCGCCGTGAGAACATGCTGTGGTTCCGCGCTCCCGAGAAGGTCTACTTCAAGAAGGGCTCCACGCCCGTCGCCCTCGACGAGCTGGGCAACGTCATGGGCAAGAAACGCGCCTTCATCGTCACCGACCAGTTCCTCTTCAAGAATGGCAACACCCGCGCCATCGAGGCCAAGCTCGACGAGATGGGCATCGCCCACGACTGCTTCTACGACGTCGAGCCCGATCCGTCGCTGCAGTGCGCACGTCGTGGTGCCAAGCAGATGGCTCTCTTTGAGCCGGACGTCATCATCGCCGTCGGCGGTGGCTCCGCTATGGACGCCGGCAAGATCATGTGGATGATGTACGAGCACCCCGAGTGCAAGTTTGAGGACATGGCCATGGACTTCATGGACATCCGCAAGCGTATCTTCACCTTCCCCGAGATGGGCAAGAAGGCCTACTTCGTCGCCGTCCCGACCTCCTCGGGTACCGGCTCCGAGTGCACGCCGTTCGCCATCATCACCGACAAGGAGACCGGCATCAAGTGGCCGCTCGCCGACTACGCGCTGCTCCCCAACATGGCTATCGTCGACGCCGACAACTGCATGACCGCCCCGCGCGGCCTGACCGCTGCCTCCGGCATCGACGTCATGACCCACGCCATCGAGTCCTACGTCTCCATCATGGCTTCCGACTACACCAAGGGCCTTTCCGAGCGCGCTGCTAAGCTCGTCTTTGAGAACCTGCCCTCCAGCTTCACGAACGGCGCCAAGGACCCGCATGCCCGCGAGGAGATGCACAACGCCTCCTGCATGGCCGGTATGGCCTTCGCCAACGCCTTCCTGGGCCTCAACCACTCCATGGCCCACAAGCTCGGCGCATTCCATCACCTGCCCCACGGCCTCGCAAACGCCGTCATCCTGACCCGCGTCATGCGCTACAACGCCGCCGAGGCTCCCGTCAAGATGGGTACCTTCTCCCAGTATCCTTACCCCAACGCGCTGCACAACTACGCCGAGATGGCCAAGTACTGCGGTATCGAGGGCAAGGACGACAAGGAGGTCTTCGAGAACTTCATCACGAAGCTCGAGGAGCTCAAGGACTTCATCGGCGTCAAGAAGACCATCGCCGACTACGGTGTTGACGAGCAGTACTTCCTCGACACCCTCGACGAGATGACCGAGCAGGCATTCAACGACCAGTGCACCGGCGCTAACCCGCGCTACCCGCTCATGAGCGAGATCAAGGAGCTCTACCTGGACGCCTACTACGGCCGCGAGCCTCAGGACTACGCCGTCTGCTAGTTTTAGCACGGTTTTTAACGGCGGGAGTGCACGGGTGTTTCACACACCCCCGCCGTCGCTTCTATCGCATCGTTGAAAGGATGCAACCATGCTGCTACCCGATTCCAAGACCGAGCTCGTCCGCCGTGGCAACAAGGTCGTTTACGACCTGGGCGACAAGATCGTCAAGGTCTTTAACGAGACCAAGCCCGTCTCTGACGTGTTCAACGAGGCTTTGAATCTTGCCCGCATCAATGAGTGCGGCATCCGCAGCCCCAAGGCTCTCGAGGTTTCCCAGCTCGAGAACGCCAACGGCTGGGCGCTCGTGACCGAGAAGGTTCCGGGCACCACCCTTGCCGAGAAGATGACTGCCGAGCCCCAGCGCTTTGGTGAGTACCTCGAGATGTTCGTCGACCTCCAGATCGAGATCCACGGCTACACCTCCCCGCTGCTCAACCGTCAGCGCGACAAGTTCGCCCGCATGATCGACAGCCTTGATCAGCTCAATGCCACCACGCGCTACAACCTTCAGGAGCGTCTGGACGGCATGACCAAGGAGTTCAAGGTCTGCCACGGCGATTTCAACCCCTCCAACGTCATCGTCGGCGACGACGGCCAGCTCTATGTGTGCGACTGGGCACACGCCACCCAGGGCTCCCCTGCTGCCGACGTTGCCACCACCTACCTGCTCTTTGCCCTCAACAGCAAGGATCAGGCCGAGGCATACCTGGAGCTCTACTGCGACCGCGCCGACATGCCCATGCAGGTCGTGCGTCAGTGGACGAGCATCGTAGCCGCTTCCGAGCTCGCTCGTAAGCGCAACGTGAACGATGAGTTCCTGAAGAACTGGATCGACGTCGTCGATTATCAGTAATATCTGAGCGATTTATTTCGCATCGGAGGCACAAAGGAAACCCCGCAGCTCGCATGGGCTGTGGGGTTTTCCTTTTAGCGATTGTGCACGCCGACAAGATAAAAGGACGGTCCTGCATCTCCCCGAACTGGAGAAATGCAGGACCGTCCCGCATATCGAACTACAAGCGAAATCGTCGATTAACGACGGGCAGCTTTCACAAGCTCGGAAACCTTGGCGACGACCTCATCGATCGCCACGTCCTCGCGCTCGCCCGTGGCACGATCCTTGAGCTCGACGGTGCCGTTCTTAAGGCCACGCTTGCCGAGCACCACCTGATACGGGAAGCCCATAAGGTCGTTGTCGGCGAACTTAAAGCCGGGACGCTCGTCACGGTCGTCGACGACGACCTCGATACCCTCGGCGCACAGGCCATCAACGATCTGCTCGCAGACGGTAGCGCACTCCTCCTTCTTGGGGTCGAGCGGAATCACTGCAACCTCATACGGGGCAACGGAGACCGGCCAGACGATACCGTGCTCGTCGTTGTGCTGCTCCACGACGGCAGCGAGAGAACGGGACACGCCCACGCCGTAGCAACCCATGATAAGCGGCTTCTCCTTGCCGTCCTCGTCCATAAAGGTGGCACCCATGGCCTCGGAGTACTTAGTGCCCAGCTGGAAGACCTGGGAGACCTCGATGCCGCGGGCAGCAGAGAGCGGCTTGCCGCAGTGCGGACAGGGATCGCCGGCAACGACGGTAACCAAGTCGGCCCACTCATCGACGGTAAAGTCGCGATCGGGGCAGGCACCGGTAAAGTGATAGTCGACCTCGTTGGCACCGCAGGCCCACTGCTTGGACTCGCGCAGGCTCTCGTCGCACACCAGACGGATGCCCTCGGGCAGGTTGACCGGTCCGATAAAGCCCTTGTGCAGCCCGTTCGCCTGAAGCTCCTCGTCGGTCATCATGCGATAGCCCTTGCCAAAGACGTGCTCGGCCTTGCAGTCATTGAGCTCGTGGTCGCCCGGGACAATGGCAACGACCGGCTTGCCCTCGGCGTCGATCAACGCCAGCGATTTGCGCGTACCGTTCTCGGGGAAGCCGAAGAACTTGGCGACGGCCTCGATGGTGCCCATACCCGGAGTCTCGACCTTGGTAAGCGTGCCGTCGCCGGGGCCCTCGGTCACAACGACCTTGGTGCTTGCAGCCTCGTCATCGGCAGCAAAGCCGCAATCGTCGCAGTAGACGAGCGAGGCCTCGCCGGCGTCGGCCAGAGCCATGTACTCGACAGAGGTGTCGCCGCCGATCTCGCCGGAGTCGGCGACAACGGGCAGAGCCTTGATGTAGCAGCGCTCGCAGATGTTGGCGTAGGCCTGCTTCATCTTGTCATACTCCTCCTGCAGGCTCTCCTGCGTGGCAGAGAAGCTGTAGGCGTCCTTCATGATGAACTCGCGACCGCGCATCAGGCCAAAGCGGGGACGGAACTCATCGCGGAACTTGTCCTGAATGTGGTACAGGTTGACGGGCAGCTGCTTATAGGAGCGCAGCTCGTTGCGCACCAGGGCCGTGACGGTCTCCTCGTGGGTGGGGCCCAGCACAAACTCGCGACCATGACGGTCGTCAAAGCGCACGAGCTCCTTGCCATAGGCATCGATGCGGCCGGATTCACGCCACAGCTCGGCATCGACCATAATGGGCATCATGAGCTCCTGGGCGCCGGCGGCGTCCATCTCGTCGCGCACGATGTTCTCGATCTTACGAATCGAGCGCCAAGCGAGCGGCAGATAGGAATACAGACCGGCGGCCTCCTTGCGGATCATGCCGGCACGGAGCAGCAGGCGGTGGCTGGCGAGCTCAGCGTCGGCCGGATCCTCTTTGAGCGTCGGCGCATAGAGCTTAGACATATACATTGCTCGAGTCATTTATTTCTCCTCAATAAGCTTGTCGACCTCGGCCATAAGCGCGTCGACAATTTGATCCTCAGCTACTTTACCAATGATCTGGCCATGCGAAAAGAGCAGGGCCTGACCACGTCCGCAAGCAACGCCCAGGTCGGCATCAGAAGCCTCACCGGGACCATTAACGGCACATCCCATGACGGCAATCGAAAGCGGCGCGGTATAGTTCTTAAGCCGCTCGGTTACTTCCTCGGCGATAGGAATCAGGTTAACCTGACAGCGGGCGCACGTGGGGCACGAGACAATCTCGGGGCCGCGGCGACGCAGGCCCAACGACTGCAAAATTCCCCAGGCGACCGGCGGCTCCTCAACCGGATCGGCCGTGAGCGAGACGCGCATGGTGTCACCGATACCCTCAGACAGCAGGATACCAAGGCCCACCGAGCTCTTGATGGTGCCCTGCAGCTTGGTACCTGCCTCAGTTACGCCCAGGTGAAGCGGAACGTGGGGAATCTCACGCGACAGGGCTCGATAGGTATCGAGCGTCGTCTGCACGCTATGGGCCTTGGCCGAAAGCACAATGTTCGTAAAGCCGCGGTCTTCAAAATGCTTGACGAAACGCTCGCTCGACATCACGAGCTTTTCGGGCTGCGTGAGGTCGTCGCGCTCGGCGATATCCTGCTCAAGCGAACCGGCATTGACGCCGATACGAATCGCACAGCCCGCGGCACCCGCAGCATCGATCACCGCGTCAACCTTGGCCCAATCGCCGATATTGCCGGGATTGATGCGCAGCTTGGCAGCACCGGCCTCAACGGCACCAATGGCGAGCTTATGGTTAAAGTGGATATCGGCGACAATCGGCACCGGAGACTCGGCACAGATGGTGCGGAAACCCTCAAGCGCGACCTCGGTGGGCACGCTCACGCGCACGATATCGCAGCCAGCCTGCGCCAACGCGCACACTTGCGCAAGCGTTGCCTGGGCATCGGCGGTATCGGTGCAGGTCATAGATTGGACCACCACCGGCGCGCCGCCACCGATCTGCACGCCGCCCACATGCACGGGGCGCGTCAGCTCGCGCGGCAAAGAATGGGATAGAGACAATCCAAACACTCCCCTACAGAATAAATCGAAGGATGTCGGAACGAAGCATATAGACAAACAGCAACGCGAAGAGCGCGACGCCCACATAGCTCACAATCGTCTGGACCTTGAGCGGCAGCTCGCGGCCAGCAATCTTTTGAATGATCTCAATAAACAGCTTGCCGCCATCGAGTGGTGGGATGGGCAGCAGGTTCATAAAGCCAAGCGAGAACGAAATGAGCGCGGCAAACGACAAGAACGTGACGGGACCGGCAGCAGCTGCCTGCGAGGACATGACGCTAATACCCACGATCGAAGAGGACTGATCGAGGATCTCCATCGTATGCTGCGGCTGGAGCAGGCGCATCACGCCATCCGCCGTCTGTACAACATAGGAGAATGACAGACGCGCCGAGGTGATCGGGTCTAAACGGACCACCTGCGTAGAGGCATACACACCCAGGCGCTCGTCCTCTTTGAGCGCAACCGTGGTCGAATGCTGCTTGCCGTCACGCTCGTACTCGATGGCGATATCGTCCTTACCGGCAGCCTTGCCGATGGCATCGTAGACATCCATCCAAGTAGAACATGAGACACCGTCAACCGAAAGGATCGCATCACCGGCCTCGATACCCGCCTTGGCGGCAATAGACCCCTCGTCAACCTGACCGATCACGTTGGTATCCATCGGCACGGTGACACCCGCAATGGAATAGATACTCATAAGGAGCAAAAAGCCCGTCAAGATATTGACAATAATGCCCGCGAGCAGCATAAAGGCGCGCTTGAGAAAGCCCTGGCCAAGATAGGTGTGCGAACGCTCTTGTGCAAGGAACTCGGCCTCGCCGCACGGCAGCTCCCACGCATCGCCCTCGGCAGTTGAATGTTCGCGATCGAAACGGCGGCCGTCAAAGGTGGTGTAACCCGCCGCATCTCGCGGCAACGTCTGATATTTGGTGGGATAGTAGCTCGGCGAGGGCTTCTCCCCTTCCTCATACCAGGGCGCGATGGAGCCCCAGCCCAGCAAAAGGGCGCATGCCTCGAGCACATCCTCCTCGGAAAGCTCGAGCTCGACAGCAAGGTCGGCCACGGTCACGCGACCATGACGATAGATAGCCGCGAGCACGCGATCGGCACACGAGACGTCGGTCGGATCCATACCGCAGATGGCAGCGTAGCCGCCCAGCAGCAGCGGGGTCACGCCAAACTTGGTTCCAATGCGACGCGACGTGTAATGGATGTCAAAGCGGCACGGCAGGCCCAAAAAGAACTCGGTCACACGGACGCCGCAGGCACGTGCCGCCAAAAAGTGGCCGCCCTCGTGCAAAAACACGAGGACGGAAAGCATCAGCAGGCCCCAAAAGACCGATGAGAGAACGCTCAGAACAGTATCCATAAAACGAAAAAGCAATCCTTATGGGTTAGGAACGGGTTGCGGCGAGCACCTGCGCAGCCTTTTCACGCGCCCACGCATCGATGTCGCGAAGCTGCTCAAACGAATCGACCGCCTGCATATCGTGGGCATCCATGCAGGATTCCACAATACGATCGATATCGGTAAAGCTGCAGCTATCGTGCAGGAAGGCATCGACGGCAACCTCGTTGGCGGCATTGAGCACGCACGGCATGGTGCCGCCCGTCTTGCCGGCACGCTCGGCCAGTGCCAGACAGCGGAAGGTATCCATGTCGGCAGCATCAAACGTGAGCTGCCCCAGCTCGCGAAAATCGATACGAGGCGCCGGGGTATCCCAACGCTCGGGATACGAGAACGCGAACTGGATGGGAATACGCATGTCGGAAGCACCGAGATGCGCCATCACGGAGCCGTCGGCAAACTCGACCATAGAGTGAATCTTGGACTGACGCTGCACGACCACGTTAATGAAATCGAGGTCGCAGTTAAACAGGTGCATGGCCTCGATGCGCTCCAGGCCCTTGTTCATGAGGGTGGCGGAGTCGATGGTGATCTTGGCACCCATGGCCCACGTGGGATGTGCGAGGGCATCGGCACGCGTCACGCGATTGAGCTCGTCGCGCGTGCGGCCAAAGAACGGACCGCCCGAGCAGGTGAGCCAAATGCAGTGGGCCTCGCGCGGGTTCTCACCCAGATAGCACTGGTAGATGGCGGAATGCTCAGAGTCAACTGGAATAAGCTGGCCCGGTTGCGCCAACGGCATAAGCAAGTCGCCACCGACGACGAGGGACTCCTTGTTGGCAAGGGCAAGGCGCTTATTCGAGGTCAAGGCCGCATGGCTCGCCTCGAGACCGGCGGCGCCCACAATAGCGACAAGGACGCAGTCGACATCGTCGCGACGCGCGAGCTCGCAAACCGCCTGCGCGCCAACGCCGAGCTTCGTTCCCTCGGGCAACTCCTGCAGCACGGCATCATCGCCATGAGCGACATCGGCCACGGCAACCGCCGAAACCGAGAACTCGCGGGCAGCGGCAACGAGCTCGAGGGTACTGGAGTTAACGGACAGCGCCGTCACCTGCAGGCAATCGGCATGCTGGCGGCACACATCGAGCGCCTGGGTGCCGATAGAGCCCGTACAACCCAGGATGGCAACGCGAAGGCGTCCATCGGGGCCATACGTCGTCTGGAAGGACATTACAGCACGCCTCCGATCATCAGCAACAGCTGTGCGGTGATGCAGCCGAAGATAAGCGAATCACTACGATCGAGCATTCCGCCGTGGCCCGGGATAAGGTTGCCGGAATCCTTGACGCCCACACCGCGCTTGATGCGCGACTCGATAAGGTCGCCGATAACGCCCAGAATGGACACGACCACGCCGCACAGCAGCGCATAGGGCAGGCTGAGCTTGTAGAAGTGCGTCGCCCACAGGATGAGCCAAATCAAAACCGAGCCCAGGATGCCGCCAACAAACCCCTCCCAGCTCTTTTTGGGAGAGATCTTGGGAACCATCTTGTGTTTGCCGATACGGCTGCCCACGATGTAGGCAAACGAATCGGAGACCCAAAGGGACGCGCAAACGCCCACTGAAAGCAGGGCGCCGGCAAAACCGGGCACGGCATCGCGCAGCAGCACGATAGCCGACAGCATAAAGCCAGTGTAGATGGGACCCATGAGCGTCACGGCCACATCAGAGATGCGGGTACGCGGCGACCAAACATACCAAATGCCCACAGCGAGCATCAGGGCAAAAAGCAGGGCATTCAGCAACATCGAATCGCCCAACGCCGACAGCGGAAAGAGTACGGCGGCAGCGATACCCATGCGCTCGTTAGCCATCTTGCCATCGAGCCTCGTCATACGGAAAAACTCATAGCAGCACAGACCGCTCATGACAGAAACAAAGATGGCCGTGGGCACGATACCCAAAACCAGGCACAGGATAAAGACAACGGCGTAGACGATACCGGCGGCGGCACGGGTGATAAAGCCCGCCAGCCACGAACCGGTGCCGCTCTTTGCTGCAGGTGCTCCCGCAGCGGCAGCCTTGCGCGCAGGCGCCGCGGAAACTGGCGTCTTGGGAGCAGATGCCTTGGGACGATCGGACACGATTAAGCCTCCTCGGTCTTACTCAGTCCACCAAACCTACGGTCACGGCCCTGATAGGCCAAAATGGCGTCGACAAGGCCCCAACGATCAAAGTCGGGCCAATAGGTATCGGTGACGTAGAATTCGGAATAAGCCACCTGCCACAGCAGATAGTTCGAAAGGCGCAGCTCACCTGAGGTGCGAATCACAAGCTCAGGATCGGGAAGGCCGGCGGTATAGAGGTGGGAAGCCACCATGTCGTCATCAATTGCGGCAGGATCGATCTTACCGGCGGCAGCGTCGAGTGCAATCTGACGGACAGCGCGGGTAATCTCGGCACGCGCGCCGTAGTTGACGGCAAGCGCCAGCGTCATACCGGTGTGATCGGCGCACTCGGCAAGACCGCGTTCAAAAACGTCGCGGGTCTTCTTGGGCAGCGCGGAAATGTCGCCCAAAAAGACAACACGCACATTTTCGCGCTTCAGAAGCGGCAGCTCGTCGATAAACGTCTTGGCAAACAGATGCATCAAGACGTTGACCTCATGCTGCGGACGGTTCCAGTTTTCGGTAGAAAACGCATAGGCAGAAAGCACGTCGACGCCCAGGCGCACGCAGGCGGTAATGATCTCGCGCAGCGAGAGGATACCTGCCTTATGACCCTCGGTGCGTGCAAGACCGCGCGACGTGGCCCAACGACCGTTGCCGTCCATGATGCACGAGATATGGTGCGGAATGTTATTGAGGTCAAGGTCGGAAAAACCGACGCCCGCAGGGGCGTCGGCAAAGTACTCGACCAGTTTATGCTCGTCGTATTGCACCTTAGATCTCCATGACCTCGGCTTCTTTTTCCTTCAGAAGCTCCTCGACCTTGGCGACATACTCATCGGTGTGCTTCTGGACCTTGGCCTGCTCGCGACGGACATCGTCCTCGGTGAGCTCCTCATCGCGCTCGAGCTTATTGTTGAAGTCGCGACGGATGTTACGGATAGACACCTTGGCCTGCTCGGCGTACTCACGGCACTCCTTGACGAGCTCGCGACGGCGCTCCTCAGTGGGGGCCGGGAACGGCAGACGAACGACGGTGCCATCGGAGTTGGGGGTAATGCCCAGATCGGAAGCGCCGATGGCCTTGACGATAGCGTTGATGAGCGCCTTGTCCCACGGCTCGATGAGCAGCATGTGAGCCTCGGGGGTCTTGACGGCGGCAATCTGCGTGACCGGCGTGGGGACACCGTAATAATCGACGGTGATGTCGGACAGAATGTTGGCGTTGGCGCGACCGGTACGGACCTTGGAGAAGTTATGCTTGAGGGACTCGAGCGACTTGTCCATATGGGCGGTGATGTTCTCTGCCATGCTTAATCCTCCTGATAGACGAGCGTGCCGACGGGCTCACCCGCGAGCGCGCGCTTGACGGTGTCCTCGCCATCGATGTTGAGGACCAAAATAGGCATACGGTTATCCTGACACAGAGCCGTAGCCGTGGAATCCATAACCTGCAGGCCGCGAACGAGAACCTCGTGATAGGTAATCTTGTCAAAACGGACGGCATCGGCGCACTTGACGGGATCCTTGTCGTAGATGCCGTCAACCTTGGTGGCTTTAATCAGAATCTCGGCGCCGATCTCGCACGCACGAAGAGCCGCGGCGGTGTCGGTCGTAAAGTACGGATTGCCCGAACCGGCGGCAAAAATAACGACATTGCCCTTGGAAAGGTGGTTGATGGCGCGACGGCGAATATAGGGCTCGCAGATCTCGTTCATCTGGATAGCGCTCATCACGCGGCAGGGAACATCGTTATGCTCGAAGGCATCCTGCAGAGCAAGCGCGTTCATAACGGTTGCCAGCATGCCCATGTAGTCGGCCTGAGCACGCTCCATGCCACCGGCAGCGCCGGCCATGCCACGGAAAATATTGCCGCCGCCGACAACGACGCCGACCTCATGGCCAACGGCGAGCAGCTCCTTGACCTGCTTGGCAAGATGGTCGGTAATCTTGGGGTCGATGCCATACTGGCCATCGCCCATAAGCGCTTCGCCGGAAAGCTTAAGAAGCACGCGTTTATATCGGATGTCGGACAAAGCGATCCTCCTTTAATTAGACTCTCAATATGATATCAAAGGCTCTGATAAGAGCCATGAAAAAGCAGGCTGTGAGTAAAACCCACAGCCTGCTCATTACCAGCTACAAGAGCTTATTTACTCGCCACGGACCAGACGGTCAAAGGCAACGACGGTAATGGTGTCGCCGAGCTCCTTGGAGACCTGCTCAGCGTACTTCTTGATGGTGAGGGAGCTGTCCTTGATGAACTCCTGCTCGGTGAGCACGGACTGCTTGTAGAACTTCTCCAGACGGCCAACAGCCATCTTCTCCTGGATAGCCTCGGGCTTGCCGGACTCGGCAGCCTGGGCCATGTAGATCTGCTTCTCGTGCTCGACGGTCTCGGCCGGAACCTGATCGCGAGTAGCGCAGATCGGTGCGACGGCGGCAACCTGAAGGGCAACGTCGTGGGCGAAGGCCTTGAAGGACTCAGCCTGAGCGGTCTCGGCCTTCTCGAAAGCAAACTCGACGAGGACGCCGATCTTACCACCCATGTGGATGTAAGAAGCGAGCGCGCCGTTCTCGGCCTTGCGGGCAGCGAAGCGGGAGATCTTCATGTTCTCGCCCATGATGTGAATCATCTCGGTGAGCTCGGAGGAAACGGTCTCCTCGCCCATCGGCTTCTCGAGCAGAGCATCGACATCGGCCGGCTCGGTGGTGGCGACAACCTCGGCGACCTTGGAAGCAAAGCCGGTGAACTTGGCGTTGGAGCCAACGAAGTCGGTCTCGCAGGAGAGCTCAAGCAGAGCGCCGGTCTTGCCATCCTCGGAAACGAACGCGGCTACAGCGCCCTCGTTGGTCTCGCGGCCAGCCTTCTTAGCAGCCTTGGCGAGGCCGTTCTTGCGCAGAACGTCGACAGCGGCGTCCATGTCGCCGTCAGCCTCGACGAGAGCCTTCTTGCACTCCATCATCGGGGAGTCGGTCATCTCGCGGAGCTGCTTGACCATAGCGGCGGTAATCTGGGCCATTGTGGTTCCTTTCAAAGAGATGAAAAAGAATTAACTAAGACTGATTTACTCGGCCTTGGGCTCAGCGGCCATCTCGGCCTCGGAGACCTGCTCCTTGCCGGAGCCAGCGAGGCAGGCGTCAGCCATGAGCTCGCACATAAGGGTGACAGCAGAGATAGCGTCATCGTTGCAGGGGATGCCGTACTCGACCTCGTCGGGATCGGAGTTGGTGTCGATCAGAGCGACGACGGGGATGTTCAGGCGCTGAGCCTCCTTGATGGCGTTCTCCTCGCGCTTGGTGTCGATGACGAAGAGAGCCTGGGGCAGACCCTTCATGTCGCGGGCGCCACCGAGGTTGGTCTGGAGCTTGGTGAGCTCCTTGCCGAGAACAGCCTGCTCCTTCTTGGGGAGCACTGCCATGCGGCCGTCCTCGACCATGGCCTCAAGCTCCTCCATGCGGTTGATGCGGGAGCGGATGGTGACGAAGTTGGTCAGCATGCCGCCGAGCCAACGCTGGTTGATGTAAGGCATGTTGGCGCGCTCAGCGGCGTTCTTGACGGCCTCCTGAGCCTGCTTCTTGGTGCCGACGAACAGCACATTGCCACCCTTGGCGACGTTCTTGACGAAAGTGTAGGCCTGGTCGGCGTCGAGGATGGTCTGCTTGAGGTCGAGGATGTAGATGCCGTTGCGCTCACCGAAGATGAACGGCTTCATCTTGGGGTTCCAGCGACGGGTCTGGTGACCGAAGTGGCAGCCGGCCTCGAGCAGGGTGCGGATATTAATCTTGGTAGCCATGTTAAACCTCCTGTGGTTTGCCTCCGCGCGGGGTCATCCTCCAAAACCAACCCGGACATGTGCTACCAAAGCCCGGGCACCACGGTATGAAGTAGCCGCGCGTGCGTGATAAAAACCTGTTGCCGTGAAGCAACCCGATGAATGATAGCAGGAATGCATCTTCCTGCCAACCCGCAATCAAAACCACACACCTGAGCGCGGCGCGGGACGTCCCAGCCACTATTCGCCGCGGGGATGGGCTTGAGCCACAGCCCGCTTAAGCCGATCGGGTGTGAGATGCGTGTAGATCTGCGTCGTGGACAGGCTCGCATGACCTAGCAGCTCTTGAACCGAGCGCAGGTCCGCGCCGCCCTCGAGCAAGTCGGTCGCAAAGGTATGGCGCATCGCATGCGGGGCGATGTCGGCCGGAATGCCGGCGAGCGTCGCCAGCATATGAAACCGCCGCCTGAGCATGGCGGCACTCATGCGATTACCGCGCGCCGATATAAGCAGCGGATGCGGCCCGGTAGCGGGGTCACGACGCTTTGCCTGAGCGAGCAACTCCGGCCTCCCCTCCTCAATATAGAGACGCGTCGCCACGAGCGCACGACGATACAGAGGGACGATACGTTCTTTGCTCCCCTTGCCCCACAGGCGCAGCGTGCGTTCGGACCACGCAATGGACTCCACATTGAGTGCTGCGAGCTCAGAGATACGGGCGCCCGAGGCATAGAGCAGCTCGAGCATCGCCGCATCGCGCAGTCCCGCGGGTGTTGAGGTATCAGGCGTCTTGAGCAGCGCCTCGACCTGCTTGGTCGTAAGGACGCCCGGCAGGTCACGCGGCAGCTTGGGCGATGCGATCGCCGAGACTGCATCGCCCTCCACGACCCCCTCGGCAGCCATCCATCGATAGAGCGATCGGATAGCCGACAGATGCGCCGCAAGCGTTCGGGGAGCCACCTGCTCACGCGAAAGCTCGGCAAGATAGCGACGAATGGTGCGCACGTCGGCAGCGAAAGCATCGATATCCTCGCGCTCGCACCAGGCAGCAAAGCGCTCCAGCCTCGAGCCATAGGCCGTCACCGTATTGGGAGAAAGCCCCTCGACACGTGCGATATAGGCGATAAACGAGTCGACGGTGTCGTACAGGTCAAAGGCTATGACCGGTCGCCTCCAAACAGATCGGGGCGAGTGGCCAGATAGGCATCAAGGGCCTCGAGCGCACGGTCCGCATAGGCCTGGTAGCGGTCGCGCTTGCTGCGGCGCTTACCATCCTCGAGTGGCGGCACCAGGCCAAAGTTGACATGCATGGGCTGGTAGCCCACGGTGGCAGGATCGGTCGCATAGCCCACGAGCGCGCCCAGGGCGCCCACGCGGGGCAACTCGACGCCCGCGGCGCCGATAGCCTCGGCATAGGTGTTGAGCGCCGCGAGCAGACCGGTCGCCACGGCTTCCATGTACCCCTCGGTGCCGGTGATCTGACCGGCCAGGCGCACGCCGGTACCAGGCACGGCAAAGGTGCCATCGAGCACGTGCGGGGCGTCGACAAAGGTATTGCGGTGCATGACACCGTAGCGGAAGAACTCAGCGTTCTCCAAGCCCGGCACCATATGGAAGACGCGCTTCTGCTCGCCAAAGGTCAGGTTGGTCTGGAAGCCCACCAGGTTATAGGCGGTCTTCTCCTTGTTCTCGGCACGCAGCTGAATCGCCGCCCAAGGGCGACATCCGGTACGCGGGTCGGTGAGGCCGACGGGCTTCATGGCGCCAAAGCGAATGGCGTCCTTGCCGGTGCGCGCAACTTCCTCGGCAGGTTGGCAGGCCTGAAACAGATCGCCGCCCTCAAAGTCTTTGAGCACCACGCGGTCGGCCGTGGTAAGTGCCTCGATAAAGGCCTCGTACTCCTCCTTGTTGAGCGGAGCGTTGAGATAGTCGCCGCTCCCCTGCTCCTCGTAGCGCGACTGCGAAAACAGCACGTCCATATCGAGCGTGGAGGCATCGACGATCGGCGCCGCGGCATCGAAGAACGCAAGGGCGTCGCCGCCGACGAGCTTCATGACCTCTTCGCTCAGCGCCGGTGAACACAGCGGGCCCGCGGCAATGACCACGTGGCCCTCGGGAATCTGCGTGACCTCGCCGTGCACGACCTCGATATTGGGACGGGCGGCAACCTCGGCCTCGACAAGCTCGGAAAACTTGACGCGGTCGACCGCCAGGGCACCGCCGGCGGGAACAGCCGCGCGATGGGCGCAATCGAGCAGGACTGAACCCATGCGCTCAAGCTCGGCCTTCAGCAAACCAGCCGCGGAATCCGGACGGGTCGACTTAAACGAATTGGAGCAGACGAGCTCTGCCAAGTGATCGGTATGGTGAGCCGGGGAGCTAACCTGGGGGCGCATCTCGCACAGCCTAACGGCAAAACCGCGGTCTGCCAGCTGGATCGCGCATTCCGAACCCGCCAGACCGCCACCGATAACCGTCACCTGATCGAACTGCATCTGCAAACACCTTTCTAATTGACACGTTTTCCATTGTGACCGAAGGGCGTCTGGGCGTGAAGGGCAAACTTGGAGGGCGCATACCTTCCATCCATCATGCGCTCGATAAGGCCCTCGAGTTCAAGCGAACCCAAGAGTTTGAGTACGCCGACAGCATCGAGCGAGACGAGCGCCGCGATGTCGTCGACCTTGAGCGGAGAGGCGATGAGCGCATGCATCACGGTCTGCTGCGTTGAATCCAGGTCGGCAATGCCGGGAGCATCGGGGCGCGAGTAGCGCAGGGTTCCATAGATGCGTGAGATAGCCATCTCGATAGATTCCTCGTCGATGATGCAGCAGGCACCGTTCGCAATGAGGTAATTCGTGCCACGCGACTCGGGCGATAGGATCGACCCCGGTACGGCAAGAAGTTCTCGCCCCAAATCCATAGCAGCCTCGGCTGTAGAAAACGTCCCGGAAGGCATACCCGCCTCGGATACAAAGAGGGCTTGCGACAGGGCCGCGATCACGCGATTGCGGCGCGGAAAGGCAAACTTGCGAGGACCCATGCCCCACGGGGAGATCGACACGACCGCGCCACCCGTATCGAGCGTGCGCGTAATAAGCCCCGCGCTCGAGCGCGGATAGACCACGTCGGCGCCCGTCCCCAGCACCACGACGTGTTTGCCGCCAGCGTTGACCGCAGCCCAACCCGAGGCCTGGTCGCAACCGACCGCGCCGCCCGAAACTACCGTCACTCCCGCCTCGACCGCCACCTTTGCCGCAAGCTCTGCCACGGCAAGACCATACGGCGAGGCTTTGCGCGCGCCGATGATGGAGAGCGCGGGCGTCGAAAGCACCTCGGGGTTGCCGCGCACATAAAGCGTCTGGGGTACATCAGAAAGCTCCAAAACGGTCTCGGGATACAACGCATCACCTGGATGCAGCTCAAAGGTCCCCTCGGCCATCATTGGTCCCTCCTTCCCTGGTACATCGCCGCCTCGAGCACATGGTCCTGCGTCACCTGCTCGCTCTCGGCGACATCTGCGATCGTACGCGCAATGCGAACCAGGCGCACGATGCCGCGGCCCGTGAGATGCGTGCGTTTGGACAGGCCGAGCACACACTTCTCCGCCGCATCATCGAGCTCAAAGGTCGAAACGACGCCGTCAATGGACCGTGTCTCGTCATCCTCGGCCTCGGCATCCGCATCGTCCATACGGGATTCGCGCCAGGCGCGAAAGGCGCGACCGCGCACAACGTAGTCACGTAACTCAGCTGACGACATGCCCTCCGCGCCCTCGATAATCACCTGAGGGTCGGGACGGGTCACATCGATCATCATGTCGATACGGTCGGCCAAAGGACCGCGCAGTTTAGACCGATAGCGCTCGACCATCGCCGCCGAGCAGCGACACGGTACCTCACGATCGCCCAAAAAGCCGCAGGGGCAGGGATTGCTCGCAGCCAGCAGCTGAAAGCGCGACGGGAAGGTAAAGGCCCCGTCGACGCGTACGATCCTCACATAGCCGCGCTCGATGGGTTGACGCAGCGTCTGCAGCACACCCGTGGGAAACTCGGCAAGCTCGTCCAAAAAGAGCACGCCGCCATGAGCAAGGCTGATCTCACCCGGGTGCACCGGGCGCCCGCCGCCGATAAGGCCTGCGGTCGAAATACTGTGGTGGGGACTGCGGAAGGGCCGGTGCCCCGCCAACAAGCCATCGATGTTCTCGCCCAAGACCGAATGGATGCACAGCGCCTCCTGCTGGTCCTCAACGGAAAGCTCGGGCAGGATGCCGGTCATACGGCGCGCGAGCATGGTCTTACCCGAACCGGGCGAGCCGATCATGAGCAGGCCGAGCTCGCCGGCGGCCGCAAGCGCCATGCCGCGTTTAGCGACTTCCTGCCCCAGTACGTCGGCATAGTCGAGCTCGGGCTCAAAGGTCGCCTCGACGCCCTCAGAATCCAAGTAGTGCCGCGCGGCATCGCCCATGCCGCGAGCAAGCTGAGACAGATGATCGATAAATCCGCAATCCACGCCCGCAAGCGGCACATGCTGATCGGACCTGCCGGCGATAAAGGACAGCCCCATATCACGCGCCAATAGCTGAAACGCCACCTCGCCCTTGACAGGAAGCACCGTACCGTCCAAGCCGAGCTCGCCAGCGATAAGACAACGATCGAGGTTGTCACGGGGAATCTGACCATCGGCCGCCAATACCGCGATGGCGATGGGCAGATCAAAGCCGCTACCGGTCTTGCGAATATCGCCGGGCGCCAGATTGACCGTAATGCCCGAGCGCGGGATCTCGAACCCGGCGGAGCGCATCGCGCAGCGAATACGACCGCGTGACTCCATCACCTCCATACTCGGAATGCCGAGCATCTGGATGCCCGGAACGCCGCCGGCAAGCGAGACCTCGACCGTGACGTGAATCGCCTCGACGCCGCGGATGCAGGCCGCGTGAACGGCAAACGTCTCGAACGCCATCACGACACCTGCCAATCGAACGCGTTGTACTGATGCTCGATCTCGGCGATATGCCCGCCGCGAATGGTGACACCCACGGCATCGAAGCGAATCGCCTTGAGCGGATAATGCTCCATGAGATAGGAGCTTGCGATGCGGCGGTAGCGGCGTTGCTTTTGGGCGTCCACGGCCTCCTCGGGAAAGACCCGCGTGCCGCAATCCAATGCAACGCGTCTGGTCTTGACCTCGGCCATCACCACGACATCGTCGAGCTCATCGAGCAGCACCAGATCGGCCTCGCCCTCGGAGCAACGATAACCCTGCTCCAGCAAGGTGTAGCCGCGCTCGTTAAAGTAGTCGATGGTGATCAGCTCGCCCAGCATGCCCAGCTCGCGGGGACTGAGTCCCTTGATAAACTCAGGCGTCATCGCCCCGCAGTCGAGCTCGCCGTTTTCCCAACGCTCCTTGAGCTGCTGCGTCTTGCTCTTTTTGCTTGCGGCACTCATGGGGTCTCCTTTCCCGCACGCTGCATTGCCCCGATGATGAGGGCACCTTTCGTGCGGGTAAGTACCGGAAGCAAACCAAAAGCTGACCAAATGCCGTCAAAAAACGGGCCGTACGCAGCAATGGTGTTGCATACGGCCCGCTACCAGCAGGTTTATAAAACCCCAGAGGTCCCCGTCTCCACAATTGACCTAGAAAAGGCGCTCAGTCTGCAGAAAGTTTCCGCAAAAGCTCACGCGGTGCAGTGGACAAAGTCCATGTTTGCGAATGGCCTCGATATGCTCGGGGCTTGCATAGCCCTTCGACTCGGCCAGATGGTACTCGGGATACTCGGCGTCGTACTCGACCATCATCTCGTCACGCGTGACCTTGGCCATGATGGACGCCGCGGCGATGCAGGCGATTTTGGCATCGCCCTTCACCACATCGCGCTCGTTAGGAACGGCGCCCAAGGGGTTGCCATCCATGAGGACGCAGTCGGGCTCGAGTCCCGTATCGGCCACGGCGCCCGCAACGGCGGTACGGATAGCACGGGCCATGCCCATCTCATCGATATCCTTCGGCGCGATATGGCAAAAACCGATCGCCGTCGCCACCTCGGCAATCTTCACTGAGAGCAACTCGCGGCGCGCGGGCGTGAGCTTTTTGGAATCGTTGATGCCCCAGACGCGCGGCTCCATAGGAAGACAGACGGCGCATACCGTCAAAGGACCGGCCACCGATCCGCGACCCACCTCGTCGACACCAACGACCACCCCATCGCCGCCAAGCTCATGCATAAGCTCGTACATGTCATTGACGCGCTCGCGCTCGGCAAGCTCTTTGTCATGGCGTTTGAGGGCGCGTTCACAAGCCTTGATCACCTGCTGGCGCGGGTCCTCGCGATAATGCTCCACGAGGGCGGGAATCTCCTCAAACGTAGCGCTCGCCAGCTCGCCGGCAACCTGCGATGCCGAAACCGAGCTCGTCATGTTGGCCATACCAGGCCCTCCTTGCATGCAAATCAGATAAAAAGAAGGGCCACCCGAAGGTGACCCTTGTGTCCAAACGAGTGGACAGACGCTGCGATCTTCTTAGCGCTTCTCGGGGATGCGAGCAGCCTTGCCCACCTTGTCGCGGAGGTAGTACAGCTTGGCGCGACGGACGCGACCATGGCGAACGACCTCGAGCTTGGCGATCTTGGGGCTGTGAAGCGGGAAGGTACGCTCAACACCGACACCGAAGGACATCTTGCGGACGGTGAAGGTCTCGCGGGCACCGGCGCCGGCCATGCGGATGACGTCGCCCTGGAAGACCTGGATGCGCTCGCGGTCGCCTTCCTTAATGCGGTAGTGAACCTTGACGTTGTCGGCGACGCGAACCTGAGGAATGTCCTCGCGGATCTGCTGACGCTCGATTGCGCGGATGTAATCCATGTGCAATTCCTTACTCTTCTAGAGGTGCCGTACCACCTTGGCCGGCACGTAGTTGAACAAACGTATTCGAGTATACACGCGCGGGTTTCTGCTGCAAGAACAATTTTTTACGCAGACAAAAAGACAAAACCCGCCTTGATTCTCATCTTCATTGCAACAGCCTCAGGACTCAGCGCAACGCGTTG
>NZ_NKXR01000014.1:0-8913 GCF_002232035.1 Collinsella sp. TF06-26
GGGCCGCAGGGCATGGGGATGATCCTGCGTCCCCGCGCGGGCGCCCCCGGTTACCCAACCTCTTCGATAGGAGCTTTTCCCACATGGCAGACATCGCATTCGAGAAGGACCTCTCCGTCGCCGAGACCGGCATCGAGGGCCTGAAGGTCGTCGACCTCGCCGTCCACGGCGACTCGCGCGGCTGGTTCAAGGAGAACTGGCAGCGCGCCAAGATGACCGCCCTGGGCATCCCGGACCTCAGGGTCGTCCAGAACAACATCTCCTACAACGACAGCCGCGGCGTCACCCGCGGCATCCACGCCGAGCCCTGGGACAAGTTCATCTCCGTGGCCCGCGGCTCGGTCTTCGGCGCCTGGGTGGACCTGCGCGAGGGCAGCGAGACCTACGGGAAGGTCTACACGACCGTGCTGGACCCAAGCAAGGCCATCTACGTCCCGCGCGGCGTGGGCAACAGCTTCCAGGCCCTGGAGGACGGCACCGCCTACACCTACCTGGTGGACGCCCACTGGTCGCTGGAGCTCAAGAGGACCTACACCTTCGTGAACCTCGCCGACCCCGAGCTCGCCATCGAGTGGCCGATCCCGCTTGCGGAGGCCACCGTCTCCGAGGCCGACCTCAACCACCCGATGCTCAAGGACGTCGTCCCGATGGCGCCGAAGCGTACCCTCGTCACCGGCTGCGACGGCCAGCTGGGCCATGCGGTGCGCGCGCTCGCCGAGGAGCGCGGCGTGGCGAAGGACTTCGACTTCTGCGACATCGACACCTTCGACATGTCCGACCCGGACGCCTACTCAAAATACGACTGGTCGCTCTACGGCACCGTCATTAACTGCGGCGCCTACACGGCGGTCGATAAAGCGGAGACCCCCGAGGGCCGCGCCACCGCCTGGAAGGCCAACGCGACGGGGCCCGCCCTTCTTGCACGCACCTGCGCCGGGCACGGCATCACCCTCGTCCACGTGTCCAGCGACTACGTCTTCGACGGCGCGGCCGAGGTGCACACCGAGGACGAGCCCCTAAGCCCGCTGTCCGTCTACGGCCAGACCAAGGCAGCAGGCGACATCGCCGTGGCAGGGGGCCCCCGCCACTACATCATGCGCAGCTCCTGGGTCATCGGCGAGGGGCACAACTTCGTCAAGACCATGAAGGGGCTGTCCGACCGTGTAGCCGACCCCGAGGATAAGCTCATGCAAGTCACGGTCGTGGACGACCAGCTGGGACGCCTGACCTTCACGCGCGACATGGCCGCCGCCATCTTCCACGTACTGGGGACGCACGCCCCCTACGGGACCTATAACTGCACCGGCTCCGGCGCGGTCAAGTCCTGGGCGGACATCGCCCGCGCCGTCTTCGAGGCAGCCAACGGCAACGGCGAGAGGGTCGTGCCGGTTTCGACCGCCGACTACTACGCGAACGCCGCCGGTCCCGTCGCCCCGCGCCCGGTCCACTCGGCGCTCGACCTGTCCAAGCTCGAGGCTGCAGGCTTCCACATGCCCGACTGGGAGGAAGAGCTGGGGGAGTACCTCAAGACGCTCTAGCCGTTATTAACTTTTCGAGAGAAAAAGCCGCCGCTTGTTAACGGCGGCTTTTCTTATGCCTGGCGTATAGACCCGCTGCAACAAGGGCGGCGGCGGTCGCCAGACTCACTGCAAGCCCCGCAAGGGCGCCCGGAGTCTTGTAGGTCATCACGATCTTATTCGCGCCTTTCTGCATGTTCAGGGACGACAAGCCCTTATCGGCGGCGGGCGTTAGTTCTGCGGCGGTTCCGTTTACCGTTACGTTCCAGCCCTCATCGTACGGAACGCTCAACAGCAGGTTGCCGTCATCCTTGGCGGTATACTCGCCTTCGATCCTTCCGTCCTCAAAAACCGTCGTAATAAACTCGCTCGCCTTAAGCTCGTTAATAATCTGCTCGAAAACATCCAGATTGAGGGCGTAAAAGACCGGCTCATTGTCTTGGGGCATGTCTGTATAGCCCTCTGCGACTCCGATTGACACCGTATGCTGGCTCGGGGTGTCCGATGCATCCGCAATCTGGCGGATATTATTGTCGAATCTCCAGGCCTCGTTTTCGATTGCTCGCTGGTCGATGGTAAGGGCGACGGGCCAATAACTGCCGGCGGTCGCATCTTTGTTGATGTAGAGATACCCGATGGAGCTTGCCGGAAGAGTAACGCTCCATTGCTTTAAGCTATCGCTATTCTCCGTGCTCGCGGCCTCGATCTTGGTATAGAGCTCGACCTTGCGGCCTAGGATTTTGCTGTAGAGGTCGTTCTGCTTTTCGAAGGGGTTCTCGCTCTTCAGCGTGCTGTTTTGGATATCGCTTGAGGCTGCGACGCCAACGCTGAGCGCATAGGGGTTCTCGTACACCGCGCTTGTGGAGTCAGCCTGATTCGTCTTGGCCGAAACGTATCCCGCAGGCGCGTTCTCGGGAATGGCGTACTTAACTCCCAATAGGGCATCGACGGCGAGAATGGGCTCGGCATAACGGGTCGAGAATTCGCCGACGCTGCTGTATCCAAGGGAGTTGAGCAGTGCGATGGCCTGCGGGTTGTTGGCAGACGAATACGAAGACAACTGGTTGTACCCAAGCGCTAGGCCTTCGTTGAGGGCGGCGCTATCGGCACGCGTGGTCGTTCGATCGATGCGGTAGAATGACGCAGAATCCTGGTCTTGAATGGCTGTGATCGTGTTGGTTGCGGTGGCGACATAGGTGCTGTTGGCTTCTTCGGAATAGCCTGCGTACAGTTGGTTCCACATCACATGGGCGTTGATAAACAACTCAATTGCGGTGATTGTCAGGATTGGTAATACGACGGCTGGTCGATAGGCATGACGAAATTTGGGCTGGCCCTCGAACACCTGCAACGAATAGCCCGCTGCCCACAGCGCAAAGAAGCTCAGCAAGAAAGTCGTGCGCGAATAGAATCCGTTGGGCACGCGCATGCCGCACCAGATGTACTCGAGCGGGCTCAAAACGGAGCTGGCGACCAGGATTATCGTGACGACGAGCGTTGCGATGCGTGTCTTGATCGAAACCGTGCGGTTAAACAGCAGGCTCACCGCGAGCAGCATCATGATGACGCCGCAATAGAACTGCGGTGTACTATCGTTGTTCACCCACATGCCAGGGAGAAAGCCCCTGATGAGCGATTTGAGGCTGGTTTTAAGCAGCGGCCCGAGGGCTAGGACGGGGCCGCCCTTGGACATGGCAAGGATGGTCGGCAAAAAGGTCCAAGCGGACAGAAGTAGCCCGAGCACGATGGCGCCTGCGAATCGCAGGGCCCGATCGAGCATGAGCTTCCAGCTAAAACCTTCTTCTGCAACATAATCGACAAATTCGACCAATACGAAGATGCAGAGGAACAGGATGCTGATGTAGGCCGTATACCAGCAGAACATGACATTGAGCGCCGTTGTGATGACGAGGCGGATCATGCGCTGCTTGCGGATGAGCTCGTGGCATCCGTAGGCGCAGATGGGCAGCAGGATCAGGCAATCAATCCAGAGTGGGTTGCGCAGGTTGCTGATGGTCCAGCTGCAAAACGTGAACGAGAGGGATAGCAAGAATGCGGCGGGCTTGGAAAGGTCAAAGCGCTTTTGCACATACCAAGCGCTGCTGATGTGGATGCAGCCAAGCTTGAGCGCGGTTATGGCAAATACGAAGAGCGTCAGCTTGTCTGCGGGAAACAGCACGCAGAGCAGGTTGAAGGGGCTGGCGAGGTAGTAGCTATAGAGCCCCCATGTGTTCATACCGAGGCCCTGTGAGAAGGAATAGCGAAGGTTTGCCTCGCCTAAAAGGACGCGGCGAAACCACGCGAAGAAGTCGATGTATTGGTATTTGAGATCGTTGGTGAGAAACGAGTTGTCGCCAAAGGGGTAGACATGCCCCGCCTCTGCAAGTGCGACAAAAAATGCGATGGAAAACGTGAAGCAGGCGGCGTAGAACGCCACATTCTTGAGCGTGCTGTTATTGGGCCGTGTCATCAGATTCCTCGTTGGATTCTCGAATGATATAGATGGGGCGGTGCTTGGCCTCCAAGTAGGCTTTTGCTAGGTACTCGCCAATGATTCCCAGGCACAGGAGCTGCATGCCGCCAAACAGCGTAATGAGGCAGGCAAGGGAGGGCCATCCGCCTACGGGATCGCCCCAAACAAGCGTTTTGACCAGGATGACGATAAATCCCATGATGGCGATGAGGCAGAAGACGATACCCGTGAGGGCGGCGAGGGAGAGTGGCGCCGTGGAAAACGCGACGATGCCGTCGATGGAATAGAGGAGCAGCGACCAAAAGCTCCATTTGGTCTCACCGGCCACGCGGTTGACGTTTACGTAGGGGAGCCATTTGGTCTTGAAGCCGACCCAGCCGTAGATGCCCTTGGAGAATCGATTGTATTCGCCCATGGAGATGATGGCGTTGACCATAGGTCGCTTCATGAGCCTAAAATCGCGTGCTCCATCGACGATGTCGGCCTTGGAAATGCGGTTGATGATCTTGTAGAACATACGGGCGCAGAACGACCTGATGGGAGGCTCGCCTTCGCGGGTGGTCCTACGTGTGGCGACGTTGTCGTAGTCTTCGGTTTGCAAGATCTCGTACATCTGCGGCAGGAGCGAGGGCGGGTCCTGCATGTCGGCATCCATGGTGGCGACATAGTCGCCCTTTGCGTGCTGGAGTCCGGCGAGTAGTGCCGCCTCCTTGCCAAAGTTGCGCGAGAAAGAGTGCCAGCGGATGGCGTATGGATGCGCCGCCGCAGCTTCTGCCTTCATGACGGCGAGCGTTTTGTCTGCCGAGCCATCGTCGATGAGGACGGCTTCAAAGGAGATGCCGGGGTCTTGCCGGGTCATGATGCGAACGACGCCATCGAGCTCTTTGAGAAAGATCGGAAGTGATTCCTGCTCGTTGTAACACGGCACGACGATGGAGATGAGCGGCATGTGACTTACCTCTCGCTTGGCTTGGAAGTAGGGTGGCCGGGCTGGTCGTCGTAGGCGTACTTGCTATATACGTTGACCTCCCACTGCTTTTTTTCGACCTTTGCTACAGAATCCAGGATGAATCCGGTTGCAAGGCTCAGGCCGCACAGGAACATAAACGACGCGGCGAGCATGGCGGTGGGGAAGCGCGGAACGAGGCCGGTCTGGAAATACTCGACAACGATGGGCATGCCCAGGGCGAGGCCGATCACCGCAAACAGAAGCGCGACGAGGCTGAAGAACTTCAGCGGGCGGTAGTCCTTGAACAGCGTGCCGATCATCGCGACGACTTTAATGCCGTCGCTCACGGTATTGAGCTTGGATTCGGAGCCTTCCGGACGGTCGCGGTACTCGATGGGCACATCTTTGATGCGCCAGCGGTGGTCGACGGCGTGGATCGAGAGCTCGGTTTCGATCTGGAAGCCCTCGGAAAGCACAGGGAAGGTTTTAACGAACGGGCGGCTCATGGCGCGGTAGCCGGTCATGACATCATCGAAGCTGTAGCCATAGATCCACTTGATCATGGCGCGGACCAGATTGTTGCCAAAGCCGTGGAAAGCACGCTTGTTTTCCTCGGCGTAGGTGCCGTTGGAAAGGCGGTCGCCTACGGTCATATCGGCCGCGCCGTTGAGGATAGGCTCGCAGAGGGCCTTGGCCGCCTCGGCGGGGTAGGTGTCGTCGCCGTCGACCATCAGGTAGCAATCGGCGTCGATATCGCGAAACATCTGGCGGCACACGTTGCCCTTTCCCTGACGGGGCTCAAAGCGGACCGTGGCGCCGTGCTCGGTGGCGATGCGTGAGGTATCGTCCGACGAGTTGTTGTCATAGACATAGACCGTCGCTTGCGGAAGCTCGCGGTGAAAGTCGTCGATGACTTTGCCGATCGTGAGGGCTTCGTTGTAGCAGGGGATGATGACGGCGATGGATTCAGAATTCACTCAATGCTCCTTATACATTCAATTCTTGAAAGTATAGCCGTTTGGGCTTGGCATCCTAAGATGTGGGTTAGTTCTCCAGTTTTGTTGCGCGAATCGTTTGCATGGCCGTCGGGTCTATACTGTTCGTTTGTCAACGATTACGAGTAAAGGAGTTGCATCCGTGTCGGATCAGACAAAGCAACAAGAAACTCGCAGTCTGCCTGCGACGTTTGCTAAGAACGAATTTGAGAAGGACGCGTTTATCCTTCGTCAGCTGGTTACCAAGGATTTTAAGATCAAGTATCGCCGTAGCGTTCTGGGCGTCGCATGGTCGGTTCTCAACCCGCTGCTGATGATGATCGTCATGGCCATCGTGTTCTCGACGATTTTTGGCCAGGGCCGCAATGGATCAATGACGCCCGAGATGTACCCGCTGTACTTGATCGTGGGTAACGTTACCTTTGCCGTCATGTCCGAGTCCACGAACCAGGCCCTAACGTCGATCGTGGGTGCTGCCCCTCTGCTCAAGAAGGTTAAGGTGCACCGCTGGGTCTTCCCGGTGCAGAAAGTGCTTTTCTCGCTGGTGAACTTTGCCTTCTCGCTGGTCGCCGTCGCCATCGTCATGCTGTGGTTCCGCGTTATGCCTTCTTGGCACCTGATTCTGCTGCCGGTTTGCCTGCTGCTGCTTATGTGCTTCTGCATGGGCCTGGGCATGATGCTCTCTGCTCTTACGGTCTTTTTCCGCGACGTTATGCATCTGTGGAGCGTAGTCATTACGGCGTGGACTTATATTACGCCCATCTTCTGGACGACTGACTATATTGCGCAAATGCCGCATCTCGTGCGTATCTTGATGTATGCGAACCCCATGTACAACTACCTGCAGTTTATGCGCGATATCTTTCTGTTCCAAACTACGCCCTCGCTTATGACGTTTGGTATGTGCGCTGCTTGGGCGGTTCTTGCGCTTGTTATTGGCTATACCGTGTTCCATAAGTCCGAGCGCAAGTTCATCCTCTACATCTAAGGAGTGCTGTGATGACTGAATCTGTTGTTGATTACAGCGAGCAGCCTCTGGCTGTCGAGGTCGACGACGTCACCATGATCTTTAACATGGCGTCCGAGTCGCTGACCAACCTCAAGGAGTACTTCATCAAGCTTGCCAAGCACGAGTTGTTCTTTGAGGAGTTTAGGGCGCTTAAGCATATTTCGTTTGATATTCATCGTGGCGAGGTCGTGGGTCTGGTTGGCACCAATGGCTCCGGCAAGTCTACGATGCTCAAGATTATCGCTGGCGTGCTTGAGCCTAGCGAGGGCAGCGTTAAGGTGCACGGTAACATCGCGCCGCTGATTGAGCTTGGCGCCGGCTTTGACCCCGAGCTGACTGCCCGCGAGAACATCTATCTGAACGGCGCCCTGCTCGGCTATACCAAGGAGTTCATCGACGCCAACTTTGACGGCATTATCGAGTTCGCTGAGCTGCAGAACTTTGTCGATATGCCGCTTAAGAACTTCTCCTCGGGCATGGTGGCGCGTATCGCCTTTGCAATCGCGACGATTACCGAGCCCGATATTCTAATCGTTGACGAGACGCTGTCCGTCGGTGATGTGTTCTTCCAGCAGAAGTGCGAGGCCCGCATCCAGCACTTTATCCAGAGCGGTGACGTGACGGTTCTGTTCGTTTCGCACTCCATGGAGCAGGTTGAGCGCATCTGCCAGCGTGCCGTTTGGATTGAGAAGGGTGACCTTCGCATGGACGGCCCGGTCGATGAGGTCTGCAAGGCGTACCGCGAGCAGTTCAACTAGGTTATAATTACTTGCGCCTGACAGGTTTGCGCTTGCTTGGGCGTGCGGTTATTTGCTCCATTAGCTCAGTTGGATAGAGCAGGGGACTTCTAATCCCAAGGTCGACGGTTCGAATCCGCCATGGAGCACCATCGTTTATTAAGCCCGGACCGCTTGGTGGTCTGGGCTTTTTTCATCTTGTGTGCTGCGATTTTGAAGGGTTCGCCATGGGAAGCAAAAGGCTCGACTGGATCGATATTGCAAAGGGAATTGCAATGATTCTGGTCATTGTGGGGCACACCGTCCCAAATCCTTCTCCCTTGCGGCACGCGATCTTCTCGTTTCACATGCCGGTGTTCTTTATTCTTGCCGGGTATACGTTTAGGCCGAAGCCGTGGCGCGAGCTGCTGAGTGGTTCGGTGTCGCGCCTGCTGGTGCCGTATGTGGTTCTTGCACTGGCGTGGCAGGTGCCGACGTTCTTGATGAGCGGCGCTCCTTTGACGAGCGGTACGCTGGTTGCGGGGCTTAAGACGCTTGTGTTTGCCTCGGGCGTTGATGTGCCTGGGCTTGGCGTTACCGCCGTTGGCATGGCATGGTTTTTGGCGGCGCTGTTTACGTCGCGCCTGCTGTTTAATGTGCTCGTGCGGTTGTTTGATCGCCGCGGAATTGGGGTTGTTTGGCAGGGCGTTGTCTGTGCCGCGATTGCCTTTTGCGGTTTGAGTGTGTCTCGATTAATGGGCGTTTACCTGCCGCTCGATTTGGATCTGAGCTGCTATATTGTGCTGCTGATGTGGGTTGGCTATACGGCGCGCCAAAGGAGGCTGGAGCCGAGCGTGAGCAAGCCTCTGCTGTTTATTGGAGCCGGTGTCGCTTGGCTTGTCCTTGCCGCGCTGAGTGGGCTTGAGCTTTCGAGCCGCCGCGTGGATGGGTTTGTGGCTGCAACAATTGCCGCTCTTGCCGGCAGCTACTGCGTGTGCTGGGTTTCCATGGCGCTTGAGAAACTGAAGGACGTTTCAGTTTTGGGATCCTTTGAACGAGCACTCGTGTTCTGCGGACAGGCTAGCCTCGCCATCTTTGCAATCCACGCGGTCGATTGGTTTATTCCCTGGCAGACCATGCCTCTGCTTATGACGCTGTCAGCATCGTGGCTCTTCGCATCAATTGTGCGTTGCGCCTGCGATATTGGATTGGCGTACGTAATCAAGAGGGCGTAATAACGGCGGGGGGGGGGCA
>NZ_NKXR01000014.1:8923-50340 GCF_002232035.1 Collinsella sp. TF06-26
TCCCCGCCGTATCTAGTCTGCCCTCAGGCACTCGGGCAAGACGCTTGTAACTGCATTCATCGCTTGTGGCTTGAGATACTGCTCGTTGAGCTTTGCCTTTTTGTAGGCATAGCGAGTGTCTGCCGAGTATTTGATCAGCACGTCGGTAAAGAATCGCTCCCAGCTCAGATAGTCACGGCTTTCGATGTAGCTCGATGGGTCCTCGAGAATCATAGGAATGTCGTTGCTGGGGATGAGGCCGGATTGCAGAAGCGTCCACTCAAATGATTCCGGGAGAAACAGACGAACGTTCTTGTAAACGCGCTGTCCCAGCACCTTTTCGATGTAGGGGCCAAACGCTGCGCCGTCTCCTATGGCAAGGATGTTTTGCTCGGGACATTCGTGAATCGTTCGTTTTAGGTTTGCTACGCCGGTGGCGGAATAGCATGGGATTCCCAGTCGGTTGCAAAGGGCGCTGTAGAATTGATAACCCGATTTGCTGTCCTCGACAACTGCGGCGTCGGGTATCTCGAATCCAACATTTAGATCCTGATACAACATGCTTGCCGTGTGGTCATATAGCGGCTTGGTCACCGAGTAGAAGCGTCTGTCGCTCTTGCGGCCATTAATTGTCTTGCTTGTGGTGTTGACTAGCTTTAGGATCTCGTCGACGCTGTAGGGGAGCTCGTTGGCATCGCGACGAGATATCAGAACAAAATAGTTGGACGAGCCGTTTACGGCTTTGGCGAAGTCCTTTGAGTAGATAAACTCGTTGCCCTCATCTAGAAAGACGATTGAATCTTCGATGATCGACAGCTCGCGCTCCCAGCGTCTGCCGGAAAGCGTTTCGCAAGGTACGTCGCAGCTGAGCGTGACGCCGCTCTCCGGTCCACGATCGTTGTAGTCGCGAATCATCGAGATGAGTGTCGTTTTGCCCGTGCCGCTGTTGCCGCGGATGAAGGAAATATTGCGTTTAAAGGTGAGCGTGTATTTGACTTTTGCGCGCTCCACGACAACGGTGTGTGTTCCCTTCATTATTCATCAACATCCAAAAAGTCATTCGTGGCGCCGACAAGCTCCTGCATGTTCCTGACGATGCGGCCATCGTTATTAATGCGAATCTCAAAATGCTTCCAGGGGAATTTCATGATGTGGTAAAGGGTTACCAGCACATCCTGCTCTTTGCCAATTTTGAGCAGCCAGCGGGCGCAGTTATCTCCGCAAGTGGATGCATTAAACACCATGTTTGGTAGATTGCGCATCAGCAGCAGCGTCTTAACGCCGCCGGAAAGCTCGAGGGGCGTAATCGAACCGAGCTGTTTGCTGATGATGTTGTGGGGGCCGATGAGCTCTGATCCGTCCACGCTTTTAATCATCTGTGCGGCCATAGGGTCTTCGAACCATGAGTCCAAGTATGAGTTCCTAAAATAGGTTTCGGTATCGTAGATGGAACCGGGGAAATCCCCCAGGTGAATACTCAGCATGTGGGTCTCCAGACGTTGTGTGACTGCAACGATTATATGCCAGTAATTAAATGTCGGCAGCAGCGAGGTCGCTGCTGCCGGCGCTGGAGTTCTGTTCGTGTGAATCGGTGCTAATAAATTGATCCGCGACGCTACTTTACGAGATGCTTTTTCAGCAGCTCCAACGCGTGGGCGTAGCCTTGGAGGCCTTCGCCGGTGATGGTGGCGAAGCAGGCCAAGCGGGCGTAGCTCACCTGGCGGAAGTCCTCGCGCGTCTCTACGGCGCTGATGTGTACCTCGACGGCAGGGATGGCGACGGCCTTGAGGGCGTCGAGGATCGCCACGCTCGTATGCGTGTATGCCGCCGGGTTGATGACGATGCCGTCGACCTTGCCGTAGGCCTCCTGGATCTTGTCGACGATGCTGCCCTCGTGGTTGGACTGGAAAACCTCGACCTCGTCGAAGCCCTGTGCGGCGCCCGCTTCCTGGCAGATCTGCACTAGGCGGTCGTAGTTGTCGCTGCCATAGATGCCCGGCTCGCGAATGCCGAGCATGTTGAGGTTGGGGCCGTTGATGACGAGTGCTTTCATGTTTGCTTCCTTTGCGGTCGAGAAACCGCCACATAGGTGCCTGTCCCCTTTGTGGTGGTTTTGGTTAGAGAGCGGATGGGAGGGTGTCGAGGAGGGCTTGGGCGGTGTTGGCAGCGCAGTCGCGTGAGTCGATGATGTAGTCGGCCCAGGCGCGGTAGCGCGGCATGCGCTGCTCGGCCAGCTTGTCGATGCCATCGCGGGCGGTGATGGGGCGACCCTTGTGGGCGAGTTCGTCGAGCTTACGGTTGAGCATCACGATCTGGCTGTTCTGGTGCAGTAGCGGGTAGTTCTCGTCGCGCGTGACCACGCCGCCGCCCGTGGAAAGCACCAGGCCGCTGCGCTTGGAGATGCCGGCCAGCGCCGCCGTCTCCTGTTCGCGGAAGGCCGCCTCGCCGCGCTCGACGATAAAGTCGGCGCAGGGCATGCCCAGGCGCTCCTCGAGGGCGCGGTCCAGGTCGATGTGCTCTCGCCCCGTGAGCAGGGCAATCTGCTCGCCCACGCGGGTCTTGCCCGAGCCCGGCATACCGATCAGCGCGATGTTCTGTTCGCGGCGTGACAGGCGCTCCGTTACGTCCAGAATGCGCTCACGCGAAGTGACCTGGCCGGTGTAGCGCTCAACGGCTTGCACCGCCTGGGCCACGAGCATCAGCAGGCCGCCTATGCAGGGGATGCCGCGGCGCTCGGCCTCGAGCATCAGGCCCGTGCGTGCAGGGTTGTAGACAATGTCGATGACGCCTTCGAGCGCATCGAGCCCCTCGAGCGTGCAGGGGGCATCGGGACAGTGGGGGAACATGCCGGCGGGCGTGCAGTTGACGAGCAGTGCGGCGTCGGACTGCTGCGCGATGTTGTCGTAGTTGACTTCGCTCGTGCGGCCGACCGGCACGACGATGGCGCCCAGGTCGCCGAGCACCATGCTGGCAGTGGTGCCGGCGCCACCGGTGGCACCGAGCACGAGGGCCTTCTTGCCGGCAACCTCTACGCCCAACTCCTCGACCAGACACTGAAAACCAAAGTAGTCGGTGTTGTCGCCGCGCAGGCGGCCGTCGGGCAGGCGCGTGATGGTGTTGACGTTTCCCATACGCTCGGCGAGTGGACTCAGCTCGTCCAGGTATTCCATGACGGCGCGCTTGTAGGGGATGGTCACGTTGGTGCCCTCCCATTCGTCACCCGTCATAAAAGCCTGGAGGTCCTCGGGCTCGCGCTCAAATCGTACGTACTCGAGCCCCGCGAGCTCCTTGTAGATGGTCGGGGTGTAGCTGTGGCCCAGCACGCGGCCCAGCACGCCGTAGGGGCGGGTTGCGGCGACATCGGTCATCTAGAGCACCTCCGTGTAACTGCCAAAGTAGGTGAAGCTCTCGCACACGTCGTCGATGGAATCGAGCAGGTCATTGAGGGCCTTGCTGCCAAAGGGGCAGTCCAGGTCAAAGTAGAACATAAACTCAAAGTCGTGCCCGGGGATGGGGCGGCTCTCGAGCTTGATGAGGTTGATATTGAGCGCGTAGAAGCGCTCGAGTACGCGATAGAGCGCGCCCGGCTCGTTGGCCGTGGTAATCATGAGCGAGGTGCGGTTGGCGCCGGGGTAGACGCGTGGCTCGCGGCTGATGACGACAAAGCGCGTGTAGTTGTTGTCCGAGTCCTGGATGTTGGGCTCCAGTACCTCCAGGCCGTAGAGTGCGGCGCAGCTGCGCGATGCGATGGCGGCAACATCGGTGCGCTCGGAGCTGGCGACCATCTCGGCCGACATGGCGGTGTTGGGGTACTTGGTGGCGTGCAGGCCGTGCGCCTCGATAAAGCCAGCGCACTGCGCGATGGCCTGACCGTGGCTGTAGACCTCGCGTATGCCCGCGAGCTTGGTGCCGGGCTTGACGAGCAAGTTGTGGTCGATCTTGAGGCGCAGCGAGCGCACGATGTGGAAGTCGAACTGGGCGAGCAGGTCGTAGACGGCGTTGACCGAGCCGGCGGTGGAGTTTTCGATGGGCAGCACGCCAAACTCGCAGAAGCCGTCGCGCACGGCTCGCATAACGCCTTCGAAGGTCTCGAAGAACGCAATATCGGGCACGTCGAAGAGTTTGCACGCGGCGATTTGACTGTAAGCGCCCTCAACGCCCTGGCAGGCGACGGTAGCCGTCTGGGGGAAGGGCGTGTCAAAGGCCACGGCCGTGGCGTGGGCCTTTTGTGAGACGGTGATGCCCTTGAGCTCGTTGATGTAGCGCTGCTGCTCGGCCTTGCTCATGCTCATGAGGAGGCGGAACAGGGTGATGGTCTGCGCCTCGTAGCGCTCGGGCGCGCGGCTGGCAAGGTTGTTGAGCTTGGAGCGCTCACGGGCGGGGTCGAAGACGGCCTTGCCCATCTCGATTTTTGACTTGGCGACCTCGGTGGCAATGTCCATGCGCTCGACAAAGCTGTTGAGGAGCGTGGTGTCGATGCCATCGATGGCCTGACGAATATCGGCAAGGTCCATGGAGACCCCTTTCACGAGTCGGTGATTTTTCTGGGACGGGGATTAAAAAATCATTAGGTACACAATGATTTTTTAATCCCCGTCCCAGAAAAATCACTGGGTGGGCGTGGGGGCCGGAGTTGGCCCCCGGAGATTTTTAGAGCTGGCCTGCGTCCTCGAGGAGAGCGTCCCAAATCGCGAGGGCGGCGGCTGCTTCGGCTACGGGGACGGCTCGGGGGACGATGCAGGGATCGTGGCGGCCGTGGACCGAGAGCTCGGCATTTTCCATAGCGTCCATGTCCACCGTCTGCTGCTCACGACCAATGGAGGGCGTCGGCTTTACGGCCATGCGCCACATGACGGGCGCGCCGGTCGAAATACCGCCCAGGATGCCGCCGGCGTTGTTGGACTCGACCTCGATCTCGCCGGTCTCGGCATCGATGCGATACGGATCATTGTTCTCGCTGCCGCGCATGGCGGCCACGGCAAAGCCCATGCCAAACTCCACGCCCTTTACGGCGGGAATGCCAAACGCGATCTGCGCGATGCGGTTCTCGATGCCGTCGAACATGGGGTCGCCGATGCCCGCGGGAAGCCCGTAAATGCCGCACTCCACGATGCCGCCGATGCTGTCGAGTTCGTCGCGCGCGGCTAGGATTTCCTCGCGCATGCGGCCGGCTGCGGCGGCGTCAATGCAAGGAAGATCGTTCGTCAGGATCGCCTTGCGGTCGGCCTCGCGATAGACCATATCGTCCATCGGCAGGTCGGAGATGCCGCCGATCTGCGCCACATGCGCCATGACCTTAATGCCGCGGGCCTCAAGTGCCTGCAGCGCGATGCCGCCCGCGATGCATAAGGGTGCTGTTAGGCGGCCGGAAAAGTGCCCGCCGCCGGCGACATCGTGCATGTTGTGATACTTCATGCGCGCAGGGAAGTCCGCATGTCCCGGACGGGGCTTGCGGCGCAGCTCGGAGTAATCCTTGGAGCGCGTGTTGGTGTTCTCGATAATCGCGGCAATGGGCGCGCCGGTGGTGTGCCCATCGACCACGCCGGCGATGATTTGGGCGGCGTCGGCCTCGCGGCGCTTGGTCGCGGTCTCGTCGCGACCGGGGGCGCGACGGTTCAAAAAGGCCTGCAGCGCTTCTTGGTCAACGGCGATGCCGGCGGGGACGCCATCGAGCGAGCAGCCGATGGCGGGGGAGTGCGACTGGCCGAAGATGCTTACGTGCAAGACGTTGCCAAAGGTCGAGGACATGCTATTCCTCCTCGAGTGTGACCTTGCCGCCCAGCAGGCGGTAGTGGTCGAAGAAATCGGGATAGGACTTGTTGACGGCCTCGGCGCCGTGGATCACGACCTCGCCGGCGGCGCGGCTCGCGGCGATAGCGGCCATCATGGCGATGCGGTGGTCGTTGTGCGAATCGACCTCGCCGCCGGTGAAGGCATCGACACCCTTGATGATGAGGTCATCGCCGGCAATGCGCACCTGCGCGCCCAGCGCGGTGAGCTCGCGGGTGGTGGTGACCAGGCGGTCGGATTCCTTGATGCGCAGACGGGCGCAATCGCGGATAAAGGTGCGGCCCTGTGCCAGTGAGGCCACGGCCGAGATGACGGGCACCAGGTCCGGAATGTCGTGGGCACTCATCTCAAAGCCGGCGAGCTTGTCGGACTGCACGGTGGCGGCGTTGGTGGAGCGCACGATGCGGGCGCCAAAGCGCGAAAGCGCGGCAAGCACGTTACGGTCGCCCTGTGCGGAGCTCAGCGACACGCCCTCGACGGTGATGGGGTCGTTGCCGATGGCACCGGCGCACAGCCAAAAGGCGGCGTTGGACCAGTCGCCCTCGACGGCTACGCTGCCGGGCGTGCGGTACGAGCCGCTGCTCACGCGGAAGTTCGTGACCTCGGGCTGGCCGTCCTTGGCCGGAATACGCTCGACGTTGACCTCGACGCCAAAGGCCTTCATGGCCTGGATCGTCAGGTTGATGTAGGGACGGCTCTCAATGAGGCCGGTTACCTGCACGCAGGAGGGCTGGGCCAGCAGCGGGGCTGCCAGCAGAAGGCCGGAGATATACTGCGAGCTCACGTTGCCCGGAAGCACAAAGGTGCCCGGGCGCATGCGGCCGCTCGTCTTGAGCGGAAAACCGCCCAGACCCTGTAGGTCGCAGCCGGCGGCGATGATCTCGTCCGAGAGCGGGGAGAGCGGGCGGGCGCCCAAGCGCCCCTGACCCACAAAAGTTGCTTCTGCACCCAGCGCGCAGGCGACAGGCAGCATAAAGCGGAGCGTGGAGCCGCTTTCACCGCAGTCAAGCGTGCCGCCGGCAAGGGCCTTGAGCAGGCCAAACTCAACACTCTTCATGGTGGGGTGGACCTGGAAGCCGTCCTCGACGGTCTCGATGCGAGCACCCAGGGCCGTAAGGCAACGCACCGTGGCCTCGATGTCGGCGCAGGTGGTGTTGCAGGTGACGTGCGTCTCGCCGTTGGCGAGCGCAGCGCAGATGATGAGGCGATGCGCCATCGACTTGGACGCGATGGCGGGAACGGTGCCCTTGAGCGGGGACGGGGTGATGCGGGCTAGCATGCGGATGCGTCTCCCTTCTGGCCGAGGCCCTCGGCAATGAGTTCGTGGAAAGTGGAAAGTGGCGTGCGGTCGATGCTGCAGCGGCCAATGCCGTGCGGAATCACCAGGTCGATGGTGTCGCCCGCGCGCTTCTTGTCGTGGAGCGCCTCGGCAAAGACGGCATCGGCATCTAGGTCGCAGCGGGTCTTGAGGCCATGGCGGGCGCAGAGCTCCTCAATACGACCGGGCAGTGCAGCATCGCAAACGCCGTGCAGGGCCGCGGCGCGCGTGATGATGCCCATGCCGATCGACACGCAGTTGCCGTGTCCGAGTTCAAAGTGCTCGCAGGCCTCGACGGCGTGTCCGGCGCTGTGTCCAAAGTTGAGGAGCTTGCGCTGGTTGGTTTCGCGCTCGTCGGCGACGACCACGGCGCGCTTGATGTCGATATTGCGGGCTATGATGAGCGCTACGCGGGCCACATCGCGGTTGAGCAGCTCCAGCGTGAGCGGAGTCTTCTCCAGCTCGGCGAAAAGCTCCGGGTCGGCGATCACGGCGTGCTTGATGACCTCGCCGCAGCCATCGGCGAACTGCTCGGGCGTGAGGGTGGCTAGGCACCCCACGTCGGCGATAACCACGCTCGGCTGCCAAAAGGCGCCGGCCAGGTTCTTGCCGGCAGCCAGATCGATGGCGGTCTTGCCGCCCACCGACGAATCCACCATGGCGAGCAGGCTCGTCGGGATCTGCACAAACTTGCAGCCGCGCATGTAGGTGGCGGCCACAAAGCCCGCCACGTCGCCCACGACGCCGCCGCCGAGTGCCACGATCACGTCGGAGCGCGAAGGCTCGTGCTCGGCCACAAACTCCAAAATGGCAACGTAGGTCTCGGCGCGTTTATGGGCCTCGCCGGCCTCGAAGGTGCAGATGCTCACCTCGTAGCCTGACGCCTCCAGGCTCTGCTTAACGGGCATCTGGTAGAGTGGGCCCACGTTGGTGTCCGTAACGATGACGGCCTTGGTGCCGCCGGCAGTGGCGCGCACGAGCGGTCCCGCCTGCTCCAGCAAAAACGTGCCAACATGCACCTGGTAGGGGCGTGCGGTGTCGATATCGATGGTAATCGCCATAAGCTTCGGTCCTTTCGACCTGGCGTGATGGGTGGTCTAGTGGGAGGCCTCGTCGTCGAGTGCGCGCTTAATTCGGTCGCCCTCGGCAAGGAGATTCTCCAGATAGCGCTGGTCGCGGTCTTTAAGGGCGCGGCTGTAGGCGCCGAGCGATTCGATCAGATGGTCGATCTCGAAGGCGAGCGCATTGGCGTCGTCGATCATGAGCTCGGACCACATCTGGGGGTTGAGGTGCGCCACGCGGGTGAGATCGCGGTAGCTACCGGCCGAAAAGCCGTGGTGGACCTGGGCAGTGGGGCTTTTGACGTAGGCGTTGGATACCACGTGCGCAAGCTGGCTCGTGAAGGCGATGACACGGTCGTGCTCGGCGGCGCTGGTCACGCTGAACTTGCCAAAGCCCAAGGGGCGCACCATCTCGCGCACCTGGCCCAAAAGCTCCAGCTTGAGCGCATCGTCCACCGCGGGCGGTACGAGCACCAGCGGGGCGCCCTGGAACAGGTCGGCGCGGGAGTGTGCATAGCCCGAGTACTGCGTGCCCGCCATGGGGTGCGCGCCCACAAAGTAAAAGCCGTGCTCGCGGGCAAGCTCAAAGGCGCGCTCGCACACGATACCCTTGACGCCCACCGTGTCAATTACCACGGGGCCCATGATGGCCTCGGTATCGGTGGCGTCGGCGAGTGCCTGGGCGTGTGCCTCGAGCCACTCGATGCAGGCTTCGGGGTAGCAAGCCAGGACGATGATGTCGCATTCGCCGAGCGTCTCGTCGTTGAGCTCGCCGGCAACGGTGCCCATGCTGGCAGCCGTCATGACATCGTCATCGGGATCCCAGGCCAGCACGCGGACGCCCGCCTGCGCATAGCCGCGGGCAAAGCTGCCGCCGATGAGGCCAAGGCCGACGATGCCGGCGCACTTGGGGCCGCCCTGGTTAACGCGCGCGTTTCTCACTGTACCCATGGGCTACTCCATGGTCTCTTGGCAGACAACCTCGCGGATGGCTCGGATGCGACGCATGGTGTCGTCGAACTGATCGGGGGTGAGGGCCTGAGCGCCGTCGGACCATGCGCGGCTGGGCTCGTCGTGGACCTCGATCTCCAGGCCGTTGGCACCGCAGGCGGTCGCGGCGAGCGCCATGGGCTCAACGTAGCGGGTGTAGCCGGTGGCGTGGCTGGGGTCGGCGACGACGGGCAGGTGCGACAGGTGGTGCAGCACCGGCACGGCATTGAGGTCGAAGGTGTTGCGGGTGCGGGTCTCGAAGGTGCGGATGCCGCGCTCGCACAGGATGACGTTGTCGTTGCCCTCGCTCATGATGTACTCGGCGGCCATGAGCAGCTCATCGATCGTGCCGGACATGCCGCGCTTAAGCAAGATCGGAGTCTTGGTCTTGCCGACCTCTTTGAGCAGAGGGAAGTTCTGGGCGTTGCGGGCGCCGATCTGCATGACGTCGATTTTCTTGTCCAGGAAGACCTGCACGTCGCGCGGGTCCATGATCTCGGTGACGATCGGCATGTCGAGCTCGGCAGACGCCTCGCACAGCAGGTCCAGACCGGCGGGGCCCATGCCCTGGTAGGCGTAAGGGGACGTGCGGGGCTTGTAGGCACCGCCGCGCAGCATCGTGGCACCGGCGGCCTTCACGCGGCGGGCGATGCGGATGAGGTTCTCGCCCTCGACGGAGCACGGGCCGGCGATGACCTGGAACTGATCGCCGCCGATCTTGACGCCGTGGCCGCAGTCGATGACGGAGTCCTCGGGATGGAACTTGCGGTTGGCGCGCTTGAACGGCTCGGAGACGCGCTGCACGCGCTCGACGACATCCATGGACTCGAGCAGGAACGGGTCGATCTTGGTCGTATCGCCCACCAGGCCGATGATCGTCTCATTCTCGCCGCGCGAGACATCGGTCTTCAGGCCCTTTTTCTCAATCCAGCTGACGATATGGCTGACGGCCTCGTTGCTGGCGCTCTCTTTTAAAATTGCAATCATGGTGTGCCTCTCACCTCGATGGATAACCCTTGCAAAAACGGCCCGCATCGCGAGCCGTGTATATATGGTGCATGAGAGTTTATACTATCTGACTCGCTTTTGCCTTCTAAAGTGGGCCGTTGCGCCGCGTCTTCCTCGGAATTGCAAAGCTTTTTCTTTTATTTTGATAGCCCGTGGTGCACTTGGGTATAATGCCAAACGTTGGCCCTATTAGCTCAGGGGATTAGAGCGTCTGCCTCCGGAGCAGAAGGCCGTTGGTTCGAATCCAACATGGGGCACCATCGAACGTGAGACCGTCCGAACCTCGCATGGTCCGGGCGGTTTTTCTTATACCGACGCGACGTGATGGGACGTGGTATGGCAGCAACGGATATCGAGCGCGGACTCTCGACCGCCGAGGTCGAGGAGCGCATCGCCGCCGGTAAGATCAACCGCAACATGGAGCTCAAGACCAAGTCGGTCAAAGAGCTCATCATCGAGAACCTCTGCACGCTGTTCAATTTGATCAACGTGATCTTGGCGTTCCTGGTCATTTTGACCGGGTCGTTTAAGAACCTGACGTTTTTGTTCGTGGTGTTTCTCAATACCGCCATCGGTGTCATCCAGTCCATGCGCTCTAAGAAGATGGTCGATAAGCTCACGCTGCTGACCTCCAAGAAGGCCATCGCGGTGCGCGACGGCTCCGAGGTGGAGCTCGACCTGGACCAGATCGTGCTCGACGACATCATCCGCCTGGGGCGCGGCGACCAGATCCCCGCTGACGCCGTGGTGGTTTCGGGCGAGGCGCTCGTGAACGAGAGCCTGCTGACGGGCGAGAGCGATCTTATTAAGAAACAGCCCGGTTCCGAGCTCATGAGCGGCAGCTTTATCGACTCGGGTCTGCTGCGCGCCCGCGTGATCCATGTCGGCGCCGACAACTACGTGGCCAAAATTAATAACGAGGCCAAGTACGTCAAAAAGGTCAATTCCGAGATCATGAACGCGCTTAACGCCATCGTGCGCTTTGCGAGCATCATCATGATCCCGCTCGGTTTGGCGTTGTTTGCCTCGAGCGTGAGCGAGCTGTGGGATGCCGCGGGAACCCCGGGCAATAGCGCGCTTTCGTGGTGCTTCTCCGAGCTGCTGGCCGGCCGCGTGCCCTCGTCGGCGCTGCTGTCCACGGTGGGCGCTCTGCTGGGCATGATCCCGCAAGGCCTGGTGCTGCTGACCTCGTCGGTGCTCGCCATCGCCACGGTGCGCCTGGCCCGCCGCAAGGTGCTGGCGCAGCAGCTCTACTGCATCGAGACGCTCGCGCGCGTCGACGTGCTGTGCCTGGACAAGACGGGCACCATCACGTCGGGTCGCATGGAGGTCGAGGGTACCTATCCGCTACCGGTCGAGGGTATGGGTGTGGGGGAGAGCGACGCCGCCGTTCCCGTCGATACCACGGTGCTCGATTTTGCGCTGGCTAACGTGGCGCGTGCGACCTCGGCCGATGCCAACGAGACCTGCCAGGCGCTGCTCAACTATTACGCCGATCGCCCGGTCGAGGTGTCTGAGCCGCTGTCGGTCATTCCGTTCTCGTCCTCAAAAAAGTGGAGTGGTGCCTCGTTTGCGCAGGGCTCCTATGTGATGGGTGCGGCGCAGTTTGTGCTCTCTGATCGTGCGTTTGCCCAGGTCGAGAACCGTGTCGCCGAGCTTGCCGATACCTGCCGCGTGCTCGTGGTGGCGCGCGTGGACGGCTTTACGCCCGATGGCGATATGGTGGGCGAGGCCGAGCCCGTGGGCTTTGTGACCATCCGCGACGAGATTCGTACCTCGGCGGCCGAGACCATCGGCTACTTTAACGAGCAGGGCGTGGCCCTTAACGTGATCAGTGGCGACGACCCGCGTACGGTGTCGTCGATCGCGCGCGTGGTGGGCGTGCCGGGGGCGGACGCTTATGTGGACGCCACGACGCTCGATACGCCGGCCAAGCTCGATGCCGCAGTGGACCGCTACCATGTTTTTGGTCGTGTGACCCCGCAGCAGAAGCGCGAGCTCGTGCAGGCACTCAAGCGCCGCGAGCACACCGTGGCCATGACGGGCGACGGCGTCAACGACGTGCTGGCGCTCAAGGAGGCCGACTGCTCCGTCGCCATGGCGGCCGGCTCCGATGCCGCGCGTAACGTTGCTGAGATCGTACTCGTCGACAACGATTTTGCCTCGATGCCCGCCGTGGTGGCCGAGGGCCGTCGCTCCATCAACAACCTGCAGCGTTCGGCTTCGCTGTTCTTGACCAAGACGCTGTTCTCGATGGGCCTGGCGGCGCTGTGCATCGCGCTGCCGCCGTACCCTTTCGAGCCGATTCAGATGACGCTCATCAACTTCTTCTGCATCGGCGCGCCGGGCTTTGTGTTGGGCCTGGAGCCCAACAATGCTCGCGTGAAGGGGTCGTTCCTGACGAACGTGCTCAAGCGGGCACTGCCGGCGTCGATTGCGGTCATTTTGGCCGCGGCGCTCGATATCTTTGTGGCGCGCGTGTTTGGCTTTAACCAGCTCACGCTGTCTACGATGTGCCTGCTTACGTCGTGCGCGGCGAGCGTCAGCCTGATCTGGCGTATCTCGCAGCCCCTCACGCCCTTACGTGTGGCGCTCTTTGTGTTTGTAGTTGCCGGCATCCTGGTGGGCGTTATCGGATTCCCGGAGCTGCTGTCTATTGCCAACCTGTCGATGGGCCAGATGGTTATCTTGGCTGTCATCGTGGTCTTTACCTGCTCGGTGTTCTTTAAGCTCGCCACGATGATGGATTCGCTCAAGCCGCGTCGTCGTCATGCCGCAACTGGATTTGGCCGTGGTGTGCGCGTCCACCTGGGTCGCGGTGGCGGCAAGGTGAGCTCGACGGGTTCGACGGCCGAGCGTTTTGCCAAGCGCGTCGCCGCCGACATGGCGCAGCGCCGCGAAGCTCGCACCGTTCGTGAGGCCGAGGCCCGCGCACTCGAGGGCGTGGCCCAGGTCCAGCCCAAGAAAAAGAAGGGTAGCGGAGCCAAGCGCTCTCGCATAACCAAGTCCGCCCAAGGCATCAAAGTCTCGATGCCGAGCAAAAAGAAGAAGTAACTACGCGCCCTGGCGATGTTGAATTGGTGCCTTGCTCCTGTGGGGCCGTGGCGATGTTATGCTCTAACCTCGATTATTTGAATTGCTTCGAAAAGAGGATGCCGTGATCTGCCCGCATTGCCTTAAGACTATCGAGGACGGCGCCTCGTTCTGCCCCTACTGCAACGCCTATGTGGGTCCGGGCGATGGTCCCGAGCACACCGAGTTCGTGTTCTGTGAGGGCTGCGGTGCCCGTCTTTCTCCGCATGATCGTACGTGCCCCAAATGCGGACGCCCCGCTCCGGGCATCCTCTCCAAGGACGCGGCAGCATCCGACCTGGCAGCGGGCCGCACGGCGGGCTTTCCGCGCCTAACGCAAGAGCAGATCGATACCGAGGTGCCGCATGCGCCGGCCTCTGCCGCTGCGGTGCTTTCGGACGCCGCCGACCCCAATGATACCTGCGTGCTGCCAGCTTTCGATAAGGATTTCGGTATCCCCAAGGTCGATATTCCCATGCCCGTTTCCCTGCATGACGATGCTCAAAAACCCAAGCGCAAGGTGCACCCCGACGAGGACGCCTATCACAAGCACAAGCGTCATATCCCCAAGCCGCTCATTATCATCGCGGTCCTTGCCGTCGTTTGCGGCGGTGCCTATTGGTTCGTGACGGCCGATCCTATGGGTGTCATGCCTGGCTTCTACGACCAGTTTGGCCAGGCCGCGCAGACGACCTTCCCCACGCGCCAAAAGGGCGAGGCCACTGAGGACGATACCAAGCAGGACGATTCTGCCGAGGTGGTCCAGGAAGAAACCGTGCTCACCGATGATCAGCTCTATACCAGGCTCGACGGTCTGTATCAGACCATCGTGTCCTATGCTGACGAGGATCAGATCGGCGAGGTCATCGATTCCTTTAACAACGGCTATCTCCGAACGCCGCTGTCCACCCGTCAGGAGCTGTCGCAGAGTGCCTACGCCCTGCGTGACCAGATTAAAAAGACGCAAAATGAGCTCAACAATCTTAAGTATCAGGACGATACGGTCTATGCGGATGACATCGCCCACTTAAAGCAGCTTGCCGAGTGGATGTATGAGCGCGTCGACGTGATCTGCCAGAGCTGGGACATCTCGCTGGCCATTCCCGATGGCGAGTCGATGAGTTCCCACCAAAGCGAGATCCTGGCGCCCATCGCGCAGGGTGGCAACAGCGCGCTGAACCAGTACGACGCCAATGTGGGTTCCTGGAAGCCGCAGCAGCGTTCCTAAAATTAGTTCGCCATAGTCGGCATAACCTACGTGCGCAATTGATGTAAACCCGTGCTTATTGCTACAATTCGTACAAATATGCTTTAAACGCACGAGGAAGGAACCACATGTTTGGTTTTAAGAAAGAGCTCTACACGCCCGAGTATCAGCTTGTCGGCGACGAGTGCGCCGTAATCGAGACGTCGAAGGGTACCATCAAGGTCAAGTTTGACGGCGAGGGCGCTCCCATTCATGTCGCGAACTTCTGCGAGCTTTCCACGATGGGCTTCTATGATGGCCTTAAGTTCCATCGCTATGTGCCCGGTTTTGTTATCCAGGGCGGCGACCCCAATACCCGCGACATGTCCGGCGCCGACGTCGCTGCCGGTCTTGAAGGCCCCGACGGTATGCCCGGTACCGGTGGCCCCGGCTACTGCATCAAGGGCGAGTTTGCCACCAATCCGCGCAACAGCCATGTCGATGGCGCCCTTGCCATGGCACGCTCCATGGACCCCGATTCCGCGGGTTCGCAGTTCTACTTCTGCCTGGGTGCCCAGCATAACCTCGATTCCGGTTACACCGTCTTTGGTACCACGGTCGAGGGTCTCGATGTGATTTCGCAGCTGCGTGCCGGCGACGAGATCGTCCATGTCGAGATCGTTCACGAGTAAAGGGGACTTCCTTGAATAGCCAGCTGATCCAACAGGGCCGCGCCGCTTACCGCGCGGGTGATTTTTCTGCTGCAGCCCAGATGCTTGGGGCGGCAAAGACTCCCGATGAGATTATGGGCGAGGCCGATCACCTTCGTGGCAACGCCTTGATGCACCTTGGCATGTATGCCGAGGCCGCCGAGGCCTATGCCGCCGCCCTCAACGACGGTACCTACGGCAAGCGCGGCGCGCTGCTCACCAACCGCGGCAAGGCGCTCGCCGCCGTGGGCGACTACACGACGGCCGCTCAGGCTTTCTCTGCCGCTACGCAGGATGCTTCCTATGCCACGCCGTTCAAGGCCTATCTGGGCCTGGGCAATGCGCTGTTCCAGTCGGGCGACTATGCCAACGCGGGAACCGCCTTCCGTCAGGCTGCCATCGACGGCGCCAATCCGGCTCCTGCCGCCGCACTCGGCGAGCTCGGTCGTTGCTTCATTAAGCTCGGCCGTCCGGCGGATGCCGTGGAGACTTATCGCACGGCTATCGACTTTGCCGGCCCCCGCGACGACACGCGCGCGCTCAACGCCGGCATGGGTCAGGCGCTTTCTGCCGCCGGCCGTCCCTCCGACGCACTCGACGCCTTTAATGCCGCTACTGCCGATGGCATCTACCAGCTCACCTCCGAGCAGGCCGATGAGCTTGCCCGCGTGCAGGATTCGCTTGCTGCGCTGTCTGCCCAGACGGCTATGGCCACGGCTCCGGCGCCCGCGATGGACGCTCCTGCCGTCGATCCGCTCGATCCTACGGGCGCGACCGGTCAGTTTATGCCCGATCCCTCGGACACCGGCTTCTTTACGCTGTCCGAGTCCGAGATGGTCCAGCAGGACCGTCAGGATCGTAAGCAGGCCAAGGTCCGTCGCCGCCATCGCCACACGGGCCTCAAAGTCTTCATCGTGCTGCTTCTGCTCATTTTGATCGCCGCGGGCGGTCTGGGCTTTGCCTACACGCGCGGCTTTGGCTTCCCGTCTCAGGAGTCTGTCGTTACCGATCTGTTCCAGGCTGCCGGTGACGGTGACACCGCAAAGGCCGAGTCTTGCCTGGCCTCGAGCCTGTCCGAGGACGCTAAGTCGATGATCATCTCCTCGATTCCGCAGGGTGCCACCATGTCCGTCGAGGGCATGGATCAGTCCATGACCGAGACGACCGCTAAGGTGAAGGCATCGCTGTCCAAGGGCGGCGAGCAGGAGTACACCGTCAAATTCGTGCGCTCCGACAATCATATCGGCTGGGCCGTTTCTTCGCTCGATATGGATTTCTCGGCTGCTGACAACCAGTAGTGACCTTATGGGATTTAGCTTTGCCCGGCGCTTCACCGCAAGTGAGGTGCCGGGCTTGCGCTAGTATGATGAGCTAGTAGTTTTCCAGCAATCATCCAACACATCAGGAGTTGCGTTGTTTTCTTTGATGGATATGTTCTTCGGTAGCTATGCGGGCGATCTTGCCATCGACCTCGGCACCGCAAATACGCTTGTCTCCGTGCGCGGCAAGGGCATCGTCATTCGCGAGCCCTCCGTTGTCGCTATCGACAAAAACGACGAGCGCATCCTGGCGGTCGGTATCGAGGCAAAGCGCATGCTCGGCCGTACGCCCGGCAACATCGTGGCCGTTCGTCCCCTGAAGGACGGCGTCATCGCCGACTTCGATGTTACCGAGGCCATGCTTCGCTACTTTATCGATAAGGCGTCCGAGAAGCGCTATCCGTGGACTCCGCGTCCGCGTGTTGTCGTCTGCGTTCCCTCCGGTGTCACGTCGGTCGAGAAGCGCGCTGTCTTTGAGGCCACGATCCAGGCCGGTGCCCGCCAGGCCTATCTGATCGAAGAGCCTATGGCCGCCGCTATCGGCGCCGACCTGCCCGTCGAGGAACCCACCGGCTCCATGGTCATCGACATCGGTGGCGGTACCACCGAGGTTGCCGTTATCGCTATGGGCGGCATCGTCGTCTCGCAGTCCATCCGTATTGCCGGCGACGAGTTCGATCAGGCCATCCTCACGCACGTTCGTGATGCCTACAACCTGGCCATCGGCGAGCGTACGGCAGAGGACATCAAGATCAAGGTCGGCTCCGCCGTGCCGCTCAAGGATGAGCTCGACGTCGAGGTCAACGGCCGCGACGTGATCACCGGTCTGCCCAAGACCGTGCGCATCGAGAGCGAGGAGATTCGTCGCGCACTCAACAAGCCGCTCGACGAGATGGCCAAGGCCGTCAAGGACGCACTCGACGCTACGCCTCCCGATCTTGCCTCGGACCTTATGTACTACGGCATTTTGCTGACCGGTGGCGGCGCGCTGCTGCGCGGTCTCGACGTGCGCCTGCGCGATGAGACCGGCGTTTCGGTCAACGTCAGCCCCACGGCGCTCGATAACGTTGTTAACGGCTGTGCCCGCGTGCTCGAGGCCAATGCGTTTGATGGCGGCTTCGTCCAGACCAATGCTTAATTTCCAAAAGGTGGATTCCATTTGGCACGATCTTCGGGTTTCTCCACAAATCTGAATACCAAGCGACAATCAACGGGTATGCGCCCGTTGATTGTTTTCAGCCTGATTTCGGTGTTGCTGCTCACGTTTTACATTCGCGAGGGCGAGACGGGGCCGATTCATGCCGTGCGTTCGGGCGTGACGACGATTACCTCGCCGGTGCGTTTTCTGGGCTCGGCTGTGGCGGCTCCCTTCAATGCGGTCGGTAACGTGTTCTCTAACCTTACGGCGTCGCAGGACACGCTTGACGAGCTTAAGAAGCAAAACGAGGAGCTGACCTCTAAGGTCGCCGAGCTCTCCGAGGCTCAAAAGACCGCCGAGCGACTGGAGGGTCTGGTCGGTCTGCAGTCGACCTACAACCTCAAATCAACCGCAGCTCGTATCGTCGGCGCTTCGGGCGATGCCTGGACCTCGACCGTCACCATCGATAAGGGTTCTGCCGACGGTCTTACCATCAACATGCCTGTGACGAGTTCTGCCGGTGTCATAGGCCAGATTATTGAGGTCTCGGCCAAGACGTCCACCGTGCGCCTGATTGGCGACGAGAACTCGGGCGTGTCCGCTATGGTGCAGGACACGCGCGCCCAGGGCATGCTGCAGGGTCAGGCTGACGGCACGCTGCGTCTTGAGTACGTGAGCGTCGATTCCGACGTTAAGGTTGGCGACATCATCGTGACCTCGGGCATTGGCGGTGTGTTCCCCAAGGGCCTTCCGCTCGGCACCGTCTCGTCGGTTGAGAAATCGGCAAACGACGTGTACTACACCATTGTGGTGCGCGCTCAGACCACGGCCGAGAACAACGAGGAAGTGCTGGTCATTACCTCGCTGACCGACGAACAGTCGGCCTTGGATGAGGACGTGAACACGGCCAACAGCACGCCGCAGGGAACGTCGCGCGATGCTGCGACCAAGACGAAGGACGAGAGCCCGGATGACAGTTCCGACACGTCCGAGACGACCGATTCCGGCTCGAGCGAATAGGGGGCATGTCCATGGATCTACACGAGCAGGGGATGAGCTCCCGTACGTTTGTAATCGCCGCCATTGTGTGCGTGCTGCTGCAGGCAGGCCTGGCACCGCAGATCTCCATTGCGGGCGGTCGCGTCAACTTTATGATTATCCTGGTGTGCCTAAGCGTGTTCTCGGGCGACCCGACCCGTGCCGTCGTGTGCGGTTTTTGCAGCGGCTTGTTCTATGACCTTTCCGCTGCCGTGCCGGTGGGCGTTATGTCGCTCCTGCTGACCGTGGGTTCTTTTGCCCTGGTGCATAGCGCTGCCGGTCAGACGGGCGGTACCCCGAGTGCGCGCGGCATCACTGTGGGCGCCTTCGCGTTCGTCGTTAATGTGATCTACAGCATCATCTTGCTGTTTATGGGTTTGGAGACGAGCTTTGTCGTGGCGATCTTCGGCCATGCGCTGCCGTCTTCGATCCTGACGGGTCTGGTTGCCATTCCGTTTTTGATGTCCGGCGTCGTGCCGCAGTCCGGTTATGGATTCTCCGCACGTGGCGGACGCCAGACGGGCATGCGCTTTAAGCCCAAGACCCGTAAGCTCAAATAGGGGAGGCTCGTAGATGTCTTCCCAGATGACGGTTATTATCGCCGGTATTGTGCTGGTTGTGGCCATCGTGGTCGCACTGGTCATCATGCGTCGCGGCGATTCTCGTTTTACCTACGATACGCAGCATGGAACGGCCCCGCGCGCCACCGAGGGCGAGGGCAATACCGCGGCGACCGCCTTTAAGGGCCGCTTCTCCATCCTCACCACGGGTGTGGGCGCGATGTTTGCGGCGCTTGCCGTCAAGCTGTGGGGCATGCAGATGGTCTCGTCGGACTATTACGAAAAGCAGGCTAATAGCAATCAGACGCGCACCGTTACCACACCCGCTGTGCGCGGTCGCATCCTCGACCGCAATGGCGTGGCGCTTGTCCAGAACCGTCCCTCACTTGCTGTCGTGGCCTATCGCGACCTTGCCGAGGATGAGGTTCTGGTTCGTCATCTTGCCAACGTGCTCGGTATGCCCTACGTGGCGGTTCTGCGCAATATTCAGGACAATTCCGAGGGCGCCCAGAGCCTGCATACCATCGCGACGGACGTCCGTCGCTCCACGGTTGCCTATATTCAGGAGCACGCCGGCGAGTTCCCGGGCGTCAAGATTGCCGAGCGTACCGAGCGCCAGTATCCATATGGCGAGACGGCATGCCATATCTTGGGATATACCGGCACCATTACCTCCGAGCAGCTCGAGGCCCAGAATAAGAAAACCTCTGGCGATGATGATGCTTCTGCTGGCAAGATTACGTACCAGTCGGGCGATATCGTGGGCCAGGCGGGTGTTGAGAGCTACTACGAAAACCTGCTGCAGGGTATTCGTGGCGAGCAGACCGTCAAGGTCGATGCTTCGGGCAATGTGACCGGTCAGGCCGGCGCCGTGCCCGCCAAGGCCGGCTCCGACATTAAGCTCACGCTCGACCTTAAGATCCAACAGGCCTGTGAGACGGCGCTGGCGAGCGCCATCGAGCTTGCCAAGACCACTGGCTACAGCAATGCCGGCAACGGCGCTGTGGTGTGTCTCGATCCCAACAATGGCGAGATCCTGGGCATGGCGAGCGAGCCCAAGTTCGATCCGTCCGTCTTTATCGGCGGCGTCTCAAATGACGTGTGGACCGAGCTCAATGATGACAAGGGTTCGCACCCGCTGCTCAACCGCGCCATTAGCGGACAGTACATGTCGGCCTCGACCATCAAGCCGCTCTCGGCACTGGCCGGTCTTGAGTTTGGAACCTACACTTCAACGCAGACAACCAACTGCACGGGCTATTGGACGGGCCTGGGCAAGGCTTGGGGCAAGCGCTGCTGGCTGACGTCTGGACACGGCACCATGACGCTGCAGTCGGGTATCGCCAACTCGTGCGACCCCGTCTTCTACGACATGGGCAAGGCCTTCTTTTATGACGAGCAACATTCCGAGGGCCTGCAGGAGGTCTTTCGTCGCTGGGGCCTAGGCAAGACCTGCGGTATCGATCTGCCGAGTGAGGGCGCGGGCCGTATTCCCGATGCCGAGTGGAAAGAGTCGTACTTTACCGACGCCTCTGCCGAGGACCGCAAGTGGAATGCCGGCGATATGACCAACATTGCCATCGGCCAGGGCGACATCCTGGTGACGCCTCTGCAGATGGCATGCGCCTACATGGGCCTTGCCAACGGCGGTAAGCAGTACGTGCCTCACGTGTTTTTGTCTGCCGTGTCGCGCGATGGCGACGGCGATGCCTATAAGTACAACGGCAAAGGCAAGAAGAAGCGCCTGGAGGCCAAGATCAACAGCGATTCGGATTTGGCTCTTGTTCGCAACGGCATGCACGACGTGATTTACACGGCATCGACGTCCCTGGCGGCTCACTTTGGCACCCTGACGCCGCAGGTATACGGCAAGTCGGGCACGGGCGAGAAAAGCGGCGAGGACGAATACGCGTGGTTTTGCGCCTATGCGCCGGCCGATGATCCCAAGTATGTCATCGCTACTGTTCTGGAGCAGGGCGGCGGTGGCTCAGATACCGCGATGCATGTCGTGCGCGATGTGCTCGGCGTGATTTATGACGAGCCCGATACCTCTTCGGCCTCGGGCGATTCTTCGGTTCGATAGGAGGTTGCGATGGATTTTTCTCCGGCGGATCTGTTCCGTTCAACCAAGACCGGCTCTCGCAGCAGCCTGGACCGCGTCAACAAGCAACTTTCGGCCTCGCGCGGCACGTTTCGCCAAAAGGTGCATATCGGTGTGCTCGTGGCTACAGTGGCGCTCGTCGCCTACGGTGCCATCATTATCTGGTCGGCTTCGCAGTTTAAGGCCGATGCTTCGTTCTCACGTCATCTTCTGGGAATTGGCATCGGGGCGGTGCTGGCGGTGCTGGTCTGGCGTACCGACCTGCGCGGTATTTCCAATTTCTCGACAGCGTTGCTCGTCATCGACCTGATCGTTATCTTCTCACCCAAGATTCCGGGTCTGTCCTATACAGGCGGTCTGGGCATGACGGGCTGGATCAAGATTCCCGGTATCGGCTTGACATTCCAGCCGGTTGAGCTTGCCAAGCTTATCACCATCTTCTTTATCGCCACGCTTGGCTCGCAGTATAACGGCCGCATCGATACCGTTCGCGACTACGTTAAGCTCTGCGGCATGCTGTCCATCCCGTTTTTGGCCGTCGTCGCCATGGGCGACCTGGGCTCGGGCCTGGTCGTGCTGGTCTCGGGCGCCATCGTCATCTGCATGAGCGGTGCGCGCCGCGAATGGGTGCTGTCGACCCTGGCCCTGCTCGTGGGCCTGGTGGCCCTCGTCCTGGCGCTCGATTCGGTTTTTGATTCGTTGCTCGGCCACGATGTGCTCATCAAGCAGTATCAGATGAACCGCCTGACGGTCTTTATCGACCCCGATAATGCCGATTCGGACGATGCCTACAACCTGCAGCAGTCGCTTATCGCCGTTGGCTCGGGTGGCTTCTTTGGTAAGGGTTTGGGCCATGCGACGCAGTCGGCCGGCGGCTTTCTGCCTGAGTTCCACACCGACTTCGTCTTCGCCTTCCTGTCCGAGACCTTTGGCTTTTGCGGTTCCTTTTTGCTCCTATGCCTCTACGTGCTGCTGATCTTTTCGACGATTCGCGTCGCCTTTAAGTGTGAGTCGCTGTTCTTGCGCCTATCGTGTGTGGGCATCGTTGGCATGTGGGCGTTCCAGACCTTCGAAAACATCGGCATGTGCATCGGCATGATGCCGATTACCGGTATTCCGCTACCGTTTATTAGCTTCGGTTCGTCTTCGATGATGATTCAGCTGCTGACGGTGGGTATCGTACAATCCATATGGCGGCATCGTTCGGGCGCCGCGTAACCGCTGGAGGGGTTTGCTATGAATATTCCCGTAGATAAGCTGACCCGCGCTTTTAAGATGGGCGCGTCCGTTAAGAAGGATTCCGATACGCCGGTGCGCGTCTCGGTCTATCTGGATTCGTCCGCCTCGCGCTTTCTGGCCGAGACGGTGCGTGACGCCTTTGTGCCGCAGACGACCTCGGGCATTGTGCGCGTCGAGCGTCTGGGGGAGGAGCGAATTGCTCCAAAGACCGATACCGATGTGGTACTGGTGCTCTCGTGCGGTTCCGACCGCTTGGAGAGTGCCGTGCAGGAGCTCGTGATCGCCGGCGCGCCCGTGTGCGTGCTTGCCGAGTCTGCTGTGGAGGTGCCGTTTATCGAGGAGTCCACGCCCATGCTCGGCGTGGTGGCGGCAACCGATAAGACGTATCTGCTCGAGACGCTTGCCCGCTGGATTCTCGATCGCACCGAAAAGGAAACGGCTTTTGCGGCGAACTTTGCCTTCATGCGCATCGCGGCGGCCAATCGTATCATCACCTCGTGCGCGCTCACCAATATGGCGACCGGTGCGCTGGTGTTTTTGCCGGGCGCCGATTATCCCGTTATGGCGCTGGCGCAGGTGGGCATGCTCTTTGAGCTCGCTGCCGTCTTTGGACGCGGCATTAAGCCTGAGCGCGGCTACGAGGTCGCGGGCGTGCTTGCCGGCGGTCTTGTGATCCGCGCGGTCACCCGCGCGCTCGTCAAGCAGACGCCGCATATTGGGTTTGCCGTTAAGGCGCTCACTGCTGCCGCGGGCACCTATGGCATGGGCCGTGCGCTTGTTTCGCTCTACGAGCGCGATGTCGACTACAGCCGTGCCAACGAGGTGGTCACTGCCACGTTCTCCCGCGTTCGCGATCTGGTGACCACGGTCGCGGGCGCTACCCGTCCTATGGCGTCCTATCAAGACGCATCCGATCTCGCTGCTTAGGGGTTTTCCGTTGCGCGTTCCGTATCAAGACTGCTTTCATTTAATTGAGCCGCTGCTCGCCAAGGTCGAAAAGCCGAGTCGCTATATCGATCACGAGTGGGGCACGCTTTCCAAGGCCGATGCCGACTACCGTTGCTGCCTGATCTACCCGGATGTGTACGAGGTTGGTCTGCCCAACCAGGGTATCGCCATCCTCTACAACATCCTTAACCAGGCCGAGGGCATCTCCTGCGAGCGTGGCTATGTGCCGTGGCCCGATATGGGTGACGCTATGCGCGAGGCAGGCATTCCGCTGCTCTCGCTCGAGGGTGCAGCGCCGGTCGCTTCGTTTGATATCGTCGGCCTGCATGTGCCGCACGAGATGGCGGTGACGAACTTCCTTGAGGCACTCGATCTCGCTGGCATTCCGCTGTTAGCGGCCGACCGAGGTGAAGACGACCCCATCATCATCGCCGGCGGCCCCTCGGTGTACAACCCCGAGCCGTACGCGGCCTTCTTCGATGCCATCCTCATCGGCGAGGGCGAGGAATCGCTGCTCGAGACCTGCCAGCTGCATCGCCGCCTGCGCGACGAAGGAGTCCCGCGCGCGCAGATTGTTGAGCAGCTTGCATCCATTGCCGGCAACTACGTGCCGTCGCTCTATGAGGTTCGTCACGACGAGCCCTGCTCGCCGCACGGCTACACCGTGCCGCGCGAGGGCAAGGATGCGCCGACCGTGGTCTACAAACGCGTCGTCGAGGATTTCGGCGCCACGAATCCGCTGTCGCAGTCGTGCGTGCCCTATGCGCAGCTGGTTCACGACCGCCTGTCTATCGAGATTCTGCGCGGCTGCGCTCGCGGCTGTCGTTTTTGCCAGGCCGGCATGACGTATCGCCCGGTGCGTGAGCGTTCGGCCGACCAGATCGTCTCGTCGGTGATTCAGGGTCTGGAAAAGACCGGCTATGACGAGGTGTCGCTGACCTCGCTCTCCACGACCGACCACTCCTGCATTCGTGACGTGCTTGACAGGCTCAACCGTCGCCTGGAGGATACGGGTATTCGCGTGTCTATTCCGTCGCAGCGCCTGGATTCGTTTGGCGTGGATATGGCCGAGTCGGTCGCCGGCGAAAAGAAGGGCGGCCTGACGTTCGCACCCGAGGCCGGCAGCCAGCGCATGCGCGACATCATTAACAAGAACGTGACCGAGGAGGACCTGGACCGTGCGGCCAAGGCGGCCTTCGAGGCCGGCTGGAACCGCATGAAGCTCTACTTTATGATGGGCCTTCCCGGCGAGCGCGACGAGGACATCGTGGCCATCGCCAATCTGGCCGATCACGTGCTGGAGCTCGGTCGTTCTGTGGTGCCCAAGGCTCGTCGCGGCTCGATCTCGGTGTCCATCTCGGTTTCGGTGTTTATCCCCAAGGCTGCCACGCCGTTCCAGTGGTGCCCGCAGCTCGACTACGACGACGTCAAGCGTCGCCAGAAGCTGCTTATCACGAGCGTTCGCAACCGTGCCGTCCGCGTGCATTACCACGATGCCGAGACCTCGCTCATCGAGGCCGCGCTGTCCCGCGCCGGTCGTGACATGACGCCCGTCATCATCGATGCCTGGCGTGCCGGCTCGCGTTTTGACGCCTGGGTAGAGCATTTCTCGCTCGATAACTGGAAGGAGGCTGCTGCCAAAAACGGCATCGACCTCAATGAGCTTGTGCACCTGCCCTACGAGTTGGGCTGGCGCCTGCCGTGGGAGCACGTGAGCCCCGGCTGCACGCGCGGCTTCCTCGAGCGCGAGTACCGTCGCTCGCTCGAGGGCGTCACGACTCCCGACTGCACCCGCACGTCGTGCACCGGCTGCGGAATCTGTCCCACGCTCCACGCCAAGAATGTATTGATGGGTGATCGCGCATGAGTGAGCGCCTGACCGACAACCCCACGCTCTTTAGGCTTCGTGTTCGCTATGGCAAGCGCGATCGCCTTAAGTACCTGGGCCATCTCGAAGTAATCCATACCATTGAGCGCATCGTGCGCCGTGCGGGACTTCCCTATGCCGTCACGCAGGGCTTCTCTCCGCACATGCGCGTGGGCTTCTCTTCGGCGCTACCGGTGGGTACGTCGTCGACTTGCGAGTGGTATGACCTGTTTATGACCGAGTTCGTGGCGCTCGACGAGGCGTTTGGGCGCCTGGCTGCGGCGTCTCCGGCCGATCTGGCACCCATCGAGGCAGCGTACATCGACGTGCGCACGCCGGCGTTGACGGCGCAGCTCACGCGCCTGTCGTATCGCATCGACCTGCACTTGGATCCCGAGGCGCCCGTAAGCGCCGATGAGGTGTGTCGTGCGATCGATACGCTGCGCGCGGACCATGGCATCGACTACGCGCGCGGCAAAAAGAGCAAGCGCGTGGATTTGGATCACACGCTCGTGGGCTATGAGCTCACGGCGGGGGAGCGCCCGGATCATTTGGTGCTCATGCTCGACACCCATGCCGACAACGAGGGCTCCATGCGTCCGGAAATTTTGCTTTCCGCTGCTGATGTTTTGTTGCAGGGCTTGACCCCGGGCGTGGATGCACCTATTGTTTCCACCGGTATGCAAGACCTCGTGACCATCTGCTCCTACGATGTCGAGCGTCAGAATCAAGCATGCGAGGACGACGAGGGCCGACTCGTCAGCCCCATACCTGTGCGAACTTGTGGATTTGCTCCACATACTCGTTGACGGGGGTATTATCGCCTGCTACTATATTCGGCTGTTGCACTAACTGATGCATGAAGGGCAAGTAAACATGTACGCAATCGTTAACACGGGCGGCAAGCAGTACAAGGTCGCCACCGACGATGTCATCACCGTCGAGAAGATCGAGGGCAATGAGGGCGACAAGGTCACCCTGCCGGTCATCTTCCTCAACGATGGTAAGAAGATCGTCACCGATCCCGACAAGCTGGCCAAGGCCAAGGTTACCGCTCAGATCGTTGAGCAGTTCAAGGGCGAGAAGCAGCTGGTCTTCAAGTTCCACAAGCGTAAGCGCTATCGTCGTCTGAAGGGTCATCGTCAGCAGCTCACCAAGCTGAAGATCGTGAAGGTCCAGGCTACGTCCCGCGCCAAGAAGGCTGTCAAGGCAGAGGCCGAGGCTGTTGCCGAGGCTCCCGTCGCCGAGTAGATTACACTCGTAACGAAAGAGTAGGTATACACAATGGCACACAAAAAAGGACTCGGTTCCTCCCGTAATGGCCGTGACTCCCGCGGTCAGCGCCTTGGCACGAAGCGCTTCGCCGGCCAGACGGTAACCACGGGCACGATTCTCGTCCGTCAGCACGGCACGCACATCCACCCGGGTGAGAACGTTGGCCGTGGCAAGGACGACACGCTGTTCGCGCTGGTCGACGGTACCGTTGAGTTCCACAAGGGTATCAAGCACAGGGTCAGCGTACGCCCGCTCGCGAACGCGTAATTCACCCTTCATAGAGCACATATGTGGGAGGCACTTGAGTTTTAGGATTCAAGGGTCTCCCTCTTTTTTGTAGGAGGCGATTCTGTTGTCACAGTTCACCGATATCAGCCGCATTAACGTTTGCGGCGGCGACGGCGGAGCCGGATGCATGTCGTTTAGGCGCGAGGCATTTGTTCCCAAGGGCGGCCCCGATGGCGGCGACGGCGGTCGTGGCGGCAATGTCGTCATCCAGGCCGATGCTCAGCTGTCTTCGCTGATCGATTACCGCTTTAAGCATCACTTCCGCGCTGAGCGCGGCACGCACGGGCAGGGTGCCCGTCGTAACGGTAAGAGCGGCGAGGACCTGATTTTGAAGGTTCCCATGGGCACCGTAGTCCGCGAGCTCGATCCCGAGACGCAGACCCCGATGTTCGAGATTGCCGACCTGGTGCACGACGGCGAGCGTGTGGTCGTAGCCCCCGGTGGTGCCGGCGGCCTGGGCAACACGCACTTTGTGACGTCGGTGCGCCGCGCCCCCGCGTTCGCTCAGCTGGGCGAACCGGCCGAGGAGCACTGGATTGAGCTCGAGATGAAGCTTATGGCCGATGCCGCGCTCGTGGGCTTTCCCTCGGTGGGTAAGTCCTCGCTCATTGCGCGCATGAGTGCCGCCCGTCCCAAGATCGCTGACTATCCGTTTACCACACTCGTGCCCAATCTGGGCATGGTGCGTGCCGGCGAGTATTCTTACGTTGTTGCCGATGTCCCCGGTCTCATCGAGGGTGCGAGCGAGGGCAAGGGCCTGGGTCACCAGTTCCTGCGCCACATTGAGCGTACGGCCCTGATTATGCATGTCGTCGACATGACGGGCGGTTTTGAGGATCGCGATCCGGTTGAGGATTACCACATCATCAACCGCGAGCTCGAGCAGTATGGCGCCGAGCTTTCGGAGCGTCCGCAGGTCGTTGTCGCCAACAAGTGCGATGCGCCGGGCACGGCCGACAAGATTGCCGACCTTAAGCGTGCAGCGCTCGACGATGGCCATATGTTCTTTGCCGTGTCCGCCGTGACGGGCGCCGGCCTCAACACGCTGATGCTTGCCGTGGGCGAGCAGGTGGCTAAGCTTCGCGCCGAGCTGGCGGTCTCCGATGAGCCGGTCGTTCTGCGCGACGATGAGTGGGAGCGCCGCCGCCTGCAGCGTGAGAAGCGGTTCCGCATTGTCCAGGAAGAGCCCGGTGCCTTCCGTGTGGTTGGTCGCGCGATTGAGCGCATGGTCATCCAGACCGACTGGGAAAACGAGGAAGCCGTCATTTACCTGCAGCATAAGTTTGCGCGTATGGGTGTTGACGACGCGCTCGAGAAGGCCGGTTGCCGTGCGGGCGATGAGGTCCGTATTTGCCAGCGTGCCTTTGACTTTGAGGGCGCCGAGGACTTCTCGGAGTACGAGGAGCTCGATGATGCTGGCGAGGACGTTGCCGTTGAGGCCATTGACGTGGCCGATGCTGCGGATGAGGGCGTCGAGGTTGTCGATGTGGCAGACCTCGCGGACGATGTCGAGACCCCGGAGGGCGAGTAAGCCATGTCGCTGCGCGGTGGAATCGGTCTGCCCGAGCTTCCTCTAGAGGACGGGCAGGAGTTTAGGCTTGGCATTATGGGTGGCACCTTTGATCCCATCCATTACGGACACCTGGTGACCGCTGAGCAGGCTCGCGAGTCCCTCGACTTGGATGCCGTGCTCTTTATGCCGGCGGGCACGCCTGCCTTTAAGCTTGACAAGCCGGTGACGCCTGCCGAGGACCGTTATGCCATGACGGTTCTCGCCACCGCCGCGAACCCGGCCTTTTTGGCGAGCCGGTTCGAGATCGACCGTCCGGGCGTAACCTATACGGCCGATACGCTTCATGCCCTTCGCGACTTTTACCCGCCGCAGGTAAAGCTCTACTTTATTACGGGCGCCGACGCGATTATCGATATTGTGACCTGGCATGATGCCGAACGAATCGCTGAGCTTGCTACCTTTATTGCGGCGACGCGACCGGGCTTTGATATCGATACGGCGCGTGCCCGCATCAAAGAGTCTGGGCTGCCGTTCGATGTGCGCTATATTCAGATTCCGGCGCTGGCGATCAGCTCGACGAACATTCGCAAGCGTGTTGCTCGCGGTATGAGTGTGCGCTATCTTACGAGCGAGTCCGTGCTCGGCTACATTCGCAAACGCAGGCTATATGCCGATTTGGGCCAAGAAGATTTTGAGTGATGGGGGTCTATGTTGTCGGTAGAGGATCAGTTTGAGGGCGATGAGCGCGCGCTGCTCAAGCGCATTCAAGAGTTGCTCGATGTTCGCATGAAGGATAAGCGCAAGCGCTATGTGCATTCGCTTGGTGTTGCCGAGACCGCACTTCATCTGGCCGAGGTCTATGGCGTTGACCGCTTTAATGCTGCTGCCGCCGGCTTGATCCACGACTGGGACAAGGTGCTTTCCGATGACGAGCTCGTGGCCCGCGCGCTTCATTATGGCATCAAGGTTGCCGGCTCCCCTTCCGCTGCGACGCCGCTTTTGCATGGCCCTGTTGCCGCCTATGAGCTTCCGCAGCTTTTTCCCGAGCTGTCGCCGGCCGTTTTCCAGGCTGTCGACCGTCACACCGTAGGTGCTTGCGACATGACGCCGCTCGATATGGTGGTCTTTGTGGCCGATGCCATCGAGCCCAACCGTCACGGCGATTATGCCCATGCGCTGCGCAAGATGGTGGGGAAGTCCTCGCTCGACGAGTTGTTCTTCTCCTGTTTTGCGCAGGGTCTGGTCTATGTGATCCAGACCGGGCGTTATCTTTATCCCACGGCTATTACGATTTACAACCATTACGCCCAGCTGCGCTAGCTCGGGCTGTCTAGAAAGAGGTATTCCATGGCCGACGAGACCATGACTGACGAACAGATTCTTGAAGGTGTGGAGCACAAGAGTTTCGTTGCTACGTCCGACCGCACCGCCGCCTCGCTGTCCGCGAGCGGTGTCGCCGCCGAGGATGTCGCCCGCGCCGCCGCGCAGGCCGCCTACGACAAGAAGGGCGAGGACGTTCAGGTGCTCGACCTGACCGAGCTTTCCGATGTGTGCGACTACTTTGTGCTCGCCACCGGTACCAACAACCGCCAGGTCGATTCTATCGTCGACGAGATCGAGGAGAAGGTCGCCGAGGCTTGCGGCGAGCATCCGTTCTCCATCGAGGGCCGCGAGCAGAAGACCTGGATGCTCATGGACTATGGTTCGGTTGTCGTCCACGTCTTCACTCCCGAAGCGCGCGACTTCTACCGCCTAGAAAAGCTCTGGGGCGACGCCCCCCAGCTCCCCCTCGACCTCCTCTAGTGGCTCATTTGATATGGGGCTTTTAGCTAGCCTCGCGCATTTCGCCGGGCAGTTGCGGTTTTCCGCACCTGCCCGGCTTTCTTTTTGCCCAAAGGCGGTTAATCGTCGAAGCGGGATTGGCGGCCGAAAGATAGGGCGGTGTCGCCGAACTTGTCTCGGACGGCATCGATCGCGACGGAGAGGTCGCGACGGTCGCTTGATTGGGCTCCGCGGTCGTCGACTTCGCAGAACAGGTCGGTCTGGATGCCGCCCTGATGGTCAAAGTCGCTCATGCCGATGCCTGCTAAGCGAACATGCATGCCTTCCTGCCAGATGTTGTCGAGCAGTTCGAGCGCAACCGCCACAAAGATATTCTCGTCGTCGGTGGGGTGGGGAAGCCGCCGCTGCGCCGTGCGTCCGCTGCCATACGAATACTTAAGCTTGAGCGTTACCGTGCCGCCCGTCAGTCCCTGACGGCGCAGGCGGCGTCCAACCGACTCTCCCAACAGCGCAATCGCCGCTTCGATGTCCCCACGCTCAGTCAAATCTTTCGCAAAGGTGCGCTCATTGCTCACGGATTTAACCTCGCGTTCCTCATCGAGGCTTGTTACTTCGGATATTTCGAGCCCCAGCGCACGCTGGCGCATGCGTTCGCCGTTGACGCCAAAAATTGCAGCTAGCGTGGATTCCGGCGCGCGTGACAGCTCGCCGAGCGTGTAGATGCGCATGCGGCGCAGTCGCTCCTCGGCCGAGCGCCCGATGCCGCTCATGGCAGATACCGGCAGCGCGGCCAAAAAGCGCTGCTCGGTTCCGGGGCGCACGATGGTCAGCCCAAACGGCTTATCCCGCTCGCTTGCGATCTTTGCGACCGTCTTGTTGCAGCCCACGCCAATGGAACAGGTCACTCCCAGCGCTGCCACGCGGTCGCTTATGCGCCGTGCAACCAGCAGCGGGTCCTCGGGCGCAAAACGACCCGGTGTGATATCGATAAAGGCTTCGTCGATGGATACGCGCTCAACGCGCGGCGTCTCTTCGGCAAGAATCGCCATGACCTGCGCGCTCACCTCGCGGTAGCGATCAAAGTGCCCATGCGTCCAAATGGCCTGCGGACAGAGGCGCCGTGCCTCGGCCGAGGGCATGGCGGAGTGCACGCCAAAGCGACGCGCCTCGTATGAGCAGGTGGACACAACGCCGCGGGAATCGGCATCGCCACCCACGATGAGTGGCTTGCCGCGCCACTCGGGATGGTCGAGCATTTCCACGCTCGCAAAAAACGCATCGAGATCCATGAGGCCCACCGCCGGCCCCGTCCAGGGCGGCGGCGTGACGCCCGCAGCATCTTCATAACCGTATGTATGTTCGCGTCTTTTCATGGCATGAGTATACCGCGCAGCTCATGTGGGGTGCGTGGATGTGCTTGCAAATCGCGAATTCTTGTCTAAGATATGGATTTGCCTTCGACTACACCGAAGAAGTTGGTCTCACGGACTTCACCTGCCCGCGTCGATGGCGTATTATGTTCAACTGTTTGTTTGTAGTTGCAGCCTAAAGCTGCTTGGTTGGAGGAGTTTCCTTTGGCAGTCAAGATTCGCCTTGCTCGTCACGGCGCTAAGAAGCGTCCGTACTACCGTGTCGTCGTCGCCGATTCCCGCGCCCCGCGTGACGGTCGTATCATCGAGGAGGTTGGCCGCTACAACCCGATGACCGCCCCCAAGACCATCAACCTCGACCTCGAGAAGATCGCCGACTGGCAGTCCAAGGGCGCTCAGCTCACCGACGCCGTCGCCGCTCTGGTCAAGGCCGCCAACGAGGGCGAGAAGACCGAGACCGTCGTCAAGAAGTCCAAGAAGCAGCTCGCCAAAGAGGCCGAGGCCGCTAAGGCTGCCGCTGAGGCCGCTGAGGGCGCCGAGGAGTAAATCGTGCCTGAGGTTGACGCTGCACAGCTCGAGGGTGAGGCAATGCTCTCAGATCGCATCGCCGATCTCGTCGAATATCTCGTTGTTCAGATCGTCGACGACCCGGATTCCGTGAGCCTTGAGGTCATCGATGCTGACGACGCCTCTACGATCGAGGTTTCGGTCGCCGAGGATGACGTCGCTAAGGTCATCGGCCGTCGTGGCCGTACCATCAAGGCCATTCGCACGCTCGCCCGTGCACTGGCCGCTCGCCTCGACACTGGTGTCGAGGTAGAGGTTCTGGGCTAGGACCTTGAGGTCCCAGTACAAAAACATCGCCCGTGTGGTCAAGCCGCACGGAAGGAAGGGGGAGGTCCTCGCGCAGCCGCTGCGGGGGCTTCCTTCTGTATTAGAGCCGGGTATGCGCGTCGCCCTGACGCCGCCGGCGCTCAAGCGCGACCGCTTTTGCACGGTCGTGTCCGTCACCGATACGGGCGATGGCGATCTGGTCTCGTTTGAGGGCATTGACGACTTGACGGCCGCCGAGGGCATCACGGGATGCTATGTGTTGGCAAATCGTGACGATTTTGAGCTCGATTCACTCGACGCCGCCTATTCCGACCTGATGGGTCGCGAGGTGGTCGACGAGCGCTTCGGTTCACTCGGTACGATCGTCGAGATCATGTCGACGCCCGCTAACGATGTTTGGGTTGTCGAGGGCGATCGGTACGGCGAGGTACTGATTCCCGTGATCGAGCAGGTTGTGCTCGATCTTCCCGACACAGGAACAATTTCCGTCCACGTTATGGACGGCCTGATCGATATGGACAAGTAGGGAGGACAACATGCTGATTGAGACCCTTTCGGTCTTTCCCGAGATGTTTGAGCCCGTCATGTCCACATCGATTTTGGGCCGCGCCCGCAAGGCCGGCCTTTTTGATTTTAAGGCGTATAACCTGCGCGACTGGACGCACGACCGCCATCGTACCGTCGACGACGAGCCGTACGGCGGCGGGCAGGGCATGCTCATGAAGGTCGAGCCTATCGCCGAGGCCATCGAGGCCATTAGCGCGGAGGGCCCCAAGCCGACGGTGGTGTTCTTCACCCCGTGCGGCGAGCCTTTTACGCAGCATGTGGCCGAGCGCCTGCTCAAAAGCGAGCGCCTGCTGTTTGTGTGCAGCCGTTACGAAGGTGTCGACGAGCGTGCCTATGCGTATGCCGACGAGCGCCTGTCGATCGGCGATTACGTGCTCACGGGCGGCGAGCTTCCCGCTATGGTCGTTGCCGATGCCGTCGTACGCCTGATCCCCGGCGCCCTTGGTGATGAGATGAGCAACGTCGACGAGTCGTTCTCGACCGCCGAGGACGGAGGCCTGCTCGAGTACGCGCAGTACACCCGTCCCGCCGAGTTCAACGGCGAGGGCGTGCCTCCGGTGCTTGTGAGCGGCGATCACGCCAAGGTCGATGCCTGGCGTCGCAAGAACGCCATCGAGCGCACCTGCCGCTGGCGTCCGGACTTGATCGAGACGGCGCGGCTCACGCCCGAGGAGCGCGCTTACGCGCAGGTGATCCTTGACGCTTCGTATTCGCAGAGCGAGGAGTGAGTATGGTTCCTACGCAACATTCCGCGTTGAGGGGCGCTTTTGAGTGGATCGCGGTCATCGCGATCGCACTGGTCGCCACCTTCTTGATTCGCTCGTTTGTGGTCGAGCCCTTTGTAGTGCCCACCGGTTCCATGGAGGACACGATCGAGATCGGCGATCAGATTCTGGCGCAGAAGGTGACGCTCGAACTCGGACAGCCCGTCAAACAGGGCGATATCGTGGTGTTTCACAACCCCGATGCCACATCCGAGCATGACGTGCTGGTAAAGCGCGTCATCGCCACGGCCGGCCAGACGGTCGACCTTCAGGACGGCAAGGTCGTCGTTGACGGCCAGGCGCTCGACGAGGACTATACGACGGGCATGAGCTGGCCGCTTTCGGTCCAAGCGCCTGGCGCCCAGGTGAGTTATCCCTACACCGTTCCCGACGGGTGCGTGTGGGTGATGGGCGACAACCGCGAAAACTCTGCCGACTCGCGCTACTTTGGTCCCGTCGATCGCTCTGATTTGATCGCTGTGGCGCTTGTGCGCTACTGGCCGCTCAACCGCATCGGCGCTATCGACTAAAAACCGCTATAGTACAGTACCTAACCGTGTAATCGTTTCGACGAGGGGATATTAGAGGCATGAACGCTTCATCGCTTTCCTTCCAAGACATCATCCTGCGCCTCCAGCAGTACTGGGGCGAGCAGGGCTGCGTCATTATGCAGCCCTATGACTCCGAGGTCGGTGCCGGTACCTTCCATACCGCGACCACGCTGCGCTCGCTCGGTCCCGCCGAGTGGCGCACCTGCTATGCGCAGCCTTGCCGCCGTCCCGCCGACGGCCGCTACGGCGAGAACCCTAACCGCATGCAGCACTACTATCAGTTCCAGGTGCTCATCAAGCCGTCGCCGGTCAACGCCCAGGAGCTCTACCTGGGTTCGCTGGCCGCCATTGGCCTGGACCCCAACGACCATGACGTCCGCTTTGTCGAGGACGACTGGGAGAGCCCGACCCTGGGCGCCTGGGGCCTTGGCTGGGAGGTCTGGCTCAACGGCATGGAGGTCACGCAGTTTACGTACTTCCAGCAGGTGGGCGGTATCGAGGTCGACCCCGTGCCCGTCGAGATTACCTATGGCCTGGAGCGTATCGCCATGTACGCCCAGGGCGTCAACTCGGTCTACGATCTGGTGTGGAGCTACCTGCCCGATGGCACGCCCATGACCTACGGCGACGTGTTCCTCGAGAACGAGCGCGAGTTCAGTGCCTATAACTTTGAGGTCGCCAACGTCGAGATGATGCGTCAGAAGTTTGACGACTACGAGGCCGAGTGCCATTCCTGCCTGGAGCGCAAACTGCCGCTGCCGGCGTACGACTGCGTCATGAAGTGCAGCCATGCCTTCAACCTGCTCGATGCCCGTGGCGCCCTGTCCGCGGTCGAGCGTGCCAACTACATCCTGCGCGTCCGCGCCGTCGCCAAGGCGTGCTGCGAGGCCTACATGGCCGAGGTCGCCGGAGTCAACGAGAATGCCGACCAGGAAGGCGAGGTGGCGTAAGCCATGGCAGACGCTAAGGATTTCCTGTTTGAGATCGGTACGGAGGAAATGCCCTCCGCACCGCTGAACAATGCTGTCAAGCAGCTTGGCACCATGATCGCCAAGGGCCTCGACGAGGCCGGTCTGGCCCATGGCGAGGTCCGCGTGATCTCGAGTCCGCGTCGTCTGGCTGCGCTCGTGGCCAACGTCGCCACTGCGACCGATGAGGTTCACGAGGTCAAGCGCGGCCCCGCGGCAAACATTGCCTTTGATGCCGACGGCAACGCCACCAAGGCCGCCCAGGGCTTCGCCCGCAAGTGCGGTGTGGCTGCCGAGGACCTGGTCCGTCGTGAGGATACCGACGGTCGCGAGTATGTCTTTGCCGAGAAGAACATTCCCTCCGCACCGGCAACCCCGATCCTGACGGCCCTGTGCGAGAAGACCATTGCCGGCCTGCAGTGGCCCAACTACCGCTCCCAGCGCTGGGGCCACGAGCACGCGACGTTCGTGCGTCCGGTCCGCTGGATTTGCTGCCTTCTGGGCGAGGATGTTGTGCCCGTGTCGTTTGCCGACGTGACGAGCGGCAACACCACGCGCGGCCATCGCGTGCTCGGCCCCGGTGACCACGTTGTCGCCAGCCCCGCCGCCTACGAGCAGGTACTCGAGGACGCCGGCGTGCTTTCTGCTGAGCGCCGTCGCGAGGCGATTCTCGCTGGTATCGCCGAGGTCGAGGCTGCCCGTCCCGGCTGCCATGTCGATACGCCCAAGAAGGTCTTTGAGGAGGTCATCAACCTTTGCGAGTGGCCGACGGTGCTCGTCGGTACCTTCGACGAGGAGTTCCTCAAGGTCCCGCACGAGATCATCTGCGAGTCCATGCTCACCAACCAGCGCTACTTCCCGATCTATGACGGCGAGGGCAAGCTCACGCGTGAGTTCGTGGTCGTCTCCAACAGCAAGCCCGAGAATGCCGAGCGCGTGATCGACGGCAACGAGCGCGTCGTGCGCGCCCGTCTGGACGACGCTAAGTTCTTCTACGAGGAGGACCTGAAGATCTCCCTCGACGAGTTCCGCGAGCGCCTGGCCAAGGTTGCCTTCCAGGAGAAGCTCGGCAGCGTGCTCGCCAAGTCCGAGCGCATCGAGCAGCTCGCGCTCGCTATTGCCCGCGAGGCTCATCTGGGCGCCCATCTTGCCGCCGACGCCGCTCGCGCCGCGCACCTGTGCAAGGCCGACCTGGTGTCCAACGCCGTCGTCGAGTTCACGAGCCAGCAGGGCGTGATGGGCGGTTACTACGCCACCGCGATGGGGGAGAACGACGAGGTCGCCCACGCCATTCGCGATCATTATCGTCCCCGCTTTGCCGGTGACGAGCTGCCCGAGGGCACCGCTGGCTGCATCGTGGCCTGCGCCGACAAGCTCGATACCATCGCCGGTATCTTTGCCATCGGCGAGCCCCCGACCGGCTCCTCCGACCCCTACGCGCTGCGTCGTGCCGCTATCGGCATCATCAACATCCTGCGCGACCGTCTGCCGATCGACCCCACGTCGCTCATCGACTTTGCCCTCGAACTCTACAGTGAGCAGGGCATTGAGTTCGACGCCGCCGAGGTCGCCCAGCAGGTTCGCGACTTCTTCCACGGCCGCCTGGTGAGCATGGCCCGCGACGAAAAGATCCCGGCCGATACCGTCGCCGCCGTCTCCGCGGTGCACATCATCGCCCCGTCCGTCTTCTTCGCCCGCTGCGCCGCCCTCGACGAGGCCCGCAAGAACGACGCTGAGACGTTCGACAACCTGGCGACCGCCTATGCCCGCGCCGCGCATATCTCCAAGCCCGAGCTGGGTGCGGAGTATGACCGCAGCCTGATGGGCGAGGCCGAGCTCGCGCTCGCCGACGCCTCCGAGGCCGCTCAGACCGCTGTCGATGCCGCCCTTGCTGCCGAGGACTACCCGGCCGCATTTGCCGCCCTCGCCGCCCTGCGCGCGCCCATCGACCGTTTCTTCGATGAGGTCATGGTCATGGACAAGGACGAGCAGCTTCGCGATAATCGCCTTAAGCTGCTCAACCGCTTCGAGGCCGTTTTCTCCGGCATCGCCAACATCGGTGAGCTTGCCCGCAAAAAGTAAGCCAGCCTTCGCATAAGCGCAAAAGGAGCCCCGCATGGATTGCCCGGTCACCGCTCGTCCCACCGTTATCGTTATCTCCGACTCGCTCGGTGATACCGCTTGTGAGGTGGTGCTTGCGGCGTCCGGGCAATTTGATGAAGGGGCTTTTCGCGTTTTGCGTCTGCCTAAGGTGACCTCTGTGGAGCAGGTCAAGTCATTTGTGGGGCCGCGCGTCGATGCGGACCATCGCGATATCGCCGTGTTCCACACCATTGTCGATCCGGCGCTTCGCGCCCGCGTGCTCGATTACCTGGGTATGCTGCATATCCGTTCGGTCGACCTGATCGGCCCGACGCTTGCCGTGCTGTCGTCGCTCATCGGTGTGCCGCCCAAGGGCGTTGCGGGCGTGATTCACAAGACCGATGACCGCTATTTCCATCGTATCGAGGCCATGGAGTATTTCGTTGAGCACGATGACGGTCGTGGTTGCGACGATCTGTCGGGTGCCGATATCGTGCTGCTGGGTGTGTCGCGTACATCCAAGACGCCGCTGTCGATGTATTTAGCCTATCAGGGCTACAAGGTCGCCAATGTCCCGTTGGCGCATGGCATGGAGCCGCCCAAGTCGATTTACGAGGTCGACCCGATGCGCCTGTTCGGCCTGATTTCGACCGTCGATGTGATTTCCGAAATTCGCGATAGCCGCTTGGGCGATGACTACGCCCGTGCCGTTGCCGGCTCCTATGCCGAGCCCGAGAGCGTGCGTAGTGAGCTTGCGGAAGCCCGCGCGCTCATGAAGCGCTTAGGCTGCTTTGTAGTGCGTACCGACGGCAAAGCCATCGAGGAAAGCGCTGCCGAGATCATTGCTCACCTCGAAGAGATTCAAGAGGCAAGAGCCCGCCGTGCCGCCCGCCGAGCCCAGCAAAGCTAGCTTATTGGGGTAGCTAAAAATGCCCGTCTCTAAAAGACTACCTAAAAATAATGCACGATATTGGTAAAGCGATTTAGCAAAAACATCGCATCCTACCTGCATTTCCCTTGTAGTGGTATCTTCATAAGGTAACCACCTTTACCTACCGTTTACCGCCGGTTTTAGCACGTTTACCAAACCGCGCACCCTCTGCTCAAGCCTGTCCAAAACCCGCCGTATAGTTCCCTCACGGCCCGCATCCGGCGGGTCGATTCGTTACCACGGTCGTGCGCGTAAGCGCATGGAAGGGGAAGTATCGTGAGCGATTGCAAGAGGGTTTACCGTTTTGGAACCGACGCCCAGGGCACCTGTGTCACTGAGGGCGACAAATCCATGAACTTCGTGCTTGGCGGCAAGGGCGCTAACCTTGCCGAGATGAGCCGCATAGGCCTGCCGGTTCCCGGTGGCTTTACCATTACCTGCCAGACCTGCGTCGAGTACTCCGGTGCCGGCAACGTGTGGCCCGAGGGCGCACTCGACGAGATCGTTGCCGCCGAGGCCGACCTCGAGGCGCGCTGCGGCAAGAAGCTCGGTGACGCCTCCGACCCACTGCTCGTGTCGGTTCGCTCGGGCGCTCCGTTCTCCATGCCCGGTATGATGGACACGGTCCTCAACCTGGGCCTCAATGACGATTCCGTCCAGGGCCTTATCGCCCAGACGCAAAACCCGCGTTTTGCCTGGGATAGCTACCGCCGCTTTATCCAGATGTTCTCCAACGTCGTTATGGGCGTCGACGCCGACCTGTTCGAGAACGCTCTGACCCAGGCACGCCTGGTCGCCGGCGTTCGCGTCGATTCCGAGCTTTCGGCCGAGGACCTGCAGGAGCTCGTCGAGACCTTCAAGGGCATCTTCTCCGAGAACGTTGATGCCGCCCTGTACCCCGAGCTCGAGGTCGCCGACGGCAAGCCTGTCTTCCCGCACGACCCGGAGCTCCAGTTGCGCCTTGCCATCCAGGCCGTCTTTGGCAGCTGGATGAATGAGCGCGCCTGCATCTACCGCAAGCAGCATGGCATTTCCGACGAGCTCGGCACCGCCGTCAACGTCCAGGCCATGGCCTTTGGCAACAAGGGCGAAACTTCCGCGACCGGCGTCGCCTTTACGCGCAACCCGGCCGACGGCACCAAGGAGTTCTACGGCGACTTCTTGGTCAACGCCCAGGGCGAGGACGTCGTCGCCGGCATCCGCAACACCGAGCCCATCGCCGACCTCAAGACTACCCCGGGCCTCGAGTCCGCAGGCGAGGAGCTCGAGCGCGTGTTCCTGACGCTCGAGGATCATTACCGCGACATGTGCGATATCGAGTTCACCATCGAGCAGGGCAAGCTCTGGATGCTCCAGACCCGCGTGGGCAAGCGTACCGCCACCGCCGCCCTGCGTATCGCCATCGAGATGGTCGAGGAGGGCCTGATCACCCGCGAGGAGGCCGTGAGCCGCATCGACCCCGCACAGCTTGACCAGCTCCTGCACCCGCAGTTCGACGCCTCCAAGAAGTACGAGGCCCTGGCCAGCGGCCTTAACGCCAGCCCCGGTGCCGCCGTGGGCGAGGTCGTGTTCTCGAGTGATGACGCCGTCGCGCGTTCCGCCGAGGGCCACAAGGTCATTCTGGTTCGCTGGGAGACCAACCCCGACGACCTGAAGGGTATGGTTGCCGCCGAGGGCATCCTGACCAGCCACGGTGGCAAGACGAGCCATGCCGCCGTTATCGCCCGCGGTATGGGTACGCCCTGCGTCTGCGGCGTCGAGCGCTTCCATATCGACGCCGCCGAGAAGGTCGTGCACATCGAGGGCAGTGACCGCGTGCTGCATGAGGGCGATGTCATCTCCATCGACGGCACCCAGGGTATCGTCGTCGACGGCGCCGTTGATCTGGTTTCGGCCGAGCTCACCGGCGACCTGGACACCATCCTGTCCTGGGCCGACGAGATCCGTCTGGACGAGACCGACGGTCACGCCAACCACGTGCGCGTCAACGCCGACAACCCCGAGGATGCTGCGCTCGCGCTCGAGTTTGGCGCCGAGGCCATCGGTCTGTGCCGCACCGAGCACATGTTCCTGGGCGACCGCAAGAACATCATCCAGAGCTTTATCCTGTCTGACGAAGAGGCCGTGAAGCAGCAGGCCCTGGCCGATCTGCTCAAGGTTCAGACCGAGGACTTCCTGGCCATGTTCAAGACCATGTCCGGTCGCGATGTGGTCGTCCGCCTGCTCGATCCGCCGCTGCATGAGTTCCTGGATGATCCTCGCGAGCTCGAGGTCGCCATCACCAAGAAGGAAGCCGCTGGCGCCAGCGAGGAAGAGCTTGCCGCCCTGCGTGCCCGCCTGCGTCGTATCGACGGCATGGTCGAGTCCAACCCGATGCTCGGTCTGCGTGGTGTGCGCCTTTCCATCGTCTTTGGCGATCTGCCGCTCATGCAGGTTCGCGCCGTCGCCACGGCTGCTGCTCGCCTTATCAAGGAGGGCGTCGACCCGCGCCCCGAGATCATGGTTCCGCTCGTTTCCATCACGGCAGAGCATGTCCAGACCCGCGAGGTCATTGAGCGCGTGATCGCCGAGGTTTCCGCCGAGGAAGGTGTCGAGCTCAACATTCCCGTGGGCACGATGCTCGAGCTGCCGCGCGCCTGTATGGTCGCCGACGAGATCGCCCGTCACGCCGATTTCTTCTGCTTTGGCACCAACGACCTCACCCAGACGACCTTTGGCTTCTCGCGCGACGATGCCGAGGCCAAGTTCATTCCGCTGTACCTGCACAAGAAGATCTTGAAGGAGAATCCCTTCGAGACCATCGACTCGGCGGTGCTGGAGCTCGTGCGCATGGCCGTCGAGAAGGGTCGTGCCACCAACCCCGGCATGCACTTTGGCGTGTGCGGCGAGCACGGCGGCGACCCCAAGTCGATCAAGGGCCTGTTTAACGTGGCCGACGTGGACTACGTGTCCTGCTCGCCCTATCGCGTGCCCCTCGCGCGCCTGGCTGCCGCTCAGGCCAAGCTCGAGGCCAAGCGTTCCGCCTAGCGTTTAGCGTTTAGACGCCTAGCGTAGTCCCCCTTCATACCGCCCGTCTCATTCGTGAGGCGGGCGGTTATCATGTGCGGGTTTTGTCTTGGTTGATTTTCAATCTCAGCGCAACAGCCTGAACGGCCCCCGCGTTTCCGC
>NZ_NKXR01000015.1 GCF_002232035.1 Collinsella sp. TF06-26
CCGTGGGTTATACCCTAAGAGCAAACCACCCTTTTTAAGGGTGGTTCTGATTGCGTTGTTCGCTGTGGTTGAGGGTAGTGGCTTAAACGTAGTAGATGGGCCAGTTTCGTGGCAAGCGGGCCGCGTGGATGCCCTCGCGAGGTGAAAATGGTCTCTTTTCCTCCGTCCCCAGGGGATTAGTTGGGGCTAGAGCTCTAGGGTGAGGGTGACGGGGCAGTGGTCGCTGCCGAAGATGTCGCCGTGGATGCCGGTGTCGCGTACGTTGCCGGCGATTGCGTTGCTTACCAGGAAGTAGTCGATGCGCCAGCCTGCGTTGTTCTTGCGGGCATTAAAGCGGTAGCTCCACCAGCTGTAGACGCCCTCGACGTTGGGATTTGCCGCGCGCCAGGTGTCGGTAAAACCGGCGTCGAGGAGCTCGGTAAACTTACCGCGCTCCTCGTCCGAAAAGCCGGCGTTGCCGCGGTTGGACTTGGGGTTCTTAAGGTCGATCTCTTCGTGCGCCACGTTAAAGTCGCCGCAGGTTACGACGGGCTTGCCGGCCTCGCGCTCAAGCGCGCTCAAAAAGCCGCGGTAGGCATCGTCCCAGGCCATGCGCACATCGATGCGCGCGAGCTCGTTTTGGGCGTTGGGCGTATAGACGTCGACAAACCAAAACTTGTCGAACTCGAGCGCGCAGACGCGGCCCTCGGTCGCGGCCTGCGCCACGAGCTCTGCCGTCTCGCCCTCGCTAGCGTAGGGTAGCAGTGCGTCGGCGCGCAGCACGCGCAGCGGTTCCTGGCGGCTAAAGACCGCAGTGCCCGAATAACCTTTACGCTCGGCGTAGCTCCAGGTTTGGTGATAGCCGGGCAGGTCGATATCGACCTGGCCCTCCTGCAGCTTGGTCTCCTGCAGCGCCAGGATATCGACGTCGAGTTCTTGCGCGATCTGGATAAAGCTCGGGTCCTTTTTGAGCACGGCGCGCAGGCCGTTGACGTTCCACGAGGCGAAAGTGTAAGTCTGAGGCATGGTGTCCTTTCGACGGGGTTTGCAGGCTTAAGATTAGCGCAACAGGGGCGGGGTGGGCTCCGCGCGTGCTGACTCAAAGGCCGCATGCCGGGATGTCGCCCGATGCTGCCCGACCAACAAGGACGGAGGACTCATATGACGCAGGCAATATCGGACCCCAAGCAGGCCTCCGCCGCACTGGCGGAGCTGTTCGGTACCCACAAGTGTGTGGTGTTCTTTGGCGGCGCCGGTGTTTCCACGGCGAGCGGCATCCCCGATTTCCGCAGCGTGGACGGCCTGTATCACCAGCAGTTTGCCTACCCGCCCGAGACTATGCTCTCGCATAGCTTTTATGAGGCGCATCCGGCCGAGTTCTTCGACTTCTACCGCACCAAGATGATTGCGCTTGGCGCCAAGCCCAACCGCTGCCACACCAAGCTGGCCGAGTTGGAGCGCGCCGGTAAGCTAAATGCCGTGGTGACGCAAAATATCGACGGCCTGCATCAGATGGCCGGCTCACAGCGCGTGTTCGAGCTGCACGGATCGGTCCATCGCAACATTTGCCAGTCGTGCGGCGCGGTCTATAGTGCCGAATGGATTTGCTCGCGCGAGCACGAGGATGCCGCGGGCGTGCCCGTGTGCCCCGCGTGCGGCGGGCGCATCAAGCCCGATGTGGTGCTCTACGAGGAGCCGCTCGACGAGCACGTGCTGACCGGCGCCGTTGCCGCCATCGCCGCGGCCGATGCCCTCATTGTGGGCGGGACCTCGCTCGTGGTGTATCCGGCGGCGGGCCTTACGCGTCACTTTACCGGCGATACGCTGGCTATTTGCAATCTTGCTCCCACCGATCAGGATGCAAATGCCGACCTGCTGATTTCTTGCGACATCGCGGCCGCGTTTGCGTTCTAGCCCGTGTGCGCGGATACAATAGAAAGACTGATTGCAAAGCGACCCCGCCGCCTGCGCCCGAGCGCGGCGGCGCGGGCATTTGAGGAGGATGTTCATGGCGAACGATAGCAAGACATGGCGGTGCGGAAAGTACGAGCTCAGCTTTGACCGTCCGCGCATCATGGGCGTCCTCAACGTGACGCCCGATTCGTTTAGCGACGGCGGGGAACACTTCGACCCGGATGCCGCCATCGAGTACGGCCTGGCGATGCTCGACGCCGGCGCTGACATCATCGACGTAGGCGGCGAGTCCACGCGCCCTGGTTTTACCCCGGTCAACCCCGACGAGGAGGCTCGCCGCGTGCTGCCCGTGGTGCGCGCGCTGGCCAAAGAGGGCGCCATCGTCTCGATCGACACGCGCCACGTGGCAGTTGCTAAGGCGGCCGTGCGCTGCGGCGCCTCTATCGTCAACGACGTGACGGGATTCACCGACCCCAAGATGGTCGAGTTTGTTAAGACGAGCACCTGCGGCGTTATCGTGATGCACGCTGGCGAGGTCGCCGCTCCCGCTCGTACGCACGCGACGGTGCAGCTCGATACCTCGGCCGCGGCGTTTGTTGCCGAGAAGGCGCGCGAGGCGGCTGCTGAGGCCGCGCGCGAGGCCGAGAAGCCCGCTCGTCGCCGCCGTGGCAAGCTGCTGGGCGACCCTAAGCCCGAAGCAAAGCTCCCGGGTGGCGTGGTGCAGCCCTCACTGCCGTTTGGCGATCCGGAGCCCGCGGCCGAGCCTACAGCCGAGCTGGGGCAGGAGACGCCGGGCGCCGAGCAGGCCGCGCCTGCCGCCGAGGCCGCTGCGCCCGAGGCCACGCCCGCGGCTACCGAAACCGCGCCGGAGCCCAATGACCACCTGGCCGCCATGATGCGCCGCAGCGCTCGCCGCGAGGAGGCTTATGTGCCCACCTCGCAGCTTCGCCGCTTTACCCTGCCCGATTCGGCGCCCATCATGCGCCGCGTCATGGGCTTTCTGTCCGATCAGGCCCGCGCGCTCATCCACGCCGGCGTGTCGCGCGACCGCATCTGCATCGATCCGGGCCCGGGCTTTGGCAAGACGGCCAACGAGGATATTGTCATCCAGCGCGAGACCGCCAAGATGGCGTCGCTGGGCTATCCGCTCATGTGCGCCGTGTCGCGCAAGCGCTTTGTGGGCGCTGTCTCGGGCGTGACCGAGGCCGCCGAGCGCGATGCCGCCACGTTTGGCGTGTGCCTGGGCGCTATCCAGGCCGGTGCCAACATCGTGCGCGTGCACGACGTCGCGGGGTTTGCGCAGTTCCTGAACGGTTACTGGGCTGTTGCCAAGCCGCAGCCGCGTCGCGCGTTTGTGGCCGTGGGCTCCAATCTGGGGCATCGTTGCGACAACATCCGCGCCGCGCGCGACATGATCGCCGAGATCCCGCTCACCTGCGTGTCCAACTGCTCACGCATCTACGAGAGCGAACCGGCCTACGAGACGCGTCAGGACGCGTTTGCCAACGCCGTCATCGAGATTAAGACCGAGCTGGCGCCGCTGGTGCTGCTCGACGAGCTTATGAAGATCGAGGCCGAGCTTGGGCGCGACCGCTCCAAGAAGGCCAAGGTCAACGGCCCGCGCACCATCGACCTGGACCTGCTGTGGATGGACGGCGAGACCCACGGCGGCAAAAAGCTGCGCCTGCCGCATCCGCTCATTGGCGAGCGTGATTTTGTGCTGGTGCCGCTCGAGGACCTGATGCACGACCCGGCGCGGTTCTTCCGCTACAACGGCGTCGAGGTCAAGGAGCCCGAGGATCGCGTGGGCCATATCGTGGGCGAATTGGGGCGTATGTAGATGATTGAGATGAACGCTGTAGCCGCTGGCACTGAGCTCGACGCCGCGCGCGATGCGGGTCGCGAGGGCAAGTCCGCGGGTTGGTGCGCCTGGAGTGCCGGCGAGGCGTCGTTGACGTTTTCGCTGGTCGTTCGCCCCGACGTGAACATGCACGCCTTCCACGGTCTGCCGTTTGTGGCCGCAATGGGCATGATGGACGCGCTCGCGGGCACGACGTCGACGCCAGGCCTGGGCCTTGCCGGCAAGGTGGGCATTCAGTGGCCGAGCGATATTGTGTGTGGCGCGCCCGCGTTTGAGACGTCGTTCGCACGTGTCGCCGTCAACGGTGGCGCCGGTGCTGCGGGCATGTTCGGTGCCGTGACGGTGGATATTGAGCGCGCGGCGCTGGGCGAGCTTGGTGTAGATGTGGCCGACGAAGCGCTGGTCGAAGAGTTGGCCGCCGCCGTGCTGACCCGTATGGACGCCTGGGCGGCTGTTGCCAACACGCCGCAGGGCGCCGCCGGGCCGCTGGCTCCCGTGCTGGGCGAGTACTTCGACATGGTGCCGCTGCTCGGTCGCCAGGTTGCGGCGGTGTCGCCCAACGGCCTGCCACTCGCGGTGGGCGTGTTCGCGGGCCTGGACATCTGGGGCCGCGCGACCATCAAGACCGACGCCGGCGAGCAGGAGTTTCCGCCCGAGGCCGTACGCATTCGCGGGCTGTAACGCGGGGTGCCAGCGCTCAAAGACAACGATGACAACAGAAGCTCTCCTCGGCTTGCACCGGGGAGAGCTTCTGTGTGACTGCAGGGGGCATCTCGGTCCTATTCCTCAAAACCGAAAAATTTTCGCTTTTGAGGAATAGGACCGATGCGTTGCCTAGTTCGCCGCTCGCGCTCGTGTTCGACTTGGGCCCTGTCCTACCCCAGCTCCTGCATGCGGCGGTAGATTTCGCAGATGCCTTTGATGGTGAGTTGGCCGTCGACCACGTCGAAGGCATCGGTCGAATCGGCGACGATGCTGGCGAGGCCGCCCGTGGCGATAACGGTAGCGTCCTCGCGGCCCAGCTCGCGCTTCATGCGCGCGACTAGGCCTTCGGCCATGGCGGCGGCGCCCATTACGGCGCCCACCTTGATGCACTCCTCGGTATCGCGGCCGATGGCGTGCTCGGGCGCCTCGAGCGGCACGCTGGCGAGCTTGGCGGCACGGGCGGCAAGTGCGTCCATGGAGATGCGGATGCCCGGCGCGATCGCTCCGCCAATGTAATAACCGTCCTCATCGATGACGTCGATATTGGTCGCGGTGCCAAAGTCCACCACGATTGCCGGCGCGCCGTAGAAGGTCTCGGCCGCAACGGCGTTGGCGACGCGGTCGGCGCCTACGGCCTGGGGACGCGCCGCGCGCAGCTTGGTCACCGCGGCCGTCTGCGGTCCGATGACGATGGCGTCCGCGGCAATGCGGTCGGCCACGGCGTGCCACTCGCGCGAGAGCTGCGGCACCACGCCAGCAAAGGCGATCGCGTCGACCGCGTCGAGCGAAAGGCCGTACATCTTAAAGAAACCCATCAGGCGCACGTGGATTTCGTCGGCGGTATAGGAGCGGTCGGTGGGCATGCGCCACGACTGCACCAGCTCGTCTCCGTCAAACAGGCCCATGGCCGTCTGCGTGTTTCCCATATCGATAGCGAGCAGCATGTCTACTCCCGGTGTCGGCGTAAAAGGACGCGCACCATTGTATACGTGCCGTCGGCGGCGCTCGGCTGCGATTCGTTCACGGCGATATGGGCTGAGGGGTTTTAAATATGAAGGAATTATGCTCTACGAGATTTTCCTTGCCGTTTACCGAACTCCCACGTAATATTCTTTCTTGCGCACATGAGGCGCCCAGACATTGCGGGGTGGAGCAGTCTGGTAGCTCGCCGGGCTCATAACCCGGAGGTCGTAGGTTCAAATCCTGCCCCCGCGACCAAGAACTTGCAGCTCGTCGGCCTAGCCGGCGAGCTTTTTTGTTATTCCGGGACTGTTCTCTCAGCCCAATTCCCAACATCTCAAACAAAATCTCGATCTGTAACATCTAGACCCGATTTGGGCGGCCAGGTGTTACAGATCGAGATATACCGGTGGGTTGGGTCCCGTTTGTCTAAATCTGTAACACGAGGGACGGATTTTGCCGAGTTGTTGTTACAGATTGAGATTTTCTGGCAGGCGGGTTTGGTTTGTCTCAATCTGTAACAGGTAGGGGTCAAAAGTGGGCCTAGCTGTTACAGATCTAGATTGTTGAGGATGGGTTGAGAGGAATGTCTCGATTTGTAACAGGTAGACCCCGGTTTTGCCAAGTAACTGTTACAGATTGAGACAAGCCGACGGGTCGCCCCGCCCCATCCACCTGCCGCTACCTGCTGTCCGCCGATTTCCGTTGCGTCGCCGTGCTCCCATGCCATATCCTCTAGACAACTACGCGGCACCATCGCCGCCGCGCCTACAAGAGAGGAATGTCCATGACCGCACCTGCCACCAAGCTGCTCCAGCCCATTACGGTTGGCCCCCTTGAGCTCAAGAATCGCATTATGTTCCCACCGCTGACCACCGGCTACGAGGAGCGCGACGGCTCCATTGGCGAGCGCAGCCTGGCTTTTTACGAGCGCCTGGCCCGTGGCGGCGTGAGCTACATCGTCATCGGCGACGTTGCTCCCGTTATGACCGCAAGCCCCACGCCCAAGCTGGCGACCGATGCTCAGATCCCCACGTTTAAGGCGCTGGCCGACGCCGTCCACAAGCATGGTGCCAAGATAGCGCTGCAGCTATTCCACCCCGAGTACGATGTGCCCGGTGTCGGCCGCATGGTCATGGGATCCATGGCCGCTGCCAAGGCCGCGCAGGAGGCCAAGGCCGCCGGCGACGAGGAGACCTTTGCCGCCAAGATGGCCGAGTCCAACGAGATTCGCAAGCAGGCCTACGCCAAGCTGCACCACGACATGCAGCACTTTGTAAACGAGGCGAGCGTGGAGCAGCTCACCCAGATCAAAGAGGCCATCGCCGCCTCGGCCGCCCGCGCGCAGCAGGCTGGCATCGACGCCATCGAGGTCCACGGCGACCGCCTGGTGGGTTCGCTGTGCTCGGCCATCCTCAACCAGCGCACCGACGAGTACGGCGGCTCGTTCGAGAACCGCGTCCGTTATGCGCTCGAGGTCGTCGCCGCCATTAAGGAAGCCGCGCCGCAGCTGATGGTGGAGTACAAGCTCCCCGTGATCATGGAGAACCCCGACGGCACGCCGCGCGGCAAGGGCGGCCTGCAGCCCGACGAGGCCTGCGAGTTTGCCAAGCTGCTCGAGGGCGCCGGCATCGACATGATCCAGGTTGCACAGGCCAACCACACCGGCAACATGGGCGACACCATTCCGCCCATGGGGGCCATGCCCTACAACTGGACGCTGCCCGTGGCCGAGCGCGTCAAGGCCCTGGTCTCCGTGCCGGTGGCAACCGTCGGCCGCGTTGTCTCGGTTGAGGCCGGCGAGAAGATTCTGGAAGACGGTTCGGCCGATATCATCGCGTACGGCCGCTCGCTCATGTGCGACCCCGACATTGCGCTGAAGGCCGCCACGGGTGAGCCCATTCGCGAGTGCCTCAATTGCAACAAGGGCTGCGTCGACGCGATTCAAAACCGCAAGTACATCTCGTGCGTGCTCAATGCCGAGAACGGCGACGAGGCGACCATCGCCATCAAGCCGGGCGAGGGCGACAAGAAGGTCGCCGTGGTGGGCGGCGGTATTGCCGGCTTGGAGGCCGCGCGCGTGGCGGCCAAGCGCGGCTACGACGTGACCGTCTATGAGGCGAGCGATCACTTGGGCGGCCAGATTGTGCTGGCAGCCGCGCCTCCGCGCAAGGATGAGATTATGCGCTCGGTCGAGTATTACGAGAAGATTCTGCCCGGCCTGGGCGTGAAGGTCGAGCTCAACCATGCCGCTAGCCCCGCGGATCTCAACGCCGCCGACGCCGCGATTGTGGCTGTGGGCGCGCACGACGTGGTCATCCCCGTTCCGGGTGCCGACTCGGACAAGGTCGTCTCGAGCTGGGACGTGCTGGCCGGCAAGGTGGAGCTCAGCGGGCGCGTCGCCGTCATTGGCGGTGGCCTGGTGGGCACCGAGACTGCCGAGTACCTGCTGCAGCACGGCTGCGAGGTGGCGATTGTCGAGATGCTCGACAAGATTGCCGCGGGCGAGTCCGAGACCATTCTGCCGCTGATCATGAGCGACTTCGCCGCCCACAACGTGGAACAGCACGTTAAGACCCGCCTGACCGCCATTACCGACGAGGGCGTGGAGGCCGTGCACACCACCGAGGACGGCCCCGAGGAGCCGGTGAAGATCGCCTGCGATTACGTGGTGATGGCCGTGGGATCCAAGGCCAACGCGTTTGACCTGGATGGCGTGACGGTGCCCGTGACCTGCGTGGGCGACTGCTCGGGCGAGCGCACCGCCGACATTGCGAGCGCCATTCGCACGGCGTATCACGCGGCCAACGAGCTGTAGTTGAACATCGCAGCCAGGCGGGGCGGTAGCACGGATCCGCCTCGCCCGGCTGTGTCCCGTCGGGTGTCAACCGGTGCGGGGCCTGCAAGCGCAGCAGGCCCCGCCCTTTTTGTTTTGCTCCGGTGGATGGCAATGCGCGGTAATCATGAGGAGTAAGGACGTCTACTGCCTTGCCGATTACTCAAAATTATTGGGGGAGGGGTTAATAATCATATCCGCTATAGCAAAGGACATAAAGAGGTGTCAATTTTGTTGACAGGCGAATGACGATTGGCTGCGAGTCAGCTACCAGCGTAAATAATCGATAAAGAAATGTCGTAAATTGGTGCCAAATGCCCAGATAACGCCGCGTCTATTTTAATTAACTGCTTTGAGCAAACAGTAAAATGCTACTATCTAACTTGCACGTAAGAAAGCAGATTAACGGTTAAGGCTAAGAAGTGGCAGGTATGTCGGAAGCAACTAGGACTCGCACGCATGCGCCCGAGGTTAGGCAGCGCGCCGTCGAGATCCTCCAAGAGGGGGTCGGTCATCGCGCCCTCGCCGCGGAGCTTGGCATTCCCCAGGCCACGGCTCGTCAGTGGGCCCGCGCGTATGCCGTAGGCGGTGCCGACGCCGTTCTCAACGCCGGTTCGCATCATCACACCTATTCGTACGAAGTTAAGCTCGCCGTGGTCAAGGACCGCTTGGAAAACGGCTTAACGGTTCGCGAGGCCATGATCAAGCACAAGATTCCCAGCGAGTCTTCGGTCAAGGCTTGGTGCCGCCAGTATCGCGAGAGCGGTGAGTCCGCGCTGGTTGATAAGCCGCGCGGTCGCAAGCCGCGCGTTAAAAAGGCGGAATAGCGAACGGGATGGTGCGCCCACAGGGGCGCATTTTTCTTGCCGCGCCAACTTTTTGGACCGTCGTGAGCCTACTGGAACATCCTCCAAAGTGGTTAATAAACCGCGCGCAGTGGCCCGTGCGCCCGCCGCCGCGATAGGGGGAGCGTCGCCTCTCTGCTCCAAAGCGGACAGACTCGTTACCCCGTACGCCTAAAACTCCCCAGTTGACCGAAAACCCGCCGCCGCTACTCCTCAACTGAGCTATAACGTTAAACAATTGCAGCGTTTTTGCATGGGGGAGTGATGGTATGACGCTACTGTATTTCCTTACCCTGTTTCCGCTGGTACCGGCGCTGGGCATGCTGCTCGCGCGCGGTGACCGCGCCCGCGATGCGGTAGGGCTTGTAGGCTCTGGCATCATTATGGCGGTGACGGTTGTAGTCGCCGTCATGTTTTTTGGCACGGGCCCGCAGAGCTTCGAGGTTGCCCCCGGCACCTCGCATGTGCTCTCGATCATCAGCTCCGTCATCGACGTGATCCTGTGCGCCGTCATCCTGTACAACGCGCGTAAATATAAGAGCACGCTCACCACGGTGCTCGGCGTGGTGCAGCTGGTGGGTTCGGTTGCCTTCGCTGCCATGACGCTGCCCGCGGCCGAGGTTGTCACCGCCACGCCGCTCTACCTGGATTACATGAGTGTGATCATGGTGCTTGCCATCGGCATTGTCGGCAGCCTTATCTGCGTGTACGCCCTGGGCTACATGAAGGACTTCCAGGCCCACGACGAGCACGAGGCAGCGCTGCGCGGGCAGGCGGCGCCCGACCGACGCCCGCAGTTCCTGGCGCTTATGTTCCTGTTCCTCTCGGCCATGTTCGTCATCGTGACAAGCGACAACCTTGAGTGGCTGTTCTGTGGCTGGGAAATCACCACCGTGTGCTCGTTCCTCATGATTGGCTACACGCGCACGCCCGAGGCCATAAAAAACGCTTTCACCCAGATCATCCTCAACATGCTGGGCGGCATCGCGTTTTTGGCCGGACTCATGTACCTGCACGTTAACGGCATGCCGCTGACCATCTCGGGCATGATCGAGCTTTCCAGCGCCGGAACCGCGCAATCCGCGCTGCTGGTGATGCCGGTCCTGTTGCTGTCGCTTGCCGCGCTCACCAAGGCCGCACAGATGCCGTTCCACACTTGGCTATTGGGTGCCATGGTTGCCCCCACGCCCACGAGTGCCCTGCTGCACTCGTCAACCATGGTCAAAGCCGGCGTGTTCCTGATGGTCAAGCTCAGCCCGCTCTATGCCATCTATCCCGTGACCGGCTTTATGGTCACGAGCGTGGGTGCCATCACGTTTTTGCTCGCTGCCCTCATGGCCATCTCGCAGAGCAACGCCAAACGCGTCCTCGCGTACTCCACCATCTCCAACTTGGGCCTCATCAGTGCTTGCTTGGGTGTCGGCGCGCCCGAGGCCGTATGGGCCGCCATCTTCCTGATCCTGTTCCACACGGTGGCCAAGTCGCTGCTGTTCCTGTGCGTGGGCACGGCCGAGCATCATATCGGCAGCCGCAATATCGAGGACATGGACGGTATGTTCAGCCGCATGCCGCACCTTACGCGTCTGATGATGCTGGGCATCATGGGCATGTTCGTGGCACCGTTTGGCATGCTCGTGTCCAAGTGGGGCGCCCTGGTGGCGTTCGCGCAGACCGGCAACGTGCTCATGATCATGGTGCTTGCCTTTGGCTCGGCCGCGACGTTCTTCTTCTGGGGCAAGTGGCTTGCCAAGCTTTCGGGCGTCGACCCCACGGCTCAAAACGTTGAGGTCAATGTCCATAAGACCGAATGGATGGCCCTCAACACCATCGCCGCGCTGCTGATTCTTTGCTGCGTGGCGTTCCCGCTCATCTCGAGCGGCCTGGTGTCGCCTTACTTGGCCATGGTGTTTGGCCGCGTGCCGTACGTTATTGGCAAGGACTCCATGTATCTGATGGTGGTTATCGTGGCGTTTATCGCCGTGGTGCTGCTGACTTCATTCCGCGTGAGCAACAAACCGCACGTCAACGTGTACCTTTCGGGTGTGGGGACCGACAAATATCGCCATTTCCGTGGCTCGATGGGACACGAGGTGAAGGCCGAAAAGCGCAATTGGTACTCGGAGGACGCCCTTGGCGAGAAGCGTATTGGCCCCGCGGGTAGCGTCGTGTGTTGCAGCATTATCTTGTTTGCGCTGCTGTGTTGCGCGTGGATTGGGCCCGAGAGACTTGCCATGAGCGCGCCCTCGGTGCTGCGCGGTAAGTATTTTGAAGGTTCGGGTGTCGTGGGCATATTTATTGGTACCGTGGCGTTTGCCTTGATTGCGCCGCTTGTGGGAGGCCTGATCGACGGCCTTGACCGCAAGCTTTCGGCCCGCATGCAGGGCCGTGTGGGCCCGCGCCTGCTGCAACCGTTCTACGACGTTGCCAAGCTGCTGCGCAAGGCCCCTGCCAGCGTAAACACCATGGACGATACCTATATGGCATGCGCGCTCATCTTCACCGTCGTGGGCGGCGGCATCTTTGTGTCGGGTTCTAACACGCTACTGTGCGCTTTTATGGTGACGCTCGCCGCGATCTTTGTGGTGCTGGCGTCCGCCTCGACGCAAAGCCCGTTTGCCCAGGTTGGCGCCGACCGCGAGCTGCTGCAGGTCATGAGTTACGAGCCCGCCGTTCTGCTGATGAGCGTGGGCCTCTACCTTGCCACCGATAGCTTTGATTCCATCGCCGTGACGGGGCAGTCGGCCCCCATCATCGTGTACAGCGCGCCCATTTTCCTCGCGCTGCTCGCGGTGCTTACCATCAAACTGCGCAAGTCGCCGTTCGATCTTTCGTACTCGCATCACGCGCATCAGGAGATTGTCCAGGGCGTCGCCACCGAGATGAGCGGCGGCACGCTGGCCAAGATGACCCTTATGCACTGGTGCGAGACCGTGCTGTTTTTGATGTGGGTGGGCATGTTCTTTGTTTGGGACAACCCGGTGAGCTGGGTCGTAGCCCTGGTCGTGATGGCCGCGACGTATTTTGTCGAGGTGCTGATCGACAACACCTTCGCACGCAGCACCTGGCGCAGCTGCTTTAAGCTCGGCTGGGGCGTGGCGCTGGTGTTTGGCCTGCTCAACCTTATGCCCATCCTCGTCGACGTGTTTATTTAGGAGGCGGCATCCATGGATCATAAAATGTCGCGCTCACCGTGGGTTATTCATTACGACGGCTCGAGCTGCAACGGATGCGATATCGAGGTGCTGGCCTCGCTTACCCCACTGTTCGATGCGGAGCGCTTTGGCGTGGTCAACACCGGCAACCCCAAGCATGCGGACATCTTTTTGGTGACGGGGTCGGTCAATGCCCAGAACCTGCCCGTCGTGCGTCAGATTTACAACCAGATGCTCGAGCCCAAGTGCGTGGTGGCGTGCGGCATCTGCGCGTGCTCGGGCGGCGTGTTCCGCGATGCCTACAACGTGATCGGCGGCGTGGACCGCGCGATTCCCGTGGACGTGTACGCGCCCGGGTGCGCCATTCGCCCCGAGACGGTGATCGATGCCATCGTGGAGGCGTGCGGCATCTTGGACCAGAAGGAGGCCGTGATGCGCGCCGGCGGCGATCCGCTCACCGTGGGCGGCGCCGCCACCTGGGACGGTGGCGTTGAGCTGGGCGAGGACGGGTTTGTGGCCGCGGCTGAGGCCGGCGACGCGCCCGCCGCTGGCGACGCACCTGCTGGGACACCCGCCGCTGCAAAGGAGGCCGAGTAATGCAAAAGGCTATCTATACCACCGTTGGGATCGACGAGCTCCTGTCGCATGTCCAGGCGCTCAAGGGCGTCGGCGCGCGCTTTGTGCAAATGCACACCGAGCGCAACGTCGACGACGGCTCGTATCGCTTGGTCTATACGTTTATCAACGTTCACGCTGCTCAGGAACATATTGCGCAGGACGGCAGCTATGCGATCGAGAATCTGGTGGTTGAGGGCATCGACCAGTACCAGGAGATTCCGTCCATCAGCTCGTATTACCCCGCGGTGTTCCCATTTGAAAATGAGGCCCACGACCTGTTTGGTCTTGCCATTACCGATATGCAGATCGACTTTAAGGGCTTTTTCTACCAGGTTTCGACTGCCGAGCCCATGAGCGTTATCACGCCCGAGGTGAAGGCCGCGCGCGAGAAGGCCATGAAGGTCCGCGCGGCTGCCGAGGCCAAGGCGCGCAAGGCCGCTGCCGAGAAGGCCGCCGCGGCTGCGGCTGCTGCAGGGGAGGGCGTTGCGGGCGCCGGCGATGCCGCGGGCGCCGCTGCTCAGCCCGCTGCGGCTGCCGGCTCCGATACTCAGCACGATGGGGCTGCTGCGAAGGCGGCGCTCAAGGCCGCCGAGATGGAGGCAAAGCTCGCCGCCATGGATCCCGAGAAAGCGGCCAAGGTCCGCGCGGCGCTTGCCGCCAAGGCCGCCCGCGACAAGCAGAAAAAGGAGGCGTAAGGTCCATGGCACATCGCTCCGTTATTCCGTTTGGCCCGCAGCACCCGGTGCTGCCCGAGCCGCTTCATCTGGACCTGGTGATCGAAGACGACCGCGTCATCGAGGCAATTCCGCAGATCGGCTTTGTGCACCGCGGACTCGAGAAGCTCACCGAAAAGCGCGATATGCATCAGTTTGGCTACATCGCCGAGCGCATCTGCGGCATCTGCGCCGTGGGCCATAGCTGCGGCTACGCCAGCGCCTGCGAGCGTATGCTCGGCATCGAGGTGCCTGGTCGCGTGCAGTATATCCGCACCATTCTGCACGAGCTTTCGCGCATCCACTCGCATCTGCTGTGGCTGGGCCTGCTCGCCGACGCCTTTGGTTTTGAGGCGCTGTTCTATCGGTCGTGGACCCTGCGCGAGCAGATTCTCAAGATCTTTGAGAGCACGTGCGGCGGGCGCGTGATTCTGTCGATTAACGAGATCGGCGGCCTTAAGCACGATATCGAGGACTCCGAGCTGGCGGGCATTGTCCAGACACTCGATGCCATGCGTCCCGACTACGAGGCCCTGGTGCATACGTTTTTGGACGACGACAGCTGCGGCGAGCGTCTGCATGGCGTGGGCGTGATCAGCAAGAAGGACGCGCTGGAGCTTTCGATGGTCGGCCCGTTTGGGCGCGCCTCGGGCGTGGACTACGACGTGCGCATGTTTGGCGACGGTGCCTATGCGGACCTGGCTGCGTTTGAGCCGGTTGTCGCTACCGATGGCGACTGCTATGCCCGCTGCCAGGTGCGTTGCGCCGAGGTCACGCAGGCTATGGACATCATCAAGGAGCTTGTGGGCAAGATTCCGCACGACGGTATCGGTGGGCGTACCAAGCTCACGCCGGCCGACGGCGCGCGCGGCGAGGTTGTGATTGAGCAGCCGCGCGGCGAGGCGTATTACTATGTGCGCGGCAACGGCACCAAGAACTTGGACCGTTTTCGCGTGCGCACGCCGACGTCGCAAAATCTGGCGGGTCTGACGCATGCGCTGCAGGGCGTGCTCATTGCCAACGTGCCCATGATTATCCTGACCATCGACCCCTGCATTAGCTGCACGGAAAGGTAGGCGCGGCATGAGTTTGCTGACATTTGCCAAGACGGCCTTGGGTTCTATGGTCAAGCAGCCGGTAACGGTGTGCTATCCGCAGGAGAAGCTCGCGGCACCCGAGCGCCTGCGTGGGCACATCGTTAACGACATGGACGTGTGCATTTGCTGCGGCATGTGCGCGCGCCGCTGCCCGGCGGGCGCGCTCGCGGTTGATCGCAAGGGAGGAACGTGGTCGATTGACCCGTATGCCTGCGTGGTATGCGGCGAGTGCATCGAGAGCTGCCCCAAACACTGCCTGACTATGGACACCGCCCGCACTCCAGTCGCGGCGGACAAGACTCCCACGGTAGAAACCAAGCCGGAATAGCACTGGGATGGGGCCGGTGGGGCAAAATTGCCCCACCGGCCCCGCGCTTAAACGCGCGGCTGTGCCGCCGCGAACAAAACTATGCCGGATTACTACGATAAATCGCCTACCCCCAACCGCGCCGCATTTGGCAAAATCAAAACCGCAGGTAGACGGCTTGCGGTTTTGCGAAAAAGTCACGCGTGGTCGGGGATCTTATTTTTATCGTAGTAAACCGGCATAGTTTTGAAATGGCGCCATATCGGTGACGGCCCTTGATCCCCCAAGGACGGAGGAAAACGGGCCCTTTTGCCCCGTCCATCTTGAGTCGCACCTATTTTCCTGCGAAAACGCCGTGTCTCAACTTTGGTGAGACATTTGTCTCACGCCCAAAACAGAATCTGGAACATGTGTCACCTGCCCTAATTGTGTCTCATTCCGTAACTTTAGGCTGATGCAAGGTCTGAGACCGCGAGAAGGGAGACGCGATGAGTAAGTACACGAGGGGTCTCTTGGCGGTGATACTGGCCGTAGTGCTGGTGTTGCCGGCTGCAGCATTTGCCATGCTGCCCGAGGCCAACGCCAGGTCCAGCACCGGAATGGACGGACCGACGGCGAGCAAAAAGATAGTCGACCCCGACACTACCGGCCGCTGGCAATACTGGGCGTCGGGCGGCGAGCAGGACCAGACGACACGTTATGTAGGCCGAATCTGGACGGACAAGACGGTCGAGCCCGCAGAGGACGAAAAGTCCGACTTTGTGACAACGCTCTCCACGATGTCTTCGACTTCTGACACAACGTCGCTGGTCACTAAACCGCTCGATATCGTGATGGTGCTTGATGCCTCCGGGTCGATGGATGAGAGCATGGGCGGCAACGATCAGACCAAACGCATCACCGCACTTAAGAACGCTGCCAGTTCCTTTATCGACGCCATTGCCGAGCAGAATGCAAAGATCGATGCTTCCAAGCAGCATCAGGTTGCCATCGTAAAGTTTGCGGGAAGTAGGGCTGATTGGGTCGGCAACGACACGTATTGGGAGTCGGGGTATAGGTACAACTACTCGCAGACCATGAAGAAGCTGACGCCCTGCACGGGCGATGACGCGACGAGCCTTAAGAGTACGGTCAACTCCATCAGTCCTAATGGCGCCACGCGCGCCGACTATGGCTTACAGCTGGCTGATGGGGTATTTTCGTCTGGTCGCGCCGACGCCAAGAAGATCGTTGTCTTCTTCGCTGATGGTTCACCTACGAGTTCTAGTGGATTCCAAGCAAGTGTTGCCGATAGCGCCGTCAAAAGCGCCAAGAGTCTCAAGAATAAAGGTGCCGACATTTATACGATCGGCATCTTTAATGGTGCGAATCCCGTTGCCGATCCTACGAACTACTGGACGAGCAACGAAAACAAGTTCATGCACGCCGTGTCGAGCAACTATCCAAACGCCACGTCCTACACAACCAATGAGCTTGGTAAGCGCACGGAGAATTCCGATTTCTACAAGGCTGCGTCGAACGCCGATGAGCTCAAGAAGGTGTTTGATGATATCTCGAGCTCTATCACCTCGGGCAAGGGCTCTCCCACTCAGATCGAGGATGGTTACGACGAGAGCAAGTCCGGCTACATCACCTTTAGTGATGAGCTGGGCGACTTTATGCAGGTCGATACGTTTGTCAGCGCTCAGATTAATGGCGTCCCCTTTGATGAAGTGACCAAGACAACCAAGGGCAATACGGACACGTACGAGTTTTCGGGCGTGGCCAAGGACCTGGTCATCACCGTCGAGCGCTCTGCCAATGCGCAGCAGGGCGATATCGTGACGGTCAAGATTCCCGCATCACTGATTCCGCTGATCCGCTATCACGTGGACATGGAAAACGGGATCTTTGAGCGCACGTCGCTCAATGACATCAAGCCTATTCAGATTAAATACACCTCGAGCGTCAAGGACGCCGCGCGTAACAACCTGTTTACGCCCGATGACGGACTCAAGAAGTATATCGAGAAACATAAGGGTGCCGACAACCAGACGGTCTACTTCCTGGCCAACAAGTACTCGGGCGGCGAGCTGGGCGATGTTGTCGCCGAGTTTGAGCCCGCCGATACCAACAGCTACTATTACTTCCAAAAAATCACGCCTATCTACACGGACAAGGAATGCACCCAGCGCGCGACGGTAAAGCCGCAGGGCAACGACGTCTATTACTACAAGGACGAGTTTGTGGCGATGGGCGCAAACGGCAAGCCGAAGGACGACTATGCCGTTGTGGAGTTTGAGGGGCACGAGATCGCCAGCTACGACGGCGCTCTGGTCAAAGATGACGGCTATTGGTCCTTTAATAAGGGAACCGCGCGCTTGGCCTATATCGACCAGCTGCATACCACCAAGGACGATGTGGAGGCGAACGGCAACAAGACCGAGACCGCGCGCGACGTGCTTAACCCCAGGTGGAATGACCTTTCCTCCGTTGCGACTTCCACGCACGTGCATTCGCACCTGGGCAACAACGGCAAGATTATCTTTAGCCTTGCAACCAAGCCGACAGCGGTTGATACCAAGACTGACTTTGGTCTGACCAAGGTGCTCGAGGGCCGCAAGTGGGCGGATACGGATGCGTTTGAGTTTGAGCTCTCCGCGACGTCCGACAACAATGCCCCGATGCCCGACCCCGCGACCGTAACTGTGACCAATGCCGATCTCGACAAGGGCAAGGCAGCCATTAACTTTGGCAAGATTACTTATGCCGAGCCGGGCGAGTACACCTATGAGGTCCGCGAGGTCAAGGGCGACGCCGGTGGCATTACCTACAGCAAGAACGTTGCCACGTTCAAGGTGACTGTGACGGTTAACGCCAAGGGCGAGCTTAAGGCCGACGTTGAAAAGATCTCGGGCGAGACCGAGTTCAAGAACACCTATAGCGTGAAGCCTGTCGAGGACCAGATCACCGCGACCAAGGTCCTGACCGGGCGCGACCTCAAGGAGGGCGAGTTCTCCTTCGAGCTCGTCGAGGGTAACAAGGTCGTCGCCAAGGGCACTAACGCTGCCGACGGCACGATTGCCATGGACAAAATCACTTACGATAAGCCTGGCAATCACACCTACACGCTGCGCGAGAAGCTCCCCAACGAGGCGGGGCTGAGCAACGGGATTACGTACGATAAGACGAACTACACCATCAAGACGAGCGTCATCGACAACGGCGACGGCACGCTTAAGGTGACCCATGCGCTCGAGGGCACCAAGCCGGCACGCTTTGAGAACAAGTACAACACTGCCCCGAATAAGTCCAGCGTCACCGACCAGATCACCGCGACCAAGACCCTGACAGGCCGCGACCTCAAGGAAGGCGAGTTCTCCTTCGAGCTCGTCGAGGGTAACAAGGTCGTCGCCAGGGGCACCAATGCGGCCGACGGCAAGATCACGATGGACAAGATCACCTACACTGCGGCTGGCGAGCACACCTACATGCTGCGCGAGACCAAGGTCGACGCCGACAACGGTATCACCTACAGCACCGCGGCCTACACCATCGTGACCACCGTCACCGATGATGGCAATGGCAAGCTCACGGTTAAGCATGAGCTGCAGGACGTCGAGAAGGCTATCTTCGAGAATGCTTACAGCGTTACTCCCGTGAACTCCAGTGTCACCGATCAGATCACCGCGACCAAGTTCCTGACCGGGCGTGACATGACCGCCGGCGAGTTCTCCTTCGAGCTCGTCGAGGACGGCAAGGTCGTCGCCACCGGCAAGAACGATGCCGACGGCAAGATCGTCATGGACAAAATCACCTACGACAAGGCCGGCGAGCATACCTATATCCTGCGTGAGGCCAAGGGCGCCGAAGGCAACGGCATCGCCTACGACGATAAGACCTATACCGTCGTGACTACGATCACCGATAACGGCAAGGGCAAGCTCGTGGCGAAGCACGAGCTGAAGGATGCCAAGACTGCTGAGTTCGAGAATTCCTACAAGCCGAACCCCGGCGAATTTAGCGTCACCGACCAGATCACCGCGACCAAGGTCCTGACCGGGCGCGACCTCAAGGACGGCGAGTTCTCCTTCCAGCTCGTCGAGGGCGACAAGGTCGTCGCCACCGGCAAGAACGCCGCCGACGGCACGATTACGATGAGCCCCGTGAAGTACGAAAAGGCCGGAACGCACACCTACACGCTGCGCGAGGTCAACGGTGGAACCACTAGCAAGGGCATTACCTACAGTGACGCCAAGTTCACCATCGAGACGACCATCACCGATAACGGCGACGGCACGCTCAGCGCCCAGCATGTTCTGAAGAACGCCGAGGCTGCAATCTTCAAGAACACCTACAGCGTGACCCCGCTCGACACTGAGCTCGACTTTGGCCTGAGCAAGGCCATTGACGGCCGCGACTGGACGGACGCCGATAAGTTCAGCTTTACCATCAGCGCAGCCGAGGGTACGGACGCCCCGCTGCCCGACCCCGCAACCGTGACCGTGAGCAAGAAGGACGCGAAGGACGGCATCGCCGCCATCAACTTCGGCGAGATACGCTACACGGCTGCCGGAACCTACAAGTACGAGATTCGCGAGAACGCGGGCAATGCGGCAGGCATGACGTATGACGGACATGTCGCGACCGCCGAAGTGACCGTGACTGATAACGGCAAGGGCGTCCTGACCGCCAACGTCACCAAGAAGGAAAGCGGCCGCTTCACCAACACGTACCGCACTGAGCTCGATTACGCCGCGGCCGGCGGCCTTAAGCTCAGCAAGACCCTCTCCGGCCGTCCCATGACTGAGGGCCAGTTTAGCTTTACCGTGACGCCCGCCGACGAGGCTTCGGCTGGCGCACTTGGCCTGCTGCCTGGGGCCAACACTTTCAAATCCCCTGCGACGGCAGAGGCAACGGTCGGTCTGATTGACATTCTGGCGGGCCATGAGGTCAAGTTTAAGCAGGCTGACGCCGGCAAGACCTTCAAATACACCGTGGCCGAGAAGAACGACGGCAAGCCCGGCTACACCTACGACGATGCCGCGCGCACCGTGACGATCGCTATCGCCGACGATGGTGCCGGCACGCTTACCGCTACGACGACCGTTTCCGGCGGCCCTGAGGGCACGCATGAGACGATCTACAAGAGCGGCGAGAACAAGGTTGAGAGCGCTGTGGTCCCGTTCAAAAACAGCTATAGCGCATTGACCGATAAGCCTGCGCAGATTGTCGCCACCAAGACCCTGACCGGTCGCCCGATGGTCGACGGCGAGTTCTACTTTGGCATCGCCTATGCGGGCGAGACGGAAGCCATCGAGGGTACGTGCGTTACCAACGTTAACGGCCAAGTGAGTTTTGGTGCTCTGCATTACACGACCGAGATGCTCGCCGACCTGGTAAGCGCCAAACGCGCCATCCGCACCGACACGGATGCCAAGCTTGCGTGGACCATCAACTACACGGCCTTCGAGTACACGTCTCCGCTCGCAGCAAAGGGCATCACGGCCGCAACGCCGAGCTTTAGCTTTAAGGTCATCGTCGTCGACAACGGTGACGGGACCCTGACGGCGACGCCCGCCTACGACGGAATTCAGCCCTTGTTCGAGAACGTCTACGGCGCCGAGGCCGCAGATGCCGCACTCGCCGGCACCAAGAAGCTCCAGGCTGCCGAGGGCCTGACCCCGGCCGATATCACGGGCAAGTTCACCTTCACCGTGACTGCCGACGAGGCCGGCGCTCCGATGCCCGAGCGCACGATCGCAACCAACGACGCGGCCGGCAACGTGGACTTTGGCAAGATCCACTTTACGCTCGAGGACCTCAACCGCGCCCTGGGCGTGACGGACGATGCGACCGATAAGGCCGAGGCAGACGAAGCTGACGAGGCCGAGGCCGACGAGGCAGAGGCTGAAGAGGCCGACGCCGACGCTGATGCCAACGCCGACGAGCCCAGCGACGAGTCCGAGCCCGCGGCTCCCATCGCTCCGCGCTCGCACACCTTTACCTACACGGTGACCGAGTCCGGTAGCGCCCCTGGCGTGACTAACGACGCCAACACCGCGCGCAAGGTTTCCTACACAGTGACTGACGACCGTGCCGGACACCTGAGTGTCGTGCGCAACGGCGACGACGGTGCGGCCTTCACATTCACCAACACCTACAGCGTGACGCCCACCGATTCGTCCGTGACCGATCAGGTCAAGACGGTCAAGCGTCTGACCGGACGCGACCTTGCAGCTGGCGAGTTCACGTTTGACCTGCTCGAGGACGGCGTGACTGTCGCTAGTGGCACCAACGACGCCAGCGGCAACGTTACGCTGAGCCCGATCCGCTACGAGGCGCCCGGCACGCACACGTACACGCTGCGCGAGGCTTGCCCCAACGCGCTCGGCCTGTACAAGGGCGTCACCTATGACGGTACGACCTACACCGTCGTGACCACCGTCTCCGACAATGGCGACGGCACGCTGACCGCGACGCACAAGCTCGAGGGAACCACCGAGTCGGCTGGCTTTACCAACAAGTATCACGCCATGCCCACGCAGGTTTCCATCGGCGCCATCAAGGTGCTCGAGGGACGCGAGCTCAAGAAGGACGAGTTTAGCTTTAAGCTCGTTGGCGAGGACATCGAGTCCACCGTCACCAACGATGCCGACGGCAAGATCAACTTCGACAAGTTTGAGTACGACGCGCCTGGTGCGTACGTCTACACCATCAGCGAGGTCAAGGGCGACGAGGCCGGTATGACCTACGACAAGTCCGTCTTTACCGCGACGGTCAACGTGGTCGATGACGGCGAGGGCAACCTCAAGGCGAGCGTCGCCTTTACCAAGGGCGACAAGAGTGTCGAGGGCATCGTGTTCAACAACATGTACAAGAAGCCCGAGACGCCTAAGCCGGCGCCCGATCCTGGCACGCCCAAGACCGTGACGAATATCGTCAAGACGGTTACGCGCTACCTGCCCACCACGGGCGACCAGCAGGCCGCTGCACTGCTCATGGCATTTGTCATCGCCATGACCGGCGTCGGAGCCTTGGTCTGGGGTATCCGTAAGCGCTAGGCACGATGACAGCGCCCGGGGCCAAAAGGCCCCGGGCCGCTGGCGGAAAGCCAAAATGTAGCCCCCACCCCACCCCCAGCCGCCACGGAGGTATCTCCCTCCTCCGTGGCGGCGCTTTTGTGCGTAGGCGAGAAGGGCTTGGCACGAAACCGGCCCATCTACTACGTTTAGTCCCTTACCCCCAAGCATGCCAAAAAACGCGAACACAAAACCGCAGGTAGAACGCCTGCGATTTTGTTCAAAACGAAGGCATGGTCAGGGGTATCGAGCCAAACGTAGTAGATGGGCCGATTTCGTGGTTGGCACCGCCAGATGATCCCCCGGGGACGGAGGAAAACGGATCGTTTTTGGCCCCACGCGGCTGGTGGGTGCGTTCGTGCAGGACCGTTCAAACAGAACCATGCCGTTTTCGGGGCTAAACTCAGGACTCCCATCCATACCCGCGTTTTCTGCAAAATGACGGCTCGTCTACCTGCGGTTTTATTTTCACGAATATCGGCATGGTTGGGGACTCGTGACTCAGCCCCGGAAACCGGCATAGTTTTGAAATGGCATTAAATCGGTGGCAGCCATTTTGCTATGTCGGAGCGGTTGATCCTCGGGCAACTACCCTCGCAGGTAGGCGATGGCGATCTGCGTGCGGTTGCGCAGGCCCATTTTGGCTAGGATCGAGCTGATGTGGTTGCGCACGGTGCCTTCGCCCATATAGGCGGTGGCAGCGATCTCCTTGTTGTCGAGGCCGCGGGCGATGAGCTCGGCGACTTCGAACTCGCGGTCGGTCAGGCCGGCAAAGGCCGCGGGCCGGCGGGTCGCGCCGGCCTCGTCGTCCGCCCCATCAAAATCGATGTCCTCGATCGCCTTGCCCTCGAGCACGCGTTTACCGTCCATGACCTGCGCCAACGCTGGCGGGATGACGGCGACATCGGTTTTAATCAGGTAGCCGCGGGCGCCCAGCTTGAGCGCCGACACAATGTACTCGTCATCCGAGAACGTCGTCAGAAATACCACGCGCGCCGCAGGGTCGCGCTCAAGGATCTCGCGCGCGGCCGAAAGGCCGTCGCGTCCCGGCATCTGGATGTCGAGCAGCGCGATGTCGGGCGCGTGCTCGGCGCAGAGCGCGACCGCGTCGTCGCCATTGGCGCCGGTGCCCACTACCTCGATCTGCGGCTGGGCGCCCAGGATAATCTTGAGCGAATCGACCACCAAGCGGTCGTCGTCGACAACAATGAGCCTCATCGGGCCTCATCTCCTTGCTGTTTGGGAACGGTGGCAAACACACGCCAGCCGCCGGCGCCGGCGCGCGGGCCGGCGGCGAAAGTGCCGCCAAGCGCCTCGACGCGCTCGCGCATGGAGCCGAGCCCCATGCCCTCCGCGGCGCCGCGGCCGCTTGCTTGGACCCCGCCCGTGCCATCATCGGTGACGATGAGCTGGTAAAACGACGGATGCTCCATGCACCGTACGGCGACGGTCTGGGCGCAAGCATGGCGCATGGTGTTGGAGAGCGCCTCGCGCAGGACCGCCGCAAAGCAGTTGGCGACGTTTGCGGGCGCATGTTCAGCCATAACTTCAAGCTCAATCTGCGGACCGCCGTCCGAGCGCGCGCCTTCAACAATGCGTTCGAGCTGCACGGAAAGGTCGACGGCGTTGTCGTTGAGCGCGTGGACGCTGGTGCGCACAAGCTGGAGCGCCTCGTCAACCGTGTGCTTGACGTCGGCGAAATCGGCGGCGACGCCGGGCTCGTCGGCGTGGACCACGCGCAGGGCTTCGGCCTGCAGTGAGGCGCGCGTGAGCTGGTGCCCGACGTTATCGTGAATCTCGCGCGCGATGCGGGCACGCTCGTCGAGCGTCGCGAGTTCGACCTCGTAGTCCTGTCGATCGGCAAGGTCGCGGTTGCGCGCTTCGAGCGCGAGGGCTCGTTCCTGCAGTTCGTCGCGGATGCGGCGCATACGCTGCTGCTCGCGCTCCAGCTGGGCGGTACGTAGCGATAGCAAGGTGGCGGCAACCGAAAGGATGGCGGTCAGCAGGAGCGTTCGGGCGGTGAGCGCGTCGGTGCGAAGGTCCGCGACGAGCGCAAAGACAAAGGCGATGCCAATGCCCAGCGCGACCCAGGCGTGCTCACGGCGCACCCGCCGCGCGATGTCATAGAGGGCGAGAGGCGCAAACGGCACAAACGGCGGCACGAAGACAGCCGCGATGATGTAAGCGTAACTCGCGGCCTCGCTGGCGCGACGGGCGCGCTCTCCCTGCGCGAGCTCGGCCAGCGAGGTGGTAATAACGCCAAGGCAAAACGCCGCGACCAGGCGAGCGTCGACAGCAAGGCCCATGGCGGCTGCGATGCAGCACGCTAGCACGATCGATTTGTCGAAAAGCCTGTTCATATGGGTATTGTACGCGAAGCTGCGCGTGGTGGAGGGGCCGCCTGCGCAACCGTGACATTCCTCCCGCGCGGCAAAGCGGCGTCGATCGCTCGCGCGAGCGGGGGTTTTGCCTCCGCCCCCTCGCACTCGTGACAAAGCTCACTGGCGCGCGCCGGCGGGTCCTGCGATGATGCAATCGTACCGGGCCGTAATCAACAGAAGGGCCGCCTCATGACAGACATTGTCCACGTCGAAAACCTCGTCAAGCGCTACGACGACCTTATCGCGCTCGACCACTTTAACCTGAACATCGCCCCCGGCGAGATCTTTGGCCTGCTGGGCCCCAACGGCTCGGGCAAAACCACGTCCATCAACTGTATTCTGCAGCTGCTTGCCTACGACAAAGGCACCATCGAGCTGTTCGGCGAGCCCATGACGCCCGCCCGCTACGACCTCAAGCGCCGCTTGGGCGTGGTGCCGCAGCAGGTGGCAGTGTTTGACGAGCTCACGGTGCGCGAGAACATCGACTATTTCTGCAGTCTTTACGTCAACGACCGCAAGCGCCGCCGCGCGCTGGTGGACGAGGCGATCGACTTTGTCGGCCTGGGCGACTTTACCAAGTTCCGCCCCGGCAAGCTCTCGGGTGGCCTGGCGCGCCGTCTCAACATTGCCTGCGGCATCGCGCACAAGCCCGAGCTCATCTTTTTTGACGAGCCCACGGTGGCGGTCGACCCACAGAGCCGCAACGCCATCCTGGAGGGCATCTGCCGCCTGCGCGACGAGGGCGCCACGGTGGTGTATACCAGCCATTACATGGAGGAAGTCGAGCAGATTTGCAGCCGCATCATGATCATGGACGGCGGCCGCGTGCTAGCGCAGGGCACCAACGACGAGCTCAAGCGCATGATTCAGATGGGCGAGAAGATCGTAATTGAGGTCGGTGAGGTTTCGAGTGCGGCGCTCGGTGCCGTTGCGAGCCTGCCGCACGTCCTGGACCTTGCGGCAACCGCGGGGCAGCTCACGTTTTCGTGCGAGGCGAGCCCACATAACCTCACGGATATCCTCGATGTGCTTCGCTCGCACGGCGTGGCGCTCGGTCGTATCTATTCCGAACCTCCCACCCTCAATGACGTATTCCTCGAGATCACCGGCCGCGAGCTGCGCGACTAGGGGGTGGCCATGTTCAACACCATCACCACCACGCTCAAGACGCTATTGCGTCGACCGAGTACATGGGTCTGGGGCGCGATCTTTCCCATTGCACTTTCAACGATGTTCATGTTTATGTTCGCGAACCTGAGCTCTGACGGAAAGGTCGACCCGGTGCCGGTTGCCGTCGTGACGGACGAGGCCTGGGATGCCTCGACCTTTAAGGACGTGGCAGCTTCGCTTGCCAAGGCAGGCGACGATCAGCTGCTCGATGTGAGCGAGTACGAAGACTTGGCTGTCGCGCGCAAAGCACTCAAGGCCGGCGAGGTCGCGGGCATCTATACGGTTGATGCCGCGGGCACGCCCAGGCTCACGCTGCTGTCGAGTTACGACAGCTCGCGCGCCTCGTCGGTGCTCACCGACCGCAGCATCCTTGAAACGGCGGCAAGCTCGTATACGCAAAATGCCGAGCTCATGTCCCAGATTGCCCAGGACAACCCGGCGGCGCTCGCCGATCCGGCGGCGGTTGCGCGCGCCCTGTCGCTCGAGGGCGGAACCCGCCGCGTGAGCCTGACTCGTGCCACGCCCGATGGCACGGTCATCTACTATTACGCGCTTTTTGGCCTGGTCGCGATGATGTCTGCCGAGTTTGCCGCCTTGAGCGTCGTCGATTTGCAGCCCAATCTGTCCGGCCTCGGCGCGCGCCGCTGCGTGGGCGGTCTTTCCAAGACGGCGTCGCTGGCCGGCATTTTTGTCGGCTCGTGGCTGGTTTCCTTTGCATCGATGGCGGTTGCGATCGGCTACGTGCGCCTGGTCGTGGGCGTCGACTTTGGCGGGCGCGAGGGGTTGTGCCTGCTGGGCGGGGCTGCATCCGCGCTTGCCGCCACGGGCCTGGGGCTTTTTGTGGGCACGCTTCCCGTTAAGGGCGGCAAGGCATCCAAGTCGGGCATCCTCACGGGCTTTGCCACCACGTGCGCCCTGTTCGCCGGCCTCTACGGCGAGCCGGCGATGGCGCTTGCCGACGACGTCGCCCGCGCTTGTCCGGTCGAGTGCTGGCTCAACCCCGTCAAGCTCATCTGCGACATGTTCAATCGCCTGTATTTCTTTGAGGACCTGGGGCCCTTCGCTGTTCGCGCCGGCGCGCTCGTCCTGATGGCCCTGGTGTTTGTCGCCGCCGCTACGCTGATCTTTGGAAGGAGCCGCTATGAGCACCTTTAAGACCGCGCTTCGCATGGCGCTGGCGCACCCGTTCTACCTGCTCATCTATACGGTGTTCATCTCGCTCATGGGCGTATTCATCGCGGCTTCGGTGAGCTGGAACTCGTCGCAGCTTACCGAGTACAAGCCCTACGACACCAACGTGATCGTGGTCGACCGCGACGATAGCGACCTTTCGCGGGCGCTTACCAAGCACCTGGGCTCACGCTTTGACCTGGTCACGGGCGTCGGCGACGACACATACGACCTTGCTGACGCGCTCTCCAAGAGCAACAGCGCCAAAGGCAGCGCCGGCTGCGTGTTCTTTATCCCGGAGGGGTTTGAGGACGATCTTGTTGCAGCCGCCCGCGCGGGGGAGTCCCTGCCCAAGCTCGATGTGACCTACGGTGCCGGCACCATGGCGGCGGCGCTTTCGTCTGCCGAGGCCTCGCGGTGGATCTCGCTCGCGGGCGCTGCGGCCGCACTAGAGCCCGCTGCCTCCAACGGCGACGTCGCAAGGGCCGCCGAGCACGCGGCCGCAAAGCGCGCGGAGGTCCAGATCGAGCAGGTCAAGGTCGACTCGACTGCTGCTACCACGCTCGAGTCGTACTTCAACTTTGGCGCGTACGCGATCATCTCGTCGGTCATCGTGTCGGTGGGACTGGTGTTCTCGGGCATGAACGAGCCCGAGCGCGTGCGCCGCATGGATGCCAGCCCGGTCTCTGAGCGCCAGCGTTCGCTCGCTGTGTTCGCGGCCGCCGCCGTGCTCACCGTCTGCATCTGGCTCGTGTCGAGCATGATGGGCGTCGTGGGCTTTGCCAGCGCGGTTGCCGAGGTCGGCGTGGGTCGCGTGTGCCTGGCGCTGGCGGCAACGTTTGCCCTGGCGTGCACGCCGCTGGCCGTTGGCTTTACGCTGTCGAGCCTGGGCGCGCGCGAGGAGCTGCTCAACGGTGTGGGCAACCTGCTCGGCATGCTCATGACGTTTTTGGGCGGCGCCTGGATGCCGCTGTCGCTCATGGGCTCGGCCGTGCAGACGGTGGCGCACTTTGTGCCGACGTATTGGGTGAACGACGCGATCGGCAAGGCGCTCGCTTCGGACCTGACGTCTGCCGTGCTGGGCGACATCGCCTGCGACCTGGGCGTCACGGTGCTCTTCGCCGCTGCCATCGCCGCCGTAGGCCTAGCCCTCGCCCACAACAAATCCCACGCCTAGCCACCTAGTCATTGGGGACAGTCTTTGCCGATTCGCCGGCAGGGCTGGCAGGGATTGTCCCAATATGTCGGCACTTGGGGACCACTCATTGGGGACAGACTTAAATGATCGATTTCACTCATTTAAGTCTGTCCCCAATGAGTAGGTTGGAAAATAGTTCGCGCACGTCGCTTAAAAATAGTTCACCTGGGTTTACTATTAGCCTAGAAAAGTGGCAGAAGGCTAACAACGGGGGATAGCATGGCGACAAAGCAAGCGTATGTCCAGGTCAAAGGGCTCAAGAAACACTATGGCGACGGTGATGCGCGCCTGACGGTACTCGATGGCATCGACACGTCCATCAACCGCGGCGAGATCTGCGTCATGCTGGGGCCCTCGGGCTCGGGCAAGTCGACCTTTCTCAACCTGATCGGCGGCCTGGAGGATGCCGACGGCGGCTCCATCATGGTGGACGGCTGCGATCTCACGGCGCTCAAGCCCGCCGATCTGGGCGAGTACCGACGCCGCGAGCTGGGCTTTGTCTTCCAGTTCTACAACCTGGTGCCCGACCTTACCATCAAGGAAAACATCGAGGTCACGGCGCACCTGTCCAAAAAACCGCTCGACGTCGACGATCTGCTGCGTTCGCTGGGCCTCTACGAGCACCGCAACAAGTTTCCGCGCCAGGTCTCGGGCGGCCAGCAGCAGCGCTGCGCCATCGGCCGTGCGCTCGTCAAAAATCCGGGCCTGCTGCTGTGCGACGAGCCCACGGGCGCGCTCGACTACAAGACATCCAAGGAAATCCTGCAGCTCATGGAGGACGTCAACCGCACCTACGGCTGCACCATCATCATCGTCACCCACAACGCCGCCATCGCGCGCATGGCCAATCGCGTGCTGCGCCTGCGCGACGGGCGCATCGTCGAGGACGAGCTCAGCGAGTCGCCCGTCGCGGCCGCCGAGCTCGATTGGTAGGCGGCGCCATGACACCTTTCGCAAAACGACTCCCGCGCGAGCTGCGCCGCAATATCGGCAAGTACCTGGGCATCTTTTTGCTTATGTGCGGAAGCATCGCCCTCACGTCGGGCTTTTTGCTCGCGGCGCATTCCATCGGCTGCCTCATTGACGACATGCGCGATGCGTACACGATCGAGGACGGCCGCGTGACTACCTCCTTCGAGGCCACCAAAGATCAGCTCAAGGCTGCCGAAGACGCGGCTGAGGACGTCGGCGGCGTTACGTTCTACAAGAACTTCTCTATCGACGCCATCATCAAAAAGGCGGCTGGCGACGACGGCACCAAGCGCACCCTGCGCACCTACGCGCATCGCACCAAGGTTGACATTGCGTCCTACTGCGAAGGCAGGCAGCCCAAGACGGACGATGAGGTGGCAATCGACCGTGTCTTCGCCACCAACAACGACCTCGCCGTGGGCGATAAGGTCGAGCTTGAGGGCCGCACCTACACCATCTGCGGCATCATGACCCAGCCCGATAGCCAGGCGCTGTTCCTCAACAATTCGGACTTTACGGTGAACACCATCACCTATGGTGTGGCCGAGGTCACCGACGCCGGCTTTGCCGCGCTCGAGGATGCCGGTGGTGCACCTGCCTACACCTACTCCTTTGCCTTTACCGATCGCGACCTCCCCACCGCGGATCGCATCGATGCGGAGCAGGATATGGTCGAGGCGCTGACCGATGCCGATGCGCGCGTGGACGATCTGATCGATGCCGATTCCAACCAGGGCATTGGCTATGCGCGCGACGACGTGGACGGCGACTCCATGATGTGGATGACGCTGCTCGACATTATCATCGTGATCATGGCGTTTGTCTTTGTGGTCCTTACCGACGCCGCCATCGAGGAGGAGAGCGCCATCATCGGCACGCTGCTCGCCAGCGGCTATCGTCGACGCGAGATCGTGCTGCACTACCTGGCACTTCCCGCCATCGTGGGCGTGGTCGCGGCGCTTTTGGGCACTGCGCTCGGCATTGTGTTCTTTACCGAGCCCATGCGCAGTCTCTATTACGGTTCGTACAGCCTGCCGCCCTTCCAGGTGTACTGGAGCTGGGAGATCTTTGTGAAGTGCGCCGTGGTTCCCGCCGCCGCGCTCATCCTCATCACGCTGGTGGGCCTGCTTCGCAAAATGGGCAAGACGCCGTTGCAGTTCCTTCGTCACGAGGCGAGCGGCAAATCGGGCACCAAGCGCGGCCTGCAGCTGCCGGAGCGCATGGGCTTTGTCTCGCGCTTCCGCCTGCGCGTCTTCCTGCGCAACCTGGGCAACTTCGCCACGCTCTTCGTGGGCATCGCGTTTGGGTCGCTGCTTTTGCTCTTTGGTCTGGCGATCCTGCCCACGATGACGCACTATGCGGACAACCTCGAGACGAGCCTGGTCGCCGAGCATCAGTACACACTCAAGGCGCCGCTGGAGCTCGAGGGCACTGCCGAGGAGCGCGAGCAGTGGTCGGCACTCGAGCGCTTGCAGTCGGTTGACGGCGCGCTGCTTTCTGCCGCCCAGGATGCCGATGACGAGCTTGACGGCGCGGCCGATGCGGCGCAGACGGCAGCCGATGCCGCGACCGCATCTCCGTCTGCCGAGAGCCTGACCGCAGCGCAGGATGCGCTTGCCAAGGTCCAGGACAAGAAGGATGCGCTCTACGCGCGCCTTGACGATCTTGCCGACGCCCTCGGCTGCAACCGCGATGAGGCCATCGATCTGATCGACAAGGCCTCTAAGATCGACACTGACAACGACGATATCCACCCGGTCAATACGACCGACAACGGCGCGGGCGCAATCGAGCAGGCCGAGAAATATGCCGTTTACCAGCTGCAATACGACCGCGGCGATGGTAATGGCGAGGAGACGATTTCCGTCTACGGCATTTCATCTCATTCGCGCTATTGGAAAGACCTCAACGTCGGCGACGGGCGCGTCGTCTTTGGCGGCGGTCTGCTCGATAAGTTTGGCTGGAGCGAGGGCCAGAAGGTCGAGCTTCGCGACAAGTACGAGGCTCGGGATTATTCTCTTAAGTACGCGGGCAAGGACTGTGCCTGGGGCTCCAAGTCGGACATGAATATCTATATGAGTATCGATGACTTTAACGAGCTGTTCGACAACGATGCCGCCTACTTTAACGGCTATGTGAGCGACGAGAAGCTCGACCTCGACGCGCGCTACTTTGCCGGCGACACCACGCCCGACGACATGCGCGCCGTGGGCGACCAGTTCATCGGCATGATGAGCAAAATGATCGGCATGATGGTCGGGCTCGCGGTGTTTATCTTCCTGCTGTTTATGTACCTGCTGACCAAGGCGGTGATCGACCACAGCGCCCGTTCGATTAGCTATATGAAAGTCTTTGGCTATCGAGATAGCGAGATCTCGCATCTGTACATCCGCTCGATCACGCTGTGCGTGGCGGCGTCGCTCGTGCTGAGCCTGCCGGTCATTATTGGCTCGCTCACGGCCATCTTCCGCTCGATGCTGCTCGCCTACAACGGCAATATCGAGATCTACGTGCCCGCTTGGTCCATGGCTGCATGCGTCGGCATTGGCTTTGCGACCTACCTGGTCGTGGCGCTGCTACACACGCGCTCTATCAAGCGCGTGAGCTTGGCCGAAGCCCTCAAGGTGCAGGAGTAGCAATTGGGGACGCTCTTAAACGACTAGTCGTTGGGGACAGTCTTTGCCGATTCGCCGGCCGGGCGGTAAGCACTCATTTAAGTCCGTCCCCAATGAGTGGTTTCAGTCATTTAAGTCTGTCCCCAATGAGTGGCTGTGCTTGACTTCGACCCTACTTTAACGGGTACCATCCTCTATGTCTGTAACGCCATATAGACCGAGGGGATATATCTATGACCGCAACTGCACCCGCTGCACCCGCCAAGGTGTACTTCACCAACCTGCGCACGCATGCTCGCGAGAGCCAGCTCGACAAACTCAAGCGCCTCATCCGCCGCGCCGGCATTGAGCAGATCGACTTTGAGAACAAGTTCGTCGCCATTAAGATTCACTTTGGCGAGCTGGGCAATCTGAGCTTTTTGCGCCCCAACTACGCCCGCGCCGTTGCAGACGTCGTGAAGGAGCTGGGCGGCAAACCCTTTCTCACCGACTGCAACACGCTCTATGTCGGCAGCCGCAAAAACGCGCTCGAGCACATTGACACCGCTTATCAGAACGGCTTTACCCCGTATGCTACGGGTTGCCAGATCATCATCGCCGACGGCCTCAAGGGCACCGACGAGGCGCTCGTTCCGGTCGAGGGCGGCGAGTACGTGCGCGAGGCAAAGATCGGCCAGGCACTCATGGACGCCGACATCGTGATTAGCCTCACCCACTTTAAGGGCCATGAGCAGGCCGGCTTTGGCGGTGCCATGAAGAACCTGGGTATGGGCGGCGGTAGCCGTGCCGGCAAGATGGAGCAGCACGCCGCTGGCAAGCCGAGCGTCGATACCACCAACTGCGTTGGCTGCCGTGCCTGCGAGAAGATATGCGCGCACAGCGCCATCACGTTTGACGGTACGCGTGAGCGCGAGCTTGCCAACGGCAGCACTCGCACGGTTCACGTGGCTGCCATCGACCACGATCGCTGCGTGGGCTGCGGACGCTGCATTGCGGCGTGCAACCAGGACTGCATCAAGCCCGACTATGATGCCGCGGCCGACGTACTCAACTACAAGATCGCTGAGTACACCAAGGCCATCGTCGACGGCCGCCCGAGCTTCCACATCTCGCTCGCCATGGACATCAGCCCCAACTGCGATTGCCATCCCGAAAACGACACGCCTATCGTCAACGATATCGGCATGTTCGCGAGCTTCGACCCGGTCGCCATCGACCAGGCCTGCGCCGATGCCGTCATGGCATCCGAGCCGCTGCCTAACACCGAGCTTACCGACAGCGCGGCCAAGATGGAGCATAACCACGAGCATTTGGAGGGCGAGCAGGCGCGCGACCCCTTCTGCATCACGCATCCCGACACCGACTGGCGCGCGTGCATCGCGCATGCCGAGAAGATCGGCCTGGGCACGAGCAAGTACGAGCTCATCGAGGTCAAGTAGCACCTAGCTATTGGACAAAACAAGCGCATTCGTGGCGCAATTCAAGCAAAAACCGCCCGCGAGCACAGCGCTCGCGGGCGGTTTTCCGGAAGTATGCGGCAAATTTCGAGACCGCCGAGCACACGACTTTTTTTGGCAACAAAACCCCTGATAAATTGTTGATAAAACTGCGGTTTGGTCGGCAGTTCCAGATTTTGCCGCATACTTTCGAAAATAGGGGTCAGATAAAGCCCCGGACGTTGCTTTTTGCCTAAAAATTCTTTCCGAGGAAGTCGTCGACCGTGTTCCAGTAGAGCTCGGGGTCAACTTGCGCACTCTTGGCGTGGGTGGCGCCATGAATGGTGAGCTTTTGCTTGACCTTGCTGGCGCACGCGTCGTAGTTTTGGTCGAGCATGTCGTACGGCACAAAGGTGTCCTGGTCGCCGTGGATGAACAACATGGGAACCGTCGCGTGTTTGAGTTGTTCCACACTGCTCGCCTTATGAAAGTCGTAGCCCGCGCGCACGTTGCACACCAAGTTTGCTACATCGAGCAAGGGAAAGCTGGGCAGGCCGAACACGTCCTTGAGCTGCAGAGAAAACTCGTCCCAAACACTCGTATAGCCACAGTCCTCGATAATGCATTTCACGTTTGCGGGCAGAGATTCCCCCGCGACGTCCATGGCGGTTGCTGCGCCCATCGACTCGCCAAAGACCAGGATGCGCGCCTCGGGGTCAGCCTGAACGATCCGCCCAATCCATGCAACGACATCGAGCCGCTCGGGCCAGCCCATGCCGATATAGTCGCCGCCGGAGCGCTCGTGGGCACGGGCGGCAGGCGCGAGCACGTTCATGCCGCGGTCATGGAATCGTTTGGCGTATCGGGCCATACCGATGGGCTCATCGGTGTATCCGTGTAGGCAGATAGCGTAATTGTGCGTGCTCTCTGGGGCGGCAAAATACCAAGCGGCAAGTTCGGTTCCGTCATCTGCGGTGAGGCTACTGCTCTCGCGGTTCTCTTTAAACCATGCCCGTGCCTCGGTTCCCTCGGCATCCGGCTGCTCACTTTCCTTGCCGTCCTTGCCGTCCTGCATCATCTTCATGGTGTATGGAGCGCGGGGATTCAGCGCGAAGTCAAACAGAAAGTTGCCGGCAAATCCGAGCAGCGCAACGACAGCCACCAGTGCAACGATGCCGGCTATCTTGAGCTTTCGATGGGAATGTGCGTTTTGAGCCATGCGGTATTCTCCTATAAGATGTTAATACATCAACATTTAAACCAAGCGCATTATGGATGTTCGCCGTTGATGCGTCAACAGGCAAAGAATGGGTAAACAAAGGGTCACGTATGGTGCAAATTTCGCACGTACCCAGACGCTTTGATATAGTGTTGAGAACTCTTTACGTTGGAGGATGTAACCGGCATGTCCGATTCGAGCGACAGTTCCAAGCCGCGACCCAAGACCGCGGCCGTTCCACACTACACGGTGGGCGAGGAGATCATGAACTCCGTCACCCATGGTGTCGGCTGCCTGCTGGGTATCGCGGGCCTGGTGCTCCTGATCGTATTCGCTGCCCTGCGCGGCGGAGGCCCGGCCCACATGGCCGCGGCGATTGTCTATGGTGTCAGTATCATCCTCGAATACTTGGCCTCCACGCTCTATCACGCGATTCAGCCCGCTCGCGCCAAGCGCGTGTTTCGCATCATCGACCACAGCTGCATTTACCTGCTCATAGCCGGCAGCTATACCCCGTTTTGCCTCATCACGCTCGCAAACGACGGCGGCCCTGCGCTGTTCTTTGCCGTGTGGGCCATCGCCATCATCGGCATCGCACTCGAGTGCTTTTTGCGCGAGCGTCAGCCGCACTGGGTAAGCGGCCTGGTCTACCTGCTGATGGGCTGGCTCGTCGTCTTTAAGCTGCCCGAGCTCGTGTCGCTGCTCAACCCCGTGGCGCTTGCCCTGCTCGCCGTCGGCGGCGTGTGCTATACCGTGGGCGTGCCGTTCTATATCGCCAAAAACGTGCGCTATCTGCACAGTGTTTTCCACTTGTGGGTGCTCGCCGGCAGCATCTTCCAGTTCATGGCGGTGATCCTCTTCGTAATCTAGCGACCGCGCCCACGGCCCCGCTCGCACGGGCGACCGGCGCAACTGCCTTATCCGCTACGTACGTCTCCTGCCAACGTCCCGAATCTTGGAGGTTCGAGAAACTCCCGATGGACATAACCATCTCCCTTATTACCACGCTCGTTCTGACGCTTATCAACGGCTACTTCTCTATGTCCGAGATGGCTCTCACCACGGCTAAGCGCGCCGTGTTGGAACACGATGCCGAGGAGGGCGATAAGCGCGCCGAGCGCGCCGTTCAGCTTGCCGCCGATTCCGACCAACTGCTCGCCACCATCCAGGTCGCCATCACGCTCGTGGGCTTCGCCTCGTCCGCCGTCGCCTCGACGAGCCTGTCCGACCCGCTCGCCACGTGGCTCATGAGCTTTGGCATCGCGCCGCTTTCCGCCATCGCGCGCGGCCTGGCGCCGGTCATCATCACCGTCGCCGTCGCCTTTGTGTCCATCGTGATTGGCGAGCTTGTGCCCAAGCGCATCGGCCTTGCTAACGCCGAGGGCGTATCCAAGCAGGTCGTGGGACCGCTCTCCGTGTTCCAAAAGATCGCCCGCCCGCTCGTGTGGCTGACCGGTGCCTGCTCCGACGGCCTGGCCCGCATCCTGCGTATCAAGAGTGCCGATGACCGCCAGAACGTCTCGGAGGAAGAAATCAAGTACATGGTCTCGGAGCAGGACGACCTGCTCGACGAGGAAAAGCGCATGATCCACGAGATCTTCGACCTGGGCGACACCGTTGCCCGCGAGGTCATGGTGCCGCGCGTGGACACCACCATGTGCGAGGACGACGAGACGGTCGCCGACGTGCTGTCCACCATGCGCCAGACCGGCTTCAGCCGCATCCCTGTCTATCACGAGGATCCCGACAACGTCGCGGGCATCGCGCACATCAAGGACCTGATCCAGCCCGCGCTCGACGGCAAGGGCGACCAGCCCATCGCTGGCTTTTTGCGCGATGCCACCTTTGTGCCCGACACCAAGGACATCCTGCCGCTGCTGTCCGAGATGCAGACCTCGCACGACCAGATTGTGGTCGTCGTGGACGAGTACGGCGGCACGGCCGGCATCATCACCATCGAGGACATCGTCGAGGAGATCGTGGGCGAGATTGAGGACGAGTTCGACCCCGACAACAAGTACCTCACGCGCCTCTCGCGCCGTGAGTGGCTCGTCGATGGGCGTTTTTCGTGCGATGACGCGATTGAGCTTGGTTGGCCGCTCGAGGAAAGCGATGATTATGAGACCATCGCCGGCTGGATCTTGGAGCTTTGCGACTCGGTGCCCGACATCGGAGAGGTGTTTGAGGTCGCGGGGTACAAGTTCAAGGTACAGTCGATGCGTGGCCAGCGTATCTCGCTCATTCGCGTGATCGCTCCGGCCGAAACCGATAAGAAGGATTCCGAGTCCCCGGCAGAGAAGCCGGCGGCGTCGGGTGCGGGCTCTGTGGATCCGCACGATGGCGACGAGTAGGGCAAGGACGAGTAGGGGAGAGTTATGGCAGGCCTGTTCAACATCCTTAAGGTCACCGTCAGCGAGGACAAGATTTGCGCGCACGTGCTGGTGAACCCCGGCATGCCGCTCATGACCTCGGAGGATATCGAGGCCACGGCGCGCGTGTACTACCTGGTGCCCGCGATTGCCAAGCATCTGTGCCTGGGCGATTCGGGTCGCGAGTTCCAGGACTGCATGGGCCAGACCGAGCTTTGCCACCTGCTGGAGCACGTGACGGTCGAGCTCATGAACGAGACCGGTCTTGCCGGCAGCATCTCGTGCGGTCGCACCCGCGTGAGCGAGCATGATGAACGTGTCTTTGAGGTTGAGCTTTCGTGTCCCGACGACGCGTTGGCCATTGGCGCGCTGTCATCGGCGACCTTTATGATGGACTGGGCGTACCTGCACGCTGACCAGCCGGCCCCCGACGTGGAAGGCACGGTCGCTGGCCTGCGCAACCTGGTGCTGGGCATGCGCGCCGAGGCCGAGGGCAAGGACCCGCACGAGGCCGTTGCCGCTGCGAACGGCGAGGACGTGGCCGAGGATGCGCCCGAGGACGACGCTCCTGCCGACGCCGGCGCTGAGCCCGTTGCCGAGGCGCCTGCTGGGCCCGAGTCTGCGGAGCCCCAAGGCGTTCCGAGCTTTGACGACGAGCCGCAGATGCCAATCGATACCGAGGGCGCGGTCGTCGAGAACCACGAGGCCCCCGCGGCCGTCTTTGGCGGTGCGGCAACGGCTCCGTCCGGCTCGGCGCACGAGGGCAGCCTGCCGCTCGTCGATGGCGCCGGCGAAGACCCGGCCGCCACGGTGGCCATGCCGGTTGCGCCTCAGGAGTAGGCTCACTCGCTTATCACCATCATGTACCTGCGCCTTTACCGTACGCAGATGAGCGCGACGGCAAGTGTTGCGCTGCGGGTATAATGGACAGCATTCAAACGGTGGGCATCGAGGTGCCCGCAGGAGAGGAATGATCATGGGAAAGACTTTCAGCTTTGTCTCCGGTGCGCTCTTTGGTGCTGCCGCCGGCGCTATCATCGGCGTTGCTCTGGCCCCGCGCTCGGGTGCCGAGACCCGCGCCATGGCCGCCGATATCGCCAACGATGCCTGGGACAACATGCGTGACACCTACGAGCACAGTGCCGAGGAGGCTCGTGCCGCGGTCAACGACTTTGGTCCGATGGTCGACGCCAAGACCGATGACCTGCGCGCCAAGGTCGACCTGGCCCGCGAGCGCATGGACCAGCTTCGCGAGCAGCTCAACGACGCCATCTCGGGCGGCAACGTGACGCCCGCTGCTGACGTCGTGGTCGAGAACGTCGCTGAGGCCGACGCCGAGGCCACGGAGCCCTCGACCGAGGCATAATGCGCGCAGGGGATTTTGTCGGCGTCAAGGTTTATCGCAAACCTGCCGAAGACAAGCGCACCAAAAAGGACGGCACGCCGCGCAGCCCTAAAAAGCTCGGCAAGATTCACTTTCCCGTCTTTACCCCGGGCGGCACGCGCGTGGTGGGCTTTATGGTCCGCCAGTCCGATATCGCGGGTATGATCGAGCGTCCCGACCGCTTTGTGGCGCTCGATGCCATCGGCGTCTATGAGGGTGCTGTCGCGGTCGACGACGTCAAGGGCACCTACGATGCCGCCGCGGCCAAGCGCCTCGATATCAACCTGGACGATTGCATCATCTGGGTCGGCATGGACGTGCGCACGGAATCGGGCGATGTCGTGGGCTACTGCTCGGACGTTGAGTTCAAGCCGCGCTCGGGTATTGTGCAGATGTTCTACGTGACCGCCGGTGCCGCTTCGAGCGTGCTGGTGGGCGACACGCAGGTGCCGCCGACGATGCTGCGCGGCTACGAGAACGGTGCGATGATTGTCTCGGACGAGGTCAAGGCGCTCGGGTATTCGGGCGGCGCGGCCGCCAAGGCTGCCGAGGCCAGTGTCGTGGTAGGCGATAAGGTCAAGAAGGGCGCCAAGGTGCTCGATGACAAGGGATCGGTCGCCGTGGACAAGGGCAGTCGTGCACTGGGCAAGCAGCTCGGCAGGACGCGCGGTATGTTCAAGGCCTTTAAGGACGAATATCAAAAGGCGAGCGGGGGCTCGTCAAAAGCTAGCAAATAGAGACGTACCAAATGATGGGAGGCGAGCCGGAGACATGTTGCTCCGGCTCGCTGTGTTTATGGGGGAGGGCACATGCGCCAAAACGGATCTAACTTAAACGGGCGCTCGGGTGCGCGTCCGACGGCGCGCCGCGACCTGGGGCAGCTGCCCAGCGGTCAGCGTCGACGTCGCCGTAAGCCCGGCGCGATGTACCTCAACCATAGCCGTGGGTTTAGCGAACGCAGCGCGCGCATCGGCAACGGGCGCTCGCCGCGCCGACCGTCCCGTCTGCCCTATGCGCTTATCGCCGTGGGTTGCGCGCTCGTGCTGTTTATCGCTGCCGTCGTGGGCTACGTCAACCGCAGCGTGGACGTGGAACTCAACGGGCAAAAGACCGCGGTGCGCGTGGGCTCTACGTTGCAGAATCTTATCGACGATCAAAGCCTGACCGAAACGTACGACGCCGGTGATCTGCTGGCCGTCGACGACAGCGTGCTTAAGCGCCATGGCGGCGAAAAGCTGTCGGTGAAGGTCGACGGCAAGCGCGTGAAGCAAGGCAAATGGGATAGTCGCGAACTTGAGGGCGGCGAGAAGGTGACGGTCAAGGACGGCCGCAACGCGTACGAAAAGCACGAGGTCCAGGCCACGACTATCGAGCCAAAGCTTAAGGTCGAGGGCACGGGTGCCATTGAGTATGTCAAAGCCTGGGGTGTTCAGGGCCGCTCCGAGGTATGGGTCGGCGAGCAGTCGGGCAAGACGCAGGACCGCGGCGAGGTCGTGCCCGCCACCGACTGCGTAGTCGAGTGCGCAAGCGTAGCGCCCAAGGGCAACGAAAAGTACGTGGCCCTGACATTTGACGAGGGTCCGAGCGGCGCGACCAAGCAGATCTTGCAGGTGCTCAAGGAAAAGGGCGTCACGGCGACGTTCTTCCTTTCGGGCGATGCCGCGGAAGCCTCGCCCGCTACTGCCAAAGCGATTGTCGATGCCGGGTGCGAGATCGGCTCCAACAGCTACAGCGATGATTCGCTCAAGGGCGAGGATCGCGAGACGGTGCGCAAGCAGATCACGAAGGGCACCGAGGCGATTAAGTCGGCGACCGGCGTCGAGACGATGTTGCTGCGTGCCCCTTACGCCGCGTTTGACGAGCAAAACTGGATCGATTCGATGGACCTGGTGTCCGCCGTGGTTTCGTGGAATATCGATTCGGGCGACTGGCTGCTCAACGGCGCTGACGAGCAAGTATCGACCGTGCTCGACTCGGTGACGCCGGGCAATATTGTGCTGCTCACCGATAGAGACGAATGCGCCGAGCAGACGCTCGAGGCGCTGCCGCAGATTATCGACGGTCTTGTCGCCGATGGCTACAAGATCGTGACGCTCGGCGACCTGGTCAAGACGGACACGTCGCTGAGCAAAAAGCTCACCTCGCTGACGAAGGTCACCATGCCCAAGGGCGCCGTGTTCCCCCAACTTGCCGAGGACGATGACACCACAGAGTAGTCATTGGGTAGTCGTTTAAGAACGTCCCCAATGGCTATGTCACGGATACGTCAGCGTTTGGTATGCCTGCAATGTGCAGCGCATAAATTCGATGCCGCAGGGCGATGCTGATGCTATAGTTACTGCGGTTAATGAGGGTCAAGAGAAAGGTTACAGGTGAAATCCAAACCTCGACCATACAGTCGATGACCCCATGCAGGTGCTTTTTGCGCATGCACGGGGTGTAAGCGTCGAGCGGCGTGCCGCCCGCGCATGCGTATACATGTCTAAAAGTCCACGGATTGCGTGCCGGCATGGCCACGCGGTCCGCAGGAATAATGATGGGGAGCACCATTGAATTATCTGAGTGAGATGCTCAAATTGCCGGTCTTGGACGTCGATGGCGAAAAGCTCGGCGTTGTGAACGATTTTGGCATTGCAACCGGCGAAGTTTTTCCGCACGTGACGTCGCTCGCGTTCCGTGGTCCCGGCAAGACGCCGTTTATGATCAGCTGGCGCAAATGGGTCGACCGTATCGACGAGACGGGCGTTCATCTTAAGTCGCCGGCCACCGAAATCCGTTTTTCGTACTTGCAGCCGACCGAGCTGTTGCTGGCTCGCGACGTGCTCAACAAACAGATTGTCGACACGCAGGGCATGAAGGTCGTGCGCGTCAACGACATCAAGTTTTCCATGTCGGGCGAAAACCAGCTGCGCCTGCTGGGTGCCGAGGTCGGTGCTCGCGGTCTGCTACGCGCCATCAGCCCCGCGCTCGAGCATATCGTCGAAGGCTTTATGAAGCACCTGGGCAAGCCACTCAGTGAGGACATCATCGCTTGGTCCTACATGGACCTGCTCGACCGCTCGACCAAGAACATTCAGCTCTCGGTGTCGCACAAGACGCTCGGCGAGCTGCACCCTGCCGACATCGCCGACATTATCGAGCAGCTCGACCCGCGCCTGCGTGCGCAGGTGTTTGCGCAGCTCGATACTGCCCAGGCCGCCGAGGCCATCTCGGAGTTCGATGACGACGAGCTTATGACCGAGATGCTCGAGGGCCTGTCCGACACCGACGCATCGTCGATGCTGGCCATGATGGACCCGGACGACGCTGCCGACCTGATCGACGAGCTCGATTATGAGAAGGCCGAGAAGCTCCTGCGCCTGATGGGCGTCAAGGAGGAGAAGGCGATTCGTAATCTGCTGGGGTATGAGGACAACACCGCCGGCCGCATCATGACCTCGGAGTTTGTCTCCCTGCCCGCAACGGCAACGGTCGGTGATGCCATCGAGGCGATTCGCGAGCTCGACGAGGACTTCGAGAGCGTCTACTACGTCTATACCGAGGATCCGAGCGGCATGCTGACTGGCGTGCTTTCGCTGCGCACGCTGATCGTAGCCGATCGCGAGGCTACGCTGGGTCAGCTGGCCTATCGCGACCTGGTCTATGTGTCGCCCGACGAGGACCAGGAAGACGTGACGGACGAGATGACCAAGTACGACCTGGTCGCTATCCCCGTCTGCGACGAGAACCGCCACATCCTGGGCATCGTGACCTTCGACGACGCCATGGACGTTATCGCCGAGGAGCATCAGGAGGACCTGCAGATCGCCGGTGTCGGCTCGGGTGACAGCGCGTCCGACGACTCGACGAACGTGCTCAGCTGGTTCGTGCATCGCCAGTACTGGGTTGTTGTATGGGGCATCGCATCGTGCATCATGGCGACCGTGCTGGGAACGGCGCTCGGCTCCGCGCATCTGGTGGTGTTCCCCATGTGCGCCATGCCGCTCGTGCTGCTGGCGGCCTCGCGCATGGTGTCGTTCGTCAAGAACTACTTCCTGGAGTATGACGGTCACGACGACGAGCCCAAGCCGTATCTGGGGTTCTTCTTCCAGAGCACGGGCATGGGCCTGATTCTGTCGCTCGTGACCTACCTGTGCGCCCAGCTGGTGCGCACCGCTGCGTTCCCCGATGCGCCCATGTTTGAGGAGCAACTCTTTACCGGGTGTTTTAATATCGCTGCCATCATTTGCCTGGTTGGCAACATGAGTGCCGTGATTTACCTGATGGTGCTGTTCTGGCGTGACGAGCATGACCTCAACACGTCGGGCACCGCCATGAACGTCATTGCCGTCATGATCTCGTGTGTGGCGTATTGCATCGCCGCGGTGCTGCTCGCCATGTCAGTCATGGGTTAGGTGGTCGCGTGCAAAATACCAAGCAAAAGTCGGGCACCAAGCAAAAGCTGACCATCGCGGCCATCTTTGGCGCTATGGGTCCCGGTCTGCTGGCGGCGCTTTCGGGCAATGACGCCGGCGGCATTGCAACGTATTCCAGTGCGGGCGCCAGCTATGGCTACAAGATGCTCTGGATGCTTCCCGTCATGACTGTGCTGCTCATCGTGACGCAGGAGACCGCGGCGCGCTGCGGCTGCGTCACGGGTAAGGGCTTGGCATCGCTCATTCGCGAGCGTTTTGGCGTGCGCAAGAGTGTACTTGCTATGGCGGCGCTGTTGATCGCCAACACGGCTGTGACCATTTCGGAGTTTGCGGGTATCGCCAGCGGTCTTGCTCTCTTTGGCGTGCCGGCGAGCATCTCGGTGCCGTTGGTGGCGCTGCTGGTATGGATGCTTACCATGTCGGGCAGTTTCCAGCGCATCGAGAAGATTCTGCTGCTGGTGAGCTGCGTGTTCGTGACCTATATCGTCGCCGCGTTTATGGCCGGTCCCAACTGGGGTGAGGTCGCGGTCGACCTGGTCGTGCCTAACATTCAAAATGACCCCAGCTACGTGTCGCTCGTGGTCGCAACGATCGGTACCACCATCGCGCCGTGGATGATTTTCTTGGCGCAGAACAACGTGGTCGATAAGAACGCGGGCGAGGACGACATCGTGCTGCAGCGCATCGATACCGTGAGCGGCTCGATCGCTGCCGATATCATTGCCGGCTTTATTATCATCACGACCGGCACGGTGTTGTTCCCGGCGGGTATTCAGATTAGCGATGCTGCCGATGCTGCCCGCGCGCTGGAGCCCATCGCGGGCCAGTGGTCTACGGTGCTGTTTGCCTCGGGCTTGGTCGCGGCGAGCTTCTTGGCTGCCTGCGTGCTGCCGGGCGTTACGTCGAGCGCTATCTGTGAGGCATTTGGCTGGGAGCGCGGTGCCGACCGCAGCTGGGACGAGGCCCCGGTCTATCGCGGCATCATTACGGCCATCATCGGTATCTCTGCCGTGCTGGTGCTTATGCCCGGTGTCGATCTGTTCCAGATTATGATGACCTCGCAGGTCATCAATGGCGTGCTACTGCCCGTGGTTCTGGTGTTCCAGGTGGTTATCGCCGCCGACCGTCACATTATGGGTGCCAACCGCAACGGTCGCGTGTGGAACATGCTCACTTGGGCGACTATCGCCGTGATTACGGTGCTCACGGTCGTCATGTTTGTCCTGCAAGCGATGGGCTACAGCGCTTAACGCCCACTTTTGCTTCCGAACAGGCCGCAGCGATGGGCTGCGGCCTGTTTTTTGTCTGCTATAGGGTGTTAGTTATATAGCAATGGACAAAAAATGCCAAATATGAGTACTGTTGCTAAGTGAATAGCATTTACATCCTAAAAGATAATGAACATAGCCTTTAGTATGTTCATTAAAATTGGCTCCAATACGCCTTAAACCAGTCAGGTTGGCTGCTTTAGGGGGTTGTAGGGGTCGCTCGGACGTCATTTTGGGTGGTTTTGCCTGCTACTAAAATGGTAACAGTACTCATATTTGCCCTTTTTTGCCCACAGACCTTTGAGGGTGCGGCGAAAAGGGCTTGTTTTGATTGTTTGGGGCAGGCACGAGGCGCGGAAACGATGTCTGGAGCGACGGAGCGGCCTGGAATTCATCCGTAGAGGTCTTCATTGGCTGCGCCAGGAGTGTCCCTAACTGCCGGAGGGGGTGTCTGCCGTGGCAGACACCCCCTCCGGATGTGGGAAGTTTGCACTGCAGGTTACTTGTCGGTGCCCAGCTTGTGCGGCTTGAGAGCGAGCGCATTGACGAGCGCGTCGGTGGCAGACTTGACGGCCGCCGGCTGCGGATCGTTGACGTGATCCTCGGGATGCACGGGCAGGTCCTTCTTGACTGCATCGTGGATCAAGTTGAGGTACTCAGTCACGCCAGTGGTCGACAGGTGCGTGCCATCGCCATCGAACAGGTCGTTGCGATTGGCACTGTATCCGTACCAGTCGATAACGCGCACGTTCTTGTAGCGCGTGGCGGCGTTGGCGATGGCCTGGTTGGTAGAGCCAACCCACGGCTGCGGGCTGCGCGTGTTCACAAACACCACAATACGCTTATCTCCTGCATCGGCCATGATGGCGTCGATCTGGTCGTCGGTTACCAAGCCATTGGTTCCCAGCGCAAAGACCACGATCTTGCCGGCAAGGTTCTGTTGGAGATAGCCCTCAAATGTCGCGCGGCCCGCATCAAACTGGCGGCCCTTTTCGGCATCGATGTGACTGTGGGGGAACACGCCGTCAAAGGAATCGACGGCGCGCAGCGACACGGAGTCACCGATCATCAGCAGGTCGTAGGAGCCATCGGGGAAGCCGTCGTTGTCCTTGTCGGTGTCGTCGGCTGCCTGTTGGTCCGTTGGCGCGGTGTTCTTGGCTTCCTTGTTGAGGACTTCGGCGCCCTCACCGCTCAGTGCAGACGTCTCGGGCACAAAGACCAGGCCGCCCAGTGCAACGACCAACACGACAGCGCAGGCTGCGCAGACAGGGACGTGCGCGCGTACCCAGTTGGCGGGCGTGGTGGTGCCGTCGCGGAACTCGGATACGGTGCGCCCAAAGGCACCCTTTCTAAACGGCGTCTCGATAAAGCGATATGAGCATTCGGCTACGGCGACCACCAACAACACCTGCAAAATGTACTGCCACCACGGCGTATCGTTGATGTTGGCGACCGGGTTCATGAGCAACAGCAGCGGATAGTGCCACAAGTAGATGCTGTACGAGCGTTTGCCAACCCACACGAGCGGCTCGGCGGACAGCGCGTGGGCAACCATTCCCTGGGGCTGCACGCAGGCCGCGATGACCATGAGCGTGAGGATGGAGCATAACAGCGTACCGCCGCGATATTGGAACGCGGTGTAGCCGTTGGTGAGCGCGACCATGGCGGCAAGGCCAACCAGACCCACGACGCCCAACACATCGATGGATGCGGGCGAAGACCAAAAGCGCACGAGGGCGCTCGGCTGTGCCGGGACGTTCTCGGCTGCGTCGTCGGTCGTAGCGTCATGCTTGCCCTCGGCGTTCTTGCCGTGCTTGGCGGCGCCAGCCAGGCGATTGAGCCCCAAACGATGAGCGAGACGCACCGGTGCCAGGTCGCAATCGGGGATAAAGGCCATCCAGGCGCCCAGCAGCAGCGAGAACACGCGGGTGTCGGTGCCGTAGTACACGCGGCTGGGGTCGGCGGCGGGGCTATAGAGCACCATCATGGCGATGGCGGAGACGGCAGCCAGGCCCAGAACCACGCGGCGTGTGTTGGGCTTGCTCATGTGCATGGATACCATAGCGAGCAGCAGCGGGGGCCAAACCAGGTAGAACTGTTCCTCGATGGCAAGCGACCAAAAGTGCGTAAGCGGCGAGGGGTCGCCCAGAGCATTGAAGTACGAGACGTCCTGCATAATCTGCCACCAGTTGTTAAAGAACAGCAGCGACGGCAGGATGTCGGGGCGCATCTTGGTGAGCATCACGTGGTTAAAGATGGTGCACAGCGCGCAGGTCACGAAGACTACCGTTACCACGGCGGGGACCAGGCGACGGATGCGGCGAATCCAGAAGCTCTTAAGGTCGATGCGGCCGGTCTTAGCGACTTCGTTGAGCAGCAAGCGCGTGATCAGATAGCCCGAAAGCACAAAGAAGATCGTGACGCCAAGCAGGCCGCCCTGAGCCCACGTGAGGTTGAGGTGATAGAGCACCACCGCGACGACGGCAAGCGTGCGCAGGCCGTCAAGGGCAGGGATGTAGCGGGACTTGGGGCGAGCAGGCGTCTGCTCCGCGGCGGGAGTGTTGGCGCGGCTCGCGTTGTTGGCAGAAGCGCGATGGTGGCTCGCGGTGTGTCGCGGCTCGTTGGCACGGCGCTCGCCCTTCACGCGTTCGTGCGGCGCCGGCTCGGTGCCCGTGCGGCGTCGACCGCGCGAGCCCGATTGCGAGAATTGTTCCATAAAACATCATCCAATGACGAGAATAATCAGCACGTATTCATTGTAGCTGCCTGCCCCTGTGAATGCTTGCTGCTGGCGCAAGCTCAAGCGCGCGTCCACATCAAAGTGGACTAAAGTTATAGGGGGTGCGAGAGTGCACAATCGTTGGTCGACGGTGGGCGCAAAGCCTGAAGACGAGGAGGTTTCCATGGCGGATCACAGCATCGTTGCGGTGTTCGGCAGCATGAACATGGACCTTTCGGTGGCGTGCGAGCGCATGCCGCGTGCGGGCGAGACAGTCGGTGGCAGCGGTTTTATCACCAACGCTGGTGGCAAGGGCGCTAACCAGGCCGTCGCTGCTGCGCGCATGGGTGCGCGCACGTGCATGATTGGCGCTGTTGGGCGCGATACCTTTGGCGATGCGCTTGTGGCAGGGCTCCAGGATGCCGGCGTGGGCGTTGAGTTTGTGGCGCGTCGCGATGACGTGGAGACCGGTACCGCGACCATCATTCGCTGCGAGGGAGACAACCGCATCGTGCTGTCGCCGGGCGCCAACCACGCGCTTACGGGTGAGGATGTGGCCTGCGCGCTGAGGCACCTGGTGGCCGATGGGCTCGACGGCGACGCCAGCGAGATTGCCCCGGCTGCCGGAAGCGTCTTTATCGCCCAGGGCGAATGTGACCTGGCGGCGACGGCCGAGGCGCTTGCTTGCGCTCACGAGCTGGGGTTCTATACGATCTTTAACCCAGCGCCCGCCTGCGACCTGCCGGCAGGAGCGTGGCCTGCGGTCGACCTGGTTTGCCCCAACGAGACCGAGTGCCAGGTGCTGACGGGCGTTCTGCCCACGGATGATGCGAGTTGCGTCGCCGCGCTCAATGCGCTGCTCGACAAAGGCGCCGCCGCCGCGGTCATCACGCTGGGAGGCGCCGGCTCGGTTACGCTCGGCGATGGCGGTGAGCCGCTGCGCATGCCGGCGCTTTCGAGCGCGGTGGTCGATACGACGGCCGCGGGCGATACGTTTATCGGCGCGTTGGCGGCGGCTCGCCTAGAGGGCTTGCCGCTCTTTGAGTGCATGGCCGCGGGCGCCCGTGCCTCGGCACTGACGGTGTCACGTTTGGGTGCACAGCAGTCGATTCCCACGAGTGCCGAAGTTGAGCGCGCGTTTGGTTTAGACGATTACGTACAAGACGGAGAAGCGGAGTAGAGCAATGGCAATTAAGAAGCTGATCCTTGATCTGGATATGGGCGTGGACGATGCGATGGCGCTTGCCTATGCCATCGCGAGCCCCGAGGTGGAGCTCGTGGGCATTACCACGTGCTTTGGCAACGTGCGCGTTGACCAGTCGGCGCATAACTGCCTGGCGGTGCTCGACCTGTTGGGCCGTCCCGAGGTGCCGGTGTACCTGGGTGCCGACCGTCCCCTACAGGCGAGCGAGCCCTATACGCCGCCGGCGTCCACCACGCTCATCCACAGCAAGAACGGCATCGGCGGCGCGAGCGTGCCTGCGTCTCCCTACGAGCCGGTGGGGGCGAGCTCGGCCGATGGCAACGCCGCAGTCGATTATCTGATCGATGCCGCGCGCACCTATGGGCCCGATCTGGTCTATGTAGCGACCGGCCCGCTCTCCAACCTGGCGCTTGCCCTGGAGCGCGATGCGGCGGCGATGATGTCCATCGGCCGCGTGGTAGTGATGGGCGGCGCCCTGACCGTGCCCGGTAACGTGAGCGCGGGTGCCGAGGCCAACATGGCAAGCGATCCCGAGGCCGCCGATGCCGTGCTGCGCTCGGGCCGCAAGCTCACCATGGTGGGCCTGGACGTGACGCATCGCGTGGTGCTCACGCGCCGCGACATTGCCGGCTGGACGGGCTCGGGCACCATGGCGGGCTGCGCCTTTGCGAGCATGGTCGAGCACTATATCGGTTCGTACGAAATGAACGCGCCCTACCTGGGCGGCTGCGCGCTGCACGATCCGCTGGCGGTTGCCGTGGCGATTGATCCCACGCTCGTGGGTGCGCTCGGCTGTAACCTGCGTGTCGACCTGCTGGGCGAGTATCGCGGCCGCACCATCTGCGACGAGCACCGTCTGTCCGATCCAGATAAGAGCGCGCTCGTGGCGCTGACCGTCGACGCCCCGCGCTTCCTGTCCGAGTTCAAGGCCCGTATGGCTCGTGTCCTGGGCTAAATGATTTTCACGCCCCATTACAGTTTGAGTCGTCCGAAAGGGCGGCTCTTTTCCGTTGCACGGTTATACGATTGAGCCGTACCGGTGGTCGCTGGCCGACCGCCCCGGACGGCCGTCAGCCCCTGCCCCGTAGAGGGCCCGGGACGTGTTGCCGCCGGAGCGGGAGGGGCCGCGGGGAACGACTGATAGAGATGTGCCGGGCCCGGACCGGGCCACGGCCGGGTAATGTGGGTGTCGCTTCCGCGGCTAACGGCCGGCTCAAGGGAGAGGATACACCATGCCAGCAGCAGAGACGCCCGTGGCCTGCCTGGGAATCGACGTCGGGAAGAGCTCGCACAGCGCGTGCGCGCTCGACGCGGGAGGGGGCGTCGCCTTCAGGGCCGAGCTGGCCAACAGGCCCGACGACATCGACCGGCTGCTCGAGCGGGCCGGCTCCGGCGCGCTGGTCGTCGTCGACCAGAAGCGAAACATCGGCGCGCTGGTCCTCGCGCGCGCCCATGCGCACGGGAACCCCTGCGCCTACCTGCCCGGGTACGCCGAGAAGCAGGCCCGCGGGATGTTCCCCGGCATCGCGAAGACCGACGCCATCGACGCCGAGGTGATCGCGCGCACCGCGCTCGGCGCGCCCCGCGCCCTCAGGCCGGCGCCCGAGGAGCCCGAGGGGACCGCCTCGCTGCGGATCCTGTCGTCGCAGCGCGAGTTCGCGTCGTCCGCCAGGACCCGCGCGAAGAACAGGCTGCGCGCGACCCTGCTCGAGGCCGACCCCGCGCTCGAGCGCGCGGTCGACCCGTCGAGCCGCTGGCAGGTGTCGATGCTGGCCGAGTTCGGCGGGGCCGCCGGGTGCTCCGCCGCCGGCTGGCGCAGGTTCTCG
>NZ_NKXR01000016.1 GCF_002232035.1 Collinsella sp. TF06-26
TCCAAGGGTTATACCCTAAGAGCAAACCACCCCTTTTAGGGGTGGTTTTGATTTCGCTGATTGGGGACAGACTTAAATGAGCGTTTTCACGCATTTAAGTCTGTCCCCAATCAACATTACTGCGGCACTTTGCCCGACTAAAGCGTACAATACCGCCTATGCGAAAGGGGAACAGATGATCAACGAAACTATGTATGCTCGCGGTGCGGAAAGCTCCATCATCCGCGAGATTTTTAGCTACGGCCTTGAGCGCAAGGCGCAAATCGGCGCGGAAAACGTGTTCGATTTCTCGCTGGGCAACCCGAGCGTTCCTGCTCCCGCTGCCGTCGCGGAGTCCATCAAAAAGGCGCTTGAACTGCCGAGCGAACAGCTGCACGGATACACGCCCGCTCCGGGCCTGCCGCAGTGCCGTACCGCCGTGGCTGAGTCGCTCAACCGTCGCTTCGGTACGAGCTATGAGGGCAAGGATGTCTTTATGACCGTGGGCGCGGCGGCTTCGCTCACCTGCACGCTCAATGCCGTTGCGAACCCGGGTGACGAGGTCATTGTTATCGCCCCGTACTTCCCGGAGTATCGCGTGTGGATTGAGAAGGCAGGCTGTACGTGTGTCGAGGCGCTCGCCGATGAAGATACGTTCCAGCTGAGCGTGGATAACGTGCTCAAGGCGATTACCGATAAGACGGCTGCCGTCATTATCGACTCACCCAACAACCCGACCGGTGCCGTGTATACGCGCGACACCCTGACGCGACTGGCCAATGTGTTACGCGAGGTCAACGCCAAGCGCGATCCCGAGAACCCAATCACGCTTATCTCGGATGAGCCGTATCGCGAGATTGTCTATGGCGCCGAGGTGCCTTGGGTGCCTTCGATCTACGAGCACACCATCGTGTGCTACTCGTATTCCAAGTCGCTTTCGCTACCGGGCGAGCGAGTTGGGTGGATTCTGGTTCCCGATACGAATCCCCAGGCAGCTCGTCTAATGCCCGCCGTTGCCGGTGCCGCCCGTACGCTGGGCTTCGTGTGTGCACCGGCGCTCTTCCAACGCGTAATTATCGACTGCAGCGATGAGCCGAGTGATGTCGAGACCTATGCTCGCAACCGTACGGCGCTCATCGACGCCTTGGCGGACTACGGCTATACCTATGTTGAGCCGGACGGCGCGTTCTACCTGTGGGTGAAGGCGCTCGAGCCCGATGCGAATGCGTTTTGCGAGCGCGCAAAGAAGTATGAGTTGCTTGCGGTTCCCTCGGACAGTTTTGGTATGTCGGGTTGGTTCCGCTTGGGCTACTGCGTGAGCTACGAGACTATCGTCAACTCGCTGCCCGCCTGGAAGCGGCTGGCCGACGAGTATCGTCCAAAGTAAAGCGCTCTGCTTACAATGTTTTACGTGAAACGGGGTTTGGTGTTAAGCCAGACCCCGTTGTCTATGCCGTTGTGTGATTGGGATGAAGCAGTTTTACGACTGCCGAAAGCTATGCGTACAATGAATATACGCGACGGCCATGCTGGACAAGGAGACCTGATGCCCTACCTGCTTTCCTGTGATATCCATACTCATACGATGTTCTCCGCGCATGCGTACTCAACCATTGAGGAGAACATCTATTGGGCGGCGGAGCGTGGCCTTCAGGTGCTCGGTTCCGCCGATCATTTAAGCTCGATGGTTACGCCTTGCCCCAATGACCTGCGCAGTTTCCAGTTCTTTATTAACCAGGATATCTGGCCGCGCATTTGGAGCGGCGTGCTGGTGCTCCGCGGCGCCGAGGCCGATATCGTTTCGCTGGACGGAAGCTTGTTTGGCGAGGACATTCCCGTTTCGCTCAATATCGCCGGCGATTCGTATAGTCGTGAGCATTCGCTGTTCGATTTGGTGACGCGTAATTTGGATTATTTGGTGGCAAGCGTGCATAACCCGCAGTTTGCCGAAGGCGCGACGCTCGCCGAGACGACCGAGATGTACATCAATGCCCTGGAGCACCCCAAGGTGTTCATGCTGGGGCATGCGGGGCGCTCGGGCGTGCCGTTCGATATCGACGAGGTGCTGTTGGCGGCTAAGGCCAAGCACAAGATTATCGAGATCAACAACCATAGTCTTGAGCACGGTGCCGACACTGAGCATTGGGCCGTATGCCGCAAGATCGCCGAGCGCTGCGCCGAGCTGGGCGTTGGCATTGGCGTGTCGACCGATGCCCACATTGGCATGGCCATTGGCAAGCTCGATCACGCGCGCAAGATGCTCGACGAGATTCACTTCCCGCTGGATTTGATCGTGACGCGCGATCGCGAGACGCTGCTGCGCGAGATGGCGGCAGCCGGCGTGTGCGACCTGCGCAAGGGCATGTAACGGCGTTCATAAACCAAGTAAAGGGGGCGGCCCAGATGGGTCGCCCCCTTCTTGTCCCAAAAATCTACTGGGGTGGATTAGCGGCGCTCGAGGACCACGACGGTTTCGGTGTGGTCGGTATGGGGGAACATGTCGACCGGTGTGATCTTGAGCAGGCGATAGCCTCCATCGAGGAGCTGGTGCAGATCGCGCTCTTGGGTCACGGGATTGCAGCTGATATAGGTGATGCGGCGTGGCTTGAGCGCGCAAGCGGCTTCGAGGAACTCGGGTGTGGAGCCGGCGCGCGGCGGGTCGATGGAGAGAACGTCAACACGCTCGTTGTTGTCGGCGGCATCGAGGATATGGTCAGTGGCATCGTCAGCCATAAACCACGCGTTACGGGTAAGGCCGTTGAGCTCGGCGTTGCGACGTGCGTCGGCAATGCCGGCGGGGTTGCGCTCTACACCGAGCAGCATAATGCCGGCACCTTTGTCCTGGGCATCTTTAGCTGCGCACAGGCCGATAGTTCCGCTACCGCAATAGGCGTCCATGAGTACGTCACCCTGCTGCAGATCCATACCGTCAATGGCGAGTTGATAGAGCAGTTCGGTCTGCTGCGGGTTGGTCTGATAAAACGCGGTGGGGGAGATGTCGAAGTCGCAGCCGAGCAGTTGATCGCGCATGCATTCGGCTCCATAGACGATACGGGTCTCCTCGCCCAAGATGGCATTGCCGGGGCGTCCGTTGATGTTTTGGGCGACGGTGACAATATGCGGATCGAGTGCGGCGACGGCCTCAAAGAACTCCTGCGCATGCGGCAAGTCGCGCTGAGCGGTCACGAGGGTGACCATAATCTGGTCGGTGCGCCAGCCGCAGCGAACGACGCCATAGCGAAGCAGCCCCAGATGCTTGTCTTCGTTAAAGGCGGGAATGTGCAGACGTTCGGCCTCGCGAGCGATGCCGTTGAGAATCTGACGAGCGCCCGGCGCCTCGACAGGGCATTCAGGAACAGCAACGATCCTGTGCGTCCCACGTTCAAAAAATCCGCAGCGCACAGCGCCCTCTTTGCCGGGAGCAAACGGAGTGGCAGCCTTATGACGAAAACCACGCGGCGCAGGATACTTGCCCGGGTCGCCCGGGGTAACACCCATACCGCGAATGGGATCAACGGCAACACCCTCGCGCTCACAGAGCTCAGCAAACAGCTCCTCCATAGCAGCCTGCTTGGCCGCCAACTGCTTCTTATAAGGACGATTGAGCGCCGTGCACCCACCGCAAGCTTTCATGATCGAACAGGGAGACTTGGGGTCCACAACCTTACGCGCAGACGAAACCGGATCTTTATGCGAGCGCTTGGAGCGAGTCTGAGATGCCTTATCCTCGCTCCGACGAGAGCCGGGACGCTTGGCCTTAGCCTTGCCCTTGGCCGACTTACCCTTCGCGTCCTGAGACGACTTGGATTTCTTAGAAGATGTTTTCTCCTCCGACCCCTCAGCCGCCTCGATCAAAGCACGACGAGCCTTACGCTCCGCACGAGATTCTGCCATCAATAACTCCACTAATTCATGAATTTAAGCTGCAAGTATTGTACCGTGCCAAGCCAGCAGACGATATACAAGCGGTTTATTCGTGTCAGTGATAAGCCCAACGACGGTTGCCCGCCGCGTGAGGGGTGTGGGGGTTAAGTTTATCGCGAGTTCCGCACGAACAGGAGGCCACTTAATGTGGCCTCCGTCGTGAGCAGGACTGTAGAGCAGGAAACTTAACCCCCACACCCTCACGCGGCGGGCAAACTCGCCTTGTGCTCTATCACGCTAAAGTGTATGATTCTGGACGTTACATGACTCACTTTACCTAACTAAAGTGCCATCAAGGGGGAATACCATGAATGCCGATATGTCTCGTCGTCAGTTTGTTGGTCTAGCCGGCTCGCTCGCCACGGTGCTTGGCCTTGGTCTTGTCGGCTGCGGCGGTGGTGCTGGCAAGGGCTCCGCTGCTGGTTCTGCCGCGGCCAAGGATGTGAAGGGCGCCGCGGAGTCCAAGAAGCTCGTGGTGGGCTTTGACAAGTCCTACCCTCCGTACGGCTTTGTGGGCGATGACGGCGAGTACACGGGCTTTGACCTTGACCTTGCCAAGGCCGTTGCCGATAAGCAGGGCTGGGATGTCGATTACGAGGCCATCGATTGGGATGCCAAGGACACGCTGCTCAACTCCGGCGCCATCAACTGCATCTGGAACGGCTTTACCATGGAGGGCCGCGAGGACGACTACACGTTCTCCGAGCCGTATATGCTCAACGAGCAGGTGTTGGTGGTCAAGAAGGACGCGGGTATCAAGAGCTGGGACGATCTTGCCGGCAAGACCGTGATTACCCAGACTGATTCCGCTGCGCAGGATGTGCTCGAGGGCGACCAGAAGGATCTGGCCGCGACGTTTGCCACGCTCGATACCATCGGTGAGTACAACACGGCGTTTATGCAGCTCGAGAGTGGTGCGGTCGATGCCGTTGCCTGTGACCTCTCGATCGCTCAGTATCAGCTGGCCGCCAAGTCCGATGCCTATACGCAGCTTGATGAGCCGCTGTCCAGCGAACACTACGCCGTCGGCTTTAAGAAGGGCGACAGCAAGTCGGCCGACGCCGTGACCGAGTCGCTCAAGGCGCTCTATGAGGACGGTACGGTCAAGGACCTGTGCGATAAGTATGCAGAATACGGTCTGTCCTTCGACAACTGGGTTCTCAAATAGCCGCAGCACCCAACCTTGCGGCTCCAACCCTCCTCGCGTACCAAAGTACGCTTCTTCGGGCTTGTCGCTCGCAATCTTGGGCACTGTGCCTATTTGAGAGTAAAAACCGCTGTACTGTTGCTGTGAAAGAGAGGGTAGGTTGTCTATCCAAGTCATGATGCAGATGCTTGGCCAGGGATTCTTGGTTAGCTTGCAGCTGTTTGTGCTGACGCTGTTGGGGTCGATTCCGCTGGGAATTCCCGTGGCGTTTATGCGCATGAGCAAAATTGCGCCGCTTCGCTGGATCGCGCGCATCTATATTTCGGTCATGCGCGGCACGCCGCTCATGCTACAGATGTTTGCCATCTACTTTGCCCCGTACTACGTGTTCGGCATCTCGCTCACGCCCGATTCCAAGTGGACGGCGTGCGTTGTGGCGTTCATCATCAACTACGCCGGCTACTTTGCCGAGATCTATCGCTCGGGCCTGCAGTCGATTCCACGTGGTCAATATGAGGCCGCCGAGGTGCTGGGCTACTCGCGTCTGCAGACATTTTTGTACATCGTGATGCCGCAAGTTGCCAAACGCATTTTGCCGGCGATGGGCAACGAGATCATCACGCTGGTCAAGGACACATCGCTGGCGTTTGCCATCGGCGTGGGGGAGATGTTCTCGACGGCCAAGGCGCTGGTTGCCTCGCAAGTGAGCATGGTGCCGTTTGCGATCGCGGCGCTGATTTACTGGGTCTTTAACTTTGTGGTCGAGATGCTGCTGGGCGCCGCCGAAAAGAAGCTGGACTATTATCATGACTAACTCAGTGATGAAAATCGAAAGCGCGCGTAAGGCGTTTGGCGGCAATGAGGTGCTCAAGGATATCTCACTCGAAGTCAAGCGCGGTGAGGTCGTGGCGATTATCGGACCTTCGGGCGGCGGTAAGTCTACGCTGCTGCGGTGTGCCACGCTGCTCGAGACACTCGACGGAGGCTCTCTCTCGTTTGGCGACCTTGCCGTTGCGACGGACGCGGGGCCGGGTGCGGTCTATGCGAAAGGCGACGTGCCCAAGCAGGCGCGCTCGCGATTCGGCCTGGTGTTCCAAAATTACAACCTGTTCCCGCACTATACCGTGATGAAAAACATCATCGACGCGCCGATCCGCGTGCTTAAGCGCCCGCGCGAGCAGGCGGAAGCTCGTGCGTATGAATTGATTGCTCAGATGGGGCTTATGGGCAACGAGAATAAGGTTCCGTGTGAGCTTTCGGGCGGTCAGCAGCAGCGCGTGAGTATTGCCCGCGCCCTAGCGCTCGACCCGGAGATCCTGTTCTTTGACGAGCCGACCTCGGCGCTCGATCCCGAGCTGACGGCCGAGGTGCTGCGTGTCATTAAGGACCTCGCTGCGCAGAACATGACGATGGTGATCGTGACCCACGCAATGCAGTTTGCGCGCGATGTTGCCGACCGCGTGGTCTTTATGGATGGCGGTCGTATTGTCGAGGAGGGTCCTGCCGAGCAGGTCATCGACCATCCGCGCGAGCGGCGCACGCGTGAGTTCTTGAGCCGTATCGAGGGATAGGCTCAGGTATTTACTCAACTATTAATTGAGGCGAAGCCGCCACAGGTCTTACGGTCTGTGGCGGCTTTTTGTTTACATCGACGAGGTTCAATAATTGCCTCACAAGCTTGTCTCTTCCTCTCGCCGCCTGTATTCATACGTGTGCCGAAAGGTATGCATGGACAGCCGCTCGTGAGGGTAGGGTGGTGGCATAGGACATTTGGAGGGTGAGTCGGCTCGGCTGCCGACCATGCTGCTCCCGGGACGGCACCGACCGCGAACTCTCCCCGTTGGCGTCGCGCATTGCGCGCGGCCCTGCAAGGAGGTCATCATGGGTGCTCCCAAGACCGGTAACGTAAGGAACGTGGTGCTCGTAGGCCAAGGCGGGGTGGGCAAGACTTCACTCGCCGAGGCCATGCTCCACCTTTCCGGCAAGACCGCCCGCCTGGGCGGCCACGACGGCACCAAGCCCACGCTCGACTATGACCCCGAAGAGGTTAAGCGTGCATTTTCCATCTCGACGACCATTGCGCCGATCGACTGGAAGGGCGCGCGCATCAATGTGCTCGATGCCCCGTGCTACCCCGATTTTATCGGCGACGCCTTTGCCGCGATGAGCGTCTGCGAGACGGCTCTGTTTGTGGTCGACGCCGAGGCCGGCCCGCAGCCTACGACGGTTAAGCTCTGGTATGCCGCCGAGGACCTGCGCCTGGCGCGTGCGGTGTTCGTAAACCGCCTGTCGCGCTCCGAGGCCAGCTTTGCGACCACAATGGACCTGCTGCAGGAGCGCTTTGGTACGCGCCTGGGCGCCGTGACTCTTCCCTGGGGCGAGGGCGAGGACTTTGACGGCATCATCGACCTGGTGCGCATGAAGGCGCGCCACTGCAACGGCGCCGAGGCCGTTGAGTCGGAGATTCCCGAGGAGTATCGTGCCCAGGCCGAGGAGGCCCATGACCATCTGTGCGAGCTGGTGGCCGAGGCTGACGACGAGCTGATGATGAAATACCTGGAAGGCGAGGAGACGCTGACGCAGGAGGAGCTTGAAGGCCTGCTGTCTAAGGCGATCGCCGAGCGCATCTTTGTGCCGGTCTTTGCGGGCGATTGCATTAAGGAGCAGGGCGTCAGCTCGCTGATGGACGACATCGCCACGTACTTCCCGGCGCCGACCGACTACGGCGAGATGCCGCTCATCGACGGTGATTCGCTTAAGATTTCGAGTGACGATGACCGTCCGGTGGCGTTTGTGTTTAAGACGCTGGCCGATCCGCAGCAGGGCCGCATCAGCTTTATCAAGGTGCTGACGGGCACGCTTGAGCCGGGTCTTGAGTTGGTCAACGCGCGTACCCGCAAGAGCGATCGTTTGGCTCACCTGTATGTGATGTGCGGCCGCGACATGACCGAGGTCGGTCACGCCTATGCCGGCGACATTATCGTGGCGCCAAAGTTGGCGGCAGAGACGGGTGACACGCTCTCCATTACCGGTAAGGTCGAGGCAGCGGCGTTTAAGTTCCCCAACTCGCAGTACCGCATTGCCATCGAGGCCGAGAACCGCGGCGACGAGGAGAAGCTCTACACGTTTATCGAGAAGGCCTGCAAGGCAGACCCGACCATGAGCATCGACCGCGACGAGGAGACTGGCCAGACCATTATCTCCGCCGTGGGTGAGGCACAGGTTTCGGTGCTGCTCAACCGTCTGGAGGACCGCACCAAGGTCGCCGCCAAGAGCGTGCCGATCCGCATTCCGTATCGTGAGACCATCCGCCGCACGGCGAGCGCCCAGGGTCGCCACAAGAAGCAGACCGGCGGCGCCGGTCAGTACGGCGACTGCTGGCTGCGCGTGGAGCCGCTTATTGGGCCCGACGGCACGAGCGACGGCTATGAGTTCGTGGACGAGGTCGTGGGCGGCCGCATCCCGCGCTCGCTGATTCCCGCCGTGGACAAGGGCGTCCAGGAGACCATGAAGGACGGTATTATTGCCGGCTACCCGCTCACGGGCATTCGCGTCGCGGTGTACGACGGTTCGTATCACAGCGTCGACTCCAACGAGATGGCGTTCCGCGCGGCGGCTCGCATCGGCCTGCGCAAGGCATGCGCCGATGCCGACCCGGTGGTGCTGGAGCCCATCGAGGAAATCACGGTGACAATCCCCGAGAGCTACGCCGGCGCCGTGATGGGCGACATCTCGGCCTCGCGCGGTCGCGTGACGGGCATGGAGACCGATGAGCGCGGAGACACCGTGGTCATTGCCCAGGCGCCGCTGGCCGAGCTGACGGATTACTCGACGCGCCTGCGCTCCATCACGCGCGGCACGGGCGACTTTACCATGAAGCCCGCGGGCTATGAGCAGGTGCCCTATGACGTTCAGGCCAAGCTGGTCGAGCGCTATGAGGAGGGCCGCGCCAAGTAGCGCGGGGCTTTGCCTGCAACATACATGCCGATGCAAGGGCCGCTCTGGGCAATCCAGGGCGGCCCTTTTTGATCCCTAGGGGACGGAGGAAAACGGATCATGTTAGGTTTTGGGGCAGCTTAGTCGGCCCTAGTCCCCCGAGGCCTGATTGCGGCCGGTGGCGTAGTCGATCTGCGCATGCGGCTGCAGGTTGTAGCAATATACGTGGAAGCAGAGGGCCTTGCCGTGGTCCTCGACCGATTGCGCCTCGAGGCGCACGCCACGGCAGACAAGTTCCTCTTCGTTATACATGGGTGTGACGCGATAGAGAACATGGTTGCCCGTGTCGTGGATGTAGTTAAGAATTTGCTCCTCAAACGGCAGCATGCCCGTCTCGTTGAGATAGCGCGTGCCGGTGAGGAGATTCTTGCGATTGGCATTTTCGCCGCAGAGCGACCAGGCGATGAGGTGGCAGCGGTTGTAGAGGCTCTGGCCTGGAATAAAGTCGTAGCGCTGCTGGTGCCAACCGGCGGGATGGATACGCGAGATATCACCGCGCTTGCCTTGGCCGAGCGATTCGGGCCCTATGCAGGCGAGCGCTTTGCGGGTACGGCCCAGGCTGTCGAGTTTAGAGAACTTCTTAAAGCAGCCCTCTTCGGTGGCCCGTTCGTATTCATCGAGCGTGAACGACGGCGTGCCAAGCGGGTGCGTACCATCGGCGCGAAGGGCGACGTAGGGGTTACCGGCGTAGTCAGGAATGCTGGTGAGGTATACGCCGCGCGCGCGGTTGAGGTCGGGGTTTTCGACCTCGTCGATGGGGGTAGCGGAGCTGTCCTCGGCAACGTTGCCGTTGGTCGTGGCGGATTCGGAGCCATTGCCGGAGTCCTCGGAGCTCGCTGTTCCCGATTCGAGCCGGGCGACCAAGTCCGCCTCGTCGTCGGTGCGGCTGGGACTCTCGTTTTGCTTCTCGGCCAGGGCCGCCGCCTGCTCATCACTTTGCGGCGACAGCAACTTGGGCGCCCCATCGAGCGATCCCGTAAACAGCGCAAACCCCAGCACCACGGCGGTGCCGATGGAAAGTGCTTGCTTGTAGGCGGACTTGCGCGACATTGAGGCTCCTGGATGGACGGTTGGGAATCTACCAGTCTAGCAGGAGCCGGCAGAGGCCGTTCTGTCGAACAAATACTTAAGATTTGGGACAAACGCTACTGGTTCATTTGCTTCATATTTGACGTATGGCTAGATCGAGGTGGAGTCGAGCCAGTTGAGCTTGCACTCGAGAATGCGCTGCTCGCCGGGTTGGCTGCTGCCATCAAGCAAGGCGAGCAGCATCTCGGCCGCCTCCCTGCCTTCCTGGTCGACGGGCTCGATGATCGTGGAGACGGTCGGCGTGGTGAGGTTGGTCCAGTCTTCGCAGTTGAGTCCCAAAAGACCTATTTGCTGCGGAAGTAGATGGGCCATGGGTTGGAGGGCCTTGTAGACACGGGGAAGCGCCCATTGGTTTTGTACGAAGATGAGCGTGCGCTTGGCGGGGTTGAACTTGTATTTAAAGTATTCGGTAAGCTCGTTGATTGACGGCTTGTTGTGATCGATGGGGATGGCTTTGTAGAGCTGCCCATTCGCGGCCAATGCCTCGGCATATCCCTGAAAACGTTCCATGCGAGTGCGCATTTCGGTCATGTTGGCGGCGATGGAAAAGAAGTCTTCGTAGCCGGCGTCGAGAAGCGCCTGCGTGGCATTGTACACGCCGTCGTAGAGGTTGGTTTTGATCCAGCTGGTGCCTGGGCTGTAGATGGCCGCGTCAAAAAAGACGACGGGCTTGTCGGCGCGCTTGATGCGGTCGTGGACTGCCTTGAAATTTGCCGTGGGCTGGATGATAAAACCATCGACGCCCAGTGAGAGCATTTTGTCGACATACATGAGCTCGGTCTCGGGATTAAAGTTGCTCGTGCAAACGACCGTCTGGTAGCCCGCGGGGAGCATGACCTGCTCCATGCCGTTGAGGACGAGGCCTGCCCATTTGTTGGTGTTATCCAAGATGATGATGGCGATGACGTGGGTTTGCTTGCCGGTGAGCGTTTGCGCTTGGGCGTTGGGAACGTATCCGAGTTCCTTGATGACGCGCGCAATCTTTGCCTGCGTCTTCTCGCTAAGCTTTTCTCGTTTGTCGTTGAGGTAATACGAGACGCTTGCCGTCGAGGTTCCCGCCTCTCGAGCGACGTCTGCGATCGTAACGCGCTGTTTTGCCACAGCGACTCCTTCCGACAGAAGAGCATTTTCCAACATGATGACTTTGAGTCTTGGTGAGGGATGCGCTTTGGTGAGCGACTTTTTCCTTTCATATGAGTATGCAACAAATGCGGTATATGGGTGGGGTCGAAATTTGTGACCGGCATGCGCATCTGCCGTCTACCGAGAAAATCAAATACTTCTTGACTTTTGAAATCGAGGGTAAAATCGCAGGATTCATTTTTAGTTAAACGCATAACTAAATAGCGTAACCAACGCTCTGACCTGCGCGTTTACCGAAATAAACTGGCATTAAGAAAAACGAGCACCTATATTGGTCTTGTCGAAAAGACAGCAAGTCCAAACGGCAGGGGATGCTCCGGAGGCCTCCGCAAACGGTGTCTTGCGCACGCAACTCTATGAAAAGAGGGAAGCAATGAAGATCGTAGGCGTTGCCGCCTGTACCGTGGGTATCGCCCACACGTATATGGCCCAGAAGGCGATTCAGGATGAATGCGCCGCTCGTGGCATCGAGTGCAAAGTCGAGGCTCAGGGTGGTCTGGGTATCGAGAATGAGCTCACGCAGGAAGACGTTGATTCCGCCGACCTGGTGCTCGAGTCCGTCGACGTGGGTGTCGAGAACGAGGACCGTTTTGAGCAAAAGATGGCCGAGGGCAAGTTCCTCAAGGTCGGCACCTCGGATGTAATCGCCGATCCGGTAAAGATTATCGACCAGGCTGTCGAGATCATCAAGGCGACGGGCGGTGCCGTTGACGCGTCCAAGGCCGAGGCCAAGGCAGAGAAGAAGGCCGTCTCCGCTGCCCCGCAGGCCCCGACACCGGCGTCCAAGCAGTCCATCTTTGCCGACCCTGGCAAGACGCTGCTCAATGCATTCAATACCGGCGTTTCCTATTTTATCCCCATCGTCGTTATCGGTGGCGTGTTCCTCGCCTTCTCGTTGGCATCCGGTACTGCCGGTGCTAGCGGCATGGAGGTCACCAACCCGTTGATGGTGAGCCTTAACACTATCGGCATGGCCGGCATCTCTATGATGATTCCGGTGCTTGCGGCATACATCGCCTACTCGATGGCCGGTAAGCCCGCACTTGCCCCCGGCTTCGTCCTGGGCTACTTGGTTAACAACGCCGTCGTCACCCCGAGCGGCAACAGCGTTTCGACCGGCTTCTTGGGCGCCATGATCATGGCTGTCATCTGCGGTTACTTTGTCCGCTGGATGAAGACCTGGAAGGTCAACAACACCATCCAGACCATCATGCCGATCCTGATCATCCCGATTCTGACTTCGCTCGTCCTGGGCATGGCCTACATCTACATCCTGGCCACGCCGCTTGGCTTTGTGATGGATTGGCTCACCAGCGTGCTCGGTAGCCTGCAGGGCGGCTCCGCCGTCGTCTTGGGCCTGGTCATTGGCGTTATGACCGCCTTCGATATGGGTGGCCCCATCAATAAGACCGCTTCGACCTTCACTATGGCCATCATGGCCTCCGGCATCTATGGCCCCAACGGTATGTTCCGCGTCGCCGTCGCCATTCCCCCGATTGCCTGCGGTCTTGCAGCGCTCATTGCCAAGAACAAGTTCGATGACGCCGACCGTCAGATGGGCATCTCTGCGCTGTTCATGGGCTGCATCGGTATTACCGAGGGCGCTATTCCCTTCGCGGTCAAGGATCTTGGCCACACCCTGCCCGGCATTTGCATCGGCTCTGCCGTGGGCGCGGCGCTTGCCGCCTTCCAGGGCATCGACTGCTATGTTCCGCATGGTGGCTTTATTGTCGCCCTGGCCACCAACAACGTCGCGCTGTTCTGCCTGGACATCGTGATTGGCTCTGTGGTTGCCGCTGCAATCCTGATTGCCATGAAGCCCACGCTCGATAAGCAGGCCAAGTAAACCTTTAAGGACTCCGGTTGTGCGGAGGGATGGATTTGACTCCGCACAACCGCCCCTACACAACAAAATCCATCTGCACTGATAGGGCCCGCATCTGGGTCCCAGGGAACTTTTGTCAAAAATCCTCTGGAGAAGGAGAACAAAATGTCCAATCTCACCATCCGTCAGGCCGTTCAGGGCATGCTCAAGCTGCAGGATAGCGGCGATCACGCAACCATGGTCGGCATTGGCCCCATGAGCCCCAACCTGATTCAGGCCGTGTTCGAGCTTGCCAAGGACGAGGATTTCCCGCCCATGTTTATCGCTAGCCGCAACCAGGTCGATATGGACGAGATGGGCGCCGGCTACGTCAACGGCTGGGACCAGACGCGCTTTGCCGCCGACATTAAGAAGGTTGCCGACGAGGTGGGCTACACCGGTCCGTACTACCTGTGCCGCGATCACGGCGGTCCGTGGCAGCGCGACGAGGAGCGTAACGCCCACCTGCCCGAGGACGAGGCCATGGAGCTCGCCCGCAAGTCCTTTGTCGCCGACATGGAGGCGGGCTTTGACCTGCTGATGGTCGACCCCACCAAGGACCCCTATCAGATCGGCAAGGTTATTCCGCTCGACGTGGTGCTTCGCCGTACGATCGATCTTATCGACTACCTTGAGCAATACCGTCGCGAGCATAACCTGCCCGAGGTTGCCTATGAGGTCGGTACCGAGGAGACCAATGGCGGCTTGACCTCTACCGATAAGTACGAGGAGTTCATTTCTCAGCTGCAGCCCGAGCTCGAGAAGCGCGGCTGCCCCATGCCCACCTTTATCGTCGGCCAGACCGGTACGCTCACCCGTTGGACCGAGCAGGTCGGTCACTACAACTTCAAGAACGCTCGCGAGCTTGCCGATATGGCCAAGCGCTACGGCGTGGGTCTGAAGGAGCACAACGCCGACTACCTGGATGACGCGACGCTGCTCGAGCATATCCCGGCACACGTGACCGCCTCCAACGTTGCTCCGCAGTATGGCACCGAGGAGACCCGCGCTTACCTCAAACTCTGCGCTACCGAGCAGATTCTGGTCGACAACGGCCTGTGCGACGATCCCTCCGACCTGTATCACACGCTGCTGGTCAAGGCCATCAAGACCGAGCGCTGGCGCAAGTGGATGACTGGCGACGATGTCAACCTGCAGGTTGACGACATTCTGGCCGACGACGAGCTCAGCCTGAAGATTCTGGATGTCTCCGGCCACTACGCGTTCAACGATCCCGAGGTCAAGGAGCAGGTCGAGAAGCTCTATCGCAACCTCGCTGCCCAAGACATCGACGGCAAGCGCTTTGTGATCGAGCACATCAAGCGCCCGATCAAGCAGTATGTCGTCGGTCTTAACCTCAAGGGCGTCACGAGCCGCATCGAGAAGGCTCTCGAGGACTAAGTAGTTTTTCCTACACGACGCCGGGCCTGGGGCATGTCCCAGCTGCAGGCCCGGCACATAGGACAAAGGGGCATCCCCTTTGTCCTTTCTTTTGAGTTTTGGATTCCTCCGAAGGAGTTTGCACCATGAAGTTCTTTATCGATACCGCCAACCTTGACGAGATCGCCGAGGCCAAGAGCTGGGGCTGCCTTGCCGGCGTCACCACCAACCCGTCCCTGTACGCCAAGACCGGCGGCAAGCTCGCCGACTTTGAGCCCCATATGCTCAAGATTGCCGAGCTCTGCGAGGGCCTGCCCGTGTCTGCTGAGTCCACCGCGACCACTGCCGAGGGCATGATCGAGGAGGGCAAGCGTCTTGCCGCCCTGGCTCCCAACATCGTGGTCAAGCTTCCCGTGTGCGAGGCCGGCCTCGCCGCCTGCCGCGCCCTGGCCGATGCGGGCGTGCGCGTCAACATGACGCTTGTTTTCTCGCCGACGCAGGCCCTCATGGCCGCCAACGCCGGTGCCCGCTACATCAGCCCGTTTGTCGGCCGCTTTGACGACATCGCCGAGGACGGCATCTCGCAGCTCGACAATGTCGTGACATGCATCAAGAACTATGACTGGACCGGCAAGAACGTCGACGACACCGTCGAGATCATCACCGCTTCGGTCCGCACGCCCAACCACGTGACCCAGGCGGCTCTTCTTGGTGCCGACATCGCGACCGTGCCCATGGCCGCTCTCAAGAAGTGCCTGCATCACCCGCTGACCGACCAGGGCCTCGCCTCTTTTGAGGCTGACTGGCAGAAGGTCGTCGCTCAGGCTTAACGACCGGGTTGCCCTCGGCATCGCGCCATCCGGTGCCGGGGTTGTTCTCAAGAGAGGAATTCGTATGACCAACCAGGAGCTGGCGAAGGTCGCCAATGAGGTCAGGAAGGGTGTCGTGACTGCGGTTCACGCGGCCAAGTCGGGACATCCGGGTGGATCGCTCGGTGCAGCCGACATCATGACGTATCTGTACTTTGAGGAAATGAATATCGATCCTGCCGACCCTCACAAGGCCGATCGCGACCGCTTTGTGCTCTCCAAGGGTCACGCGGCGCCGGGCCTGTATTCGGTGTTGGCAAATCGCGGCTATTTTCCCGTCGAAGAGCTCGAGACGCTACGCCATATTGGCAGCCGACTGCAGGGCCATCCCAACATGAACGATACCCCAGGCATCGATATGTCCACCGGCTCGCTCGGTCAGGGCATCTCTGCTGCAGTTGGAATGGCGCTTGCCGCTAAGCACTGGGGCGACAGCTACCGTGTCTACACGTTGCTGGGCGACGGTGAGTGCGAGGAAGGCCAGGTGTGGGAGGCGGCTATGTTTGCCGGCAACCATGCGCTCGACAATCTTGTTGCCGTCGTCGACCACAACGGCTTGCAGATTGACGGCACGATCGATGAAGTCAACTCGGCCATGCCGCTTGCCGACAAGTTCCGCGCCTTTAAGTGGCATGTGATAGAGCTAGCCGATGGCAACGACATGGCGCAGATTGAGGCGGCTTTCGCCGAAGCTCGCGAGGTGACCGGCGCGCCCGTCGCTATCATCGCCGAGACGGTGAAGGGCAAAGGCGTCTCCTTTATGGAGAACCAGGTTGGCTGGCATGGCAAGGCGCCCAATGACGAGCAGTTTGAGCAGGCCATGGCCGAGCTCGCGGCAGCAGGAGAGGAACTCTAATGGCAGAGGTCAAAAAAGTCGCCACGCGCGTAAGCTACGGCGAGGCACTCGTCGAGCTGGGCAATGAGCACGATGACTTTGTAGTGCTCGATGCCGACCTGGCTGCCGCTACGCAGACGGGTAAGTTTAAGACTGCCCATCCTGAGCGCTTTTACGATGCCGGCATCGCCGAGAGCAACCTGATGGGTCTTGCCGCCGGCATCGCGACCACGGGCCGCGTTGCTTTTGCGAGCACCTTTGCGATGTTTGCCGCCGGTCGCGCCTACGAGCAGGTCCGCAATTCCATTGGCTACCCGCACCTCAACGTCAAGATTGGCGCCACCCATGCCGGCATTTCGGTGGGCGAGGACGGCGCCACGCACCAGTGCTGCGAGGATATCGCACTCATGCGTACGATTCCGGGTATGACGGTGGTCGTTCCCGCCGACGATGTCGAGGCCCGCGCCTGTGTGCGCGCCGCCTATGAGTTTGAGGGGCCGGTCTACATGCGCTTCGGCCGCCTGGCAACACCGGTCATCAACGATCACGAGGACTACGAGTTCAAGATCGGCCGCGGTGTTGTTGTACGGGAGGGCTCTGATGTCACGATCGTCGCGTGCGGTCTCATGGTCGCTGAGGCACTCGCTGTTGCCGAGGCGCTCGCTGCCGACGGCATCGATGCTGAGGTCATCAACATGCATACGATCAAACCGCTCGATGAGCGTTTGGTGGTTGCCAGCGCCAAGAAGACCGGTCGCGTGGTCACCGCCGAGGAGCATTCGATTATCGGTGGTCTTGGCGAGGCCGTTGCCTCGGTGCTCGCGGAGCAGCATCCAGTGCCGATGCGTCGCGTCGGCGTGCGCGATGTGTACGGCGAGTCCGGCCCTGCGGTCGATTTGCTGCATAAGTACGGTTTGGACGCCGACGGCATCGAAGCTGCGGTCAGGTCCGTGTTGTAAGGAAGGCTTTCCATGGGGTTTGTATCTGCCAACCAAGTGACGATTGGCTACGCCGCCGCCTCGCGCGAGGACGCGCTGCATTATCTGTCCGAGCAGGCTGTTGAGCTTGGTTTTGCCGATGACGCGTCTGCTGTAGAGGCGGCTTTTATTGCTCGCGAAAACGAGGCCGAGACTGGCCTCGTCGCCGGTTTTGCCGTTCCGCATGCCAAGAGCGATGCGATCCATACGCCGGGCGTGGCCGTGCTCAAGCTGTCCGAGCCTGTTGAGTGGCCGAGCTTTGATGGCGTGCCCGTCGATGTGGCGCTCGCGCTGTACGTGCCCGCCGGCGAAGCGGGAACCACGCACCTGCGTCTGCTCTCCAAGGCTGCCGTGATGCTGATGGATGCTGGCTTCCGTGACAGGGTGCGCGAAAGCACCGATCCTGTCGAGATTGCCGAGCTCATCAACGCCGGGCTCGAGGGCTAGAACGGGCTCTCCGTTCCATTAATCGATCCTTCTCCAAGGAAAAGGGCCGCGACGCTATAGGCGTCGCGGCCCTGTCTGCGTTTCCCCAGATAAAACCTGCCAAAATAAACCTGTCCCTTTTTGGTAGGTTAAACGGCGTAACTTAAAGGTTCATGTTGCCGTGGATGTAGGGGGTGACCTCGGGGGAGATATGGCCGCAGCCCAGCTCGCGCAGCGTGGACTCGATGGCGGCGGGCAGCGGGGTCTTGCCTTCGGCGTCGACGGCGGCACCGCTGAGGGCGGCGATCTTGGCGACGTCTGCCGGCTCGGCCTCGATATGCATGCAGCCGCCGACGAGGCGTGCGCGGACCTGGTCCAGGCCAAGGTCGTGTAGGTAGTCCTCACAGGTGCGGATTACATCGACCTTCTCGCGCGTGAGCTCCTCGCCCGTGGGGACTCGCGTGGCCAGGCAGGCTCCTGCCGGCAGGTTCCAGACGGGGTATCCCCAGGCGCGTAGCAGCTCGCGCTCCTCGTCCTTGGTAAAGCCGACCTCCATAAGCGGCGAGCGCACGCCGAGCTCCTGGGCGGCGCGCATGCCGGGGCGGTAGTCGCCGCGGTCGCTTGCGTTGCTGCCGTCGATGACGGTGGGAAAGCCCAGCGACTTGGCGTGGTTGACGATGGCGGTAAAGCCGGCGCGCTTGCAGTGGTAGCAGCGGTCGGCGTCGTTGCAGGCTACCTGGGGGAGCTGCAGCTGATCGACCGAGAGGTTGAGTACGGGAAGCTTAAAATGCGGCCCCTCATCGGCCTGCCCGTCAACCGCCCGCTCAAACGAAGCCTGCTCGGGCGTGCCGATGAGCGGCGTGGTGAGGTGAACGAGAAGCGTGCTGGCGGGCATGATGCGGGCGCAGACCGCGGCCAAAAAGCTGCTGTCGACGCCACCGGAAAAGCCGATGGCGACGCGTCCGTATGCTAAAAGCAGCTGCTCGAGCGCTGCGAGTTTGTCCTGAAGCCCCTCTGCGGGTGCGGTGGTGTCTGAAAGCATAAGTCGATCCTTGCCGTTGAGTACTCGGTCGAAAACTATAATCCTACCGAGTCGCTTGTCATAAGACTTCTATCTATGTAACGAAAGTGCAATATGCTATATACGTTATATACAAGTTTACAGGTGCGGTAAAGTTGCGGGAGTACAGCAGCGCGAAGCGATGGGGGACCGATATGATCAAGGCCGTTATTTTTGACATGGACGGAACGCTGGTCGATACCGAGCGTTTGGGTATCAAGGCGTGGAAGGCGGGCGCGGCCGAGCTGGGATTCGCGATTGATGATGCGCTGATCCATCAGTTTATCGGTCGCACGCTGCCCGATGTCATGGAGATCCTTGATGAGCATTACGGCAGCTGCGAAACCGCTGAGGCAATCTATCGTCGCCATAGGGAGATTCGCGACGAGATGGTCAAGACCGATCTGGAGCTTAAGGACGGTGCCGCCGAGTGCCTCGACGAGCTGCTGGCTGCGGGCTATCACGTGGGTCTTGCGACGTCATCGCGCCACGTTACGGCCGAGCGCAACCTCAAGACGGTTGGCCTCTTTGACAAGTTTGAGACGGTGACCTGCGGCGAGGACGTCGTGCGCGGCAAGCCCGACCCCGAGATGTACCTGCTCGCCTGCGAGCGCGCGGGCTTTGCCCCCGAGGAGTGCGCCGTGGTCGAGGACTCACGCAACGGTTGCGTCTCGGGCATCACGGCCGGTTGCCATGTGTTTGCCGTTCCCGACATCGTGCCGCTGCCGCAGGACGTGGTGGACGGCTGCGAGGCTGTGCTCGATACGCTGTTCGATCTGACGGCCGCGGTCAAGGTCGTGTGTTAGCGTTCGCACGCGAGTCGCCATGCCCCGCGCCCGATCCCGCAGGACGGCGACGGCAACGGCGCCCGCGCGGAGGCACTGTTCTAAAAAATGGAATTGAATCCATTTTTGCAAAAAAGCTAATGAAAAATGGATTACATTCCATAAAAATCCGTAGCCGCAGGTTCGGCTAAACGGGGAAGGCCCGTGGGGTCAGCAAAAACGCCGCAGCGGGGCTGTTTCCGTTGCGGCGTTTTTTTGTTACAGGTAGGCGCCCAGGTTGATGTCGGTTGTCGGGACTATGGGTTGGCCCGTCGGATGCGGCTTGGCATTTTGGGTGCTTACGCGCTCGAGCAAGAAGGGACGCACGATTTCCTGACGGTTGATGTCCTCGGTGGCCGTGACCGTGGTGACGGTGCGCGCGGCGGAGCCGATGCGGACTCGTTTGGTCTTGGCGGCAGGTTTATCCTCGATTTGTTCCATGAGCAGCTGCACGCCCTTGCGGCCGATCTCGTAGCCCGGTGGTGCTACCGTGGTGAGGGGGACCGATCCGCTCCAGGCAAGCGGGTTGCCATCGCAGCCGGCCACGCGGACCTGCTCGGGGACGGAGATGCCTTTGTCTATCAGCGCCGAGATAACGCCCGACGCCAGTACGTCGGTCAGGCCGACCACGAAGTCAGGGCGCTCGTCCGCGGGGCGCTCAGCGATTTGGGCACCGATGCCGTAGCCGTCGGCAGCGGTATTCCATTCGCCGGCGTCGATGACTTCGATCTTGATATCGGGATGCAGGGCGAGGGCCTTGTGGATGCCAAGTACGCGCAAGGTGAGCTGCATAAATGCCGCTCTGCCCACAACGGTGATATGGCGTGCGCCACGGGCAACGGCGAGCTCGGCGATAATGCGGCCTTGTGCCTCGTTGTCGGCAGCCACGTAATAACCGGGCTCGGAGCAGTGGATGTCCAGATGGACGATCGGCACGGGCACTTTAGTCATGGCCGGGTGCCAGTCGGGGGATGCCATGGGCTGAACCATGACGCCGGACATCTGAGTGCCCATAAAGTAGCGCAGGTAATGGTCTTCGAGAATGTCGTCGTTGTCGGCGTTAGCGATGAGCAAGTCATAGCCGTGCTTGCGTGCCTCGTTGTGGGCACCGCTGGCAATTTGGAGCGAAAAGCCGTGGTCGAGACGGGGGAGGACCAGGCCAAAGGACTTGGTGGTGCCGCCCGCGAGCTGACGGGCGCTTTGGTTGGGCAGGTAGCCAAGGCGATTAATGGTCTCGTTGATGAGCTTGAGGGTTTCGGGGCGCAACCTTTCGGGGTGGTTGAGCGCGTTGGATACCGTGCCCAGCGAGACCCCTGCCTCGCGCGCGACGTCGCTGATTTTTACCTTTGCCATAGCGGCCCCTTTGATGCGTTTCAAGTACAAGCCAGATTGTAGCATCGCCCGCCCCCAGGGTGTCAAAACCTGCCAATTAGGGACAGGTTTATTTTGGCAGGTTTTATCTGGGGAAACGCCGTTGCCAGCGCGACCACCACGAAGGGGGCAGGCACCTTTGTGGTGGCTTGAGCTGCCCGGGCCTTCAATTGTCTCGATCTGTAACATCTGGACGGCAAAACCGGCTCTACCTGTTACAGATCGAGACATAGTGCTGGGGCCGAACCGTAATGTCTTGATCTGTAACACTAAGCCGGCTTATTGCGGCCCAGATGTTACAGATTGAGATCTTTCGCCGGGATAGGCCGCCGCGCCGGTCCAAACCACCACAAAGGTGCCTGTCCCCTTCGTGGTGGTTTGGACCGGCTGGGCATGTGTGCATCGGGTGGTATCTAAGTTGAGATACCACTTCTGGTATATCAGCTTGCGCTTGCGTGAGTACAATACTCGAACGTTATACGTCTCAGCGCCCCCTGTGCGTGGACGTCTTGCAGTCACGCGAACGAAGGGATTTATCCTATGTGCGGAATCGTCGGCTATACCGGCTCTGATATTGCAAAGAACATCCTGGTCACAGGCCTTAAGCGCATGGAGTATCGCGGCTATGACTCCTCGGGCGTCGCGCTCGAGGTGGGCGAGGGCGCCGCGGCGCACCTCGACGTTATCCGCCGCGTGGGTAAGGTTGCGGGCCTGGAGAGCGAGCTTTCCAACATCGATAGCGACGCAACCTGCGGCATCGGTCACACCCGCTGGGCCACCCACGGCAAGCCTTCTGTCGTTAACGCTCACCCCCACACCAGCTGCGACGGTCGTATCGCCATCGTCCACAACGGCATCATCGAGAACTTCGCCGAGCTGCGCGAGGAGCTGGAGGGCCGCGGCCATCACTTTAAGAGCGAGACCGATACCGAGGTCTTCGCGCATCTGATCGAAGAGGCCTATGCCGAGACACACGACCTGATGGCCTCCGTGCGCGAGGCTTGCACCCACGTGGTGGGCGCCTATGGCTTGGCCGCCGTGTGCGCCGACGAGCCTGGCGTAATCGCCGTGGCCCGCAAGGATTCCCCGATCGTGGTCGGCATGGGCGAGACCGGCTCCTACGTTGCCTCCGACGTGATCGCGCTTATCGACGCCACCCGCGATGTCGTGGTGCTCGAGGACGGTCAGTTTGCCAAGCTCACGCCTGCGGGCGTCGAGTATACCGACGAGTCCGGCAATGTCATCGAGCCCAAGGGCACCCACATCGACTGGGACCTGGACATGGCAGAAAAGGGCGGTTATCCCGACTTTATGCTCAAGGAAATCCACGAGCAGCCGCGCGTCGTGCGCGACACGCTGGTTGGCCGTATGACGCCTGCCGGCGAGCTCGACATCGATGAGCTGGGCCTTTCGCTCGAGGAGCTCAACGACATCGACCGCGTCTACGTGATCGCTTGCGGCACCAGCTATCACGCTGGCCTCATTGCTAAGAATCTCATTGAGGGCTGGGCTCGCATCCCCACCGAGGTTGAGGCGGCCAGCGAGTTCCGCTACCGCAACCCCATCATTACGCCGACGACGCTTGTTGTGGCCGTGTCCCAGTCGGGCGAGACGGCCGATACCCTTGCCGCCATTCGCGACGCGCGCATCAAGGGTGCCAAGGTCTTCGGCATCACCAACGTGGTTGGTAGCCCCGTGGCGCGTGAGAGCGACGGCGTCATCTACACTAAGGCCAACAAGGAGATCGCGGTCGCCTCGACCAAGAGCTTCATCGGCCAGGTCGTGAGCCTTACGCTGCTGGCTTTGCTGTTGGCGCAGGTTAAGTACCGTCTGACCACCAAACAGGCGCGCATGCTGTTCCGCGAGCTTTCCGATACGGCCGAGCAGATCCAGTGGATTTTGGACACGCAGAGCGAGGCCGTGCACGAGGCCGCCCTGCTGTGCAAGGACGCGCAGTCGGCACTGTTTGTGGGCCGCGGTATGGGCGCTGCCATCTCCTACGAGGGCGCGCTCAAGCTCAAGGAGGTCAGCTACCTGCACGCCGAGGCCTACGCCGCCGGCGAGATGAAGCACGGCCCCATCGCCCTGATCGACCCGGGCTTCCCCGTCATCGCGGTGGCCACCAAGAGTGCCACCTACGACAAGACCGTGTCGAACCTCATGGAGTGCAAGGCGCGCGGCGCTAAGGTGATCGTGGTCGCTACTGAAGGCGACGAGGAGATCAACAAGATTGCCGACTGCATCATTCGCGTGCCGGCCGTCCGCGACGTGTTCAGCCCCATCACGGCGAGCGTCCCGCTGCAGCTGCTCGCCCGCGAGGTAGCCATCCTGCGCGGTTGCGACGTTGACCAGCCCCGCAACCTGGCGAAAAGCGTCACGGTCGAATAATCGAGTTCCGTCGTTCTAACAACTAAGGCCCGGCTCCGCATCAAGACGGAGCCGGGCCTTGTTGCATTTGCCCAGATAAAACCTGCCAAAATAAACCTGTCCCTTTTTGGCAGGTTAGCGAAGCTTGCTGGTCTCGAAGTACTCGGGGAACTGGTCCAGGACCTCGGTTTGGTTGCGGAACATCATATGCAGGTGCTTGCTGACCAAAAAGCTCGCCTCGATGGGGTCGCGACCGGCGATGGCGCGGCGGATTTGCTTATGCTCGTTAACAGTCTCCTGATTGTCGAGCGTCTGTGTGGCGGCGCGCAGCCAGCGGAAGCGCTCCAGGTCGGCATTGGTCTCTTCGAGCCACGACCACACGGTGCTACGGCATGCGATGCTAAAGATCATGCGGTGCATGAGGTTGTCGCTTAAAAAGAAGCCGATGCGATCCTCTTCGGCCATGGCCTTTTCCTGCAACGCGATGGCCCGGTCGAGCTGCTCGACGCCTGCCGAGGTGGCGCGCGCGCAGCACTCTACAATCACCTGTTTTTCCAGGTGCTCGCGAATGTAGCAGGCACTCTCGGCAAGGGTGAGGTTGATGGGCGAGACATAGGTGCCGCTTTGGGGCACGGTGCGCACCAGGCCCTCTTGCGCCAGACGCACCAGTGCCTCGCGCACGGGGGTGCGCCCCATATCCAGGTCGTCGCACAGCTGCTTGACGCCCAGCTTTTCGCCCGGTTTGTAGTCCAGATAGACGATCTTGCGTCGAATGGTGTGGTAGGACTGGTCCTGTAGGCTCGTTTCTTGCTCGCCGATGTGCATCGATTCTTCCATAGCGCCTCACAAACGTTCTTCCACACTCATATGTCAGTTGTTTATTATGCCGCGAATCAGTTCTCTGCGGTGGAAATTCAATCGACGCCCGATAACTTTTGCGACATTTTTGCCTGCGTTTGTACGGGATTGTGCTCAACGTTGCCGTATCATAAGCCGTCGCAAACGTGAAATAGAAAGAAGGAATCCCATATGCAACTGGCAAATATCGTACGCGAGCGCTGGAAGGGCGTCTTGTTCTGCCTGGTCATCGCTATCCCCGCGACGTTGCTCGGCAAACAAATCGAGGTGGTCGGCGGGCCGGTATTTGCCATCCTCTTTGGCATGGTCCTGGCGCTCGTCTTTCCCAAGAATCGCCGCGAACAGCTCGCCGCCGGTGTCACCTATACGTCTAAAAAAGTCTTGCAGTACGCGGTTATCCTGCTTGGCTTTGGCATGAACCTCTCGCAGATTCTGTCCAAGGGCGCCCAGTCGCTGCCGATTATCGTGGCGACAATCTCGACCTCGCTTGTTGTCGCCTTCGTGCTCTGCCACGTCATGAACGTGCCGAGCAAGATCGCGACGCTTGTGGGTGTGGGTTCGTCGATTTGCGGCGGTTCTGCCATCGCCGCGACCGCACCCGTCATCGATGCTGACGATCGCGAGATTGCCCAGGCTATTTCGGTCATCTTCCTGTTTAACGTTATCGCGGCGCTCGTGTTTCCGACGCTCGGCGGCATGCTCGGGCTGACCAACGAGGGCTTTGGCCTGTTTGCCGGCACCGCCATCAACGACACCTCGTCGGTAACGGCTGCGGCGAGCGCCTGGGACAGCATGCATCCCGGCGCCAATGTGCTCGAGAGCGCCACGGTGGTCAAGCTCACCAGGACGCTGGCCATTATTCCCATTACGTTGGTTCTCGCATGCTGGCAGATGCATCTGGCACGCAAGGCCGGCGGCGACGCCAAAAGCACGTTCTCGCTTAAACGCGCGTTTCCCATGTTTGTGCTGTTCTTTGTGCTGGCGAGCGTAATCACCACGGTGCTTCAGCTTCCCGCGTCCATTACGGCGCCCATCAAGGAGCTTTCGAAGTTCTTTATCGTGATGGCCATGGCGGCTATTGGCTTTAATACCGATATCGTCGAGCTGTTCAAAAAGGGCGGCAAGCCCATCGCGCTGGGCTTTTGCTGTTGGATTGGCATTGCGTGCATGAGCTTGGGAATGCAGCACGTGCTGGGAATCTGGTAGAGAAGTAGCCAGTTTGCGTGTTGGCTGCTGGTGAGCGCATGCCTGCGGTGGAGCGATAGGAGCTCTTGCGGGTATGGCTTGTCCGCAGGTTTATAAGTCCCGAAGAGCTCTTATCGCCCCGCCAGGATGGCGATGCGGGGCAACACCTATACTCGCAGGACGGCGCTCTCTGCCCTATAGTGTTTGGTGAGCAATATCGTTCAATTTTGAAACACTCGGTTGTGCGACCGTCGGTGGTTGCACGTCGCCGCGGACAGGGGCAAATCATGGATAGCGATGCCAAGCTGAACATCTTGACCGAGGCCCTGGCTGCTGCCGGGGCCTCGGCATTGGCAATCGATGCGCGTGGGGACGTCGCGATTTCGACCATGAATGACGCGGCGCTTGAGCGGGATGTGGCAGCTTTTGTTGCCGAACGCCTCGACCGTATAGGAGACGGCGCGCGTCTGGTTATGGGGCGTGCGGGTACGCGCCTGAGCCTGACCGTTCACCCCGCCGACAAAGAGGGCGGGGGCCTTTGGGTCGTCGTGGTCCGCGAGGTGCGCGGCGCCGCGGCGCATGCGGGCATCGAGTGGCTCAACGCCGACGAAGTTGAGGCCCGCTACGAATCGAGCACGTACGGCATCGTTGAGGGGGCTGCCTCGGTGGCTGCGCCGGTCGCCGAGAGCTACGCGCGCGGTGTGCCCCTTATGCTCGAGGGCGAGCTGGGCGCGGGTCAGGTCGAGATTGCCATGCGCCTCTATCTGGACGGTCCTTTTGTCGACCAGCCCTTTGTTGCCGTTGCGCTCGATGAGCTTACCGATCGCGGTTGGCGCCACGTGCTCAAAAGCGCCGAATCGCCGCTGTTCCAAACGGGGCTGACCCTTTGCATTGCGGGCTGGAATGCGGTTGGCCCCCAGCGCCTTCGCGAGCTCGTTTCCACGATGGCCGACACCGCGTTGGCGACGCGCTGCCATGTGGTGCTGACGGCGAATGACATGCCGGGTGGCAGCGAAAGTGATCAAGCCGCCTTTGTGACCGAGCGCTTCGCCTGTGCGGTGAGCGTGGCGCCGGCAATCGCCGAGCAGGGGGCCGCGTCGACGAAGGTTGCGCGCTATTTGGAATATCTCGCTGATGCATTTGGAACGGCAGCGCCCACGCTGTCTGCCGCGGCGACGAAGGCGCTCGATGCTTACCGCTGGCCGCGCAATTATCTGCAGCTCCGCGAGGTCTCGGAACGACTGTATATATTGGTGGGGGCGGGCACGGTGGATCGCGCTGTGGCGGAGGAAGTGCTAGCCCAAGAGGACGTGATTAAGACCGCAACCTTTGGCGCCCCGACACTCGAAAGCGACCTGTATATCCTGCGACCGTTGATCGATACCGAGCGAGATATCGCGCATCTGGTTGTAGACCATCTCCATGGCAACCGAACCCGTGCGGCGGAGGTGCTGGGCATAAGCCGAACAACGCTGTGGCGCTTGCTGAAGGACGATGACCGTTGAGCGAGGCGCCCGTGACCGCGCGCGACGCGTGTGCTACAGTCCAAAGCGTTATTGTTTCGATTTGGTTACGGCGTGCGGGGGCGTATGGCTGAGACTACAAAACCGAGCCGCAGAAGGCGGAGCGCCGCGCCGGTTAACCGACGCACAACATCGGTGACGTGGGGCAAACACGCCTCGGGGTTTGACGGCTCGTTCAAGCGCACTAAATACGGCTATCCTTCGACAGGTGCCCGCTTGGCAATGCAGGCAGAGTCCTCGCTGTGGGACCGCAAACGCGTGGTGGGCTCAAAGCTCAAGCACGACGGCACGCTCGGCTACATCAGCCGCGGGGCGGCTCGTCGCAGCGGACTCAATCCGGCTGGTTGGCATCGTTATGTTCCGATCGCGGTCGTCGTTGCAGTGATCGTCATCGCACTCGCTGCGCTTGGCTACGCCGGCGACGGTGCCAACTTGGACGCGATGTTTAAATCGCCCGAGCTCGCGCATGCAGGCACAGAAATTGTCGAGGGCGCTCAGACCCAGACGGGCGTCGTGCCCCAGCGCGGTATCGTTGCGGCAGCCTCCACCATCGCCGACGCTCAAAAGGACGACGGCGAACAGGGCGACGGCGCCGAAACGACTCAAACGAACGAAACGACGACAACTCCACCGGCAAGATAAGTTGCAAGCGGGTCCGCCGTTCGTTAGAACGGCGGAACTAATTACTTTACATACACCACGTTGTCGCGGCGCGGCTTTGCCTCGGGTAGCGTGTCCTCGGCATAGCCCAGAATGCAGTGACCGACACCGCGCAGGCTGCCGTCGGCGGGCAGGCCCCAGCTGGCCAGCAGCTCCAGGCCCTCGGGCGAGTCAAAGACCTCATGCGCGCGGTGAATCCAGCACGAATCGACACCCAGTGCATAGGCGGCGTTGAGCAAGTTGCCCATGGCGAGCGAGCCGTCTTCCAGATGCGTGGGCACGCTGCGGTCAACCAGCACCACCACAACGGTCTTGGCGCCATAGAAGGGGTCGCCGTTGCTGCCCATGACCTGGGCGTTGAGCTGTGAGAGACGCTCGACGGTCGCGGGGTCGGTGACGGCGACAAACGTCACCGGTTGGCGGCCCATGCCGCTCGGTGCATATTGGCCAGCTTCGATAATACGTGCAAGCTTTTCGACCTCGACGGGACGATCGCTGTATTTGCGGCAGCTGCGGCGGTGGATGAGTGCTTCGATAGTCTCCATGGTGTCTCCTTGCGGTGGCGTTGCAGATGCCCCGTTCATACCCGTCGGGCTCAAACGATAGACGGTCAATTGCCCGGCCAAAAGGGTAGATTCCAATTGGAAAAGTAGGTTTGCATAAAAGTACCTTCAGAATGTGACAAACAAATGGGATGGTTAAACGTTTTATCCCGTCTACCCTGCGGTTTTTTACCACTTGCCTAAATGACGAACGCATAACCTCTGATAAAGGTTTTACTAAAGGAGTACCAACGTTTATCAATGCGCCGTGGTGGCGCCGGGCCAGGAGGTAACATCATGTTCCAGGCTGGAGATGTCGTCGAGACCGACTTCGAAGGATTTCTGAAGCTGCTGCGTTCCAAGACGCGCGCTTTTGTGACGATTGATGATCACGAGTACTACATCACGCACACCGATGGCTATTGGCGTGTTCAGGATTGCGAGGCCCTCAACGACAAGGGCCACTTTACTGACTGCTCCGAGCTGGTCAATACGGTCTGCGAGGTCGTCGAGCTGCCGTGGATTGCCGGCAAGAGCCTGCATGACAGCTTCTCGGGCGCTACGGTCTATGAGGCCGTCGCCGCTTAACGGGCAATAAAACCCGATTTTCACGTGACCGCTGGCGCTGCCCCCGCGCCGGCGGTCTTTTTCTGCCGATAGGCCATAAAAGTGCAAGCATTTGCGGAGAGCCTGTTGACGATAGTCAAAACTCGGACTAATCTAGAGATACAAAATTGGTCAAAAATCGGACAATCGAATGGTGGGATAGATGAATAGTGCGGTTGCGCTGGTCGACTTCGACCGGTTGCTCAATGGACTCGACCATATCTATTCGGAGTTCTCGCGCGCCTGCGGTCTTTCGGACTGCGCTTACTGGATGCTCGTCGATACCAGCACGGCGGGCGGCAGTATTGCCGTAAGCCGCCTGACGAGCGAATGGTTCTACAGCAAGCAGACCATCAACTCGGCCATTAAAACCTTGACGGCGCGGGACTTTGCAACGTTGGAGTTTGCCGAAGGCAGCCGTAAGAACAAGGTTGTGCGTTTGACCGAAGCGGGCATGCGGTTTGCCGAGCGTTATGCGCTGCCGGCACTCAAGGCCGAGCAGCGAGCCTTTGGCGCGCTTGAGCCGTGTGAGCAACGCGAAATCATGCGCCTAATCGGAAAATTTTCCCATGCGCTCGGCGATGAGTGCGATGCCTTTAAGCAGCATATCGCTGCCGAGAGCCAGGCCGAGAATCAAGGTGAGGGGGAGTCGTGCGACTCTTAATGAGGTTTATGAAGCCGTATCGCAGGCTTGTCGCGGTGACGTTGTTGGTGCTGCTAATCGACAACGTCGGCACACTGCTGGTACCCACGATGTTGGCGAACATGGTCAACACCGGTATCACCACGGGCGATGTCGACTACATTTTGCGCAACGGTCTCTACATGCTTATCGCGACCGGCATGGCCAGCGGCGGCGCGGTGTTGGGCTGCTATCTTTCGGCGCGCCTGGCCGCCAACGTGGCCTGCGATATCCGCAATGCCGTCTACGACAAGTCGCTCGAGCTGTCTGCCAGTGACTTTGAGCGCTTTGGCACGGGTTCGATGATCACGCGCTCGCTCAACGACATCAACGTGATTCAGCAGGCGATTCTGCAGACCATTCAGCTGGTGCTGCCGGTGCCGTTCCTGGCGGTGGCAGGCATCATCTTCGCCTGGCTCATCGATCCGGCCATGGGCATGCTTCTGGGCGTCGTGGTTGCGATCGTGCTGGTTGCGGCGGTCTTTACGGTTGCCAACGCGGCTCCGATTTTTATGCGCTTGCAGAGCTTTATCGACCGCATGAACGTGGTGCTGCGCGAAAACATCGTGGGCGTGCGCGTCATCCGTGCATTTAACAAGGAGCGTCGTGAGGAACAGCGCCTGGACGAGGTGTTTAGCGACTACGCCGCCAACGCCATCAAAGTCAACCATCTGTTTGTGGGCCTCGACAGCTCCACCTTCTTTCTGATGAATATCGCCGAGGTGGCGGTACTGTGGGTGGGCGGCAACCGCGTGGGCGCCCACGCCATGCAGATCGCGAGCATCTCGGCGGTGCTGGAGTACGCGCTTCTGATCCTGTTCTTTGTGATGATGGCCCAGATGGTGGTGCTGACGCTTCCGCGTGCCGCCGCATGTCTGAACCGCGCACAGCAGGTGCTGGAGATTAAGCCGAGCATCGTCGATGGCCAGCGTACGCTCGATGCGGCCGCGTCCGACTCAAAGGACGGGGCCGATGCGGTCGCCGTGTTCGATCACATGTCGTTTCGCTTTGACGATGCCGACGAGGACACCCTGTGCGACCTGAGCTTTGCCTGTCGTCGCGGGCAGACCACCGCGATCGTGGGCTCGACCGGTTCGGGTAAGTCGACGGTGGCAAAGCTCTTGCTGCGTTTTCACGATGCCACTAAGGGCGCCATTCGCCTGGACGGTGTTGACCTGCGCGACCTTTCGCAAGACGAGATTCGCGGGCGCATTGCCTATGTGCCGCAGAAGGCGTGGCTGTTCTCGGGCACCGTGGCAAGCAATCTGCGCTTTGGCAACGAGGACGCGACCGAGGCGGACATGCTTCATGCGCTGCAGGTTGCCCAGAGCACCTTTGTGCTCGATCAACCGCAGGGGCTCGATACCCCGGTTGCCCAGGGCGGTACGAACTTCTCGGGTGGTCAGCGCCAGCGCCTGGCCATTGCTCGCGCGCTCATGAAGCGCGCCGACCTGTATATCTTCGACGACAGTTTTTCGGCCCTGGACTTTAAGACCGATGCGGCCCTGCGCCATGCGCTGCAGGACGAGACGCGCGACGCCGCGGTGCTCATCATCGCGCAGCGCATCTCGACGATTCTGCACGCCGACCAGATTGTCGTGCTCAAGGATGGCGAGGTCGTGGGCCTGGGCACGCATGGCGAGCTTATGGAAACCTGCGAGGTGTACCGCGCCATCGCGGAATCGCAGATGAAGGGAGGTGAGTAGCATGACCGAGGAGCTCAAGAAGCAGGGCGACCTTGTCGATGCCGCCGCTGCGGACGCTGCCGATAAAACGGTCGACCAGGCTGCCGCGTCGACCGAGCTGGATGACGCCGCCAAGGCGGCGGCCGGGCGCGAGGCTCGTCGTCAAGCGCTTTACGAGGAAAACGAACGAGCCGAGGATGAGCGTGCCCGCGCCGAGGCAGAGCGCATGCGCGACGTGGATGACGAAGACGAAGACGAGACGCCCCGTGATACCTGGGCGACGGTGCGCCGCCTGTGGAGCGAGGCTGCCGGCGACCATTGGCGCTTCTATATCGTGTTTGCGAGCATTGTGTTCTATGTCATCTTTAACACCGCCGCGCCGGCATATAGCGCCCGCGTGATCGATGAGCTGTGGGGCCACATTCAGGTGGCGTTTGCCAACGGAACCACCTTCAACATCACCTGGGAGAACTGCGGCAAGACCATCTTCGTCTACTTTATGATCTGGACTGCCGCCGCCTCGTTCTATGCGCTCCAGAGCTTTTTGATGTCGAGCGTGGCCGAACGCCTCAACCTGCGTCTACGCAACCGCATCGCACAAAAGCTCAACCGTCTGCCGCTTGCCTTCTTTGATGCGCATCGTCCCGGTGAGGTCGTCAGCCGTGCGACCAACGACTTGGACAAGATGTCCGAGAGCATGCAGCGCGGATTGCTGCAGCTGCTTGTGTCGATCGGCACCGTGGTGGGCGCCGTGGGCGTGATGTTCGTGTTTAGCGTGCCGCTTACGCTAGTCTTTTTGTTCTTTACGGCGTTGTCGCTGCTGGTGACCAAGGTGGTTTCGCGCCGTACGCATGATGTGACGGGCGAGCGTCAGGAGTGGGTGTCCAAAATCACGAGCGCGGTCGAGGAAGGCTATTCGGGCCGTTTGGTGATTCGCGCATTCAACCGCGAGCACCAGAGCTCTGCCGAGGTGCACGAGGCCTCGGGCGAGCTGGCGCGCGTGAGCACCAAGGCCGACTTTATGATTAACGCCGTCGGACCCGCGGTTCGCTTTATCGGCCGTTTGGCGCAGATTGTGATTGCGCTCGTGGGCTGCAGCATGCTGGTCGCCGGTCACATGACCGTCGGCGTGTTCCAGGCGTTCTTCCAGTTTATCTACGAGGCGTCCGAACCCATGACGCAGCTGTCGTTCACTTTTAACTCGCTGCAGAGCGCGCTGGCGAGTGCGGAGCGCGTGTTCGACCTGCTTGATGAGCCCGAGATGGAGGCCGATCCGCTGCCGGACGAGGCCGCCAAGCTGCCGGGTCGCATTGAGGGCCGCGTCGCTTTTGAGCACGTGCGCTTTGGTTATTCGCCCGACAAGCCGCTTATGCGCGACGTGTCGTTTGCCGCCGAGCCGGGCCAAAAGATCGCCGTGGTGGGAACCACGGGTGCGGGTAAGACCACGCTCATCAACCTGCTTATGCGCTTTTACGAGATCGACGGCGGCCGCATTACGCTCGACGGCGTGGACACAAGCTGCATGGACCGCGGCGAGCTGCGCCAGCAGTTTGGCATGGTGTTGCAGGACGCCTGGCTGTTCGGTGGCACCATTGCCGAGAACATCGCCTATGGCTGTCCCGAGGCGACGCGCGAGGAGATTGTCGCGGCCGCACGTGCCGCTCAGGTCGACTTCTTTGTGCGCACTATGCCGCAGGGCTACGACACACGGGTGGCTAACGATGCCGAGAGCATCAGCCAGGGCCAACGTCAGCTGCTGACCATCGCGCGCGTGCTGCTCAACAACCCGGCGATCCTCATCCTGGACGAGGCGACGTCGAGCGTGGACACGCGCACCGAGCTTGCCATCGGCCGCGCCATGGACGCGCTCATGCGCGGGCGCACGAGCTTTGTGATCGCGCACCGTCTGTCGACGATTGTTGATGCCGACCTCATCCTGGTCATGGATCACGGCAATATCATCGAGCAGGGTACGCACAAGGAGCTGCTGGCTGCCGAGGGCGCTTACGCCGACCTCTACCTAAGCCAGTTCGCATAAGGTGACAAAGGGGCAGTCCCGCATGTCGCATCGAAAAGAAGGCGCGCCGGGGGCTGATTCCCTGGCGCGCCTTTTGTGCTGGCGTTCATGCTGTGGCGGCTGCCCACGGCCCTAGCGCTCGTCCACGAGCTTGGCGACGAGGGCTTTGAGCTCGGCCACCTCTCGCTCGAGTTCCTTGACGCGACGGGCGTTTTCGTTGATGCCCTGGCGGTTGAGGGCGCTCTGCTCGGCGGCATCGTCGGGCATGTACTCGCGATGCTGCTTGGCGTCGAAGCTCTCCTCGAACACGCGGCAGCCGTTGCGCTTGATGATGCGCCCGGGCACGCCCACGACGGTGCAGTTGTCGGGCACGTCCTTGACGACGACCGAGTTGCCGCCGATCTTGACGTTGTCGCCAATGTGGATGTTGCCAAGCACCTTGGCGCCCGTGCCCACCGTGACATTGTTGCCCAGGGTGGGATGGCGTTTGCCGGTCTCGTTGCCGGTACCGCCGAGCGTGACGCCTTGGTAGAGCACGCAGTTGTCGCCCACAATGGTGGTCTCGCCGATGACAACGCCCATGGCGTGGTCGATAAAGAAATGTTTGCCGATCTGTGCAGCGGGATGAATCTCGACGCCGGTGATGTGGCGGGTGATTTGCGAGAGCACCCGGGCGAGCGAGCGATGGCCGTGCTCCCACAGCCAGTGCTCGGGCACGTGGTTCCACTTGGCGTGCAGGCCGGGGTACGAAAGAAAAATGACCAGACCGTTTTGCGCGGCGGGGTCCTGCGCTTGGACGGTCTTGATGTCCTCGCGAATGGTATTGATAAAGCTCACTGGCCGCCCTCCCTCAGCGCCGTGACAATGCGATTCAATAAAGTATAGCGATTCGCTAGGGATTAAGAAGGGCGATCTTGCTTTGCTTTGGGCGACAAGTGTCAGTTATGCAAACTTGCTGGTAATGGAGTCATGCTTTTGTGGGGTTGCGCACGAGGGGGCGCCGCAACCGTATACTGGTCAACTTGGACGTGTCCGCGCCCACAACTGAGAGGTTTTACTTCATGGGTTTCATTAACTTTATCGCCGAGCTGCTCAAGGACCCGCGCACCGCGATCGCCAGTTGGATCGCCGCCGGCCCGCTTATGGCCTACGGCTGCGTGTTCCTAATTATCTTTATCGAGACGGGCGTGGTGTTCTTCCCGTTCCTTCCCGGCGATTCGCTGCTGTTCGCTTCGGGCTTCTTTGCCCACAACGGCGGCTTTAACATCGTGGCCCTGTTGGCCGTCGCATGGACGGCCGCCATCTTGGGCGACCAGTGCAACTTTATGATCGGCCATTTCTTTGGCCGAAAGATCATCGCCTCGGGCAAGGTCAAGGCCATGACGCCCGAGCGCATTAAAAAGTCCGAGGACTTCCTTGACAAGTGGGGCCACCTGGCCATCTTCCTGGGTCGCTTCTTCCCGTTTATCCGCACCTTTGTGCCCTTCATCGCCGGTATGGGCGGCATGCACTGGCGCAACTTTGTCATCTATAACGTGCTGGGCGGTATCACCTGGTCGACGGTCTTTACACTGCTGGGCTATTTCTTTGGCGGCATTCCCTTTGTGCAGGAGCACTTTGAGCTGCTGATCGTGGGCATTGTTGCCGTGTCGATTATTCCGACCGTGGTCGGTTTGGTTAAGGCAAAGCTGGGCAAAAAGAACGCGTAGCTCGAGCCGGCGCACAAATCGTGTCGTTGAGGCCCGTCACCGTTTACGGTGGCGGGCCTCTCTAGCTTCGGTCAAATGAAAATACTTTAGTTAGTTAAAGAAAAACGTTTTATCCGATGCGTGTGCGGAGTACAATCTCGTGCATGCGAATCGACGTGTCATCGGCTTCGATGTCGTCCGCGTGTCCCGTCCGGCTCTACGCTCCGGGCGTGTGACGTTGCGACGCGGTCGGCCCCGGTCCTTGCGTGCGGGTTCGCGAGTATGCAACTGTGTATGTAAGGAGCGACATATGACTGTCGAGAAGAAGGATATCGATTGGGGTAGCCTCGGCTTTGGCTACATGAAGACCGATTACAGCTACGAGGCTCATTGGAAGGATGGCGAGTGGGACGAGGGTGGCCTGACCACCGACCACACCCTGCATGTCTCCGAGTGCGGTGGTATCTTCCACTACTGCCAGGAGGTCTTTGAGGGCCTGAAGGCCTACACCGCCGAGGACGGCAGCATCGTCTGTTTCCGTCCCGACATGAACGCTGAGCGTATGTACAACTCTGCGCAGCGCCTCGAGATGCCCCCGTTCCCCAAGGACAAGTTTGTCGAGGCCGTCAAGCAGGTCGTCTCTGCCAATGCCGCATGGGTTCCGCCCTTCGGCTCTGGCGCAACCCTGTATGTGCGTCCGTTTATGATCGGCTCCGGTGACGTAATCGGCGTGGCTCCCGCTCCTGAGTACACGTTCCGCATTCTCGTGACCCCGGTCGGTCCGTACTTTAAGGGCGGCCTTAAGCCCGTCAAGCTGCGCGTTTCCGAGTACGACCGCGCCGCACCGCACGGCACCGGCAACATCAAGGCCGGCCTCAACTACGCCATGTCCCTGAAGCCCACGATGGAGGCTCACCGCGAGGGTTATGCCGAGAACCTGTATCTCGACTCCGAGTCCCGCACCTATGTCGAGGAGACCGGTGGCGCTAACGTCCTGTTCGTGAAGGAGGATGGCACCCTCGTCGTTCCGCAGTCGCACACCGACTCCATCCTGCCCTCCATCACCCGCCGTTCGCTCGTTCAGGTTGCTCAGGACCTGGGCATGACCGTCGACCAGCGTCCCGTCGAGTGGGCCGAGGTCAAGGCCGGCACCTTTGTTGAGTGCGGCCTGTGCGGCACCGCTGCCGTTATCTCCCCGGTCGGCGAGATCGACAACAAGGTCTACGGAGCCGACGAGACCGTGACCTTCCCGGCTGGCTACACCGAGATCGGTCCTGTGATGAAGAAGCTCCGCGAGACCCTGACCGGCATCCAATCTGGTGCTGTCGAGGATAAGCACGACTGGGTTTACACCGTCGCGTAAGCTGCCATAGCTGTTCGGCCCGAGGGCAACCTTCCTTTCCGGCGCGTCCTCGGACATGCAAGAACCTCCGCAGCGCACTTCGTGCGGCGGAGGTTCTTTCGTCCTGCGGAGTGCGCCGGAAAGGAAGGTTGCCCTCGGGCCTGCGTTACCTCGGCGCTGCCGTTACGGGCAATATAGATCTGAATGAAAGATGGCGCGCGGCCTTTTAGGCCGCGCTTTTGTTTTGCGTCGCGCCATGTGGGGGTGGTGGCGACGTGCATTTTTGCGAGTATTCTGCAATCGAAGGCTCCTGTATACCGTCGTTCGGGCAAAAATCCGTGCTTGTCGATGCTTTTCGCGAATAATAGGCGGTGTTATGGGCTGCTGGGTCTCTGGCTGCAGGGGTATTCGCTATCTAACGCCTCTGCTGCGGAGCCCAAAGCTCTTGGCTGTGCTGAATACTCCCAAAAATGCACGGCGCCTTGAGGGGGACCTTCGCGATAAGGGAAACCGCCCCGTCGAAGTATGCATTCGACGGGGCGGTTTATGCATATACCCGATTAAGGATACGCTGCGGATCTGTTAGAACTTGACGGTCGGTGCCTGGCGGGCAGCTTCGGCGGCCTCGAAGCCCTGGCGCTCCTTAAACTGGAAGATGCCGGCAAAGATAACGGCCGGGAACGTCTGGATGGCGTTGTTGTAGCTAAGCACGCAGTCGTTGTAGCTCTGGCGCGCGTAGCTTACCTTGTTCTCGGTGTCTTCGAGCGTGGCTTGGAGCTGCGTAAAGTTGGTGTTCGCCTTAAGATCGGGGTAAGCCTCGGCCACGGCGAAGAGCTGGCGCAGGGCGCCGGTCAGCACGTTGTCGGCTTCCATCTTGGCTTCGGGCGTGGTAGCGCTCACGGCGGCGTTGCGCGCGTTGACCACGGCGGCAAGCGTGTCCTGCTCGTGTTTGGCATAGCCCTTGACGGTCTCGACTAGGTTAGGGATCAGGTCGTTGCGGCGCTGCAGCTGCGTGTCGATGTTCTGCCAGGCGTTATCAATGCGATTGCGCTTGGTGACCATGTTGTTGTAGATGCCGGCGATGGCGCAGACAATCACAACGACAACAACGATACCGATGATGACGGGAATCATGGTGTCTCCGTTTCGAATGGCCGCGGCGTCTTCCGCCGGCTGCCGTTGGTGTAACGCTACTAGTATACCCGCAACCCTTGGCGATACCGAACTTTCCGGTAAGCGTTATGTTTCCACCAAGGTGAGGCCGTTCGCCAGGGAGTGGGCGATACAGGTGTAAGATATGCGACAGATTAGTGAACGCTGTCTTTTCCTTGAGGAGGGCGATACGTATGGACCTTCGCATCAAGAAAGCCTATCGGGCCCTGTTCGAGGCCTTTACTGAGCTGCTCGAAGAGCATCGGTTTGAGGACGTGACGGTTGCCATGCTGTGCGACCGCGCTATGATTCGTCGGACGACGTTCTACAAGCACTTCCGCGACAAAAACGATTACTTTGCCTTCTATATCGATGAACTCATGTCGGGTCTGCCGCAAAAGCGGGCCGATGCGGATGGCGCGGAGGGCGCCGAGGACGTGCGCGCGCTTCGCCACGAAGTGTTCGCCGATGCCATGGATCTGATTCTGGCGCATGAGCAGCTCATGGATAACATTTTGGCGAGCAGTATGTCGGGCATGCTGACCAGCATGATTTGCGACCGCATCGCGCGCTCCATACGCGGGCGCGTGATGAGCGCGCTTGACGAGGATGCGCTTGCGCCCGTATCGCTCGAGACAACGTCTGAGTTTGTCGCCGGCGGCATTATTCGGCTCTTTACCATGTGGTGGGAATCGGGCCACGTGCTGGAGCGCCGATCCGAAATCGCCGACGTGGTCGATGCGCTGTTCGAGCGGACCATGACGCCGGTGAGTCACTAAGAGTGGCGGAGAGAGGGGGATTCGAACCCCCGGAACGCTCTCGCGCTCAACGGTTTTCAAGACCGCCGCATTCAACCGCTCTGCCATCTCTCCGTGAGTCGTAATGATAGCATCGTTTTGAATTTGCAACAGGGAAGGCGAACGATGACGAGCACCGAAATCGACGAGAAGTTCATGCGCGAGGCGTTGGCGGAGGCGCGCGCCGCCGCGGCGGTGGGCGAGGTGCCCATTGGCGCTGTGGTGGTGCGCGCGGGTGAGATTGTCGCGCGGGCGCATAATCGTCGTGAGCTCGATCAGGACCCTTCGGCGCATGCAGAGTTCGCGGCCCTGTGCGCTGCCGCTCGGTCGCTCGGTCGCTGGCGCCTTTCCGACTGTACGGTCTACGTGACGCTCGAGCCCTGCTGCATGTGTGCGGGGCTTATGGTTAACGCGCGCGTAGGACGCTGCGTGTATGGCGCGGCTGATGCCAAGGCGGGCGCTCTGGGTTCGCTGTATGACCTGAATGCCGATTCGCGCCTGAATCATCGGTTTAACGTGACCGCCGGCGTGCTGGCAGACGAGTGTCGTGAGGTGTTGAGCAGCTATTTTAGTAGGCTGCGTGGCACCGATGGTGCTGGCTGCGGTTGTGGGGCCGATCTTGAAGCACACGCCGCTCACGCCGCAGCACTTGCAGGTGCCGGTGAGGATACTGACACGGCGGTTGACTTTGGTCCTGCGTGCCGCCGGCCCCGCCGTGTGCTGCTGGCGATCGACTCCTTTAAGGGTAGCGTGTCGAGTGCGCGGGCAGAGGAGGCCGTTGCCGAAGGCGTGCGCCGCGTTTGGCCCGATGCCGAGGTGTGCACATTGCTGCTGGCAGATGGTGGCGAGGGGACGCTCGATGCCGTTGCCGCGTGCGGTGGTGAACTTGCGACCTGCGAGGTTGCGGGCCCCTTGGGCGATCGTGTGCCCGCACGGTTACTGGTTGACGGCGGGCGCGAGTCGGCTGTTATTGAGATGGCCGAGGCGGCGGGTATTGGGTATTCGCCCTGTACGGAGTCGGCGGCGTTGGCGGCTTCGACCTATGGCGTGGGCGAGCTCATGCTTCGCGCAGTCCGTGCTGGGGCAAAGACTATCTATATTGGTCTGGGCGGCAGTGCCACCAACGACGGTGGCGCCGGCATGCTGCAGGCGCTGGGCGCGCGTGTGGTCGATGATCGGGGCTGCGATATCGCCCCCGGTCTTGCAGGCCTTGAGCAGGTGGCGAGCGTTGATTTGGCGCCAGCGCTTCAGGCTTTGGATGACGCTCGTATCGTTGTGCTTTCGGATGTCGAGAATCCGCTCGTGGGGCGTCGGGGCGCATTGGCGGTGTTTGGTGGGCAGAAAGGCTTGCCGACGGGTGACGCCGAGGCGCTGAGCAGGTGCGACAGTTGGATGGTCGGCTACGGTCGTCTGCTCGATACGGCAATTGTCGAGGCTCGGGCCCAGGGGCTGCTGCGCGTGCCCGAGGGTGCACGGACGTTCGGCTCGGTGCTCGGCGTGCCCGGTGCCGGTGCCGCCGGCGGCCTGGGCGCCGCGCTGCTGGCGCTCGGTGCCGAGTTGCGTTCGGGCGTGGAGACAGTGCTCGATCTCGTGGGGTTTGACGAGCGTGTACGCGATGTCGACCTGGTCATAACGGGCGAGGGCAATATGGACGAGCAATCCGCCGCCGGCAAGGCGCCGGTGGGCGTGGCCCGCCGTGCCAAGCGATATGGCAAGCCGGTTGTTGCCGTCGTGGGCGGTCGTGCCGACAACCTGGATGCGGTGTACGAGCAGGGCATCGACCTTGTCCTGCCGATCTGTCGCAAGCCCGTGGACCTGGAGCGGGCACTCGATCCGCAAGAAGCCACAGCCAACCTTATCTGCGCCGGCGAGTCAGCCGCACAAGCCTATGACCTCGCTCGCCTCTAAGGCCTATCTCCCTATAAGTTGCGGTGGAATACGGAGTGTTTTTGCCTTTAAGGGGCCAATTCAGTCCGTATTCCACCGCAACTTTGAGAATGGCCATTCGAGGTTGGCTGCCTTGGGTCTTGGGTCGGACCGTTTGCCACGAAATGCGACCATCTACTACGTTAAGCCGGCCACCCTCGACCATCCCGGAATTTGCAAAAACAAAACCGCAGGTAGAAAGCTTGCCGATTTTCGAAAAAGTCGGCTATGGTCGACCCCTGCGACCTAAACGTAGTAGATGGGCCCTTTTCGTGGCACAGCACCAGATCAGTCTATTTAGGACGGGGCCTCCTTGACTACTTTCGCCACCCTGATGCCCCACCAGTCAAAAAGTAGTCAAAAAAGCCCCGTCCCAAATTAGCTGTCTTGCCCCATCGGGCGGGAGCGGGTAAGATATACCGAGCGCCTAGCGCGTTCGATGGGTTCGGATGACGACATGTTCCGAATCTGGTCAGGTCCGGAAGGAAGCAGCCATAAGGAGCCTCTGTCGGGCATCCGAATCCATCGAACGCACGGGCGCTTTTTGGTGCCGCGGCTACCCGCGAGTGCCGGCAGGGCGCTTGGTGTCTCGCTGGTCCTCGGCTTCGCCTGCGGGATCGCTCGACTACCAAGCGCCCTGCCGGCACTCGCGGGTAGCCGACCAAAACCGCCTGAAGGGTTACATTTATCTGAATAATTTAATCCCGTGCCTTTTGCTGCTCGCTGGCGTTGTCTGGGCATTGATGGCTACGTTGTTCAAGAGGTGGCGGTGCTGTTGCTTGGATTTTGCAGTTAAAAAGGTCCGTTTCCCTGGGTTGGGGAAACGGGCCTCTTTTGTCTCTGGGTTTGCGGATTGGCGAAGACAATAACCGCTGGCAGCTATTTTGGGTTCCTGATGCGGCGTGTGGCTGTGGCGGTTATTCCGAGGCCTGCGGCGGCGATTGCTGCGAGTGCGATTGCGCTCGGTGCTGTGTCGCCCGTGTTTGCGAGCTTGCCGGCGGTCGTATCTGCTTGTTTGCCGCTGCTTGTGCTCGCTTGCTTGATGGAGCTTGGTAGGGCGTCTTTGCCGGTTGCAGGTGAGGCAACGGGCGGTGTCGCCTTGGCGGGTTGCGTTGAGCCGGAGGGAGGCGCTGCCTCGGTCGGTTTCGTTATCTCGGGCGAGGCGGCCTTGTCCGCCGCGGCCTTTGCCTCTTCGTATGCTTTGCAGGCATCGTCATAGGCTATTTGCGCTCTTTTCAAATCGTCGAGGAGCGCATCCCGCTTGGCTGTTTCTCCGTCGAGATGGGTTTTATTAAACTCCACTTCGCTTTCAAAGAAATAAATCAGGCTTTTATGACTTTCGAGGCGCATTCGGCAGTGCTCAAGCTTATCTTCACAGGAATTTTCTTGCATTATTGCCTCTGTGATCGCCTCTTGCAACTGCCGAATAGTTTCGGCAGGAGTCGTGTAGTCGATTTTATTTAATTCCCTTGATTCTCATCTTCATTGCAACAGCCTCAGGACTCAGCGCAACGCGTTG
>NZ_NKXR01000017.1 GCF_002232035.1 Collinsella sp. TF06-26
CAGGCCCGATTTTGCCTCTTGACAATGTCCTGCTCATATTAAAAGGAACGTCCCCAAGTGCCGCCCCAATGACTACCATGGCAACGCCGCAGGTAGAGGACGGACAGCGAGCGGGCACCAGAGCGAACAAATTGGCATGAAAAGAGGACGGCATAGACCTTCTGGTCATGCCGTCCTCTTTGAATGACAAGTTGTCGCTCTGGTGCCCGCGCAGCGTCGAGCAGTTGCGGCGTTTGGTAAAACGCCGCAACAAACTAGCTCAGCATTGCATCCATCATCTCGGAGTTGACGGAGTCATCGGCAGACCACTCGCCGTCGTCGTTGCAGGTGTACTTGAAGATAACCGTGGTCTTCCTGGGCTCGGTGGCCTTGGTCACATCGACCATAACCTGACCTGCCATCTTGTACAGCTCGTCATCGGAAGGAACCGTATCAAGCGCGGCGACCTTCTCCTGATACTGAGTGGAGAAGTCCTCGACGATCTTGTTCATGGACTTGCAGGTGATGGAGACCTCGGCGGTCGCGACACCCTTGTCCTCGTCGACCGTCACGTCGCCGATCTTGTAGTCAAAGCCTTCGAGATAGGTCTTGGCATACTCCTTGGGATCGATACCCAGCTGTTCGAACTCGTCGCCCGAAGCCTCCTCCAGACCAGAGAGGAAGTCGTCGCCACCGTTCTTGACCTCGTCAAACTGCGTCGTAAGATCCTCGGTGATGAGTTCCTCGACCGAAGGACCTCCACAGCCGGAAAGCACAACCACGCACGCGACCAGAACAGCCATCAGGGGCGCAAGCAGCAGCTTCTTCTTCATGACATTCCTCCCAACAAGCGGCACCGCGCTTCCCGACGCGGTGCGCGTCGTAACAATAAGGCCATACTAGCCGATAACGAACACCCCCGGCAAAGCAAAGGCGCAATCGGCTCGATTTAACGTCCGAACGGTTTACCGGTCCGCCCAACGCGCAATAAAACGTTCCGCCGCATTGTAATAAAAAAGGGCGGCCGGATAACCCGACCACCCCAAAACACCCTAATGTTGCCGCAGACTACTTGCGGACGACCTTGACGATGACATCGCCGGCGGCGACAGCAGAGTCAGCCTCGACGGCGAGCTCGACGTCGGCGAACTCGGCGGTGTTGGACACAGCCACGACGACGCAGTCCTTGTAGCCGGCAGCGGCGATCTTGGCGCGGTCGATCTTGAGCATGGGCTGGCCAGCCTTGACGACGTCGTCGGCCTTGACGAAGCCCTCGAAGCCGTCGCCGTTCATGTTGACGGTATCGACGCCAACGTGCACCAGGACCTCGATGCCGCTATCGGACTGCAGGCCCACGGCGTGACCCATGGTGACGGTCACCTTGCCGTCGCAGGGAGCGTAGACCAGATCGTCCTCGGGCCACACAGCGCAGCCCTTGCCCAGAACCTCGCCACCAAAGACGGGATCGGGCACGTCGGCCATCTTGATGACCTTGCCCTTGACGGGCGAGCACAGCACGTCGGCGCCGGCAGAAGCAGAGATGGAGGCCGGAGCAGCGGCAGCCGCGGGCTCAGCCTTCTTCTTGAACATGTCAAACAGACCCATACGTTTTCTCCTCTTGATTAAGCGCAACGTTGTGCGCATGCCTATGGTGATTATAGTGCCAAATGGTTCAAATGCTAAGGTGGGGACTCGAATCGCGAGCCCATCCCAACGCTTTTCCCCGGTGGCACTCATATTGTCGATTAATCCAGGCCCTCGGCACCGTTGGACTTGATGATCTTCTGGTAGGCGTAGAAGCTGTCCTTGCGGCGGCGCTCGTAGGTACCGGTGCCGTCGTCGTACTTATCGACGTGGATGAAGCCATAGCGCTTGCGCATCTCGCCGGTGCCGGCGGAAACCAAGTCGATGGGGCCCCACCAGGTGTAGGCGATCAGGTCGACGCCGTCGGCAATGGCCTCGCCCATGGCCTTGACGTGGCTCTGCAAGTAGGCGATACGATACGGGTCGTGGATGGAGCCGTCCTCCTCGACCTCGTCGTAAGCGCCCATGCCGTTCTCGACCACCATCAGCGGAATCTCGTAGCGGGCGTAAATCTCGTTGAGGGCGATGCGCAGGCCCAGCGGATCGATCTGCCAGCCCCAATCGGTGGACTCCAGGTAGGGGTTCTTGCCGCCAAAGGTCATGTTGCCCTCGGTCATCTCGTGATCCTTGTGGGTGCTCACGGTGCCGGACATGTAGTAGCTAAAGGTGTAGAAATCGACCTTGCCGTCGGCGATATCCTGCAGGTCGCCGTCCTCCATCACAAGCTCAACGTCGTTCTCGGCCCAGAAGCGCTTGGCATAGAACGGGTACTTGCCGCGCACCTGCACGTCGGAGCAATACCAGTTCATGGAATTCATCTCCCGCTGCGTGGCGAACACGTCGGCCGGATCGCACGTGGCGGCATAGGAGAGGATGAAGCAATCCATGTTGCCCATCTTAAACTGCGGGTAGTGCTCGTGGGCGTAGCGCACGACGCGGCCGCTGGCGACAAACTGGTGATGCAGGGCCTGATAGCGCTGCTGAGCGGTGGTCTTGATGGCGCTTGCCGGGCCCTCGAAACCCTGGATCAGACCGGTCTCCATCATGGCGCCCATGTCCTGAGTGCCGCAGTTGATCTCGTTGAAGGTGAGCCAGAGCTTGACCTTGTCCTGATAGCGGTCGAAGACGGTCTGGCAGTACTTCTCAAAGAAGCCGATGAGTTCGCGGCTCGCCCAGCCGTTGTATTTCTCGACCAGGTGATAGGGCATCTCGTAGTGCGACAGGGTCACGAGCGGCTCGATATTGTGAGCGCGCAGGCAGTCGAAGACGCGGTCGTAGAAGGCGAGGCCGGCCTCGTTGGGCTCGGCGTCGTCACCGTTGGGGAAGATGCGGCTCCAAGAGATGGACATGCGGAACATGGTAAAGCCCATCTCGGCGAACAGCGCGATGTCCTCCTCGTAGTGATGGTAAAAGTCGATACCGTCATGGTTGGGGTAGAAGCGGTTAGGGTCGATGTCGATCGTAATCTGGCGCGGCTCCTTGTAGCTGCCACCCAAGAAGTGGTCGTCGACCGACGGACCGCGGCCGTCAACGTTCCAAGCGCCCTCAAACTGATTGGCGGCCGTGGCGCCGCCCCAATAGAAACCCTCGGGGAACTTGATGTTTGCCATGAGCATCTCCTTTGCATTGCGGGTCGATAGGCCGAGTATCGCCCACGCACGCGACAGGCAGGGGCAGGGGTGCCAAACCCGACACTTCTTTTCGCAGACGCGCGCTGCAACAGCGCTGCAGCTGAAACTTTTTGACACCGAAGGAGCGAAGACGATCCGCCCCGCGCTTACCGGCGGTATGCCGCGGGGGTGCAGCCATACTTGTCGTGAAACTTACGGTAGAAGAAGCTCATGTTTTCATAGCCCACCGCATGCGCAGCCGCCCCGGCCGTGGCGCCGCCGCGCAGAAGCTCGGCCGCACGTACCAGGCGTCGCTCCTGCACAAGCTGCCTAAAGGTCTTGCCCACATGGCGCTTGAGAAGCGCCGTCGCATAATTAGGGCTCAAGCCAAACTCCGCCGCCATCCCCTCGAGGGAGCATGCAGCGAATTCACAATCGATATAGCCAAGCATTCCCGTCACCAGGGCAGTGGGCCCCGCCGTGCCGTCCGCCGCGCCGCGCACCAGCTCGCGCTCGTAGCAATCCATGAGCTCGGCCAAAAACAGCTGAAACAGACGCAAGACGATCTCGGGACCGTTGGGGCTCGGGTCGTACAGCTCGCAGAGCATCTCCTGCATGTAGCGCTGAATCCGACGGCTCTCGCCGCAGTAAAAACGGACATGGCCCCGATGGTCCGTCTCGCTGTTGAGCGCGTTGAACAAAAACCGCGAGACCGCGCTCTCGCGCGAGAGGCTCGACTCGAGACTCCGGCGCAAAAAAGAGCGTGAAACGGTCATGCTCAGCATGATGTCGTCCTCGCCGAGCGCCGCCACGGCATGAGGGCAAAGGGCGTCGAGCAAAAGCACCTCGTTGCGGCGCAACTCGAGCCTCTCCCCCGCCACCGTCTGCGGGCAGCGCCCGCGATACACATAGCTCATCTCCACGTAATCATGCACGTGCTCGGGAACTGCATTAAAGCGCGAGTTTTTCCTTATCGTCAGGCCACGCGGCATGCCGGGCTGGGCATAGGCAAACCCTGGCTGCCCAATCTTGCGCACTGGGCATCCGTCGATTTCGACATGCTCGGTCATAATCGACCAATCAAATGCCATGCCGTCTTTATAAGCGATCTCACTGGCGCTCAGTTCGCTGAGCCTACGCTCGAGCTCGTCGATCTCCATGGCTTGCCAATCGTTGATTTAGTCATAGTTCGTCGTGATTCAGATATTAGCAGAACGCGCCGACGCGTCCATAATCTGTACTATGCAGCAGATCGATCGACCCAAGGAGGATCCATGACCGCGTACTATCAGCAGGTGCTCGAGGGCACATACGACAACCACGTGCTTCCGTTTTTGTGGATGAAGGGCGAGAGCCATAAGACCATTGCCGAGTATCTGGAGAAGATCGCCGGCGCCGACATCCACGAGGTCTGTCTCGAAAGCCGCCCACACCCCGATTTTTGCGGCGAGGGCTGGTGGCGCGACTTGCGCTTTGTCATTGACGAGTGCAAGCAGCTGGGCCTTAAGCTCTGGATCTTGGACGACGCGCACTTCCCCACGGGCTTTGCCAACGGCGCCGTCAAGGAGGCCGTGCCCGAGCTCCGCAAGATCGTGCTCACGCACCGCACGTTCGACATCGTGGGCCCCACGTCCGCCGCGAGCATCGCGCTCGCCAACATGCTCGACAAAACGGAGCGCTTCTACGGCGTGACATTTATGCAGGACGGCAGCCCCGTCGACGTCGCTTACCGAGTAATCGACGATGCAGACGGCAACCCCAGCCGCCTGGTCTTCGATGCACCTGCGGGCCTCACGCAGGCATGCGTGATGTTCACGAGCGGCAAGACCTCCTACAACGAGGACTACATCAATATGGTCGACCGCACCTCGGTGGCGCAGCTCATCGATGCTGTCTACGAGCCGCATTTTGAGCATCTGGGCGATGAGTTTGGCAAGACGATCCTGGGCTTTTTCTCCGATGAGCCCGGATTTGCCAACGAGAAGGGCACCACGGGCCCCGATGGCATCTCGGACACGCTCATCGGCAAGGCCACCGCGCCCCTACCCTGGTCGGCCGAGCTTGAGCGTCGCCTACGCGCGGCACTGGGCGAGCGCTACCTGGCCGAGCTCCCGCACCTGTGGGACCGCGAGCCGGCCGGCGCGCACGTACGCCACGTCTATATGGACATCGCGAGCACCCTCTATAAGGAGTGCTTCTGCGACCAGCTCGGAGACTGGTGCCGCGCGCGCGGCGTGCAGTACATCGGCCACGTTATCGAGGACAAGGACTGCCACGCGCGCCTGGGCGTGGGCGCCGGGCACTACTTCCGCGCCGTGGGCGGTCAGGACATGGCGGGCGTCGACATCGTGATCAACCAGCTGGTACCCGGCATGGACCGCGGCCTTCACAGCTACGGACGCGGCGTGTGGGACCTCGAGTTTTATAACTACGTGCTGCCCAAGCTGGGCTCCTCGGCAGCACACCTCGATCCCAAAAAGCAGGGGCGCTGCATGGCCGAGGTCTTTGGCGCATTTGGATGGCACGAAGGCCTACGCGAGATGAAGTGGATCGCCGATCATTTTTTGGTGCGCGGCGTCAATTGGTTTGTGCCGCATGCCTTTAGCATGGCCGCCTTCCCCGACTGGGACTGCCCGCCGCATTTCTATGCGCATGGCCAAAACCCCCAGTTTGCACACTTTGGGCAGCTCATGAGCTACATGAACCGTACGGCGAGCCTGCTGAGCGGCGGGCGCGCAACGACCCCGGTGGCGCTTCTCTACCATGCGGACGCCGAGTGGACAGGCGAGGCGAACTTTATGCAGCATGCCGCCTCCGAGCTTATGCGCGCGCAGGTCGACTTTGACATCGTGCCGGCAGAGGCATTTGAGGACGCAGGGCGCTATGCCGTTGAAATTGCCGCAGACGGTAGCGGCTTTGGCGTGAACGGCCAGGCATACCGCTGCCTGGTGATGCCCGGAGCCGAGTTTGTCGGCGGAGCCGTGCTCGACTTTGCCGCGCGCGCCGCAGCCGCAGGTGTTGCCGTGTACGCGCTGGATGAGTTGCCGAGCAAGCGCTACGACGGTGATATTGCAGCCCGCGAGGGCTTTGCCTCCGTGGATGCAGCCGCGGTCGCCGGCATCAAGCTCCTGGCAACCGCCGAGCTCGCAGGCACGCTTGCCGACGCCGGTATGCAGACCGTGGTTTGTGCCGAGTCCCAGCCCTGGCTGCGCGCACTGCGCTACGAGCGGGCGGGCGAGACCTATCTGATGCTCGTCAACGAGCATCCCAAGCAGGGTATCTCCACTCAGATTGCGCTTGCCGACGGCATACCCGTTGCAGGCGCGCGCCTCGACCTGCTCAACGGCACCGATCCCGCCGCCTTTGACGGCACGCTCGAGCTGGCTCCCTACGAGAGCTGCATCGTGGTCCTTGGGGCTACAGGTTCCGCCGGCGCGGCAACTGCTGGAGACGAAGCCACATGCGTCGACGGGCCCTGGGCGGTTGCCTTCTCTGCCCCTGGTACCGATGCCTTTGGCGAGTCTGTTGAGCTTGCAGACCTGCACGACCTTTCCTCGGCCGAGTTCCCCGGCAAGGCCGGCACGTTCCGCTACCAGGCCTCCTTTGTCCTGGGCGAAGCGGCCAGCCGCGCTGTCATCGACCTTGGGGAGGTCTTTGAGACCGCAACCGTCACCCTCGACGGCAAATCCCTCGGCACCCGCATCTGTCCGCCTTACCGCTTTGAGGCCGGCGCGCTTTTGGCCGGCGAGCACGCGCTTGCGATCGATATCATCAACACCCTCGACCATGCCGTCCCCGACGTGTTCGGCATGACCGAGCCCTCCGAGCCCAGCGGTCTCTTGGGGCCCGTACGCGTGCTCGGGTAACGCCCCGGGCGCAAACGGCCCAACAAGGACAGCGCCCTATGTTGAGCCCACAACAGCGAGCGGGCCCCTGGTGCGGCAAATTGGGCCGAAAGAGGAGGGATGTGTGCTTCCGCACGCGCCCGACGATTGAAGCCCAAGGTGCCGTGCCAAGGGCCCGCGCAGCGTCGAGCGGTCCGTCGTTCATAGACCGGCGGACCAAAACTCCCAGCCAAGCCGAACGTTTTATTTATCGCTATGATTGGTTTATCGCGACGCAAACGCATAGGAGCCATATGGATATCAGGCGAAAGATCACGCAGGGCAAAAGCCTCACCCCCACCGAGCAACAACTTGGGCGAACGGCCCTCGCCATGGGCGAGGATGTGCGCGGGCTTTCCATTAAGGAATTTGCCGCGTGCGCCAACGTTTCGGTCGCGAGCGTGCACCGCTTTTGCAAAAAGCTCGGCCTCGAGGGATTCAAAGACCTCAAGGTCGAGCTCATCCGCCAGGCGACCGAGGCGGGCAACCGGCGCGACGTGGACATCAACTTTCCCTTCGATGCCACCTCCACCCCTGCGCAGGTGATGGAGCGCATGGAGGGGCTCTACCAGACCACCTTGGCCGAAACGCAGGAGCTGCTCGACCCTGCACAGCTCGACCACGCCGCCAAGCTCATCATGCGCGCCGGCACCGTGGACATCTACACGGGCTCGCATAACCTGTATCCAGCGGGAATGTTCCGCGATCGCCTGCTTTCCGCCGGCAAAAGCGCGACGTGCCACGACAGCGTCGAGGCGCAGGTGCGCACGGCACTCGCCTCGGGTCCCGACCATGTGGCAATCATCATCTCCTACAGCGGCCTTGCCCCCAACCTCAAGGAGATCTTGCCGATCCTTAGCAGTCGACATGTCCCGGTCATCGTCATCGGCACGCCGTACTGTGCCCGCATTCACCCCGGCTTTGCCGCCTATCTCACGGTAAGCGACCACGAGAGCATGACGCACCGCATCACGCAGTTCGCCAGCCATATCGCCGTGCAATACGTACTCGATTCGCTCTATAGCAGCTACTTTGCCAAAGATTACGCCCGCTGCTCCGAGTTCTTAGAGCGCTCGTTCCCCTACACCCGCCTGCCCGGACTCAAGTAGCGACGAGCGTGGATTTTTGGACACTCAGATAACGAGCGTGGATAATCTCCCACTTTGAGCCCGCACACAGGCCAAAACCGGGAGATTATCCACGCTCATTTTGGGTCCCCCGGGAACGCATGAGGAGGGCGGATAGACAGCCGTTATTTGCGAGGCGTCAGCGACGTAAAGAGTCCGTGTTGGTTGCAGTAAAGATATATCCTGCCGCGCCCGGTAATATGGAAGCGCGGCTGCACCGATTGCTCTGGATAGAGCTTCTTAAAGCAGATGCCGTCCATAGTCGCATATGCCACAAAGCTAATGTAGTGATCCTTGGTCATGGGATGATCGAGCGTGACGTACCAATCGTCCTCGATGCGCTCGATGGAAAAGGCGTGGTCCGCGTCCGGCTCTTCGGCCTCCTGGGGAAACATCGTGGAGCCACAGCAGCTAAAGCTGCCTTCTCCGAGCGCGTGCACAACGTTTCCGCAGATAGGGCAAACGTAAAAGACGCCTTTGAGCATATTGCCTGCACGGTTGGCGTTGGCCCGAATGTCACCAGCCAAAAGCTCAGCCACGCTTATGCCGAGTCTCTGGGCCAAAGGCTCAACGAGGGAAATGTCGGGAAGGCCGCGGCCGGATTCCCACTTGCTGACGGCTTTATCGGTCACGCCAAGGCTTTCCGCCAGGGCGCGCTGGGTGAGGCCGCGCTCTTCGCGCAGCTGCTTGATGGCATGCGCTGCCAAAAAAGTATGGGAGGCATTGGTTTGCCGTGTCTGGTTCATGGGCTGTCCAATCAAATTGAAGAAATGGAGTGAACCGGTTCGACAGTCAGTATCCATTTGAAGGCCAGGCTCGACAACCTACGCTGCGTAGACATGCGCCAATCGAACGAGCGCGGATTTTTGGACGCTCATCCTGAGTAGTCATTTAAGAACGCCCCAATGACTACTCATTTATGTCTGTCCCCAATGACTACCACGGCAACGCCGATGTTTTGGTAGCAACAGCGAAAACCCGCCAGAGCGAGCAAGGTGCCTTGAAACGAGGCGGCATTGATCTTTTGATCATGCCGCCGAAGTTGAAAGGCAGATTGCCGCTCTGGCGGGTTTGCAGCGTCGAGCAGTTACGGCGTTTGGTAAAACGCCGTAACTAACGAGCTCCGTACTGCTCGTAGTAGGCGTCGATAGCGGCCTTGAGCTCGTCGTCGATGACGACTTTGCCGTCAATCTCGTGGTTGTAGAGGGTCTCGACGACCTCGGCCATGGAGACGATGCTCGCGACGGGGAAACCGTACTTGGCCTCGATCTCCTTCTGCGCGGTGGTCACGCCACCCTTGCCGACCTCCATGCGGTTGAGGGACACGATGAGGCCCTTGATCTCGACATCGGCAGCAGCCTTGACCTTGGGATAGGTCTCGTCGATGGACTTACCGCTGGTGGTGACGTCCTCGACCATGACCACGCGGTCGCCGTCCTGGGGCTCGTAGCCCAGCAGGTTGCCCTTGTCGGCGCCGTGGTCCTTGGCCTCCTTGCGATCGCAGCAGTACTTGACCTCCTTGCCGTACAGCTCGTGGTAGGCAATTGCGGTCACGACGGCCAGCGGAATACCCTTGTAGGCCGGTCCAAACAGCACGTCAAAGTCGTCGCCAAAGTTATCGTGGATGGCCTGGGCGTAATACTCGCCCAGCTTCTTGAGCTGATAGCCCGTCACATAGGCGCCGGCGTTCATAAAGAACGGGGACTGACGGCCGCTCTTGAGCGTAAAGCTGCCGAATTTAAGAACGTCGGACTCAACCATGAACTTGATGAACTCTTGCTTGTAAGCCTCCATGCGGGCTCCTCTCGTAATCGCGTACGTGCCTTCCAGTTTAGCGCAGGCAGGGCGCGTTGCGGGCGCGCTTTGGGGCCTCGGCATTCTGTAAAGGCTTTGTCAGGGGCAATGGTTTTCCAAACATTGGGGTTGACACGGCAAACCCCCTCATCAAGAATACGGGCGGATTGTAACGGGTACGAGATACCCAAAGCGCGCCGCGCCCGGCCTTAAGGAGGTGTGCCATGGAAGGCAGTCATAGTCGAAAAACCTGCATGTCGCCCTCGGCACGCCGCGAGGATTCCACGCACGCATAAGCGCCAACAGCCGATCGTCAAAACCACCACAAAGGTGCCTGTCCCTTCGTGGTGGTTCGAAAGCATGACGTGAGCGACATCTAGGTTTTTTGAAGCACATACGACACGTACGCTAACTCCCTTCAACAAGGAGGACCCTATGCTGATGCTCAAAACCGCCACGGTACTCGAAGCCATCTCCAAGCGCCGCCGCACGGCGCGCCCCGCCGCTCATACCGGCATGTCCAAGAACACCATATTCGCCGCCACCCATAGCGCCGAGGATGCCCTCGTGCTGCTCGACGCCACAGCCGACGGCCTCACCGCCGAGCACGCCGCCGAGCGCCTGAGCGCCGTCGGCCCCAACACCATCGAAGCGCCGACCAAGACGCTCGCCCGCCGCATCGCCGACGCGTTCGTCGATCCCTTCGCTGGCATCCTCGCCGCCCTCGCACTGGTCTCGCTCTACATCGACGTGCTCGCCGTGCCCGAGCTGCAGCGTGACCCCTCCACGGTCATCGTCATCGGCATCATGCTGCTGGTATCGGGCGGCATGAAGTTTATCCAGGAAGCCCGCAGCGGCAATGCGGCCGAGGCCCTTAAGGACCTGGTCTCCAGCACCTGCTGTGCCCTGCGCGACGGCGAGCGCGTCGAGATCCCCTTCGACGAGCTCGTCCCCGGCGATGTAATCCGCCTCTCTGCCGGCGACATGGTGCCGGCAGATGCCCGCATCATCACCGCGCGCGACCTGTTTGTGATCGAGTCCGCACTCACCGGCGAGAGCGAGGCCGTCGAGAAGACCGCTGCCATCACCGTCGTCGAGGGTGCCGACGGCTCCGCGCTACCACTCTCTGCCTGCAAGAACATCGTCTTTACCGGCACCTCCGTGCAAAACGGCACCGCCATGGCGCTTGTCGTTGCCACCGGCTCGGACACCTACCTGGGCGGCATCGCCAAGATACTCAACGGGCGCGGCGAGAAGAGCGCGTTTGACCGCGGCGTCTCGAGCGTCTCCATGTTGCTCGTACGCCTCATGCTCGTTATGGCGCCGGCCGTCTTTGCCATCAACGCCGCCACCAAGGGCAACGTCATCGACGCGCTGCTGTTCGCCACGAGCGTGGCCGTGGGCATCACGCCGCAGATGCTTCCCGTCATCGTGACCACGAGCCTGTCGCAGGGCGCCAAGGACCTCGCCCGCCGCCAGGTTATCGTCAAGGAACTGCCGGCGATCCAAAACCTCGGCGCGATGGACGTCCTGTGCTGCGACAAGACCGGCACCCTCACCGAAGACCGCATCGTGCTCGAGCGCTACCTCAACACCGACGGCAACGAGGATGCGCGCGTGCTGCGCCATGCGTTTTTGAACAGCTTCTTCCAGACCGGCCTCAAAAACCTTATCGACCTGGCCGTCATCGACCGTGCCGATGTGACGCCCTCGACCGTCGTGCCCGATTCTATGCTGGGCCAGAGCCTGCGCGACCGCTATACCAAGGTCGACGAGGTGCCCTTCGATTTCTCGCGCCGTCGCCTGAGCGTCGTTGTCGCCGACGCCCAGGGTAAAACCCAGATGGTTACCAAAGGAGCTGCCGAGGAAATGCTCGAGATCTGCTCCTTTGTCGAAGTCGATGGCGCCGCCCAGCCGCTCACCGAAGATAAGCTCGCCCAGATTCGCCAGCAGATCGCCGGGCTCAATGCCGAGGGCCTGCGCGTGATTGCCGTGGCGCAGAAAACCAATCCGCGCTGCGTGGGCGAGTTTGGCATTGCCGACGAGTGCGACATGGTGCTGATAGGCTTTTTGGCCTTCCTCGATCCGCCCAAAGCAAGTGCCGTGGGCGCCATCGCCACCCTCGAGGCCAAGGGCGTGGCAGTCAAGGTCCTGACCGGCGACAACGACCGCGTCGCGGCCACCGTCTGCGAACAGATCGGTATCGACGCGAGCAACGTCTTGCTGGGCTCCGAGATCGATGCGCTCGATGACGCCGAACTTGCCGAGCGCGCCGAGAACACCCACCTCTTCGCCAAGCTCTCGCCGCTGCAGAAGGCGCGTCTGGTGCGTGTCATGCGCGAGCTGCTCGGCCACACCGTGGGCTTTATGGGCGATGGCATCAACGACGCCGCCGCCATGCGTGCAAGCGATTGCGGCATCTCGGTCGATTCGGCCGTCGACATTGCCAAGGAATCTGCCGATATCATCTTGCTCCAGAAGGACCTGGGCGTGCTCGAGCGCGGCATCATCGAAGGCCGCCGCACCTACGGCAACCTACTCAAGTACCTCAAGACCACGGTGAGCTCCAACTTTGGCAACGTGCTATCCGTGACCGTCGCGAGCCTGTTCTTGCCGTTCTTGCCCATGAGCGCTCTGCAGTTGGTGCTGCTGTCGCTGGTCTACGAGATCGTGTGCATCGCGCTGCCGTGGGACACCGTCGACGACGCCTGGACCGCCCGTCCGCGCGCCTGGGATGCCGCGTCCATTAAGGGCTTTATGCTCGAGTTGGGTCCCGTGAGCTCACTGTTTGATATCGTGACTTTCGCCGTGCTCTTCTTTGTGGTGTGCCCCGCCGCCGTGGGCTCAAGCTGGGCAGAGCTTGCCGCTGTAGGCGACGTCGCAGGCATGGCGGCCTTTACGGCGCTCTTCCAGAGCGGTTGGTTTGTCGAGTCCATGTGGTCGCAGACGCTCGTGATCCACATGCTGCGCTCCCCGCGCCTGCCGAGCGCGCGCGACCACGCCGCGCCGGCACTGTGCGCTCTCACCGTGCTGGGTCTGGTACTCGTCACCTGGCTGCCGGCAAGCCCCATCGCCGATGCGCTAGACCTCATGCCGCTGCCGCCGAGCTTCTTCGCGCTGCTCGTCAGCATCGTCGCCGCCTACATCGCACTCACCCAGCTGGCCAAGCGCCGCTACATCGCCCGCCACGGCGAACTGCTGTAACTCCACAGGCGCTCCCGTCAAAACCACCACAAAGGTGCCTGTCCCCTTTGTGGTGGTTCGCGCTGGCAGTGGCTGCCCAAAACAGCTAAAAAAGCCCCGTCCCAAATGGGCTGGTCCTTGGGCGCCCAGGACCAGAAAAAGTTGATGAGGGCCACACGTGAGGAGGCGCCGGTCTTTTTGTTGATCGAGGCGATATGACGGTAAAGCGTGGAGCGCGAAAGGAAGAGCGTTGCGGCGATGTCTTGAACACTCTCGCGCGATGCGACCAAGGCCTCCAAAATATCGCGCTCGCGCTGCGTAAGCTCAAAGGCGACGGCGAAGGTATCGAGACGCTCGTCGAGTGTGGACTCCGGCACCTCTGCGGGGGCGGGCTCGCTCTGGGCGGATACGGGATCCGTGCCAAGGTCGCTAGCAGCAAACGCCAGGTCGCCGCGCACTTCAACGTCATAGACCTGATGCCCAGACTGTCCCAGCAGCGAGATCGCAATGCCCACAAGCAGTACAAGCCCCACGCCCACTGCCAACAGCACGTTCTGGCTCGAGACAATCGCCACCGCCGGTGCCGTCACGAGCATCGCGCAAACGTTATTGATGACGCGGCCCATGCACGGCCACAGATACGACCAATGCGCATACACCGAAATGGCGGCAAACTTCGCCGTGAAAAACACCACGAAGAAGCCCGCACCCAGATAGAAGATGACGGTGGCGGCAAGTATGTTGGCGCCGTTGGCATCGGTGATAAGCACAGCGAATGAGAGCGTGGACAACATGGCGGCGCAGGTCATGATGATGTTCATACACGAGCGCCCGCGCAGGTCAAATAGGGCGCCGGCGAGCAGAGCGCTCACGCCCATCAGCAAGCGCGACCAATCGCCCAAGTCAACGGACCCGGCGGCGTGCGAGATCGTGAGCCCCGCATTGAGGGCGGCAAACACCCCGGTAAGGCAGGCGGTTGCAATCGTCAGACGCACCACGGCGCGCCGAAAAGCCGCCGTTGACTCGGGATCGTTTTGCCATTTGGCGCCAAACTCCGATGCATCCACCGAAAGCTCGGAGATATCGGGTTCAGGCCCAAACTCAGATTCGCCGCGCAGCTTGGCACGGCGGACGCCGTGGAGGAGCGCCACCTGCGCGACCGCACAGGCAACAAAAACAAACTGCTGCGGAATCCCCGCGGGTATCACCATGTGGCTGAACACCTGAAGCAGGACGCCCAGAGCATATGAAAGCGCCGCCGCGCGCGCCAAGTACGGCGTCCGCGCAAAGCGCCGCGCAAAGTTGGCGTGAGCGGTCGATCCGCAGTAGCCCAGCGTGCAACACGCCATCAAACCGCCGGCAATTACCACCTCAAACCGAACCGCCATAATCATCAGCAGCAATGCCGACACCAGCAGCACGCCCGTGATGTCGCTCGTCGTATCGATCGCGCGGGGGCGGCGATAGTACAGAATAGGACGCACAAAAAAGCCGATTACGCTCGCACCGACGATGAGGGTCTCGTAGGTAGCAACCTCGCTCGGCGGCACAAACTCGGCCACGCGCATGTCGAAGAGGTACTCGCCAGCCAAAAACGTAAAATAGAACAGCGCCAGGCATATAATCTCCCGAATGCCCCAACGCAAATACGCTGTTGTGTCTCCCATACCTTTCATGAATACCCCCCCCCCGCAGTCGCTTAATGGCCTGCAAACTCATTCTATTAGAAAACCAGTCCTAATATCGAACCTATCCTCAAAATGTCGCTAATTTGACCCCAACAGCCCACGGCGTAAACCGATTTTGAGCCGCAAGGCCCAGAAGGGGCGCGCACGGCTTGCAGCTCGGCAAGGAGTGTCCCCAACTGCCACTCATTTAAGTACGTCCCCAATGAGTGCAAGTGCCAATCAAATGACGAGAGTGGATAATCTCCCACTTTGAGCCTGTATGAAGGCCAAAAACGGAAGATTATCCACTCTCATTCTGCGGGTAGTCATTGGGCACTCATTTAAGTCTGTCCCCAATGAGTAGTAAATGTTGGAGAAGAGCCGTTAGCGCCCGGGGGCCAGGATCACCAGCGCGTCGTGCTCAAAGGGATGCTGCGCCACGCGCACGGTGCCGTCACCGTTGTCACGGACGGGCAGCTTTGCGATGCGCTTGTCCTCCATGTCGAGGACCGTCGCCGTCCAGCCACGCGCGCCGTCGAGCTTAAACTTGAGCGCCGTGGTACGCGGCAGGTACGCGACGATGCGATCGCCAACGCGCGCCACACGGATGGACTCGCGCGCGTCGTCGAGGAGCTCCTGCGCCGGAACCACGGCAAGTGCATCGTCGGCAGCCGTAGCGCCTAGGGCGGCAAGCACGTGCTCGATCGCGCCAAAGTCCCACACACCCGCAAACTGCAGGCACTCTTGCCAGCGGAAGGGCATGTCAAAGCCCTCGCCCAGGACCGAACCCTGGCTGCGCGATGTTTGCCAGTTCCACACGCCGTGTGCGCCATAGGTCACGCCGGCACTGGCGCCGGCAAGAATCGACGACCATACGCTCGCGCGGCAATCCTGCGCGGTAAAACGCCAGTAGACGTTGCGCGACGCACCCATCTGCTCGTAGCAAGGCTCGGAGTTGACCATCGGCTTTTTGGGATAGTTGGCGATAAAGTCCTGCGGCAGACGCCATGCCTCGGGCTGGCCCTCGTAGTTGTGGCCGGGCTGGAACATATAAAAGTCCAGACGGTCCAGATACTGCGCCGGAATGGTGCGGTTACCGCGGTTGATATGCATGGTGCGCAGTGCCTCGGGCGCGCGCTTGACGACCTCGTCGAGGGCGTCCTCGTAATAGGCGATCGCCTCGTCGCCGGCAAAGTCGGTATCGCCCGCCACCACGTAGACGGGGTCGAACTCGCCCAGGTTCTCGACGACGCGGGCAACGTGGGCGCGAACCTCCTCACGCGACATAATCTCGGCACCGCAACGCTCGGCGATCTTGGCACCCCAGGTACCGGGCACGTAGTTGCACCACATGAGCACGAGCGCCGGACGAATGCCGTGCTCGACGGCCGCGCGGCACATGGCGGCGGCACGATCCCAATACGCCTGGTTGGGGCAGGACCAATCAAAGTGTACGCCATCCTCGCTGGCATAGGGCCAAATGCCCAGGTCGGGACAGCAGCGATCCCACTGCGGCAACGTGTTGATCTGCAGCACGTTCATGCCCTGCTCGGCACGGCGGGTCAGGTAGTAATCCCAGTCGTTCTCGGCGATGCTCGTAAATGCGCTCCAGCACGTATCGGCAAACCAGAAGAACGGTTTGCCCTCGCACAAAAAGCCGTCCTGGCGACCGTTGGCGGTCAGCTTTCCCAAACTCATCTGCATGTCCTTTCGTTTGATAAAGGATTTGCGAACCGCCGGGGGCTTTCGCGATAACCCCGCGCGAAAGCCCCCGGCGCTTGGCAAACCCTCGCGGGCGAATCTCACCCGCCTCCATCAGTCTACCTTGCAAGAAGGGCCCCGCCGGGCTTACGCCTGACGGGGCCCTGTCGTGTAGGTGAGGTCTTATGCGACCGAACGGTTTGGCCTTAGGCCTCCATCTCGGCGAGCTCCTCCTTGGAGAAGCCGGAGACAAAGACGACGGCAGCGGCGATGACAAAGGAGATTGCCATACCAACGATAGCCCAGACGGTGTTCATCTGGCCACCCTGCAGGTAGTTGGTGAAGACCAGGAAGTTGGAGGCACCGCCTGCGAGGTAGTAGGTAACCCCCATGAGGCCGGAGAACACAGCGCCGATGGCACCGCCGATGAACATGCCAAACATGGTGCGACGGAAGCGCATGAGGATGCCGAAGAGCGCGGGCTCGGTGACGCCGCCGGCGATGGCGGAGATGACGTAACCGATGGCGAGAGACTTCTCGTCGGGGTTCTTCATCTTGAGGAAGGCACCGAAGGCGCAGCCCCAGACAGCGGCCATAGCGCAGTTGGTGGAAACGAAGACGAAGGGATCGTAACCGGCAGCGATGATCTGAACCTGGGCGAGCAGGATGACGGGCATGTGCATGCCGCAGACCACGAAGAGCTGCCAGAAGGCGCCGAGGACGGCCATGACGATCAGGATGCCGATGCCGCCAAGGTCAGCAAGGCCGAAGAGGGCGTTGGCGATCAGCGTACCGATCTCGTTGCCGATCGGAGCGAGGACGATGAAGGCAATGGGGATCGTGACGATCATGGTGCAGAACGGCGTGAAGACCGTAGAGAGCACGTCGGGCATGACCTTCTTAAAGAACTTCTCGACGAAGTAGAGGACAGGCACCGAAAGGATGATCGGCAGGACGGACTGCTGATAGTTGGCAGCAGCGATCTGGATGCCGTAGACGGAGATGATTCCGCCGCCCTCCTGGGTGGCGACGCTCACCACGGAAGGAGCCATGAGGGCGCCACCGAGCAGCATGCCGAGCACGGGGCTGGCGCCGAGCTTTTTAGCCGCGGCATAACCCAGGTAGATGGGGATAAAGGTAAACGTTGCCTCGTACAGCGTGGTGTAGAGGAACGTATAGGTCGGGTCGTCGGCCGAGAGCACACCGAGCATGGTGGGGCCGAGGACGGCCGCAATGGTACGGAACAGACCGCCGGCCATGAGCAGCGGGATGAGCTGGGTCATGGAGCCGGACAGATAGTCGAGGATGATGTTCGGCAGGTTCTTGAGCTCGAACTTCTCCTTGGGAGCATCGAGGTTCTCGTTGACGGCCTCACCCTGCTTGACGCCGGAGATGGCGACGAACTCGGCGAGCACCTTGGGCACGTTCTGGCCGATGATGACCTGGAGCTGGCTGCCGGCGAACTGGCAACCCAGAACACCCTTGACCTTCTTGATCTTCTCCACGTCAACCATGTTGTTATCCTTGAGCGTCAGACGCAGGCGCGTCATGCAGTTGGTGGCGACGGTGACATTCTCCGCACCGCCCACGAGCTCGAGGACATCGGTGGCAATCTGCTTGTTATCTACTGCCATGGGACCCCTCCCCATATCTTCGTGTGCCTGGTCGTTCGTTCGCAGGCACGCCTTTGGCCCGGCGACTATAACCCCTTACGGTTGCCGGACCCTTGGATACGCTTTTGTAAACAAGGTGTTTACTGAACGTTTACGGGCTTTAGTTTACACGGAGCGCCGAATTTATGGCAATTTTGCCGTCTACAGTCCGGTGAACGGTAGGAAATCGGGGGTGAACGTATTTGAATGGCGGGAGATGGTCTTTTGACCGTCTATTGCTATATAGCTATTTACGTGGGATTTTATTTTGATGAACACCTCACTGATCTGTTAACTCATCAACAGAAGCCCTGCTAGAGGCTAGTAAACATATGTTTAGTAGTTCATGGCGTGTTCAATTCTGCCGTTTACCGAGTTTATCAGCTTGTTCTGCATTTCTGGATTAAACTAAACATGTTTAGATTGTATTGCCGCTTTTGTTTCCCACTAGCGGCGCAAGGGAGGCAGCTCATGGAACTCAAATTGTGTACCTACGCAACCGTCACCACCTTGGGCGACTTTGGCCCCTGGATCAGCAAGGTCGTACTCGACCTGCCCTGCACCGTGCGCGCCAACGACATCGACGCGAACACCTTCCATATATATGTAGAGCGTCACGAGCGCACGGGCGAGGTCCTGATGCGCAAGGAGCGCGGTGCCGACCATGCCGCGCCCTCCGTGGGTTACATCGACATTCTCGCCACATATCCGTGCGACGAGAACGGACGTAAGCTCGCCGTGGGTACCCATGTGGCGCTCGAAGTCGCCGAGCAGCGCCTGACTAAAAAGATCGAAGGCGGCGTCATGGGCTCGCGCATGCTCGATGACCAGCTGCGCATCACACAGCTCGCGGCCCTTCCCGGCAACGATGGTGACGACCCCACCTGCGGCCTGGTCTTTAGCACCTGCCGTGGTGACATCTGCCCCGCGCTCAAAGGCTGGAGCAACGCCACGCAAAAGACCGCCGTCGACGGCATCGCGCTCGAATACGGCTTCTTTGAGCCCAGCTTTAAAGCCGAGGACTCGGCATGCTTCAACCCCTTTGTGCCCGAGGCGACGGTCGTGCCCCAAAAGGCGCCGCTCGTGGTGTATCTGCACGGCGCCGGCGAGGGCAAGGGCGCCACGCAGGGCGAGGGCGCCACGCGCGCCTATATCGGCAACCGCGTGACGGCCATCAGCCAGGCGCAGATCCAGCGCTACTTTGGCGGCTTTGCCTGGGTGCTCGTGCCGCAGTCGCCCACGTTTTGGATGGACAACGGCGTCGAGCAGCTTGGTCACTCCAACCAGAGCATCTACTCCCCCGTGCTCAAGGCACTTATCGATGAGTTTGTCACCGAGCATGCCGACCGCATCGACACCGACCGCATCGTGGTCGCCGGTCTTTCCAACGGCGGCTTTATGACCCTGCGCCTGTGCGCCGACTACCCCGATTTCTTCGCCGCGGGCCTTCCCTGCTGCGCCCCGTGGTACAACGCCACGGACGAGGACGTAGCCGCGCTCGCCAAGACGCCGCTGTGGTTTACGCACTCCAAGGGCGACGAGCTTGTGTCACCGCAACAGACCGTGCTGCCGCTCACGGCGCGCCTGCGCGATGCCGGCGCCAACGTGCACCTCACCTACTTTAGCCATGTCGAGGACCTGACCGGCGTGTATCGCGAGGCCGACGGCTCGGCCAAGAAGACGTTCAACCACGGCGTGTGGATCCACCAATTCAACGACCTGTGTTATCAAGACTTCGACGGGGGCAACGTACTCATCGACGGCGAGCCAGTGGGCTGCTGGGAGTGGTCGGCCAGGGTCGACCGCTAAGCCCTCCCATCGCGGGGACCGGGGTTTAGTCTTGCAAACGTCCTCGGGCATGCATGGGCTGGCGCTTTGCGCTTCGCGCTGCGCCTGCCCATGCCCCCTGCGGAATGTTTGCAAGACTAAACCCCGGTCCCCGCTGCGTTGACGTTGCCGTGACCCTGGCCGGCCGCTTCTAGCGGGCCGCCGGGTCGGTGGCGATGGGGGCATGGGTCCCGTCTTGCCTTGCGCGTAACTGGCTGAATTGATTTTGATTGGAGCTGTTCCTATGTCCCAGAAGTTGACTCGGGTGATTGTTACTACCGATATGGAAGTCGATGATATGAACTCGCTTGTTCATTTGGCTCTGTATCTTAATCTGCTTGATGTGCAGGCTGTGGTGTATACGGCTTCGCAGTATCACTTTCTTGGGGATGGGGTTCATACGCTCGGCGAGGTGAATCCGCATTGGCGGACCAAAGGGCGGCGCTCTTATGAGTGGGCTGTTGTGCCTCATGAGCCCGATCCGCTGGCCGGCGAGCTTCGTGAGTATCGGCCGTTTCCCGAGCATTGGATTGAGAGTCTCTGGAGTAATGAATATGCCCAGGCTTGGCCGCAGTTGCAGGCAAATGCGGACGCCGCCGGTGAACCGCCGTTTCCCACGCCTGCCCAGATGATCGAGCGTACGTTTGTGGGAAATGCTGCCTTTGAGGGTGATGTGCGCGAGGAAACGCCCGGTTCGCGCGTCATCGCCGATGCCATCATGGACGACGACCCCCGCACGCTGTGGCTGCTCAGCTGGGGCGGTATGAATACTATCGTTCGCGCCCTCATGAGTATTGCCGAGCGCTATCACGCCACATCCGATTGGCCCGCCGTACAGCAGCGGGTCTATCAGAAGGTGCGCGTTATGGGCGTTGCCGATGGTGTGGGGCAGGACAACTCGTGGCTCGACCATGGGCGTGAGCTCTTTCCCGAGCTCATCTTTTGGCGTACGCCCTATATGTATGGCAACTATTTCGACGCCAAAACGGCTCAGCCCGATACGCTGCCACTATTTAAGGCTCCTTGGCCTGAGCGGAATCTCACGCAGGGCAACGGCCCCCTCATGGCACGCTATATGCTCTATGGCGATGGTAAGGTCTACGAAAACGAGCCCGAGCGCTTTCAGTTTGGCAAGCATGCCCGCCTGGATTGGGGCCTGGAAGGCATGCCCGCGGTGCAGTTTGAGCGCGGCGATTTTATGGCCGAAGGCGACAGCATGACCTATATTCCGCTGCTGCCGTTTGGCCTGCGCGGTATCGACGACCGCGACTTCGATACGCTGCTCGGCCGCATGTTTCTTGATGGACACCCCGATGCGAACGCGCCCACCGGTTTTGCCGCCCTCGGCACGCCCGCAGACGACAATCTCAATCCCTATCTGCGTGCCTATCAGGAAGACTTTGCCGCCCGCGCGCAATGGTGCGCCCATGATCCGGCCATCTGCTCGCATCCGGCACATGTTGTCGAGGTCACGGCCGACCGCAGCGCCGCAGCCGGCGAGCGCATCGACCTTGCGGCGACCATCGTCGACCCCGACGGCAGGGGCTTCGATGCGCATTGGGATATCGCCGTAGACCCGTCGAGCTATGCAGGCGTCCAGGATCTGTCGATGTGGCAAGAATGCACGGTAGACACCGCTTTCATCGTGCCCGCCGACGCACGACCCGGCGAGCGCCTTGTGCTCACCCTCACCGTGCAGACGCGCGCCGAGCGCCCCTGTACCCGCTACGCCCAGGTCGCCCTGACCGTGGCATAGCAAGGACGGCGCCCACATTCGGCAGCCGCCGCATTCGACAAAGAGTGTCCCCAGGCGCCAAACGAGCGAGGATTTTTGGACGCCCAAATGACGAGAGTGGATAATCTCCCACTTTGAGCCTGCACACAGGCCAAAAACGGGAGATTATCCACCCTCATTCTGCAGGCACTCATTGGGGACAGACTTAAATGAGTAGTTTCACTCATTTAAGTACGTCCCCAATGAGTAGGAAAAATGGGCCATGTGTCCCAGTTGTGGAGACTCGTTGAGCCGTCTGGGTATCGTGAAAGGCTGCGCACTCCCCCATCATCAAAAGTGACACACGCTACCAGTTGATGGGAGGCAGCCATGGGCTTCTTTGACAAGATGTTCGAGAAGAAAGAGTGCGCGATTTGCGGTACCGAGCTGGGACTTCTAGGTAAGACAAAAATCAATGAAGGCTACCTGTGCAAAGAGTGCGCCGGCAAGCTCTCCCCCTGCTTTCACGGCTATCGCTCCAGCACCGCGGACGATATCCGCGAGCAGATCGCCTACCGCGAGGCCAATGCCGAGCGCTTGGCGTCGTTCAACCCCACGCGCACGCTTTCTGCCGGGCGCACCAACATCATGCTCGATGAGGACGCGGGCCTGCTGATCATCACCTCGCAGAGCCGCTGGCGCGACGCCAATCCCGACATCATCGAGTTCTCGCAGGTACTCGGCTGCGATATGGATATCGACGAGCATCGCACCGAAATCTATCGCGAGACCAAGGACGGCGAGCGCGAGAGCTACAATCCGCCGCGCTACGACCTGGATTACGACTTTAATCTGACCATTCACGTCAACACGCCGTACTTTACCGAGATCAACCTGCGCGTGAACGACTCCACCATCGATCAGCGCGGCTCCATCGAATACCGCGAGGCCAAGCGCCAGGCAACCGAGGTCCGCGACGCGCTGGTGCAGCTGCGCCAGGAGACGCGCGACAGCGTCGTGGCCGCCAAGGCCCCCAAGACCGCGGTGACCTGCCCCTTCTGCGGAGCCACCACCATTCCCGATGCCAGTGGGCGCTGCGAATACTGCGGCGGCGCCATCGGCGCATAGCCTCCGGCACGGAAAGGACCGATCATGGCCTTCGAGAGCGTCAACTATCAGTGCCCTGCCTGCGGTGGTCCCCTGCATTTTGCCAGCGCCGAGCAAAAGCTTGTCTGCGACTACTGTGACTCACGCTTTGAAGTCGAAGAAGTCGAGGCCCTCTATCGCGAGCGCCAGGACAAGGCAGATGCCAAAGCCGATGCCGCAGCCGCAGCTCCCAAACCTGCTGCCGACGATGCCGTGCAGGAGCTCGCCCAAAACGCCGGCTACATCTGCTCGTCGTGCGGCGCCGAGCTCGTGTCCGACGGCACCGTCGCCGTCACCACCTGCCCGTACTGCGGCAACTCCGCCGTGGCGCCCGGCCAGCTCTCTGGCGACTTCTCGCCCGACCTGGTGATTCCGTTTAAGCTCGGGCGCGACGACGTCACGGCCGCACTCAAGGAACACTACAAGGGCAAGATCTTGCTGCCCAAGAGCTTTGTCACCGGCAACCACATCGACGAGGTCCAAGGTGTCTACGTGCCGTTTTGGCTCTACGGCGCCCGCGTGGACGGCGAAGTGTACTTTGACGCGACCAACGAGACCGTGACCGAGGAATCCGACCGCACCGTCACGACCACCGACCACTACGATGCCTATCGCAAGGGCAATATCTCGTTTAAGCGCGTGCCCGTCGACGGATCGTCCAAGATGCCCGACGGCCACATGGACGCCATCGAGCCGTTTGACTACGACGCGCTGCGTCCGTTCTCGGTCGCATATATGCCCGGCTACATCGCCAACCGTTACGACGAGGACTGCGAGACCTGCAAGGCGCGCGCCGAGCGCCGTATGGAAGAAAGCACGATCTCGGCCCTGCGCGAGACTGTCGTCGACGAATACGACGATGCCACGGTCGAAAGCAAGCAGCTCGACTACACCTGGGAAGACAGCGACTACGCCCTGTTCCCCGTCTGGATGCTCTCCACCTCGTGGAACGGCAAGAGCTACCTGTTTGCCATGAACGGCCAGACCGGCCGCTTGGTCGGCGAGCTCCCCTGCTCCAAGCCCAAGCTCGCCATCGCCTCGGTGCTGTTCTTTGTGATCGGATTTATCCTCTCCCAGATTCTCTTTATGGGTGAGAACGCCTTCGATCCGGATTACCTCGCCTTTGATATCGAGGGCATCCTCATCAACATCGTCGCGCCGCTGATCATCGTGATTATCGGAGACGTGCTACTGGTAGGCCAGCTCAAGACGGCCAACGAGGCCACCCACGCCGACGAGTACTGCGGCGAGCTCGACCTGACCGAGAAGCACGACACCTTCAGCCACACCGAGACCACCGTTGTCATGAAGGACAACAAGGACGACTAACCATCCTGACCAATACCACCCGGCCTTTGACGAGAAAGGAAGATCACCATGGGACTCTTGAAAGCTGGATTGGGTGCTGCCGGCGGCGTCATGGCCGACCAGTGGAAGGAATTTATCTATTGCGAATCGATGCCTGCTGACGTCTTGGCCTGCAAGGGCAGCAAGCGCACCGGTGGCCGCAGCTCCAACACGCGCGGCGAGGACAACGTCATCTCCAACGGCTCCGTCATCGCCGTCAACGACGGCCAGGGCATGCTCGTGGTGCAAAACGGCAAGATCATCGAAGTCGCGCTGGAGCCTGGTGAGTTCGTCTTCGATACCGGCAGCGAGCCGAGCGTCTTTAGCGGCAACCTGGGCGATTCCATCAAGGAGACCTTCGCCAATATCGGCAGCCGCTTTACCTTTGGCGGCGACGCGGGCAAGGACCAGCGCGTCTACTTCATCAACACCAAGGAGATCATCGGCAACAAGTACGGCACCGCCTCGCCCGTGCCCTTCCGCGTGGTCGATAACAACATTGGCCTGGACGTTGACATCTCCGTGCGCTGCAACGGCGAGTACTCGTACCGCATCACCAACCCGCTGCTGTTCTACACCAACGTGTGCGGCAACGTGACCGATAGCTACACGCGCGACAAGATCGACAGCCAGCTTAAGTCCGAGCTGCTCACCGCCCTGCAGCCCGCCTTTGCCAAGATCTCGGAGATGGGCATTCGCTACAGCGCCATCCCCGGTCACACCACCGAGCTCGCCCGCGCGCTCAACGAGGTCCTCTCTGCCGACTGGCGCGACCTGCGTGGTGTCGAGATCGTGAGCTTTGGCGTCAACTCCATCGCAGCCTCGCAAGAAGACGAGCAGATGATCAAGGACCTGCAGAAAGCCGCCGTCATGCGCGATCCCACTATGGCGGCAGCCAACATTGCCAGCGCCCAGAGCGACGCAATGCGCGCGGCAGCCGCCAATCCCAACGGCGCGATGGCAGGCTTTATGGGCATGGGCATGGCAGGTGGCATGGGCGGCATGAACGCCAGCCAGCTGTTCGCCGCCGGCCAGGCACAGCAGCAGGCCGCCCCGCAGCCGGCTCCGGCACCCGCTCCCGCACCGGCTCCTGCCGCTGCCCCCGCGGCCGGCACATGGACCTGCAGCTGCGGCGCCACCAACACCGGCAAGTTCTGCTCCGAGTGCGGCAGTCCCGCACCCGCCCCGGCACCGGCCAAGTGGTTCTGCCCCAACTGCGGCAGCGAAAACGGCGGCAAGTTCTGCAGCAACTGCGGAACGCCCAGGCCCTAGCCCCTCTATCTGGTAATTGGCGGGGGATCCGCCACCCCCGCATTTGCTTCTATGGGTTTCGTTCGATAAAGGAGGACACCATGAAGACAACGTTCAAAAAGTCCGTACTCGCATTTCTGACATGCGTCCTTGCGCTCGCCTTTGCCCTGACGGGCTGCAGCGGCGGCGGCAAAGACCCCAAGGCCAACTTCGTCGGCAGCTGGGAACTCTCGGGTGGAACCCTGGAGGGCGAAGAACTGACCGATGAGTACATGAAGATGCTCGAGGATTGGGGTGTGCACTGCGTCCTGATTCTCGATGAGGATGGTACGGGTGCCCTCGACCTGTTCCTTGAAGTCGTCGACCTTAAATGGGAGGCAAAGGACGCCACCACCGTAACCATCACCGCCGAAGACGAGTCGCATGACATGAAGCTCAAGGACGGCAAGCTCATCCTCGAAGAGGATGACGGCAATCTTGTCTTTAGCAAGTCCGACAAGGACCTGTCCGGCACGGTAAAGAAGGATCGCGAGGCGGCCGAGAAGGAAGAAGAGATCGACGAGGCCGTCGAAGACGACGACGTCCAGAAGATTGAAATCTCCCCCGCCGTCACCGTTGCCGATGACGACCTGTGCACCATTACCATCACCGAGAAGTTCAAGGACGAGTGGGGCGACATCGGTTTTGTCGTCAACATCACCAACAAGAGCGACAAGGACCTGACCTTCTACGCCCCCAGCGGCAAGACCAACGTCAACGGCACCATGAAGGAACCCTGGTTCTCGGCTCACCTGATGCCCGGCACCAACGCCACTGAGGAATTCACGTTCTCGAACGGCACGCTCGATAGCCTTGACGACCTGGTCAATACGACCATCGGCATCGACGCCTACCTGACCGATTCCTACGAGGACGTTGCCTCCTACAGCGCAACCATCGCGTAACGGCACGTAACATCAGCCGCGGATTGGCGGACACATCCGCGCACACCAGACGGGGCCGCAGGAGATGATCCTGCGGCCCCGTCGCTTTTATGCCGATGCGCAACGAGCGCTAGCGCTCTATGTTGGGAACGATGCTGCCCTCGGTCACCGCATGTACGGCCAGACGCATGATGTTGTCGTAGCCGGTCTTGCTCAGGATCTCCGAGATGCGGCGCTTGATGGTGCCCTCGCTCATAAACAGCTCGGCCGCAATCTCGCGGCGGCTTTTACCCTCGCAGGCAAGGCGCAAGATCGACAGCTCGACATCGTCGAGGGCCGCCGTGCCCGAGAAGATGCTCTCGGGCGGCTTGGGAAACGTGCAGTAACCCGCCAGCGTGGAGCGCATCACGGCGAACAGCTCGTCGATACCGACGTTCTTGTACACAAAGCTATCGACGCCCGCCTCGCGGGCCTGATCGACAAAGGTGATCTCGGGCATGCCTGTCATGATAATGATGCGACACTCGGGCAGCTGCTCCTTGATGCGTGCCGCCGCCACGATGCCGTTTGAATCGTGCTCGGTGCACACGTCCATCAGTATCATGTCCGGGCGCTCCTTGAGCGCGACACCCAAGGCCTCGGAGGCATCGGCGATCGCGGCAACGACGGTCATATCGGGCTGGTTGCCAACGGAGCGCGCCAGGCTCTCGCGCAGGATGGCCTGATCTTCGACAATTAACACGCGGATCATGAGTTTCTCCTTTGGGACGTGTCGCTAGCGTTAAGCGGAATGGATACCGTAAGCGTAAAGGGCGGGGTGGCGTGGACCTCTAGGCTGCCACCCAGATCTTGCGCGACATGCCTCATACCTGGGATACCCGTTCCCTCGCGATACGATACGGGGGCCGGGGACCCGTCGTTAGAAATCGTCATGTGCGCGACGGCGTCAGCATCCGTCCTCTCCTGCCACAAGCGCACATGGACCCGATGCGCCTGCGCATGCTTGGTGGCGTTGGTCGATGCCTCACGGATAATCTGCAAAAATGCCGCGGCGACACGCGCATCCTGGGGCAGTGCGCCCTCGACATCGATCTGCACGCTCACCAGGCCAAAGGCGTGAACGATATCGTTCAACTGCTCCGAAGGCTCGCTGGCACCGCTACTGCGCAGATCGGCAGCGATTGAGCGCAGCAGCGGGTCGATCTGCTCGAGTGACTCGTCATCCAGGCGCCCCTCCTCCAGATAACGATGGAGGATGGACAGGCGCTGCCCGATCACGTCGTGTACGCGAGCGCGCATACGCAGGTAGGCCGCATTGTCGGCAACTTTTTTGACCTCTTCGATCTGGGCTTGGAGCTCTTGTCCCGCAAGCTCAAGCAGGTGGTTGGCTTGCGCCAGGCGATCATGAGCATGCGCATACTCTGTCACATCCAGACCGATAATGCGCTCGAAGAGGCGGCCCGAAACCACAACGTCATCGTGCACGAACAAGCGAATCTCGGCGGAAGAAACCTCGACCACAACGCGCGCCTCACCAAAGCGGTCCAGATTAATCCGCACGCGCATCTTGCTGCTTTCGGGCATTTGCATGCTAAGTTTGCGCAGGTCGTTCCATGTACCGCTCATATCGCCTAGGTCGGTGGGCATATGAAGCTCCGCCAGGTTTTTTCGCATGCAGCGGTTCATGAGCAGCGGACGGCCCCTCGGGTCCAGATGCAGGATGCCCACGGGAATCACATTGATGGTCTCGATCGTCGAGAACGCGGTGATGTCCTCCTGGCGGTTACGGACGTCCATCAAGAGCGCCGCGATGGAGCGGAACAGGAAGAACGCTCCCTCTGCGATAAGGACAACGGCCCACGCCGAGCCCATGGAAAAAACCACCGGCGGTGTCACGGCGACAACAAGCAGTAGCTCGGCCAGCATGACGGGACGACGATAGTGCACCATAAGCACCACGCCGTAGGCAAAGATTGCGGCATTGAGCCACAGCGCTCCGCCCATTGCCCTGGCACAAACGTCAAGCGGCGCCACCAGATACGAGCCAGACGACGCGAACAAGATGAGCGCCGAAATAACTAGGTGAAGCACAAGGCTCGCCTCGTAGGCGCAGATCACCTTACGGTTATAGGACGAGCGGCGCGATGCGATGAGCGGGACGTGGATCATCTGCAGACACGCAGCCAGGGCAAAGACAACATCGAGCGCAACGATTTGGGGAAGGATGAGCGAAATCCGCATCGTCACTCACCCGCCCTCGGCATCAAGACGATCATGCGTAGCTGGCCGGACTCGCCCTCAAGGCGGTATGCCACGTTGCGCCCTTGCAGAGCGCTTTCGAGCTTTTGCGCAGCGGGCGTCTGCGAAAGATCTTCATCATCGTTGGAAAAAAGCGTGGCGCGCAGCTCGACACTGCACCGGTCATGGTCGCCCAAGTGATACATAAGCGCCGGATGGTCGGTGGTGTAGGCAAAAAACGCAAAGTCATACACGCAGTCGTACAGGGCGCTTACCGTACTGGCGTGCATCGGGCGCCGTATGGCGATAATCGAGGCGCAATCGACATCGATGGTGCGTAGGTCACTTGCAAGCTCGTTGGCGATGAGCTGAATGCGGTCGCGGTCAAAACCGCTCTCCCCGTGCTGTGCCAACGTGAGCGACCCCTTGCGTTTGCAATAGGCGACGAGCATCTTGGCGCGCTGCAGCATGCGGTAACGCTCGTGCGAAGATGCCTCATCGGTCAACGGCGGCAGCGAGCTCAGCAGGTCGTACATCCCTTCGAGCGCACGGGCAAGCGCTTGGTCCACGTCTTGGACCAGTAAGGTCTCGGCCTCTTGGTCTGCCAAATGTGTCTTAAGGTCGTAGTCGGCGGCAAGCAGCTCATTTTGGCGTTGCAGCTCCATGCGACGATGCGCCAGTTCGCGATTGAGTTCGTTGAGCTCCGAGACGTCCTGGGCAAGGAGAGCCGATCCACCCAGCAGCGGAAAGGCGCGATACATTACATCGGGATCGGACGCCACGGCAAAGGCGTGAGCGTGCCCGTGCTCTTGGACCCGCAACTCCTCACGCACGCCTACCGGCATTGGCTTTGACACCGGCGTGACATAGACTTCCTGCAGGTCACGCGTTAGAACTTTGAGGTCAAGCGGCAAGGTGCCGAAAATACCGGCGATATCGTGGTACGACGGGATGACACCGCAATCGAGACAGATTTCCATCGCCACCACGCACAGGACGCAGTAGACAAGTGAAAAATTAAGCCTCCATGCCCAGGGCACACGCAGCGCATATGAAATGGCAAAGAACGCGCCGCCCAATAGGACAAGCGCGGCCGTGCCCGAGAAACGCTGAATACGAAAAGACGAGGACCGTCCTACCAAGATAAAAAAGGCAACGAAGTTAAAGGCTGTCCATACCAGAACGGTACCGTAGCCCCAACCATATGTGTAATCGTTGCTCCAGGTTCCACTCGATCGATCGAAATGGAAGACCTGCTGATGAACATCGTTAGTAAGCACAAAGCCGATAAGCAGGACAGCCATGACCCACAAAACGGTGCGGTACCGACGCCCCATACGATGCTGTTCCAAACCCGCGAGGCGCAGACCGCACAGCTGGTAGATCAGCGGAATGAGCGTCATGGGCACGTAGTACAGGTACCACAGCACGGTGGCATAGAACGGCGTGAACGACTTATATTTGAGGATGACCTCGATCATCCACAGGGCACAAATGGCGGCGATGGCAACAAGGCGGCGGCGCAAGACGTAGTCCAAGCAGCGTAGGTACGCCAACACACCCCAGATTGAAAATGCAATTGCGGCGACAAGCAGCGGGAGAGAGCTCGAGTGGACGAGCGCATCCACGACCTCTTCGGACACCTCGCTATAGGCGGGCACGGCGTTAGAAAGTTTGGGGTCGAAGGCGAACAGCGCCGGCAAGACTGCCAAAACCATGAGGAACAGCGCGGTGATGGCGCCGGCGATAGCAAAGACGCGGTGGCGATACACGCCATGCGATATGCCAACAAGGAATCGCGGCATGGCGAAGAGCCTGCCGCCCCTAAGATCCGCCACGGGCGCGGATCGGGCGGTCGCGTGGCCGATATGTCGCTCGCGGGTACCCATAGTGCTTTTAGTGTACCGACAGGCGGGCCCAAAAAGCGGGCCACATGTCCCAAAATCCGCCGACGGCGAGGGACGTCGCCAGCGACTAGTCGTTTAAGAACGTCCCCAATGACTAAGACAAAACGAGCGAGGATTTTTGGACGCCCAAATGACGAGAGTGGATAATCTCCCACTTTGAGCCCACAAACAAGCCAAAAACGGGAGATTATCCACTCTCATTCTGCGGGCACTCATTTAAGTACGTCCCCAATGAGTGCTTTCGCTTCTTTTAACAAAACGCCCGGCGGGCATTAACTGCTCGCCGGGCGTTTTGGTTAGGAGGCTGTGGTTGTTGGGAAAGCCTTAGGCCAGGTCCTCGCCGTTCGTCTCGATGACGTGTTTGTACCAGTCGAAGCTCTTCTTCTTGGAACGCTTGAGGGTGCCGTTGCCTGCATCGTCGCGGTCCACGTAGATAAAGCCGTAGCGCTTGGACATCTCGCCCGTGCCGGCCGAGACCAGGTCGATCGGACCCCAGGTGGTGTAGCCCAGCAGGTCAACGCCGTCCTCGGTCACCGCATCGCGCATCGCGGCGATATGCTGGCGCAGGTAGTCGATACGGTAGTCGTCGTTGATGGAGCCATCCTCCTCGACAACATCCTTGGCGCCCAGACCGTTCTCGACCACAAACAGCGGCTTCTGATAACGGTCGTACAGGTCGTTGAGGGTGATGCGGAAGCCCAGCGGATCGATGGCCCAGCCCCACTGGCTCTCCTGCAGGTAGGGGTTCTTGGCGCCGGCGAAGGCGTTGCCCTGGGTGCGCTCGACATCGGGGTTATCGGCACCGGCGGAGCAACGGGTGCTGTAGTAGCTAAAGCTGATGAAGTCGACGGTGTTGGCGGCCAGGATCTCGCGGTCCTCATCCGTCATGCCCACATCGATGCCCAAACGCTCGAGCTTCTTGACGGCATAGGCCGGGTAGTAGCCGCGGCTCTGAACGTCGACGAAGAAATAGTTGCTCTGGTTGTCAATCTGCGCTTGGCGCACATCGCCCGGACGGCAGCTGTAGGGGTAGTAGCTACCTGCGGCAAGCATGCAACCGATCTTGACCTCAGGGTCGATCTCGTGAGCGATCTTGGTTGCCCAAGCGCTGGCGACGAGCTCGTTGTGGGCGGCCAGGTACTCGACGGCCTCCTTGTTCTCGCCCTCTTCAAAGACCAGACCGGCACCCATAAACGGCAGGTGCAAGATCATATTGATCTCGTTGAAGGTAAGCCAGTACTTTACCAGGCCCTTGTAGCGGGTGAAGATCGTGGTCGCGAGGTTCTTGTAGAAGTCGATGAGCTTGCGGTTGCGCCAGCCGCCATACTCCTTGATGAGATGGATCGGGCAGTCGAAGTGCGTGATGGTCACGAGCGGCTCAATGCCGTGCGCCTGACACTCGCGGAACACGTCCTCGTAGAAGGCCAGGCCGGCCTCGTTGGGCTCGGTCTCGTCGCCGTTGGGGAAGATGCGGGTCCAAGCCAGGCTCATACGGAAGGTCTTAAAGCCCATCTCGGCAAAGAGGGCAATGTCCTCCTTGTAGTGGTGGTAGAAATCGATGCCGGTCTGCGCGGGATAGTAATAGCCGTCCTCGAAGTCGAGCATCTTGCGCTGGCCGGAGACCACCGCGTAGCGCTCGGGGCCGTGCGGCGCCACGTCCACGTTGGCCAAGCCGCGGCCGTCCACGTTGTAGGCACCCTCGCACTGGTTGGCAGCCGTCGCGCCACCCCACAGGAAGTCTTTACGGAAAGCCATGCATCGATCCTTTCATACGCTGCTTGTCGTGTTTTTAGTATCCCCGCAAATAGGGCCTCGCTCAACGACAGCGGCGCAGGCCGACACTTCTTTTCGCGCACAGACGCCCGGCAGCCGCCCCCGTCTGACACTTTTTGATACCTGCCCGCCCAAACCGCCAACCACCACAAAGGGGACAGGCACCTTTGTGGTGGTTTGGGCCCGGTTTGTCTCGATCTGTAACAGGTAGGCCGCCAAAACCGGGCCTGGTGTTACAGATCGAGATCTTTCGGGCGCCCTCTACGATTTATCTCAATCTGTAACAGGTAGAGGCGATTTAACCCGCTAGATGTTACAGATCGAGACAAACAGGAAGCCCCTAGTCGCAGGTGATGTCGAGGTTCTTGCCGACGAGGCCCACGTAGCCGCCTTCGGCTGCCTTGGGGCTGTCGGCGTGGCAGAGGACCCACTTGTCGGCCTTCCAGTAGCAGTAGCTGTCACCGGCGGCAGGCATGTCGGCTGCAGCCTCGGGGCGCGGGCCATTGGTGCCCGCCGGCAGCGCCACCATCACCTGGAAGCCGCCGTCGTCGACCATGCAGGGCGTGTAGTGGAGCGTGGTGTTGAAGACCTCAACGACCTTGCCCGCCGGTACGCGGAACGCCTTGACGCACGCGGTGTCGAGCTTGCCGTCCTCGATCTCCCAGCGATGCGCCACGAGCAGGATAAAGTCGCGGGCGCCCAGGTTAAACTCGCTGGCGCGGTGATACTCCAGGCAGTTGAGGCGTGTGTTGTGCCCGTTGCACCAGCCGAGCTGGAAGGAGCGGCCGCCGTACATGAGAAAGCCCAGCTTATCGGCATCCTTGACGCCCTCGAGCTCCGGCGCGCTTGCTACGTACTTGCTGCCCTCGGGGATGGGCGTAGCAGAGAGCGCCTCGAGCACGGGCGACGTGAGCTCGGACGGAACGTCATCCCAAACGTTGCCATAGGATTTGAACTCGGGATCGTTGACAGAATAGATATGCATGTTCACTCCTGTTCGTAAATGTGACTATACGAACATTCTAGAACAATCTCGTTCTGTTTCGAGTGCTCGATATGAAAAAGCGCCCCCACAAGAGTGGGAGCGCTTCTGGCGCAAACGCTATTCCTGCCAGCATCCTTATGCCTGCTGATAGTGCAGGTGCTTCTCGTCGATATCGGCCAGATCGCGGTCGAGATAACGGCGCGCAAGCCAGTTTGCCATGGGGAGGTTCTGGTCCAGGTAGTTACCGCACTCCTCGGGAGCGGCACCGGGAACATCGCCCTCAAAGCCCGCGACAAACGCGAACAGCTCACGCACGAGCGGCAAGATCTCCTCGCTCGTCACCTCGCCAAATACGACGAGGTAAAAGCCCGTGCGGCAGCCCATGGGGCCAAAGTAGACAATGCGGCTCGACCACTCGGCATGATTGCGAAGGAACGTCGCACCCAGATGCTCGATGGTGTGGCACTCGGCCGTGTTCATGACCGGCTCCTTGTTGGGCGTGGTCAGGCGCAGGTCAAACGTGGTGACGGCGGCGCCGGTCGCCGGATCGCGGTCGATGCGGCTCACGTACACGCCGGGCTCGAGCAGCAGATGGTCAACGGAAAAACTCGCGATACGCTCCATGGCAGATCCTCTCGATAGTCAATTTAGGACGGGGCTCTTTTAGCTGGTTGGAATGGTCGCACCAATCATACCAGTCAAAAAAGCCCCGTCCCAAATGAGCTGCCAAGGACGGGGATCAATGAGTTTTTAATCCCCGTCCCATAAAAATCCTTGGGCGCCGCGCAGCCGCCTAGGCAGTGTAGGCGATAGTCGCGTCGACAGCATGGCGCCAGCCGGCGATCTTTTTGACTCGCTCGTCGGCGGGCATCGACGGCTCCACGATGCCGCGGGGGCCGTAGACGTCGACGACATCGCGCGTGTACATGTCCAGCGCAATGCCGCAGGCCCAGGCCGCACCCAGGCCGCTCATCTCGTCGTTGCTCGCGATGCGGATGGGCGAGCCAACCAGGTCGCTCTCAAACTGCATCAGGTACGCATCGCGCGTGGGACCGCCGTCAACACGAAGTTCGGCCAGCGCCGCGCCCGAATCCTCGACCATCGCATCAATCACGTCAAAGATCTGATAGGCGATCGACTCGTCGGCGGCCTTCACGAACTCCGCGCGACCCGTGGTGCGCGTCATGCCAAAGACGCAGCCCTCGGCATCGCTCGCCCAGTGCGGCGCGCCCAGACCGGTAAACGCCGGCACAAAGTAGACGCGGCTCGCCGGATTGGCGGCGTAGCACAGGTCGGTAACTTCCTCGGGGTTATTGATGAGCTCCAGATCGTCGCGCAGCCACGTCTTGACGGCGCCGGCGTAGCTCACGTTGCCCTCGAGCACGTACTCGGTCACGCCGTCCATGCGCCATGCGAGCGAGCTCGAAAGCCCGTGCGAGCTGGCGACGAACTCGTCGCCGACGTTCATCATGACCGAGCTGCCGGTGCCATAGGTCGCCTTGGCCATGCCGCGGCTATGGCAGCCCTGCGCAAACAAGGCGGCATGGCTGTCGCCGAGCACGCCGTGAATGGGCACGGGTGCCGGCAAAAAGCCGCCCAGGTCCGTCATGCCAAACAGGCCATCGGAATCGGTCACCTGTGGCAGGCAGGCCACGTCAACGCCAAAGGCCTCGCACACCGGCTCGCTCCAGCAGCCACGGCGCAGGTCAAAGAGTTGCGTGCGGCTGGCGTTGGACCAGTCGCAGCGGAACTCCGCGCCGCCCGTGAGCGTCCAGACCACCCAGGCATCGATGGTGCCCAGGCACAGCTCGCCCGCTGCAGCGGCCTCGGCAGCCGCGGGAACGTTCGCGAGGATCCAGGCCATCTTGCCCGCCGGGTAGTAGGGCGAGAGCACTAGACCCGTCGTGTCGCGCACCAGCTCGGCCACGCCCTCGCGCGCGGCCAGCTCGTCGCACAGCTCGCGGGCGCGGGCGCACTGCCACACCACGGCGTCGCACAGCGGCTCGCCCGTCGTGCGCCTCCAGGCAACGGTAGTCTCGCGCTGGTTGGAGATGCCGATGCCGGCGACGTCGGCCGGATCGACCCCGGTCTCCTCCACCACGGCGCGCGCCACGGCCAGCACGTTGGCGGCGATCTCGGCTGGATCATGGCTCACCCAGCCGGCCTCGTTGACAATCTGGCGATGCGAGCGATCGGCACGATGAATCAAATGGCCGCCCTCGTCCACCAGCAGCGCCTTGGTGCCCTGCGTGGATTGATCGATTCCGATGATATAGCGGCCCATGGCCACCCCTTTCAAAACGAATGTGACAAAGGGGCGGTCCCTTTGTCACATTCCAGTTACTCTGCGGGCAAGAACTCGGCGACGGTCTGCGCGATTCCGGCACCCGTCAGGCCGTAGTGCGCAAAGACCTCGGGGCTCGTACCGGTGATGACCGGCGCGTCGGGCAGGGAGAGGCACTTGACCGGACGCGGGCAATGCTCGCCCACGACCTGCGCGACCATGGAACCCAGGCCGCCGAAGGGGCTGTGCTCCTCGACGGTCACGACGGCGCGCGTGGCGCCGGCGGCCTCGATCACGGCCTCGGCGTCGAGCGGCTTGACGCAGTACATGTCGAGCACCGTTGCCGAGATTCCCTGCTCGGCCAGCAGATCGGCGGCGTCCACGGCGTGGCGGACCATCTCGCCGGTGGCGACGATCGTCACATCGGTGCCGCGACGCACCCAGGTGGCGCGATCCATCTGGAACGGACACTCGTCCTCGGTGTACACGTCCTCGACCGGGTTGCGCCCCACGCGGATGTAGGCCGGCTTGCTGTCGGCTACCAGGGCGCGCACAAGCTCGGCGGTCTGGAAGCGGTCACTCGGCAGATACACGCGCATGTTGGGAATCGCGCTCATAGCGGCGATATCCTGCGCAGAATGGTGGCTCATGCCTAAGGCGCCATAGGACACGCCGCCCGAGATGCCGATGAGCTTGACGTTGGTGTTGGAGTACGAAACGTCGACCTTGCACTGCTCATACGAACGCGTGGTCACAAAGGACGCCGGCGAGGCGGCCCAGGCCTTCTTACCGCACGAGGCCATGCCGGCGGCGATGCTCACCAGGTCCTGCTCGGCAATGCCGACCTCAATGGACTGCTGGGGATACTGATCGAAGAACGGCGTGAGCGACGCGGAGCCGCGGGAGTCGGAGCACAGGACGACGATGTCTTTATCGGTTGCGGCGGCCTCGAGCAGCGTGTCGCAGATAACCTTGCGGTTGGCGATCTTGTTAGCCATTGATAGCCTCCTTATGGGCAGCGAAATCGGCGATGATCTGGGCATATTCCTCATCGTTGGGCAGGTGATGATGCCAGCCGGCCTTGTCCTCCATAACGGGCGAGCCATAGCCCTTCACCGTGTTGAGGATGATGACCGTAGGCTTTCCCTTAGTCTCGGCCGCAAGCGTCAGCGCGGCGTCGATGGCCTGGACGTCGTTGCCCGGAATGGAGAGCACGTTCCAACCGAAGGCGGCCCAGCGCTCCTCCTGCGAGTCCTGCTTCATGACGTCCTCGGTGCTGCCGCTAATCTGCAGGCGGTTGCGATCCACGAGCGCGCACAGGTTATCGAGCTGGTAGTTGCCGCCGCTCATGGCGCCCTCCCAGACCGAGCCCTCGGCAAGCTCGCCGTCGCCCATGATGGTGTAGACGCGGTAGTCGCGGCCGTCCATCTTGCCGGCAAGCGCCATGCCGACGGCCACGGGCAGGCCATGGCCCAGCGAGCCCGAGTTCATCTCGATGCCCTTGAGCTTGTTGTTGGGGTGGCCAATGTAGGGGCTGCCGAACTTAGAGAAGCGGGCCTTGACGTCATCGAGGTCCAGATAGCCCTCGTGGCAGAGCACCGCGTAGTAGGCCTCCATGGCATGGCCCTTGGAGAGCACGAAGCGATCGCGATTGGGATCGTCGACGGTCTCGGGCGAAATGTTGAGGTGGTTGGCGTAGAGGGTCATCAGCGCATCGATGACCGACATGTCGCCGCCGATGTGGCCGCCGGCGCCAGCCATGATGATATCGACGCAATCGCGGCGAAGGTCCCAACGCAGGGACTCAAGCTCTTCGATAGTTGCCATTTCTACTCTCCTCGCAGGTAAGCTTTGACGTCTTCTTTGATGGGGTCGTACAGGTCGGGGGCAATGCCAATGTACTTGCACGCCTCGTAGAGCACCGGCACCACGTTGGCGTGAATGGCGACGCAGTGGTGGATGTAGGGACCCTCGACGATCTTGGCCTCGAGGCGCTTGAGGTTTTCGACCTCGACCCACAGGTAGGTGCCCATGCCGGCCGGGCCGTCGATGCCGCGGGCGTTGCCCAACAGCAGCGAATACTCGCCGTTGTCGCCGTCAAAGCGGGCAAGGGTGAGGTCGCCGTGCTTGGCCTCGGCCGTCAGTGCGCCGGGGTGATCGAAGGCCAGCGGGTAGGTGAGCTTGGGCTTGACGGCCGCGCAGCTGCAGGGCCAGGGGCCGCAGTGCTGCAGCAGCTCGCCGTTCTCGTTATCGGGATGACGCACGGTCCAGTCGGCGAACATGCCGCGGTGACGGCCCAGGTCGGCGGCCTCGACCATCAGCGCGGTGATGGCGCCGTGGATGTCGGTCTCGCAGACGATGGGGATGCCCATCTCGTTGAGGATTGCGTTGGCGGCGCAGGGCATAATGCCCAGCTCGTCCTGCAGGGCGTTCCAGCACTGGATGGCACCGGCGTTGCAGCCGTACTTCTCGACCAGGCGCTTCATGGCAATGGCAAGTCCTGCGACCGCGGGGACCTTGTCCTCGGGAATGCAAATCTCAAAGCTGTCGTTGATGTGGGCAAGCATGGCGGCCATGGCCTGCTCGTCGGCCTGGGCGTCGCGCACAGCCTGGACAAGCTCGGTCATGGGGATGGGCGAAAGCTGGATGTTGAACTTCTCGAGCAGCTCGCCCTCGTTGCACATGGTCGACCAGAAGTCGAACGGGCGGGTGGCCATCTGCAGGATGCGGGTGTGCTTGAAGGTCTTGACCACGTTGCACACGGCCAAGAAGTCCCAAACGCCGCGCTCGAACTCGGGGTCGGTCAGGCGGCAGTTGGTCATATAGGTGAAGGGAACCTGGAAGCGGCGAAGTACCTTGCCGGTGGCGAACAGGCCGCACTGGCTATCGCGCAGGCGGGTGCCGTCGGGCTCGGGGCGCTCGTCGCGCGGACCCCACAGCAGCACGGGCAGGCCGAGCTCGCGGGCAAGGCGGGCGCAAACGTACTCGGTGCCAAAGTTGGCGTGGCACAGCATGATGCCGTCGACGCCCTCGGCGCGGAACTTTTTGACGATAGGCTCGATATGGCTGTCGTCGAACAGCAGACCCTCATCGTTGATGTCGTCGATATCCACGATGTCGACGCCGATCTCGCGCAGGCGATCAGCCGTCAGCCCGCGATACTTGATCGCGTCCGGCGCGCTAAAGATGCTGCGGCGCGTGGGCACAAAACCGAGCTTGATCTTATCCATGTACGTCCTCCCCTAATTACATGTTCAGTAAACAGATGCGTGTTTCGTTTTGTTCTGTTTACTAAATGTTTTACTCTTCTGTTTAGAAGTTTAACGCGAAATACCCGTAGACGGTAGAGAAATCAGCCTAAACGGTATGTAAACAATCTGAACATACAAGGGCAACAAAAAGAGGGCCCCGAAGGACCCTCTTTTGAATAGCGCTATGTTTACTGCCCTAGCGAGCTTTGGCACGCTGCAGGCGATGCCGTCTCCGCCTAGATTTCGCGCACGCTCTGGCGCTCGACAAAATAGGTCGACACAGCCGTTTTGCAGGTGTAGCTCTTGGGATTGCGGATGTTGCCCACCAGGCGGCGCACCGCGATCTCACCCACCTCGTGCTTGGGAACATGCACCGTGGTGAGCGGCGGGTTGGAAAATGCGCCCAGAGATAGGTCGTCAAAGCCGATGATCGAGACATCCTCGGGCACGCGAATGCCGTGCTCGTTGAACGCGCGCATGGCACCCACGGCGAGCACGTCGTTCTCGGCAAAGAAAGCCGTCGGCAGGTCGTCGTGCGAGGCATTGTCGAGCCACGCGCCCATGTCGCGATAAGCGCCCTCGAGCGTGGTGCCCAGCGTGACGCGCCATGCCGGATTGGCCTCGAGGTCCGCATCCTCAAGCGCTTGGCGATAGCCGCGCTCGCGGTCCTTAAAGTTGCGGATACGAAGGTCGCCCGCCAGATAGCCGATTTGCTTGTGACCTTTCTCGATAAGGTAGTCCACGGCACGCAGCACCGAATCGGTATTGGCAATGACCACGGCATCAAAGTACTGGCGGTCGCTCCAGCCATCGAGCACAATCAGGTGGGCGGCGGCGTTAGCGAACAGGGCGTAGTCCTCCTCGCCCAACTCCGTACCCATTAGTACAATAGCGGCGGCCGGATCGGCAATCAGGCCCTCGACCTGCGGACGCACGGCGTCTAGGTCGCTAAAGTCGAGCGAGACAAAGCTCGTGCTCATGCCGTGGCGACGCGCCTGGCGCTCCACGCCCTCGATGACCGCGGGGTGGAAGGTGCTCTCGTCCAGGATGGCGCCCGTCTTGCGCGCGAGCACAAACTGGATGCTCTCGAGCTGCGTCGACTGCTGATAGCCGAGCGACTGCGCGCACTCCAGGATGACTTTGGCGGTCTCCTCGCTCACGCTGCGCTTGCGGTTGAGCGCGTTGGACACGGTTGCGGGCGAAAAACCGGTGATGCGGCTGATCTCGCGAACACTTGCTTTGGCCATTGTTCCCCCTAGCAACGGTCGTGGCGGAGCATCGTGGCCTGACCGCCCCGTGACTCGACAACTAAACGACCGCAAATTCAATCTAAACAGAATAGTAAATGTTTAATAGCTAGTTTAGCCTGTTGTCAAGCGAAGCGACGCGACTATTCCCCCAACGGGCGTATTTACTCGGTAGCTAAAAAAGCCCGTCCCAAATTGACTACATGGGGCGTGTCTCTATGGTTTTGTCAACCGCGTGCTTCGCGCCATTTCGGCATGACGCATCCGGGCGCCAGGCGCCCCCGCTCGGTTTCCTCTTTGGTTGATCCCGCCGCCCGCTAGGCCGCGTACGGGACGGCGTCGCGCATGATCGCGTAAATGACCTTGAGCCTCTTCCTCGCGACCGCCTTCAGCGCCTTGCTGTGCCTCATCCCCCTCGCCCTGCACTCCCCGTAGTACCTCCCGAACCTGTTGTCCGTGCCGATGAGGGAGTTGCAGCTGAATATGAGCAGGTTCTTGAGCTGCCTGTTCCCGCCGTGCTGCGGCGACGTCGACCTGATGCTGCTCCCGGAGCGCCTGTCCCGCGGCGCCACGCCGCAGTAGCTCGCGAGCTCGTCGTGCCCCCTGAACGCGGATATGTCGATCGACGTCACCAGCGCCGCGGCGGTCTTGGGGCCGATCCCGGGCACCGTGAGGAGGCACTCGTAGACCTCGTCTCCCGCCAGCGAGTCGGCCACGAGCGAGTCGAGTTCCTCGATGTCGGCGTCGAGGGAGGCTATCTCCCGGGCGAGTATCCGGACCGCGACGTCCTCGCCGGCCGGCAGCCGCCTTCCCGAGCGCGACGAGGCCAGCAGCGCCTCCCAGAGCCTCCTGGCCCCCGCCGCGGGGGCGCCCGCGCGCCTGGCGGCGCCCGAGAACCTGCGCCAGCCGGCGGCGGAGCAC
>NZ_NKXR01000018.1 GCF_002232035.1 Collinsella sp. TF06-26
GCTTACGCTGATGAAGGGTGATGAGGGTGTCGAGGTTGCGGAAAAGAGCACCGATTTGCTCCTGTTCCTGACGGCTCCTCGGTATCGGCAACATCACTTCGGCAATTTGGTTCTTGTTGATCTTCTTAGGAAATGCGATGTGAAGCGTTCTTCTATACAGCTCCATTTTGGCGCTTGGAGACTGTAGGCTTTTGTCGAGGTAGTAGGAATCAACGTTAAACGGCTTGAGCAATGCGAGGCTAACGTAAAACGCCAGCTTGTCATCGGTTTCCACAACGTTGGATGTACCGATATCGCCAATGCGAGTCATCAGGACATCGCCGCGCTTTGGATACACTGGATAATCTCTGGCAAAAGCTTCCCGTGAGATGAATTTCTGCGATGTAAGTGTCGCTATATTCTCGACTGATAAGAACATAACACCTTCGTCCTGATAGTCAGGAGTTTGATGGACTCCATCATAGACTGCGGCCACGTCGCCAAGCTTACGCTGTTCCCAAGGGTCCGTAAAACCGGCAAAACGAATTTCGGGTACATTAGTCTTTTCCGTCACGCTATTCACCTCCCAACAGTTTCCGCAGTTCAGCAATGCCCGCCATATCGAATTCATTGCCCGTGAGCTGGCCCAACATCGCTGCCAACTCGTTTTCCGCCTCATTAATCTGATTGCACACGTCCGAATAGGTTGTCGCGTACTTTGCGTTCAACGCCACAATCTTCGCAATGAAGTCGCCTATAACGGCATTGGGCAGTTCGAGCAAATCAGACTGCAGCGGCTCAATCCATTTCGCAGCCAGCAATTCGTCACACTGGACATCAGTCAAGCCCTCAATAACCTTTTTTGTCGTCTCTTCGAGCGCGACAAGCGCCTTTTTGCTTGCCTTTTTGAGGTCCTTCTCCTCATCGAGCAGAGTCTGAGCACGAACAAGCGCCATCTCAAAGTCGCCATTCGGATGCTTGCCGATGCTCTTCACGGCTTTCTTGAGGGATGCCGCCACAAGCATGCCGTCATCGTCAAAAACATCGCTCGAGCCTTTCTCCTCCTCATCAAGATTCTCAAGAATCTCGTCAAGCTCTTGAGATATTTCATTCAAACGGGATTCGCGCGCGGTAATTTCTTTGACATCATCAGCGAGCAGCTGCTCTTGGACAAGCGCAAACGGCAAAATGCGGCCTGTCCAGCCATCCTGCACCTCAACGTCTTTGCCACTCTTCTTCTTAATCACCATATTTGGATCGACTTTACGCACGGCTTCCCTGCCTTCGACTTGAATAACCTCGAGGTCACCGGAAATGCCCGCCCATGCATCATCAAGAGCCTGATAGGCATCGTATTCGTCAACAAGCGCGATACCGGAAAGGGCATCGTGAAGTTGCGCCGCAATATGCTCTTCTTCGGCCACGGCGTCGATCTGCGACGCACCGTCCACCAACCTTTTCTGCAGCTCAGCAGGCAGATGCGACAGTGCATCCCGATAGCCGCCCAGAAATGAGACGACGTTGGCGTTGGTCTTTACCGTTGCCGCCACGTCGTCTGCCACGACCGCAAAGCACGACCCGCCGCCATCGCCGTAAAGCTGGCCCTTCAGGCTCGGCCACACCTTCCAGTAGCGGTCGAGAGCGTCGATCTCGGCCTTCGGAACTCCGCCGAACATAGTGGCGTACACGTCCCAGCTTTCAGCAGCTTCGGACGAATCAACATAGCGCGGAATGTTGAGGTTGTAATCGTTGGCGCGTATCTCGTCGATGGTCACCAGGCGACTGAACTTGTCGATGGTCGCTCCAGTCGTGACTGCGTCCACGATGCGGCGTATATCGCTTGCGCGCAGTTTGTTGTTTTTGCCTTCCTTCACAAAGTGCTTCGACGCATCCACGACCAGCACGTCGCTGCTCTCGCGCTGCTTGCGGAGTACCATGACGATTGTCGGGATGCCGGTGCCGAAGAAAATGTTGGCGGGAAGCCCGATAATTGCCTGAATATGGCGGTTCTCCACCAGGTTCTTGCGGATGGTGCCCTCCTCGCCGCCGCGGAACAGCACGCCATGGGGCAGAACGATGCACATGATGCCGTCGGGGCGCAAGTGGTACAAATCATGCAAGAGGAAGGCATAGTCTGCTTTGGATTTGGGGGCAACGCCGAACTTGAAGCGCGGATCGAGTTCTTTGTCTTCCGGATCCCAGTTTTGGGAGTAGGGCGGATTCGACACCACGGCATCGACGAACAGTGGATTGTAGGTCTCATCTTTGTTCTCGACCGTATCGAACCAGGGCCAATCGTCTTCGAGCGTATCGCCATTGCGCGCCACGATGTTGTCGGGGAGTATTCCGCGCATGACCAGATTCATGCGCGTGAGGTTGTACGTGTTCTCCTTAAGCTCCTGCGCATAATACTTGATGGAGTTCGGGTCGCCGTTGCGTCGCGCCACTGCCTTGCCGATATTGATAAGCAGCGAGCCCGATCCGCTCGTGGGATCGTAGATGGTGATGTTCTCGCGTCCGGCCAGGTGCCACGAGACAATCTCGCTCATGAGCATGGACACCTCGTGCGGCGTGTAGAACTCGCCGGCTTTCTTACCGGCGTTGGCGGCGAAGTTGCTGATGAGGTACTCGTAGATGAAGCCGAGCACGTCGTAGTCCTGGCGACCGTCCATCGGGATGTCCTTGATGAGGTAGATGAGATCGCGAGCGGCCTTGGACTGGCTCCGCGCGTCGGTGCCGAGTTTGGAGAGACCGGTCTGCAACGTGTCGAAGATGCCGTCGAAGACACGCTTGCGGGCGGGATCGATGTTGCGGCTAAAGGCAGAGAGGGCGTCGCGAACGTTCGAAATCTCGAAGTCGCCGCCTTTGGCGACCCAGGTGGAGAAGAGGTTCTCGTAGGCGATGAAGTAGCCGCACTCGCCCTTGACGAACTCGACCGTTTCTTTGTCGTTTTCCACGAGGCTCGGCAAATCCTCCTCGGCGAAATCACGTGCCTTCAGGCGGGTGATTTCGGTCTCGGAGAGGAACTTGTAGAAGATAAAGCCCAGGATGTAATCCTTGTATTCATTTGCCTCGATTTTCGAGCGCATCTTGTTGGCGGATTCCCATATCTTTGATGCCAGTTGCTGCTTGTTCATCTAGTTTTCCTCGCTTCTATAGACTTGGTCGAGCGTTTTTCCGTCGTCGCTTACCCATTCGGTCCAGCCGTTCTGGCTGCCGCCGAGCACGAACACCGCCGCGGCGCTGGGCGTCGGGAACTCGAGATCGTCGGCGAGCTCTGCGATACCGCCCGAATCGCCGAAAATCTCCCTGCGCGCGGCCACGACGCCCGCGTTTTTCAGCAGTTGCCGTGGTCCTCGTCGAGCAGGTAGTAGACGCCGCGCTACGGGATGTTCGGTAGCGACTTCGCCTCGGCGAGGTCCTCGCTCGGAATGACGACGGTCACGAGCGACTCGCCGTCGATGTGACAGATGCGGATACGGTCCGGCTGCGCGTCTATGAGCTGGACGGTGAGAGTCTTGACCCGGATCATGCTCATGCCCCTTTCTTCGCGAGCTCTTCGATCATGCAGGTGCGCACGAAGGCGGAGAAACTCATTCCTCGCAGCGCCGCCTCCTCCTTCGCTGCGTCGCGCAAGGTGTCGGGGATGCGTAGAGTCACGGAGACTTGATTACCGTTCACCAGGAAGCTCCTGATTTCGGTTTCGTCAGGGTTGCTCTTAATGAGTTCCTTGTAGTTATCAGGCATCTGTGCTCCCGTCACTCGAAATGCAATACAAATGCGTTTACAGCATTATAGCGTTGCGTCCTCTATGTAAAATTCGTTGATTGGTGAACATTTAATTCCAGGCGACAAGAACAAATGGGGGGCAAATACAAAATGAAGGCAACCGAGGCGAATCTGCCCCACCTTATGAGTGTGGCGAAGACTTACCTACATGAAAGCGGGTAAAAGTGGGGCTATCGTTGGCCGTTTGCCAGCGCTGTGGCAAGTTGTCGGTGCAATGCCTGGGGCATTTGAGATAAGTCATAGTGCTACAACACGGTCGTGCTATGGCAGAAAGGCAGGTTTCGCGTGGGTGCTTGGATGATTCGTGCCGGTCGTGGCGGCGTATATGCGTCCGACTGGCTCGAGCATGGCGTCATAGGTATTGGCTGGGATTTCGATGGTGCCGATATTGCCGCTATGAATCGCGAGCAGATTAGGGCAGCATACGGCCTGTCACATCCCGGCGACAGCAAGGGCAGGGTCGCGGCGGGTGTTGGCCAGGTTTACCGTTTTGCGCACGATATGACGACGGACTCGACCGTTGTCATGTACGACCCGGAGAGCCGCCTTTATCATCTTGGCGTTATCACTGGCCCCTGCGTTGCCGTCTGCGATATGGACGGAGTGACCTACACGCGAGACGTCAAGTGGGGTGAAACCGCTCCACGTGATGTGCTTTCGCCGTCCTCTAAGAATTCGCTCGGCGGCATCCAGACCATCTTCGCTGTCTCCGATGAGGTCATGGCCGATCTCACGAATGCTGCAAGGGACAAGTCGGTGGTGGCTTCAAATGATCCCGCCATCGATGATAACGATGCGACAAATGACGAAGAAACCCTCGCAGCGACCTATGACAATGGCATTGAGCTCATTAAGGATCGCGTTAACCAGCTCGATTGGGAGGATATGGAGCGCTTGGTAGCGGGCCTGCTCAAGGCTATGGGCTACTGCGCTCGCGTTATGCCCAAGGGTCCTGATGGCGGTCGCGATGTGGTGGCGTCTCCGGATGCTCTCGGGCTGGAGTCGCCTCGCATTGTCGCTGAGGTCAAGCATCGCAAGGGTGCTATGGGCGCCCCAGCGGTTCGCGCATTTATCGGTGGCCTTCGCGCAGGCGATCGCGGTCTGTACGTGTCTACGGGCGGCTTTACGAAAGAGGCACGCTACGAGGCCGATCGCGCGAACATTCCCGTGCGCCTACTCGATCTGGATGCCTTCGTGCGGCACTATGTCGAAATCTATGACAAGACCGATGACGACACCCGTTCCATTCTTCCGCTCACCCGTATCTGGTGGCCAGCATAAAAGGAGACATTGCCATGATTCAACAGGTTGCTTTCGAAGTTCCCGCAGAAATAGCGGTGGGCCTAGCTACTGGTAAGTATGTCCAATGGGGCGGTGTTGTGCGCGACGGCGCTGGTCATATTGTTCGGCATCTTAAGCCTGCAGATGTTCAAAATGGGGCCAACAAAGCGCTGCGTATAGCTGACCAGGCAGTTCAGCTTGCGAAGCAGAACAAGAAAGTTGCTATAGCTGCGCTTGCGGTTGCGGGCGTCGCTGCGGTCGGCGGGGGCGTCTATGCGGGGGTGACTTGCGTGCGCCACAGCAAAGAAGACACGTTGCGAAAGAAGCGGATGGCAGACTTTAACTCTGCATTCTCGGAATACCTTAAGGCTTTGGGGGATGGCGAACTTACGATCGAGATGATTGACAGGTTGGAAGACGCCATAACTGCCCTTAATGGCGGTAAGGAAGGCTTCACGGTCGAAATTAAGGGCGAGCAGTTTGAGGACATTGTTAAGTCTGTGCGCGACTACACCGATCGTTTGTCCAAGGCAAATGGCGAGAAGACCCCTAATGTCATTCCTAAGCTGTTCGAAAGGAAACCGAATGACGTTGAAGGCCTTAGGGAATGCCTTAATACTCAGCGTGAAATACTCTTGCGAGTGGCATAGATAAACCCAGCCGGCACTTGTGCATGTCGAAAGGCATACACAAGTGCCGGCCTTTTGACATCGTGCGGCTTGAGCGGCGGCGTGCAACGGCTGCACGCCGCCTGCGAAATGACGCGCGGGCGGCGCTTGATTTCGCCGGCTGCTGTTAGGCTTAAATCCGAAAAAGTGTCGAAATATCCCGTGTAAAAGTACGGAAAAGTGTCGTAATACACACTTCAAAATCCCGAAAAAATGTCGAAATGAGCACCTAATAACCACGGAAAAGTGTATCCTAGTGCTAAAACAGCACGTAATAAGGGGTGCGCTTATGCTGCAGAGAAAAGCGAAAGCACGGTTTGAATCTTGGCTTGCCTCGTCGCCTAACAAGGCTCTTTTGGTCAAGGGTGCCCGACAGGTAGGAAAGTCATATTTGGTCAACGTCTTTGCAAACGAATCGTTCGAAAACGTCGTAACGTTCGACCTTATCGCCGACGCGTCCGTGCGCGATTCGTTTTTGGCGGCGAAAAGTGCGGACGACCTGCTTATGCGCATGTCTATCGCTGCGACGCAGCCGATGGTTGCGAACAAGACCGTTGTGGTTATCGACGAGGTGCAGCGATGCCCCAACGTAGTGACGTTTATCAAATACCTGGTCCAGCGCGGCGACTTTCGATACATCCTTACCGGATCGCTCCTTGGCGTTGAGCTCGAGGGCATCGATTCCCTGCCGGTGGGGTATGTCGAGCAGGTCCAGATGTACCCGCTCGACTTTGAGGAGTTCTGCTGGGCAAGCGGCGTTGCTGCCGGAGCGTTTGACATGCTCAGGGGTTGTCTAAAGGACGAAAAGGAGCTCCCCGGCTATCTGTATGACCGCTTGCTCAATCTGTTCCATCAGTATGTGGTGGTGGGGGGCATGCCCGACGCGGTCAATTCCTTCTTGGCGACGCGCAATGTCGACGAGGTTCGAAACATCCATCGCGATCTTCACGCCCTGTATCGCGATGACATCGCAAAGTACGCTCCGCCTGAGCTACGCTTGGTTATTCGCGATATCTATGATCTGATTCCCAGCGAGGCCGGTTCCAAAAACAAGCGATTCAAACTGTCATCGATTAACGGTGTCAAACGTTTTTCGCAGGTGACAGATCATTTCCTCTGGCTATCGGAGGCGGGTGTCGCGCTTCCTGTGTATAACGTAACGGCGCCCGTGGCACCCCTTTTATTGGGGGAGCAACGAAATCTGTTTAAGCTGTTTTACTTGGACACCGGAATGCTTATGTCGTCGTATTCCAAAAGGGTCGCCCAAGGCGTTTTTGATGGGGAGGCAGAAGGCCCCTTTGGCATGAATATGGGGGCGGCATTCGAGGGCTTCGTTGCCCAAGAGCTCAAAGCCCACGGATTTAGATTGCGCTACTTTACGTCCAAAAAGGTCGGTGAGCTCGATTTTGTGGAAGAGACGTTCGATGGGGAAGTGCTCGCCATCGAGGTCAAATCGGGCAAGAGCTTTAAGTCCCACGCGGCGCTCGATAACGCACTGGCAACGAAGGGCTACGGAATCGATCGCGCCCTGGTACTTGCGGAATGTAATCTTCACCGCGATGGTGACGTGCTGTATCTGCCCATCTTTATGGCAGGGCTTTTGGAGCCGTAACGTGCCGCCGACTCTTCCGACCCTCCCTTAGCCCTCGCTACTCGTCGTCCCCGTCGTTGGGGTCGCCCTTGAGGGTGTTGATGTCCAGATACTCGTTATCGTCCTCTTTTTGCTGGGTCTCCGACTCCGCTTGGGTGGGGCCGGAGAACAGCCGGAATCCCTCAAACGCAATGACACCGAGCAGGGCAATGACAATGGCGATAAAGGCAACCTTGACTGCCTGCGGAAATTCCGAGAAACGCAGCGCCTTTTCCTCGGCGTAATAATCGGCGAAGCGTTCTTCGCCTGTGCTTTTGGTATACACCGGCGCGGACGCGGCCTCCGGGTCATATTCCGGTGCAGGCGTGGCAGCGTACGGATCGTTGAGATAATCGCTCGATGCGGTGCCATAATCCTCGGTCTCGATGCGACCGTTGCCAGCATAGCCATCGGAATAATCGGAAAATGCCGTACCGCTCTCATAGTCCGCGGCACTCGTGTTGGCGGCAAAAAGCGGGTTAACTGGAACGTCGAGCGCCGGCATGCCGGTAGAGGTCTCATCCAGATCGGTTGCAGCCCAGGAATCGTAGGCAACCTGATGGGCAACGGGCTCATCGAGCCTTGTGACCGGAGGCTTGCGTGCCGCAGGAACAGGCAACTGCTGGGCGCTGTACATAACGGTGCTGTCGGCCGATTTGCCCTGCGTCGCTGCAGCGAGAAATGCCGCCGTTTCGGACGGGTCGCTTGCGGGGCGGGGAGCGGGCGTGGTCGCCGAAGTGAGTGCGGGCGTCGAAACAGGCGACTGCGCAGGAGTCGGCGCAGATGCGGGCTTAGGCGCAAGTGCGGGATTGAGGCTTGACGGACGAGCCCCGCCGCCCATGAGTTCGTCGGCGGTCCACGGGCGATCATTCATCACGTCGTCAAGGCTCAGCGAAAACAGGTCGTCTTCACCCTCATCGAACATGCGGTGCACATGTCCACCAATTGCCGGAATCAATCCGCGACCGGTGCATGATGCCTTGCTCAACGCCATTCTGTTTCATCCTTTCGAAATACTAATGACATCGATTATATGGAACTTCCCAAGCGGCTCGGTCTTGGATTCGTGCTTTCCAGAACTCGCGCCCAAAAGGGGAGGGGCAATCCAGGCGAGTGCCTACTTGTCGCCGGCCGCCGCCTTGGCCTCATTGAGGTAGCTATAGAAGCTGTATTTGGAGATGCCAAAGAACTCGCAGGCGCGCTCGCTCGATTTGGAAATGAGAAAGGCGCCGCGACGGTCGAGGTAGCCAATGGCACGAATGCGCTCGTCTTTGGTCATGAGTGCCGCGGGCTTGCCCACAAACTGCTCGCACTCGTGCAGCAGGTCCTCGAGCAGGTCGCCGATGTTCTTGGTAATGGGCTCGGGCTCGGTATAGCCCGTGCCGCCGGTGCCGGTAAAGGCGTCGAGCGAACGCTCAAAAGCCTTCATAAGCGTAATGTCAAAGTTGATGCCCAAAATGCCGACGGGCTTGCCCTCGTCGTTGCGGATAAAGATCGTCGAGGACTTGAGCAGCTTGCCATCGGTGGTTTTGGTGAGGTACGGCTCGCGGTCGTGTACATCGGTGGCGCCCTCGTGCATGGACTCAAACACAATATGGCTGGGGCCGTCACCCAGTTTGCGCCCGCTGACGTGGCCGTTTTCGATCACTACGATGGAGTGGTCTACGTCCTCGGTCTCCAGATCGTGGACGACGACTTCGCAGTTGGGGCCAAATTGGAGCGCCAGACCGTGTGCGAGGCGCTTGTAAAACTCAATCTGTGCGGGGGTCATGGGTGCCTTCCTAAAAATTAGTTTGGGCACACTTTGCCATAAACCACACTTGTTCGCAAATAACGATAGCGTCGCTGCGTTATGTGACCGTTCAGCGGCGAAAAGGTACCGATTACGACAACAAACAATTTGTTAGGTTTACCAATCAAAAAGTGTGATAGAACAGTACTAACAAACTTTTTGTTTGGCATCCACATAAAAGTTCAGCCGTGTGAATGGGATCGGGCTGAAACGCGTATGCGGGGGCCGGCAAGAGAGGACTTAAGGAGTTCACCGTATGGCCGATAAGATCCAGTGGGCGGGCAACACGATGCCCAAGAGCGATGACAAGCACTTGGGAATCATGAGCCTCGACCACGTGAAGAAGGCCCGCGCCTTCCACCAGTCGTTCCCTCAATATACCGTCACTCCGCTTGCCCGCCTGGACGGTCAGGCTGCGCGCCTGGGCCTGTCCAACCTGTGCGTTAAGGACGAGAGCTATCGCTTTGGCCTCAACGCCTTTAAGGTCCTGGGCGGTTCGTTTGCCATGGCCAACTACATTGCCGACGAGACCGGCAAGGACGTTGCCGACTGCACCTTCGACTACCTGACCTCCGATCAGCTTGCCAAGGACTTTGGCCAGGCCACCTTCTTTACCGCCACCGACGGCAACCATGGCCGCGGTGTGGCATGGGCTGCCAACAAGCTGGGCCAGAAAGCCGTCGTGCACATGCCTAAGGGTTCCACCAAGCCCCGCTTCGATAACATCGCCGCCGAGGGCGCCACGGTGACCATCGAAGAGGTCAACTACGACGAGTGCGTGCGCATGGCCGCCGCCGAGGCCGATGCTTGCGAGCGCGGCGTTATCGTTCAGGACACCGCCTGGGAGGGCTACGAGAAAATCCCGTCTTGGATCATGGAGGGCTACGGCACCATGGCTTCCGAGGCTGCCGAGCAGCTGCGCGAGATGGCCATCAACCGCCCGACGCACGTCTTTGTCCAGGCTGGCGTGGGCTCGCTGGCTGGCGCTGTGGTGGGCTACTTCACCAACCTGTATCCCGATAACCCGCCCACCTTCGTCGTGGTCGAGTGCGCGCCTGCCGCCTGCCTGTACAAGGGCGCTGCCGCCGGCGACGGCGACCCGCGCATCGTGGACGGCGACATGCCCTCCATCATGGCCGGCCTGTGCTGCGGCGAGCCCAACATCCTTGGCTGGGATATCCTGCGCAACCACACCACCGCCTTCGTGTCCTGCCCCGACTGGGTTACCGCTCGCGGCATGCGCACCCTGGGCGCTCCCGAGAAGGGCGACCCGCGCGTCATCTCCGGCGAGTCCGGCGCTGTGACCACCGGCCTGGTCGAGACTCTCATGCTCGATCCCGAGTACGCCGAGCTCAAGGAGCTCATCGGCCTGGACAAGACGAGCTCCGTGCTTTGCTTCTCCACCGAGGGCGACACCGATCCGGATCAGTACCGTCGCATCGTCTGGGAGGGCGAGTATCCGACCTGCTAGCAGACTGACCTGTCCGGAGGCAGCCGGAGGACTTTACTCCCTGCTCGGACAGTCCTGCTCGCACGGAGAGCACATTAAGTGCTCTCCGGCTCGTGCGGAACTCGCGACGGAGCAAAGTCCTCCGTCCGCCTCCTATGGTTACTTGCTTGTGGGGTGCTCGACCTCACGCTGCTTGGCACAAGTGATCTATCTGAAATATCTACCTGTAGGTAAACCCTTGTAGAAAGGTTGACTGTTATGACTAAAGAACTCGATTTTGATGCCATTAAGGCTGCGGCTGAGTCTCATCGTGCTGATATGACTCGCTTCCTGCGCGCTATGATCTCCCATCCCTCTGAGTCCTGCGAGGAGGGCGAGGTTGTCGCTTGCATCAAGGCCGAGATGGAGAGCCTTGGCTATGACGAGGTCAGGGTCGACGGCCTGGGCAACGTCATGGGCTTTATGGGCGAGGGCGACAAGATCATCGCCATCGACTCTCACATCGACACCGTCGGCATCGGCAACATCGAGAACTGGGATGCCGATCCCTATGAGGGCTACGAGACCGACGAGATCATCTACGGCCGCGGCGGCTCCGACCAGGAGGGCGGCATGGCTTCTGCTACCTACGCTGCCAAGATGATGAAGGACATGGGCCTCATCCCCGAGGGCTACAAGATCATGGTCGTCGGCACCGTCCAGGAAGAGGACTGCGACGGCATGTGCTGGCAGTACATCTACAACAAGGACGGCATTAAGCCCGAGTTCGTCATTTCCACTGAGCCCACCGACGGCGGCATCTATCGCGGTCACCGCGGCCGCATGGAGATCCGCGTCGACGTTCACGGCACCTCCTGCCACGGTTCCGCTCCCGACCGCGGCGACAACGCCATCTACAAGATGGCCGACATCATCGCCGACGTCCGCGCCCTCAACAACAACGGCTGCGACGAGTCGACCGACATCAAGGGCCTCGTCAAGATGCTCGACCCCAAGTACAACCCCGAGCACTTTGAGGACGCCCGCTTCCTGGGCCGCGGCACCTGCACCGTCAGCCAGATCTTCTACACCAGCCCCAGCCGCTGCGCTGTCGCTGACTCTTGCGCCATCTCCATCGACCGTCGCATGACCGCCGGCGAGACCTGGGAGTCCTGCCTGGACGAGATCCGCAACCTGCCGGCCGCCAAGAAGTACGGCGACGACGTGAAGGTCTCCATGTACATGTACGACCGTCCGTCCTGGACCGGCGAGGTCTACGAGACCGAGGCTTACTTCCCCACGTGGATCAACAAGGAGACCGCTCCGCACGTCAAGGCCCTCGTCGACGCCCACAAGGCCATGTTCGGTGACGAGCGCATCGGCTGCGAGCCCAGCATGGACAAGCGCACCGGTCGTCCGCTGTGCGACAAGTGGACCTTCTCCACGAACTGCGTTTCCATCCAGGGCCGCTATGGCATCCCCTGCGTCGGCTTTGGCCCGGGTGCCGAGTCTCAGGCTCACGCTCCCAACGAGGTCACCTACAAGGACGACCTGGTCACCGCTGCCGCCATGTATGTTGCTGCTTTGAACCTCTACGATCCGAGCCAGGCCGATGGCGACGCTACCGTGTTCCGCGCCGGTCTGACCAACAACAAGATCGATTAGTCCCATTCCACGATCTTGTTGAGCCGGGGGCCGCTCGTGTCCCCGGCACCCCCTGTTGACTTGGGGCCCGCGGTCGTTATCTCCCATGCTTCCTCAACGGTAGCGGGTCCTCGTCATAGCGCTCTGCATGTTCTAGCCACACGCGCATGCCGGAGCACATCTACTCATTGCGATCGTTTCATCTATGGAAAGGATATTTACATGGACGCCAAGTTTACCGAGCTCGTCGAGCAGCTGAACGGCCTCGATTTTAAGGGCATGTACGGCAGCGACTTCCTGCACACCTGGGATAAGACCACCGATGAGCTCAAGGCTCTCTACATCGTTGCCGACGCCCTGCGCGAGCTGCGTGAGAACAACGTTTCGTCCAAGATCTTCGACTCGGGCCTGGCCGTCTCCCTGTTCCGCGACAACTCCACCCGTACGCGCTTCTCCTTCTCTAAGGCCGCCAACCTGCTCGGCCTCGAGCTGCAGGACCTGGACGAGAAGAAGTCCCAGATCGCTCACGGCGAGACCGTCCGCGAGACCGCTACCATGATCTCCTTCATGGCCGACGTCATCGGCATCCGCGACGACATGTACATCGGCAAGGGCGACGCCTACATGGCCGAGGTCTCCGAGTCTGTCCAGCAGGCCTACGAGGACGGCGTTCTGGATCACCGTCCCACGCTCATCTCCCTGCAGTCCGACTCCGATCACCCCACGCAGTCCTCTGCCGACATGCTCTACCTCATCAACGAGTTTGGCGGTCTTGAGAACCTCAAGGGCAAGAAGGTTGCCGTCACCTGGGCCTATTCGCCTTCTTACGGCAAGCCGCTGTCCTGCCCGCAGTCGCTGATCAGCCTGCTGCCCCGTTTTGGCATGGACGTCACCCTGGCCCACCCCGAGGGCTACGACCTCATGCCCGAGGTCGTCGAGCGCGCCAAGGGCTATGCCGCCGAGTCCGGCACCACCTTTAAGCAGGTCAACACCATGGCCGAGGCCTTCGAGGGCGCCGACATCGTGATCCCCAAGAGCTGGGCTCCGTTTGCCGCCATGGAGAAGCGCACCAACCTGTACGCCGAGGGCGACGACGTCGGCATCGCTGCGCTCGAGAAGGAGCTGCTCGCCCAGAACGCCACCCATCAGGACTGGTGCTCCACGACCGAGCTCATGGAGAAGACCGCCAACGGCCAGGACACCATCTTTATGCATCCGCTGCCCGCCGACATCTCCGGTGTCTCCTGCGAGCACGGCGAGGTCAACGCCGACGTCTTCGACATGCACCGCGTGGGCATGTACAAGGAGGCCAGCTACAAGCCGTACGCCATCGCAGCCATGATGTTCCTGCAGAAGGTTGCCGATCCCGCCGCTACCCTCAAGGCCCTCGACGAGCGCAACACCGCCCGTTGGTTCCAGGCCTAAAGCTGGGTTGAGGTAAGCCATGTAAAGGGGGCGCTCTGCCAACCGGCGGGGTGCCCCTTTTTGCATCGTGGGCGTGCGGGATAAGCGCTTTCGATGTAGATGCCCCGCGACGCGAGTTATGGGTACGATGGTTTCAGGGGAGGTATCGCCATGAAACTTGGTTGCGTCATTATGGCTTCGGGCGAGGGCAAGCGATTTGGCTCTAACAAGATGCTCGCTGATATCTATGGCGAGCCGCTGATTGCCCGGACCATTGATTCGGTTCCCCGGGGCTTTGACGTTGTGGTTTCGACGCGTTGGCCCGAGGTCGCTCAGATTTGTGATGACAAGCATTGCCCGTGCGTGCTGCACGATGGCGAGCTGCGCAGCGAAAGCGTCCGTGCGGGCCTTTCGTGGGGAGTCGAACGCAACTGGAAAGGTTGCCTCTTTTTGCCGGGCGACCAGCCGCTCGTGAGTTCGGATTCTTTTGAGGCTATGGTTCGTGCATTTGACGAGCGTGGCCGCAAGCATCCGGTGCGTCTTGCGTGCAACGGTGAGCCTTCGAGCCCGGTGCTCTTTCCGGCGGAACTGTTCGATGCACTTATGTGTCTTGAGGGTAAGGACGGCGGCGGTTCGATCCTCAAGGACCGTACCGACGTGGTGCTGGTCGAGGCGCGTGCCTACGAGCTGTGGGACGTCGATACCGTCAAGGGACAGCGACGCATAACGGAGCATATCGCCGCCTGCTCGTATTTTGATCGCGTGGCCAACTGCATCAATCAATAAGGAGCAATTATGATCATCATCAAAAACGGCGCACTCGTGACGCCCCAGGGGCTTCGCCGCGCCGATCTTGCCATGGATGGCGATAAGATCGTGCGGATTGCCGCGGCGATTGAGCCGGCCGAGGGCGATACCGTCGAGGATGCTGCGGGCTGCTGGGTGTTCCCGGGCTTTATCGATGGGCACACGCACATGCAGTGCTGGACCGGCATGGATTGGACAGCCGATAGCTTTGAGACCGGCACGCGCGCGGCTGCCTGCGGCGGCACGACGACCATTGTGGACTACGCGACGGCCGATCGCGGCGTGACCATGCCCGATGCCTTGGTCGAGTGGCATCATCGCGCCGACGGCACCTGCACCGCCAACTATGCCTTCCATATGGCGCTTGCCGAGTGGAATGAGCGCAACCGCGCCGACCTTTCGGCCATGCGCGAGGCGGGCGTGTCGTCGTTTAAGACCTACTTTGCCTACGACCATCTGCGCCTGGACGATGCCGAGACGCTCGAGGTGCTGGAGGAGCTCAAGCGCGTGGGCGGTATCCTGTGCGTGCATTGCGAGAACGGCACGTTGGTCAACGCGCTGCAGAAGCGCGTGTTTGAGCAGGGTATCCACGGGCCCGAGGGCCATGCGCTCAGCCGTCCGGACGTGTGTGAGGCCGAGGCCGTGAGCCGCCTGCTGTATCTGGCGCACTTGGCCGGGGACGCTCCGGTCAACGTGGTGCACCTTTCGACCAAGCTGGGGCTCGAGGCCATTCGCGCTGCCAAAGCGCGCGGGCAGAAGAACATCTATGTCGAGACATGCCCTCAGTATCTGATGCTCGACGACACCTGCTATCTGGAGCAGGGCGAGGACGGCTTTGCGGGCGCCAAGTACGTGATGAGTCCGCCGCTGCGCCATGCCGGCGACCGTGCGGCGCTGTGCGAGGCGCTTGTGGCCGGCGAGATCGATACGATTACGACCGACCACTGTAGCTTTAACCTGCACGGGCAAAAGGACCGCGGGCGCGACGACTTCCGCGCGATTCCCAACGGCGGACCCGGCGTGGAGCATCGCCCCGTCGCGATCGCTACGAGCTTTGAGGGACAGCTGGGTCCCGAGGATCTGTGCCGCCTGATGAGCGAGAACCCGGCGCGCGTCTTTGGCATGTATCCGCACAAGGGCTGTCTTGCCGAGGGCGCCGATGCCGACGTGTGCGTGTGGGATCCCAAGGCGCGCTGGACGATTAGCGCCGCGACGCAGCATCAGGCCGTGGACTACACGCCGCTCGAGGGCTTTGAGGCGCACGGCCGCGCCAAGGCCGTGTTTGTGAACGGCGTACTGGCTGCGCGCGACGGCGAGCCCACCGGAGCCCAACCCGGCCGCTACGTCCCCCGCTAACAGGAAGGCCGCCAAATTAGCTACCCCTGGAGGCTGGTGGCGATGAGGGGGCGGCCGAGGGCTGCCTCGAAGCGATCTGCCATCGTTGGATCGGCAAGCGTGTCGACTTGGTTGAGCATGATGTGGGCATTGTTGAGGTTCAGCATCTGCAGCTCGGCATTGAGCACCTGGGCGACGCGCTCTGGGGTGGCAGCGTCGGTGGGCTCGCAGCCGCAGCGCTCGCAGAAGAGCTCGGGGCGGTGGACAACCTCGGCGACGGGCTTGCCCAGCCCCGAGGCGCCGACGACCCAGACAACGTTTGCCGTGGCGGCGGGAATTACCGGCTCCCAGGCGGCATGCGCCTTGAGCGGGAGTCGCTTGCTGCCATCTGCCTCGGCCAACACATAGTCAAAGCGCTGCGCCAGCTGGTCGATCGGCTCAGCGGGGGCGGAGAGCTTGCCTGTCTCCGGGTCCAAGACGCCTGCCTGGCAGATGCTTCCGTGCACAAGGCCCGTGCAGGCCTCGCAGGTGCAACCGGGGACATGCGCGGCGCCCGGCTTCCAAGGCGCGGCGTCCAGGCGACGGCTCGACCCGTCCCATGGCACGCCGGCGACGGGAAACATGTGCGTGGTGGTACAGAGGAGCACGCGGCCGCCAGCGCGCATGAGCTCGAGACCCAGCGTCTTCAGCAGCGTCGACTTGCCGCCACTGCCGATAATCGCGGTAATGCCCGGCTCGATCCTGAGCGCGGAGGCAAGATTGCCGCTAACCGTTTCCATCTGTTCACCGCCGTATAATACTGTGATAATAAATAATCATCAGAGTAGCGGCCGAACCGCTTTTGCTCTGCTCAAACCGTAGCACAGGGAGGTACCCCGGGAATGCTCGTTTATGTTCGCGGCGCCGGCGATATCGCCACGGGCGTCGCCGCTCGCTTGGTGCGCGCCGGCGTTTCGGTCGTTATGGCCGATATCGCGGTTCCCACGTGCATCCGCCGCACAATCTGTTTTTGCGAGGCCATTCGCCTGGGCGAGGTCGAGGTCGAAGGCATTCGCGCTCGCTTGGCACGGACGCCGGCTGAGGCGCTTGAGATTACCGAGGCTGGAGACGTCGCCGTTGTGGTGGACCCTCAGGCCAAGATGCTCGGCGAGCTGAAACCCGCGGCTGTGGTCGACGCGATTTTGGCTAAGCGCAACTTGGGCACCACGCGCGACATGGCGCCTGCCGTCATCGCTGTGGGGCCGGGCTTTACCGCGCCGGTTGACTGCGACGCCGTGGTCGAGACCATGCGCGGGCATTTTCTCGGCCGTGTCATTACCCAAGGTTCGCCCCAGCCCAACACGGGCGTGCCGGGCATTATCGCCGGCTATGGCAAGGAACGTGTTATCCACAGCCCCGCCGCCGGCGTGTTTCGGTCCGACCGCGCAATCGGCGACATCGTGAGCGCCGGAGACGTGATTGGCTACGCGGGCGATACGCCCATGTGCACGCAGATCGATGGCTGTCTGCGCGGGCTTTTGGCGAACGGCGTGCAGGTGACTGAGGGCTTTAAATGCGCCGATGTCGACCCGCGCGGCGATGCCAGCTATATCAACTACATTTCGGACAAAGCGACGTCGGTCGGCGGCGGCGTGCTCGAGGCACTCGCTATGCTCACCGATGTCTTTAGAGGATAGAAGGCGGCAATGGAAAAGCTCGATGTTGTGAATGCGGCGCTTGCCGCCCTGCGTGCTGGCGAGACGTGCGAGCTGGTGGTCGTGGCCGGTACGGCGGGGTCGTCCCCGCGCGGTGTGGGCGCCTGGATGGCCGTCTTTGCCGATGGCAGCCAGGCGGGCACTATCGGCGGCGGCAAGATTGAGCTCTTTGCGCTGGATGAGGCGCGCGAGCTCCTGAGCGCGGGACAGTCGCGTCTGGTCCGCTACACCATGGGCGGCGAGAACTCCGATACCGGCATGATCTGCGGCGGAGCCATCTGCCTGTGCTACCTGCATTTGGATGCGACTCAGGCACCGTTGTTCCAGTCGGTTGCCGACGTCTTGGCCTATCGGCGCATCGGCGACTTCGTCATCGACTTTGAGCCGTTTATCGCGAGCGCGCTCGAGGGCGATGTGGTTGAGTACCATGGCGAGACATCGCGCCATACCATTGCCGGCTGCCCCGAGCTTTCGCTGGTGGAGGAGGGGAGTAAGGTCACCTACACCAACGCCGCCTCCGAGATTCCCCCGGCGCACATCGAGACGCTCTGCCCCGAGGGCCTGACCTATATCTTTGGCTGCGGCCACGTGGGCGCTGCGACGGCGCGGGTGCTCACGGCGGCGGGCTTTGCCGTCGTGGCTTGCGACGACCGCCCCGGCACGTTGACCCCCGAATGGGTGCCCGGCGTCTACGACCGTCGTCTGGTCGATTATAAGAACCTGAGCGAGCTGTGTCCCATCGGCCCGCGCGACCTGGTGGTCGTCGCCACGGCGGGTCACAAGTCCGATATCGACGTGGTGATTCAGGCCATGCGCGCCAAACCCGCCTATCTGGGCTGCTTGGGCTCGCGCCGCAAGACGGCCTTTGTGTGCGCCCGCCTGGAGCAGGAGGGCTTTACGCAGGAGCAAATCGACGAGCTGCACCTGCCGATCGGTGTCGCCATCGAGGCCGAGGACCCCGAGGAAATCGCCATCTCCATCGCTGCCGAGATGATTCACCTGCGCCGCACCAAGCTCGTCCCCCGCAAGCGCTAATCGCATCCCCATATATGAGTTGCGGTGAAATACGGACTATTAAAGCCTGTTAAGCCGTCAAACGGTCCCTATTTCACCGCAACTGCCATTTTCCTCCGTCCCCTAGGGATCAATATGTGCGGGGGAGTTGTGGAGTTGTGCAGGCAGACGAGGTTTTTCTGGAAATACGCTCCCGATGCGCGTATAGTACCGATTGTTTTGTCGGCTCCTGCTGCGTCGAGTCCAAACCGCGAAATGCCATGAGCGGCGCGGATGCAGCCAGGAGGCACGAGGACAACCCATCGTGGCCACGCCCCGTGCTTAAAACCCCAAGAAGGAGTGAACAATGGCAGAAGAGAAGTATGTGCCGCGTCTGAAGACCAAGTACAACAACGAGGTCAAGCAGCAGCTTCAGGACAAGTTCCAGTACGAGAACGTCATGATGATCCCCAAGTTTGAGAAGATCGTCGTGAACATGGGTGTCGGCGAGGCCGCTACCGATTCCAAGGCCATCGACGGTGCCGTGCGCGACCTGCGCGCCATTACCGGTCAGCAGCCGATGATCACCCGTGCCCGCAAGTCCATCGCTACCTTCCGCCTGCGCGCTGGTATGCCGATCGGCTGCAAGGTTACCCTGCGTGGCGATCGTATGTGGGAGTTCTTCGATCGTCTGACCTCCGTCGCGATCCCCCGTATCCGCGACTTCCGCGGCATCTCCGCCAAGAGCTTCGACGGTCGTGGTAACTTCTCCATGGGCGTCACCGAGCAGCTCATCTTCCCCGAGATCGACTTCGACTCCGTCGATCACCAGCGTGGTATGGACATCACTTTCGTGACCACCGCCAACACCGATGAGGAGGCCAAGGCCCTTCTGGACGCCTTCGGTTTCCCGTTCAAGAAATAGGTTCACCTGCCCTATGAGCGCCGTTCCCAGAAGGGGGCGGCGCTTGGGGCGAACAATACTCTATGTGAGGAGGATATAAGTGGCTAAGACATCGATGATCGTCAAGTGCAATCGCAAGCAGAAGTTCTCTACTCGTGAGTACACGCGCTGCCAGCGCTGCGGCCGTCCGCACTCTGTGTACCGCAAGTTCGGCCTGTGCCGTGTCTGCTTCCGCGAGCTTGCACTCAAGGGCGAGCTTCCCGGCGTTAAGAAGGCCAGCTGGTAAGTCACTACCAGCGTTTCAAGCATCAGTTTGGAACAGGGAAAACGCGCTAAAAAGGCTTTGCCGTTAAGGGCGGCGAAGAACCAAGAGCACGTGTTCATCAAGAACGAAGGAGAATCTGTATGAACCTTACAGACCCGATCGCAGATATGCTTACGCGCATCCGTAACGCTAACTCTGTGAACAAGGCCACGGTCTCCATGCCGAGCAGCAAGAAGCTCGTCGAGATCGCTCGTGTTCTGCACGAGGAGGGCTACATCGAGGGCTACGATGTCGAGGACACCGTTCCCCAGAAGACTCTGCACATCACGCTTAAGTATGGTCCCAAGAAGGCTAAGGTCATCAACGGCATCCGCCGCATTTCCAAGCCGGGCCTGCGTAAGTACACCGGCGTTGCCGACATGCCCCGCGTCCGCGGTGGCCTTGGTACCGCCATCATTTCCACCAGCCATGGCGTCATGACCGACCGCGATGCTCGCAAGCACAACGTCGGCGGCGAGATCATCGCTTACGTCTGGTAATTCGCTCGGTAGGTAGAAGGAAAGGAGATCACCGTGTCTCGTATCGGTAATAAGCCTGTCCAGATTCCCGCCGGAGTCGAAGTGGCAGTCAACGGCAACAACGTTGTCGTCAAGGGCCCCAAGGGCCAGCTCGAGCTCGATGTCTTTGAGAAGCTCGCTATCAACGTCGAGGACAACGTCCTCACCGTTTCCCGTCCCGACGACGAGCGTGAGACCCGTGCCCGTCACGGCCTCACCCGCGCCCTCATCCACAACATGGTTGTTGGCGTTTCCGAGGGCTTCGAGAAGAAGCTCGAGCTCGCCGGCGTCGGTTACCGCGTGCAGCAGAAGGGCAAGAACCTCGAGTTCTCCCTGGGCTTCTCGCACCCCGTGATCGTCGAGGCTCCCGAGGGCATCACCTTCGAGGTTCCCGACAACACCCACGTGAACGTCAAGGGTATCAACAAGCAGCAGGTCGGTCAGATCGCCGCTGAGATTCGCGGCCATCGTCCTCCCGAGCCTTACAAGGGCAAGGGTATCCACTACGTTGGCGAGCACATCCGCCGCAAGCTGGGTAAGGCCGCCAAGTAGTCGTAACCGACTTACTCGCATAAGACCAGCACCCCGTTAGGTGCTGGCAAGATCAACCTTTTTAGGAGTTTACGTATGAACAAGCATAAGGCGAAGCTGGAAGGCCTCAAGCGTCGTCAGCGTCGTGTTCGCGGCAAGGTCTCGGGTACCGCCGAGCGTCCGCGTCTTCGCGTGACCCGTACCAACGCCAACATCTATGCCCAGATCATCGACGACAGCAAGGGCTCCAGCCTGACGCTCGTCTCTGCCTCGACCCTCGAGGCCGAGTTCAAGGGCACCCACACCTCGAACAAGGAGGCTGCGGAGAAGGTCGGTCAGCTCGTTGGCAAGCGTGCCATCGAGGCCGGCATCACCAAGGTCGCTTTCGATCGTGGTGGCCGTATCTACCATGGCCGCGTCAAGGCCCTCGCCGACGGTGCTCGTGCCGCCGGTCTCGAGTTCTAGGAGGTATGTAGCACATGGCTCGTAATCAGAAGCAGCAGCGCGAGGCCTCCGAGTTCGAGGAGCGCGTCGTTTACATCAATCGCGTGTCGAAGACCGTCAAGGGTGGTCGTCGCATGAGCCTCGTCGCTCTCGTCGTCGTTGGCGACGGCAAGGGCAACGTCGGCGTTGGCATGGGCAAGTCCGCTGAGGTGCCCCTGGCCATCTCCAAGGCGTCTCTCGATGCCAAGAAGAACATGTTCCACGTGCCGGTGACCGAGCAGGGCACCATCCCGCACGAGGTTCTCGGCCACTTTGGTGCCGGCCGCATCATCATCAAGCCCGCTGTCGAGGGTACCGGCGTTATCGCCGGCGGCGCTGTGCGTCCCCTCTTCGAGCTTGCTGGCATCAAGAACGTCCTGTCCAAGTCCCTCGGTACCGACAACGGCCTCAACATCATCAAGGCTGCCGTCGAGGGCCTCAAGGAGCTCTCCAGCCCTGAGGACGTCGCGGCTCGCCGTGGCCTGACGGTCTCCGAGATGTTCGTCGGTAAGGAGAACTAAGCATGGCTGACACCATCAAGATCAAGCAGGTCCGCAGCACCAACGGTTGCAAGCAGGACCAGGTCCGTACTGTCCGTGCCCTCGGTCTCCACAGGATCCGCGAGGTTCGCGAGATTGCTGACAACGAGTCCGTCCGCGGCATGATCTTCAAGGTCAAGCACCTTGTCGAGATTGTAGAGGAGTAGCAAATGCAGCTTCACGATCTTACTCCCGCGCCCGGTTCCACTAAGAACCGCAAGCGCGTCGGCCGTGGCAATTCTTCGGGTCACGGCACCACTTCTGGCCGCGGTCAGAAGGGCCAGGGTTCCCGCTCTGGTGGCACCAAGGGTGCCGGCTTCGAGGGTGGCCAGACTCCGCTGGCTATGCGCCTGCCCAAGCTTCCGGGCTTCCGCAACCCCCGTCGTATCGAGTACACCGCTGTTAACGTTGAGCGTCTCGAGCGTAAGTTCGAGGACGGCGCTGTGATCGACGGTGCCGCTCTTAAGGCCGCTCGCATCACCAAGAGCGAGTTCGAGCCCGTCAAGGTGCTCGGCAATGGTGAGCTCACCAAGAAGTTCACGGTCAAGGTCGACAAGGTCAGCGCTTCTGCGCAGGCCAAGATCGAGGCCGCTGGCGGAAAGGTCGAGCTGCCGTGCTAAATGGTCTTAAGAATGCTTTCCGCATCAAAGAATTGCGCGAAAAGATTCTTTTTACCATAGCTATGCTCGTCGTGTACCGCATTGGTGCGCACGTTCCTGTGCCCGGCATTCCCTTCCAGGGGATGCTGGGCCTTTTCTCGACCGATAACAATTCGGTCGCCGCAGGTGCTATGGCCCTCCTGAATCTTTTCTCTGGCGGCGCGTTGAGCTATGTGTCGGTGTTTTCGCTGGGCATCATGCCTTACATCACCAGCTCGATCATCCTCCAGATGCTCCAGGCCGTTGTGCCTTCCCTGCATGAGCTTGCCCGCGAGGGCGAGGTCGGTCAGACCAAGATTACGCAGTATTCGCGTTACCTCACCCTGGCTCTGGCAATCCTCAACTCCGTGGGTTACCTCTTCCTCTTTAAGAGCTTCGGCATCAGCTTTAATGGCGCCGGCGCTCCCGAGATCATCTTCGACCTCATGGTCGTCGGCACGCTCACCGCGGGCGCCATGCTGATCATGTGGATTGGTGAGCTCATCACCCAGCGCGGTATCGGCAATGGCATGTCGCTGATCATCTTTGCGAACATCATGGCCGGTCTGCCGCAGGCTATCTTCTCCAGCACCGAGGGCAATGCCGGTGGCATCATCACCATGGTGATCATCTGCGCCATCATCCTGCTGGTTATCCCGCTGATCGTTTTCCTTGAGCGCGGCCAGCGCCGCATTCCGGTCTCCTACGCCAAGCGCGTCGTGGGCCGTCGCATGATGGGTGGACAGACCACCTACCTGCCCATCAAGGTCAACACTGCGGGCGTCGTGCCGATCATCTTCGCTTCGGCGCTGCTGTACTTCCCGGCTCAGATTGCCGTGTTCTTCCCCGGCATCGGCTGGATTCAGGCAGTTGCCTCTGCGCTTTCGACCGGTTGGCTCAACTGGGTGCTTAACGTTGTCCTCATCGTGTTCTTCGCGTACTTCTACACCTCCATGGTGTTCAACCCCGATGACACGGCCGACAACCTTAAGAAGCAGGGCGGCTTTATTCCGGGCGTGCGTCCGGGTAGGGCTACCGCGGCCTACATCAAGAACGCGCTCAACAAGATCACGCTTCCCAGCGCTGTCTTTTTGGCGCTCATCGCCATCGTGCCTTCGATCATCTTCTCCTTCACTGGTAACCATCTGATCCAGGCATTTGGCGGCACGTCCATCCTCATCATGGTCGGCGTCGTGCTCGACACGGTCGATAAGCTCGAAGGCCAGATCAAGATGTATGATTACGATGGATTCTTTAAATAGGCTAGAGGAGGATTGCTCATGAACCTCGTATTGCTCGGAGCTCCGGGTGCCGGTAAGGGCACCGTCGCACAGGAGCTCGTCGACGAGTTTGGCGTCGCTCACATTTCCACGGGCGACCTGCTGCGTGCTGCCGTCAAGGGTGGCACCGAGCTTGGTATTCAGGCTAAGAAGTACATGGACGCTGGCGAGCTCGTCCCCGACCAGCTCGTGATCGACCTTGTCAAGGAGCGCCTTGCCGCCGATGACGCCCAGCAGGGCTTCATCCTCGACGGCTTCCCGCGCAACACCGCCCAGGCTGTGACGCTCGATTCCGAGCTCTCCGCCATGGGTCGCGAGATCGACTGCGCCCTTCTGGTCGACGTGGCCCCCGAGGTCATCATCGATCGTCTGTCTTCGCGTCGCACCTGCCGCGCCTGCGGTTACACCGGCACGGCTGCCGATGCTACCTGCCCCAAGTGCGCAGGCGAGATGTATCAGCGCGACGACGACAAGCCCGAGACCATCAAGAACCGTCTCGACGTCTACGAGAAGTCCACGAGCCCGCTCGTCGACTACTATCGTGGCCAGGGTCTGCTCAAGTCGGTCAACGGTGACCAGGCTCGCGAGACCGTGTACGGGGATGTCAAAGAGGCTCTCGGTCTATGATCAAGATTAAGTCTGCAACGCAAATCGAGCAGATGAAGAAGGCAGGAGCGCTATCTAAGATGGCGCTCCGCCACGTTGGAGCCATGGTGCGCCCCGGCGTTTCGACCTTTGAGCTCGATCAGCTCGCGGAGCAGATTATCCGCATGCATGGCGGCATCCCGGCCTTTAAGGGTTACGGCGGGTTCCCGGGAACCATTTGCGCATCGATCAACGATGCCGTGGTCCACGGTATTCCCAACCCCGACATGATCCTGCGCGATGGCGATATCATTTCCATCGATACGGGAGCCGTTGTCGACGGTTGGGTCGGCGATAACGCTTGGACGTTTTTCGTCGGCACCCCCACGCCCGAGGCCAAGGCCCTGTGCGAGGTTACGCGCGATTGCCTTAAGGCTGCCATCGAGCAGGCTGTCCCCGGTAACCATATCGGGGACGTCGGTTATGCCGTTCAGTCCCTCGCCGAGTCTCACGGTTACGGCGTGCTTCGTGACTATGTGGGCCATGGCATTGGCCGCGTGATGCACGAGGACCCCAACGTTCCTAACTATGGAAAGAAGGGGAGGGGCGTTCGCCTCCAGGCCGGCATGGTCATTGCCATCGAGCCGATGGTTACGATGGGTTCCAACCATGTGAGCACGGGCTCCGACGGTTGGATTGTTACGACCAACGACCACCTGCCCGCCGCGCACTACGAGAACACCGTCGCCATTACCAATGACGGTCCGGTGATTCTCACCACGGATGCCCAGGGTGCTTGGTGTTCCTTGCAGGGCGGTGAAATGTAGGGCTTGCGTCAAATGCACGCCTTAACATTTCAAATGTAACAAGTTCCGCTTAGTTGTGGAGCCATTACGAAGATACTACGATACGTGCATGCGTATTGTAGAATACTCAATCGCTGTCGTTTTCTAGAGAAAGATGATTGCTTGTGAAGAAGGAAGACGCAATTGAGCTCGAGGGTACGGTAAAGGAACCGCTGCCCAATGCCATGTTTAAGGTCGAGCTCGAGAACGGTCATTCGGTTCTGTGCAACATTTCTGGCAAGATCCGAATGAATTACATCCGTATTCTCCCCGGTGACAGGGTTGTCGTGGAGCTTTCCCCGTACGACCTGACCCGCGGCCGCATCACCTATCGCTACAAATAGCGGCACGCATACGCGCACTCCATTTCCGACTGCAGGCTTAGCTCAACCTACGGTCGGATTGTGTGTGAAGACCAGCCATAGTTTTAAACGCCTGCGGCTGGGCGAGTAGATAGTAGGGAAGTAGTTTGAGCGCTACCGAAAGGAAGAACGATGAAGGTACGTCCTTCGGTCAAGAAGATGTGCGATAAGTGCAAAATCATTAGGCGCCATGGCAAGGTCCTCGTCATTTGCGAGAACCCCCGTCATAAGCAGCGTCAGGGTTAAGAGAGGAGACTACGTTGGCCCGTATTAATGGTGTCGACCTCCCGCGTGAGAAGCGCGTTGAGATCGGTCTGACCTACATTTACGGCATCGGCCGCACCACTGCGACGAAGATCTGCGTCGAGTGCAACGTTAACGTGGATACGCGCGTTAAGGACCTCACCGAGGATGAGGTTAACGCCATCCGTGATTATATCGATAAGAACCAGATCATGGTTGAGGGCGACCTCCGCCGTGAGCGCAACCAGAACGTCAAGCGCCTTATGGACATCGGCTGCAACCGCGGCCTTCGTCACCGCAAGGGCCTCCCGGTCCGCGGCCAGCGCACCCACACTAACGCTCGTACCCGCAAGGGCCCGAAGCGTCAGATCGGTGCTAAGAAGAAGAAATAAGGAGCGCTAGATAGATGGCTACTGCTAAGAAGAACGTTCGCGCTGCCCGTCTGAAGCGCGCGGACCGTAAGAACATTTCCGTGGGCCAGGCTCACATTCGTTCTACGTTCAACAACACGATCGTTTCGATCACCGATCCCCAGGGCAACGTCATTTCCTGGAAGTCGGCTGGCCAGGTGGGCTTCAAGGGCTCCCGTAAGTCCACGCCGTTCGCTGCCCAGATGGCTGCCGAGGCTGCTGCCAAGCAGGCCATGGAGCACGGTATGAAGAAGGTTTCCGTCTTCGTCAAGGGCCCCGGCTCCGGTCGTGAGACCGCCATTCGCTCCCTCCAGGCTGCTGGCCTCGAGGTCTCGAGCATCCAGGACAAGACCCCCATTCCGCACAACGGCTGCCGCCCCAAGAAGCGTCGCCGCGTGTAACTGAAAGGATCGTATCAATATGGCAATCGACAGGACTCCTGTTCTTAAGCGCTGCCGTCAGCTCGGGATCGATCCCGCTGAGCTCGGTTACAGCAGCAAGAAGGAATCTATCCGTCAGCCCAAGCGCCGTCGCAAGGAATCTGAGTACGGCATGCAGCTGCGCGAGAAGCAGAAGGTCAAGTTCATCTATGGCGTTCTGGAGAAGCAGTTCCACGGCTACTTCAACAAGGCCCGTAAGATGAACGGCGTCACCGGTGAGAACCTCATGATCATCCTTGAGTCTCGCCTCGACAACGTCGTCTTCCGTCTTGGCTTCGCCCGCACCCGCAAAGAGGCTCGTCAGTCCGTCCGTCACGGTCACTTCACCGTGAACGGCAAGCGCGTGGACATCCCGTCCTACCGCGTCAAGGCCGGCGACGTCGTCGCTGTCGGCGAGAAGTTCCGTGACCTCCTCCCCATCAAGGAGGCTCTGATTTCCTCCGAGCGCTTTGAGGTCCCTGGCTGGCTCGAGGTCGATATCGAGAAGCTGTCTGGTAACGTGCTCGCTCTGCCGACGCGTGAGCAGATCAGCGGTGATATCAACGAGCAGCTCATCGTCGAGCTCTACTCTAAGTAGTCCATCCGGGCTGCTGAGGCTGGAGGTAATACATGTCAGAATTCATTAGGCCTCAGGTTCAGGTCGAAGAGATCAACGAGACGTCTGCTCGTGTCTCCGTCGAGCCGCTCGAGCGTGGCTACGGCGATACGCTGGGTAACTCCCTTCGTCGCGTTCTTCTGTCCTCGCTCGAGGGTGCCGCCGTCGAGGCTATTCAGATCGATGGTGCGCAGCACGAGTTCATGACCATCCCTAACATGGTCGAGGATGTCACCGACATCGTCCTGAATGTCAAGGGTCTTGTCTTCAGGGCTCTCGGCACGACCGACGAGGCGACCGCCACCATCTCGGTTGACGGCCCCTGCGAGGTCACCGGTGCGGACTTCTTTATTCCGTCCGAGTTTGAGCTGGTCAACCCCGAGCAGCACATCGCTACGCTCACCGAGGGTGGCCATCTCACCATGAGCATGCGCATCGGCTATGGCCGCGGCTATGTTTCTGGCGAGGCCAACAAGCGCGACAACGATCCCATCGGTGTGATCCATGTCGACTCGCTGTACTCGCCGGTTTCCCGTTGCGCCAAGCTCGTTGAGGCTTGCCGTGTCGGTCAGCATACCGACTACGACCGCCTTGTCCTCGAGATCGAGACCAACGGCTCCATCGCCCCGCGCGACGCCGTGGTCCAGGCTGCCAATATCATCAACCAGCATATGGCCGCCTTTATGAACCTTGCCGAGACCCCCGAGGTCGAGGAGGAGGCTTCGATCTTCGCTCCCGAGGTCACCAACGACAACGCCGAGCTGGACAAGCAGATCGAGGATCTGGACCTTTCCGTCCGTTCCTACAACTGCCTTAAGCGCGCCAGCATTCACTCGGTCCGTCAGCTCGTTGAGTTCTCGGAGAACGATCTGCTCAACATCCGTAATTTCGGTGTTAAGTCGATCGAGGAAGTGAAGGACAAGCTTGAGTCCATGGGCCTGAGCCTGAAGGCTTAATGCTTCGCATATTTGAGGAGAAACTAGACCATGCGTCACAACGTTAAGAAGGGCCTTAAGCTCGGCACCGATGCGAGCCACACCAAGGCCATGAAGAAGAGCCTTGCTAAGGCCCTCTTCGAGAACGACCGCATCAAGACCACCGAGACCCGCGCTAAGGCGCTGCGTTCGGTCGTCGATCCGATCATCACTTGGGCCAAGAAGGGCGACCTGCACTCTCGTCGTCTGGCTATCGCCAAGCTCGGCGATAAGCAGCTCGTTGCCGAGATCTTCGACAAGGCTGCTCAGGGCATGTGGCAGGACCGCAACGGCGGTTACACCCGCATCATGAAGCTCGGTAACCGTAAGGGCGACAACGCTCCCATCGTTATCATGGAGCTCGTCACCGAGCCTTGCACGCCTAAGGCCAAGAAGGCTGCTCCGGCCCCCAAGAAGGCCGCTGCTCCCAAGAAGGTCGAGGCTGTCGAGGAGACCGCTGCCGAGGAGGCTCCTGCTGAGGAGACCGCTGAGTAGACATTCCGTCTGCATAGGCTATATTCGAGGGGTACGTTCGCGTACCCCTCTTTTTTTGTCGCGATACCGTTGCTTGTTTGTTGGGAGCGCCCATGACTGCGCCGTCTGATTTCAATTCGATTTCCGAGCTTGACGCCACGCTCGTATTTCGCGTGGCCTATGATGGCTCGTCGTATAGCGGATTTGCCGAGCAGCCGGGACAGACGACGGTTGCGGGTGAGCTACGTCGAGCCATCGAGACGCTGCTTCGCCGCCCGATCGATCTGACGTGTGCGGGGCGTACCGATGCCGGCGTGCATGCCGTGGCTCAGTACATCAGCGTGCCCGTAACGGACGCTGAGCTTGCTTGTACGCGCCGTAGGTGGCTGCGGGCTATGGATGCCCTGCTGCCCAAAGATATCGCCATAAACGAGGTCTACAAGGCCCGTAAAGGCTTTTCTGCGCGTTTTGACGCGCGTTCCCGTACGTATACGTACCGTATTGCCGATCGAGATGCGCGCCCCGTGCTGTCCCGCGGTGCCGTGTGGTGGCATCGCTATCCCTTGGATGTTGAGGCTATGTCTGCTGCCTGCCCCGCTCTGCTGGGCGAGCAGGACTTTAAAAGCTTTTGCAAGGTTGCTTCGGCCGTTGGCAAGCCCACGCATCGCTGCGTGATGCGTGCCGAATTTGGCCATGAGGTTGCGTTTGGCGAGGACATCCTGACGTTCACCATCGAGGGCAATGCGTTTCTGCATTCGATGGTCCGTACGATCGTGGGCACGCTTGTCGAGATTGGCATGCATCGCCGTGAACCCGAGTGGATGCGCGAGGTCATCGATGCTTGCGACCGTACCGCTGCGGGCCCCACGGCTCCTGCCTGCGGCCTTACGTTTATGGGCGTGGATTACGATCCCGCCGAGCTTGTCGTGCTCGACTAGGGGAGGGCTCGACGCGTCGTGCGTCGACACCTGCCATCTGTGGGCTGCGCGTGTGCAACATCTGTTCTTGGCGTGCAATACAACCGGTGTCTCATTGCTTTTATTGCCGGGGTGTACCATGAACCACGGTTTTATTCATTGCTGTCGAGAGGACGGATAATTTGGTTCGACGTGGCTCGCATCCGCGACTTTCGGTGATCCTTGTGGTAGAAGGTTCGCCCAGCTATGCGATGCGTGCGCTCGAGAGTATCCAGAACCAAGACCTCTACGATTTGCAGATTGTCGTTGTCTGTCGCGATGCTGCGCCCGGTGTGCGCCATTCGCTTCAAGTTGCTGCTGACAGGGACATCCATATTGATTTGATTGACGTCGAGGACGCGACGCGCGGCGCGTGTCTTCGTGCCGGTTTTGCTGCCTCGCGCGGCTCTCAAATCATCGCCATGAACGCCGATGAGTGGTTTGCTCCGCAATCCCTTTCCAAGATGGTCGATATCGCGTGCGATACTGCGGCAGACATAGTGTTTCCCACGGTGTCGCTCGACCGCTATGATGCACATCGAGAGCGCCATTCGCGCGTCTTGGATGCTACTCATATTTCCATTGATAGCAAATCTTCAATGGTGGCCGGGCTGCCTCAGTTGATTTTAGGCGGCTTGGTTGCTCAAGTCTCTGGCGTGATGTATAGCCGTCCGCTGTTTGAGGCATGCCTTTTGTGCGACAAGGCGTTTCGCACAGTTGGGTTTATGGCATGCGCGCTCTCGCAGGCGCAGCGCGTCTCCGGATGCGGCGACGCTTGTTTCCACGCGGTGGCGCCTAAGCTTACAGATGCCTTTGATCCCACCATGTATGCCAAGGTATCCGATGACACCCGGGCGCTCGACGAGCTTGCGGACTCACTCTCGGAAGCAGATAGCGGTGGTCGGCTCAAGCTGGCAAGCCAAAAGTTCTACTTTGCCGGACTGGTCGCCTGCATCGAGAATTTGTGTCTGAGCCCGCATGGAGTGTCGTCAATCGAGCGTTCCGCCCGCATGCGTGATATGCTCGAAGCGCCTCGAACCCGTCAGATGGTCGCCGCGCTCAAGGATAACCATCGGGGACTCGGTCTGTTGTTTGGGCCGATCGCCAGCGCCAAGCCCGCGCGCTGCGTGATGTGTACGCATCTGGCAGCTTTTCTTAACCGGACGGGCGCAAAAACCGCCTAAACGGCTCATTACGAAACAAACTTGCATAGAATTGTTTCGAAATGCGTTCTTATACACAAAAGCCTTCAAATAGCGTTAAACTATTCAATTACTGATTGATTGTCTCCGCCATCTTTTGGAGAGAGGGTTTGTATGGCTAAAAAACGCAATGGGCGCCAGGATGCCATTAGAGATATTGTGCGCAATAAGGATGTCCGCACGCAGCGCGTGCTGGTCGATGAGCTCCGTGCTATGGGTTTTGATTGCACGCAGGCGACTGTCTCTCGCGATATTGCCGATATGGGGCTGCGTAAGCTCCCTGAGGGCATCTATGTTCTGGCAGAGGACCTGCACCTGCAGCGTATGGTTTCCGAGCTCGTAACGGGCGTTCTGCGTACCGATAATCTGGTCATGATCAAGGCTCAGCCTGGCACGGCTTCCGGCATCGCCGCCGCCGTTGATGCGGCAGAGTTGCCCGATGTGCTTGGCTCGCTTGCCGGCAACGATACGATTTTGGTTATTGCCCAGACGGCCGAGGACGGCGAGCGTCTCGAGGCGCTGATCAATAAGCTGAGCAATTCTCGCAAGTAGGCGTGCGGGCCGTGTGCTCGGCACTGTGCGCGCTGACATCGTGGCTTGTAAGGGGTATCGACGTTGGTCGGTACCCCCTTTTTGTTTGCCGGTATAAAGACCGCCCACCAGGTCGCTTTAAACTAAAAGGCCCCCGAGCAGTTTAATAAGCTGATCGGGGGCCTTGTTGCTTATGACCGGATGATTCCTAGCCGACCGTATCGTCAGGCGTGGGGGAGGGGTCGGGAGTGGGCGTAGGCGTAGGCGTAGGCGTAGGCGTAGGCGTGCCGCCATCGCCGCCGGTCGAACCACCAGTGGAGCCGCCCGTCGAGCCGCCGGTCGTACCGGTGCCGCCGGTGGTGTCGCCGCCCGTGGTCTCGGTGGTCGTGGTCGTCGTGGTAGTTGTTGTGGCGGTTTCCTCTTCGTCCTCGTCCTTGTCCTTGTCGTCGTTCTCCGTCTTCTTGGCGTTGTTGGTGCCGTAGAACTTCCAGACGCTGTTGTTCTTATAGGTGGGAGCCGTTCCGGTCACAAACTCCTCGCGCTCGGTACCGGTCAGAACGGTGTTCATAAACCGCTTAAAGACAGGCAGGTTGGTGCTGTCGCCCAGCAGGTCCGTGCCGTATTTTTGGATGGGGATCTCGCCCGCGGAATAGCCGGTCCACAGGGCGCACGCCAGCTGCGGGGTATAGCCGCAGAACCACAGGTTGGTGGTGTTGTCGGTGGTGCCCGTCTTGCCGGCATAGGGCTGGTTGACGCTTAGGGCACCGGCAGCGCCCGTACCGCCGCCCTTCATGACGCCGGACAGAACATCGGTGACCGCGGCGGCCTCGCCCTCGGTAAGCACCTGTGAGGGATTGTCAGTGTGCTGGTACAGCACCGAGCCGGTACGAGAGTCAATCTCGGTGATGGCGATCGGCTGGCGATAGTAGCCGCCGTTGGCAAACGTCGCGTAGGCGGCGGCCATCTCGAGCGGCGAGATCGAGCCGGTGCCGAGCGTCATGACGGGAACGTCCTCGATGTTGTCCTTGGCGGGATCGATGCCGAGCTTTTTGACGAGCGAGATGATCTTGCTGTTGCCGACGGCTTCCGCCACCTGGATGTAGCCGGTGTTGGAGGAGTATGCCGTCGCCTGCTTAAGCGTGATGTTGCCATAGCTATGGTTGGCGTAGTTTTGGACCTCGGTCGTGGTGCCCTTGGCCTTGAGCGGCGAGTTGCAGTTGAGGGTGACGTTGGGGTTCATGCCGTTTTGGATGGCAGTTGCCAGCGTAAAGGCCTTAAAGGTGGAGCCGACGGGACGCTTGGCCGTGGCATGGTTTACGTGGTTCTCGTCGGCGTTGTAGTCGTAGCCGCCCACCATGCACTTGATGTAGCCGGTCTTGGGGTCGACGACGACCATGCCCATGTCCAGGCCGTCAAGCGAGAGCGTGTCGAGCTGCTCGCGGACGGCATTCTCTGCCACCTGCTGCATCGTGGGGTCGATGGTGGTCTTGACGGTCAGGCCGCCCTTAAAGAGCACGTCGGTCGAGAACTCCTGCTCCAGCAGCTGCTTGACGTAGGAGACAAAGTAGGGCTGCGAGTATACGTCGACGCCGCTGCCCGAGATTTCGGTCACATTGAGGGTGATGGGTTCGGCCTGTGCGGCATCGTGCTCCTCCTGGGTGATGTGGCCCAGGCGCAACATGTTGTCAAGGACCTTGTTGCGACGGGACAGTGCCAGATCAGGATTGACCGTGGGGTCGTACTGCGAGGGCGAGTTGGGAAGGCCGATGAGCAGCGCGGCCTCGCTCAGGGTGAGGTCGGCGGCGCTCTTGGACAGATAGGTCTCGGCTGCGGCCTCGATGCCGTAGGCGCCGTGGCCGTAATAGATGGTGTTGAGGTACATCATGAGGATCTCGTCTTTGGAGTACATGTCCTCCATCTTGATGGCGATGTAGGCCTCGCGCACCTTACGCTCAATGGTCGAGTCGAATTGCTCCTCCTGCAGGATGGTGTTGCGCACAAGCTGCTGGGTGATCGTCGAGGCGCCTTCGTGCCCGCCGCCGAGGGTTGCCACCGCAGCACGCGCGATACCCCACAGGTCGATACCGCCGTGCTCGTAGAAGCGCTCGTCCTCGACGTCAACGGTGCCCTGCAGCACGTAGGGGGAGACCTCGTCCTTGGTGATGGACTTGCGGTTTTGCGTGTAGAAGCTCGCGATCTTGTTGCCGTTACAGTCGACGATCTCGGTGGGCTCGCTCACCAGATACGCGTTGGCGTCGGTGTAGTCGGGCAGATCGGACAGCCAGCGGTTGACGTTGCCGACCATGCCGATGCCAAACGCCACGCCCGCAATCAGCAGAAAGCCCAAAAACGAGAGCAGGATTATGGGCAGGGCGTGCGTCTTTGAACGGCTGTGTCCCTGTCGTTGGCGAGGACCCATATATTGACCTCCAGGTATGTCGTGCCGGACGGTGGATGTGCCGTCGGGGCAGGATGGACATAAGTTATTACACGATAAACCAAACGGGGCGCGCGAGGCCTCGTGTATGCTGGAAGACGGCATTTTTCAGAGTGAATGCATACCTTGGTAAGGAGTTTGTCGATGGCGATTCGGGCGATGGGGCCGAGCGGACAATGCGAGACTGGATTGGATGTCGTCAGTGCGGCGCTGCCCGAGCTGCTGGCGCCGGCGGGCGGACTCGACCAGATGCTTGCGGCTATCGCCGCGGGTACCGATGCCATCTATGCGGGGTTGGGCGGCTTTAACGCCCGTGTGAGCGCCCACGGCTTTACGGATGACGAGTTTGCGCGCGGCTGCGCCGTGGCGCATGCCCATGGCGTGCGTGTGTACGTGACGCTCAACGTGTTCGTGTTTGACGATGAGTTGTCCGACGCGGTGGCGTTGGGAGCTCATGCACTGGAGCTGGGCGCCGATGCTCTGATTGTGGCCGATGCCGGGTTGGCCTGCGCGCTGAGCGCGGCGATTCCCGGGGTCGAGATTCACCTGTCTACGCAGGCGGGCGTTCATAGCGAAGGCGCCGTGCGGCTTGCCGCCGATGAGTTGGGGGTCGAGCGCGTGACGACGGCGCGCGAGCTGACGGTCGACGAGATTGCGGCGCTCTGTGCCACGGGCGTGCCCATCGAGGTATTCTGCCACGGTGCGATTTGCATCGGCTATTCGGGGGCGTGCGAGTTCTCGGCCCTGCGGCGTGGACGATCGGCGATGCGCGGCGACTGCACACAGCCGTGCCGTCTGGCGTACGACCTAGTGGACGAGGCGGGACAGAGCGTTGTCGCCGTCGAGGGGGATCGTCTGCTGTGTCCGCATGACTATCTGGGTATTGCGCATCTGCCTGAGCTTGTAGATGCCGGCGTGGCGTCGCTCAAGATCGAGGGGCGCATGAAGAACCCCGATTACGTATTCAACGTGGTGCGGGTTTGGCGCCGGGCGCTCGATATGCTGCGCGACGGCGCGTGGGACCCCGGTGCCGTGGAAGAGCTTGAGCGCGAGCTGGGAAGGTCGTTTAACCGTGGGTTTACCGATGCGTACCTGCGAGGGCGTTCGGGTGCCGAGCTGATGAGCTTTGAGCGTGCAATTAACCAGGGCGTGCGCGTGGGGCGCTTGGTCGCTGTGGGCCACGAAGAGGTGACCGTTGAGCTCGATGCCGCCGTGGCGGCGGGTGACACGCTCGAGATTCGGTTCTATCCGGGTGTCGACGCGCGTCCCGATGTGCCCAAGCGCTGGCCGCAGGTGCCCTGCCCGGTGGATGCCGCAGCGGGGAAGCGCGTCGTCGTGCATTGCAAGCGTAAGGTGGACGCGGGCTGCGAGGTCTATCTGATTCGCAGCGCCGGCGTGTTGGATCAGACGACGGCGGTGTTGGAGCGCATGCGGGCCGAGGCGGATGCGATTGCGCCCGTTGCGCGTGCCGTTGAGGTGCTGCCCTTTGAGGACGCTGCGGTGGATGGCGGCGCGTCGACGGAGTTGGCGGGGTCGGCGGGGCCGGTAAAGCGCGAGGATTTTGCTCGTATGGTCTTTGCCTGGGAGCTGATGGATGTGGGTCCGCGCGATGAGCGAGATCTGTCCGATACAACGGTGGTGCTCGACGAAGTGTGCCGCGCGGGCGACGCCGAGCGGACTCGGGCGCTTATGCAGCGTGCCGGGCGCGTCGTCTGCCGCAATCTGGGACAAGTGGCGATGGCCCGCGAGCTGGGCATGACGTTTGACGTGGCGGCGCCGGTGTTCTGCGCGAATCGGGTCACGCTTACCTGGCTGCGCGGACTCGGGGCGGGGCGGGTGTACTTGTCGGCCGAGTTGCTCGGCAATGATGCGGAGCGTGTTGCCGAGCTTGCCGCTTGTCCCGGTGTCTTGGGGCCTGTCGATGCCGACCGTTCCGAGCTCATGGCGTGCGAGCACTGCTTGCTGACTGCCGAGGGCGCCTGCGCCACGGATGCAACGGGGCAGGTCCGTTGCCGTGACTGCTCGCGCCGTCAGCAGGCGCGCTTTTTGGTCGAACGTGACGGCACGCGTTTGCCGGTCGTTATCGACGCGTGCGGCAGGACGAGGATTTTCCTGTCGTAGGTGCCGCGTCGCGCTGTTTTGGTTATTATTAGTGGGTTTATGAACTTCCAGCACCGCCGTATCCGGTGAGGGTGCTATAGCAAAAGGAGGATACCCAATGCTGTCTGTTGACGAGCAAATGCGTATCATCACCTCGGGTGCAGCGCAGATCGTCCCCGAGGCCGACCTTCGCAAGAAGCTTGAGAAGGGCGAGCCCCTCAACATCAAGCTCGGCGTCGATCCCACCAGCCCCGACCTGCACCTGGGCCATGCCGTGCCCCTGCGCAAGATGCGTCAGTTCCAGGACCTGGGCCACAACGTCACCCTTATCATCGGCAACGGCACCGCGCTAATCGGCGATCCCTCGGGCAAGAACTCCACGCGTCCGCAGCTTTCGCAGGAGCAGATCGAGGCCAACGCCGAGACCTACGTGAGCCAGGCCATGAAGATCCTGGATCCCGAGAAGACCACCATTGTGCACAACGGCGACTGGATCCTTTCGATGGATCTGGCCGGTCTGCTGCAGGTGTGCTCCAAGTTCACCGTCGCCCGCATCCTTGAGCGCGACGACTTTACCAAGCGCTACCAGTCTCAGACGCCGATCGCCCTGCACGAGTTCCTGTACCCCGTGATGCAGGCCTTCGACTCCGTTCAGATCAAGGCCGACGTGGAGATGGGCGGCACCGACCAGCTCTTCAACCTGCTCGCCGGTCGCGAGCTCATGGAGAAGATGGGCATGGAGCCGCAGATCGCGCTTACCATGCCGCTGCTCGAGGGCACCGATGGCGTGCGCAAGATGTCCAAGTCCTACGGCAACTACATCGGCCTGACCGATGCTCCCAAGGATATGTTCGGCAAGACCATGTCCATTCCCGACGAGATGATCGGCAAGTACTATCGTCTGGCCAGCTCGCTCACCCCGGCCGAGGTCGACAAGATCGATGCCGCCCTGGCCGATGGCTCCGCCGACCCCTACGAGCTCAAGCGCGCTCTAGGCCGCGACCTGTGCGACACCTACCACGGTGCTGGCGCCGGCGACGAGGCTCAGGCCGAGTTCGACCGTGTGTTCAAGGAGGGCCAGCTTGCCGACTTCCCCGAGAAGCACGTTGAGCTGACCGTCAACGACGAGGGCCAGATTTACCTCGCTGGCCTGCTCAAGGACCTGGGCCTTTCGGCCAGCGCCGGTCAGGCCCGCCGCGACATCGACGGCGGCGGCGTCAAGATCAACGGCAAGGCTGTGGCTTCCAAGAGCTACAACATCGATCCGAGCGCCCTCAAGCTGGGCGACACCCTCTCCGTGGGCAAGCGCAAGGGCTTTAAGTTAGTCTAACGAGCGAGTTGACCTCACAAGTGCAATAAGGCCGCAGCCGGGAATCCCGACTGCGGCCTTTTTGGTTACGACGATCCCTTGCACTCATTGGGGACGTACTTAAATGAGTGTCCGCAGATTGAGAGTGGATAATCTCCCGTTTTTTGCCTGTCTGCGGGCTCAAAGTGGGAGATTGTCCACTCTCGTCATTTGCAGGGGGTGTATTCCTGGCCCTCCTTTTGGGCATACAATTGCTATTGGCTTGCTGCGGTGAAGGCTCGTCCGCTCCGCAGTTATTTCTACAGTTAAAGGAGTATGTATGTCCGTTGAGGTCATGAGGTCTGTGATCGATGCTGCCGAGGGCCGCGTGCCCGTCGACACGCTGTTTACCAATGCGCAGATTGTCGACGTATATGGCCAGCGCGTGGCGCCCGGTAGCGTTGCCGTCAAGGACGGCGTAATCGTCGGCGTGCTCTACGACGGTCGCGACGATGCCGCCGGCACCTACGAGGCGGCTGAGGTCATTGACTGCCAGGGTCGCTATATCGCCCCCGGCTTTATCGACGGACATCTGCATATCGAGTCCTCGAACATCCGTCCCGCCGAGTATGCGCGCATGGCGGCGACGCGCGGCACCACCACTGCCATCGCCGACAGCCACGAGATCGCCAACGTTTCCGGCCTGGACGGCCTGCGCTTTATGGTCGAGGACGGCCGTCGCGCGCCCATTTCCATCAAGTACATGATGCCCTCGTGCGTGCCCGCGCTGCCCGATGAGCAAGCGGGCGCTGTGATTACCGCCGCTGACATGCAGGCGTTTTTTGCCGAGTATCCGGGCGATGTCTTTGGTCTGGGCGAAATGATGAACCTGCCGGGTGTCTTTATGGCCGATCCTGAGACCTGCGCTCGCATCGACGCTGCCAACCAGACGCCGTCCAAGCAGGTCGACGGCCATGCGCCACTTGTTGCCGGCAAGGACCTCAATGCCTATGCCGCGGCGGGCATTATCGCTGACCATGAGTCGACGATTCCCGAGGAGGCACTCGACAAGCTATCCCGCGGCATGTATGTGATGCTGCGCGAAGGCACGTGCAGCCATGACCTGGCCAACTTGTCTCCGATGCTGCTGGAAAACCCCGCCCGTGCCCGCCGTTGCTGCTTTGCGACCGACGACCGTGCTCCCTCCGACGCGCTTTCGACCGGTATGATCGACAACGCCTGCCGCGTGGCTATCGAGGCCGGCATCGACCCGGTGGTCGCCATCTCCATGGCGTCTCTTTCCACGGCTGAGGCATTTGGCTTGGAACACGGCTGCCGCGACCCGCACGAGCTGCGTGGTGCGATTGCCCCGGGCAAGCGTGCCGACCTGCTGGTGCTCAATGACCTGACGTTTGCCACGGCTCCGCATCGCGTATATGCCGCCGGTGCTCTGGTGGCGCAGGACGGCACCTTTGTGGGCGAGATCGCACCCGAGATGGCCGAGGTTGCGGCCCTTGCCGATGAGCTGCGCGCCTCCGTTAAGCTGCCGAAGCTTTCGCTCGACGTATTCGACTATGCCTTTAAGCCGGGCGAGGCCGTGATTGACGTGGTGCCGGGCAAGGCCATCACGGGCATGGTTCGTCCCGAGACTGACGAGGACTTGCGCCGCATTATGCTGATTGAGCGCCATGGCCGTGGCGTGTCGTTGCAGGCCGAGGGCGTCGATGGCGACGGCCCCGCTGGTCTGGGCTTGGTCGGCAAGCATATCGGTCGCGGCTGGGTGCGCGGCTTTACCATCACGGGCGGTGCCATCGCCTCGACGATCGGCCACGACTCGCACAACGTGTGCGTGGTGGGCGATAACGCCGCCGATATGATGGCTGCCGTCGAGGCTGTGGACCAGGGCGGTCACGTGCTGGTGCGCAACGGCGAGGTCGTGGCGCGCATTCCGCTGGCGCTCGGCGGCCTGATGAGCGAAGGCGCTGCCGAGGACGTGGCCGCACAGCATGACGACTTTATGGTCAAGGCGCGCGCGATGGGTATTGAGCCGCCACTCGACCCCATTATGGGCATCATCTTCCTGCCCCTGCCGGTGATCCCGACGCTCCGCATTCGCCCCGAGGGCATGTTCGACGTCACTACCTTCACCTACGCCGACTAGTCATTGGGGACGTTCTTAAACGACTAGCCGTCGGGGACACTCTTTGGCGTGTCGCCTGACGCCACGACCGTGGGACCTCTGGCGCGCGTGAGCTATTTGCTAGGTCCTTGTAACGTTTATGACTGCGGGGTCTTATTTGGGCTCCCTTTGGGTACGTTGGAATCGGATACACGTCCGATTCCATCAAGCCCGAAGGGAGCTTTTCTATGTTTAAACTGATTGCATCCGATATGGACGGCACACTGCTTGACGAAAATGGCCAGGTGCCGCCTGAGACCTACGAATTGATCCTGGCGCTACGCGAGCATGGTGTACATTTTGCTGCATCGTCAGGCCGCCGCTACGATCGCCTGTGCGAGTTCTTTGCGCCCGTTCGCGACAAGATGGACTTTGTCGCAGCTAACGGTGCCCAGGTCTACGCCGACGGCAAATTGGTAGACCGCGAGGTGTATTCGCACCTGGCGATTCGAAAGCTCGCCCAGGCCGTCAGGACGTTTCCCAATCTGCATCTTGCACTCTTTGACCGAACCAAGTCCTTTTTGCTCGATGACGAGTGCAAGTTCGTGCGCGAGGTCGATAAGGACCTTCCCAATGCCGAGCGCATTTGGGAGCTGCCCGATCCCAGCGTAAATATCATCAAAGCGAGTATCTTTTGCGACGACGGTGCCGTTATGGACAGTGCGTACGTGCTACAGCGCGAACTCGGTCAGCTCTTTACCTTTGCGCCTTCAGGCAACGCGTGGATCGATGCCATGCAACCCGGTGTGTCGAAGGCTTCGGGCATCGCACAGCTCGCGGAGCATTACGGCATTGGGCGCGATGAGGTTATGGCGTTTGGCGACTCTATGAACGACTACGAGATCATTCGCTTTGTCGGCACGGGTTGCGCGATGGAAAACGCGCGCCCCGCGCTTAAGGCGGTGGCCGATCGCGTGGTGGGTCGTAACCGCGACCACGCCGTCCAGCAAGAACTCCGCCGTGTTCTGGAGAGCCTTGCTTAATCCAGCAGTTAGGACGTTCCTTTTAATATGAGCAGGACATTGTCAAGAGGCAAAATCGGGCCTG
>NZ_NKXR01000019.1 GCF_002232035.1 Collinsella sp. TF06-26
GCGGAAACGCGGGGGCCGTTCAGGCTGTTGCGCTGAGATTGAAAATCAACCATCGCGATACTGCTCAACGCCGTACAGGTCTGCGTTCACAGCCCCATACTTATCGAGGAACTCCTTGGACTCCACCTCTTCTACAAGGTAGTCCAACGGGAATCGGCCCTCGCCATCCCCCGTGACCTTGATGAGCGCAGCCAGTTTAAAGACGTTGTTCATCTTAAGGTAGCGGCGCGGAGCATTGGGGTCCTCGCCCGGCGCAAGGGTGCCGGCAAGACACTCCAGGAGATACAGGATTCCAACAATTGCTCGAAGCAGCAGATCGTTTGCGTTATCCCAGAACGGATCATACCTACGGCTACGACCGTCAGGATCGACCCCCTCCATGATTGCCGCCACCGTAGTGGGGATATCCTCGACATCCATCACGTAGCGCAGAGGGTCGTATCCGGCCGACTGCTCGGGATTAACAGTATCGAGAACCGTTACCTCGTAGCCGTCCTCTTCAAAGCCTTTCCCCGTACGGCGCAGCAGCTCACCCTTGGTGTCTGTGACCACATAACAGCATTCGTGGTGATTGAGCAGGTTGGGCAAAATGAAACTCGCCGTTTTGCCGCTGCCGGTACCTCCAAAGGCAAAGACATTGTTGGACACACTCGTCTCCCAATGCTTGTCGTCCTCGTAGAACGCCACCGTGGCACCCTTAGCCAGGATCACATCGCGCTGCTCATCGCCAGACGACAGCGCCTGCATCTCCTCCTTAGTCGCCCACTTCTTGGTCTGATACTCCGTTTGCTGCGCGGCCTCGTAGCCGTACATCTTGATGACTGACATGGCGTGGCTCCTTTCTTGTCCGTGACGTTGGTGGTTGTTAAGCAATGCGATCGACACCGTCGTCCTCATTGAGCTGTGCCGAGCGCGGCGACTTGGTCGCGTGGCCGATCAGGCGCTCGGCCTGCGCCAGATAACTCTCGCGAGCAGCAGTTGAAACCGTCCCGTCGCGCAGATACGCAAGCAATGCATTAATCATCAGCTTGTCGAGCAGGTCGTATCCCTTGGCCCGAGCGCAGTTGAGGAGGTAGCGGTCCTGAAGCCCCCGTACCTTAGTTGCCAAATCGATTTCCATCTTTTCCTCCATGTAATAAAAAGTGTGTCGTTCGTCCAAAAGTGCCTCAAACGGGCGTTTGACGCATAACTCAAAGTTGAAACGCGGACTCGTATCGAACACGCGTCGTTGCACCTTGAGGTAGCGCTTATAAAACATGACGGCATCATCTTCATCCGCCGTAAAGCCACGCGATCCATCGCGGTGCAGCCGGTCGTAAGGCTTTTTGCTATCGATATGGCGCACGAATGGGGACGGAATATAGGCATCCTTCTTGACGTTGTACTTCATCCCTGTCGTAACCTGCTCAAACAAGAGAACGCCAGCTGACTTAAAAGCCGCATTACATCCATGCCTAAACATGCTCACCACGGCTGCCACGCTGCCCATGCAGCTATCGCGCGGGGAAAAATACAGCGAAAGCAAAGCGAGCGTCGCAGCAGTCAAAAGCTCGCGGGCCTCGTGTACATCGGCTCGATACTGCTCGGGCACCAGCCCGGGAATATCGGGCGAGCGCTCTTCCAGCACGCCAACGAGCGATTTAGCCAGGCGCTCGACGTTCTTCTCGCCGCAGTACGGACACGGAAGTGGCAGCTCTGCCTTCCTGTTCACTTCGCACATACCGCGGAGATCCTCGTCGATCGCACTGAGGAATGCCTCGTAAATACTGTCCCGTTTCTTCATGAATGCTTCTTTCTATCCGGTTTCAGGTGGTTGATGTAAGTCTGTTCTAAGTTCTAGAATGTTCTGACGCTAGAACGATGATTATTGATCTAACCTGTAGTTTCATAAGTGAAATCATCCTGCTCGATTGCTTAGTTTGCCTAAAGGCTACAAAGCGAATGTATCAAGCAATTGCTATTGAGTTGGCTTTGGATTGCTTCGAGGATAGCACAGCGTGCTGTTCTCGTCATTAGAAATTTTAATTTTTTTTCTGCTAATATAAACCCACTGAGAAGAAAGGGCTCTATACATGCGTGAAACTACATCATCATTGCCACGCCTCACCGCCGCCGCCCTCTCGCGCGCGCTTAACCTGGAACAAGGCAGTCGCCTGCTCACTGTCCGTCTGCCTGGCGCTGTGGATGCCGAAGATCTCGCTAAGTGCTTTACCCTAAACGGTAACGGCGTGCCCGATATTTGTGAGCTTGAACCCGGAAAGCAGAATGCAAGCGATGATGATGCAGCGCCGGTGTTTGTCGATGCATCAAACTACTACCGCGCAAATAAGCACGATATCGAAAAAGACAGTGCCGCGCTCATCGATTATTTGGAGCCTGGCTACCTTGATTTTTGCGACTGGGGTCCTTTTATTTGGTGCCTGTATGCTCTCGCCCTTTCGGGCCGCACTCGAGCAGCCGTGGTACTTCCCGCCGATTTACTTGATAAAGCTGAACAAGCACGCACGATTTTGATACGCGAAGGGCTCATCGAGAGCGTCGTTTATTTGCCACTTTCCGAGCCCAGGCCCTACATGACAAGCGCGCTCCTCATACTGTCTTCAGGAAATCGCAGCGTTGCATTTCGCAGCGCAATTGAGCCCGGACCGCGTTTTCAATATGTGACTAAAACATCGTATTACTCTGATATCACCTTTTCTATCTCTCCTGACTGGGCCCGCATTGATACCAATACGCCAAGATCGACGCCAATCGAAACGTCCACTTTTGCCACGCGCGAGCTGCTCCAACACCACGCCGCTCTCTCAAAAGGCAAAATCAGCCTCATCGCCATCACCCGAAACTACAGCGCCACACTCGGTGACTCTTTTACGCGAGTCGCGCCATTCATGCCCCGCGAGAGCACGACATCGAACGACATTGACGCAGTCGAGGTGCGCCGAATCTCATCTCAAGATTTTCAGGACGGCAATCTTCTGCCCGTAGATGCTTCAGATAATCAAAATAGCTCGGATTCTAAATTCGTAAAGGTGGACCCCAGCGTTCTCGATCGCTATGAGCTCCGCGCTGGAGATATCGTCATGCCGCGCATGCTGGGTCGCTACGGCGCGTCCAACCTGCTCGTCGTCAGCTCCGATGACGCTAAGCAGCATCTGGTTGCTTCGCATAACACCACCGTCATTCGCCCGTCATTCCAAACGATGACCGAAGATGAGCGCGTAGTGTTTTCGGAGATAATTGTTGGATACCTTACCGAAGGCCACGGGGCGCAGCTGATTCAAGCATTAACTGAAGCAGCCAGCATCCGCGCCATCCGTCCTAGCGACCTGTTTGAGATCGAAGTCCCGCCGGCGCTCGACCCGCGCACACGCGAGTATAGCGAATCCATCAACCGCTTTGCCGAGGTCGTAAGGACAAAGAAACAAGCCGAGGCCACTGTCGCCCAAGCCCAGCGCGACCTCGAAGGCGCAAAAAAGGCCGTCACCCAGGTGGTCGACCAGACCTGCGAATAGCGCATAGGCAGTAGAAACGTCTTAAGCCGGCGACAGGAACTAATTCTGCCGCCGGCTTAACTATCTAGCCTATTCCCATCCCGTGGTCTGAGGATTCCATTTGCACACATTCGCCGAATGATTAAAGCACGGTGTATACAACCGATTGACGACCTCTTCTGCCCCAGCAATGTTCCCCGCGAGATCAAGTACCCCCGCCTGCCTCGCCATCTTTACGTACTGTGCAGAACCATTTTGTTTCCACCAGAGAGGCGCCACGAACTCTTCCGGCATTGCCACTTTGCGGGCAGACGCTTCTTTCTCGACCCTCTCGACAAGCGTAGCCCCATCGACGAAGCAAGTTTTCGCGTACACCAAGATGTCGACTATATCCTTGATTCGCGATGAAGCACGGCCCTCATGCATCTCTATCATTGCGAGCAATTTATCTGCAAGGGCACTCTCCACTCGGCATACTCGATAGTCGCAGACTGGGAGCCCCTCGATATTCAGACGATCGATCGGCGCAAGAACCTCAGGCTCAAGTCCCCGCACTTCATCAATTACCAAGTCAATTGAAATTGGCTGTAGCTTCTTGGTTCCCATAAAGGGGGTGAACCACACCTTCGCACCGCACCGATACTCATCTTCTTCTTTGATTTGCTCTGCACGATCAAAGACGAACGAAACGAAATCCTCCAGATCAATCGAAGCAGCCTGCACCAGATCGACAATAGCCTCTTCGAGACTCTCCTCTTGAGCAACCAAGTCAATATCTCTTGTGACACGTGCATCGAGTGTTCGCGCCAGGACGCTTTGACCGCCCTTGAGCACAAAGCTGCCGTCATCTTCTGAAAAAACGCGACATAGGAAGCGATGAAAGTAGAAACCGACGATTGCCCGATTAGTATCCATTGGTGATTCTCTTGCGGCATTCCTAACAGCCATCTCCAATGCGGCAGGCGTTTTGTACTTCACCATGTCCTCCGTTTCGCATTACCCGTTCAGTACCATCAGCAAAGGCGCCATCAGCTCGCGTCGTTTGGCGGTTTTAGAGTTCTCCTCTACAAGATCCTTCAGCCGTTGTATATCGAGTCCACGTCCAAGCGCGTCGTGATAGGCATCGATAATTAATGAGGGATCCTCGCAATCGAGGCAAAGATCGACAAGCGTGCGCTCGGGTTTAGTTACCGGCAGGCCGTCGAGCCAAACGATGTCCCGCTCAGCAATCTCGCGCTTTACAAAAGAAAGGGATTCGTTTCTTGTATTGATACGCATGGGCGCGGTCATCCTGTAGGGGGACAGATAGAAATCGCCCATTTGCTGCAGGTTCGCCGCTGTCGTACCGCTCACGGCGATGCCATCCCACTGACGTTTTCTCTCCCACGCGCAAAGGGAGGGATTGGTGAGCTTCCAAAAGGCGTTGAGTTCGTCGGTGTCTCGGCGCTGCGTTCCAGACATCCGGTAGGCGCCGTGGCATATCCGTTCAAGACGCCCTGCGCGGCATGAGTGCGCCAGCGCATCTCGAGAGATGTCCATGCGAGCCGCCTGGGCTGTGGTGAACACGCCCTCGCTCTCGGAAAGCTCGCTTATCGCCGCTATGTTGCTAAAGTACTTCATGCTGCAATTGTAGGATATTTTCATACTTTTGCAACGTGATTTTTGATCCATTAGATCCGTTTGCCTTGTTTACCCCATTTCTGACGCCGTTTTGCACCGGCACCCCATCCCCCGCTATTGAGGTCTAATACTTTTCCGCGAAGTGAACGGCTGTTTTTGGACCCCTGAAACATCCGCATTTTTCGGCGGCAAAATCGTGGGATTTCAGCATTGAAACCGCAGGAAGCGGCACCTCTAAAGTGTCGATGCTTCGGGGGTCCGTTTTCACTCATTCACTTCTCGGAAAAGTATTAGACCTCGCTATCAGCTATCCCAAAGATCAGACCGCCCCTCCTTCACGCCACGCAAAACCTGCCTTTTCTGCCCCTGCCCGCCTCCGCACCACCCAAAAACTCATCCAACATTAATCTTGGCTCAAGAATCGCTTAATCTATAACCTGCACTATAGAGTTCGACCAAGAGCGGGGCGGCGCCGCGCAACGCAGGCCGCCGAACGCAACGCTCGCGCCCGGGCAGATCGCCCGGCGTCGCGCCCATCGAACGAAAGGACAGGTCATGGACGACCTCGAAAAAGTTGAAACCATCCGCACCAAGTGCAACGTGAGTTACACCGATGCCAAGGCGGCGCTCGACGCTGCCGACGGCAACGTTTTGGATGCCATCATTTGGCTCGAGTCGCAGGGCAAGACCCAGACCACGTCGGCGCATGCCGCCACCGAGTCCGCGCCAGTCGATGAGCCCTCGGCCGAGATGGTCGCCGCGCAGGCAGCCTACGAAAAGTCGAGTGAAAAGACCGACTTCTCCAAGAAGATGGACAGCGTGTGGGAGTACCTCAAAAAGCTCTTCCGCCTGAGTCTGGACACCAAGTTTATCGCCACGCGCCGCGATGCGATCATCCTCAACATCCCCATCCTGATTCCCATCGTCGCGCTGTTTGCCTGGGGCGCCACGATATGGCTGATGCTGATTGGCCTGTTCTTTGGCATGCGCTACCGCATCGACAGCGACGGCGACGTGCCCGGCAGCATCAACAACCTTATGGACAGCGCTGCCAACGCTGCGGATGATATCAAGCAAAATCTGAACGACGACAAGTAATCGCAGACGGGGGCACGCATGGCACGGATTCTGATCGTAGAGGACGAGGAGAAAATCGCCCGCTTTGTGACGCTCGAGCTGGAGCACGAGGGCTACCAGGTGGAGCACGCCGCCGACGGTCGTACCGCCGTGGACCTGGCGCTGGAGCGCGACTACGATCTGATTCTGCTCGATGTACTGTTGCCGCAGCTCAACGGCATGGAGGTGCTGCGGCGCGTACGCAAGCACAAGGATGTGCCGGTGATCATGGTCACCGCGCGCGATGCCGTGATGGACAAGGTGGCAGGGCTTGACGCCGGTGCTGACGATTACCTGACCAAGCCTTTTGCGATCGAGGAGCTGTTCGCACGGATCCGCGTGGCGTTGAAGCGTGCGGAGGCCGTGCGGGCGGCTTCGGGCGTTGGCGGCGCCGGTACTGGGGCAGGCGCGGCAGGCGGCGCGGGTGTCGGCGCCACTGCGATACCCCCGGCCAGCGACACGACCCAGACCGCTACCACGCCCTCCCCCGCCACGCTCGTCGTGGGCTCGGTCGCACTCGATCCCGACCGCCGCGAAGTCACGGTCGGTGGCTCGCCCATCGCGCTCACGGCTCGCGAGTTCGATGTCCTCGCCCTGCTTATGGCACATGCCGGCACCGTGCTCACGCGCGAGCGCATTGCGCACGAGGCGCTGGGCTACGAATACGTGGGCGACACCAACAACGTCGACGTGCACATCGCGCACCTGCGTGCCAAGATCGAAGACGCCGGCGGTGCCCGCATCATCCAGACCGTGCGCGGGGTGGGCTATGTCTGCCGCGCGTAACGCCGAGGCCAAGCGCGTCACCTCCATCGCCCGCGCCATCAACTGGAGCTATATGTGGCGTCGCTTGGTGAGCTACGTCTGGCTGGATCTGTTGCTGCTGCTTGTTGCGGCGGCGATCCTCGTCTATGGATACAACCAGACGCTGACCGATGGCGCGTTTACCGCGGGATGGATCCCCGGCGCCGCCGTTCGCAGCATGTCGCTGACCCCCGCGCGCGGCTGGGACCTGACAACGCTCACCTATACCGTCGAGCTTGCGCGTAGCACCAAGACCTTCTCCCTCGCGCAAGACCTCGTCGCGCTGTGGCCCCTCTACCTTGTCGTTGCGGGCTGGCAGGTTATCAGCGTGCTCAACATGCTCGGCGGAGCCCGCCGCGTGCGCCGCACTATGGCGCCGCTCAACGACCTGGCCCTGCGCGTTGACGAGCTCGGCCGCATGCAGCTCGCCGGCGGCAAGATGGAAACGCTCGAGCAGGCCATCGAGCGCGCAAGCGTCGACTCGCCGAGCGTCACCACCGGCGACGCCGATCTGGCGAGCATCGAGGTCGCGCTCAACCGCCTGCTGCGCCAGATGCAAGAGGCCAAGCTGCAGCAGATGCGCTTTGTCAACGATGCGAGTCACGAGCTGCGCACGCCCATCGCGGTGATTCAGGGCTACGTGAACATGCTCGACCGCTGGGGCAAAGACGACCCGGACGTGCTGGCAGAGTCCATCGCCTCGCTCAAAGCCGAAAGCGAGCATATGCAGGAGCTCGTGGAGCAGTTGCTGTTTTTAGCGCGCGGCGATGCCGGTCGCACGGTCCTGCGGCGTGCGCATACCAACCTGGCTGCACTGGTCGGCGAGGTTTGCGAAGAATCGCAGATGATCGATACCGAGCACACGTATCGGCTGGCGTACGACACCACGCTTGCCAACGACCCGCGCTGCGACGCATCTGTCGACGTGGCGCTCGTGAAGCAGGCGCTGCGCGTGATCGTGCAAAACGCCGCCAAGTATTCGGACGCGGGCACGACCGTCACGTTTGCCATAACGCCCGATGCGGGCACGGGCGCGATTGACATAAGCGTTGAGGACGAGGGCATCGGCATGAACCAGGAATCCGCAGCTCACGCGTTTGAACGGTTCTACCGCGCCGACAACGCACGCGATGCCGGCGCGCAGGGCTCGGGTCTGGGGCTTGCCATTGCCAAGTGGATCGTCGATAGCCATGGTGGTGTCATTGGCGTGACCTCAGTCGAGGGCGTCGGCAGCCGCTTTACGATTCGCCTGCCACGATAGAAAGCCCCTCGGCATAAATAAAGGGATAAGGCCATGCGGCCCTATCCCTTTTTGCTAGCTATAGCAGCCTGTGCGCTACTCGCGGCACAGGTGCACGGCGAAGCCGGCGAACTCGCGCTTAAAGTACACGAGCTTGGTGCCGCCGTCGGGCAGCAGCACGCGCGACTCCTCGTTGACCTCGAGCCCGCGCTCGGCAAACCACTTCTCGGCCGCATCGATGTCGTTGACGGCAAAGCCGATGTGGCCCTTGGTGCCACGACCGTTCTGCTTCATGACCTCGATCAGCGAATCGTTAAAGTACGAAACCGGGGTCTCGATAACGGGCAGGCCCATCATCGTCGAGAACAGCTCCGCGATCTCCAGGGCATCTGCCGGGTCGGTGGCGTTAATGCCCACATGGGCAACGCGCATGCCAAAGAGCTCGACCGGATTGGCGTTCTGCTCACTCATACAGTCAGCGCCTACTGAGCCATGACGTCGAGGACGGCCTTCTCGGCAGCGACGCGGTTCATGCCGGTCATGAAGGGCACGCCGCTCACGTACGGGCAGGTGAGGCCCTCGGGAGCAACGGTGGTGGCGATCAGCAGGTCGGCGCCCTCGTCGCAAGCGTCCTTGGCCTCGGAGATGGCGCACTGCACGATCTCATACTTGCCGGCATAACCGTTGGCGTCGAGCATGGTGGCGACCTTCTGGGCAACGAGCGTGGAAGTAGCAGCGCCAGCACCGCAAGCCAAAACGATCTTCTTCATAGGTAATGTCTCCCTTCATGGTTTACTTTAGGTAAGTGTACCGCAGCGAGCGATGGCACTCAGCCTCGATGAGCTTTTATGCCAGTTTGCTTGTGCGCTGCGTATAATACATCTAGTACGTGTTGTCATACCGCTCGCTTTATGAGCGACTAAGGATCCTAACATGCCCGATTCCCGCACACTCTGGACCGCCGTCGTTATCATCTGTATCGCCGTGTCGGTGTTCTTTAGCGTCAAAAAACGCACTACGTTTAAACGCCTGCAACAGTTGATGGCCGCCAAACAGTGGGCCGAGTTCGATCGTTTGCTCGACGGCAAACTCACCAGCATGCTGTACCCGCGCTACAACCGCGACTACCTGCGTCTGAACTCCTATCTGCTGCGCGAGGACCACGAGCGCGCCGGCGAGATGTTCGACCTGCTGCTGGGACTCAACCTGCCCAAGATGCAGCGCGTCGACCTGGTGATCAAGGCCTTTAACTACTACGTTGGCCAGGAGGACCGCAAAAAGTCCAAGGAGCTGCTGCATGAAATCAAGGGCTTTGAGGGCGGTCAGGCCGAGGCGGTCGCGCACGAGTGCCAGCTGATGTACGACACGATGATCCTCAAGCGTCACAACGACATTCCCGAGCTGGAGCGCATGCTCGAGGATGTCGGCGACGACCCGGTCAAGCGCTGCCGCTTGGAGTACCTGCTGGCCCTGCAGTACCAGAACAAGGGCGACGAAGCCAAGTTTGCCGAGTACTTGGAAAAGTCAGGCCAGCACTCGATGGCCGTCAACGCGTAACGGACGGCTTGTGCTAGACTTCTAGTCTCACGGGGGCGTGGCGGAATTGGCATACGCAGGAGACTTAAAATCTCTCGCCGCAAGGATTGTGGGTTCGAGTCCCACCGCCCCTACCATTGGCTTTTACGGGCCCGTATCTCCCAGGGATGCGGGCCCGTTTCTTTTGCACGCCGGTGGGGCTCGAACCCGCGAGGGGGCGAGCGTTAAGCAAACGCGGAGCGTTTGTAGCGAGCCGGCGAGGGCGCCGGCAGGCGACCGAGGCCGGTGCGTATTTGCTGCGCAAATTCGCAGACGTCCCACCGCCCCTACCACGCATTGTTTACGAGCCCGTGTCCCCCGGAGACGCGGGCTCGTTTCTTGTGGATGCCGACACGGATGATAAGTTGCGGTGGAATAGTTCCTGTTTTGACTGGTTACCAGCTCATTTAAGAACTTTTTCACCGCAACTTAGATTGGCACTCCCACATTTTTCGATGGAAAAACGTGGTTGTCTCGCACATTTTCCGATGGAAAAACGTGGTTGTCTCGCACATTTTCCGATGGAAACGCCCAAATGGTCTTATACTAGCCGAGAGGGTTGGGAGGCAATATGCAACGACAGCTTATGAGTGAACTTATCGCTTGGAAATCAAGGGCGAATCGCAAACCTCTCTTGCTTAAGGGAGCCCGCCAGACAGGAAAGACTTGGCTTCTTAACGAATTCGCAAGCCAGCAGTATCGAAACGTCATTCGTTTTGACTTTATGCTCGAGCCGAGCACACGCTCGCTGTTCGATGGGGACCTCGACCCCAAGCGCATCATCTCCCAGATAGAGCTCCTACGTGGCCAAACCGTAACGCCGACAGACACGCTCATCATCTTCGACGAGATCCAAGAGGCGCCACGCGGGATCACCTCGCTCAAGTACTTCAACGAGCTTGCACCCGAATACCACATCGTAGCAGCCGGTTCCTATATGGGCCTCGCGCTCCGACGCGAAAACGAGTCATTTCCCGTCGGCAAAATCGACCAGCTCACCATGCGTCCCATGGGGTTTGCCGAGTTCGTTCGCGCCGTCGACGGCAACCCGCTCGCCGACGCCATCCTTGCCGCAGACATGAACCTTCTAGCAAACGTCACCGAAAAGCTCGTGCACTTGCTCAAGGAATACCTTGTTGTCGGTGGTATGCCCGAAGTTGTCTCCGCTTTCGCCGAGACACGCGACTTCATTGAAGCCCGAAGGCTTCAGCAGCAAATCATCGAGGCTTACGAATCCGATTTTGGCAAACATGCACCCGCCCGCATCGTCGAGCGCATGAGGTTGGTTTGGAAATCCCTTCCCGGCCAGCTTGCCAAGGAGAACAAGAAGTTTGTCTATGGCGCCCTTCGCCCTGGAGCGCGCGCACGCGATTTTGAGGAAAGCCTCCAGTGGCTCACGGACTACGGAATCGTTCATAAGGTGCCACGTGTTTCCGCTCTAAAGGCACCGCTCTCGAGCTACGAAGACCTCTCGGGCTTCAAACTGTTCTGCATCGACACCGGCATCCTCGGAGCGCTCTCCGGTCTCTCTCCGGCCATCGTTCTTAACGGATCCGCTGTTTTTACCGAGTTCAAAGGTTCGCTGACCGAACAATACGTCGCGCAGGAGCTTTTGCTCCAGGACAAAACTCCCGTGTATTGGTCCTCTACCTCTGGCAATGCCGAAACCGACTTTGCCATCGACCATGCGGGAACCGTGCTTCCGCTTGAGGTCAAGGCGGCAGAGAACCTTAAAGCGAAGAGTCTGAAAATAGCCTGCGAAAAATTCAAACTCGAGCGTTGCGTGAGGAGCTCTCTGGCGGCATATAGAGACGAGGACACGCTCGTCAATATTCCGCTTTGGGAAATTGGGCAAATCGACAAACTGGCATAAAGGCTGCGGAGGCGCTCAGCAAGGACTGTCCCCAGGTGCCGGCAGAAAAAAACGTCCCTAGGTGCCGGCTGTTGAGTTGCGGTGGAATAGGGACTGGTTGGGGCCCGAAAGGGCGATTTTAGTCCGCATTTCACCGCAACTTATGAGGGGATGGTTAAAGGGCGCTCAGGCTCGGGGTCCAGGCGATGGTGGGAGTCGCGCCGTCGAGAACCTCGTTGATGGTGGCGGCCATGCCGGCGAGGAGGCTGTTCTCGCTTACGGTGAGCGCATCGTAGCCACCGGCGCGCATGAGTTCGCGAATCACCACGGCGCCGGCCAGAATCACGCCCGCGCGTTTGGGCTGTACACCCGGTAGCGCGGCGATGCCTTCCGCGTCCAACACAGACATGCGCTCAATAGCGGCCGAGACCTGCTCCAGCGACAGCTCGCGTAGGTGCACAAAGCTCGAATCGTACGGTTCCAGCTCGTGGACCAGAGCCACCAGCGTAGTCACCGTGCCGCCCACCGCGACTAAGCGTTCGGCGCGCTCAAAGTCAACAGGCAGGCCCTCAAAATAGGCGGCGAACTGCTCGCCTGCCCACGCGGCAGCGGCAGCAAGCTCGCCATCCGCGGGCGGCAACGCGGAGAAAAAGCGCTCCGTCACGCGACGGCAACCGATGTCCAGCGAGCGCGTTCCCTCCAGCGCAAAGACCCCGCGCTCAGGCGCATAGACGCCCGTCGCGAGCTCCGTGGAGCCGCCGCCCGAATCGGCGACGATGATGCGCTCGCCGGCAAAGTCGTGCGCCACGCCAAAAAATGTCAGGCGCGCCTCGACCTCGCCCGGAATCACCTGCGGTTCGAGCCCCAGATCGTGCAGACCGTCCAGCAGCAGCGCGGCATTGGACGCATCGCGCGCGGCACTCGTGCAGGTGGTGCAGACGCACGCGGCCCCAAAGGTACGGGCTTCGTCCACAAACATGCGGCACGCAGCGAGCACGCGCTCAACGGCCGCCTCGCAAAAGCGCCCCGTCGCGTCCACGCCCTCGCCCAAGTCGGTGATCTCGGTATGCTTGGACGATTCCACGATCGCCCCAGCCTCGACCTGCGCCAGCACTAGTCGCGACGACACCGTTCCCAGGTCAATCGCGGCCACCTTATATCGTTTGCAATCTGCCATTGCGGGCTCCCCTCCGGGCGCTACTCGCCTACTCGCCGCTGGACGCGACCGCCTGGCCCTCGACGCCGTTAAATCCAAACAGCATATCGAGCGTCTTGATGTACCACGGTGCGTCCTTGCCGACCTCTTCGATCTCTTTGGCCACTTCGCTGGCCTTCTTGGCGTTTGAGGACTTTTTGCTCGACGACGAATCCGAATCCTCGTCCAGACCCTGTACTTCAATCCTCTTTTCGCCGGGCATCACCATGCCCAGTTCCCGTGCCCGATCCTTAATGCCCTCTTCCGAGAGCCACTTGTCAGTGTCTTTTTTCATCTCGTCTCTGTATTGCTCGCGAATCTCGACCTGCTTGGCCAAGATGTCGTTCGAGCGTTTTGCAACGTACAGGTCGCGCACGGGGAAATACAGGCTCACGAGCGCCAGAGTCACCACGATACCGATAAACAGCGGACGCAGAGAGCCATGCGTAAAGTCATAGATTGCCTTGACCACCGCATTGTCGTTGGCGTAGCGCATAAAGTCCGAGCTCGAAAAACGGTTCGAGGGCCTGCTCGATTTGTCGTGTGCCTGAGTCGAGGGACGCGATGCATGCGACGAACGTGCCGGGCGCACCGGTCCATCTGCCGAAGTATTCGATTGAGCATTGGGGCGCGAGGTACTTGTCGGGCGCTGCGCGGAGCGGTCGGCACCGACGTAGGCGGACCCACCGAGCTGCACCGTGCGGGCACGGCGAGGCGACGGCTCACGCGAACCGGCGGAATAGTACCTGTTGTCGTAAATCTGATCCATGTGCGCCTTGTGCAGTTGAGGTTTGTTTGCGCTAAGTATTCTAGTTATAGCACGAGCACACGCAACGCCTTCGGCGGCCTTTGCTCGACATAAAAAAGGCGCTGAGCCATATGGCCCAGCGCCCCCAGCGCTTTGCGGCGTCCAGCCAAGGCGGGGCGGAACCGAATCAGCCTCTCCCTCGCCAAATTCGCCCGTTTAGCGAATGTTGTAGAACGCGGCCTTGCCGGCGTAGCGCGCGCTGCCCTCGAGCTCGTCCTCGATGCGGATGAGCTGGTTGTACTTGGCGATACGGTCGCTGCGGCACGGGGCGCCCGACTTGATCTGGCCGGCGTTGACGCCCACGACCAGGTCGGCAATCGTGGAGTCCTCAGTCTCGCCGGAGCGGTGGCTCACGATGCAAGCATAGCCGGCCTCCTTGGCGGTCTCGATGGCCTCGAGCGACTCGGTGAGCGTGCCGATCTGGTTGACCTTGACCAGGATCGCGTTGGCGGCACCCAGCTCGATGCCCTTCTTAAGGCGCTCGGTGTTGGTGACGAACAGGTCGTCGCCCACCAGCTGCACCTTGTTGCCAATGCGACGGGTGAGCTCAACCCAGCCGTCCCAGTCCTCCTCGGCCATGCCGTCCTCGATGGAGATGATGGGATAGGTGTCGACGAGCTTCTCCCAGTAATCAACCATCTGGGCACTCGTGTACTCCACGCCCTCGCCCTTGAGCTCGTACATGCCGGTCTCGGCGTTGTAGAACTCGGTCGAGGCCGGGTCCATGGCGTACATGAAGTCGACGCCGGGCTTAAAGCCAGCCTTCTCGACGGCCTTGGTAATGTACTCGAACGGCTCGGCATTGGTCTTAAGGTTGGGCGCAAAGCCGCCCTCGTCGCCCACGCCGCCGCCCAGGCCGGCCTCGTGCAGCACGCCCTTGAGGGTGTGGTAGACCTCGGCGCACCAACGCAGGCCCTCGGCAAAGCTCGGGGCGCCCACCGGCATGATCATGAACTCCTGGAAGTCGACGTTATTGTCGGCATGCACGCCGCCGTTGAGAATGTTCATCATAGGTGTGGGCAGCAGGTGGGCGTTGACGCCACCCAGATACTGGTACAGCGAAAGACCCGCCGACTCGGCAGCGGCGCGGGCAACGGCCAGCGACACGCCCAGAATGGCGTTGGCACCGAGCTTGGTCTTGTTGGGGGTACCGTCCGCGGCGACCAGCGCGGCATCGACGGCGCGCTGGTCGAAAGCATCGAGGCCCACGACGGCGTTAGCGCACTCGTTGTTGACGTGCTCGACGGCCTGCGAAACGCCCTTGCCCAGGTAGCGGCCCTTGTCGCCATCGCGCAGCTCGCAGGCCTCAAAGGCGCCGGTCGAAGCACCCGAAGGCACCATTGCGCGGCCAAAGCTGCCGTCCTCGAGCACGACCTCGACCTCGACGGTGGGATTGCCGCGGCTGTCGAGCACCTCGCGACCGTAGACGTCCAAAATATCGCTCATGTTGTCTCCCTCTCACTTGGAAACGTAGTGGATGCAAGCGACCGGCTGACCGCGCACCGTCGGTGCGCCTCTGTAAGTTAGCCTTATCGCACTTTTTGCATTATGCCCTAAGTTAGCCAAGGGATACAATCTTTTTGAAAAATAATGGGGGCGATGAGAAAGTCCGTCCCGTCGCCCCCGCAGTCTTACTCCTCTGCCTTTGCGGCATCCCAGAGGTCATTGAGGCCGTGGGTCGAAAGCTCGGCCAGATCCACGTGGGCGTCGGCCGCCATCTGCTCCATCGCGGCCCAGCGGCGGCGGAACTTTGCCGTGCTGGCACGCAGGGCGCTCTCGGCGTCGATTCCCTCCTTGCGCGCAACGTTGACCAGGGCAAAGAGCAGGTCGCCAAACTCCATCTCGCGCTCGGGCGAGCCGGGAGCCTCGGCCTCAAACTCGGCACGCTCCTCAGCGACCTCGTCCCACACGTCCTGGACCGTCTCCCACTCAAAGCCCACGGCAGCCGCCTTGCGCGACACCTTCTGAGCCTGCATCAGCGCCGGCAGGTGCGTGGGCACGCCGTCGAGCAGACCCTCGGGCGCAGTCTCGCCTGCCGCCACGGCCTGGTCTTTGGCGGCCTTCTCGGCAAGCTTGACCTCGTCCCAAATCTTGAGCACCTCGTCGGAGCTCTCGGCATCCGCATCGCCAAACACGTGCGGGTGACGACGGATGAGCTTGGCGTCGATATCGCGCGCCACATCGGCAAGCGTAAACTCACCGGCATCCGCCGCAATCTGCGCATGCAGCACCACCTGCATGAGCACATCGCCCAGCTCCTCGCGCAGATGTGCCACGTCGTCCGCCTCAATGCAATCGAGCGCCTCGTAGGCTTCCTCGATCATGTTCTTGCCAATGCTCTGATGCGTCTGCTCGCGGTCCCACGGGCAGCCATCGGGCTGACGCAGGCGCCAGATGGTCTGCACCAGATGCTGCAGCTCGGCCGACGCGTCGACCAGCGTGGACAGGTCGCGCGAACCCTCGGCATTTTGCTGAGCCATATGCTCGGCCATGGCTATTCCTCCTCCAGGATCACGTGACGGAACGCGCCGCCCTCGTAGATGCCGTAGCTGTGCGCACCGTCCTTGGGAATGCTCACGCTGCCGGGGTTGAAGAGCCACAGGCCCGGGTGCGCGGCGCTTGCCTCGTTAACCTTGATGTGCGTGTGGCCGTAGACGAGCACGGAGCCCTCGGGCAGCGCGGGCGCGTGGTCGACGCTGTTGTGCATGCCGGCGCCAAAGACGTGGCCGTGCGTCAGGAACAGCTCGCGACCGGTCTCGTCGAACAGCGTGGCGTAGTTGGCCATGACGGGAAAGTCGAGGACCATCTGGTCGACCTCGGCGTCGCAGTTGCCGCGCACCGCGATGATGCGGTCGGCCAGGGCGTTGAGCAGCGGAATCACACGCTTGGGGGCGTAGTCGCGCGGCAGGTCGTTGCGCGGGCCGTGGTAGAGCAGGTCACCCAGCAGCACGATGCGGTCGGGCTGCTCGGATTCGATGGCGGCGACCAGGCGCTCGGTCCAGTATGCCGAGCCGTGGATGTCGGAGGCGATGAGGTATTTCATGGGGAGTCCTTTCGGGTGGGGTTGATGGGGGCTGAATACGGGGTCCGGCGGATGTGGAGCCCATCTACCGTGCTACTCGAATCGTAGCGCCGCGCTCTGAGCCGCCTGCATCACGCGTTGGAGTGGCACGCCATGTTCGCGGGCAAGACGGGCGCAATCCTCGTACTCGGGAGCCGCGCGCTCGCTGCCGTCTGGCAGGGTCGCCACCTTAACGGACACCTCGCCCCAAGGCGTCGCTACCTGCTCAAAACGACGCGGCAGGCAGACGCGTTCCATCACCTGGCGACGAACGGCGTTGGTCGTGGTCTCCAAAAAGATAATCGTCTGTAGGCGCTCGATATCCTCGTGCGAGCAGATCACCTGCAGCTGCCAGCCGGGGCGACCTTTTTTGCAGTAGAGAGGCAGCCAGTGCACCTCGCGCGCACCTGCCTCGCGCAGGCGGTCGGCGGCATAGGCGAGTACCTCGGGCGATGCATCGTCGATGTCGCACTCCAGCTTGACGATGGTTTCGGGCGCATCGGTCTCGCGGGACAGCGGAGATGTACTTCCACGTTGCATACGGTCCGGATCCTTTCCGCACGGGCTCGTTTTGTTCACCCAAACGCTAGCACATCGGACGTGGCACAGGCGTGACTTTCGTCCGTCGCCGCCCTCGCCCCTATCCAAACATGTACATCAGCCTCCAAACATGTCATTTTTTGCAGCTTTCGGAGGCTGACGTACACGTTTTGGAGCGGGGCCGCACACGATCAGAATTGCGCCTGCACTCCGTCCGCCATAAAGTTCGCTGCACTCAACAATTTTGGACTTTCTACGCAGTTCATCGGCTAAAAAATTACCCTCGGCATACTTACCTGCTGCACGATGTTACTCTAGTTGCATTTGGCTAACTAATCGGCTGCCGAGGACCCCGCCCGACACCGTTACGGCATCGGAGGTTTCATGTTCGAGAAGCGGCTCTTCTCCCTGGTTCCGCAGGCAACGCCCTACATTGTGGCGAGCGTCCTGTTTAAATGGATCGCGCTCATGGCAAACATCACGGTGATGTGGGTGCTTGCGCGCATCTTGGGCGGCATCGTCACGGACGGTCTTTCCGCCGCGCTCGCCGTCGATGCCCTCGCACAGGCGGCCTTGCCGCTCGCCGGCGCCATCATCGTGCGCGCCGCCGCCATCTATCTGGCGCAGCGTTCCGGTGACAAGGCCGCCTTCAAAGCCGTCCGCCGCGTGCGTTCGCTCGTCTACGACAAGCTCACCGCGCTCGGCCCGTCCTATACCGAAACCGTCCCCACCGCCGAGGCCGTGCAAACCAGCGTGGAGGGCGCCACGCAACTCCAGGTATACTTTGGCGGCTATCTGCCGCAGCTCTTTTTTGCCGGCCTGGCACCCATCACGCTGTTCGTGCTGCTCGTAGGCCAAGCGGGACTTCCCGCCGCGCTGCTGCTCGTATGCGTCCCGGTCATCCCCATCTCCATCATGATGGTCATGCGCAACGCAAAAAAGATCGGTTCCGAGTATTGGGGCAGCTACGTCGATCTGGGCGGCATGTTCCTGGAGGCCGTTCAGGGTCTTACCACTCTTAAGGTGTATCAGGCCGACCGCGACTGGCACAAGCGCATCAACGCCGAGTCCGAGCGTTTCCGCACAGCGACCATGCGCCTGCTGGTGATGCAGCTGCGCTCCATTTGCGTTATGGACCTGGTCGTCTATATGGGCGCCGCGCTCGGCATTATCGTAGCCACGCTGCAGCTCGCCACGGGCAAAATTGGCTTTGAGGCGGCCTTTCTAGTCGTCTTTCTGTCGCAGGAGTTCTTTTTGCCCATGCGCCGCCTGGGATCGCTGTTCCACACGGCCATGAACGGCATGGCCGCCTCGCGCCGCATGTTTGGCATTTTGGATACGCCCGAGCCCGAGCGCGGCGATGTTGAGCTTGACGGTCGCGGCGATATCGAGCTCGCGGGCGTGAGCTATGCATACGGCGACCGCACGGTGCTGGACAGCGCCAGCGCGACCATTGCGCACGGCTCGCTCGTGGCACTCGTGGGCGAAAGCGGCGGCGGCAAGTCCACGCTCGCGGGGATTATCGCGGGCCGCAAGGGTGCCTACCGTGGCAGCGTTCGCATTGGCGGCGTCGAGCTGCGCGATGCCACGGCCGCCTCACTCATGCGTGCCGTCACCCTGGTGCCCACCAACGGCTACCTGTTTGCCGGCACCCTGCGCGACAACCTGCTGCTCGCCCAGCCCAACGCCACCGACGCCGAGCTTTTGCGCGCGCTCGGCCGCACGCGCGTGGCGGCCTTTGTGCAGGCCAACGGCGGGCTCGACATGGTGATTAACGAGGGCGGCACCAACCTTTCGGGTGGCCAGCGCCAGCGCGTGTGCATGGCACGCGCCCTGCTGCACGACTCGCCGATCTATGTGTTTGACGAGGCTACGAGCAATGTGGACGCTGCGAGCGAAGCCGCGATCGGCGAGGTCATCGCATCGCTTGCCGGCGAGCACACTGTAATTGTGGTGGCACACCGCCTGTCGACGATCGTGGACGCCGACCAGATTCTGGTGCTGGAACGCGGTCGCATTGCCGAGCGCGGGACTCACGGCGAGCTCTTGGCAACCGCGGGCGCCTATGCGCGCATGTGGAACAGCCAGGAGCAGCTCTCGGCATATGCGTATGCGGAGGGTGATGCCGAGGATGCCGGCGCGGTTGAGGCTGTTGACGGCAGCACCGCCCGTACCGATGGCCTCAACGGTGCCGGCTCGTCTTCCGCTGCCGCGGTGCCTGACTCCGGCCGCGCCCGTCGCTCGGCGCCGTCCATCATGTGGCGCATGATGGGGCTCGTCCGACCGCTTGCCGGCTGGCTTGTGCTAGCCGTCGCGCTGGGCAGCATTGGCATGCTCACCGCCGCGTTCGTGCCGGCCTTTGGCGCCCTTGGCCTTATGGCCGCGCTGGGCCGCAACGCCTTGGGGCTTGGTCTTATCGTCACATGCGCGGCCTGTGCCGCCTGCGGCATCGCGCGCGGGCCGCTCCACTACGGCGAGCAGCTCTGCAACCATTACATCGCATTCCGTCTGCTCGCACACATTCGCGACCTGGTGTTTGGCGCCCTGCGCCAGCTCGCCCCCGCCAAGCTCGAGGGCCGCGGCAAGGGCGAGCTCGTGAGCCTGGTCACCTCGGATATCGAGCTGCTCGAGGTCTTCTACGCGCACACCATCTCGCCCATTGCCATAGCTCTGGTCTGCACCGTTGTGTTTGAGGGCTTTTTGCTGGCTGTGAGCCCCGAGCTCGCGGGCATCGCGCTCGTGGCCTACGCGGTCCTGGGCGTGCTGCTGCCCCTGACCTCGGCCAAGGCATGCGGCACCACCGGCCGCCAGAGCCGCGAGGGCGCCGGTAAGCTGGGCGCCTTTGTACTCGACAGTCTGCGCGGCGCGGGCGAGACCATCCAGTTTGCCGGTGGCACCGATCGCAGCCGTGCCCTGGGCAAGCTGACCGAGCAAGTCGGCGCCGTGGACGCGCGCCTCAAGCGCCGCCAGGCGGTCAGCGAGGCCGTAGCCGATGCGCTTATTCTTGTGGCTAATCTGGTGATGCTCGGGCGTGCGCTGCAGCTGGTGGCTGCGGGAACGATTGACTTTGCCGCAGCGTTTGTCGCCGTCTTTACCTTTGTGTCGTCGTTTGGCTCGGTGATGGCCGTGAGCCGCCTGGGCGCCTCACTGCAGGAGACGCTCGCCTCGGGCGCACGCGTGCTCGATTTGCTCGACGAGCAGCCCCAGTGCGCCGAGGTCGCCGATGGACAGAACGTTGAGTTTGCCGGCGCCGCAGCCGAGCATGTGAGCTTTAGCTATGTGGGCGGCGTGGACGCGGGCGGTGCGGGCGCCACAGAGCAGGTCGCGAACGACACCGCTGCGAGTCTCATCCTCGACGACGTGACCTGCACCTTTGCGCCCGGTACCATGACCTGCATCATGGGGCGCTCGGGTTCGGGCAAGTCGACGCTGCTTAAGCTGCTCATGCGCTTTTGGGACCCCGCAGCCGGCACCATCACGGTGAGCGGCGTCGATGCCCGCCACATCAACACGGCGAGCCTGCGCAGCCACGAGGCCTATATGACCCAGGACACGCATCTGTTCTGCGGCACCGTACGCGAGAACCTGCTGGTCGCGCACGCCAACGCCACCGATGCCGAGCTGCTCGACGCTTGCCGCTCCGCCTCACTCACCACGCTCATCGACCGTCTGCCGCAGGGACTCGACACGCCCGTTGCCGAGCTGGGCGACTCGCTTTCGGGCGGCGAGCGCCAGCGCATCGGCCTTGCGCGCATCTTCCTCAACGACGCACCCTTCATCTTGCTCGACGAACCCACCAGCGCGCTCGATGCTCTCAACGAGGCGTCCGTGATGCAGGCAATCGACGAGCTCAAGCGCCGCGGCAAGACCATTGTGCTCGTGAGCCACCGTGCCAGCACCTGCGCGTTTGCCGATTTCTCGCTTTCGGTCGAGCACGGGAGGCTGAGCTAATGGCGCGCCCAGTCGACACACCGGAGCTAGCACGCAAACGTGAGCGTGAGGCCCAAATGGTGTCGCAGATGATTGCGCTGTGGTGTCGTGGGCATCATGGCGGCGGGCATGTGGTCGAACAGGCTGGCGGCGATGAGTCCGTGCGCGTGAAACTCGGCCTTCGAACCATTACGCTCTGCCCCGAATGCGCCGAGCTGCAGAAATACGCCATCGCGCGCATTGAGCACTGCCCGCACATGGGCACCAAGACATTTTGCTCGGCATGTCCTTCGCATTGTTACCGGCCTGCCATGCGCGAGAAGATCCGCGAGGTTATGCGTTGGTCGGGACCGCGTATGATCCGCTATCGCCCCATCACCGCCGTGAGACACGCGATGGTAACAGTGCAGGCCAAACGCGCGGCGGCACGAAGCAAGTAGTCGCCGGCGCCGGCACGCGCCGCCCCGCCTTTCCACTCGATTTCGGCACCCGGCGTGCGCGGCGTGTTGAGAGCTGCACCATTACAATGGAGCGGATTCACCAAATGCAAAGGAGTCGCCATGCCCGCCTGCCCGCTGGTCGATTGCCATACTCATACCTCGTTCTCGGACGGGCACGCCTCGTTCGAGGACAACGTCCGTGCCGCTGCTGCCGCCGGCTGCCGCGTCATGGTCTCGACCGACCACCTTACCCTGCCCGCCAGTATGGATGCTAACTGCGAGGTGCAGGTCGTCGAGGGCGACTTGCCGGCACATCGTTTGGCCTTTGAGGACGCCCGCAAACTCGCCGCGCAGATTGCGCCGGAGCTCACCTTTATCTACGGTTTTGAATGCGATTGGTACGAGGGCTGCGAGCCCTTGGTAGAGCACTGGTCCCAGGGCGCCGTCGTACGTCTGGGCAGCGTGCACTGGATTGGCAACCCGGGCGATATTGCGGCAGGCGCCGCGGGCACGGCAGGGACAGAGGACATCGCGCGCCCCGATACACCCGATTCCCTTTGCGGTTGGATCGACGACGATACCAACTTGCATGTTTGGGAAAACTTAGGCGTGCGCGGCGTGTGGGAGTGCTACGTCGACGACTGGTGCCGTGCTTGCGAAAGCTCACTCAACTTTGACGCGATGGCCCATCCCGACCTGGTCATGCGCTTTTCGAAGGACGGCTTTGCACCCGACTTTGACCCCGCGCCGTTTTGGGAGCAGATGGCCGAATGCGCCCACGATACGGGTCGCCGCGTTGAGGTCTCGACCGCCGCACCGCGCAAGGGGCTCGACGATTACTACCCCGCGACCGGGCTGTTGCGCCGCTTCGCCCATGCCGAGGTGCCCATCACCTTTGGCTCGGACGCGCACCGCGCCTGCGACATCTGCTGGAACATCCGCGAGGCCCAGGCCCACGCCTACGACTGCGGCTACCGGGCCTTCGATATCCCCCACCCCACCGGCGAATGGGAATCCACGCCCCTCGCCTAACTAGTCGTTTAAGAACGTCCCCAATGACTAGTGGCGGCGGGCGTTGAGTTCGCCGGCCAGTTCGTCGAGGGTGATGCCGTAGCGCTCGAGCGTCACGAGCAGGTGGTAGATCAGGTCGCCGGCCTCGTAGCGGATGTGATCGTGGTCGTTATCCTTGCAGGCCATGATCACCTCGCTCGCCTCCTCGGCAAGCTTCTTGAGAAGCTCGTCCTCGACGTCGGTCAGCAGACGCGCGGTATAGCTCTCCTGCGGCGATGCGTCGCGACGACTGTGAATCACCTCGGCCAGTCTCGTCAGCGTCTCACCGATGTTTCCCGGCTGCACGTTAGCTGTTCTGACTCCCATGGTTATTTCCTCTCGTTACTGCAGCGTAAAGTAGGTACCGGCCTCATCGAACCGAGGCTTTGCGCCCTTTTTCTCAAAGAACTCGACGATGACGGCATGGGCCTCATCGAGCCTTTCCTTCTCGGCCTCGAGCCAAAGCGACTGCGCCCCGCAGGCATCAGTCAGGTGCACGCGGCATGGCACGCCCGCACGGAGGAGCTCGGTGTTGCATTCGGCGACCTCGAACGGCGTCACGACTTTCATCGCACTCCCCCTTCCACGCGCTTAAAGAAGCAGGTACGGTTGCCGGTATGGCAGGCCGGGCCCGGTGAGTCCACCTTGACCAGCAGCGTATCGCTATCGCAGTCGGCCCAGAGCTCCTTGACCTCCTGCATGTTGCCACTCGTCGCGCCCTTGTTCCAGAGCTCCTGACGGCTGCGACTCCAAAACCACGTGGTCCCGGTCTTGAGCGTCAGCCCCACCGATTCCTCGTTCATCCAAGCAACCATAAGCACCTCACCGGTGTCATGCTGCTGAACCACGCAAGGAATCAGCCCGCGGGCGTCGTATTTAAGCTCGGTAGCATTTATTACCTCAGTCATCATTTCTCCCAAGTAACAAACGAAATCCCACAGGTCGGCGAGGGTTGTCCAGGTGCCGCAGGTTGCCGCGAAAGAGGAGCGACGCGTACTTTGGTACGCGAGCGACGGTTTGAGCGGCAAGATGCGGTGCCTGGGCAAGCCGCAGCACTAGAAGTCCAGCCTCACAGGGATGCCTTGGCTGGCCATATACTCCTTCACCTGGCGAATGCTGAAAGTTCCAAAGTGAAAGACGCTGGCCGCCAGCACGGCATCGGCCTCGCCCTCGATCACGCCCTCGGCAAAATGCTCGAGCGTGCCCACGCCGCCGCTTGCGATCACCGGGATCGGCACCGCGCGCGCCACGGCGCGGGTGAGTGCCAGGTCGAAGCCAGCCTTGGTGCCGTCGCGATCCATGCTGGTGAGCAAGATCTCACCGGCGCCGCGACGAGCCGCCTCCTCGGCCCACGCCACCGCATCGATACCCGTGGCGTTGCGACCGCCCGCCGTGAAGACCTCCCACTTGTCGGCATCCGGCTGACCGGGCAGGCCCACGCGCTTGGCATCAATCGCCACGACCACGGCCTGGCTGCCAAACGCCGCGGCGGCCTGGCTGATCAACGACGGATCGCGCACGGCGGCAGAGTTAAGCGACACCTTGTCGGCACCGGCGGCAACCATGGTTCGCATGCCCGCCAAGTCGCGGAAACCGCCGCCCACGGTATAGGGAATAACGAGCTCCTCGGCCGCGTGCGCCGCCATCTCGATGGTCGTCGCGCGGTTGTCGCTCGTCGCGGTAATGTCCAGGAAGACGACCTCGTCTGCACCCTCGCGGTCGTAGGCGCGCGCCAGCTCCACCGGGTCGCCAGCATCGCGCAGGCTCACAAAGTTGACGCCCTTGACCACGCGGCCGTCCTTAACATCCAGACAGGGAATCACGCGTTTGGCAAGCATGGGCTACTCCTTCCCTCGGGCGGCGGCCAACGCCTGGGCCAGCGTAAAGTTGCCCTCGTAGAGCGCACGACCGGTAATGGCACCCTCGATGGCATCCTCGCCCACCGCGGCCAGTGCGCGGATATCGTCGAGCGTCGAGATGCCGCCCGAAGCCACGACGGGAAAGCCCGCGACCTCGGCCACATGGCGATACGCCGCCACGTCGATGCCCGTCTGCATGCCATCGCGCGCGATGTCGGTATACACCAGATGCTTAAAGCCCAGCTCGGTGAGCTGCGCCACGGCGTCGTCGAGCGCCACACCCGCGCCGTCGCGCCAACCATTCACCTTGACCTGGCCGTCACGGGCGGCAATGTCTGCCACCAGTAACTCGCCAAAGCCTTGCGCCGCCACCTCGGCAAATCCCGGCTCGGTCACGAGCACCGTGCCTAGCGCGATGCGACGCGCGCCGTAGCCGGCCAGCTCGTCGATGCGCGCGAGCGAGCGGACACCGCCGCCCACGTCCACGGACAGGCCGTCGACGCCGCAGATAACCTTAATCGCCGCCGAGTTGGCAGCGCACGCGTCCTCGTCCTCGCCAAAAGCAGCGGACAGGTCGACGACATGCACCCAGTTCGCGCCCTGCTCGGCAAACGAGCGGGCGACGGCGACGGGGTCGTCGGAATATACCTTGCAGCGGCTGCGGTCGCCGCGCTCCAGGCGCACAACCTTGCCGCCAATCAGATCGATTGCGGGAAACAGGATCATCGGCCAACCTCCTCGACGATGTTGACGAAGTTCTTAAGAATGCGCTGACCAAGCGCAGAGGATTTCTCGGGATGGAACTGACAGCCCCACACGTTGCCATGACGCGCGATGCACGGGAAGCTCCGCGTGTAGTGCGTGCGCGCCAAAACATCAGCGGCATCGGCGTCGTCGGCCACCGCGTAGCTGTGGGTGAAGTACATGTTGGCGCCCTCGGCAAAACCGGCGAGCAACGGATCGGCCGCGCCGGCGGACGTCATGTGCACCTGGTCCCAGCCCACGTGCGGCACCTTCAGGCGACTCGACTCCAAGCGCGTGCACGAACCGCGCATGATGCCCAGGCCATCGACCCAGGGACCACCGGCCTGCTCGGAGGCATCGTCGTCCGCGTCCGCGTCCTCGTTCGCAGGCACGCCCTCGTTGCCGCGCTCAAAAAACAGCTGAAGGCCCAGGCAGATGCCGAGCAGCGGAGTTCCGGCGGCAACGGCATCGAGCACGGCCACCTCCTCGCCGCTCTGACGCATAAAGGCGATCGCGTCATAGAACGCACCCACGCCCGGGATGACCAGGCCGTCGGCGTTGCGGATCTGCTCCGGATCGTCCGACGTGCAGGCGGCAGCACCGGCGCGCGCAAGCCCGCGCACGACGCTCGACAAGTTGCCCTTGTGGTAGTCGACCACCACGATCTTCGGTTCGCCCACGCGACCCCTCCACTTCTCATCATCCAAAACCACCACAAAGAGGACAGGCATCTTCGTGGTGGTTTTACCCTTGTGACGGTTACAGCGAGCCCTTGGTGCTGGGGATACCCTGCACGCGGGGATCGAGTTCGCAGGCGCGGCGCATCGTGCGGCCCACGGCCTTAAAGGCGGCCTCGATAATGTGGTGCGAATTGCCGCCCGCCAGCTCGCGCACGTGCAGCGTGAGCTTGGCATCGCGCGCAAAGGCATAGAAGAACTCGACGGCCAGCTCGGTATCAAAGCTGCCCACGCGCTCAGTCGGCACGGGCAGCTCGCAATAGGCCTGCCCGCGACCCGAGATATCCACGGCGGCCATCACGAGTGTCTCGTCCATGGCGATCGCCGCGTCGGCAAAGCGCGTAATACCCGCCTTGTCGCCCAGCGCCTGGCAAAACGCCTCGCCCAGCACAATGCCCGTGTCCTCAACGGTGTGGTGCGCGTCGACCTCGACGTCGCCCACCGCATGCACCGTCAGATCGAACAGGCCATGGCGGCCAAAAGCGTTGAGTATGTGGTCGAAAAACGGCACGCCGGTCGAGATATCGCACACGCCAGATCCGTCCAGGTCGAGCTTTACGACAATGTCGGTCTCGCCCGTCTTGCGGGTTACCTCGGCATAGCGGTCCATCTACATCTCCTCCTTCACCAGCGCGGCAAACGCGGCCAGCACCTCGTCGTTTTCCTGCGGCGTACCCACAGTGATGCGCAGACAGTCCGCAAGCCCCGGCGCGTAGCTAAAGTCGCGCACCAAAATCGAATACTCGTCGCGCAGACGCTCGCGCACGCGCGTGGCATGCGGCGTGCGCACGAGCACAAAGTTCGCCGCGCTCGGCCATGCCTCCACGGGCATGCCATCGGCAGCCATTGCGCGCAGGGCGCACAGCTCGCGCTCGCGCTCGGATGCGATCTGTGCCACCACGGGCGTGTAGGCATCACGGGCACGCACGCAGGCAAGTGCTGCCGCCTGGCTCAGCACGTTAACTGAATAGATCTGGCGAATCGCCGCGAGCACGTCGACGACCTCGGGTGCCGCAATCACATAGCCCAGACGCGTGCCGGCGGCGCCAAACGCCTTGGACAGCGTATGTAGAATCACCAGGTTGGGATGCTCGGCGATAAGGCCTTGCGCCGTGGTGGCCGCGCCAAACGAATCGTCGGCAAACTCCACGTAGGCCTCGTCAACCATTACCATGCCGGGGCACGCATCGCACAGCGCCGCGACAAAGTCGAGCGGTGCCACGTCACCCGTGGGGTTGTTGGGCGAGGTCACGATTGCCAGGTTACACTCGGGTGCCGCCGCAAGCACGGCGGCCTGGTCGAGCTCAAAGGTCGCGGGGTCGCGCCACACGTCGCGCACCTCGGTCTGGCAGAGCGACGCAAAGAACGCATACTCGCTAAAGCACGGCGGGCAGTTGAGCAGGGTCCGTCCCGCGCCGCCAAACGCCAACAGGTAGTTATAGAGCAGCTCGTCGCCGCCGTTGCCCACGCAGACATTCTCGCGCGCCACACCATGCCAAGCGGCAAGCTCGTCGCGCAGGTCGTTCGACATGGGATCGGGATAGCGGTTGAGCGGCGTGGCAGCCAGGGCCGCATCAACCGCCTCGCGCACGCCGACCGGCACGGGATAGGTGTTCTCGTTGGCCGAGAGGTTGATGCGCGTGGGCGTAAAGTTAGGATCGTAGGGCTCAATGCCGGCCAAGTAGGGCTGGACGAGCTCCTTCATGCGCGGCGTGAGTTCGGCCATATTAGGCCTCCTTGCCAGTCGCGCCGGCGCCATCCGCGCTTGCAGCCGCCAGGTCCACGCCCTCGGCAACCGTCGCCACGGCGTCGCCCGGCCAGGCAACCTTGGTCAGGTCGGCCGCGGCGAGCGACTCGGCGCTCACGGCATCCTCGCCCTGCTCCAACACGCGGCGGCGCAGTGCGGCCGAAAGCGCGTGTGCCCACAGACCCTCGGCCTCGGCCAGGCGCTGCGTAGCGGGAGCATCGGAGAGCAGGCCCTCGGGTGTATAGCAAATGACACTCGAGCGCTTGACGAACTCTTCGACCGAAAGCGGGTTGGAGAACATGGCCGTGCCGCCGGTCGGCAGCGTGTGATTGGGGCCGGCAACGTAATCGCCGAGCGGCTCGGAGCTCCAAGCGCCCACAAAGATGGCGCCGGCGTTGCGAATGCCGCCGAGCAGGCCCATCGCATCCTTGCAATGCAGCTCAAGGTGCTCGGGCGCCACGGTGTTCACTGCCTCGACGGCAGCCGCCATGTCGGCGGCCACCACGATAGTGCCTTCGTTGTCGAGCGAGGCACGCGTGATCTCGGCACGCGGGGACTGTGCCACCAGGATGTCGATACCTGCCTCAACCTCACGCGCAAACTGCTCGTCGCAGGTCACCAGATAGCAGGCCGCCAGCGGATCATGCTCGGCCTGGGCCATCAGGTCGGCCGCGACCACCATGGGCTTGGCCGTGGCGTCGGCCAGCACGCAGACCTCGGAGGGACCGGCGACCATATCGATACCCACATCACCCGAGACAATCTGCTTGGCGGCGGCAACAAAGGCGTTGCCCGGGCCGGTAATTTTGTCGACGCGCGGAATGGTCTCGGTGCCGTACGCCAGCGCGGCCACGGCCTGGGCGCCGCCCACCATATAGATTTCGTCCACGCCGCCGAGCTTTGCCGCGGCGAGCGTGTAGGGGCTGATAAGGCCGTCCTTTTGCGGCGGGGTCACCATAACCACGCGCTTGACGCCGGCGACCTTGGCGGGAATGGCATTCATGAGCACGGTGGAGGGATACTGCGCGCGACCGCCCGGCACGTAGATGCCGGCCGCCGCGAGCGGGGTCACCTTGACGCCGAGCATCGTGCCATCCGCACGCGTGGTAAACCAGCTCTGCTCGACCTCGCGCTGGTGGAACTCGCGAATCTGACGCGCGGCCTTCTCGAGCGCGGCGACAAAGGCAGGGTCGAGGCCTTCGAGCGCGGCATCGATCTGCTCCTGCGGCAGACGGAAGCTCTGCAGCTCGACACCGTCAAAACGCTGGCAGTAATCGCGCACCGCGGCATCGCCGTTGGCGCGCACGTTGGCCACGATATCGCGGGCGGCGTCGACGATGTTTTGCGGCAGCACACCCTTGCGGTTGAGCTGGTTGGTAACGAGGCGCTCACCGGGAGCAAGCTTGATGGTCTTCATATCGGTATCCCCTATCGGTCGAGGTTGTGTTCCAAAAACGAGAGGCCGGGCGGCGGCGCCAATCGGCCCGCAGCCCGTACGTTGGGGCGCCCGTGCGCGCTCGCGCTATTGTGCCGAGCCCGCGACGGGCTCAAAATGCTTGTCCTTCACGGCAGTCGCCAGGCGATCGGCCAGGTTGCGAACGCGCGGGTCCAGGCGCGCGGCGCCCGGGTTGACAAAGAAGCGGGCCGTGCAGTCCATGATGCGGCCGGTGATGACCAAGTCGTTGTCGCGTAGGGTGGCACCCGTGGCGGTAATGTCCACGATGCGATCGGTCATGCCGACGATGGGCCCCAGCTCGATATTGCCGTGCAGCGAGACGATGTCGGCGTTCACGCCGCGCTCAGCATACCAGGCACTCGCGATGCGCGGGTACTTGGTTGCCACGCGAAGCGACCCGCGGCGGGCATAGTTGCGCTCGGCCTGACCGGCGCGCCACGCGGGCTCCGCCTCGATAAAGGTGCACAGGCCGTAGCCCAGATCGACCAGCTGCAGCAGGTTGAGGTCGGCCTCGATGAGCGAGTCCCAACCGCAGATGCCGCAATCGGCACCGCCGCAGCCCACAAAGGCGGGCGCATCGCTGGGGCGCACGATGACAAACTCGATATCGCCGACCGCGCCCTCGCCGGCACGCGTGTCGCGGCCGCGCACGATCAGGTGACGGCCGGGATCACGCAGCTCAGAGACGTCCAGACCCGCGGCCTCGAGCACGTCGAGCGTGTCGGCCTTGAGCGAGCCCTTGGGCACGGCGATGCGCAGCGGGCCCTCGGCGCCACGGCCCGCGGCATGGTCGCCATCGGAAGCGGCATCCTCGGCCGAGGTGCGCGCGGCCTCCAGGCGCTCGAGCGAAAAGGCGAAGCCCGCCGCCGGCACCTCGATACCGTCGCCAAATGCGCCGGTAAAGATGGAGTCATAGCGTCCGCCCGAACCGACCGGATCGGGCAAGGCGCCGGCATAGGCCTTAAAGACCAGGCCCGTGTAGTAATCGAAAGAGTTCATGATAGAGAAGTCGAACGACAGCACCTGGGCGTCCTCGGGTGCCAGGCCCTCGACCAGGGCACGCAGCTCGCGCGTCAGCGGCGCGACGATACCGGCGGCCTCCAGCAGCGCGTCCACGCGGTCGAGTACCTCGGCGCCGCCGTGCAAGCGCGGCAGCTCGCTAATGGCGGCCTTGACGGCATCGGACTCGGCGCTTGCCGCCACGCGGGCATCGAGGCCCACAAAGTCGTTGGCGTGCACGCAGCGCAAGGCCTCGGCGGCCAGCTCGCGATCCTCGCATACCGCGAGCAATTCCTTAAACGGACGCACGCTGCCCGCGATAATGCGCGCATCGGGCAGCGCCAGCTCGCGCACGGCCTCGGCCACCAGCGAGACAATCTCGACATCGCCCGCGGTATCGCCCGCACCGATAAGCTCAAAGCCCAGCTGCGTAAACTGACGCGAGCCACCGGCATTGCGCTGGCACTCGCGAACCACCGGCGCCTCATAGCGCAGGCGCAGGGGCAGGTCGGCCGCGCGCATGCGGGTCGAGACCAGACGCACGATCGGCAATGTGTTGTCGGGACGGACCACCAGCAGACGGCCATCATCGTCAAAAAGCTTAAACGGCGTGTCCGCGATGCGGCCGCCTTCCTCGAGTGAACCCTTGTCCTCGAGCAGCGGCGTTTCGACCGGAAGGTAATGATGCTCCCTGAAGCAGCCCTTCACCGTATATGCGATCTCCTCGCGCGCCTGAGCCTCCTCGGGCAATATGTCCCGGAACCCCCACGGTGTGGCCGTCATCTGGTGAGCCTCCTCATGCTGTGTTTCATATAGAGCAGAAGACCGGCATAGCTCCGCCGGTCTTCTGGGTACTTTAGCATACTAGAGTGCTTGCGGGGAGAATCGTCTCTCACGGCTCACAGCGTATTCATTTGGAAACATTGGAACGGATTGCCCGCGGCCCGCCTCTACAACGAAGGGCATCGAAAGTCCATCCGAAAAAACGTCCGAGCTCCCGCTCGCTCAGCGGAAGAGTTTACAGACGAGGGCCGGGGAGGCATGCTTTGTTTTGAGAAGTGGGCTCCGCGAACTTCTCAAAACAAAG
>NZ_NKXR01000002.1 GCF_002232035.1 Collinsella sp. TF06-26
CTGCGGAAACGCGGGGGCCGTTCAGGCTGTTGCGCTGAGATTGAAAATCAACCGGTTTAAAGTCTACTAGATTGGGGGACTCGATCGAGCCAAGTCGACAAAGACAGTTAACCGGCGGCTATTCATGCCTTGATTTAGAACCGCTCGAGAATCTCCGCGGCATTCTCTCGCAGATAGGTATCTAGGTCCGGCACGGCAAACTGCACGTAGCCCCTCTGCGGAGCCTGAATAACCTCTCTTTGTAGCAGCTTAGCCCTAATAGAGCTGACCTCATTGGTCTTTTTGCCCATGCGCTTAGCAATCTCAGATGATTTGAACTGCTGTTATCCTCGCACATGGCCAAAAGGTATTTGATATCGTTGAGTCCAAGTACAGAAATCGCGGGCTCGTGAACAACATCGTGAAAACGAGCCTCTGCCAGCGTAATGCCTTCGATAACATCGCGCTCGCTCACAATGGCACTTTTGGCACGATGCAAGTTGGCGCGCTGCCAAATGGAGTAACCGACCAGTTGTACCAGATAGGCATAGCCCTTAGTGACTTTAGCGGCTCTCGACAGCAAATCGTCCTCTATGGTCAAGCCGGTCGCGATAAAGCTATCGCCCATAGAAAGCGCCACCTCCACCTGGTTGATAGGCGCCAGATCTTCGGGGAGGGCACGACACGAGAATGTAAGTGCCTTGCTCTTAGTAAGATCCATAACACCAGCGGGCGATCCGGCAAATGCGAGAGCAATATCGACTTTCTCCCCTATTAGAAGCTGCACAGCAGAAGCAATAACACGCATATCGTCAATCGGGGCATCCTGCACCTCATCTATGGCGATAAACAGGCCCTTGGAAGACTTTGCGGCCGAGCCAAGCAACTTTCTAAGACTCGACTCTTTGGGCACAACATCGACTTTGGCGGAAACAAAGCCGGCATTTACGCCGACTGAAGCTTAGCTTTATTAGATTATCGCAAACTATATCGGATTATATCGAGTTGTATAAGCCTGTATAAACATATCGTGAAAGTATCGAGCTATCGTAATGCATCTCAGCAATAGCCTAAATGCTGCCTTCTTCCCAACTCGTGGCGAAGTCAAGCTGAGGGCCCTCTACAACCATTGTCTAAAGCGAGAAGAACTCACTCTCGGCAGATAGGTTCGGCCCCAACCACGGATCACCCGTCAAGAAATACTCCGACCAGCGCTGCATAAACAGTGCCTGCTCGCGCTTCCAACGGCGTAGCTTTTCCTCGTTGGCCTCTTCCCTGCCGCGCGAGGTGAACTCGTAGTGGTACAGCTCTGCATAGGGCGTAAAGATGGTGCGGTAGCCGGCCACACCCGAGGGCAAAAGTCTGCGTCGTTAAAACCGACGGCGAGTTCCTCGTTGGAGCCTCCGACCTGCTCAAATACGTCGCGTAGGACCATCTGGCAGGCGCCCGTCACGGCACTGAAGTTGCCCGGGCGCACAGCACGGGCAAGAATAGCTCCCACACTTTGCAAAAGACAACTTTGTAGCTGCAAATTAAATAAACGCAATTCTATGCCCATATCGATACGTCATATGCCAGCAGCGCATTCTATTGGTATGGAAACCGGTTTGAGTCATTGATTTAAACTGGAGCCTCTACAGCAATTAATAGCGCCCTAGACAGCATCAGCACCAGAGACATACCAAACTAGCCATCATCACCGATCTCAAATAATTCGCAACGGTTACCATGTCGGCCTTCGACTCAACCGGCCAGATTACAGCAACCTCGATGATAGTCGTCTTAGTTGCAACAACCGTGGGCGTTACCATGCCTCTAACAGGTTTTGCGTGCCCACGACGCGCTTTCCTAGATGATTATCGACCAATCCGCTACAACCAGTGAACGCTGGTTCGGAACCCCAATCGTCCCACCACCAGCGTAGCGGGATCGTCGTCAAATCACGTATGCGGAAGAAAATGTCAAAAGTCTTGGTTCTACGACAAAGCTTTATTAAACAAATCGAAAGGGCCGATAAAACGCATGATGAAACCAATCAAGAGTTTCCTGAGACCTTCCAACATTAAGCAAATCGCGAACACAGCTGTTGGAACCAGAAGCACCTGCAACATTCCCAGTCTAACGCCGACACGCGTAAAGGGAAACAGCGAGCTCCAAAGCCAACTTTGGATAGGCCCATAGTCAGAAATAAGATAAGTAGCGAAACAAAGTTTCGCTACAGCGTTAACGAAACGGGAGGAAAAATGCGGCATCTTTAAATCGATCAACAAGACCGAAATTGCTATAACTAACGAAAAAATAGACGCCGGTGATCCGAAAAAACCGTTATACAAATTCGCAAAGGTCGAGCCCAGCAAACCATCAAAATGGAATTGACCATAAAACGATATTGCAACTCCCACAAAGGAAGCAATACAACAAGTAACCAGGCGCCGTACATCCACTGTTGACAAATCTACATACCAGCGAATATAGCAAACAAGAACGCAAATTATAATAAAATCAACTAGTAGCCCGTCGATGGGAATCCAAAAGAGCGGCACATAACGCAGGAATCCAAAGGCGAAGACCAGAAAGATTGATAGATAAAGATGTAGTTTCTGGTCCAACACATGCAAAGCCGGAATTAAAAAGGGCAGCAAAAAAACAAGCCAAGCATAGACGGTTACAAACCACCAACTAGAACCAGTAAGAGTTGGTGCAAAAATATCTATCAAATTAGTTGGACTTACTTGAATATCGCCGCGAAGCATGAAGAAAAAACCCAGCACAATACTATAAAAGAGAACCGTGCCTTCGATTGAAGCTATCTGTTTAACAGCTTGTTTAATGGAGTATCCAGCTTTCCCCGCAACAAACCAGATTGTTATGGCAACAAAGCAGCCGACCGCAGTTCTTCCAATTGGATAGAAAAAGATATTGTAGAAAAACCTAGTAAACGAGCTAGGAAATACGGAAACAGAATCAGCGTTGTGAACAACAAAATGATGAGCCATTACCGTCCACATAAGGACAATGCGAAGTAATTCGATACGGGAATCTCGTATTTTTACCATAATGCCCCCAAGTAAAATCAAAGCCTAATAATACCTCGACCTAGAAGCGTTCGAGAATCTCCTCGGCATTCTCTCGCAGATAAATATCTAGGTCCGGCACGGCAAACTGCACGTAGCCTCTCTGTGGCGCCTGAATAACCTCTCTTTGTAGCAATTTTGCCCTAATGGAGCTGACCTCATTGGTCCTTTTACCCATGCGCCTAGCAATCTCGGATGATTTGGACTGTTGTTTGTCCTCGCACATCGCCAAAAGGTATTTGATATCGTTAGGCCCCAGTCCGGAAATCGCTGGCTCGTGAACAACATCGTGAAAACGAGCCTCTGCCAGCGCAATGCCCTCGGTGACGTCGCGCTCGCTCACAATGGCACTTTTGGCACGATGCAAGTTGGCGCGCTGCCAAATGGAATAACCGACCAGCTGCACCAGATAGGCATAGCCCTTAGTGGCCTTAGCGGCTCTCGACAGAAGATTGTCCTCTATGGTCAAACCAGTCGCGACAAAACTATCGCCCATAGAGAGAGCTACCTCCACCTGGTTGATAGGCTCCAGATCTTCGGGGAGGGCACGACGCAAGAACGTAAGCGCCTTGCCGTTAATAAGATCCATAACACCGGCGGGTAAACCGGCAAAGGCAAGTGCGATATCTACTTTTTCCCCTATTAAAAGCTGCACAGCAGAGGCAATAGCGCGCATATCGTCAATCGGGGCGTCCTGAACTTCATCGATAGCAATAAAAAGACCCCGTGATGACTTCGCCGCCGAACTCAGCAACTTTCTAAGGCTCGACTCTTTGGGCACAACGTCGACTTTCGCGGAAACAAAGCCGGCGTTTACGCCGACCGAAGCATTGCCCGCAAGGGAAGAATCAGCAACCTGATCCCTCAAGTCCAGCAATAGGTTAGGGCCAGCAGAGACAATAGCGGTCTTCCACCCAAGCTCTCGAGCACGATCCCTAAGATCACAGAGCAAAACAGTTTTTCCGGAGCCCCTCGGTCCAGCAATGCGCATGAGCCTCGCAGGTGCACCAATTCCCGCATTCAAACTCTCAGTAAACTCAAGGGCAATATCATCACGACCAATTATGCGCGGAGGCTCAGCGCCGGCAGTGGGACGAAACGGGTTATGGAATGCTGTGGCGCTCACTTGTTTGCCTTTCTAGGGAATCGATTATCAATTAATCGTAGCTTTATATTTATATCGTAATTTATATCGGATTTTATCGGTTTGTACATGGCTATATAAACTTATCGCGGAAATATCGCGCTTTCGTAACCTATCCTTGACCCTTGATCCTTGATCCTTGATCACATACGTTACTGGCCAATAACGCCCATCTAATGTGCTGCGATATAATCAAACTCATCAAATGCAAAGCCAACAATCCGAAGGGACCAACGTGCTAACAATTCACTATGGTGATATGGAAAACGTTATCTACAACACGTCGGTTTACTTCGATAACGTCTATTCGCCCCAGTGGTTTCAAGACTCCTTTGCTCAAAGGGTCATTAAATCCATCGACAAAGGCACCGTGGTGGGCCCCAATGCAATCGATACCAAGATTCTAGGCATCATTCCTCCCGAGAAACTATCCAGCGGCACCAAAACGCTGCTGCTTATGTACTTTATGCCGCAGAATATATATAACGCCTCAAATTGCGGTGATAATTGCGCCTACTGGATTCTGAGGATCGCCGCGCAAAGGGATCTAACAATCAATCTCTACCATTTAATGGATTTCGGAAACGGCAAATTCACGGCTGTCATTGCGAACACGGGTGATGTCGTTCACACGATGTTCGACCTTGTCCCCATAGCTGGAAAATGCCTAAGGGAGAACTCCTGATGCGCGGATCATACAAGGTAATTATTCAAAATAACCGGGTTCAGTTTAAACTGACCATCAATAGAAATCTGACCATCATCCAAGGCAACAGTGCTACAGGCAAGACAACTCTGCTTGATATGGTGGCAGCTCACGAAGAGCTTGGGGCACAAAGTGGCGTAACAGTCAGTTGCAAAGTGTCCTGTAAAACAATATCTGGAAAAAATTGGCGCAGAGATCTCCAAGAGATTTCCAGCAGCATTGTTTTTATTGATGAGGGCAATAGTTTTGTTCGATCAAGAGAATTTGCCCATGAAGCAAAACGTAGCTCAAACTACTACGTAATCGTCACCAGAGAGTCACTGCGCCAACTGCCCTATAGCGTTGATGAAATCTACGGTCTTAAGAACACCAACCGAACCACAACGAAGTATCCCGTTTACTCTCGTGTCTACACCTCTACATATCGTATTTACGGTGATACTAAATTTAGAGGCGAGAGGCCCGAGCTTGTCATCGTAGAGGACACAAATTCGGGCTACGAATTCTTCAGTTTGCTATGCAAAAAGAGCAGCATTAAGTGCATCAGCGCGGGAGGAAAATCAAATATTTGCAACTGCATTATGGACGCACCGGAAAACGACATCCTCGTGATTGCCGACGGCGCCGCCTTCGGACCAGAAATTGCGGAAGCAGTTGCTCTATTGCGCCGAAAGAACATCAAGCTATTCCTACCGGAATCGTTTGAATGGCTCGTGTTGAAGTCGGGATTATTCAACAGCAAACACATTAAGGACATGCTGCTTAACCCCGCTGATCATATAGAAAGCTCAAAGTTCTTTAGCTGGGAGAAGTTCTTTACTGCAGAACTCATCGAATGCTCACGAGACACGCGTTTTCGATATGACAAGAGCTGCTTGAACGAGGAGTACTTGAACCCTACCGCTCTTACAGCCCTTGAGGATACTTTGCCGGATCTTGGAATTACTTCGCCCTAAAGCGAGAAGTACTCGCTCTCGAGAGATAGGTTCGGCCCGAGCCACGGGTCACCGTCAAGGAAGAACTCCGGCCAGCGCTGCATGAACAGGGCTTGCTCGCGCTTCCAGCGGCGCAGCTTTTCCTCGTTGGCCTCTTCCCTGCCGCGCGAGGTGAACTCGTAGTGGTACAACTCGGCATAGGGCGTAAAGATGGTGCGGTAGCCCGCCTCCCACACGCGCAGGCAAAAGTCCGCGTCGTTAAAGCCGACGGCGAATTCCTCGTTATAGCCTCCGACCAGCTCAAATACGTCGCGTCGCACCATCTGGCAGGCGCCCGTTACGGCACTGAAGTTACCGGGGCGCACAGCGCGGGCAAGATAGCCCTCGCGCTTTGCCGAGAAGTCCTGGTTGGCATGGGCAAGTGCGCCACGCACGCCAACCACAATGCCGGCATGCTGCACCAGATGATCGGCAAAGTAGAGCTTGGCGCCCACCACGCCCGCATCGGGACGCTGCAGATACCCCATCATTTCTTCGATAAAATCGGGGCTTATGACCTCAGTATCGTTGTTCAGCAGCAGCAGGTAATCGCCCTTGGCATGCTCCACACCAAAGTTGATGATCTGGGAGTAATTGAACTCACCCGGCCAGTACACAACGCGCGCGATGCCCTTGCCTTCGGATGCAGCAGCCACGCGTTCCGGCAGGGTTTCGTAATATGCAAACGTCTCCGGGGCTTCGCTGTTGTTCTCCACCAAGACGATCTCGTAATTGGCATACGTGGCTTTCTGGGCGATCGACATCACACAGGCGTCGAGCGTCTCAATGTGATCCTTGGTCGGAATCACAATGCTCACCAGCGGCGCAGGCTCTGGCAGCGCATAGCGCATGCGGTAGACAAACGGTGTCTCGGTCTCCACGACCGTTCCGTGAACGCCCAGCGCGTTAAAGTGGCGCTGCAGCGCAAGGCGCCCGGCTTCAATAGCATACGGCTTGCTATCGGCAGAGCCATCGGCAGTTGAACCGGGATGCACGCGCCAGTGATACAGCACATGTGCAACGTGCTCAAAGCGCGCGCCGGCTGCAAGGCAGCGAAGCGTCAGGTCGTAATCCTGAGCGCCCGCGACGTCTTCCGGCGACATGCCAATACGGTCGATGAGCGCCTTCCCCACCATCAGAAAATGCGTCACGCAGTTATGGCTATAGAGCAGGTCGACGTTGAGCTTGGTCTTAAATACCGGCTGACCCCACTCCCCCGTTTTCTGGAACATGTCCTCGTCGCAGAACAGGACCTGGGGGCGGTCGCCCTCGGCAGCCTTATTCAGCGCGGAAACATAGTGGAATAATGCGTCCGGCTCCAGGATGTCATCGTGGTCCAAGAACGCGATGTAGTCGCCCATCGCTTGCTCAATACCTGCGTTGGTGTTGACCACAATGCCGCCGTTGCCGGACAACTCGATGCGGCGAACGCGCTCGTCATTGACGTCCGCCGCAAGGTCGGCCACCGCATCCCATTCAGGCGAGGCATCCATAAGAAGCAGTTCCCAGTTGTCATAGCTCTGGGCTAGCACCGAGTCCAGCAGCTCGCGCAGGTAGACCCGATCGGTCTTGTAGCACGGCACCACAATGCTCACGAGCGGCCTATAGGCAAAGGCCGCCGAAGCGACACGCTGGCACGCCAAATCGCCCGGCTTTGCGCGATGCTGCTCAAACCAACGTCGATAAGCTGCGCCGTCTGCACGCGCGTCCTTCATACGGTTCCAGCTGTCGTCGACCATGCCGTTGTACAGGCGACCATCCATGGCGCAAAAACCGCTCTGGATCCGCTCTGTGGGATCGCTCGCAATCGCGACATAATCCCGTATATCCTGAGGCATCTCTACGCTCAGATACGTTTTATTGACACGGCAACCGTTGCGCTGCGGCACATCGAACTGCGATTCAAACACATGCACGGTGGCATCGATGGCATTCATATGCGTATCGAAGATCTGGAGCTCAGGTGCGCACTGGGGGTCTCCCGCCCAGGTGGCCTCATAGCGCCACACCGCGCCGGCGTCTGCCGGCAAATAGCGAATGGCATCGATCTCGTAGCGACCGCAGCATTCGCCACGCTGCGCATCGCGGATAAGCGCGCACAGCGCAGGCTTTGCTTTGTAGTTAATCTTGGATTCCAGCTTGGCCACGCGGCTATCGAGGCAAATGGAGCCCAACCTTTGGCCACCGGATGCAAATGCGACGTCAATCGTAGAGCCGTCCAAAAAGGGAAGCACCAAGACGGCGAGCTCGCGCTCGCAATCGGAAACGAAAGGGCAAAGCGCCAACACACGGCCATGATCGACCGGGAGCACCAGCGACGGCACACAAGAACCGCTCGTCGTCGCATGGGTAAACGCTTGAGAACCCTCCCGCTCAATAAGCGCGGCGACATCCTGACCGGCAAAACGAAGCAGCACAAACAGACGGCCCTGACTGCGGCAAAGTGCCAAACGCTTGATACTCATCTACACTTCTCGCTTTCCCAGGGCGTTCGCCGCCATGCGTTTGCAGGCACCCAGGCGCCCAAACCTCAAGACATCGTAATCGAACATGAGCTTTTTGCATGCACGGGCATTGGGGGCCTTGCTGGTAAGCGCCGCACGCACCATAGCAGCAACAGAAGGAGCGCATTGTGCGAGCGCAGCATCGCTGCCCACGGCAGAACCGTTAAGCGCCGCGACAACGGCAGCAAACACCTTGCCACAGTCCGAACCCAGCAACCTGAGCGCATCGTACAGCACCAGATCGCACAGGAAGTACGCTAGGTCATCGGCATGCTGGACATCGAGACCGTCGCGCTGCCAGTCAGCCAGCACCGCGGAGTAAATCTTCACGTGCTCCAGCAGACGTGTCTCGTCGTCGTAGCGCATGGTGTCCATGAGCGAACCCTTGCGCGCCACGCGGTAGTCATACAGCTTGTTCGAGATAAGCGCGGTTTTGTGCGAACGACCGTACACGGCAAAATCGAAGACCTGGTCCTCGCCATACTTGACGGTTTCGTCGAACACGATCCCGTTACCCAGCAAAAACTCACGCTTGCAGGCGGTGCGCCATGCAAAGGGGCGAGACGCTTCCTTAAACAGCAGGTCGGAGCTATAGCCTTCAAACGACACATCGCGCGGGCTCAGCACATAGTTAAGCCACGGATACCCCGCCTCCAGCGGATACGGATTCGCACCAAAGGTCAAAACATCACAGCGCTCGCGCTCAAAGGCATCGACGATCACGCGGCATGCATCGGGCGTAAAGCGGTCGTCGGAATCCAAAAACGCAACGATAGGCGCCGTGGACGCGGCGATGCCTGCATTACGCGCACTCGACAGGCCGCCGTTCTCCTTATCGACCAGCGTAAAGCGCGCGTCCTTTTCGCAATAGGCAGCCGCAATATCGCGCGAACCATCCGGCGAGCCATCGTTGACCAGCACGCCTTCCCAATCGGGCATGTCCTGCGCAAGCAGAGAGTCCAGGCACCAGGCCAGGCACTCCTCCACGTTATAGATGGGAACGACAACGGAAATCTTGGGGGTAGCCATAGTCACTCGCTCCTACTGTGCGGCCGGAACGTCGTCAGGGTGCGGGTTGTCGCCGTAGGTGCGCTGATACGTCAGCACGCGCCAGACCAGCGGCAGGCCGCCAATCTTAAAGTAATGCTTAAACGTATTGAGCTTGCCCGGCTTCTTAAAGTCAAAGCGCGAATCGATATAGGCGCGGGGCGACTTGACCATCAGGCGCAAGTCGGTCTCGCCACGCGGATCGAACAGCGACAGGTCAAAGCGACCGGCATCCCAATCGGACTTGAGCTCGGGAGAGGCCTTCTCCCAAAACTGCTCGCGCAACTCATCGACGAGGCGCTCATCATTCCAACGGTACGTATCGACCTTCATGCGCATTAAAATGCCCTGGAGTTGAGCCTTAAGCTCGAGGCGTTCATCCAAAAAGCGCTGCATCTCGGCATATTCGTCGCAAACGCAAAACACCTTGTTGGGCGAATTAACGGAGCTCTTCTCGTTATCTTGCCGATAGCACAAAATGGGGTCCGCAATAAACGCGGCACGTTCGGCACAAGCCCAAACTTTAAAGTTAAAGCCTGCGTCCTGATACGAGGCACCCGGCGTGGGAAGGAACCGAATCTGATTGTCGTTGAGGAACTCACGCCGATAGATAGCCGACCAAATGGAAGGTTTGCGGTAGAAGATGCCCGGGCGATCGACGGGGCGATACGCGGCGCCCGTCATATGCTCGTCGATGATCCCAAACAGCTCACGGCGCTCGCTGGGCGTGGACCAATACAGGTAAAAGTCGCCCTTTACCACATCGGCATGCTCAGTATCGGCCTTGGCGACCAGCTTTTGGAGCGAATCCTCAAACATAAAGTCGTCAGACTCAAGGATGCCCACGTACTCACCGCGCGCCATCTCCAGGCCGCGGTTCATCGAGTCGCCGTAGCCGCTGTTGGCTTTGTCGATCATCTTTACACGAGAGTCGCGCTCCATGTACTCGCGGATGATATCCGGCGAGCTATCGGTGGAGCCGTCGTTGATACAGATGATCTCGATGTCCTTGAGCGTCTGAGCCACGGCGGAATCGAGGCACTCGCGCAGGTAGCGTTCGACATTGCAGATGGGGACAAGCAGCGAAACTTTAGGGGTATCAGAGTTCTGCAAGAGAACCTCCTGTTGAATAGCGTGTAACAGGGTTATTTTAGCAGCCGAGTTGCGGCGGGCGGCAGCGCTTGGAATTAAAGAAAGCGCTCCAGGCAGGCTTTGAGACCGCGAGTCGAAAGATAGAACAGCGTTGCGTCTGCCATCGAAACGCCCGCGGTCGCCGCAACGAGCTTGTGGGCAACACGGCGAACGGCGCCCTTAGCAGGCATATCCGCCCACTCCGTTCCCAAAAACGTCGTGAGGTCCATGTTGACGCGAGCCGCCACGCGGTGGAAGTCATCGGAATCCAAGCGCGCCAGGTCGAACACAATGAGGTCCAAAAACCAAGTTATCAGCTCGCCGGGGCACAGGTCCAAAAGACCGTAGGCCGCCCAGTCCTCCAAGACCTCCTCGAGCATCCTCATGTGGGCGTCAAGTTTTTTGGCGCGAGCCTCGACACTGTTGAACTCGTGCGTCGCCGATTCGCTCTCCATCACGTAGTGGTAAAACTTGTCCGGCATGACGACGGTCTTGCGGGCAAGCGCATAAGCCGCAAATTGGAAGACGACGTCCTCGCCCAAAGCCAAGCCGGGGGCGAAGCGAATGCCTTCGCGATTGAGCAGCTCGCGCGAAAAAGCCGCACGGCAGGCATACGGCTGCGCATTCGCATGGAACAGCAACTGGGGATCACGGGCGCCGAAGGTACCGGCTTTGGGGCTCATGAGTTGCTGGACGCGTTTGGGGGCAGCATCGGCTGGTTCACAGACGCCGCCAAAAACGGCGGCCTCGGCATCTACAGACTCCATGGCATGCAGTACGCGCTCGACCGTCTGGGCATCGATGTAATCGTCGGCGTCCACAAAAAAGACGGCCTCGCCCTCGGCGGCATCGATACCGGCATTTCGAGCACACGAGACGCCCGCGTTTTCCTGGTCAATCACCAGTACGCGATCGTCGGCCTGCGCGACCTGGTGCAACACGTTCAACGAATCATCAGTTGAACCGTCGTTGACGCAGACAACCTGAATCGAGCGCTCGGACTGAGCCAACAGCGAATCGAGGCATCGCTGAATGGAGCGCGCAGAGTTGTAAACGGGGACGATAATGGTAGCTTTAGGACACGAGGTCTCTCCCATGCCGACCTACCCCCTCAGCGATTCGATGAGAAAGGCGGCGACCACGCCTGGGCCTCCAACCGAGGCGTAATACTTAGCACGCCCCAAGGCACCATCCGTCGCAAAACTCGGATGCTCGTCAACCCAGCCCTCAGGATCTTTGAGGATGGCAGCAAGATTCGCGCGCTTCCACGGCTTGAGGTCGTCAAGCGAAAACTCCCCCGCGTCCAAGGCCGCCTGAAATTCCTTTGCCATCTGCACCAGGAACTCCTTATAGAACTTAGGCGCCAGGCGCACGTAGTTCCACATATACGAATCGTACTTAATGAGCTGATTGAACTTGAGCATGCGCGCGACATCGCCGCTTGCGTGGTCGCGGGCATAATCCTCTCGAATCCAACGCTCAATCTCGGCATACTCGGTATTGACGCAAAAGACCTTGGCCGAAGAATTGACCGAGGAATTCTCGTTGTCCTGGCGATACGACAACACGGCATCATGCAGGTAAATAGCCTTTTCGGCACACGCGATCACCTTAAAGGCAAATGACGTGTCCTGAAAGGATGCCCCCGGAGTCGGCAGGAACTTGATACCGTTGCGCTCAAGAAAATCACGACGGTACACGGCCGACCAAATCGACGGTTTTTGCTTAAAGAACTGCGTCGTATTGCTGGGATGCACCGGTTTGCCACAATCCCTTGCCTTAAACATCTCGTGCAGCGAACGGCGCTCCTCGGGCTTAGACCAGTAGAAATCAAAGTTCGCCTTCGCAAAGTCGGCATTATTGCTATCGGCGGCCGAGACAAGCTTTTCGAGTGCGTCGGGCGCCATAAAGTCATCGGACTCCAAGATGCCAACGTACTTGCCACGCGCCATCTCCAGACCGTGGTTCATCGAGTCGCCGTAGCCGCTGTTGGCCTTGTCGATCATCTTGACGCGCCCATCGCGCTCCATATACTCGCGGATAATCGCCGGCGAGTTGTCGGTCGACCCGTCGTTAATGCAGATGATCTCAATATCCTTGAGCGTCTGCGCCAGGGCGGAATCGAGACACTCGCGCAGGTAGCGCTGAACATTGTAAATGGGAATAAGCAGCGACAGAACAGGGCTGCCAGAGGCGTTAGTAGACAAATGTGCTCCTTAGGAAATACCTGTCGTTTCATGGTATCAAAGGGTCAGCGCGCCAGCGGACGTTTATATAATCTATGGAGCCTCTTGCGGGCAAAGTAGCCGCACGTCATGCGGCGGGCCCGTGGCAGGTTCCTGCGTTTTATTCAAAGCTTGCCGACAAGGTGCGGTGAGCCTTTACAATAGAACAGTCCCAAGGACGTATTCGATAGCTTCCGCGCAGCGCTCGCCCGCCGCGCGTGAAAGGATATATTGCCCCATGCCTTCAACCCTTCCCGCTCCCATCGATAAGCTCGCCATCGTTGTCGTTACGTACAAGCGCCAGGAACTCCTGGCCAACCTGTTCGACTCCATGACCGAGCTCACGGCAACGCCCTGGCGCATCGTGATTGTCGATAACGAGAATTCGCGCGAGACCGAGGCCATGTGCACCGCATTCAACGAGCGCCTGGCCAGCCTGTGGGGCATCGACACCGAGCAGCCCGACGCGCAGGGCGGCACCGACCGTGTCATCTACGCCCCGCAACTCGAAAACGGCGGCGGTGCGGGTGGCTTCTCCGCCGGCACTAAATGCGCCTACGATCTGGGGGCCCAGTGGTTCTGGGTGATGGACGACGACGTGCTCGTCATCCCCGAAGGCATCGAGCGTCTTGCCAAGTGGACCGACCGCTACGATGTCATCCAGGGTTCGCGCCTGGACTTTGACGGCGGCGCTTTCTTTTGGCAGTACCAGCTCATCCTTTCGCTCGGCATCCCTAACCCCATCGCCAAGTGGGACTTGGGGCCCGAGGGCTACCGCACCATGAACCAACTGTGCTTTGAGGGCGGCATGTTCTCGCGCCGCGTGGTCGACAAGATTGGCCTGCCCGACGCGCGCTTCTTTATCTACGGCGACGATGCCTGCTACGGCTACGTGGCCAGCCAGCACTTCCCCGCCGCCGTGGTTGCCGACGTGGTGCTCAAGCGCGCCCGCGCCGTCTCCAACTGGGACATCGCCGGCAAACGACAGCTCAACTCCACGAGCGACACCAACCGCTACTACATCATGCGCAACCGCGGTTATCTGGCACGCTACATGCAGATCTACGGCGACTACCACCCCGTGCTGTTCCGTCTGGGCAATGCCGCGACCTTCTGCAAGGAGTTCATTCGTCTGGCAGCAGTCGACAAATGCTTTAAGACCGGTATTCCGGCGCTGCGCCGTGGCATGAAGGACGCCCGCAAGATCGTTAAGGACCCCAACTGGAAGCCCATGCCGCCCCTGAAGGACGCCGAGTAGTAAAGGGCTTTCGCCCGCCGCTACAGTCGTTGACACACCACGGACACACGCTGACCGTCAAAACCAAAGCCCCAACGCATGCGCCCGACGGCGGGGCGCGGCACGCGGATATCATCGATGCCGTCGCGCTCGATTTCGAGCAGTGCCTGAACCGCCAACAGTTCCAGGCCCAGGGCATCGACGCCAGGGTCGTACATCATGTTGATCGTAATGAGCGGTCGCTCATCGAGCATGCCGAACGTGTCAGCCACGTCAAACACCCGACCGGTGGGAATCACCTGGATATCCCAGCGATCCGAGACGCCACTTCGCTTGGAGCTGGGATTGCAATAGCCAGGCAGTCCAAAGCAGAGCCCCTGAAGCACCAGATGATAGGCTGTCGGCATATCTGATTGGCCCACATCGATGCCCAGATCGCCGATAGCACAGCTCAAAGCTTGCTTTACAGCGTCCTCGTCTCCTCGACACAGCCCGTCATGGAACGAGTCGATAACTCCAACGTCCTCAACGGCGCACTCAAACCATTCCAGAATTACAAGACGGAGCGCCTGACGCACTTCGTTGTTAGGCAGACGCAGGGAACGAAGGCACGCGCCGTTTTCCGAATGCCCCGTCATGTCCGTCGTAAGAAATCCAGACAGATACAGCGCTGTCCAGATATCTTCGGGCTTGGCGGCATCGGCCTCCTCGGCATGCACATGCACTGGCACCTCAATAAACCCATGCGCCTCAAGTAAATCGAACAATGCGGACAGGCGCATGAGATTCCAGTCGCCGACGCATGCGCTCAGACGGTCGGCGTAACCATACAGATCTGCCCGAACGGGCGCGACGCAACCGCGATGTGCGTAGTCCACCACGCGCTCCGGGCTCGAGCAATAAAAACCACCAAGCAGATAGCCCTCGAGCCACTCACGCGCGTCATCCAGACAGCCGTTGCGACCGATGCAATCCAACAGCACTTGGACTTCGTCGTCCGAAAAACCGAACCATCGATCACACCAACTCGACAACGCTGTCGCCGACCGATAGGAAACCCCACGTTGGGACAACGCAAACTCGGCATGACCGGGGCGTTCGCACATCAGACACGTCAATCGCAACGAGTCGCCGGCATCGGCAATGGTGTCGAACAACATTCGGCTGAGCGACTCTAGGGAATCCACGCTACCGTCGTCCTTAGCGTCCAAACGCTTTGGACATACCGCGTCGTAGTCGTCTATCAGAAGAACAACCTGCTCATCGAAAGCTGCCTGGAGCAGTTTAATAAGCACGCCAAGCGCCGCATCGATCTCCTTATCGCTGGCCACCCCACGCGCCGCCCTCTCGATAAGACGAACCTCACGTCTTGACAGATCAGGCGCGGCAAGCAGCGGCAGTAATCGGGCGCACTCGCGCACGACAGCCCCGCGAATTGCTGCCGCAGCACCAGCGCCATGCCTCGAAGCGGCAGCTGTAAAGTCGAGCATGATGACCGGATAACTCGCGTACTCATCACGATAGCGACCGCCGCCCGCCTGCCAAATCTGGGTACCAGCGAACAGGCTTCGATCCGGCAGCCGGCGATCAGGTCGTTCCAAATAGCACTTGAGCATCGATAAATTCATGCTCTTGCCAAAACCCTTGGGCCGACAGCAAAGCGCAACAGGTGCTTCACTGTCCAATATATCGGCAATAAACATAGTCTTATCGACGAGTAAACACCGATTGATTGCATCGGAAAAGTCGCGTGCATCAACCGGTAGAGCTGCGCTATCCGCATGATTGAGCAACCGTGCACCAAACGCATGAGTAAAACCACAATTCACCTGTTCAGACACCGTAAACTCTCCTTCTAACGCAGCACGATGCCCATTGTAGCGAGCGGGTAGAGCGCAACAATATCGACATGCAAACGTTTCGGGCAGCGGTAGCAACAGACCCCCGAGGGGGCATAACAAATCGTTGCACAACAAAAAAAGGGGGGGGCCGATGCCGCCGCACCGGACCCCGTCTCAAAAGCTTATAGAAAACGATCTGGAAGATTACTCCTCCAAGCCGTCCTCCCCAGAAGCCTTCTTCTGCTGATCGAGCTTATGCTTACCACTTACGATAGACGTAGCGCCCAGTGTGGCCAAGCTTACACTGGCAAGGCTCGCCATCACAATCAGATCACCCGTCTTGGGCATGTTGCCGCCCGAGGACTTGGTAGTTGTAGTCGTCGTGGTCGTGGTGGTCACCGTTTTGGAGTCATTTTGCTCTTGGACCTGGTTGTCAGCACCGCTCTTGTCGTCGTCTTCGGACTGTTTCTTTTCGCCCTCGGCCTTGCTCTTGTCCTTCTCCTCAGATTCAGACTTCTTATCCTCGTCCTTCTTCTGTTCGGACTTGTCGCTCTTCTCCTCAGAGCTAGAACCCTTATCGGATTCGGTCTTCTCGGAAGCCTTGTCCTTGGAGTCGCCCTTTGCGGCTTCGATCTTTTCCGTGGAAACCTGATCAGAGTTGCCCTTGTTCTGGGTCGAGCCGTTATTGACGCCAGCCATCAGCGAAGAGCCCAGCGTAGAACCAAGCTGCTCGGAGAAAGAAGGCTTCTTGTCCGGCGAAGCAACGGGAACGTCCGGCGCCTTATTCGAGTCATCCTTGGAAGCATCGGAACCAGGGGTTGCGTCAGAGCCGGAGCCGTTGTTAGAGCCGGTGCCAACGGACGAATCGCTCGAGCCGGTGGATGAGTTAGAGGTGCCAGCGCCGGTCGAACCAGAAGCGTCGCTGTCCGTATTGCCGGCAGAGCTTGAAGACGAATCGCCCGCAGCAGAGCCGTTTGAATCGGAACCGTTCGAGGTAGAGCCGTTGTTGGTAGTGCCACCAGCAGAGCCATCACCGTCAGCACCGGTCGAGGGCGCATCCATCCTGTCATCGTTGGCATCGTCGCTCGAGTCGTCATTCGAATCAGGCGTCGGCGAGGGCGCCGGCGTAGGTTCGGGCTGCACGGGCGTCGCAGCGGCCTCGTCCTCGGCGATATAAACCAAGCAGTCCTTCAGCTCATTGCGGTAGCGGTTCTTCCAGCCCTCATGATACTGGGGCTGGCTCGAATACTTGGTCGCCACGTTATTGACCACACTGTTGGAAAGCGCCGTCACAAACTCGCGGTCGGACATATCGTTGGAGAGATTCGCCCAACGGAAGAAGTCCCTGCAGCCACCGGTGCCGCACATGTTGGTGATGCTCCACACCATGCCCTTAACGCAATCGGCACGGCCCGAAATATCAATGCCCAGGCCACTCTTGAGCCACGCCTCGGTCACCGCATAGTACGAGTTGTACGCATAGGCATCTTGAAGAGCTGAGAACTCAACAGGATCGATGTTATAAGCGCCCTGGAAGGCCTCCTGCGCAATACGGCCCAACTCGGTGAGCTGGCCGTTCTCGTACATGGCATTGCTCATGTTGGAAATCTCGCTGCCGCGATCAATCGCATCCTTGAGCATGCTGTATTTTTCGGGGTTGTAGTTGTAGGCCTGCTTCATAAACGGAATGAGCGACCAACGACGGTCGAACTGGTAATAACCCAGCGCGTTATAACCGTCACCGTACGAAAAGCCCTGGTTATAGTTGCCGTGACTCTCATATTTGGTGAAGTACTTCATCTCGGGAGTCACGTTAACAAACGAAACGCCCTGGACCGACCTCAGCACGCCCGAAAAGGACTGCTGGGTATAGAGACCCTTATCGATATCGGTCGCATCCGAGGCAACGCCCGGCGTGGGCTCCTCGGCAGCGGCGGGTGCCGGCGCGGAAACGGCGCCAAACGAAAGCGCCAGCGTCAGGCCCGCGACAATCGCAGAATGCTTGGGCTGCATAAGATCCTCCCTGCATTGGTGTAGTTAAAGTGCAGTTTGCAAAGATAAAAATAAGTATTGCAGCTCGCCCGTTGTTGCACAACAACCCCTCGGTAAACGGCAACAACCCTCCGCGAAATCTTAAGGAATTAAACAAACTGGTCGTCGGGCGCCATCAGAAGCTCGCCGTATCGCTCCATCAGCCCGTCCCTCAACTGACAAAAAGCGGGAATATATACGTTCAAGATGCGCTGAATCAAATCTTGAGCGAGCTTGTTGTCATAGATATGGACGTTCGTATTGCGGTCTTTGAGCATATCTAGCCAGGCCGCCTCATCAATAAAGTCGTAGAATCGGTAGGACTCCTTCAAGATGGCACGAGGAGACCCCGACGCGGCAAGCGTGGCGCCCTCATACTCGAGCAGACGCTTAAGGAGCTTCCAGCTCAGTTCAAATTGAAGATTGAACTTATTAATCAAACCACTCTGAACAAAATCATTGTTGAGATCCTGATTGGGCGCATCCTCAAGATTCGCCAAGGCGCTGACAAAGTTCTCATATTTTTTCATACAGAATCACACCATCCCTGGCAATTTCATCGAGCAATTGACGCGATAAGGACTCGTCGAGATTGACGACATCTACATCTAAAAGAGTATCAAGACGCTCCTCGATCAAATATGACAACCGGCCGAAATCCCGGCAACCTGCTACGGCGATGTCAATATCGCTCTTAGGCAAGTTGTCACCTCGAGCGCGGGAACCAAACAGCACAACCTTCTCGGCGTCACATTCCCGAGCAAAAACTTCAATTTGCTTATACACCTTGTCGAGAGATGTCATTTGCAGCCCTACAGCTTAATGTCGAAGTTGATCTCGGGGACGGCAGCAAGGTCGGCCAACGTCACGCCGTCGACGTACTTTTCGATCACGTCGTCCAGACCGCGCCAGAATTTGACGGTCGAGCAAAGATCGCTGCGGGCGCAGCTGTTGTCGATGCCATCGCACGCCACCGGAGCCGTGCTGCCCTCGACGGCGCGCAGGATGTCGCCAGCACGCACCTCGGAGGGATCCTTGGCCATCATGTAGCCGCCGCCCTTGCCGCGCACGCTCTTAAGCAGGCCCGCCTTCATAAGCGGACGAACCAGCTGCTCCAAATACTTTTGCGAGATATGTTCGCGGTCGGCGACCTCGCGCAGGGCAATCTTGCCCTCGGCGTCGCCCAGCGCCGCGATATAGATCATCAGCCGGAGGGCATAGCGGCCCTTGGAAGAAATGAGCATACCTACCCTCCCATTGCATCTGGGACAACATAACCAAGTTTGTTTGTCCCAAATCTTAAGTAAGTGGGACAAACACAACAGGTTATTTTGTCCCAGAATTTGAAAAGTCGAGTGGATTAGTCGGGTTTTCCCTTGACTAACGCCGAACCCATAGTAACTTTATTCCGAGAAGATTCCTAGGGTTTAGTACACCTATGAGTACACCATATACAGAGAGGGACAGCATGAGCGCAAATCCGCTGCTTTCCATCGAAGGTCTGACCGCCTCCGTGGACGAGAAGACCATCCTCCACAACGTCAACCTGCAAGTCGCCGCCGGCGAGACCCATGTGCTGATGGGACCCAACGGCGCCGGCAAGTCCACCCTCGGCCACTTGGTCATGGGCGACCCCGTCTATACCGTGCAGGACGGCCGCATCGTCTTTGACGGCCAGGACATCACCGAGCTCACCACCGACAAGCGTTCGCGCGCCGGCTTGTTCCTGAGCTTCCAGGCCCCGGTCGAGATCCCGGGCGTACCGCTGTCGAGCTTTTTGCGCGCCAGCATCGCCGGCCGCCCCGGCCTGGAGATGAAGGGCAAGGAGTTCCGTCGTCGCGTCAAGGAGCTCGCGGCCGAGCTCAATATGGACACCGCCTACCTCAACCGCGAGCTGGGCGTGGGCTTCTCGGGCGGCGAGAAGAAGAAGGTCGAGATGCTCCAGCTTCTGCTGCTGCAGCCCAAGCTCGCCATCCTGGACGAGACCGACTCGGGCCTGGACGTCGACGCCCTGTCCACCGTCAGCCACGGCATGGACGCCTACCGCAAGAGCTGCGACGGCTCCATGCTCATCATCACGCACAACACGCGCATCCTGGAACACCTGGATGTCGATCGCGTCCACGTTATGGTCAAGGGCCACATCGTGCGCGAGGACGACGCCTCGCTGATCCCCTGGATCGACAAGAACGGCTTTGAGACCTTCGAGCGCGAGGCCGCCGAGCAGCGCGCCCAGGCCGAGGCCGCCGCTGCCGAGCAGCAGGCGTAAAGGGGCGACGCAATGACCAAGAACCGCACCGAGGTCGCGGACATCGACCGCAGCCTCTACGACTTCACCTATGGCGAGGAGGGATTCGAGCGCCTCGACGCCGGCATCACGCCCGACATCGTGCGCGAGATCAGCGCCAAGAAGGACGAGCCGCAATGGATGCTCGACCTGCGCCTAAAGTCCCTCGAGATCTTCAACCGCTTCCCCGATCCGACGTGGGGCCCCTCCATCGAGGGCCTGGACATGGACAACATCGTCACCTACGTCAAACCCAACACCGACCAAAAGCACGACTGGGAGTCGGTGCCCGACGACATCAAGAACACCTTTGAGCGCTTGGGCATTCCCGAGGCTGAGCGCAGCTACCTGGCAGGCGTCGGCGCGCAGTACGACTCCGAGCTCGTCTACCACAACATGCAGGACACGGCGTCCAAGATGGGCATCGTCTACTCCGGTATTGAAGAAGCCCTGCACGATCCACAGTGGGAACCGCTCATCCACGAGAAGTTTATGACGCTCATCCCGCCCACCGACCACAAGTTTGCGGCCCTGCACGGTGCCGTGTGGTCGGGCGGCTCGTTTGTCTACGTGCCCAAGGGCACCAAGCTCGACTTCCCGCTGCAGAGCTACTTCCGCCTCAACGCCAAGGGCGCCGGCCAGTTTGAGCACACGCTCATCATCGTCGAAGACGATGCCGACCTGCACTTTATCGAGGGCTGCTCCGCGCCCAAGTACAACGTGGCCAACCTCCACGCCGGCGCCGTGGAGCTCTTTGTGGGCAAGCGCGCACACCTGCGCTACTCGACCATCGAGAACTGGTCCAAGAACATGTACAACCTCAACACCAAGCGTGCGCGCGTGGACGAGGACGGCGACATCGAGTGGATCAGCGGCTCCTTCGGCAGCCACGTGGGCTACCTGTACCCCATGAGCGTGCTCAATGGCCGCCGCGCCCGCTCGAGCTTTACCGGCATCACTTTTGCCGGCGCCGGCCAGAACCTCGACACCGGCTGCAAGGTCGTGCTCAACGCGCCCGAGACCTCGGCGACCGTCGAGACCAAGGGCATCTCCAAGAGCGGCGGCATCCAGACGTTCCGCAGCTCCATCGTGGCCACGCCCAAGGCCGAGGGCTCCAAGGCAACCGTGAGCTGCCAGTCGCTGATGCTCGACGACCAGAGCCGCTCCGACACCATCCCCGCCATGGACATCCGCGCCAAGAACGTCGATATCGGCCACGAGGCCACCATCGGCCGCATCGGCGACGACAAGGTGTTCTACCTGATGAGCCGCGGCATCTCGGAGGAAGAGGCCCGCACCATGATCGTCAACGGCTTTGCCAACCCGGTCTCCAAAGAGCTGCCGCTGGAGTACGCCGTCGAGATGAACAACCTGATCAAGCTCGAGATGGAAGGAGCGATCGGATAATGAAACAGGAAACCAACACCGCTGCTACCACGCTCGAGCAGGTTAATGCGATGCCTGCTGCCACTTGGGGCTGGCTCAAGATGAACCAGACCAAGCTCGAGCTTTCCGACGAGCTTGTCACCGCTCCCGCCGGGGCCGTTGAGGTCGAGGGCTTGGACGAGCAGTTCTCCGGTGCCGCCGACGCCTTTGACGCCGCCATGGAAGCCATGGTCGAGCGCTTCCCCGAGCGCCGCGCCGCTGCCCCCGGCGACGCCGCCGACCGCGCCCGCATCACGCCCGAGACCGAGCTCGACGTGCCCGCCACCTCTGTCTACCAGGCCGGCGCCATCAAGCTCGAGGAAGAGCTCTCCCCTGCCGAGGCCTTCGAGACCGGCATGGGCGAAGCCGCCTACACCTACCTGGCCGACCACACCACCAAGCGCATCGTCATCGATGTGCCCGCATACCAGCACGCCACGGTTACCGTGCGCGTGAGTGGCGTCGACGCAGCGGCTGCGATTGCCACCATCGACGTCGTCGCCCATCCGCAGTCGACGCTCGACCTGCAGATCGCCCTGGACTCCCCCGTTGCCGGCGAGGGCGTCGTGGGTTCTGCGCTGCGCGTGTGCGCCCACGAGTACGCCACCGTCAACGTGACCTGCACGCAGACGCTCGACGACAGCTGGATCGCACTCGACGACACCGGCCTGTTCCTGGACGAGGGCGCACGCGTCAACGTGCAGCACACCGTCCTGGGTGCCGGTGCCAGCGCCACCGGCCTTGCCGGCGACCTGCTGGGCGACACCGCCAAGGTGACGATCGACACCGATTACCTGGGTGCCCGCGAACAGGTGCGCGACTTTAACTACGAGCTGCGCCATCGCGGCCGCAAGACCGAGTGCGAGATCGACGCCAACGGCGTGCTGACCGGCACGTCCAAGAAGGTCTACCGCGGCACCATCGACCTCGTGCACGGCTGCAAGGGCGCAACCGGCACCGAACGCGAAACCGTGTTGCTGGCCAACAAGGGCGTCGACAACAAGACCGTCCCCGTCATCCTCTGCGACGAGGATGACGTCGCCGGCAACCACGGCGCCACGATCGGTCACGTCCGCGACGAGCAGCTGTTCTACCTCGCCTGCCGCGGCCTCGACCAAAACGCCGCCGAGGACCTGTTCATCCGCGCCAAGCTGGAGGACGCCGCGCTTTCCGCCACCGATGAGCACACCCGCGCCGCCGTCGTCCGCCTGGGCAACAACCTGATCGATAACTTTGAAGAGGAGCTCGCATGATCGATACCGAGCACGTTAAATGCGATACCTGCACCGCCCCCGAGCCCATGGAGCTCGACGCCAGCGACGAGGCTTCGCGCGGCTGGCCCACCGTCGACATCGAGACCAACCCTTACAAGGCGCAGTTCCCGCTGTTCCAGCAGCATCCCGAGATCGCCTTCCTCGATAGCGCTGCCACCGCACAGCGCCCCGCCTGCGTGCTCGACGCCGAGCGCGACTTCTACCAGCGCATGAACGCCAACCCCCTGCGTGGCCTGTACTCGCTGTCTGTCGAGGCCACCGACGCCATCGCCAAGGTCCGCCAGCAGATCGCCGACCTCATCGGCGCTGCCCAGGCCAACGAAGTCGTCTTCACCCGCAACACGAGCGAGTCGCTCAACCTGGTCGCCAAGAGCTTTGCACCCACGGTGCTCGAGCCCGGCGACGAGGTCGTCATCACCATCATGGAGCACCATTCCAACCTGATCCCGTGGCAGCAGGTCTGCCGCGAGACCGGCGCCAAACTCGTCTACCTCTACCCCACCAAGACCGGCCAGCTCACAACCGAGGAGGTTCTGGCCAAGGTTGGCCCCAAGACCAAGATTCTGGCCGTGGGTCAGGTCTCCAACGTGCTAGGCGTCGAGAACCCGGTCAAGAACCTCGGCAAGCTCGTGCACAAGTATGGCGGCTATCTGGTCGTCGACGGCGCGCAGTCGCTGCCGCACATGCCGGTCGACGTGGCCGATCTGGGCGCCGACTTCTTTGCCTTTAGCGCGCACAAGGCCATGGGCCCCATGGGTATCGGCGTGCTGTGGAGCAAGATGGACCTGCTCAACGCCATGCCGCCCATGCTTACCGGTGGCGAAATGATCGATTCGGTCACCGAGCAGGACGCCGTCTGGGCGCCCGTCCCCGAGAAGTTCGAGGCCGGCACGCAGAACGCCGCCGGCATCTTCGCCACAGGCGCCGCCCTCGACTACCTCGTCAACACGGTTGGCTATGAAAACATCCAGGCACGCGAGCAGGCACTCGTCCACTACCTGATGGGCGAGCTCATGCAGCTCGACTTTGTCCAGATCATCGGCTCCATCTACTGGGACAACCATCACGGCGTCGTGAGCTTTAATGTCAAGGGCATCCACCCGCACGATGTCGCGAGCATCATGGACATGGACGGCGTCTGCATCCGCGCCGGTCACCACTGTGCACAGCCACTGCTCACCTGGCTGGGCGTCGAGAACCTCGCCTGCTGCCGCGCCAGCGTAGCCTTCTACAACGACAAGGCCGACATCGACAAGTTCATCGCCGGTCTGCATCACGTTTGGAGTACGTTCAATGGGTAACCTTTACACCTCCACCACGTTCATGGAGCACAACTCACACCCCGACTATAAGTACGAGATGGATGCCCCCACGCACGAGCACGACGGCATCAACCCCAGCTGCGGCGACGAGCTCACCTTGCAGCTGCGCGTCGAGAACAACGTGATCGAGGAGGCCTCCTTTACCGGCCACGGCTGCGCCATCAGCCAGGCCAGCGCCGACATCATGGCCGACCTCATTACCGGCGAGACGGTCGAGGAAGCACGCCGACTGGCAGGGCTATTCCTCGCCATGATTCGCGGCGAGCAGCTCTCCGATGAGGACCTGGAAGACCTGGACGAAGCCGCCCAGCTCCAGGACATCTCGCACATGCCCGCCCGCGTCAAGTGCGCCGAACTCGCCTGGCGCACCCTCGGCGGCATGCTCGAGGGCAAAGCTAACCAGTAGCGGATGTCCCAAATCCAAGCTTTTTGATGGCCGAGCCGCCCGATACGGGCGGCTCGGCTTTTTATAACGAGCACACACAGTCCACGCGTCCGGCGCCCCGCCTGTCATTAAACGCACGGCCAACCGCGAACACGGATGTTCTCCACAGCACCAATGGCTTGCGGCAGGGCCACGGACACTCCACGCAACGTCCCATATCCTGCCCCGCTGGACTCCGGTTCGCTTTGCGTCTGCCACAGACGGGTCCCCTAGGGTGCGGCGTGCATTTTTGCGAGTATTCAGCACGCCAAGCTGTGTGTATACGCATCGGAAGTGTTAATCAACATCTCAAGTCGCCTTTATATTGCGATTTAGAACAAGCATCGAGGTCTCAGGGGGCGCAAACATGAGCTTCGGAGGATCATCGGTAGGCACAAATCGCTTCGGAGCCCGTATGTTTCAAGATTGCGACGGTGCCGACAGTACCACGATGCTGAATACTCCGCTTTTTGCACGGAGTAGACGGGGGTAGGCACAGGCTAAACCTAACTAAGCCGTTATTATATGCATGAAGGCGACCGTTCTATGCAAATCTAGATGCGCAGTTACCGTACCAAGCTTTTAGAACAATAGTTGTGGCGAATGGGCGACCCCGGCTGCGGTGCACAGGCGACCCTACACCACGTTTCCACCAGTCAGCACCGCCGCTGGCGCACGAGCGCGCACGATGCGCGCAGCGGTACTTTTGCCAATCCCCGTATACCGCTCAATCTGACGCACCGTAAATCCGGCATCATGCAATCCAAGAATAACGATATTGCGCTGCGCCGACGATGCGGCTTTAACCTCGTGGAGCGGAACCCCGAGACCCTTCGCCAGCTTTTCGGCAAAGGCGTGCCGCTCCCACTCCGTCTCTTCCAGATCGGGCATCGCAGGCTCGCAGGCATCGGGCGTCGAAAGCGAATAGGCAATAAAGGCCTTGGCAGAACCAAAAAGCTCAAGCACGCAAGACGGGTCGGAAAATCCCCTCGTCATATCGTTGTCATAGGCCCGTAGATACTCGACAAAGCTGCTCCACACATAACGCTCGATTAAGCTGAAGCCAGCCTCCTGCGGATCAGCGTGTACAGAGCGAACAGCCTCCATCACCTGCGAGTCGATATCGAGCGAGCGGCGCTCAAAACGTTCACGAAATAGGCAGCCCGAGCGCCCAGTGCGCTTATTGAACCGACGAGCATACGTCAACAGCAGCCGCTGCATGGCTGCGCTCATTTTGTCCTCGTAATCCAAAAGCACCAGATCCACGCAGTCGCTCATGAGACACCACGCCACAATCGTCACCTGGGCCTCGCGGCAGCAGTTGCGCATCAGCTCCAAAAACTCCCACCGGTCTTCATCGCCCTCAAAGATGAGCTGCTTGCCCACACCGCGGGCACAGACATGGTAAAAGCCGGTAACCGTTCTCCAAACGCGCTGCATGGCGCTCCCTTCGCCGGGATCTGATTGCCATCCAATACAGCACGATTGAAGCGTGCCATCAAAACATTCACGCAAAACAATACACTCGCGCGGCCAAAGGCAGTAAACGGGCGGCGAACGGCACCGTTGCAACAGGTCAGACCCCGCAACGCATACAAGAGCTGACCAAAAGCTTGCCAAAGACGAACCCCCTCTACGGAAGTTCGCGACCACAGAACATATAGTTAAACCGTTTCAATTAAAACTTCCGGACTTCTCGCTACGAAAACTGAGCCGTTCGCCGAATATTCCGTGCATTTCGCGGTATTATAGGGGCTGCATGTCATGTCCCTTTCGAAGGGTCGCCCGGCAATCGCCAGCCACGACCCCCAGACGGGACGCCAACACGATAGAGAGGAGAGGCATGCAGTACTCACAGGAAGTGGAGAACATGTGCCCCGTTGCCAAGGGTGCATACCACGGCCCCGCACCCATCCCCGAGGAGGGCAAGTGGGTCCAGGCTAAGGAGATTTCCGACATCTCCGGTCTTACGCACGGTGTGGGTTGGTGCGCACCTCAGCAGGGCGCCTGCAAGCTCACGCTGAACGTCAAGGACGGCATCATCGAGGAAGCCCTCGTTGAGACCATCGGCTGCTCGGGCATGACCCACTCTGCCGCCATGGCTTCCGAGATCCTTCCCGGTAAGACCATCCTCGAGGCCCTCAACACCGACCTCGTCTGCGACGCCATCAACGTTGCTATGCGCGAGATCTTCCTGCAGATCGTTTACGGCCGCAGCCAGACCGCGTTCTCCGAGGGCGGCCTGCCCGTGGGCGCCTCCCTCGACGACCTCGGCAAGGGCCTTCGCTCTCAGGTCGGCACCATGTTCGGCACCAAGGCCAAGGGCGCTCGTTACCTTGAGCTCGCTCAGGGCTACGTCACCCGCATGGCTCTCAACGACAAGAACGAGATCATCGCATTCGAGTTCCTGAACCTCGGCAAGTTCACCGACGCCGTCAAGGCCGGCAAGACCCCCGAGGAGGCCATCGCTGGCGCTATGGGCCACTATGGTCAGTGGGAGAACGCTGCCAAGTACATCGACCCGCGCACCGACGAGGAGACTCACTCCGTCGCCAGCGTGTTCCCGGTTCACGAGTAGAAAGGGAGGGAAATAACTATGACTGTTACGTTCGAAGGTTACGAGCGCCGCGCTGACAAGATCAACAAGTGCCTCGCCGACAACGGCATCGCCTCCCTCGAGGAAGCTCTGCAGATCTGCACCGACAAGGGCTTCAACCCGCGTGAGATCGTCAACAACACCCAGTCCATCGCCTTCCAGAACGCCGAGTGGGCCTACACCCTCGGTTGCGCTCTCGCTGTCAAGCGTGGCGCCAAGACCGCTTCTGAGGCTGCCGCCATCATCGGCGAGGGCATCCAGGCCTTCACCGTTCCCGGCTCCGTCGCCGAGGACCGCAAGGTCGGTCTGGGCCACGGCAACCTGGGCGCTATGCTGCTCTCCGACGACACCGAGTGCTTCGCCTTCCTGGCTGGCCACGAGTCCTTCGCTGCCGCTGAGGGTGCTATCGGCCTGGCTCTGAACGCCAACAAGGCTCGCAAGAAGCCGCTGCGCGTCATCCTCAACGGTCTGGGCAAGGACGCTGCTCAGATCATCGCCCGCATCAACGGCTTCACCTACGTGAAGACCCAGTTCGACTACTACACGGGCGAGCTCAAGGTCGTCGAGACCATCCCCTACTCCGATGGTCCCCGCGCTGCCGTTAACTGCTACGGCTCCGACGACGTCCGCGAGGGCGTTGCCATCATGTGGCACGAGAACGTCGACATCTCGATCACCGGTAACTCCACCAACCCCACGCGCTTCCAGCACCCCGTCGCTGGCACCTACAAGAAGGAGCGCCTCGAGGCTGGCAAGAAGTACTTCTCCGTCGCTTCTGGTGGCGGCACTGGCCGTACCCTGCACCCGGACAACATGGGCGCCGGCCCTGCCTCTTACGGCATGACCGACACCATGGGTCGCATGCACTCCGACGCCCAGTTCGCCGGTTCTTCCTCCGTGCCTGCGCACGTCGACATGATGGGTCTCATCGGCATGGGCAACAACCCCATGGTCGGTGCCACCGTCGCCTGCGCTGTCGCCGTCGAGGAGGCCCTCAAGGCCTAATCGCGCCCGCGCGATGCTCATATAGTTGAGCTTTGGAGCCGCTACCTTTCGAGGTAGCGGCTCTTTTTGTTTGCGCTGCTGCAGGGTGGCTAACGCCAATATATCAGTTGGGGCGATATACGAGATGTGATGAAATGGAGCATCAGAACGCCCATGACGCCCACCTGCCATATGTGCCCTTTACCGATTTGCCGAGTCTTTGCGGCCCCATTGCCGATCACCCGTGCGACAATGCGCCGGACGAGAAAGGAATCCGATGGAATCGACTGATGTACTGGTAATTGGATCTGGCATTGCGGGACTTTGCGCCGCCATCGAAGCGGCACGCACGGGTGCAACCGTCACTGTGGCAAGCGCCGGCAAGACTATGAGTGGATCGAGCTTCTTCCCCGGAACCTGGGGCCTGGGGCTTATCGGACCCGTTAACGAAGACGACGAACAAGACCTCATCGACACCATCCAGACCGTTGGTGGCGGCGTCGCCGACCCCGAGCTTGTCCAGACGTTTGTCCGCGGCATTCCCCAGGCAATTACATGGCTCGAACGGGATCTGGGTGTTGAACTTCAACGCCCACAAAATGCCGAGAGCGCCCAGCAAAAGCAGTTTATCCCCTGCTTTGACCACAAGACGCGCATGTGGCGCGGCCTCACCCGCAAGCCCCTTGAGGACGCTCTGACGACCCGAATCGAGTCACTCGGCATTCGCCTGCTCCCCCGCCATGAGCTTATCGACCTTGTTGAGGACACGAACGGTAGAATAACCGGAACCGTGCTCTACGACCTCACCGAAAATCGAATCGTGCCCTTTGCTGCCAAGGCCACGATCATCGCAACCGGTGGCACAGGCGGCCTGTTCGAGCGCAGCCTTACGTCGGCTGATGTGCTCAGCTCCTCGCAGGCCATCGCGCTGGCGCACGGCGCAACACTTACTAATATAGAGTTCATGCAGATGATGCCCGGTTTCATCGAGCCCAAGCGCAACCTGGTCTTCAACGAGAAAACCTGGCGCTGCGTACATGTAGACCAGCCGGTAGATATTGCCGACGACAAGCTGGACGACCTGCTTGAGCAACGCTCCGGATACGGTCCCTTCACTTCGCGCCTGGCTTCCAGCGCCATCGATCTCGTCATCGATCAGGCAGGTGTCGAAGGCCTGGCACTCCACTACGACTTCCCCCGCGAGGATGTCCCAGAGTTTGTGCAGACCTTTGCCACCTGGCTGCAAGACGAGCACGGCATCGCCCCGACTGACGAGATGCGCGTTGCGATGTATGCCCACGCCGCTAACGGCGGCATCAAGATCGATAAGACCGCGCAAACGGGCGTTGAGGGCCTCTACGCTTGCGGCGAGGCGACAGGCGGCATGCACGGCGCCGACCGCATTGGTGGCTTGTCAAGCGCCAACGGCATCGTGTTCGGGCGCATCGCAGGCGCATCGGCAGCCCAAGCAGCACAGAAAGAGCCCGAGACAGCCCTGAAGGCGGATATCGCCCTCCCCCAGTACGGCATAGCCGCAACAGATGCCGAACGCCTGACACACAGCCTAAGGCACACGATGAGCACCTATTGCATGATCAACAGGACCGAAACAGGCCTATCCGAGGCACTACACGAGCTTGAAAACATTCAAGATGATGCCACAGCTCTAAATAAGCCGCATGCCAACGACAGCGAAATCGCTGCGCTCGCCCGCATACAGTCGCAGATTCAACTAGCACAGGAAATGGTCAAAGCCATGCGCAACCGAACCGAAAGCCTGGGCTCGCACTATCGAGCGAATTAAACTGGACACCTATCTAAAGCAGAACACAACTAATCGATATCTATGGGCCCCGTGAGCTCGAAGTGGCACGGGGCCCATTCGTGTCCGCACGGCAGCGTATCCTTATTCCGAATACAGAGCGTGCAAAGCCTGCATAGACAATAGACCAGCGAGGAGGAGATATGGACAGTAGAGATATCGAGAAGTGGCGTGTCAAACTTGATAGCTACGCCAATGTGGAAGACGGCGTTGAGTATTGGCTCGCACGCGATTTAATGGAACCCATGGGATACACTCGATGGGAGAACTTCGCCGAAGTTGTTAAGAGGGCAAAAGTCTCGTGCGAAACAAATAAAACTCCAGTTGATTCCCATTTTCGTGACACCACGAAAATGGTAACTGCCGGTGTCGCCGCTCGTGCGGTTAAAGACTACAAGCTTACGCGCTATGCATGCTATTTAATCGCCCAGAACGGAGATTCAAACAAGCCAGAGATTGCACTCGCCCAAGCATACTTTGCCGTGCAGACGCGCCGCCAAGAGCTCATAGAGCAGCGCTTCGCAGAGATTCAGCGCTTACAGGCGCGCCACTCGCTATCCGATTCAGAGAAACAGCTCTCGGGTATTGCATTCAAACGCGGCGTGGACTCCAAAGGATTCGCGATCATCAAGTCGAAGGGCGATGAAGCGTTATTCGGCGGCAGAAGCACGGCGGAAATGAAGCAGCAGCTCGGCATACCCAAGAGCGCGGCATTGGCGGACAGGTTAGCCGATGTCCTCATCAAAGCAAAGGACCTTACGAACTCGATGACGGCCTTCAACGCCGAGGAACACGACCTGTACGGTCTGGACAAGATCAAGCAAGAGCACGTCGAGAACAACACAAGCGTGCGTGGCAGCCTCATCGACCGCGGAATTGTACCCGAGAACCTACCGCCTGCCGAAGATACAAAGAAGCTCGAACGTCGCGTGAAAGCAGACGAGAAAAAGCTCAAGGAGGGTACAGACGGATTCACCGACCCCCAGGGCAGGCTCGACTTGTAAAGCGTCTGTGCCCTTACGGGTTCGGCCTCATGCGAGGTTAATAAAAAAGACAGCCAACCGAAGTTGACCGTCTTAACAATCTTTGGTGGGCCGTCAGGGGGTCGAACCCTGGACCTTGGGATTAAGAGTCCCCTGCTCTACCAACTGAGCTAACGACCCAAAGCTAAAGTCCGTCGTAGCGGACTTTAGAGGAGATATCGTGTGGTGGGCCGTCAGGGGGTCGAACCCTGGACCTTGGGATTAAGAGTCCCCTGCTCTACCAACTGAGCTAACGACCCGATATCAACACGAAGCAAGAACTGGGGTGGGTAAAGGGACTCGAACCCTCGACCTACGGGACCACAACCCGTCGCTCTAGCCAACTGAGCTACACCCACCGTGTCCTGTGCGCTTCGCGCTCGACTATTATTGCAAGGAACGCCACGCGATGCAAGCCCCAATTTTCAAGAATTTTGAAAAGAGTTTTTCGAGACCATTTCGAGCAATTCCCACCGGTTTCATAGGAGTAAACTTGCCCCACTGCAAATGCTCGAAAGGACAAGCATGAAAGAACTCTCCAACCGTACGGCAACGTTTACCGATTCGGTCATCCGCCGCATGACGCGCATCTCCAATAAGTATGGCGCCGTCAACCTGTCGCAGGGCTTCCCCGACTTCGATCCCCCGGCGCAGCTGCTCAACAGCCTGAGCGCCATCGCCAGCGACCCCAAGCCGCTCTATCACCAGTACTCCATCACCTGGGGCTCCCAGGCCATGCGTGAGGCGCTTGCCGCCAAGCAGGAGCACTTTATGGGCATGCCGATCAACCCCAACGAGAACATCGTGGTCACCTGCGGCTCCACCGAGGCCATGATGGCCGCCATGATGACGGTCACGAACCCCGGCGACAAGGTCGTCATCTTCTCGCCATTCTACGAGAACTACGGCGCCGACACGATCCTTTCGGGTGCGGAGCCTATCTACGTGCCGCTCAACCCGCCCACCTTTGACTTTGACCGTGAGGTCCTGGAGGCGGCCTTCCGCGACAACGATCCCAAGGCGATCGTTCTATGCAACCCGTCCAACCCCTGCGGCAAGGTCTTTACCCGCGAGGAGCTCACCCTTATCGCCGACCTGTGCAAAAAGTATGACGCCTACTGCATCACCGACGAGGTCTACGAGCACATCGTCTACGCGCCCCACGAGCACGTGTACATGGCCACGCTGCCCGGCATGTTTGAGCGCACCATCAGCTGCAGCTCGCTATCCAAGACCTACTCCATCACCGGCTGGCGCCTGGGCTACACCATCGCTCCTGCCGAAATCACCGAGCGCATCAAAAAGGTTCACGACTTCCTCACCGTGGGCGCCGCCGCTCCCCTGCAAGAGGCCGTCGTCACCGCCCTCAACTTCGACGACAGCTATTACCAGGAGGTCCTTGACCTCTACACCGCCAAGCGCGACCTATTCTGTCAGGGGCTCGATAGCATCGGTCTTGAGCACAACGTGCCGCAGGGCGCCTACTATGTGATGATGGATATCTCGGAGTTTGGCTATAACAGCGACCTCGACTTCTGCGAGGATTTGGCCTCCAAGGTGGGCGTGGGCGCCGTGCCCGGCTCGAGCTTCTTCCGCGAGCCCGTCAACCATCTGATTCGTTTCCACTTTGCCAAACGAGACGAGACGCTTAACGCGGCACTGGAGAACCTCAAGTCTCTGCGTGATAAAATCGAACCGCGCGGGTAAGGACGGTCAGTAACTAAAGGCACTATAGAAACCTCGTGAACCCGTTGGGCCACGAGGTTTCTTTTTATAGCGACCTCATTTATTTTATTGAGCGCTATACTTTAGTCACGGAGCAACTCGTCCCAGAGAGGAATACTATGGCAGAGCAGCTTATCGGAGCGCTCGAGGCCGGCGGCACCAAGATGGTCTGCGCCACGGGCTATGCAGACGGTATGGTCCTGGAGTGCGAGCAGATCGCGACCACGACCCCGCAGGAGACCGTCGAGGCCGTCAACGCATGGTTTGCGAACAAGGGCATCGCCGCGCTAGGCATCGGCGCCTTTGGCCCCACCGCAGTCAACCCCGCCTCGCCCCAATACGGCAAGATCCTGGAGACGCCCAAAACGGCATGGCGCTACTTTGACCTGCTGGGCACCATCCAAAACGAGCTCAATATTCCCTGCGGCTACGACACCGACGTCAACGTCGCCTGCCTGGGCGAGGTCACCTTTGGTTGCGCCCAGGGCCTCACGGACGTGGTGTATCTGACCATCGGTACCGGTGTGGGCGCTGGCGTGCTCTCGGGCGGTAAGCTCGTGCACGGCATGATGCATCCCGAGGCCGGTCACATCCTGGTCACGCGCGACCCGCGCGACACCATTGGCGAGCACAGCGCCTGCCCCTTCCACGACAACTGCCTCGAGGGCCTCATCGCCGGCCCCGGCGTTAAAAGGCGCTGGGATGGCAAGAGCGCCGGAGACATGGCCGATGACCCGGAGGCCATGGATCTGCTCGCCGGCTATCTGGCGCAGGCGCTCATGACCTTCATCCTGTGCTATGCGCCGCAGAAGATCGTCATCGGTGGCGGCGTGGCCGACCACACCCCCATCGTGCCGCTCGCGCGCAAGAAGTGCGCCGAGATGCTCAACGGCTACATCGTCACGCCCGAGATGGCCGACATTGATAGCTATATCGTCAACAACAGCCTCGAGGGCAAACAGGGCATTATGGGCTGCTTGGCCCTGGGCGCTCAGGCGCTTCAGTAGCAGACGTACCCACAGGGCGTGGCGCGCCCGGCAAATCCGACCTACGGAACGACGCCACCACGCCTCATATAAGCCCTCAAATAAAAAAGGCCGCCTAGGACCAAACAATACGTCCTAGGCGGCTTTTTTGGCGCGCATCAGCGGCCGTAAGAGATATCGGAGCACAACGCCCGTTGCCGCACCACAGCAGTCGATCATCACATCGGTGATCATGCCGGCGCGTCCCGGCACAAAGAGCTGAATCGTCTCGTCGATCGAAGGAATCAGCAGCAGGAACACCGCCGTGGGCAGCAGCACGTCAAAGGTGCGCCGGCCCTCAAAATCAAAGGCGTGCGTTGCCAGGATGCCGAGCACCAAATACTCGGTAAAATGCGCGCACTTACGAACAACAAAGTTGGTCACCCATTCATATGGAAGTCCCACGCCGCGCAGGAAACCGCGGATAGCTTCCATGACCGTTAGGCTCAGCGAACCCGACCCCGAGCCGGGAACCAGCGAATTGCCCCAGATCAAGAGCGCCATCAGGCAGGTCACGACCGCCCATTTTCGATTGATCTTAACCATGCAGAAGTTATGCCTCCGCGCGGAGCGGCGCGAAGCTGGCGGTACCGCCCTCGATAACGCTCAGATAGGCACGGCCCGTACGCTTGGCGGTAGAGGACTGCAGGCGCTCGATCTCTTCCTCGAGGATCTGATTGACGCGCTCGTGACGACGATTTTCCATAATGCCGGCGGCAATAGCCTCGGCTCGCTCGATGCCCTCGCGCGAGATACGGGCGGTATCCTCGGGGAACACAGCGCTGTGACGGCCGACATAGGCGGGTGCAGCAGGCTGAGGGGCAGCGACGGGAGCGGGAGCTGCAACAGGAGCAGGCTCGTCGATCTCGTCCAGAATCGCGGTGGCAGCGGCCCACATGTCCTCGTGGCCCGAGTAATCGGCCATGGGGACATCAACCTCGAGCGAGGCATCCGGAAGGTCGCCGGTGTCGATGCGATCTTGGGCATCAATCGATGCGGTGATGGCTGCAGGCTCATCGAGGTCATCGAGATCGATGTCCGCGGCACCGAAAATGATAGGCATGCTGGCGAGGTTTGCGTTGTACGGCGCAGCCTCAGCCGCCTGCTGCTGGGCAGGAGCGCCCCAAAGCGAGCTTTCGGCGGCACGGCGGGCGGCAACGGCCTCCTCGTCCGCGGTCATGGCTTCATCAACGTACGAATTATCGGCAGAAGCGTTCACGTCCGCCGAGGTGGCGCTGCAGGCGTTATTGGCTGCCGCGTTGGCAACGAGTGCCACAAAAGCCGCCGTGCTGCCCGCAGGGGCGGCCTGGGAGCCAGACACGGCGCGTGCCGCGGCGGCGATGTCGTCGCGATTGAAGGAGCCGGTCTGCCCGCCGTTGGTGAGCTCGTCGATGGCGACTTGATAGACGTCGCGCGAGCGCGCAGGGTCGCAGCTCACCGGCGAATCGTCGTCGAGCATACTGTCGATCATGGACCAAGCCTCGGCCTCGTCCATGGCATCTGCGGCTCGAGCGATGGTAGGGACACCATCATCGGCATGACGGCGCTGGAACGCACCAGTCAGGCCGGAAAGGAATGCCGAGGTAGACTGCTCCGACTGAGCCTGAGAAGCAGAAGCGGCAGCATATGGAGTCGCATCCTGCTGCTGAGCTGGAATCGAGGCGGTCTTGAACTCGCTTTGATGCTGATTGAGATTGGCGGCACCGCCCATGGCATCGGGCTGGAACAGACGCTCTTCACGCTGCGCACGGTACTCGGAGATACCCAGCGAGGCGGCATAGATGCCCACGCCCGCCACCGCACCGACGGCAAAGGGAACAGCGCCCGCGACAACCGTCTCGTTGACCGACGAGAACGGCAGCGTCGCGGCATACATCACCACGGGAGCGGCAAGGCCGATCCCGCAGGAAAGTCCGGCAAGGACTGCTCGTTGTGTTGCATCAGAAGAAGCCATGAGCTCTCCCCATCTTCCAGCACCCAAATCGCATCATTCAGTTGGCTGCGCGAGAGAAGATGAAGCGGGGCTATGCCCCAAAGCAACGGTATATGGTTCGTTTCATCTGCGTTTTCCGTCGCGAAGCTTAAAAGCTATTATGCGAAACCGCCCTGCCGATTGCAAGCGACGATGTCGGATTGAAACGGGAAACCTGCTGCTCGTCGGTCTTACGGTCAATAATAAGCGCGGAGCGGCGCTATAGAAAAGGGCCGAGGCTCAAAGCCCCGACCCTTTATCGCATTGATGACTATCGCTGCGTGTGGATGACAACCTAGAACGTCTGCTCGTAGTCGCTGTGTTTTTTGGCCGAACGCACCAGGAACTCCTGGTTGGTGTTGGTGCCCTTAAGACCCTTGATAAACGATGCGGCCGCGCGCTCGGTGTTGTTCATGCCGGCAAGAATGCGACGCAGACCAAAGACAAACGGACGCATCTGCTCGTCGACCAACAGATCCTCGTTACGCGTACCGGAGGCAACGGGGTCGATAGCCGGGAAGATGCGGCGGTCGGCCAGGTCGCGGTCGAGCTTAAGCTCCATGTTGCCGGTGCCCTTGAACTCCTCGAAAATGACCTCGTCCATCTTGGAACCGGTGTCGATGAGGGCAGAGGCCAGGATGGTGAGCGAGCCGCCGTTCTCGATATTGCGGGCTGCACCCAGGAAGCGCTTGGGCGGATACAATGCCGCCGAATCGACGCCGCCCGAAAGGATGCGGCCTGAGGCGGGCGCCGCCAAGTTGTAGGCGCGGGCGAGGCGCGTGATGGAGTCGAGCACCACCACGACGTCGCCACCCAGCTCTACGATGCGCTTGGCGCGCTCGATGACGAGCTCTGCCACGCGGGTGTGGTTGTCGGCAGGCATATCGAAGGTCGACGCCACAACCTCACCCTTGATAGAACGCTGCATATCGGTGACCTCTTCGGGGCGCTCGTCGACGAGCAGGCAGATGAGGTGCACCTCGGGGTTGTTAATCGAGATGGACTGGCAGATCTTCTTGAGGATCGTGGTCTTGCCGGCCTTGGGCGGGGACACGATCAGGCCGCGCTGGCCCTTGCCGATCGGTGACACGATGTCGATGGCGCGACCGGTAATAGAGTCCTTGCCGTGCTCCATGCGCAGCGGCTCGTTGGGATAGACCGGGGTGAGGTCGCCGAACTTGGGACGGTTGCGAATCTGCTCGGGGTCCAGACCGTTGACGGTCGTGATTTTGGCGAGGCCGGCGCGCTTGTCGCCGCCGCGCGAAGGACGCAGCGAGCCCTCGATGACGTCGCCCGTGCGCAGGCGCGCGGAGCGGATGAGGTAGGCGGGCACGAAGGCGTCGTCGTTGGACTTCATGTAGCCATGGGCGTGGATGATGCCGGAGCTGTCCGGGCGAATCTGCAGAATGCCCTTGATGTCGCGGAAGCCCTCGGCCTTCGCAGCGGTGACGTAGATTTCCTCGACGAGCTCAGCCTTCTTTTTGCCGGTCGTCTCGATCTCGAACTCTTTTGCCTTCTCGCGCAGCTCGGCGACCTTCATGGCCGCAAGCTCCTCGCGCGAAAGCGTTGGCTCGGTGGGAGCGGCATTACGCTCCTTGTTGCGTTGCTTGCGATCGCGCTGGCGGTTGCGACGGTCGTTGTTGCGCTCGTCCTTGCGCTCGTTGCGCTCCTCGTTGCGCTTGTGCTGGCGACGGTTGGGGCGAGCGCCGTCTTCGCCCTCGGCGGGGGCGGCACCATCGGTTGCGGTGGTGTCAACATTGGCCGCAGCGGCGTCATTGGCCTCGGCGCCAGAATCAACCTGCGCTTCGACATCAGCATGCTGCTCGGCGGCCTTGGCCTTAACGGACTTCTTGCGACCGCGCTTGGGCTTCTCGGATGCAGGCTGTTCGACGTCCTGGGGCTCGACGGCATTAGTCGATGCATCGGCGGTCGTCTCGGCGGAATCCTCGGACGCACCCTTCTTGGCAGCCTTAGCCTTGGACGTGCGCTTAGCAGCAGTGCGACGGCTGCGACCGGGACGGACGTCGGCGGGCTCGGCATCGGCAGAAACGGCCTCGGAAGTCGTGGCATCCTGGACGGGTGCATCGGCAGCAGTTGAGGACTTGGCAGTCGCCGCAGCATCCCGAGCGGCGGCGGCTGCGGCTGCGGCCTTCTCGGCCTCGACAAAGGCCTTGGGCTTGCGACCGCGACGGTGCGGGCGCAAAGCCGGATCGACAACGGGAACTTCGCTGGCCTCGACAGGCGCAGCGGGCTCAACAGGCGATGTGCCCTCCCCTGCCGCGGAACGGACCGAAGCCTCAGTGAGCTCGGGGGTTACCTGTTCAGCAACCTGCTCGGCCTTAGCAGCCGTGCGACGGCGTGTGCGCGGTACCGGCTTCTCGGTCGGCTGGTCGGCGACAGGAGTCTCGGTGGCGGCAGGCGTCTCGGGCACAGACGGAGCTGCAAGCTCGGTCAGAGCCGCGGCCTCGCGCTCGGCAGCACGACGGCGGGCGCGCACCACCTGAGCCTCGCTAATCTGCGCCAACGCACGTGCCTGCGCGACCTCATCGGAAATCGGCGCCGAGGAGTCAGCTGCAACGGTGAGCCCGGCGCGCGTCGTGCGCGTGGTACGGCGCTTTGGCTTGGTGACCTCCTCGCCGTCAGCGGCAGGCTTGGCCGTGCGGCGCGTGCGCTTGGGCTTTGCCGGAGCAGCCTCCTCACCAGTTGCAGGCACGGCCTTCTCAGCCGCTACAGGCATAGGCGTCGAAGCAGCCTTAGGCGTCTCAGGAGCCGAGGCTTGCGCGGGCGCCGCGACCTGGTCCGACGCAACCGGTGCAGCGGGAGCGGCCTGCGTCGTCGTTATTTCGTTTTCTTGCTGTTGATCAGACACAGTGTTTGCTCAACTTTCTTTTCAAGCCCTGTGATCACATGCTCCCTGCATAAACCTTCAGGGCGGCTAAACAGTCTAGTTCCGTTCAAAACGACGGACATCATTGATCTGTATCGAGATGATTGCGTCAACTACGCAGCGTTAGTGTAACACAACCGCCGCCACCTGCAACTTAGTCATTGGGGACGTTCTTAAACGACTAGTCAAAAGGGACACTCTTTGTTTGCCACCCACAAATCTGACTGCCTCCGCCAAAACTATGGCGGTTTACTACGATGAATCGCTCAACCGCGACCACTCCGAAACTTGTTGAACTAAAACCGCAGGTAGATGCCTTGCACTTTTTAGCAAAAAGCCGGCGTGGTTAGAATTCCTCAATTCATCGTAGTAAACCGGCATAGTTTCGTATTTCTAGCAGCTCCAAATTCATCAATACGTCGGCGTTTGCGAAAAAAGCCCGACCTCCGTGGGAGATCGGGCTTATAGGCCTCAGTTAAACCAAACCTACACGGTCAAATGACCCGCAGGTTACATCTGCTCGGGCGCGGAAACGCCAACGAGGGTGAGCACCAGGGCGAGCGTCACGCGGACGGCATCGCAAGCGGCCAGACGGGCACGCGAAAGCTCGGGGTCGACGGGACGGCCCTCGCTCGGCAGCACCTGGCAGGCAGCGTAGAAGCTGTGGAAGTCACCGGCGAGTTCCTCGGCAAAGTGGGTCAGACGGAACGGGGCGCGATCGCGAGCACAGCTGGCGATCAGGTCGGTGAGCTCGTTGAGCTTGCGCGAAAGGGCGAGCTCGGTCGGGTCGGTCAGCAGCGAGTAATCGACGTTCTCACCGATGGCCTTGGCGGCAACGGCCTTCATGCCCATCTCGTCGGCCTGCTCGGCGGTAACGTCGGCGGCACGGCGCAGGATGGAGCACACGCGGGCGTGAGCATACTGCACGTAATAGACCGGGTTGGAGTTGTCGCGCTTCTTAACGGCCTCGATGTCGAAGTCGACCATCTGGTTGGAGCTCTTGGAGATGAGCGTGTAGCGAGCGGCATCGGAGCCAACCTCGTCGACGAGCTCCTGAAGGGTCACCATGGTGCCCTTGCGCTTGGACATACGGACGGGCTTGCCGTTACGCAGCAGGTTGACGAGCTGGCCCAGTAGAACCTCGAACTTGCCGGGGTAACCCAGAGCGTCGCAGACGCAGCGGACGCGCTCGATGTAACCGTGGTGGTCGGCGCCCCAGATGTCGATGACGTGGTCGACGCGCTGGAACTTATCCCAGTGATAGGCGACGTCGGAGGCGAAGTAGGTGTACTCGCCGTCGGACTTGATCAGGACGCGGTCCTTGTCGTCGCCCAGATCGGTGGAGCGGAACCACAGGGCGCCGTCCTTGGTGTAGAGGTAGCCCATCTTGTCGAGCTTCTCAAAAGCGCGGTCGACGGCGGAGGTGCCGGCGGTCTCGCCCTCGGTGTCCTTCACATACAGCGAGCGCTCGGAGTACCAACGGTCAAAGTCGCAGTTGACGGCGTGGCAGAGGTCGCGCATGTTGTCGACCATCTTCACGTAGCCGCGCTCACGGAAGCTCTCCATACGCTCCTGCGGATCGGCGTCGACCCACTTGTCGCCGTCGGTGCGCCAGAACTCGGCGGCCTCGTCGATGATGTAGTCGCCGCCGTAAGAGTCCTTGCCCAAGGTCTCGGCAAAGTTGTCCTGATACGGATGGGTCTCGGGGTGCTCGTCGTTCTCGTCGGCAACAAAGGCGTCACGGTCGGCGATCAGCAGCTTGTGAGCCTCCTCGATATCAACGCCCTGCTTGGCGATGATGTCGGCAAGCTGCATATAGCGCGTGCTGATGGAGTTGCCGAAGGTGTTCATCTGAGAGCCGTGGTCGTTGATGTAGAACTCACGCTGGATGTCGTAACCGGCGTGGTCCATAACACGGCAGAGCGAGTCGCCCAGCGCGGCCCAGCGGCCGTGGCCGATGTGCATGGGGCCGACGGGGTTGGCGGAAACAAACTCGACCTGGGTCTTCAGGCCACCACCGACGTTGGACTTAGCGAAGTCCATGCCCTTCTCGCGAGCCTCGCCAAAGATGGCATTCTTGACGGCAACGGAGAGGTAGAAGTTGATGAAGCCGGGGCCTGCGATCTCGACCTTCTCGATCGCGGGGTCCTCGGGCATATGGGCAACGATGGCCTCGGCGATCTTGCGCGGGGCGCAGTGGGCCAGCTTGGCGGACTTCAGGGCCATGGTAGAGGTCCACTCGCCATGAGAAGTGTCAGCCGGTCGCTCGATAGCGCAATCGTCAAGTTCAAATGCGGAAAGGTCGCCGGCCTCCTGGGCCGCAGCAAGCGCAGCGCGTACCAGCTCTTCAATCTTCTCGGGCATAGATCCTCCTTGTGTTAAAGCCCCCGAGCTCTTGGTCACTCGTAGGGCAAAAGCCAGAGTTTGTAGCACTCTATCACAAGCGACGGGCACTGTCGCAGGGTAAAGCTAATAGATATTGCATATGCACAAAAATGACTACAGCTTGCATGGAGTCACTCAAAGATGCCGGTCTGCCTGCAGATTATGCAGGCGTTGAAAATGCATAAAGGTGTGAATGAGCTGTGTCTTTTATCGAATACTCTTACCTATCAGAGTTGTGTGCTTTTCCTGCATAAAGTGAGGATTTGCGCACGTCAGCGTGTTATTCTAGACATACGTAAATTCGTATAAGTTGGAGGTAGCATGTTCTCAATCGGTCAACACGTCATTCATCCGGGTCAGGGAGTCTGCACCGTCGTCGGTTTTAGGGACGACACGCCGCAGCCCATGTTGTTGCTCGAGGCCAAGCAGGGGCATGCGCAGACGATCCTTATGTACCCCGTGGCGCAGGCCGACCGTCTGCATGCCGCCATCTCTCAGCAAGATGCCGAGCATCTGCTGAGCCACTATGACGAGCTGGAGTGCGACACCTTTACCGAGCGCAACAGCTCGCTTGAAGAGACACACTTTAAGCAGCAGCTCAAGCTGGGCGCGCCCGAGACGGTCCGCGTGGCAAAGACCATGATGCACCGCATTCGCCAGGCCGAGGAAGCCGATAAAAAGCCCAGCTCTTACTATATGCGTGTACTCAAGGAAGCCAAGCGCCGCTCCATCGAGGAGTTCGCCGTGGCATTGGGCGTCACCGAGGAGGCCGCCGAAGCCCGCCTAGCCCAAGCCGCCCTCAACTAACCCATCCGCGCCAAAAACCACCACAAAGGGGACAGGCACCTTTGTGGTGGTTTTTTCGTTCTAGTCGTTCTAGTAGTATTCATTCTTATTGATACCCACGAGCACAAGGAGTCTCTTATGGCAGAGCCGCTTACCGCCGGAATCACCCGCGACCGCGCGTTCGAACTGCTCAACGAACACAACAAGGACCCGTTCCACATCACCCATGGCGAGACGGTCGAGGGCACTATGCGCTACTTTGCGCGCGAGTTCGACCCCGAGAACGAGGAGTTTTGGGGCATCGTCGGTCTGCTGCACGACCTGGATTGGGAGGAGCATGAGGACGACCCCATGAACCACACCATCTATGCTGCCGAGATTCTTGAGGGCGAAGGTGCGTCTCCCGAGCTCATTCGCGCCATCCAGACGCACACGTCGGACTTCAACACCTCGCTGCCCAAACCCGAGCTGCAGATGGAAAAGATCCTGTTTGCCTGCGATGAGCTCACCGGCCTGATCGGCGCTGCAGTCATCATGCGCCCGAGCAAGAGCGTTATGGACTTTACGACCAAGTCGCTCAAGAAGAAGTTCAAGGACAAGCGCTTTGCCGCCGGCTGCTCGCGCGACGTGATTTCGCAGGGCGCCGAGATGTTGGGCTGGGAGCTCCCCGAGCTCTTTGACCGCACCATAGCGGCCATGCAGTCCTTCGCCCCCGACCGCGATACCTTCCAGGCCTAACCGCCCACGCCACCTAAAACCGCCACAAAGGGGACAGGCACCTTTGTGGCGGTTTTCGTTTACGAGGGGTTTAGGGGCGGACCTGGCCGGTGCCGCGGAGCTTGTATTTGTAGGTGGTGAGGGCCTCGGCGGCAAAGGGGCCGCGGGCGTGGAGCTTTTGGGTCGAGATGCCAATCTCGGCGCCCAGGCCAAACTCGCCGCCGTCGGTAAAGCGCGTGCTGGCGTTGGCATACACGGCCGAGGCATCGACCTCGTCCAGGAAGCGCTCGCAAGCATCCGTGTCCTCTGCAACGATGGCCTCGGAGTGCATCGTGCCGTAGCGGTTGATGTGCGCGATGGCCTCGTCCTCGTTCGCCACGACCTTCACGCTCATCTCGAGCGCCAGATACTCGCGACCCCAGTCCTCCTCAGTCGCGGCAACGTAGTCATCGCCCTCGGCAAGCCCGGCGTCGGCGCATGCGGCGCACGTGGCCTCGTCGCCATGAATGAGCACGCCGTGGTCATGCAGCACGGCCACGACCGCGGGCAAAAACGCATCGGCCACGGCACGATCAACCAGCAGCGACTCGGCAGCATTGCACACGCCCACGCGCTGGGTCTTGGCATTGACGATAATGTTGAGTGCTTTATCGAAGTCGGCGGATTCATGCACGTAGATGTGGCAGTTACCCGTGCCCGTCTCGATCACCGGAACGAGCGACTCGCGCACGCAGCGCTGGATCAGGCCCGCACCGCCACGCGGAATGAGCACATCGACGACGCCGCGGAGCTTCATGAGCTCGCCGGTGGCCTCGCGGTCGGTAGACTCGATCATCGACACGGCCTCGCGCGGGAAGCCCTTGGCCTCGAGCGCATCGGCCAGCAGTTCGGCAATCATGGCACACGAGTGATAGGCCAGCGAGCCGCCGCGCAGAATGCAGGCGTTGCCGGTGCGGATGCAGATGCCCGCGGCGTCGGCCGTCACGTTGGGGCGCGCCTCGTACACCATGGCGACTAGGCCCAACGGCACGCTCACGCGGGTGAGGTCCACGCCGCTTGCGAGCACGCGGTGGTCGAGCACGCGGCCGACAGGATCGGGCAGCTCGGCGAGCTTCTCCAGGCCGGCGGCCATACCCTCAACGCGCTCGGGCGTCAGCAGCAGACGGTCGAGGAGCCCCGCCGAGGTCCCCGCATCGCGCGCGGCGGACATATCGAGCTCGTTGGCGGCGACGATGGAGTCGACACCGTTGCGCAGTGCTGCGGCCATGGCGCGCACGGCCTCCTGGCGCTGCTCGTCGCTCGCCGTGGCAAGCGAGGCCGACGCTGCCTTAGCGGCAACGGCAAGATCGTGGACATACGTGGCTATATCGACCGACATGGGCGGCCCTTTCTCCTAGAAGTTTGCAACCATGGTAGCCGATTTGCGCATGGCCTCGCCCGCGGCGGTAGAATTGGTCAACCCGAAACACCGCAACGAACGGAAGACTCACATGGCCCTCATCACTTCGTACCACGTCCCCGGCCTGTATGTCGAGGACCACAGCATCGACGTCCCCCTCGACTGGCGCGGCCTGGAGCCGATGCTCCTGGCCGTCGGCAGCACCATGCGCCGCGGCGCTATACCGACACCCATCGCCGGCGCGCCCGAGAGCATCAAGCTCTTCTACCGTGTGGTTTGCGCGCCCGACCGCATCAACGACGACCTGCCGCTGCTCCTGTTTTTGCAGGGCGGCCCCGGCGGCGAGAGCCCGCGTCCGCTGTCGCCCACAAGCGACGGCTGGATCGAGGAGGCCGTCAAGCACTTCCGCGTGGTCCTTCCCGACCAGCGCGGCACCGGACGCAGTAGCTGCGTGGACGGACGCACGATCAAGGCACTGGGTGATCGCGCAACGGCCGCCGGCGCCGATACAGCACGCTCGCAGGCGGACTTCCTCAAGCGTCACCTCGCCAGCTCCATCGTGCGCGATTTTGAGTACCTGCGCCTGGTGGGCTTTGGCGGCAAGCCGTGGGTCACGCTCGGGCAGAGCTACGGCGGCTTTTTGACGCTGAGCTATCTGTCGCTCTTCCCCGAGGGCGTGGCGGCAAGCTTTACCTGTGGTGGCATTCCGCACGTGCCGGCGAGCGCCAGCGAGGTCTACGCGCACACCTTCCCGCGCATGGCCGCCAAGACGCAGCAGTATTACGATCGCTACCCCGCTGACGTCGAGCGCGTGGCAGCCCTGGCCGATGCGCTCGAGGCTCAGAAGCCCGTGCTGCCCGACGGCTCGCCAATGACGGTCGAGCGCCTACAGCTCATGGGCAGCGACTTTGGCATGAAGCCGAGCTTTGAGCGCATGCATTGGATTATCGATCACGCGTTTGTTACAGGCGACGGTACGCTGAGCTGCGGCTCTTCGGTATCCGACAGCTTTTTGATGCGCGCCTTCGAGCGCACCAACACGCGCACGAATCCGCTGTACTGGACGCTGCAGGAGTTCATATACGCCGACGGTGACACTATGCCCATTGGCTGGGCCGCAGCTGAAGAGAAGGCACACCACGCCGAGTTCGACACCCTCGCGCGCCCGCTCATGTTTACCGGCGAGGCCATATTCCCGTGGATGTTCGAGCAGATGCCCGAGCTCAAGCCCTTCAAGCCCGCCATGGACCTGCTGATGGAAGACACCAGCTGGGACAAGATCTATGACCCGCAGCGCCTGGCCTGCAACGAGGTGCCGCTCCAGGCCGCGGTGTACTTCGATGACATGTACGTCGATTCGAGTCTGCAGCTCGACACGCTCAGCCGCGTGGGCAACTCGCACGCCTGGGTAACCAACGAGTTCGAGCACGACGGCCTGCACGGCAGTGTGGTATTCAAGCACCTCTTCGACGAGTCCCTCAACCGCGGAGACCTGCGCCGAATCTTCTAGCAAAGGAGTGTCCCCACCTGCCGGCACAATAGGAACGTCCCCAAGTGCCGGAAAAGGAGAGGCAGCACTGCTGGCAAAACGAGCCGCAGCGCTGCCTCTCTTTATGCAAACACTATCAAGTTGTCCCTATGGATTGCGGGCTTCTCGGCCAGGTCTGCGAGCAGGCGGTTGCTGGCAATCTGGTCCTGGCGGCGGCCGGCTGCAAGCTCCAGCACGTCCGAATCGGCCTCGGCGATACCACGGGCGACAACCATGCCGCTCGGGTCGCACACGTCGAGCACATCGCCCTCGGCAAACTGGCCATCGACCTCGCGAATACCCACCGCGAGCAGCGACGATCCGCGGCTGACCAGCGCCTTCGCGGCGCCGTCATCGACCGTCACCGAGCCGTGCGCCTTGTCGCCCAGTGCAATCCACAACTTGCGCGGCGCAATGTCCAGGCGCTCCGCCGGCGGATCGAACAGCGTACCCACGCTCTCGCCGCGGGCCAGACGCACGAGCGCATCGGGCTCCTCGCCCGAGCAAATCACGCTTTGAATGCCCGCCGTCATGAGAATGCGGCTCGCGCGAATCTTGGTGATCATGCCGCCCGTACCCACCGATGTGGAAGAATCGCCCGCCGAGGCGATAATCTTGGCATCGATCTTATGCACGACCGGGATAAACTCGGCCGTCGGATCCTCATGCGGATTGGCGGTGTAGAGGCCATCGATGTCCGAGAGCGTCACGCACAGATCGGCAGAAACCAGGCAGCTCACAAGCGCCGCCAGCGTGTCGTTGTCGCCAAACTTGATCTCATCGACGGTGACGGTATCGTTCTCGTTGACGACCGGCACCACACCAAGCTCCACAAGGCGAAGCAGGGCGTCGCGCGCGTGCAGGTAGGACGTGCGGCGCGCCGTGTCGTGACGCGTGAGCAGCACGAGCGAGGTGAGCAGGTCGCGCGCATGGAACTCCTCGTCGTAGGCCGACGAGATGATGCACTGACCGGCCGAGGCGCAGGCCTGCAGGCTCGGCAGGTCGCCGACCGGCTTACGGTCGAAGCCCAGCACGGGATAGCCGCAGGCAATGGCGCCCGAGCTCACCACGATCAGGCGCCAGCCAAGCTCGCGCAGCGCTGCGGCCTGGTCGGCAAGCCCGCCGATAAAGGCGCGGTTGACCTTGCCGTCGGCGCCCACCACCGTGGACGAACCGATCTTTACCACCATCGTTTTATAAGAAGTCGTCATACGTCAAACCAATCGAATGTTCAGCGAACGGGCGAGCGAGAAAATAATCCGTGTTCCTCCGTCCCCTTCGGATTATTTTGCCCAGGGGAAGGCCGAAGCCGCGGCCATGTTCTTGCGCACGAGCTCGTCGCGCACCTGAGCCAGGCCCTGTTCCATGCCCACCACATAGGTCTGCGGGTACAGGAAGCGCTTGAAAGCTGCGTCCAGATGATCGAGTGCCCAAGCACAGCGCTCGCGCGCGTCCTGGATGCTCTCACGCGGAGCCACCGCGCTGCCATCGCGCACGATCGGCACCAGCAGCTCGCGATACTCAAGTTCGGACACGTCGGTCACCAGGGCGGCATCATTCACGGCCACGAGGGTATTGCCGCGCGCGGCGCCCTCCCCCGCCAGATGGTCCTCGTCGTAGATCATGTCGCAGACCGGGCCGCCAAAGCCGTCGTAATAACGGCGCACGCGTTGCACACCCGGGATCGTGCGCTTGTATGGCTGCTCAGAGAGCTTGACCACCGGCGTCCATGGATCTGCCTCGCTCGCACGGCGGGCGGAAAGCTTGTACACGCCGCCCAGCGCCGGCTGGTCATAGCAGGTCGCAAGCTTGGTACCCACGCCAAAGCTGTCGATGGGCGCGCCCTGGTCGAGCAGCGACTGAATCGTGTACTCATCCAAATCGTTAGAAACCGAGATCCCCACATAGGGCAGGCCCTCGGCATCAAAACGGCCGCGCACATACTTGGAGAGCTTGGCGAGGTCGCCGGAGTCGATGCGAATGGCCGACAGACGCTCGCCCACCGCTTCCATCTCCTTGGCAACCGTAATGGCATGTTCACAGCCCTCGCGCACGTCATAGGTGTCGATGAGCAGCGTACAGTTCTTGGGGCTCGACTTGGCAAAGGCGCGGAAGGCCTCGAGCTCGGAATCGAAGCTCATCACCCAGCTGTGCGCATGCGTGCCAAAGACGGGAATACCGTAGCGGCGGCCGGCGAGCACATTGGACGTAGAGGAGCAGCCGGCAACGTAGCTCGCGCGCGCGACGGCCAAGCCGCCATCGGGACCCTGAGCGCGGCGCAGGCCAAACTCGGCAACGGGACGGCCGTCCGCCGCCAGCACCACGCGCGCCGTCTTGGTGGCGACAAGCGTCTGGAACCCAACGATGTTGAGCAGCGCCGTCTCGAGCAGCTGGCACTCCAGCGCGGGGCCGGTGACGCGAACCATGGGCTCGCGCGGAAAGACGAGCTCGCCCTCGGGCACGGCGTCGATGTTTACATGCGCACGAAAATCGCGCAGGTAGTCGAGGAATCCAGGCTTGAACATCGCGCCGCCGGCCGGGGCCTGGAGCGAGGCGAGGTAGTCGATGTCCTCGGGCGTAAAGTGCAGATTCTCGACCAGCTCGGGCAGTTCGGCGGTGCCGCACATGACGGCATAGGCGCTGCCAAAAGGATGGTCGCGGTAAAACGCGGTAAAACAACCCTGCTCATTGGCCTTGCCGCTCTCCCACAGGCCCTGGGCCATAGTGAGCTCGTACAGATCGGTGAGCATTGCAATGTCGGTGGGATGCGAGATGTCGGTCAAAGCCATGGGGCGACCTTTCGGATGCGCTGTGCAGAGGTTGAGGGTTGGAAAAGGGCAGAGTGTTCGGGCATGGCACCCAGCGCGAATGGGCTAGAGCAGGCCCATGCTGGTCAGGATCGTGTAGCCCATAAAGATGACAAACGCGATGAGGGCAAGGACAATGATGATTTTTTGAGCCGGCGCCATGCCAGGGATCTCGTTCTCGCCCGTGGGCTCCTTGGAGGTAACCATGCGCTGGGCAAAGGTCATCTCGTCACGGCTCGGCTTGGGCTCGACGGACTTGGAACGAGCGACCTTTTTAGGCTGAGGTTTAGGTGCGGTGGGCGCGGGCTTCGCGGCGGCGGGCTTGGGCGCGGGGGCGACGTTCGCAGCGGCCTCCTCGGCCTTCTCGCACTCGGCACGCAGGGCGGCCAGCTCCTCACGCTCGCGGCGTGCCTCTTCCTGGGCCTCGCGACGAGCTTTCTCGGCGCGGAGCTCTTCCAACTCGGCGCGTTCCTCGGCAGACAGTGGTTGGGACTCAAGCTTGGCCATGGTACAGCCCTTTCTTTTAAAAAAAGCCGCCGACACAATGTCAGCGGCTTATCAAATCCAAGGGTGGAGACGAAGGGAGTCGAACCCTCGGCCTCTGCCATGCGACGGCAGCGCTCTCCCAACTGAGCTACGTCCCCAGGACAAGTTGATATTTTACCTACGGCTCGCCAACTGTCAACGCCCAATACCCAGTCTTTTTGGGACGGGGCTGTTTTAGCTACCCCGACAGACAACGCGAACGGTTTGGTCGAACAGCGGCAGGGGTAGCTAAAACAGCCCCGTCCCAAAAAGACTACTCAAAGAGTCTCGTCCCAGATTAGCTGGTTTGAGCACTAGTAAGAACACCGGTGGTATCGAACGCCGGGGTAAAGCTCTCGTCTACCGCGCCGCCTTCTTGCCAAAACATCGTCGTAAAGCCCAGGTCGTCGGCATGGTCGAGCACCTGCTCATACTCCTCGCGCGTCACGGCGCGCGCCAGGTCGCCGCCTTGTTCGCGCATGAGTGCATTGGGCGTGTACTGGTTCATGACCGAGATCGGCACGTCGCCCACCGTCTGCCACACCAGGTCTAACACGCGGCACGAATCGTCGGCATGCCCCGGCAGCACCAGGTGACGCACGATCATGCCGCGCCTCATGAGCCCGTCCTCGTCTACCAGTTCTCCCCCGCGGCGCTCAATCTCGCGCGCCATCTGGGCCAGACCCGACACGGTCACGCGCGGGTAGTCCTTAATATGAGAAAGCGACTGCGCAAGCCCGGCATCGGCATATTTAAAGTCCGTAAGCCACACGTCGACCAGGTCGCCCAGCGCCGCCACGGCACTCGCGCGCTCGTAACCACTCGTGTTGTAGACAATTGGGATGACCAACCCGCGCGTCCGTGCCGCGGCAATCGTGGCAGGCAACAGGTGCGCATAGTGCGTCGCCGTCACCAGGTTGATGTTATTGGCGCCCTGGTCCTGCAGCTCCAGCATAATCTCGACCAAACGCTCGGGCGAAATCTCAAGACCGAAATTGCCCGTCGAGATCTCGTGGTTTTGGCAGTAGATACATTTGAGCGAACAGCCGCTAAAGAAAATCGTACCCGAGCCGGCCTCGCCCGAGATAGGCGGCTCCTCCCACATATGAAGCGCTGCGCGGGCCACCTTAAGCGTGTTGTCGGCGCCGCACACGCCACGCGTGCCCTCGTCGCGCGCCGCACCGCAACGGCGCGGACACAAATGGCAGGCGGGCGAAAAAAGTTCGGTCAACGACGTCGGCATAAAAACATGCTCCAAAACAATGATTCAGCAGCTCAAACGTAAAGGGACCAACCGCACAGACGGCTCGAGCCCAAGGCGCCGTAATCGTCCGACACGATTTTTATAATGTCAAGACTGGAATCGACAAAGTGCCGCTTTATGATGTAGGTATTCCGCCCCCCGCGGAGCAACTGGGTGAACCGTCGCGTTTATTTAGGGAGCCCACACAGTCGTACCTAGTACAGGTATCCTTCGTTGTTAAGGACGCTGGAACAGTCGATGAGGGCACCCACCTGTTTTAGGTGGGTTCATTTTCGTAACGTGGGGGGTGGTTTTCATTTGCCGAAAACCACCATTACAGCCCATATGGATCCCCGCCGGTATCCCGACAAGCCATCGACAACATCCCAATATCTGGTAAGCGCGTGATTATCGCTGCATGCAATTCCATGCACCCCCGTGGTCGAGTATCATGGGTCAGCTATGCCTTTTTGCGTAGCAACCTTTGACCTTTTCCTTCGACGCTTGGCGGTTTTTAGATTCATGGCTTCATCCCCGAGCTACATACCGTATCTATGCGTGGCAGCGACGGCCTTTATCACGACCTTCCTCACGGTGCCCCTGGTCAAGCGCTTGGCAATTAAGCTCGACGCCGTCGACTACCCTTCTAAGCGCCGCATCAACACCAAGCCCATCCCGCGTTTGGGCGGAACGGCGGTGTTTTTGGGCCTGGTCGTTGCCTGCATTGTGCAAATCCTAGGCACCTGGCACCTAGGCTGGCCGCCCGTCCTGGTGCCGCACCCGCGCCTTCACATTAGCTATCCCATGCTGGCGCTCTCCTTTACCGTCATCTTTGCGACCGGCGCTATCGACGACGTCATCCAGCTCAAGCCCAAGCAAAAGCTGGCCGGACAGGTCCTCGCTGCGCTCATCGCCTGCGTGGGCGGTCTGCGCATCGGCGTCATCGTCAACCCGTTTGCCCCCGGCGAAATCATGCTCGGATGGCTCGCCTACCCCATCACCGTGATCTATCTGGTGGCATTCACCAACATCATTAACCTCATCGACGGCCTCGACGGCTTGGCCACGGGCATCTGCGGCATCGCGTCGTTCACCATGTTTTCGATGGCCGTTCTCTCGGGGCGCATCGACGCCGCCGCGCTCTCCATTGCGCTCTTTGGCGCCTGCCTGGCCTTTTTGCGCTACAACTTCAACCCCGCAAGCATCTTCTTGGGCGACTCGGGATCGCTGCTTCTGGGCTTTGCGCTGGGCTCCATCTCGCTGCTCAACGTGAGCCGCACCGCCGCGCTCACCTCGCTTATCATCCCGCTCATCGTTGCCGGCGTGCCCATCATCGACACGTTTAGCGCCATCGTGCGCCGCAAGCGCGCCCACATTAGCATCGGGCAGGCCGATAAGGGCCACATCCACCACCGTCTCATTCAAGAGGGCTACAACCAAAAGCAGGCAGTGCTCCTCATCTACGCCTGGTGCATTATGCTTTCGGCCGGCGCCGCCGCGATCAACCAGGTCGAGGTGCCCATGCGCGTGCTCATCTTTACCGTGCTCGCCATTGGCTCGGCGGCCTTTGCCAAGCATCTGCATCTGTTTGAGCCCGTGTTGCGTCACCATTACAACAAGCGCACGCACGAGGACGAGCTCGTCACCCCCGACGATCCCGCCTTTAAGCAAGAGGAGCAGGCAGCAGAAGAACGCAAGGAAGAGCGCCACCACAGGCGCTAGGGTAAGCTGCCGAGGATGCGTCCAGACGCCGCCGGCCAAACGTGCAGCCACGCCGCGCCCATCGCACAAGCCGCCGCTCTCCCGCCCCTCGCCTACTTACGACCCGCCCCTCCAATAAACGCGTTATCATCTTGACCCATGAACATACGTTAGGAGCAATCATGCCAAACGAGAACAGCTACGAAGTCGCGCTGCAAAAGAGCAACGCCATTCGCGAGGGCCTGGCCAAAACGCCCGAGAAGTTCACCATGCTCACCGGCGACCGCCCCACCGGCCGTCTGCACCTGGGTCACTACTTCGGCACCCTCAAGGGCCGTGTTGAGCTGCAGAACATGGGCGCCAAGACCAACGTGCTCATCGCCGACTACCAAGTCATCACTGACCGCGATACGACCGAGCACATCCAGGACAACGTGTACAACATGGTCATGGACTACCTTGCCTGCGGCATCGACCCCGACAAGACCATGATCTACGCGCACTCCGCCGTACCCGCCGCAAACCAGCTCATGCTGCCGTTCCTGTCGCTGGTCTCCGAGGCCGAGCTGGCGCGCAACCCCACGGTCAAGGCCGAGATGGAGGCCTCGGGCCACGAGCTCACCGGCCTTCTGCTCACCTACCCGGTGCACCAGGCCTGCGACATCCTGTTCTGCAAGGGCAATGTGGTGCCCGTCGGTCGCGACCAGCTGCCGCACATCGAGCTCACCCGCACCATCGCCCGCCGCTTTAACAACCGCTACGGCAAGGTGTTCCCCGAGGTCGACGCACTGCTGTCCGAGACCCCGCTGCTGCCGGGCCTGGACGGTCGCAAGATGAGCAAGAGCTACGGTAACGCCATCAACATCTCGATGACCGCCGAGGAGACGGCCAAGCGCATCAAGAAGAGCCAGACCGACTCCGAGCGCATGATCACGTTCGATCCCGAGAACCGCCCCGGCGTGTCCGGTCTGCTTTCGACGGCCGCCATCTGCACCGGCCGTTCCGAAGTCGAGATTGCCGAGGAGATTGGCATGGGTGGCTCCGGCCAGCTCAAGAAGTACGTGACCGAGGCCGTCAACGAGTACTTCGCGCCGATCCGCGAGCGTCGCCAGCGCTATGAGAACGATCTGGATTACGTGAAGGACGTGCTGCACGAGGGCAACCGTCGCGCCAATGAGATCGCCGAGCAGACCCTTGCCGAGGTTCAGGACGCCATGGGCATGGTGTACTAGGCAAAGCGCCTTCGCACAACATAGACGGTGAGGCTGAATCCTCACCGAAACAGGAACAGGCCCGCTGGCAGATAGTTGCCAGCGGGCCTGTTCCCGAAGTACACCGTTGAATCGCACAGAGGGGAGGAATGCGAATCAAACTCAACAGGGCAGACTTTTTCATCGCCTATTGCCTGCTCCGTTGCTGAAAACAATATAGTTCACCATGGTTTACTTTGCTGCGACAAACCGCGCCGCCATACCTTCTCCATAAGTTAACCTCGGTAAACCTGCCAAAACCACCACAAAGGGGATAGGCACCTTTGTGGTGGTTTAAGCCACGGCAGAGCCGCTAGAGCCCTGCAGGCCAGCGACAGGCGGCCAAGTCGACGTGCATGTCGTCCTTAAACGCCACACCCTCCCCTAGCAAAAGCTCACGTTGAGCATCGGGACCGCCAAAAGCAAAACCATCGCATATGCGGCCATCGGCAAACACCACGCGGTGACAGGGAATCTCGCCGGGACGCGGATTGCCATGCAGGGCATACCCCACGTACCGCGCACTTCGTGGACGTCCAGCAAGCAGCGCCACCTGACCATACGTGGCGACCATCCCCTCGGGAATCTGCTCGACCACCTCGTACACCCGCTCAAAAAAGCCCTCAGACGCCATTGCTCGCTCCTTTCCACCCGGAATAGCATAAACCACCACAAAGGCGCCTGTCCCCTTTGTGGTGGTTTTGGCAGGTGGGCTAGTTAACGGGCTGGAAGAAGGCAACGGCTACGGCGCCGGGACCTACGTGAGTGCCGATGGTGGCGCCGATGGTGTGGACGGGCAGCTCGCCCTCGGTGTGGTCAGCCCACAGAGCCGCGCTGTCCTCGATATACTTCTTGAGCACCGCATCCGAAAGGCCCGTATAGCCAAGCGCCAGCGGCATGGCAAAGTCGACGCCGCCCGCCTTTTCGACCTTCTGGTTGAGCAGGTTACGACCGTTCTTGGAGCCGCGCGCCTTGCCCAGCTGTACGATCAGACCGTCCTCTACAGCCACCACAGGCTTTACGTTGAGCAGCGTACCCACGGCGCCCGCAGCAGCAGACAGGCGACCGCCGCGCACCAAATACTCCAGCGTCTCGAGCAGGCCGATAACCACCACACGGTCGCGCACGGCCTCGACCGCCGCCGCGATCTGGGCCGCACTACGGCCCTCGTCCACCAGGCGCAGCGCATACTCGACCAGCACGCGCTCGCCCAGGGTGACGTTATTGCTGTCCACGATAAACACGTCGCCGCCCGGTGCCTCGGCAAGTGCAGTGCGGGCGCTCTGATTGGTGCCCGAAAGCTTGGCACCCACGGTAATAATCACCGCCTCGTCGCCGGCCTCACGAACCTCGGCGATGGCCTGCGAAAAGGCGTACGGGTTGACCTGACCGGTCTTGGGCAGCTCATCGCGCTCCACGAGCATCTCGTAAAAGCGCTGATGATCGATGTCGACGCCATCCATATACACATCGGTGCCAAAGGTGACGGACAGCGGCAGAACACGCAGAGCGGGGTGCTCCGCCGGCGACATATCGCTTGCGGAATCGGTAATAATGCGGACGGACATACGAATCCTTTCTTGCGCAGGTCTCGCGCAGGGAATTTTGACAACAATGTCCCGGCACGGCGTGCGCGCTCAAACGGGACGATGCAGTTGCTAGTTGGAAGAAAATGCTTTGGCGGTCTTAGATCTCACGCAGGGTGTTGAGAATCGTACGCAGCGACGCATACATCTGCTCGCGCTGCTCCACACCCATAGCCTTACCGGTGGTGTCGAGCACCTCGCGAATGATGCGGTCCGCCTCGCTCATGCTCTCGCCGCCCAGAGCGGTCAGGCGCACCGGGGCACGATACTTAACGGCCGCATCACCCGAGTCGTCGACCTCGACGTAGCCGCCCTCCTCCAGATGCGCGAGCGTGCGCGAGACGGCGGCACGGGTCACGCCTGCCATGCGAGCCAGGTCAGCGCCAGTCAGGCCGTCCTTGCTGCGCTCAAGATAGTACAGGCACATAACGTCGGAGCCCTTGAGGCCCAGCCTTGCGCCCTCGGATGTCTTAATGCGCTGGATCTCCTTGTAGAGCCCGCTGATCAGTCCGACAAAGTCCTCGAAACGTGTCTCGTCGTTCTGCTGCATGGGAGACGACCGCCTTTCGCTTACATGATGCTAACGGGTAAACATCTTAGCCGCACGAGGCAACACCCATACCCAAATATCCCATTTGTTAACCCATCAACATAAAAACCACCACAAAGGGGACAGGCACCTTTGTGGTGGTTTTGACCGGCGAACATGATCCGCAGGCGTCGTTACAGTTCCACGCAGGGATTGTCGCGGGTCACAAGCGTCTTAACGACAACCGTCGCTCCCAGATAGCGCTCGAGCAACTCGGCGAGACGATCAACGGCAGCCTGGCAATCCCCCATCCGCTCGGGCTCCGCGCACTCAATCGCCAGGAATGCATCGGCCGAATCGTCGGACAGCGCCGTGCGAACGCCATCGCGCCAGTTCCAGCAGCGGCATACGGCGCCCGCATCATCGATGTAGGCGAGCTCGCCGGGCAGCGTCGGGTCATCTGTTTCCTCGCCAAGTGGCAGGAACGCATCGCCGCCGTCAGTCACCTTCAAGCGAAGATCCCCCTCAATCGTATGCAGGTCCTCGCCGCCAACGGGCAGCGCGTAGGTCAGCGACACCGTGTTGTAGATGTCCACCGCGGGCGTAATGTGGCCCACCGGTTTGCCCTTGAGCACGCGCTTGAGCAGGTTCTCAATTGAGCAACGCGCGCCCTTTTTGGTCTTGAACAGCCGATAAGCCTCGCGCCATGCCTTGACCGGTGCGTTCTCGCTGATAGTATCGCTGGTCAGATGACGCTCCGCGTCGATATTGGCGCGGTCGAGCAACGCCGCAATCGCGTCCACGTCCTCTTGAGGAATCTGAGCCGCGGGCTTCATGCCCTTTACGACCACAACACCGACAGCCGCCTGCGGAAATAGCTCCCAAAACGAATCCTCGGCAATAAAGCTCTTCATGCGCTCTCCCTTCATCGTGCGCGCCCGAGCGAGGGCGCCTAAACAAAAAGCGCCCTTACGACGGCCACCTTCAAAGTCCTACGGTGCCGCCACAAGAGCGCTTACGCTGCCCCCATCCGGAGAAGGGGGCAATATGTCAGGCGTATTGTAACCCGAGTCATCCGCGCGAGTAAAACCACCACAAAGGTGCCTGTCCCCTTTATGGTGGTTTTGGGTCTGAAGCAACGCTAGTGTCGGAGTCCCAGCAGGCCGCGGCCGCGATGACGGGCGTCGGCGTGCACCTGAGCGTGCGGACCGGCGGCCTTCACGGACTCGGGCAGGTGCGAGTACTTCTTCTCGAAGTTCTCCTCGAACATCACGGCCAAGTTGTGCGCCGCCTCGTCGTAGCGCGCGGTGCTCTGCCAGTACTGGCGCGGCACCAGGATGCCGTCGGGCACGCCGTGGCACGTGGTGGGAATGTCGACGTTAAAGATATCATCGTGGACGAACTCGCTGTCCTCGATGGTACCGTCGAGGGCGCGGGCCACCAGGGCGCGCGTGTAGGCAAGCTCGATGCGATGGCCCACGCCGTAGCCGCCGCCAATCCAGCCGGTGTTGACCAGGTACACACGCGTGCGGCCGTCGGCGATGCGCTCACCGAGCATCTTGGCATAGACCATGGGGTCGAGCGGCATAAACGGCTCGCCAAACAGCGAAGAGAACGTGGGTGTGGGCTCGGTGACGCCGACCTCGGTGCCGGGGATCTTGGCCGTAAAGCCCGTCACAAAGTGATACATGGCGGCGTCGGCCGTCAGGCGCGAGATGGGCGGCAGCACGCCAAAGGCGTCGCAGGTCAAAAACAGCACGACGCTCGGAGTGGTGCCCATACCCTTGGTCCACGCGTTGGGAATGTGCTCCACAGGGTAGGCCACGCGCGTGTTGTGCGTGACCGAGACGTCATCGTAGTTGGGCTTGCGGCTCTCGTCGAGCACCACGTTTTCGCAGATCGCGCCAAAGCGGACGGCGTTGAAGATCTCAGGCTCGTGGAACGCGTCCAGGCCCTCGCATTTGGCGTAGCAGCCACCCTCGATGTTGAAGATGCCCATGTCGGACCAACCGTGCTCGTCGTCGCCGATCAGTAGGCGCGTGGGGTTGGCCGAAAGCGTGGTCTTGCCGGTGCCAGACAGGCCAAAGAACACGGCGGTCTCGTGCGTGACAGGATCCATGCTGGCCGAGCAGTGCATGGGCAGCACGTCGTCCTCTACGGGCAGCAGGTAGTTCATGACGCTGAAGATGGACTTTTTGATCTCACCGGAGTAACCGGTGCCGGCAACCAGAATCACGCGCTCCTGGAAGTTGATGACCACGGCGGCGCTGGAGTTGAGGCCCTTAATGACGGGATCGCACTGGTAGCCGGGAGCGGCGAGCACGCAAAAGTCCGGCTCACCGGTGCGCGCAATTTCGCGAGCGAGCGGGCGAGCGAGCATCTGCTTAATAAAGAGCGCCTGGCTGGCACGTTCGCAGGCGACAAGCAGGCGACGTGTATGGTTGCGATCGGCACCGGCCATACCGCGCGTGACGAAAACATCGCGCTCGTTGAGGTAGTTGACGATACCGGCCTTGATGGTCTCGTAGCTCTCGATCGAAAGCGGTCGGTTGACGGCGCCCCAGGCGATCTTGCCGTGCACGTCGGGCGTGTCGACGATAAAGCGGTCGTTGGGCGAACGGCCGGTGCGCTCCCCCGTCTCGATCACGAGTGCGCCATTGGATGCCATGCGGCCTTCTTCGCGGCGGATGGCGTGCTCGACGAGCTCCGCGGCGGGTAGATCGACCAGCAGACGGGGCTGATTCTCGGCAGGATCTTCGACCAGCGTAAGACCAAAGTTGGACAAAACTTCTGCAGGGGTAACACCTGGCATGGGGCCTCCTTTAAAAGCGCGACACGTGGACGCGGCGCGCACTTTACTCACGTAAAGCCCGTTGTACCCGATATGCAAAAACGTTTTTGCGGCAACGGCGAAGCGCCCGCCCAACGGTCAAAAATCGCAGGCAAGCGGCCTAGTCGTTAGGGACACTCTTGAACAGGCAACATTCAAGGAGTGTCCCCGAATGCCGGCACTTAGGGACGTTCCCAAAGTGCCGGCACATAAGGAACGTCCCCAAATGCCGTCTACTGAATGGCGCCGCCGAAATTATCGAACAACCTGTTCAAAAACACGACCGAACACCGTCGCGTCTATACTAGAGTGCGGCAATAGAAAGGACTCCGCTTTGAGCATCACGCCCCTCGATAGCATTCGCCGCGCCATCGCCCGCCGCAATGGCGTCGCCGACCCCGCCGTAGCGGGCAGCGGCACCGCAAGGGCCCAGGGCGGACGCATCGAGAACGGCCTGTTCCCCGCCTCCCACACGGCCGAAGAGCTCGCGCGCATCCAGGAGCTGAGCCAGCGCAACGCCGGCGGCCCCGACAGCAGCCAGGCCACACGCCGTCGCCGGCGCGAACGCGATCGGGAGCCCGGCCCCGTCCGCCGCATGGTCAACGCTTGGTGGAACCGCCTGCTCGGAGCCGTCTACGGCGGCGGCTTCTCCACACAAGAAGCCGAGTACGAAGATCACGCCACCCGTCGCGACTACCTTTGGAATACCCTGGGCACCGCCGTGTGGGGCATGGTGTTTCCGTTGCTCACCATCGTGTCTACGCAGCTCGTGGGCGCCGAAGAGGCTGGCAAATTCTCCATCGCCTTTGTCACCGGCACGCTCATAATGATCGCGTGCAACTACGGCGTGCGCAATTTCCAGGTCTCGGACATCGACGAAAAGACGTCCTTTGCCTCTTACCAGCTCAACCGCTGGATCTGCGGAGCGCTCGCGCTGGCATGCGGCCTGGTATACAGCAGCGCCCGCGGCTACGATGCGCAGATGGCCACAATCGGCCTGGGCGTCTACCTGTATAAGGCGATCGACGGCATTGCCGACGTGTACGAGGGCCGCCTGCAGCAGGCCGACAAACTCTACCTGGCCGGCATGAGCCAAACGCTACGATCCGTCGGCGTCATCGCGGTCTTTAGCGTGGCACTGTTCCTCACGCGCAGCATGCCCATCGCCGCCATGGCCATGGGTGTCACCGCCATCGCCTCGCTCGTGCTGGTCACCGCGCCGCTCGCCCTGCTCGAAACCGAAAAATCGCGCCGCGTGAGCCTGCGCGAGGTCGGTCACCTGTTTATCCAGTGCGCCCCGCTTTTTGGCGCGCTGTTCCTGTTCAACCTTATCGAGAGCATGCCCAAGTTCGTGATGGAAGGCACGCTGGCCTACAAGTATCAGCTGTACTTTAATGCCCTGTTCTTTCCGGCGCAGGCTATTTTGTTGAGCATTGGATTTATCTATAAACCGCAGCTTCTGCGTTTGTCGAGCATTTGGGCTAATCCTCGCAAGCGTCGTCGCTTTGACCTGATTATTGTTGCCGTTATGGCACTGATCGTGGTCATCACCAGCGTGTGCGCCGCATTTATGGCAGGTCCCGGTATTCCCCTCATGAGCTTCATGTACGGCCTCAATTTTGAGCGCTACCGCACGCTGGCACTGCTGATGGTTGTCGCCGGCGGCGTCACCGCGGCCATCGACTTTCTCTACGCCATCATCACGGTGCTGCGCCATGCCGGCGACGTCACCAAAATCTACCTGATCTGCTTCGCCGTAAGCGTAGTGCTGCCGGTGATCCTGATCAACCTGCTGGGTCTGATGGGCGCCGTGGTGAGCTACCTAGCCATCATGGCCCTACTCCTGGTGCTGCTGATTATCGAATACGCCCACATCCGCCAACGCATCGAGCGCGACCGCAACCCGTACGGCGCCTAATTGGCGCAATGGGGGGTCTCGTTGCGGACGATTTGCGACACGCAAAACTAAGTGAGTAGACTTTTGCCGAATCCCTGACCACACCGGCAAAACACAAGTCAGTGACCTGCGGTTTTGTTGAGGCAAATTTGCCGGCTGCTCGGCATTTCCAAAAAAGTCTACTCACTTAGCCAGCGGGCAGCCAAAAAAGAACCGTCGCAACGTCGTTTGACTCCGTTGCGACGGTTTTTCGAGCATTTTCGCACTGCCGAGGACGCAGACGTTCCTCATTTCTCGCGCTTACCGAGCAAGAAGGCGCTATTCTCCGAAAGTAGTCAAAAAAGCTCCGTCCCAAATTAGCTACCCTTTGCACCGATTATTCGCCTGGGTTGATATTCGCGTAGAACTCCGCGCCATCATCCAGGCGCAGGATCCCGACGCGGCCGAACTCGGAGCCGGTGGCGGCGGCGCAGTCGATATCGATACGATCGGGCACGCCGGCGGTATCCTCGCCACCCAGGCGCACAATCTGCCCGCGGCCCGACTCCTCATCAAGCCCCGCCAGGCCGCCAACCTCGCAATAGCGCCCAAGCGACACCGTGGGCGTGTGGCCGCTCACCACGACCGGACCCTCGCCCTCGGCAGAAAGCAGTCCCGTCGGCGCATCCCAATAGCCGTGACGAATCCACAGCAGGTCATCGGACGACTGCACCGCGAGCATCTGCTGCAGCAGCTCGCGATCGGCACCCACCGCTCCGACGCCATCGGCACAATCGACGCCATGCTCAAGTAAAAACGCGCGCGCCGCCTTCATCTCGATTCCAGCATGTACCAGCAGATACGGGCGCTCCTCGGTCTCGGCCACCGCGTAGAGCGGCAGCGCGGCCATCCATCGCACGAGCTCCTCGTATGCCTCAAATTCCATGTCGTTGAGCTGCTCGCGCGTCGTCCAGCCACCGTTGATATCCCAGGTCTCGGCATCGAGCGGATCCTGGCCAATGATGGCATCGAGCATGATCTGCTCGTGATTGCCCTTGAGCACGTGGGCGTTGGGCAGCGAGCGCACGAGCTTAATAACGCCGACCGGATCGGGCCCGCGATCGATCATGTCGCCCAACACGTACAGCGTGTCGTCGGACGTCAACGAAATCTTGGACAGGGCCTCGTCAAGCGCACGCACGTGCCCGTGAGCATCAGATGTCACATAGATCGCCATGGTACGCCTCTCCTTGCATTGCGGCCAAAGCCCGGCGCCGCAACTAAAACTTCAAGTTGAACTTAAACGTTACCCATTGTACTCCGTTGCAATAAAGCTGGAAAGGGTTTCCGAGCAGAGGCAAAGACGGCAGCCGTCTATGACGATATCGCGCACGCCCGCAATCCAACCCCATAAACCCACCATCTTTGGGTACAAATAACCGCAGACAACTAACCGTGCCACGCCAACCACCCAGGAGCGGACACCATCCATGAACCAGATCCTTCTTTTTATCGGCCTCGTCATCATTTTGTGCCTGACCATCAAACCCGTCGGCAAAAAGCTCCCCTTCCCCACCCTGCTTATCTTTATCGCGCTCGGCATGCTGCTGGGCGTCAACGGCCCGGCGCATATCGACTTTAGCGACTACGCACTCACCGAAACCGTCTGCAGCACGGCGCTATTGTTCATCATGTTCTACGGCGGCTTTAACACCAACATAGACCGCGCCAAGCCCGTCGCCGCGCCGGCGGTGCTGCTGAGCACGCTCGGCGTCGTCATCACCGCAGGCATCACCGGCGTGTTCGCCCACTTTGTGCTGGGCTTCGACTGGATCGGCGGCCTGCTGCTGGGATCGGTCGTGGCGTCCACCGACGCGGCCAGCGTCTTTAGCGTTCTGCGCGAGCACAGCCTTTCGCTGAGGGGCGGCACCGACTCGCTGCTCGAGGTCGAATCGGGCTCCAACGACCCCGTCGCCTACATGCTCACCGCCGTGCTCGCGACCCTCGCGGCGGGCGGCAATATCGACATTCCCGTGCTGCTGACCAAGCAGATCATCCTGGGCGTGGGGTTGGGCCTTGCCATCGGCTGGACATCCAGCCGTCTGATTGAGCGCGCACACGCAACGGCCGAAGGCGCGCAGACCATCTTCTTGTTCGCCGTGGCCATCGTCGCCTACGCGCTGCCGAGCTACCTGGGCGGCAACGGCTTTTTGGCCGTATACCTTGCAGGCATTGTGCTGGGCGCAAGCGACATCACCGGTAAGGTCGAGATGGCGCACTTTTTTGACACCCTCACCGAGATGGCCGAGATGACCATCTTCTTTTTGCTGGGCCTGCTCGTCACGCCCGCGCGCCTGCCGCAGATGCTGCTGCCGGGCCTGGCGCTCATGGCGTTTATGCTCTTTGCGAGCCGCCCCATCGCCGTCTGTCTGCTGCTGGTGCCCTTTAAGACGAACCCTCGCCAGGTTGCACTCGTAAGCTGGGCGGGCTTGCGCGGCGCGGCTTCGGTCGTCTTTAGCCTCTTTGCCATGGTAGCCGGCGTTCCCGGCGGTCACGACCTGTTTGACCTGGTGTTTGTGATTGCCGTATCGAGCATTGTGGTGCAGGGTTCGCTACTGCCGGCGGTGGCGAAGAAACTCGATATGATCGATGCGGCCGGCGACGTACGCCGCACCTTTAACGACTACCGCGACGAGGACGGCATGTCGTTTGTAAAGCTCAAGGTGGGCGCTGGCCATCCGTTTGCCGGACGCTCGCTCGCGGACATTGGCAGCGCCACAGACATGCTCGTGGTCTTGGTGCTGCGCGACGGGGCGCACCCGGTACTGCCCAACGGCGATACCGTCATCGAGGAAGGCGACCTTCTGGTGATGGCAGCCCCAACGTTCGAAGAGCGTGCCGAGGTTACGCTGCGCGAGGTCACCGTGACGCCCCACGGTCGCCTGGCCGGTCAGCGCCTGCGCGACGTGCCGCAAGGCAAGCACCCCTTTATCGTGGTGATGCTCAAACGCGACGGCCAAACGATCATCCCCGACGGCAACACCCTCATATACGCCGGCGACGAAGCCGTCATCGCCACGCTGGCGTCGTAGTGACCAGGGGTTAGCTAATTTGCGACGAAGAAATCAAGCGCCTAGAGAACCTCATGCCTTCGCTCGCAGATTTGGATTTGCCCGAGGAGTAAAGCACCCCTCCCCCATGTAACCATCCTGTAAATCATAGCGGCGCACTCGGGTTTTGCTGTGATTCGGTCGCGCCTGACGCTCCACTGTGCTAAAGTATCCCGAACGTTCAAACGACTACGAGGGGAACTAGAAGATGGCACGTGTGCACAACTTCTCAGCTGGCCCGGCCGCGCTGCCTACAAGCGTGCTCGCCGAGATCGCCGACGAGATGATGGACTACCGCGGTTGCGGCATGTCCGTACTCGAGATGAGCCATCGATCTAGCATGTACCAGCAGATTATCAACGACGCCGAGGCAACCCTGCGCCGTCTGCTGAGCATCCCCGACAACTACCGCGTCCTGTTTTTGCAGGGCGGCGCCACGCTGCAGTTTGCGGGCATCCCCATGAACCTCATGCGCCGCGGCCGCGCCGGCTACGTCGTGACCGGCAACTTTGCCAACAAGGCGTACAAGGAGGCCGCCAAGTACGGCGAGGCCGTGCTGCTCGCGAGCTCCGAAGACACCAACTTCGACCGCATCCCCGACATGGCCGACATCAACGCGCGTATTGCCGCCGAGGCCACGGGCGACGGGCTCGACTACGTCTACATCTGCCAGAACAACACCATCTTCGGCACCATGTACCACGAGCTGCCCAACTGTGGCGATGTGCCGCTGGTCGCCGATGTCTCGAGCTGCTTTCTGTCGCAGCCGCTCGACGTTGAGCGCTACGGGCTCATTTACGCCGGTGCGCAGAAAAACGCCGGCGCCGCGGGCGTGACCGTGGTCATCGTGCGCGACAACCTGATCGCCGACGACTCGGCCTTTGCGCAGACGCCGCAGTACCTGAACCTTAAGACCCAAGCCGCCAAGGGCTCCATGCTCAACACGCCCAACACCTTTGGCATCTACGTGTGCGGCAAGGTGTTCCATTGGGTTGAACAGACCGGCGGACTTGCCGCCATGGCCGAGCGCAACTGGGCCAAGGCCAACCTGCTCTACGACCTGCTCGAGAACAGCAAACTATTCCACGGCACCGCACAGACAGACAGTCGCTCCATCGCCAACGTCACGTTCCGTACCGGCGATGCCGACCTCGACGCCGCCTTTGTCGCAGGCGCGGCCGAGCACCAGATTCAAAACGTCAAGGGCCATCGCCTGGTGGGCGGCATGCGCGCCAGCGTCTACAACGCCGTAACCATGGAAGACGTGCGGGCACTGGCCTCGTACATGAAGGACTTCGAAGCGCAGCATAGTTTGAGCCCGCGATCTAACTAGCCCGCAACCCGCGGGCCGACCAGCCACTTCAAACCACCCTGCTTAGATCAAAACCTGCTAAGGAGTTTTTCCATGCGTAAGATTAAGACCATCGACGACATCACTAAAGACGGCAAAGTCGAGTTTGGCGAGGGCTACGAGTTTGTGGGCACCGCCGAGGAGGCCGACGCTATCCTGATGCGCTCCACCGACCTGCACGGCTACGAGCTGCCCGAGGGCATCCGCGCCATCGCCCGCTGCGGCGCCGGCGTCAACAACATCCCCGTCGAGGAGTACGCCAGAAAGGGCGTCGTCGTCTTTAACTCTCCCGGTGCCAACAGCAACGCCGTCAAGGAGCTCGTCCTGGGTATGCTGGTGCTTTCGAGCCGCGGCGTCGTGCAGTCGATGAACTGGGTGCGCAACAACGCCGACAACCCCGAGATCCAGGTCGATGCCGAGAAGGCCAAGAAGGCCTTTGTGGGCCGCGAGCTCAAGGGCAAGCGCATCGGCGTCATCGGCCTGGGCAACGTAGGCTCCAAGGTCGCCAACGCCTGTGTCGACCTGGGCATGGACGTTTACGGCTACGATCCGTTCATTTCCGTCGAGCACGCGTGGGTGCTGAGCCGCGAGGTGCAGCGCGTGGGCACGCTCGAGGATCTGTGCCGCGGCTGCGACTACCTCACCGTGCACGTGCCCAGCAAGGCCGATACCATCGGCATGATCAGCACCGAGCAGATCGACCTGCTGGCCCCGGACGCCGTGCTCATCAACTACGCGCGCGAGACCATCATTGACGAGGACGCCGTCGACGCCGCCCTGCGCGCGGGCAAGCTCAGCTGGTTTAGCTGCGACTTTGCCACGCCCAAGACCGTCAAGATGCCCAACACGTTTATCACCACGCATTCGGGCGCCGGCACCGGCGAGGCCGAGGCCAACTGCGCCGACATGGCCATCAGCGAGCTCAAGGATTACCTGGAAAACGGCAACATCGCGCACAGCGTCAACTCCCCCGCCTGCAGCATGGGCAGGGCGCGCGCCGCAAGCCGCATTGCCTGCCTGCATGCCAACGTGCCCAACATGATCGGCCAGATCACGGCCATTCTCGCCAAGGACAACGCCAACGTGCAGCGCATGACCAACGAGTCCGCTGGCGAGAACGCCTACACCATGTTCGACACCGATGAGCACCTGGACGGCAGCACGATCGAGGCACTTAAGCAAATTCCGTCGATGTATCGTGTGCGCGTGATTAAATAGCGCCGGCGCCAATCCTGCCAGACAGACCACGAAGCCCATTCGGCCCCCGTTTTCACGAAACGGGGGCCGATTTTGTTGCTCCGGACGACTTTAAAATGATACCCAGAACAAGTTTTTTCAGATAATCGATAGTGAGGCTCAAGTCGCTAAGCACACCCGCTTTGATAAACAGCTTTATCAGGGACTTTAGTAGGTAAAAATCGATCTCTATGTGCCGAATGTAAGTTGACTGTCCATTTTCCGAAACAACTTATTCTAGATAGCATTTTTAAGGCCCCTCCAAGGCGAAATATAAGTCTTTTTGTGACCAAAACTCTAGTCCGCGCGACCGTTTTCCACCCGCGCGGCTACATTCCTGCCCAATCGATAAAAATCTCCTCACGAAGCCGCCGTTCGAGCTCCTGCTGTCGCGGCGTCTTGTCTTTCAGCGGCACATCGAGATAGGACATGATGAGCTCCATCACCACGCGGAAGGCATCGGAGTCGGCCAGCTGACCATAGGTCATCAGAATGACGGGATATCCCATCGCTTGCAGCGCCGTCGTTCGATCGGAGTCCGAAATCTTGGATTCAATGGATCCGTGAATGGCTTTACCTTGGCATTCAACCAGACACTCTCGGCTGCCGTCCTTATTTGCCAGCAGGATATCGGCATAGCGCCTATCAAGCCCCGAAATCAGGCGGGCGCTGCGCGTCATACGAATCTCAACGTTATTGGTAAGGCGCAGCCCTTCGCCGCCGCGCAACCTCGTAAGGCCAAACAGCATCGAAGCCTGGACCTCGAGCGGCGATGCTGCCACCCCCGTAATGCATTTCGCGGCTCGTATGAACGATTTAGCGCCGCGGAGCCCCCGGACCTTATCGACGAACTCTGTAAGCTCAGAGAGCTCAATCAAGGGAGGTCGTTTCCACAAGTCCGTTGGATTCCCCGAGACATCCTTTACGTTTTCCCAGCCCGACCGTGCGTCACCCCACCGGTCCCCATATGCCTGCACAAGTGCCGACTTTACCTGAGGCGCAATCTTGCACACGGCAAAGGTGCCGCACATCTCATACATGCACATGATTAAACGCTCGTTTGAGACCGAGGAAGCCAGGGTCAGCAGGGTAAAGAGCGGGGACGCGACATCGAGGCCAAACTCTGTCTGTCGCATGGAATCAAACGGCCTCTCCCCGTTCCAAACATGCCTGACAATGCGATCGCCCTTACGTCCGCAGCTGCCCTGCGCCAACACGTGTAACGGGGTGCCCAGGAAATGCGTGACGAGCGGATGCTCACATAGGTGCTCCCTGCGCGGATCGTCTACAGAATCAGGCAGGTCCGGCATTATTGCCAAGACCTGTGGGGGTATCCGGTGATACCGAAAGGCAGATATGTCGCACAGCATGTCGTCCATGAAGGGTACGTACCCGCTGCGTCGCTTGTGAACCCGCTCGGACGGCAAACGCACTGGCTCGGCCTGCGAACGGTAAATACTGCCACGCCCACGTCGCGGATCTCTCAGGAGGCTTACAATCGGTTTGGAAAGCAAACTGATTGTGAGGTTGCATATGGTTGATGAGGACTTTGCCTGGCGGCTTGCGCAGGAGCTTGTGCGGATCGAAAGCTCAGACCCGGGCGCGTATGAGGACGAGATCGAGCGCTTCATTAAGAGGCTCATTGAGCAGCAGCTGGCACAACTTGATAGTTCTGCGCTCGATGCCGTGCAGATTGAGGAGCTCGAAGTGCTGCCCGGGCGCCGCAACCTTAAAGTCACCGTGCCGGGCCAAAGCGACGAGCCGCGGCTGATCTATATCTGCCACATGGATACCGTCACCTTGGGCGATGGCTGGGACGCAGACATCGCACCGCTTGGGGCGGTTGTGCGCGACGATAAACTCTATGGCCGCGGTGCCTGCGATATGAAGGGTGGCCTGGCCTGCGCCATTGCCGCACTGGTCCATACGCTCGAACGCGTGGCGGCGGATGGCGCGCTGCCACGCCGCGGCTTTTCGCTCATCTGCTCGGTCGACGAGGAAGACTTCATGCGCGGCTCAGAGGCCGCGATCGATGCTGGCTGGGTCGGCTCGCGCGAATGGGTGCTGGACACCGAACCCACCGACGGACAGATCCAGGTGGCGCACAAGGGTCGCACGTGGTTCGAGATTGAAATGGCTGGCGTGACGGCGCATGCGAGCCAGCCTTGGAAGGGCGCGGATGCCGTCGCCGCCATGGCCGAGGTCGTGTGTTCGCTCCGTCGCGTGTTTGTGGCGCTGCCCGCGCACGATGAGCTGGGGTCTTCGACCATCACGTTTGGCCAAATCGAGGGCGGATATCGCCCCTATGTCGTGCCCGACCGCGCCAAAGTCTGGGTCGACATGCGTCTGACCCCGCCGACCGATACGGCCGCCGCGACGCGCATGGTAGAGCAGGCCATCGCCGTCGCCGAAGCCGCCGTTCCCGGTTGCCATGGCAGCTACACCGTGACGGGCGACCGCCCCGCCATCGAGCGCGACCCGAACTCTCCCCTTCTAGCAGCGCTCAAGCGTGCCGCCGATGACGTGACGGACGCGGACACGACCGTCGGCTTCTTTACCGGCTACACCGACACCGCCGTCATTGCCGGCAAGACAGGCAACCGCAATTGCATGAGCTACGGTCCCGGGTCGCTCGCGCTCGCACACAAGCCCAACGAATATGTGCCCCATGCCGATATCGTTCGTTGTCAGCAGGTGCTAATCGCGCTCGCCGATAACGTGCTCTGGGACGCGAGCGGCCAAGTTGGGGCATAATAAGCCGCGAACAAACCGACTCGTGCGTTAGGACCGCCCATGAAAGCACTTCCGTTTCCCTGCATCCGCCCGGCTCAGGACCGCGTACTCGAGGCGCTGCCTGCAATGGGCAGCATCCTGAGCGGCAACGATGCTCTGCGCGGAGCCCTTGCCGATGGCCTGATGCTCAAGGACCCGGGTGCGGCGTATTACGTGTACGAATGCTCGGGCGAGCCGGGACGCGTGACGGGTGTCGTGGCGATCTGCCCGACGAGTGTACTTGCGGACGGCAAGGGCGATGCCAGCGCCGACGTGGCCGCCGCCGCGCGCGCGATCGCCGAGCTCAAGGTGCAGCCGCGCCCCGTGTCGCTCGCCTACGAGGCCTCGCCCGTCATGGATATCATCCTGGGCGCCGCCAAAGAGGGCGCGTCGCTCTACGCCGTCACCGACCCCGCGGGCATTACGCACCGCGCGTGGGAGGTCAAGCGCGAGGACGCCGTCGGGGCCATCCGCGCTATGCTCGACCAAGCACCGGAGCCGGCACTGACCGACGACCCCGCCTACGCCGCCGCTCTGACCGGGGCGTCGCAGCTGCTGGCCGATGAGGCCCGTGCCGCCGGAACGTACACCGGCAAGGAGCCGTTCAACTTTACCGTTGCCGTGCTCTTCCCCGCCGCGCAGGTCAGCGGCGCCGCGCCGCAAGTTCCGACAGGTCTGCTCACGCACCAGGTCGCGCGGTTCTAGCAAGACCAGACCGCCCAGCACAAAAATCGGCAGCTCAACAAACAGGGGGCGGAGATGCAGCAGGTACATGCATCTCCGCCCCTTTTGCGTCGAGAAGTAAGTCGGCGACCCGCACCGCCACGCCCAAACTACCCGCGCTGCGGACCCGCGGCAGCCACGAGCGGCTCAAGCCCCAGCTCGCGCGCGTAGTCTTCCTGCGTAAAGATCTCAACCAGTTCAAACGTATCGGTCGTATCGTCAAACACGAAATGCAGCACCGAGCAGTTGCCCGGCACGCGCTCGCGCTCGTCGGCCTCCGTGCCCTTCACGTGATCCAAAAACTCCTTGATGGCCGACCCGTGGCTCACCGCGAGCACGCACGAATGGTCCGGGCGTCGCATGAGCTCGGTCAGCGTCGTCACCATGCGCTCACGCACCTGCATCTGACCCTCGCCGCCAAACTGGCGATAGAAATCGCGCCACGGGCGCTCGGGCATGAGCATCACGCGCTCGGCCTCAAAGTCGCCAAAGAACCACTCACGCAGGCCGTCCAGGCGCTCGTACGCCAAGCCCGGCCACAAGTTGGCGATAGTCTGCTCGGTGCGATGAAGCGTGGAGGTGTAGGCATGATCGGGCTCAATGCCGCGCGCACGTAAAAACATGCCGGCGCGCGCCGCCTGGTCGCAACCCAACTGCGTAAGCGGCGAGTCACTCCAGCCCTGAATAATGCGCTTAAGGTTGAATATCGTCTGTCCATGACGGACCAGATACAGATCTTTATTCATAGGGGTCCTTTCGTTCGTTACCAACCCAAGAGCGAAAACGCCCCGTCGCAATAGCCAAAATGAAGCACGGCACCGTTGTCGGGTAGCTCTCCCCCGCCAGTCACATACTCAAGAAACTCCTGGCAGGCTGAGCCGTGGGAAACCGCCAGCACGCAGTCGTGCTGCGGCCTGGCCATGATGCGGGACAGCGCCGCGACCATGCGCGACTGAAGCTGCACTTCCGACTCACCGCCAAAGGCCACCGGATAATCGCCCCAGGGCTGCGGCGGCATCTCGCGATTTGATGTGCCCTCCAGCGAGCCAAAATGCCACTCACGCAGGTCATCGACCAGCTCAATGGAACGGCCCTCGCCAACGATAAGCTCGGCCGTATGCCGCGCCCGGCCCAACGGCGAGGAATACACATGATCAAAGGCCACGCCACGCGCCGCAAACGCCGTACGCGCCGTCAGCGCCTGCTCGCGCCCGCGCGCCGTAAGCGGCGAATCGTGCCAGCCCTGCAAAATGCTCTGCACATTGAGCTCAGTCTGCCCATGCCGCACCAAATACAGATCTGCCACACACCCTCCCCTCGTACCACCACAAAGGGGACAGGAGCCTTTGTGGTGATTTTGCCGCCGGATTGCACCGCAACGACGCACAATTACAGCAGCACGTCGGCAAGCGGACGCTTGGGTACGTGGTGCACCTGCGCCTCGTCGCGCCAATAATTGATGGAGCCGTCGGGGTTGGAATCGATCGCATCGATCACCTGTGTCTCGGCCGGAACGCCAAAGGCCATGATCAGCTTGAGCTCATACTTGTCGTTATTGAGCCCCATGGCATCGATCGCGTGGGGCGTAAAGGCCTTGAACATGCAGGCTGCCACCTCGGGCGTGGCGCTGCGGGCGGCGAGCATCATCGTCTGCGCGGTAATGCCCGTGTCGACATCGGTAATGGGAGCGGCGGGCTTGCCCGGAACGGCGCGCTCAGCAAGAATCGCGATGTAGCCGGTCGGGCGCTCGCCCTCATCGGGACCCGGCCAATCCTTGAGCGCACCGGCCCATGCAAGCTCGTCAAATACACGCGCGCAGTCCTCTGCACCGCTCACCACGTGAAAGCGCAGACGCTGAGCATTGGCGCCGCAGGGAGCCAGGTGCGCCAGTTCCGCCAGCTCGAGCAAAAACTCGCGCGGCACGCGCATAGACTCGTCAAAGCGGCGGCACGTACGGGCACGACGGACCAGCGCATCAAACGCTTCCAGACCGAGCTTTTCGCAACCTTGCTTTGCCATCGATTCGACACTCGACGGTGCCTCGGGAACTGCTTCGTTCATAGGGACCCCCAATACAAGCCAATTGTCCTTAGGAAAATCTAACCTAAAACGTAGGCAATAACGAACAGGGCTGCAATGTTCTACACCTGTTGAATAGAAAACCGCGACGTGGGGAACAACGGAAACAATTCGGGACCTTTGGGTTACGTTTCGCCCTCCCCGACCCATACGCCAGCGCCTTTAAGCGATACTGGTTGTAACGATCAAGGCTTACGCCGCACGGAAAGGAGACGTTATGGGTATCTTTAGGAACGATGACCAAAAATCGAGCCAGTTTGGATTTGACGAGAAAAGTATGGCGGGCAAAGCCGTCAAGGCCGTGCGCTGGATCTACGCCATCACGGGCGTCGTGGCGCTCATTGCTGGCATCGCGCTGCTTTTTGCACCCGCCAAGTCCCTCGTCTTTTTGACGACCGTCCTTGGTTTTTACTTTGTAATCACCGCTGCCATCAGGCTGTTCACTGCCATTTTTGAGCCGCTGCTGCCCACTGGCTGGCGCGTGACGAGCATCATCTCCAACCTACTCATTATCCTGGGCGGCGTCATAATCCTGCGCAACCAGGCCTTCTCGACCGCGACACTCACCACGATGGTGGTTGTCGTGGCCGGCTTTGGCTGGATTGTCGAAGGTGTCATGTCCATTCTGGAGTCCGAGCTTTCGTCCAACCGCGCCCTTGCCATCCTGAGCGGTGCACTCTCCATCATCGCCGGCATGTTCGTGTTTATCTATCCGCTGTGGTCGGCCAAGATGCTTGTCATCTTTAGTGGCGCCGCGCTGCTGGTGTTTGGCGTAACGCTCATTGTTCGCGCCATTCAATTTGGCAAACTGGTGCACTAGATGCCGCGAACGCTCTTTATTGATGCCGACGCCTGCCCGGTCACGCGCGAGTCGATTGACTGCGCGCGGCGGGCGGGCGTCGCCGTTGTTATCGCCGGCAACAGCACGCAAAACCTGGAACGACACATTCGCCGCGACGACCCACGCGATGCCGAGCACGCGCGACGCGGCTTTTGGGTCACGACGCTCGACGTGAGCGTGGGCGCCGACAGCGCCGACTTTGCCATTGTCGAACGCCTGCAGGCGGGCGACGTGGTCGTGACGCAGGACATTGGCTTGGCGAGCATGGTGCTCGGGCGCGATGCCGCCGCCATCGGTGTGCGCGGGCGCGTCTACGACAAAGCGACCATCGACATGCAGCTGTTTATTCGCCACGAGGAAAAGAAGGTGCGCCGCGCCGGCGGACGCACTCGCGGACCGGCGGCATTTACTAGCGAAGACCGCGACCGCTTTAAACGCAACCTCACCGAGCTGTTGCGCTAACCAAGGTAGATTTTTGGGACATGCCTAAAATCTACCTTTTTGTCTTGAGCGGTGTGAGCGCTCGGAATCCATGGCTCAACAAAAAAACGGGCTTCAAAATGCCATGCGTCGCCGCATTGCGCAGGCGCTGAGCATGGCTATTTGAAGCCCATTTTTTAGGCCTACTTAGAGGCCAACGGCGGAGAGGATGAGGCCCCAGCCAGTGCCGATGACGTACATCATGATCAGGAACACGGCATTTTCGCGGGCGCTGCGGTTGGTGCGGAACAGCACCAGATAACCCACGCCGGCGGAAATGAGCGTGCCGGCGAGCATCGGCGCCAGTTGCAGCGCGCCTTCCAGATACAGCTGTGTAATGACCACGCTCGCCGAGCAATTGGGAATCAGCCCGACAAGCGCCGAACCCAGGACAGCGAGTGTCTCGTTGCCGCGCAGGAACTGCTCGATCGCGGACTCGCCGAACGTCTCGAGCACGGCGACCAGAATCAGCGTCACCAGAAAAATGAATACCGAGACCTGCACGGTGTGCGAGATCGCACTGCGGATGATCGACAGGACAGGCGTCCCTTCGTGGGAGTGAGAGTGACCGTGACCATCATGGTGTTCATGTTCGCCCTCATGACCGTGATCGTGGCCATGTCCGTGTTCGTGCTCGTCCTCGTCTTCATCACAACCGCAATGGTCGCGCTCGCACAGCTCGTGGATGTGGTCGGCGCTCACGCCTGCCTCGGCCACCTCGTCGATGATGTCACCGCCGCTGTGGTCGTCGTGCGCGCAGTTCACGTGGGCCGGGTTGGCCGCGGTTCCCAGCACGGTACGGCGAATCGCCGCGTGCGCGCGGGCGTTACGGCGCAGGCCGCGAATGGCAGCGTCCACGATAAAACCCGTGACCAGTGCGATCAGCGCTTTCGAAGCCAAAAGCATCGCCATAGTCTGCACGGGAACCTGCTCGGCAAGCAACAGCGGCAGCATCTCATCGGAGGTCGAAAGGAACACCGCCACCAACGTGCCCAAGGTCACGACACGGCCGGCGTACAGCGTTGCTGCCATGGCCGAAAATCCGCACTGCGGCACCATGCCCAGCAGCGAGCCAACCACGGGACCCGCAGCGCCGGCGCGCTTGATAGCGCCGTTGACGCGGTCGCCCGCAACGTGCTCAAGTGTCTCGAGAGCAAGATACGTCACCAACAAAAACGGCACCAGCGACAGCGTGTCCTTGCCGGCGTCGAGCAGAATATCAATCAGTAAATCCATGACGGATGGAACCTTTCGTGTCTTTCGGCAGCATTGTAAAAGTCCTAGCGGTCAACTAGGGTATTGTAGTTGTCCCGGGCGCGGTGCCAATAGTTGCCTATGGTAAACTATCATCTCGCCATAACTCAGTAACCTCGAGCCGCACAACGCGGCCCGTCCAAGGAGTAGCATATGAACGTATCGCAAGCACTCGAATACGAGCGCCAGCCGTTTATCCCCATGTTTATCTACGGCGACCACGGCGCCATGGAGTCCGAGCGCCAGAAGGGCGAGGAGGCCCTCAAGGTGCTCGAGACCGAGTACTTTACCGCCGAGGGCGACCCCGGCTTCGACTTTGCCACCGTGCGCGACCTGGCCGACCGCAACCGCGACCTGTGCGACCAGATTGGCGAGGCGCGTCTGCGCAACGTGACGCCCGCGACGCTCTCGCGCGGCCTGTCCGATGCCGACACCTGCGCCGCCATCGGCAAGATGCAAAAGCGCACCGCCGCGTCCGTTATGCGCGAAATCCGCGGCGACCGCGACGCGCTCGGCGTGGCCTACGCCCGCAAGCCCATCCAGGGCACCGTGCTCGGTATCGACATCGAGACCACCGGCCGTGCACCCGAGCGCGGCTATATCATCAACGTGGGCTGGGAGATCATGGAGCTCACCAGCGACGCCGTCCCGCATGACGCCGAGGCACACTACTGCGGCCTGCCCGACATCTACCGCGGCGAGGATGTGCCGTTGTCGAATATCCACCACATCACCTGGGACGACATCGACGGCAAAAAGCCGTTCCGCGAGAACAAAGAGCTGCAAAAGCAGCTGCTCAAGCTTATGAAGAAGTACCCGTACATGGCACACAACGCCGCCTTTGAGGACAGCTGGTTCAAGATCCACCTGGACGGCTACGCCGAGGCACGCCGCGCCGGCAAGATCATCGTCATCGACTCGCGCCAGATCTGCCGCAGCCTGGACGCCGACGTGCGCTCGCTCCCCCGCGAGTCCGCCCCAGCCGCGCTCGAGAACTGGGCGCGCCGCCGTGGAACCCTCGCCGCCGACGCCAACGAGCAGCACCTGGGCTTGGACGACACCGACCTCATGCTCCGCACCGTCCAAGCCGAGTTCAACCTCAAGAACCTATTCGCGAAATAACCGATCCATCTGCGGGAGCGCCTGCCAGGCACAGCGCAATCCGTCTGGGCACACCGGCACGCAGTAAACTAGGGCGCAGCCTTATGGCTGCACCCTAGTTTTCATCAAAACGAGCAAATACGCGTGCTTCACATAGTCGGCAGGTTGGCCCACCTACATTTTTCGAGTTGTTCGGCCAGCTGAACCACTAGTCAAGGCCCCTTGAACCGCAATCGAGCGCTATAGTCGCCCCAATTTCGCAACCAAGCCCTATAAATCTACCTGAATCAATTCGAATAGGACGTTGCGATCGCACCATTCGTATAGGATAAGGCCGAATAACTCAAATTATGTTGGTGAGGCATCTGAGCGGTCGGCAAAAACGCTTAGAAGCTACGAATCCGCAACTAAAGTTCACCAAAATGGGGCAGCCGACAGAAACCTCCCCAGCCGAAGCTGCCCCCCCCTCAATACGACAGCTCAAAAACCCACCGTTCGCAGAAGATAAGCCGCGCCCCAATACCGTTGCCCGAAGTTTCGAGCGTATATGGCGTCCGCTATGCCATCATGCGCGTATGGGAATCGTTCTGTCACATACCACGGCACGCGCTGTATACCAAACAGTCAACTCGCTCGCAAGCCACGCGACCGATCCCATATCTATGGAAAAGATCAAGGTGTCTGCGCCGACCACGTCCAACCTGGAAGCGGCGCGAGCATGGCTCAACAGAAAGAATGTCGATTCTGAAAGCATCCATGTGCTGACGTTTTCCAATAATGCCAAAAGGCACCGCAAGGGCTGCATCTGCCACTGCACGCGCTATACGTTTGATGCAGAAAGCTACCTAGAACTCGAGCCGAACGTCTACATCGTCGATATCAAGCTGTGCGCGTTAGAAGCAGCAGCCGACCTCAACCTTTCGGAGCTCGTTGAGTATTACTTTGAAATCTGCGGCTCCTACGCGCTTGGAACGTCCGACGAAACTCAATATCGCGAGCGCCCAGCCCTAACCAGCGTTGAAGAGCTCAGAGCCTTCTTTTCAGAGGCATCGGGGTATCGTGGATCTAATAAAGCACTTAAGGCACTTTCTTATGTACGCGAAGGCTGTCGCTCCCCACTCGAAACGGCGTTTGTCATGATGCTGACAATGCCCAAGTCAATGGGTGGCTTAGCCATACGCGCTATCAAAACGGACTATCCGATCCCAGTCCCCAAAAGATACGCCGCCCTAACGCGACGGACGGTTTTCTACCTCGACGCGCTGCTCGAAAATTCGATGACCGATATCGAATACAACGGCTTTTACCACGACGAGCCCGAACAGCAATCAATTGACGAGGAACGCCGAAACACGCTGCGAAACATGGGATATGCCGTTATCACAGTTAGTCGTCATTCGTTTTTCAAGCAGTCCGCTTTTAGGCGGGTCATGGAAGCGATTCGCATTCGCGAGAAGATATGGCCCGGTCGACTCCCGGATAACTTCGCCATCCTGCAAGAAACTCTTCGTCAATTTGTCTTGCGGCGCTACTTCGAATACGGTCGCCGCGTCCTGGAGACACTCAAAGAAGAAGAGGCCGCCAAGCGCGAAATTGCAAGCCAATATCCGCAAGCTGATGACCCGAGCATCAACGATGTGCCAGAACCCGACGACATGCAACACGTCGGGGCCCTTGCTGAGGAAATCAATGGGCCTTGGGAATGCGACATGTTCGCAAAAATCGATGAAAACCGCACGGAAGACGACACGATTATTGATCTAATTGAGAATTCGCTCTTCTAAAGGCGATCTCTGCGGATGTCCACCTACATTTTTCGACTTATTCGGCCACCGATGTGCCAGATTGGCTGCAGCAATGCTCAATATAACTTTAGATAAAACTGATTCTGCAGGAACTCCCGTAGAGGAAGAACTGATTCTCGCGGTATTTAACACGATAAAGTACAAATATGAACAGTTCTAATGCTTCTCAAGGTGGCTTTCTTAGCATGCTGGCCGAACATCTCGAAATATGTTGGCGAGCATTGCGTCGATGTCTCCCAACCCGCAGAAAATCGCAGAGGCGGCAAACAGTCATCGAAATTAACGTAAATTGTATTGACATATGAACATGCGCTCATATAATCGGAAGTAAGTTATATGAGCGCATGTTCATATGAAAGGATGTTGCAATGAGCAGCCACGCTGATGAAACAAAGACTGGCATCGAGGCCACCGAGCCGATCGTCCCCACCACCTGCTCGCCCGAGGACCTTCCCGACGAGGAGCTGTTGTACGACCTGGCCGACCTGTTCAAGGTCTTCAGCGACACCACACGCATCAAGATCCTCTATGCCCTCATGGGCCGCGAGCTCTGCGTGGCTGACATCGCCGAAGCGACCGCAACCTCGCAGTCGGCAGTATCGCACCAGCTGCGCACGCTTAAGCAGTCGCACCTGGTCAAGTTCCGCCGCGACGGCCGCAACATTCTCTACTCGCTCGCCGACGATCACGTCTACACCATGCTTAACCAGGGCATGAGCCATATCTGCGAATAGCAATCAACCACGGTATCAGCGCGGCCGGCACCCAGACCGCTAACACAGGGAAAGGAACCCACCATGAAAAAGCAGTTCAAGCTCGACGAGATCGATTGCGCCAACTGCGCGCGCGAGCTTCAGGACGAACTTGCCAAGCTCGAGGGCGTCAAGTCCGTTTCGGTCAACTTTATGACCCAGAAGCTGACGCTCGAGGCCGACGACGCCAAGTTCGACGAGGTCCTGGACCGCGTCGTTGAGTTCACCGCCGACGCCGAGCCGGACTGCGAGATCATTCTCTAACCCGCGCATACGTTGACCTGCGAGGCCGCGCTTGCCGCGGCCTTTGCTCGCGAAATTATATGAGCGAGTGTTCATAAACTCAAATGAGAGGTTTGAATCATGACAGCCGCCGATCCCAAAAAGAAAAAGAAGAAGCGCAAGAAGAAAGAGTCCCTTGAGCATAAGCGCAACCGCATCCTGGTAGCACTGGGCATTTTTGCCGTTGTTTATGCCCTCGACGAGCTCGGCGCCCTCACTATCGCATTTGGGGAGCCCGGCAACATCTACGCCAGCTTTGTGCTGTTCCTCGTGCCGTTTTTGATTGCCGGCTACGACGTACTGCAAAAGGCATTCAATAACATCCGCCGCGGCAAGGCCTTCGACGAGAGCTTCCTCATGGCCGTCGCGACCATCGGCGCGTTTGCCATGGTGCTCTTCCCCGACACCGACCCGCACATGGCCGAAGGCGCCGCTGTCATGCTGTTCTACCAGGTCGGCGAGTTGTTCCAGGCATACGCCGTGGGCAAGAGCCGCAAGTCGATCAGTGCCATGATGGACATCGCGCCCGACTACGCTAACGTCGAGCAAGCCGACGGCGCACTCGAACAGGTCTTTCCCGATGACATCGCCGTCGGCACCGTGATCGTGGTCAAGCCCGGCGAGCGCGTGCCTATCGACGGCGTCATCGTCGAGGGCGAAACCCAGCTCGACACCGCCGCACTCACGGGCGAGTCGGTCCCCCGCCCGGCCAAGACCGGCGACGATATCATCAGCGGTTGCATCAACATGACGGGCCTCATCCACGTGCGCACCACCAAGCCCTTTGGCGAGTCAACCGTCGCGCGTGTTCTGGAGCTCGTGGAGAATGCCAGCGAAAAGAAGGCGCGCACCGAGAACTTCATCACGCGCTTTGCCCGCGTCTACACCCCCGCCGTCACTGGCGCTGCCGCGGTGCTCGCGCTTGGCGGCGGCCTGGTGACTGGCGCTTGGTCCGATTGGATCCTGCGCGGCCTGACCTTCCTGGTCGTCAGCTGCCCGTGCGCCCTCGTGATCAGCGTACCGTTGAGTTTCTTTGGCGGCATCGGCGGCGCGTCCAAGCTGGGCGTTCTCATCAAGGGCTCCAACTACCTCGAGACGCTCGCCGACGTGGACACCATCGTCTTCGACAAAACGGGCACCCTCACCAACGGCACGTTCTCAGTCGTCGCGGTGCACCCCGAGGCTGGCTATACCGAGCAGTCGCTGCTCGAAGTCGCAGCCCTTGCTGAGTCGTTCTCCGATCACCCCATCGCGCAGTCCGTGCGCGACGCCTACCAGGGCGAGGTCGACCCCAAGCGCGTGAGCGACTCCGCCAACGACGCGGGCCACGGCGTGACGGCAACCATCGACGGCAAGCACGTCGTCGTTGGCAACGCCAAAATGCTCGCCGCGGCCGGCGTTGAAGCACCGGACTGTGAGGTTGTCGGCACGATCCTCCACGTGCTCGTTGACGGCGTGTACGCCGGCCACATCGTGATTGCAGACACCGTTAAGGCCGATGCGGAGCAAACGATTCGCGACCTGCATGCCGCCGGTATCAACCGCACCGTCATGCTCACGGGCGACCGCGAGGAGGTTGCAGCGTCTGTGGCCAAGCAACTCGGTCTCGACGAGTTCCACGCGCAGCTCCTGCCGGGCGACAAGGTCGAGCGCGTTGAGGCGCTACTCGCGGCCGAAAGTGGCAAGGGCAAGCTCGCCTTTGTCGGCGACGGTATCAACGACGCTCCTGTGCTTACGCGCGCCGATGTGGGCATTGCCATGGGCGCCATGGGCTCCGACGCCGCGATCGAGGCCGCCGACGTGGTGCTGATGGACGACAAGCCGTCCAACATTTCCCGCGCGATCCGCGTGGCGCGCAAGACCATGTCGATTGTTTGGCAGAACATAATCTTTGCGCTGGGCATTAAGCTGCTGATCCTTGTGCTGGCAGCGCTGGGTATCGCCAATATGTGGCTTGCCGTCTTTGGCGACGTAGGCGTGGCGATCATCGCTATCCTGAACGCCATGCGCGCGATGGGTGTCAAGAACCTGTAGCGCCTGTGGTCCCTCCGGCCGGGACCGGGCTTGGTTTTGAAAACGTCCTCGACCAATGAAGCGCCCCCGTTCTGCTCCTTCGGAGCTACGAACGGGGGCGCTTCTGGTCTGCGGAGTGTTTTCAAAAACCAAGCCCGGTCCCGGCCTGCGGTAACGTTGCTGGCGGTTCTTGGGCATCGCTTGCTGGCGGGGTTCCTTGTCTGAGTTGGACTTGGTTGGCGGGGCTACTGGTCCCGGTCGCTGTCCCGTCCCAGCATCGCCCTCAGCTTCTCAAAGCTTTCCTCGCTCAGGCAGTGCTCCATGTGGCAGCCCTCTTGCGACGCGACCTCAGCCGAAACACCCGCATCCTCCAGCAGCCCCACGAAAAAGCAGTGGCGCTCCCACATTTGACGGGCAACCTCAAGACCGCGTTCCGTCAGATGCACGTCGCGTTTGCCCATCTCCACGTAGCCGGTGCTCTCCAAGGCCGCCATGGCTTTAGAGACGCTTGCTTTGGTTACGCCCAAGTATTCGGCAACGTCGATCGAGCGCACGATGCCCTGACGTTCCGATAGAACGTAGATCGATTCGAGATAGTCTTCTCCGGATTCACGCAGGGCCATGGGCCGCCTTTCGCGATGGCTTCTAGTTAGCCTTTGGATACTTTTGCTTGATTTACTTTACCGCAAAAGTTGCCCATGTCTTACTACTTTGCCTAAAAGTTAGCCGTGTTTCACAAAACGTGCGGGACGAAAACAAAATGGGGACGCCCCGCAAGGAGTGTCCCCAGGCGCCGGGTGCCGGCCCGCAGTTACATCAGCCCAAAGTGCTTGGCGGCGTTGTAGATGCCGTCGTCATCCACGGCGGTCGTCACATAGGTCGCTGCAGCTTTCACGGTCTCCTGCGCGTTGCCCATGGCCACACTTGTGCCCACGGCCGAGAACATCGACAGGTCGTTCTCGCCGTCGCCAAAGGCAATCGCCTCGCTCGCGTCGACACCCAGGCGTTCCAGCGTCGCCGCGACACCCAGGTCCTTACCGCCGTTGGCAGGGATAATGTCGCAGAACAAATCACACCAGCGCGTAGTGAGAGAATGCGACACCGCGTCGGTCACGATATGTTCGTCGGCAGGGTCCACAAAGGCGCAGAACTGGTAGACCGGCGCATCGAAGGCATGCTCAAACGGTTCCTCGTGGTAGACAATCCCCGCGTTGCTGCCGGCCGTCACCACGCGCTCGGACAGGCGGTTCACAAACGAGTTCTCGCCCTGCATACACAGCGAGTCATAGCGCCCCTGCGCCACCTGGTCCACAATCGCCGCGACGTCGTCCGAATCGATCGGGCAGCTGCGGTAAACGCCCTTGGCATCAAAACAGTGCTGACCCGAAAGCGTGATGTACGCATCCCAACCAAGATCGAACAGCCAATCGGGCATCTGATAGGTCGGGCGACCCGTGGCGATCACGCACGCAATCCCCTGCTCATGAAAGCTGTCGAGCACCTGCTGCGCCGACGCCGGAATCCGATGGGTCTTAAAGCTCAGCAACGTGCCGTCGATATCGAAAAACGCGGCCTTGATCATCCTCGCCTACTCCTCGCCCTCGAGCTTTTCGCTCGCCTCGAGCCACGCCATCTCCAGCTCGTCCATGGCGGCATGGGCCTCGTCGATCTTTGCCTGCTGTTCGCCCAGCGCCGTGTAGTTGGTGGGATCGACCTGGGCCATGGCGGCCTCGGCCTCCTCCACGCGGGCGCGCTGCGTCTCCATCTTGCGCTCGAGCGAGCTCACCTCGCGGCGGAGCTTCTGGCGCTCGGCATTGGAAAGTCCGTTGGGCTGGCCGCTCGACTTGGGCTTTTCGGCTGCAACCGCTGCGGCGCCGGTGTCGAACGTGCCGGTCTTGGCGCTCGGCGCGCCCACGGGCTCGCCCTCGGCAGTAGCGTTGCACAGGCGCAGGTACTGGTCGACGCCGCCGGGCATATGCGTCAGATGACCGTCAAGCAGCGCCCACTGCTGGTCGGTCACGCGCTCCATCAAGAAGCGGTCGTGCGTCACCAGGATCAGCGTGCCCGGCCAGCCGTCGAGCAGGTCCTCGACAATCGCCAGCATGTCGGTATCCAAGTCGTTGCCGGGCTCGTCCAGGATAAGCACGTTGGGCTCGTCCAGGATCGTCAGCAGCAGCGACAGGCGACGGCGCTGGCCGCCCGAAAGATCGCCGATGCGGCTCCAGAGCTGCTGCGTCGTAAAGCCCAGGCGCTCGCAGAGCTTCTCGGGCGAGGTCTCCTTGCCGTCGATGACATAATACTTCTTATAGTTGCTCAGAACCTCGCGGATCGTGTCACCCATGTAGGGCTCGAGCTCCTCGAGCTGCTGCGACAGCACGCCAAAGCGCACCGTCTGGCCGATCTTCACGCGGCCGCGCAGGGGCGCGATCTTGCCCTGAATCACGTCGAGCAAGGTCGACTTGCCGGCGCCGTTCTCACCCAGCAGACCATAGCGGTCGCCCGCGCCGATAAGCCAGGTCACATCGGAGAGCACCTGCTTGGGCGCGCCGTCGGTATCGGCATAGCCGGCGTCCACGTCGATCACGTCGATGACCTGTTTGCCCAGGCGACTCACGGCGAGGCGCTTGAGCTCCAGCTCGTCGCGCACGGGCGGCACGTCGGCGATCAGCTCGCGGGCGGCTTCCACGCGAAACTTGGGCTTAGTGGAACGGGCCTGGGCGCCACGGCTCAGCCATGCAAGCTCCTTGCGCGCCATGTTGCGACGGCGCTCCTCGGTAACCGCGGCCATGCGGTCGCGCTCCACGCGCTGAAGGATATATGCGGAGTAACCGCCCTCGAAGGGGTCGACCTGGCCGTCGTGGACCTCCCACATGCTAGTGCAGACCTCGTCCAAGAACCAGCGATCGTGCGTGACCACGAGCATGGCGCCCTGGCCGCGCTGCCAGCGAGCCTTAAGATGGCGTGCAAGCCAGTTGATGGTACGCATGTCCAGGTGGTTGGTGGGCTCGTCGAGCATGAGCACGTCGTAGTCACCGATCAGCAGGCGCGCGAGGTCCACACGACGGCGCTGGCCGCCCGAAAGCTCGCCCACCATGCCCTCCCAGGGCACATCGCTAATAAGGCCAGCGAGGATCTGACGTGTACGCGGGCTCGAGGCCCACTCGTACTCAGGCGTGTCACCGACGACAGCATGATGCACGGTGTCGGTATCGACCAGGTTGTCCTTTTGGCCGAGCAGGCCGATCGTGGTGCCGCGGCGATGCGTCACGCGGCCGTCGTCGGGCTCCAGCGTGCCGGCGAGTACACTCAGCAGCGTCGACTTGCCGTCGCCGTTTTTGCCGACAATACCAATACGGTCGCCCTCGCCCACGCCGAGCGTTACGCTATTAAAAATATGCTTGGTGGGAAACTCTAGGCTGACGGAATCGCATCCCAAAAGAATCGCCATATGCCCTGCTCCTTCGTAGAAATTCAACGTTGTCCATGATAGCAGCGAGCCCCACCCCAAAACCTACCAAAAAGGGACAGGTTTATTTTGGCAGGTTTTATCTGGGCAAACGTCAGGGCGCTCCGAGCACGCTCCATGGTAAAACGTTAACCTGCCAAAATAAACCTGTCCCTTTTTGGCAGGTCGAAGGACGTGAACAACGCAAAAAGGCGGGCCATCTCGTAAAAGAGATGACCCGCCTCTCCAATCAGTCCCGCGGCAACCGTGGCCGCCGCGGGCCTCAAGCATGTCCCGGACTAGGAGAACATGCCGGTGAGGTAATCATTCAGCCGCTTATCCTTGGGCCGTTGGAAAATCTCGTCGGTCTCGTCGTACTCGACCATATCGCCCATGTAGAAAAACGCCGTGCGGTTGGACACGCGCGACGCCTGCTCCATGTTGTGCGTCACGATGACGATGGCGCGGTCGGCCACGATCGACGACATGAGGTCCTCGATCGCCAGCGTCGAGATGGGGTCGAGCGCCGAGCAGGGCTCGTCAAACAGGATTACGTCGGGGTTGAGCGCCAGCGTGCGCGCAATGCACAGACGCTGCTGCTGACCGCCCGAAAGCGCGTAGGCGCTCTTGTCGAGCTTGTCTTTGACCTCGTCCCACAGCGCGGCACCGCGCAGACTTTCCTCGACCATGCGGTCGAGCTCGTCACGGTCGGTGATGCCGTGGCGCTTGGGCGCAAAGGTGATGTTGTCGCGAATGGACTTGCGGAAGGGGTTTGGCTGCTGGAACACCATGCCGATGGAGCGACGCAGCTCGTACGTGTTCTCGGTCTTGGTGTTCACGTTGCGCCCGCGGTAGTTGATCTCGCCCTCCACGCGACAGCGGCGAATCTCGCGATTCATCAGGTTGAGGCTACGCAAGAAGGTCGACTTGCCGCAGCCCGAAGGCCCGATGAGCGCCGTGATCTCACCCTTGTGGAAGTCGAGCGACGTATTGTGCAGCGCATGGTGGTCGCCATAGTACACGTTGACGTCCTTGGCGGAGAGCACGACCTCGTCGCTCACGGCCTTGCCGCTCACGCGCACGCGCCTCTCGCTCTCCCCCACGCTCGACAGAAAGTCCTGGGTCTCGGACGTGGCCGCATCGGTTGCGGGCGTCGCATTCATCTCGCTCATTCGGCCGTCATCCTCCTTGCCAGTTGCTTGCCCACGATACGGGCGACTACGTTAAACAGCAGCACGCAAATCATCAGCAGTGCCGCGGTGCCCCAGACGATCTGCTGGGCCTCGGGGCTGCCCTCGCCATAGATCTTGTAGATGTGCACGGCCAGCGACTCGCCGGGACGGAACACGTTCCAGGCGCAGGTGGGGCTCGACAGGTTAAAGCTCAAGAAGTTGAGGCGGACCGGCGAGCTCATGCCCGAGGTAAAGAGCAGCGCCGCGGCCTCGCCAAACACGCGGCCGGCCGAAAGCACGATGCCGGTCACGATGGCGGGCATGGCCTCGGGAATCAGGATGTGCAGTGTGGCCTCCCAGCGAGTGAGGCCCATGGCCAGGCACGCATCGCGCTGGGCCTGCGGCACGTCCTCGAGCGCCTGCTGAATCACGCGCACCAGGATGGGGATGTTGAACATGGTGAGCGCGACGGCGCCGGAGATGATGGAGTACTTCCAGCCCAGCTGCACCGAGAACACCAGAAAGCCGAACATGCCGACGACGATGGAGGGCAGCGAAGACAACGTCTCGATGGCGGTCGAGGCGATGTCGCGAATGGGACCGTCGGGCGCGTATTCAACTAGGAAGACCGCGCCGCCCAGGCTGATGGGCACCGAGATGATCAGGGTAATCAGCAGCAGATAGAACGAGTCGAACAGCTGGTAGAGCACGCCGCCCTGCGTTCCGTTGGCGCGTGCGGGCTGCGCGAGAAAGCCCGGCTGGAACAGCGTCGAGATACCCTCGAACAGGATGTAGGCCACCATGGAGACGACGATAAGCATGACGATGGCGACAATCGCCGTCAGCACGCCCGTGGCGATACGGTCTTGCCTTTGGACACGCCCGAGTCTCGCCTCGTCGATATGGATGCGCGTGCTAGCCACGAGCCTTCGCCCCCTTGCGGCCAATGAGATGGATGATCAGGATAAAGATGAGGCTCATGCCCATCAGCAGCAGGCCGAGCGCCCACAGGATGTCGTCCTGGGCCGAGCCCTCGGCATAGACCGCCATGGACGTGGTGAGCGTGGTGGTGATGGTAGACGCCGGCGACAGCAGCGACGTCGGCATGGCCTCGATGCCGCCAATGACCATGCGCACGGCGAGCGTCTCGCCAAAGGCGCGGGTCATGCCAAGGATGACTGCGGTCATGAGCGACGGCATGGCGGACTTGAGCACCACGTGCCAGATGGTCTGCCAGCGGGTGTAGCCCAGCGCGAGCGAGCCCTGACGGTAGCTGTCGGGCACAGCGCGCAGGCCATCGACCGAAAGCGTGGTCATCGTCGGCAGAATCATGACCGCCAGTACGATGGCGCCGGGCAAGATGCCCAGACCCGTGCTTACGTGGAAAACGCTCTTCATAAGACCGACGACCACGTGAAAGCCAATCAGGCCAAAGACGACCGAGGGAATGCCGGTCAAAAGCTCAATAAGCGGCTGAAAGACCTTGGAGCCAAACTTAGGCTGGATCTCGACCGCAAAGATGGCAGAGCCGATGGCGATGGGCAGCGCGATGAGCGTGGAGAGCACCATGACCGCAAACGAGGTGACGATCAGGGGCAGGGCGCCGGTGTAGGGCAGGCCGTTTTCGGCTGTGTTGGCCAGATCCCACTTGGTGCCGGCGAAGAACTCTACGACCGAGACGCCGTCCTTGAGAAAAGCCGAGAGGCCCTTTTGGGCGACCATAAAGATGAGCGCGGCAACGACAAGCGTCACGAGCGCTACGCACGCGCCCGTGACGCCCAGGCCCACGTTCTCAAGGTCGCGCTTTGGCAGCTGTTTTGCCATTGCAAACCTTTCCGGGGCGATTACTTATTTAGCGGATACCTTGCCGCTGGCGTCCTTGACGACCTTCATGGCAGAGACTGGGATAAAGCCCTGCTCCTCGACGAGCTTGCCCTGGACGTCGTCGGAAAGCATGAACTCCAGGAAGGCCGTGGTGGCCTCGTCGGCGTCCTTGGAGCAGTACATGTGCTCGGTCGCCCAGATCTTAAAGGAGTCGTCGGTAACGTTTGCGCTCTTGGGCTCGACGCCCTCGACCTTGATGGCGTTGAACTTGGAGTCGTCGAAGTGCGAGAAGTCGAGGTAGGAGATGGCATTGTCGGTGCTGCCCATCTGAGTCTGGACGTCGCCGGACTTGTCGAGCTCGGCGTCGCCCTTAAAGTCGACGGCCTCGTCGCCAAAGACGGCGGCCTCGAAGGTGGCGCGGGTGCCGGAGCCTGCCTTGCGGTTGAGGACGACGATCTTGGCGTCGTCACCGCCGACCTCCTTCCAGTTGGTGATCTGGCCGGAGAAGATGCCCTTGAGCTGCTCGAGGGACAGATCATCGACCTTGACGTTCTTGGAGACGACAGGGCCCATGCCCACGACGGCGACCTCGTGATCGACGAGGCTCTTGACCTGATCGGCCTCGAGCTTGGTCTCGGCGAAGACGTCGGAGTTACCGATAGTAACGGTGCCGGCGGCAACAGCGGTCAGGCCCTTGCCCGAACCGTTGCCCGAACCGGAGACGGAGACGTCGGGATTGGCATCCATAAACTTCTCGGCAGCAGCCTCGACGAGAGCCTGGAACGAGGAGGCGCCGTCGTAGGTCACCTCGCCGGAGACGGACTCGGCAGCAGCGGCGCTGCCCTCAGCAGCGGTGTTGGCGGCGTTGGAGCCGCCGCAACCAACGAGACCGAGACCGACGATACTGGCAAGACCACCAGCGAGGCCGAGGAACTGACGACGAGAATAAGCCTGATCGAGCATGATCTTCCTTTCATACAAGCGACTCGCGGGCACCCTGCCCGCTTTGCTGTTTGGAAAGATACGGTCTCGATCGGGCAGCGCCCGCGTCAGCTGCGCTTTATTACGGGCATCTGATAGACCCTTACCGCAAGCGCGGCTCGGCTTTACAAACGAATAACAAACCCGCCACCAAGCATGACCCGCCTTTTACACCAATAAAAACAAAGTTGCGGTGAAATAGTTCCTGCTTGGCCATCAAATGGCCCATTCTAGGAACTATTCCACCGCAACTTAAAAAGCCCGGACGAAAGGCGTGCTAAGTTGTTAAAACGCCGCAGCCTTAAAGCTCAAGCTCGTTCAAACGTAAGATCGCCACGATATAAATCTTGAGCGCCTGCTTGAGCTGTTCCTCGTTGGCGCACTCGTTGGGACCGTGCATCTGGCCGCCCCACTCGGGCAGCTCCAGACCGGTCTCCTCGGGGCCAAACGAGACGGCGCGGGCAAAGTTGCGCGCGTACGTGCCGCCGCCCATGGCAAAGGGCTCAGCATGCTTGCCCGTAAACTCGTTATAGGTATCAATAAGCGCCTTCACGGCCGGATCGTCGGCAGAGACCGAGAACGGCACCTTCGCACGACCCACACGGCACGTCACGCCAAAACGGCCCACGAGCGGATCGAGCTGCTCGCGGATGGTATCGGCACTCGTGCTGTCGGGGAAGCGCACGTCGATGACCTGCTCAATATGGCCATCCGCCACGCGGATGACGCCAGCGTTGCAGGTAAGCGGGCCAAACGCCGGACTCGTCGCATCGATACCCAGGCCGCGACCATAGGCGTCCGCATGCACAAAGGCCAGGAACTTGACGAACTCGTGCTCGGCAGGCGTCAGCAGGCGCTCGTCGCGTGCACCAAACGCGTCCTCGGCCTCGCGCAGATACGCCACGATCAGCCCGACGGCGTTGATCGTTCCCTCTGGCATCGAGGCATGACCGCCAATGCCGTGGGCGAAAATCTGCGCATGCCCGTTATCGAGCGCCGTGATCTCCAGGCGGTCGCCGTTCTCGACCGGCGCCGGCAGCTCATCGGCGGCAATCGCAAGCTCGCAGATAGACTGCGACGGAATGGCGTTGCTCGCCTCGGCACCGCTCCAGGACACAATGCGCCCGCCGTCGATCTTGGAGCTCACAAATGTCGCCCCAAACTGGCCCTTCTCGGCATTACAGACCGGGAACTCGGCATCGGGCGTAAACAGAAAGTCGGGGTTCGCGTGGTTCTCCAGATAATGGTGAACGTCGGACATGCCCACTTCCTCATCGCAGCCCAGCAGTGCGCGGAAGGTGTAGCGCGGAACAATGCCGTGCTTGAGCAGATAGGCGCCGGCGTAGAGCGACAGCACCGCCGGACCCTTGTCGTCGATAACGCCGCGGCCGAGCAGCCAGCCCTCGCGACGCTCCATCGCAAACGGGTCGGTGTTCCAGCCCGGGCCGGCGGGCACCACGTCCACGTGGCAGATGGTCGCGAGCTGCTTGTCGCCGCGGCCAGGAATATCGGCAATGCCCACATAGCCCTCGTCGTCGCTCGTCTGATAGCCGAGCTTCTGCGCGATGCCGAGCGCACAGTCGAGCGCGTCACGGACCGGGCGGCCAAACGGCGCGCCGGGCTCTGCATCGGCAGAAACTGCCACGGACGGATAGCTCACCAGCTGCTCGATATCGGCGACGACATCTTCCCAGACCTCGTCGACATACTCAGCGACGCTCTGCTCCACCTGATTCATAGACTGCCTCCTTACCAATGAGCGGCAAGCGTACCCGCCCCTCACATTTAGTTCCTAGATAGAGAAAAGTTTAGCAAGCTCGGCCACCGAGTGCACCACTGCATCGGCACCCGCCGCCTCATGCTCACCCGGCGCCGCCGCGCCCGAATAGATGCCGATGCACGGCACGCCCATCGCGTGCGCACCCTCGACGTCGTTAAAGCGATCGCCGATCATCACGGCATCGTCCGCCGTCGCGCCGAGCGCCGCCAGGGCATCGCGAACCGAATCGGCCTTGGTCTCGCGCCCCTGCGGCGGATTCATGCCAACCACGGCTTCGAACTGAGAAAGACCAAGCTCATGCACCATGTCGATGCATTTGGCCTCCATGCGTGACGTCGCCACGGCCATACGCTTGCCCCGGGCGGCCAACTCATCCAGCAGCTCGGGAATCCCATCGAACACGGGGTACTCCTCCGGTCCCAGCTCATCAAAAAAGGCGCGGTACTCGTCGGCCACCACAAGCGACTCCTCGCGGGAAAAGCCGTAAAAGTCGTGAAAGCTCTTCCACAGGGGCGGCCCGATCATGCGGCGCAGATCACCCATCTGCGTCTCCGAAAACCCGCGCGCAGCCAGCGTCTTGCGCGTCGAGGTCATCACTGCCCGACCCGTATCGGCCACCGTGCCGTCAAAATCGAACAGCACAACCGGCCGCTCGCAAAGTTGCAATGCCGCCATCGGCACCCTTCTTCCCCAGTTGATGATTTCCACACCACCGCTTCAAACTGTTGACTATTCAACAATTGAACCTAGCAATGTAGAGCAACTCCACTATACTTGTCGCACCTTGCTTTCAGAAGGCGGCGCTGCCGCGCCCCAACGAAAGGTGCAATTATGTCTTTTGCCATCATAACCGACTCCACGTCGGACATCTCCCCCGCCCGCGCCCAAGAGCTCGGCATTTACGTGATTCCGCTGCATGTGATTATCGAGGGCGAGGACCTGCTCGACCAGGTGCAGATTACCGCCGAGGAGTACGTCGCCCGCATGGCCGGCTCCGAGCAGCTGCCGCACACCTCGCAGCCGAGCGCCGGCGAGTTCAAGGCACTCTTCGACCGCGTACGCGCCGACGGCCACGATAGCGCGATCTTTATCTCGCTATGCAGCGAGTGGTCCGCCTGCTATGCCAACGCATGCCTGACGGCCGAAACCCACGAGCTCGACGTGCGCTGCATCGATTCGCGCACCGGCTCGGGCGCCGAGGGCCTGCTGGTGGAGTACGCGCTGGCCATGCGCGAGGACGGCCGCAGCCTGGACGAGACCGAGGCACAGATCCGCGCGACCCTGCCCGCCGCCCACCTGTTGCTGATTCCGCGCACGCTCGAGAACCTCGTTAAGAACGGCCGCGCGCCCAAGCTCGCCGGCCAGTTGACGCAGATGCTCAACATTCGCCTGGCCGTTTCGCCGGAGTGGAAATCGGGCGAGATCAAGGCCGTCAAAAAGGGCCGCGGCGCCAAGCGCATCGTTGCCAACACCATGACCGATTGCCTCGCATTTTTGGCCGAGCATCCGGGCTCCAGCGTGCGCGTACTCACGACCGGCGCCGCTGAGGAGCAAAAGCTCGTCAGCCAAGCGCTCGCAGGCCGGGACTACGTGGACGCCGGCACCGGCCCCATCGGCTGCACCATCGCCACCCATGTAGGCGTCGACGCCATCGCCATCAGCTACTGCCCTCGTTACCAGCCCATCCACTAGGGGCACCTTTACCACTTGCGGTGGAATAGGAACTGTTTTTGGCTTATCAGCCGCAAATCAATCCCTATTCCACCGCAACTTAGAAATCGGCGATCAGCCCAGCGGACCCTGAAACAGTTCCTGATGAGTGCCCATTCTCACCAGCCTAATCACTGGGTTAGTCTTATGGGGAAGATAAAGAACGACCACATCGACCAAGCCATCGGATAGGTGGAAATCGATGTGGCCGTTGTAGTTTCCGCCCGGGTTTGAGAGCTCGTGGGCGCCATACTCCGCCGGAAGTGACCCATGAGCCACAAGCTCTGCAACCGCCGCTTTAAACTCACTTTTTAGCTGCGGATGCATGCGCATCGTTCGTTTGTAGTCCACCTTAAATTGAGCCTCGACTTTAATCTCGAACATCGCTATTCCTCATCGAGGAATGACATAAGCTCATCAGCGTTATTGAATGACAGGCTATCGTCCGGCAAAATCCCCAGCTCATGAGCCTCGGCGATCACCATGGCGCGCCTCGTCACCTCGTTGGGCACCTCCGCCCTTCCTACAATCTCAAAAGGAATCTTTCGCTGATTTACCAGCTGCCGAACAGCAAGATTGAGATAGGAATTGAGGCTGAGGCCGACCGAATCCAAGAACTCAGTCGCCTGCTCCTTGAGCCCCTCTTCGATTCGAACCGTCGTAGGCTTAACTGTTGCTGTAGACATTTGCGACCTCCTCGCCCTCGTCTTTTACACCAGTATACCCAATACGCATGGCAATCTGATGTTAGATAACATCAGATTGCCATGCGTATTCATGTCGCGTGGGCACGATTGATCTACATCAGCCCGCTGAGCGCAATGTCAACGGCCTCGTTGAGGTCGTCGGTAATGTGTACCAGATCCGGATCGAGCGGGCTAATCATACCGGTGCTCATCACCGGGCCGTTGAGCCAGTCGAACAGGCCCTGCCAGTACTCGCTGCCCACCAACACGAGCGGCATGCGCTTGACCTTGTGCGTTTGCACCAGCGTGAGAACCTCGAACATCTCGTCGAGCGTGCCAAAGCCGCCGGGAAATACGATGGCGCCCGAGCTGTACTTAACGAACATGGTTTTGCGCACAAAGAAGTAGCGGAAGTCCATGCCGAGGTTCACGTATTTGTTGAGCCCGTGCTCGTGCGGCAATTCAATGCCTAGGCCAACTGACTTGCCGTTGACACTCGCCGCTCCCCTGTTGGCCGCTTCCATGATGCCAGGGCCGCCACCGGTGATGACCGCCACGCCACGTTGCGCGATCTTGCGCCCGACGGTGCGCGCCGCCTTGTAGAGCGGATCGGTCTTGGGCGTGCGGGCGCTACCGAAGATAGTCACCGCAGGTCCAAGCTCGGCAAGTGCGCCAAAGCCATCGACAAACTCTGCCTGAATTCGCAGCACGCGCCAGGGGTCGGCGTGCAGCCAGTCAGTCGACTCCTCGGGCGCCAGCAGGTTGGCGTAGGTGTTGTCCTTAGGAATCATGGGGCCGCGCATGACCACGGGGCCGCGGCGGTACGTCTCGTCGTAGGCAGGCTCGCCCTCGACGTTCTCATTCTTAATCATGGGTACTCCTATCGAGAAAAAGAAAAACGGGCGAGGTCGACGCCATGCGTCAAACACCCGCCCGAACATCAACTATTCGGTATGGTACCCACGATGCATCAAGCACTTACAAGCTATCGGCCAGCGGTCGCGCAGCCGGTGTCAGCGAATGTGACGACCGGCTGGCGCTCGACCATTGCCGTTGCCCACGCTCTGCAAGCGTGTCTGTCGCCCTTAGTAATCCACCGCGGCAGGACTATTCATCCAATCGCTCACGAATGCGCCGTAGCGGCCCTCGATAATGGCCTGGCGGGCACGCTGCATAAGGTTGAGCAGGTAGTAGATATTGTGCATCGAAAGCAAAATGCCGCCGAGCATCTCCTTCTGCGTGACCATGTGGCGAATGAGCGCGCGGCTGTAGCCGCCCGTGCACACCGGGCAGGTGCAGGTGGGGTCGATGGGGCCGTCGTCGTGCGCAAAGCGCGCGTTACGGAAGTTAAGGCGACCTTCACTGGAGAACGCCGTACCCATGCGACCGGTGCGCGTCGGCAGCACACAGTCGAACATGTCGATGCCCACGCCCACGCCGCGTACGAGCGTGGTGGGGTTGCCGACACCCATCAGGTAGCGCGGCTTATGCTTGGGCATGTACTCACTCACGAGCGGCGCCAGGGTCTCGAACATGGTCTCGTGATCCTCGCCCACCGAATAGCCACCGATACCATAGCCCGGGAAGTCGCCGCACTCCTCCAGATGGCGCAGCGAACGCAGGCGCAGATCCAGGTGCATGCCGCCCTGAACGATGCCAAAGAGCGCCTGGTCATCGCGGGTATGCGCCTTATAGCAGCGCTCGGCCCACATGCTCGACAGCTCAACGGCGCGCTCAACGTAGGCGCGCGTGGCGGGATAGCCCGGGCACTGGTCGAGCTGCATGCAGATATCGGAGCCGAGTTTCATGGCGATTTCCATGTTGTCCTCGGGCGTCCAAAACACGTGGCGGCCGTCGTAATCGTTGACGATAAAGCGCACGCCCTCATCGGTGAGCTTGACGGCATCGTTGTGGCTGAAGACCTGGAAACCGCCCGAGTCGGTGAGGATGGGGCCGTGCCAGTTCATGAACTTGTGCAGGCCGCCCAGCTCGGCGATGGTATCCTCGCCGGGACGCATGGACAGATGATAGGTATTGGCGAGCACGATCTGGGCGCCGAGCTTCTTGACAGTCTCGGTAGGAATGCCCTTGACGTTTGCCTTGGTGCCCACGGGCATAAAGATCGGCGTCTCGATGTCGCCGTGCGGGGTGTGCAGCACGCCGGCGCGCGCGTGCGTCGTCGGATCCTCGGCAATCAGGTCGAATTTAAAAAGGTTCTGGTCCATAAACTGGAACTCCTTGGTTGCGGTTCATACGCAGACCATTATACGAGCAACCATCGAACCGCACCGACTCGACAGAAACTGGTGCATTAAATGACTACCCATGAGAGGCCTTCTACCAACAACACAAATGCCGATGTTATGGCACCGACAGCGAAAACCCGCCAGGGCGAGCAAGGTACCTTCAAGCAAAATGGCGCCGCAGGTTGAGCATAAGTCAGCGAGCGAGCCGCATTTGAGACAAGGTGACGTGAAACGAAAGGGCGCTGACCTTTCGGTCGCGCCCTTGAAGTTGAACGTCAGATTGTCCAAATGCGGCCCGCGCAGCGTCGGCCCGTTACGGCGTTTGGCAAAACGCCGTAACCCCTACGGCCGCTGGCCCATGCCGCCCTCGAGGGTGACAGTCTCGCCGTTCATATACTTAAAGTCGGGGCCGCAAAGCTGAACGACCACGCGGCCGATCTCCTTCTCGACGTCGCCGTAGTGGCCCGCCGGCGGCATGTGGACGTTGGCCTTGAACGCCTCGGGATAGGCATCCTGGAAGTTCTCGAGCGCAGCAGTCCAGGCAAGCGGGCAAACGATGTTGACGTTGATGCCGTCCTTGCCCCACTCGTTGGCGGCGACGCGAGTCAGGCCGCGGATGCCCTCCTTGGCGGCAGCATAGCTGCACTGGCCATAGTTGCCAAACAGGCCGGCGCCCGAAGCAAAGTTGACCACGGAACCCTTGGTCTCCTTCAGGTGCGGATAGGCCTTCTGCATGTACAGGTAGGTGGCATACAAGCCGGAGTAAATGGCCAGGTTGAACTGGTCCATAGTGTGGTCGGCAATGGTCACGCCCGAGGCGCTGGCCTGAGCGTTGTTAACGACGGCGTCGATGCGACCGAACTCCTCAATCGCCTTGTCGATAACGTTCTGCACGACGGCCTCGTTGTCCTGGCCGGCGGAGACATCGGCCTGAACAGGAAGAACCTTGACGCCGTACTCAGCCTCGAGAGACTCCTTGGCGGCCTCGAGCTTGGCGACGTTGCGGCCGGTGATGACGAGGTTCGCGCCCTCCTTGGCAAAGGCGATATCGATGCCGTAGCCGATGGAGCCAGCGGAGCCGTCCTTGAGCGTGGCCTTGCCGCCGCCGGTGACGATCACGGTCTTACCAGTGAAAAGTCCCATACAAAGTCCTTTCAAATCGCGACGGGCCCGCCCGTCGACTGCGCGCATCCAACTTCACGCGCCAAAAGCTGAAATGCAACTTTAGCGGGTTCAAGTGAATAGAAAAGGCCTCGGTAGGCGAACGGCATAACGTCTTTCGGCGAAGGGATTGTCAAGTACAAACTGGATAAAGTGGCCGAATTTTTGCTATCGACACGAGTCATCGAACACGTTTTGAAACTTTGCTGCGGGGCGCGGGATGTCGGCGCGAGACTTTATCATAGGGTGACAAACAACGATGAGGAGCACATGCCTATGACAGACGAGCTGGACCCCCAGACTCAACAGCATATTGATGATTCCGCAGACGTCACTGCAGATGCCGACGCTGTGACCTGCGATGATATTGACCTCGACGGCCCATTCTTGGACGAAAGCGCTACGGCGGAAACCCCTGGCGCCGAAGATGCAGACGAGCAAAACGACGATGCGCCCGCTCAGGACGACCGCCCCGTACAGGATGCTGCTCCGCAAGCTGCGGGCCCTATCGAGGTTTCTTCGGAAGAAGAGCTCGACGCCGTCATGGACTCCATGATGGATGCCGTCAAAGCGATGAAAGACGCCGTGGCCGACGCTGACGTTGACGCCGAGGAAGAGGAGGCCGCCGAGGCAGCCTCGACCTTCGTACCCGGCGAGACTCCGGTTGCCGACCAGGGCAGCACCATGCCCTCGTTTCTGCAGCTCGAGCATCCCACGATTGGCACCGATGCGGTCGACCCGCACGCAGCAGGCTTTTCTGTGATCGAAGGCGGTACCGGCAATATCGCCGTGCCGCAGACTGCCGATGCGGACGCTGCCGACACCGCTCGCCCGACCGCCCCGCACTCCTCCGCCGCGAGCCGCGATCTGGGGACCGCTGTCTCGAACACTGCGAACGCCGTGGGCACCTTTATCGCCCAGGGTGCCTCGGCCATGCGCGAGATGAACGCCGCGAAAAAGGCACTTGCCGATGCCCGCGCCCACCTGGCCGAACTTGAGCAGCGCATTGCCGATCAGGCCGAGGAACTCGAGACGCGCCAGGATATCGCAGGCCGCTACGATCAGATCGTCGCCGACCAGCGCCAGGCGATTGCCACGGCCCAAAAGACTGCAGCGGCCGCCGAGATTGATCGTGATGCCCACGCCTCCAAAGCGACAGAGCTCAAGGGTCAGCTCGAACAAATGAAGACAGAGGATGACGCGACTGAGCTCCGTCTGAAGGCCGCGCTCGACGCCGTGGAGGCCCGCGAGGCGAGCTCACGCGAGACCGGCAACCGCCTCGTTCGACGTCTTGAGGATTCCAAGCGCATCCGCGACAAGGTGAAGGCAGAGCGAGACGCCGGCATTGCCGCCGCACAACAAACCGTCGACGCCACGCGCGCCCAGCTCGAGACGCTGCGTCATGAGTATGCCGAGCTGCAACGCAATCCCTCGGCAAATCCCGCCAACTATACGGTGCGCACCAGCGAGCTCTCGATGCAGATTTCCGACACGGCAGATGCCCTGCGTAAAGCCGAAGAAGATGTCCCGCGCATCACCGCCGACCTTGAGCACTCGCTTGCCGCAGCCGAGCAGGCCGTCGAGCAGGCTCAAGCCCCTATCGCCGACGCAAAACGCGCGCACCAAGCCGTGACGACCGAAGCCGATGCCGCGCGCGACGAGCTGCAGACGGCGAAGACCGCCGCCGCGACTCGTCAGCGCGAACTGCGCGAGAAGATCGCCGCGGAGGACAAGGCACGCCGCGAGCAGGAGCAGACCATCGCCAACGCCCAAGCAGATGCCGCACATGCACAGTCGATCATCGAACAGGCGACCGAGGTGCACGACCACCCAGAAATCACTGAGTCGCTTGCAGGATCCTTGGCCCGAGACAAAGCCGAACACGCCGAGACCGAGCAAGAAGTCGACCAGCTCGAGGCCGCCGAAGACGACGTACGAGAGCGCACCCGCGACTCACGCATCAAATTCACCGGCGCCATCGTCTGCATCGTCGCCGCAATCCTGGTGATCATCCTAGTCTGGCTGTTCGCAAGCAAGTAGTCATTGGGGACGTTCTTAAACGACTAGTCAAACAAGAACGTCCCCAACGACTAGCCCAATGACGAGAGTGGATAATCTCCCACTTTGAGCCCCCAAGCAGGCCAAAAACGGGAGATTATCCACTCTCATTCTGCAGGCACTCATTTAAGTACGTCCCCAATGAGTACCTGCCGATGCTTTGGCAAAGTCAGCGAAAACGCCCCTAAGCGAGCAAGGTGACGTGAAAGAGGGGGGGGGCATTGACCTTCTGGTCATGCCCGACGATTGAACGTCAGATTGCCGCTTAGGGGGTTTGCAGCGTCGGCCGGTTACGGCGTTTGTAAAACGCCGTAACCTACAAAATGAGCATCGCGTCGCCAAAGCTGAAGAAGCGGTAGCGCTCTTCGATAGCAGCGGCGTAGGCATCCATGATCTGGTCGCGGGTGGCAAGCGCGCTTACGAGCATCATAAGCGTGGAGCGCGGCACGTGGAAGTTCGTGATCAGCGCGTCGACCACGTGATAGGTCGAGCCGGGCATGAGGTAGAGCTGCGTCGTAGCGTTCTCGCGCGCCACGATGTCGCCGCGGCCGAGCGTATCGGCCCCATCCTCGCGGCCCTCAAAATAGCGCGCCGTCACGGCCGGATCGGACACCGGTGCCTCAGCGTCAAAGGCGCTCTCGAGCGAGCGTACTGCGGTGGTGCCGACGGCGATCACGCGGTGCCCCTCGGCCTTCGCCTTATGCACGGCGTCGACAACCTCCTGTGACACGTGGTAGCGCTCGGTGTGCATGACGTGCTGCGTGGGGTCGTCCTCCTCCACCAGACGGAAGGTATCAATACCCACCTCGAGCTCGACGGCGGCAAACTTCGCGCCCTTGGCCTCGATAGCGGCCATGAGCTCGGGGGTAAAGTGCAGACCCGCCGTAGGAGCGGCAGCCGAGTGCTCCTCCTTCATGGCGTAGACGGTCTGGTACTTCTCGGGATCGCCCTCGTAATCGGTAATGTAGGGCGGCAGCGGCACGTGACCGGCAGCATGAATGGCCTCGTCGAGCGTGCGCGGCTCGCCGGCGGCATTGCAGCCGGCCGGCTCAAAGCGCACCAGACGGCCTCCGCGGCTATCGGTGACAAAGTCGATGACCTCGGCCGTCAGCACCACGGGAGCCCCCTCGGGCGCATGGGCGCCACCGGCGCGATACTCAATCTGAGCACCGGGCTTCAGGCGCTTGCCCGGCTTGACCAGGCACTCCCAAACGTGGCCCAGCGGGTCAACATCCTCACGGCGCTTGAGCAGCAGCGTCTCGACCACGCCACCCGAGCCAGCCTTGCGACCGATAAGACGGGCCGGCATCACGCGCGTCTGGTTGATGACGAGCACATCGCCCGGCTCGATATAGTCGATGATGTCGCGGAAGATGCAGTGCTCAACGGTACCGCCATGCTCTAGCGGCGTTCCTGTCTCGGAGCCTTTGCGATCAACCACCAGCAGGCGGCAGGAGTCGCGCGGCTCGGCAGGAGCCTGGGCAATCAGTTCCTCAGGAAGGTTGTAGTCAAAATCATCGGTACGCATAGACACGTCGGATACTCCTTATATAGCTAAAGTCCGCTCTACATCCTAGCAGGCTGACGTCCCAAACGAACTACTTTTTGGCGGCTTTGCGCTCGTCGCGGATGCGGGCGCGATCCATGGCCGCCTCGACCGCCGAGAAACGGCAGCCGCAGTAATTCTGCCGATACATGCCCAGCTCACGCGAACGGCGCGTAGCCTCGGGATAATACGGGCGAAAATCGCGAATCACCGGGGTGAGACCGCGGGCGGCAGCCAGACGCTCCAAAACATCATTGCAGGTATCGAACAGCTGATACGGCGAGACGGCGAGCGTCGTGCCCACAAACTCAAACCCGCGCTCCTGGGCCACGCGGCACGCCTCGGCCAAGCGCAGGGCATAGCACGAGCGACAGCGACGGGGCCGATCGGCACCCAGCGGAGCCACGCCGGCCTCCCAGCGCTCGCGGTCCTCCCCCGCCTCGATGAGCTCGATGTCGCCATCGGCACACCACCGGCGCAGCTCGTCCAGACGCCGCCGCCATTCATCGCGCGGTTGAATATTGGGATTGGTCCAGCAAATCGTGGGCTCAAACCCCTCCTCGCGCAGCAGGCGAACCGGCTCAAGCGAGCATGGTGCACAGCACGCATGCAGCAACAACGACTTCATCGACATCTCCTCCCCCGCAATGATTTTTTAATCCCCGTCCCAGAAAAATCATCCCAAAAAGACTACCTTGCGAAAAAGCGCACGCCAAAGGACGTGTCCTCGCAGGCGGCAATGCGGCGGTCGCGCAGGATCGTCCGCACGTAATACCAGTCGCCCGTGCATCCCGAAAGGTGCAAACCAGCCGCCAGGTAGCACAGCAGCGGATACCCAGAAAACGCAAATCCCAGGGCAAACGCCGCCGTCACAACAACCGTCGGCGCCAGGCAAACCGCCATATACCGCCGGCGCGAATACACAATCCCCTCGGCGCAGGCATAGATCATGCACGTCTCACGGTTCGCTCCAAAAGTCACGTGCGCACTCGCGGGCGCCAGCAGCTTAAAAAACACACCGTGCACCAGCTCGTGCACGGCAAACGACGCCATTGAGACCGCAGCCAAGCCGACTATCCAGCCCAAGACCGCCGTCCAGCCGCCCGCTTCAGCCGCATCCAAGTCCGCAGGCCCGCCCAGCAGCATAAACACCGGCACCAGGCACACGGCAAATACGCCAAGCACGGCCATCCCCCACACGAAGCAGGCGTGCAGAAAATCCTCGTCCTCAAACGCATGTATGTTGGAAATCTCATTCATAGCATCTTAGGATAGCGCCCCTGCCACGCACCCGCCCGCATGTGCGATAATGTCGAACGATATGCACGAATTGACCACCGCGTCGCCAGGCCTTGCGCCCGGCCGCGCTCCCACCATATGCGAAGGAGTCCCATGGCATCCAAATACTCCATGAACGACCGTCCCAGCTGGCCGCGCCGCGCCATCGTTACCGCCGGCGAGCCTTACGGCAACAAAGGCCTGCACTTTGGCCACGTCGGCGGCGTCTTTGTCCCGGCCGACTTCTTTGCCCGCTTCCTTCGCGACCGCCTGGGCCGCGAGAACGTCATCTTCACCTCGGGCACCGACTGCTACGGCTCGCCCATCATGGAGAGCTACCGCAAGCTCAAGGAGAATGAAGGCTACGATAAGTCCATCGGCGAGTATGTCGAGTCCAATCACTCCCGCCAGGCCGCGACCCTCAACAACTACAACATCAGCTGTGACATCTACGGCGGCTCGGGCCTTGAGCCGGCTGCGCAGATTCACAACGAGGTGACCGCGGAGATTATCGAGCGTCTGCACGAGCAGGGCACCATCTCCAAGCGCTCCACGCTGCAGTTCTACGATGCCAAGGCCGGCACGTTCCTCAACGGCCGCCAGGTCATCGGCCGCTGCCCCATCCAGGGCTGCAAGTCCGAGAAGGCTTATGCCGACGAGTGCGATCTGGGCCACCAGTTTGAGCCCGAGGAGCTCATCGCGCCCAAGAGCCAGCTCACCGGCGAGGTGCCCGAGCTGCGCCCGGTCGACAATCTCTACTTTGATCTGCCGGCCTACCTCGACTTTATGAAGACCTATACCGCCAAGCTCGCCCAGAACCCGCAGGTTCGCTCCGTGGTCTCCAAGACCATGGAGGAGTGGCTGCTGCCGGCTCAGCTCTACATCCAGAACAAGTTCCGCGAGGCCTTCGATGCCGTCGAGGACCAGCTCCCCGAGCACACCGTGCTGGAGCCCGAGGGCAACAAGAGCAGCTTTACCGTCACCTTCCCCAGCTGGAAGGAGCGCGACGACGCCCACGCGGTGCTCGCCAACGGCGGCGTGCGCTTCCGCAGCGGCAAGGCGCTCGTGCCCTTCCGCATCACCGGCAACATCGACTGGGGCGTTCCGGTGCCCGAGGTCGACGGCGTGACCGACGTCACCTGCTGGTGCTGGCCCGAGAGCCTGTGGGCGCCCATCAGCTACACTCGCACCGTGCTCGCACGCGATGCCAAGGCCGCCGGCGTGACCGAGGGCGTCGCCGCCCAGGATGCCGCCCTCATGGGCGAGCCCGCCGCCGATTCCACGCAGGTCCCCGCGCCCACCTACCAGCACAGCTCGCTCGACTGGCGCGACTGGTGGTGCTCTGACGACGCGCAGATCTACCAGTTCATCGGTCAGGACAACATCTATTTCTACTGCATCGCGCAAACCGCCATGTGGGAGGCCCTGGGTTGGGACCTTACGCAGAGCACCGTCAGCGCCTGCTACCACCTGCTCTACATGGGCAAAAAGGCCAGCTCGTCCTCGCAGACGCCTCCCCCGCCGGCAGACGACCTGCTCAACCACTACACCTGCGAGCAGATGCGCGCTCACTGGCTGTCGCTCGGCCTGTCCGAGAAGCCAGTGAGCTTTAGCCCCAAGGCATACGACACGCGTGTAACTGGCAAGGACAAGGACGGCAACGAGGTGCGCGCCTGCGACGACAAGCGCGTCATCGATCCGGCCCTTAAGGAGAGCGCCCTTTTGACCGGCGTGTTCAACCGTCTGGCCCGCAGCTGCTTCTACGGCGTCGCCGTCAAGGAGGGCGACGAGAGCCCCTACCGCAACGGCTGCATCCCCGCCGGTGCCGCTTCTGACACCGTGGTCGAAGCCGCCGAGCAGGCAGCTCTCGCCTTTGAGCAAGCCATGTACAAGTTCGAGACGCACCGCGCGCTCGCCGTGTGCGACGACTACCTGCGTGCCGCCAACAAGCGCTGGAGCGACGCCTCTAAGGCCGCCAACAAGCTCGAGGGCGAGCCGGCAAACGCCGCAATGACGCAGGCCCTCGTCGACGCCTTTACCGAGCTGCGCGTGGCGACCGTGCTCATGCACGGCATCGTCCCTGCCGGCTGCGAGCTCATCTGCGAGTACTTCGACGTTGACCCGGTCGCCTTCTTTAGCTGGGATAACATCTTCGCCTCCACGGATGAGTTTGTGGAGAGCCTGGGCGAGAAGCCCGGCGAGCACCGCGTGAAGCCGCTACCCCCGCGCTTCGACTTCTTCAGCAAGCACGAGAGCCAGTACTAAAACACTCGACATGTAATGGAATGGGAAGGAAAGACGGATGTCCAAGCCGCGTCGTCGTAAGCAGAAAAAGCAGGTCAAGGCCGAGCTCAAGCTCAGGCAGTTTGCCGCCACCGAGCTTTCCGACCAGCTTGCCGCCCAACACTCCGCCGCCGATCTGCCGCGCTTTATGGTCGACACGGTCGCCGGCGCCTATGCGCCCGCCGATGCCGAGCTCATGATCAAGGGCTTCGGCGCCGCGGTCACACGCCCGGTCACGCTGCGCGCCAACACGCTCAAGGCGACCGCCGAGGACATCGCCGCCGCGCTCGACGCAGCCGGCATCGCCCACCAAACCGTCGCCTGGTACCCGGACGCTTTCATCCTGCCCGAGGCCCAGGTTTCCGACCTGTGGGACCTCGACATCTACCGCGACGGCAAGATCTACTTGCAAAGTCTGTCGTCCATGATGCCGCCGTTGGTCTTGGGCGCCCAGGCCGGCGAGGACATCCTGGACATGTGCGCGGCCCCCGGCGGCAAGACGACGCAGATCGCCGCCCTCACGCAGGGGCAGGCGCACCTTACCGCCTGCGAGATGAGCATTCCCCGCGCCGAGAAGCTCGAAGCCAACCTCCACCGCCAAGGCGCAAAAAACGTGCCCGTCATGCGCATCGACGCACGCGAGCTCGACGAGTTCTTCCGCTTTGACCGTATCCTGCTCGACGCTCCCTGCACCGGCACGGGCACCGTCGTCAGCGGCAACGAGAAGAGCCTGCGCGGCCTCACCGAGCAGTTGCTGAGCAAGTGCGCCCGCTCGCAGCGAGCACTTCTGGACCGCGCCATGGGAGCCCTCAAACCGGGCGGCACGCTCGTCTATTCGACTTGTTCGATCTTGCCGCAGGAAAACGAGGACGCCCTGCAAGAGGCCCTCGACAAGCATATGGACTGCGAGCTCATCCCCCTCGACGGCACGCCAAGCGAAAGTGAGGCACGCCGCGCCCAGGAAGCTGGCGAGAAGCCGCGCATCGAGTCCAACGCCCTGACCGAGGCCATTGCCGCGGGTCAGGTATCGGCCATCGCCAACGGCCTGCCCGGCACGCTCACCATTCCGCCCAGCCGCGAATTTGAGGGCTTCTACATTGCCCTGATCCGAAAACGCAGCTAGCGTACGGATCCAAAACTCAACAAGCTATCTCCGTGCGCGTTTGTCCTGCTGGTCGCGATGCTGTTTAAGCATCGCGCGCTCCTTGCGTTCGGCCCTTTTGCCCTTAATGGCCGTGACCACAAAGTAGATGACCGCGGCGGCAACGATTGCGCCCACGCATAGGCCAATCGAGCCCAACATTGCCGAAAATTCCATACCGCGTCACCTCTCTTTTAAACGGGACTTTCAAGATAGCACCTCGATCCCCGCCACCACAGCTCCTTCACGTTCGCCGCCCTTCGGTCTAACGGAGGACGCGGCGGGGAAAAATCAACTCGTCAAACGATTTAGCAAGCACAACGCTGCCGGCACCCTGCCGGCCGTCATCACATAGAATCGAGCCTCCATGGATACCCTCAACGATCTAAATGAGCGCGTCGACGCCTTCGTCGGCACCAGCTCCTTCGACACGCCTGCCGCGGCAAACGACCAAGCCCCCATCGATGTGCCCGCCGAGGTTCACGAGGACATTGTCGCCTCGGTCGATTTCTCCGAGGTCGAGCTCGCAGACGAGTTCACCGAACCCCAGGTAGCCGTGACCCCCAACGGACTGCTTCCCATGGAGCCGCTGCCCATCGACGGGCGCCTGCGCAAGGCGGCCCTTCGCATGCCTGACGAGATTGAGGAGGCCAGCGGCTTCACGCTCTTTGGCCGTCGTATCAAATCGCTCATCTACACCACCGACGTCGCGGTCATCCGCAACTCCAACGCCGATGCCGTCTTTGCCGTTTACCCCTTCACGCCGCAGCCGGCCATTACGCAGGCGCTGCTGACCGTCGCCGAGTGCCCGGTCTTCGTAGGCGTGGGCGGTGGCACCACCACCGGTAAGCGCTCCGTGCAGATGGCAGCCGTCTCCGAGATGCAGGGCGCGGCGGGATGCGTGGTCAACTCCCCCGCCACCGCCGAGATGGTCGAGCACATCACCAACATCGCCGACATCCCCGTCATCGCCACGGTCGTTCGTTGCGACGACGATGCTCACGCCAAAGTGCGCGCCGGCGCCAAGATCCTCAACATCGCCGCCGGCAAGAACACGCCGCAGGTCCTGCGTGAACTGCGCGAGCACTATCCCAACCTGCCGCTCATCGCGCCGGGCGGCAAGACGCCCGAGAGCATCCGTGAAACCATCGCCGCCGGAGCCAACGCCATCATCTGGACGCCGCCTTCGGCACAGCAGCTACAGACCGACATGATGCAGCGTTATCGCAAGATGAAGGAAGACGCCACACCTGTCATCTCGCGCGACGATGTACCCATTATCGACCAGGTCGCCGCCGCCGAGGTCAGCCAGGTCGAGAACATGAATCCCGATGTGCCGATTCCCGACGAAGTCATCGAGCGCGTCGCTTCGATCCACGAGCGCGTCGAGGAGCATCGCGCCAACCGCGGCCTCAAGCCGTCACTGCACGGCTTCTTCTTCCGCGGAAAGAAACGCTAGCAAAACATCTTGGCCCGCCCCACAAACGTGAGGCGGGCCGTTTTCGTTTGAGCAATCATGCAGCGACGTGATGGGGCAAATTAATCCACGCGCTTGTCGCCCATAAAGAAGAGCGCCACCGTACCAGGTCCGGTATGCGAGCCAATCAGAGTACCGATGTTATTGATCTCAATCTTGCCTTTAAGCTGCGGAACCTGTTCCTCAATCAGCGCCGCAACTGCCTCGGCATCCTCGCGGCACGCCGAGTGCGACATGATGCACTTACCCGAATAATCCGCACCGTCCTGCACGTGTGCCATCATGGTCTTAGCCATCTCGGAAATCGCGCGCTTCTTAGTGCGAATCTTCTCACGTGGCGACAGCCCACCTTCGCAATCGACCGTCATAAGCGGGCAAATCTTAAGCGCCGTGCCGATGATCGCGCTCGCAGCCGAAATGCGACCGCCGCGCAGGTAGCTCGACAGATCGGTCGAAAAGAACCAGTGGTGCAGGTTGAGTTTGTGCTCCTCGATCCAGGCGGCCGTCTCGTCGAGCGAAGCGCCGCTATCGCGCACGTCGGCGGCGCATTCCGCCAGCAGGCCAAAGCCCGAAGACGCTGCCAGCGAATCGATGACGCGCACCTTGCCGCCCTGGGGATAGCGATCCGCGAGCATCTGCGCCGCAACGCAGGCCGATCCATACGTGCCCGAAATACCCGACGACAACGTCAGGTGCAGCACGTCTTTACCCTCGGCAACAAACGGCTCCCAAAACTCCTCGTACTCGCCCACGCTCACCTGAGACGTCTTGGGCATGGCGCCCGCGGCAATCTGGGCAAAAAACTCGTCCGGCGTAATCGACTGATACAGATCGTCCGTATAGACAACATCGTCGATCTCGTAATGAAAACACACGACAGGGATATTGCGCGATTCAAAGAACTCACGGGTTCGATCGGCGGCGGATTCACAGGTCAGGACAAATTCACTCATATGAGGCTCCTTACTCATTGCTGCGCAAATTATCGCACAGCAAGCGTGAATACGGTACAAATGTCCACTATTTACCAAATAGAGCCAAAGGTGGTGAACATCTTTACCGTCATCATCTCTATCGATCCCGGAGGCATACGTCTGTAAAAACGACCCTACGTCTCCACCCAACCGCCATATCTACCTCAACTAAATCGATTTACCAAACCGTTCGGCCAACAATTCGACCTCCCACCCCCAATCGAAACAAAAGCGGCGCATACTGATAAACGTTTGACGCTGTTTATCAGTTTTACCAACCCCATCGGAAGGTGTTTCATGGTCGCATTCGATCGCAATCCGCAAGACTTCAAGTATCTGCGTCTGCTGTCGAAACAATTTCCCACCGAGCAATCCGCGTTTACCGAGATCATCAATCTCTCGGCCATCCTCAACCTGCCCAAAGGCACCGAGCATTTTATGAGCGACGTGCATGGCGAGTACGAAGCCTTTATGCACATCCTCAACAACTGCTCGGGCGTCGTGCGCGAGCATGTCGACGAGATTTTTGGCGGCACGCTTTCCTTTGACGAAAAGGGCGAGCTGTGCACGCTCATCTACTACCCGCACGAGAAGATCGAGCTGGTCCGCAGCCAGCGCGAGGACTCGCCCACCTGGTACAAGACGATGCTTGACCAACTCATTGTGGTTGCCCGCTCGCTTTCGAGCCGTTATACGCGCTCCAAGGTGCGTAAGGCCATCCCACGCGATTACGCCTATATCATCGACGAGCTGCTGCACACGCACCCGGACGAGAACAACTATCGCGTGCGCTATCACGAGCGCATCGTGGAGTCCATCCTGGAGACCGCAAGCGCCGACGACTTTATCGAGTCGCTTGCCTCGCTCATCAAGCGCCTGGCCGTCGACCACCTGCACCTGGTGGGCGACATCTTCGACCGCGGTGGCGGCGCGGCCAAGATTATGGACCGCCTGCTCACCTACCATTCACTCGACATCCAGTGGGGCAACCACGACCTGCTGTGGATGGGCGCTGCGGCCGGTGAGCCCGCCTGCATCGCCACGGTGCTGCGCAACAACCTACGCTACGACAACTACGAGATCCTGGAGAACGACTACGGCATCTCGCTGCGTGAGCTTGTCGCCTTTGCCGATGCCACCTACACCGCCGGTGAGTCCATCACCCCGCTGATCAAGGCCATCAACGTGCTGCTCTTTAAGCTCGAGGGTCAGATTATCCAGCGCCATCCCGAGTTCGACATGACCGACCGCCTGTTACTCGACAAGATCGACCACGACACCGGCACGGTCACGCTCGCCGACGGCAGCGTGTGGCCGCTCACGACCAACGACTTCCCCACCGTCGACCCGACGGACCCCTATACGCTCACGTCTCAGGAGCAGCACATCATCGACAAGCTCGTGTCCGAGTTTGTCACCGCCGATCACCTGCATCGCCATATCGATTTCCTCTATTCCCACGGCTCGATGTACAAGGTCGCCAACGGCAACCTGCTGTTCCATGGCTGCGTGCCGCTCAACGAAGACGGCACCTTTAGCAGCATGAACTGCCTGGGCACCTGGCACGCTGGCCGCGATTATCTCGATTTTTGCGACCACATCGCCCGCCGCGCCTGGCGCGTGGGCGACCGCGACGCTCTCGACTGGATGTGGTACCTGTGGATTGGCTTTAACTCACCCGCCAGCGGACGCCTGGTGCGCACCTTTGAGCGCGCCTATATCGCCGATAAGAGCACCTGGGTCGAGCCGATGGACCCGTACTTTACGCTTACCAAGTCGCCCTCGGTCTGCGATGACATCATGCGCGAGTTTGGCGTCGCGCCCATGGCATGCTCACCGACCGGTCACATCATCAACGGCCACACGCCCGTTAAAACCACCAAGGGCGAGCAGCCCATCCGCGCCGAGGGCAAGCTGCTGGTCATCGATGGCGGCTTCTGCCGCGCTTACCATCCCAAGACGGGTATCGCCGGCTATACGCTCATCTCGAGCTCGCGCGGCTGCCGCCTCAAGTCGCACCGGGCCTTTACGACGGTTGCCGAGGCACTCACCCGCAACGTCGATATCGAAAGCGAGACCAACCGCTTTGACGAGGCCGACCGTCGCCGCATGGTGAGCGACACCGATTCCGGTGCCAAGATCCGCAGCCAGATCCAGGACCTGCGCCAGCTGCTCGATGCATATAGAAACGGTGCTATCGAGGAGCGCGCCTAGCACCACCCGTGGGGATTGGCTAAACTTGCTGAGTTTGTCATCCCCGCGGCGCCCCGGCGCCACCATAAGGCAGGTACCATGCAAAAGCTCCTTGCGCAGATCATGAAGTTTGGCGTCGTCGGCGTCATTGCCACGGTCATCGACTTTGGCATTATGAATCTGCTCCACTACGGTCTGGACCTCAACATCCTAATCGCCAACACCAGCGGCTTTATCATCTCACTCATCTTTAACTACCTCGCCAGCATGAAGTACGTGTTTGCGCACAAGGAGGGCATGAGCCGCCGCCGCGAGTTCATTATCTTTGTCGTGCTGTCTGTGATCGGTTTGGGACTCAACGACGGCATCGTGCTGGCGCTCAACGCCGGCCTGGGGCTCGAGGCCAATATCGCCAAGATTTGCGCCACCGCGCTGGTCATGGTCTACAACTTTGTGACCCGAAAGATCTTCCTGGAGGGCGAGGAGACCAAGTAGCTCGGCCTCCTCGTTGCACTACGGGGCCCACGGACGACGTGCGTCGAGCGCTGCGTTGTTCGTGGGCCTTGTTCGCTTACGGAAGGATTTGCAACGTTTGCGGATTGTCTCTTGCAAATTTGACGAGTTCGTATAGTTCTTGCCAAAGACCTTACGTTTCCCATGCAAAAGCTCTAAAGTAACTTTTTGCTCGATTCATCAACGCATTGGATGTGATTACGTGCGCAAGGCACTGGCACAACCTCATACCAAGCAGTTCCTCAAGTTCGCTGTCGTGGGTCTTATCTCCTTTGGCATCGACTGGGGCATGCTCATTGCGCTCGTCGAGCTGTTCCACCTCGACTTTTTGATGAGTACCACGCTCTCGTTTATCACGTCCGTCGTGGTCAACTACTGGCTCAGCATGAAGTACGTGTTCGACCACCGCGAGGGCATGAGCCGCAAGCGCGAGTTCACGATCTTCACCATCCTGTCGGTGATCGGCTTGGGCCTCAACGACCTGTACATGTTTGTGGGCGTCACATTTTTGAGCATCGGATACCAGGCCATGAAGGCAATCGCAACGTTCCTGGTCACCTGGTACAACTACTTTAGCCGTCGCTTCTTCCTCGAAGGCGCTCGCTCGTAGTCGATTCAACATTTGCTTGAATGTATAGCCGGTTGGAATTCTCGTTCCAGCCGGTTTTTTTGTTTGCAGAGGTCCCCGGCGACCAAGTCCTCTACGCATGAAAAGCGGGCGGCCCGGATGTTTGTCCGAACCGCCCGCTTGGTGCGATATGTCGAGGTCTCTAGCCCGTTACGTAATACCAGACCACGTTGTCGCCGTTGGAGAGAACGTAGTTGCTGCACGCCGTCATGGGCGTTGTGCCGTTGACGGAGTACATCCAGCCGCTCGTGCCGCCGTACTGTTTCTCGGCCAAACCACCAATCGCGGAGACATACGTGCCGTACGACGAGCCATGTGCGTTGACAGAAAGGCCCAGCGCGCACAGGGCATCGTAGACGGTAGCGCCTTCGTTAAAGGTAAAGGTGCCACCGGAGGACACAGGATTGCCCACAGCACTCGATGTGACCGAAACCGTCACTGTTACGTAGCCGGACTCCTGCGAGCCGCTCTGGCCGCCCGAGGAGGCGTTTCCACCATTAGAGCTGGAGGCTCCATCAGACGACTGGCCGCCGCCCGAAGAAGCACCGCCAGACACATTGGAAGTATCGCCGGCTCCCGTATTCTGGGCAGCGGATTTATCTCCAGACTTCTTGCCGTCCTGACCATCGGACTTCTTGCTATCCGAGTTCTTGTCCGATTCCTTGTTTGAAGACTCGGAATCGTCCTTGGACTTGGACTCATCAGAATGCTTGGACTCGTCTTTTGCGTCATTCGATGACTTGGAATCCTTGGAACTGGCCTCGCCCGAAGTCGTAGTCGAGCCAGACGCCTTGGTGTCCTTGGTGACGACGCTCTCCCCCGTCACGGTCTGAATGATCCAGTCGATGGACCAGGCGCCGCTCTCGGAAGGATGGACGAAGCCCAGCGAGACGACAATCAGAATGGTGCACGCGGCAGTCAGAACGCCAAGGAGCGCTTTACGCCGTGGGGCGGACGCCGCCGAAGCGGCGCCCTGTTGCTTTGCATCGTCGAACTGAATGAACGAGGAATCTGGTTGCTTGGGGTCAGCGTCCTTGGATTTATTGGACACAGCCCTCACCTACCGACGTTTGGTGAACACGAACACGCCGACGATGGCGAGACCGATGACGCCGGCGGCAACGCCAACAATGGCGAGCGGGTTGGTGCCAGTCTCCTGTTCGGAAGCACTAGAGGACTTCTTAGCAGTGGTCGTGGAAGCAGCACCCGTATCGGACTTGGAATCGGACTTCTTGTCGGACTTGCTGTCCTTCTTGTCAGACTTCTTGTCAGACTTCTTCTCGTCCTTCTTATCGGACTTATCGGTGTCCTTCTTGTCGGACTTGTTGTCCTTGGTCTCGGTCTTGGTCGACACCGTCGTCTTGGTCGTCGGCTTATGACCCGGGGCGATAGCGCCGCCGGCCTGCTGGCCCTTCGTGCCGGAGCCGGAACCCGTGCCCGTGCCAGCACCGGAACCGTTGCCAGCGCCACCGTTGCCACCATTAGTGCCAGAACCGCCATTGCCGCCAGGGTTGGTGGCATTCTTGGTCCACTTGGCATACAGCGTCAGATCGGCCGTCACCGGCATACTGAAGTCATACGCCTGCGCGCAAGTCTCATCGGTGAACCAACCGCCGAAAGTGTAGCCATCGCGCGTCGGATCGGCCGGCTTGACCAGCTTGCCATCGGCCGTAGTCTGGAAGTCGACCTTAGAACCCTCGCCAGTCTCAAACGAGACCTTAACGCCACCACTCAGCTTGAAAAGCGTGCCGGAATCGTTGATGTAGTAGAGGTTACCCTTGGCATCGCAGGCAATCGGCGAGTCACAGTAATTGTTGTGTCCCGCCGCGCTAAACGCACCGGTCGCCTGTGCGTCACCCATCTTGTAGCGATACACCCCACCGCCCGAGGTGTAGTTCACATAGTCGGAAGTCGCACCATAGTTGACAGTGAAATAAACGTACGTGCCATCCGCCTGGACACTCACGAGCGGTGCGCCCTTAATGCCACCGGCTGGAAGCACGGAGCCATCGGCAGACGAAACCAACGTCGTAGCAAAGTCATTATCAAGGTCGACAATCGCCAGCGCCGAACCGCCAGAAACCTCGCCACCGACAATCAGCTTATTGCCGTACAGCGTGGGCATGCAGGCACAACCCGTAAGACCAAGATCGATGACGCGTTCTTCGGAAATGCGCGAAGAGGCCCTTGCGTTTGCGTCCGACAGTGCCAGCACGTGGAGCTTGCCGTCACGCGAGATCACATAGGCATGCTTGCCGTCTTTGGACAGTACACAGCTGGAGTTGACGATGGCACCAACCGAAACGCTGCCGAGCACATCACCCGTCGACTTGCTCAGCATCTCAACGGTACCTGCACTCGTCGGAACCAGAATATAGCCGTCGCCCACTGTAGCGCTCGTCCAGTAGTAGCCCTCATCAGCATTAACATGCTGCCAAGAAACAGCGCCGGTCAGTATATTAATACGCGTCAGATGACCGTTATTGTACGTACTCGTTCCATAGTCGACATCAACGGTGCCAACGTAGAGATAGTTGCCATCGACCGTCAACTGGGAATTTGACTGGGCAGATTTGCTCACAGAGTCAGTGACCCAAACCGTCGTCAGCGTATCGGCCGTCAGAGCCTGGACCGCACCGCCGTCGAGCGGGACGATGACCAAGCCTTTCGTATAAATCGGACGCGTGGTGTAGCCAATCGCAGTCTGAAGGTTCGACTCGGCAAGCACCTTGCCCGACTCGGCGTCGATCTTAAGCAAACGCTTGTTCACGGCAAGGTAAACGTTGCCGTTCACGACAATAGGCTCGCTCGCATTGGGATACGTGGCACCCGAGTAGGCCCTCCAATCGAACGTCCAAGGGCTTGCCAGCGTGCCCGTAGGCGTGGACACGTTCTTGACCACCGCATTGGAATTGCCACTCCAGTCGGCTTTCCAATCGGTCGGGCGCGAAGCGCTCGGATCGGCTACGACTTCATCGGGATTAGGAACGGTGTCGCCAGGGGCGTAAGCCCAGACGATTTTGTCGCCCGACTTGAGCACGTAATCGCTATCGAGCTGAGGCCCGGGAACGCCATTAACAAAGAACGACCATGCACCCGACAGCTCGGTGCCATCAAGCGGGGAGACAAGACTATGAACACCCCAATAACCAAATTGGTCGTACATCTTGGACTCAATGCCAATGGCATCGAAGTAGGCAGCGGAAGCGTCCTTGATCGTCGTGCCCTCGACAAACACCTGCGTCGAAGGATCGGTCCAGCGCTGCGCCTTCTCATCCTTCTTACCGATGATCTCCATTGAAACGGAAACCTGGCCGGGCATGGTTCCATCAAAGCCATAGACCCAGGTAACCTTGTCCCCGGCCTTGAGTGTGTAATTGCCCGCGCCGACATTGGCCGCCTGACCGTTAACGAAGAACTGCCAGAATTTCCAAGTGTTTTCGTTAACTTTCTCGCTCGAAAGCGTCACGGTCTTGTTGAACGGTGAAGTCAGCGACTCGAGATACCAGCCGTACGTGCCTTTCCCCGTTTTGGCGCCAATGCCGGCCTTTTTAAAGGCCTGCTCGGAAAGATCAGCAGCGGTCGTGCCCTCTTCCACCAAAGCTGTCGTGGGCTGCGCCCATGTCTGCTGAGCGCCCGAGGCGTCCTGGCCGACAACGGTGCAGCTAACGGAAATCTGATTGGCGGGCGCGGGGTCACCGTACTTCGAGTAGCACCAGACGACGGAGTCGCCGTCCTTGAGCGTGTAGCCGCCGGCGCCGACCGCGGAGGCGCTGCCGTTGACGAACAGCTGCCAGTGCGCGCCGGTCGCCGGGTCGTAGGCGAGCGTGCGGCCCGCGTCGAAGGGCGACGTGATCGAGTTGAGTGCCCAGCCCCAGGAGCCGTTGGGGTCGTAGTCGGCCTTGAGGCCGGCCTGCCTGAAGAGCTGCTCGGAGAGGTCGGCCGCGGTCGAGCCCTCCTTCAGAGCGATCTGCTGCGCGGCGGCCCAGGTCTGCTGGGCGCCCTTGGCGTCGGTGCCGACGACGGAGCACGTGGCCGCGACCTCTTGGCTTGCGGCTTCGGTAGGCTGAGATTCAGCCTCATCGGAAGCGGCTACAACACTTTTGACGTTCTGTTCGGATGAATCCGGCGAAGCAGTAGAAGCCTCGACTGCGGCAGAATCGTCCGACGCTACGCCGTTGCTATCTGCGGCATTCGCCGAAGCGCCATCGTTAACCGACGCATCGCTCGCGTTAGAGCCGGTTTCAGAAACGACACCGTCGGCAGCACCGTCCGCGGCACCCGTGCCCTCGCCCGGCGTCGCAGCCTGAGCCACAGCCTCGGCAATGCCCTCGGCGCCCTCGGCCCACAGCTGAGCCGGCGTGGTGCCAAAGGCCATCGCGAAGGCCAGGAATGCCACCAGGCCGCGCTTGGCTACGCCGCATGCAATCGCGCCACGGCGATGCAACGAGGCGCGCTCGCGCTCGTCCTCAAACATATCCATTTGTCCCCCATTGTCTGTACTTGGAGCGTTGCCTTGAGGCTGCCCCACGTCATCGCGCGTGTTGCGCTCGAGTTCCCCCATCGGGGTCCCCCTTCCCTCCAGAGCCCTATGCACACCGGCGGCATACGCCGCAGCCGCACGCAAGATGGGAGGCGATCCGACTTAACCTTAACGACTCGGGCGCGCCGTCCGATCTGCGACGCGAACATCCCGAGCCAAGAGGAATTACGGTTACTGGTACAGCCGGGGACTTGCACCCCGATTCTCCCAAACGCGCAGGAAAACCGCGCATTCGTGCGTCTCCGCACCACCATCTAGGCCATCGATTATTACCGTCAAAATGGTATCACGCAAAAGGGCCTCGCACGCAGGCGAAGCCCAAGGTAAAAGCTATTGTTTGCGATAGGAAAATGCGGTGACGGCCGCAGCCTCTAGTGCTTGCCGCCGTGGCTGTTGAGCCAGATATTGCGGCCCAGCATAAGCGCCAGCACCAGCGCGCTCACGTAGCCAAAGAAGCCGATGACCGGAATGCCGAGGACAACCGGCTCGATGCGTGCGTAGTACACCACCGACGAACCGATAAACAGACCGGCGATCACGATAGCCATCGACATGCGGTCGATAATTCCGCCCAGCTGTCGCAGCGCCTTATCGCTGCTCATGATCTGCGTGTTCACCTTAAGCTGGCCGCGCGTGAGCATACGCGAAGCCAAGCCCAAATACTCGGCCGCCTCGAGCGAGCCTTTTGCCGCGCGATAGCTGCTCGCGGCCAGATCGCGTCCCATATCACGCACGCGCGCATAGGTGCTCTTCTCGTTTTTGATGTGCGTCTGGATGATCTGGATCATGTTGACGTTGGGCATATACTCGGTCAGCAAACCCTCGAGCGTCACCATGCCGCGGGCGAACATCGTCACCACGCTCGGCAGCTCAACGTCATTTTTGCGCGCCAGATTGAGCAGCGAGGTCAAAAACTCGCCGATATCTAGGTCCTTAAGGTCAAGGCCCGCAAAGTCAGCCACGATAAAGTCAAGATCGGACAAAAAGGCCGAATGATCGAGCTCAGCCGAGTCGCCACGCGTCACGGCGAAGCGCATGAGCGAATCCTTGAGCTTGGGCACGTCACCCTCGGCCACGGCGAAAATCATGTCCTTTACGATACCGCGATCGTGGCTCGACATGCGTCCGACCATGCCCAAGTCGATAAAGTAGACAATGCCGTCCTTGAGGATGATGTTTCCCGCATGCGGGTCGGCATGGAAAAAGCCGTCGTCGAGCACCTGCGTCGAGTAGTCCTCGACAATCGCGGCACCGATCTTTTCCAAGTCATAGCCCTCGGCCACCAAGCGTTCAGGATCGGCGATCGAAATGCCGTCGACGTAATCCATGACCACCACGTGCTCGGTGCACAGGTCCAGATAGGATTTAGGGCACGTCACGCCATGAACGCTCTTATGGAACTCGTAGAAGTCGTTGAGGTTTTTGGCCTCGGCCAAAAAGTTGGTCTCCTCGCGAAACGAGGTCCACAACTCCTCGACTACGCCGTGCAGGTCAACGAATTGATCGGTGTTGACGAACTTGGAAACGATACGCACCACCGAGCGGATGATATCGATGTCCTGCGCCATAACCTGCTGCGCACCGGGGCGCTGCACCTTGACGGCCACGTCCTCGCCCGTCACCAGACGAGCGCGGTGCACCTGCGCGAGCGATGCGCTACCAAGCGGATTGGGGTCGATCGCATCGAACATCTCCCCCAGGCGCAGGCCGTATTCTTCTTCCAGACAACTGAGTACGACCTCGTACGGTACAGGCTCCACGTCGGAGCGCAGACGACGCAGCTCGTCGCAAAAGCGTTGCGGCAGAATCTCGGACCGGTTGGCCAGAATCTGCCCCATCTTGACGAACATGGGGCCGAGTTCCTCAAGCAGGCGGCGCAAACGAACCGGCGTGAGGTTATCCCACGCGCGGTACTTTTTGACCAGGCGAACAATCTGTCCGATGCGCTCGCGGCGACCCGCCGGCGTGAGCTGGTATTCCTCGTCCGGCGCCATCGCGTCGGGCTCCTCGGGGACCATATCGACAGCGCGCGGCTTCTTGCGAGCGCCCGAGACGACGGCATCGACCTCATCGACAACCGCCGCCTCGTCACCCAAGGGATCTAGATTGTTGTAATCGGTGGTGGAATCTGCCATCTGCGCTGCTACTCGGCCTCTTCGGTACCCTTCGCATCGTCGGGCTCAACGGACTCGACGGGCACCGAGGTCACGTTGTCCTCGACCGAATCGACGATGTCGCGCACATGGGCCAGGAAGGCCGTGCGCTCGGGGGCGGTCATAACGCGGACGCGGGCAAGGATGAGCTCGTCGAGCACGCGCTGGGCCGCGGTCTCGCCCTGCATGCCCAAGCGCTCGGCCAGATCGGAGATGGTACCGCCGGCCTGCTCGAACATGTCGGACACGCTGCGGGCGATATCGGGGGTGGCGGTGTCCTTGCGCACCTGCTCGCCCTTGGTATTAAGGTCGTCGAGAACCTTCTTGCCGCCTTCGACAGCAACGGCGGCAGCGCCAAAGCCCACGTTAATGGCGCCGTTAACAAGCTGATCGAGTTTCATAACCATGGTTGTCTCCAATCACAAACAACTGCATTGGCGTTCTTGTACCCAAGATTGAGCGAAAGCGACAAAGCGTTTTAGCGCTATTCAATCGACGGGAAATCCCTACCTCACGTTGTCGTTCATCGCGAAAGAGTTCTTCATGGCGCAGCTCGTGGTGTAGAGCACCTTGCCCAGTAGAGCATCGGTCTCCACGCGCACGAGCTCGGCAAATGCCTCGTTGGCGCGGGCGAGCTCGGCAGGTACCTCGGCCTCGGACAGGGCGGCAACGGCAGCGTCAACGTCGTGAATCTGCTTGTGGCCCATGCCACCGACCTTCTCCTGATACTCCTCGACCGCACGACCGCACTCATGGAAACGGACATCGGCCAGGGCACCGATCAGGCGATTTGCCCAATAGAAATTCTCGGACGTCACGCGAGCCTGCGTGTCGGCATAGTACTCGGGCATGGTCTCGACATTGGCGTACAGCGGCACGAGCGCGTTAAACGAGTTGGAGCCAAACGCCATCCACTGCACGGCGCGATATGCCGGCTGCGCATAGGGGCGCAGCTGCAGCACGGCGAGCTGGCTGTTGCGGTTGATGCCGATGGGACGATAGGCGCCGCGCGTGGCGGGCGTACCCTTGCTGCCGTAGCAGTCGTACTCCGTGCCCTGGTAGTGGCTCGAAAGCACGTACTTGATGTCCTCGATGGTCACCTTGCGCTCAGGCACGCGGCTCCAGGGGATGTCGTCGCTCTCGGGCGTGTAATCGGCGTCGGGACCGTCCCAAACATCGCTGGGGTTGAGGCAGCGCTGCATATACCAGGCGCGCGGCGTGTTGTAGACGTGGTCGCTGTCACTGTGCGAGCCAAAGGCCTCGCGCGGGTTGAAGACCGCGGCGGGACCGTCGCCGTCGGCACCCAACGTCAGGTCCAGATGCCACTCAGCCATCCAGGAGCGCAGGTCGGACGAGCACATGTGGTCGACCTGAGCGCGCTCGGCATCGTCCAGGTCAAAGCTGTCGATACCCAGCTGGTTGGGCATGGTCACATAGGCGTCGTCGGGCACGCGCTTGGCGATCCAGTGGTGGCCGCCGATGGTCTCGAGCCACCAGATCTCGTCCACGTCACTAAAGGCGATGCCGTTGTTCTCGTAGGTGCCATAGCGCTCGAGCAGGTCGCCCAGGATACGCACGCCATCGCGGGCGGACTTGGCATACGGCAGCACCAAGGTCACCATGTCTTCCTCGCCCAGACCGCCGGGCTGCGCCGGAACATAGCCGTCCTCGCCCTCGTTGCCCTTGGCGGGCACATAGTCTACGAGCGGATCGGCGCCGCGGACGCGCTCGTTGGTGGTGAGCGTCTCGGTCGCGGACATGCCAACATTGAGCTCGTTGAAGCCGGCCTCGGCCCAAATGCCATGGCCCGGGACAACGTCGGGGACGCTCGTGTAACGCATGGGATTGTCGGGCAGCTCAACGGTCAGGTGGCTCAGGACACTCGTGTAGACACGCGGCTGCTCGTCGGGATGCACCACGCGCATACGCTTGGGCTCAAACACCCCGTTGGACGAGTCCTCGTTGCGGGCGACAAGCGTCGACCCGTCGTAGCTCGCATTCTTACCAACCAGAATCGTTGTGCACGGCATGCGCATCCTCCTTGAGTGAAGAAATCAAACGATAACAGTGTATCGCTTCGGCGCAGAAAGGGCGAAACCACGGCGCTGGCAACCCCTGTGGTCAAAAAATGCCAAATATGAGTACTGTCACCAATTTAGTAACAGCAATTTTGCTACGTATGGGTGTCGAAAGTCTACATTTGTTCAAAAATTAGATGATGTAATTCCTCATAGGTCCAATAAAATAGGCTCTCTATCGATAATAAATATCGTTAGAGAGCCTATTTGACCTAAAATATATGTGACTATCTTGGCAACAGTACTCATATTTGGCATTTTTTGTCCACGGGGTATAGAGCTAACCCCTCAAACAGCCCAAAACGCCTATTTCGATGCGCGCTCGGCCGCCTCGATCACGTGTTTGGCGAGGATCGCCGTCGTCACAGCGCCCACGCCGCCCGGCACGGGCGTGATGGCGTTAACAACCGGCTCCGCAGCATCAAAATCGACGTCCCCGACCAGCTTGCCAGCGGCCTCGTCCCAATTAATGCCAACATCGATGATCGTCTGGCCCTCGCGAACCGCATCCACGCCAATCGTACGCGCGCGTCCAACGGCCGCAACCACAATGTCGGTAGCACGGCACTCGGCAGCAAGGTCGCGCGTATGCGTGTGGCACGTCGTCACGGTCGCATTGCGCGCCGTAAGCATGGCGGCAACAGGACGCCCGATCACCAGCGAGCGCCCGACCACAGCAACCTTAGCTCCATCCAGCTCAACGCCGTAATGATCCAGCAGAGCAAGCACGGCTTCGGCTGTACAGGGGGCAAAACCCTCGCCGCCCCCCGAAAGCGTGGTGAGTAGCGAAGCGGGCGTCATGGAGTCAACGTCCTTGGCGGGATCGAGCGCTGTGGCGACGGTGTTCTCGTCAAGGCCGGCGGGCAGCGGGCGGAACATCAGACAGCCATGAGCAGACGAATCGGTATTGATGTCCTCGATGGCCGCCAACAGCTCGTCCTGCGAAACATCGGCGGGAAGCAAAACGCGGCGAGCCTCAATGCCAACCTTTTCGCAGCGCTTGAGCGCACCGCGCTCGTAGGATAGGTCGTCCTCGCGTTCACCCACGCGCACGATAGCCAACGTCGGAACAACGCCGCGCTCACGCAAAGCGGCACAGCGAACAGCAAGTTCCTCGGTCAGCGCGCGAGCAACGGGAGCACCCTTCAGCAGTTCAGCCATGGCTATCCTCTCTTCCTTGCAGCGTCGGCGGCGCGGCGCGCCAGCGCATCGGCGCGCGGCAGCCACGTATCCAGCAGCTCATCGCACGCTGCCTCGAGCTCCTCGGCGCGTGCACGATCCTTCATAGACGTGGTGTTCGCAAAGAGCGTCAAGCTCGCGCCCTGCATAGCGGCACGGCAGAACACGGCGCCGCACGCCACATCGGACAGCAGCTGACGCGAACCCTTGTCGGCCATGTCCTCGAGCAGCGCCAGTGCACGCCCGCAGGCATCCATAATGCGATACGGCGGCATAGCGGCCACATGCAGCGCATCCTGAATCGCGGACGCTCGAGCCGGATCGTCACGCGGAATACCGTACGCCGCGGACACCCGCCCATAGGCACGAACGTCCTCGGCAACCAACTCGACAAGCTCCTGGGCCAGCTCATCAGCCTGGGCAAACGCGCGCGTCAGGTCATCCGCGCGATCGGCAAGCGCGGGATTGGTCGCACCGTAGCGGGCAACCATTCCGCACAGCGAGGCGCCCAGCGCGCCCACAAAGGCGCTCGCGCTGCCACCGCCGGGAACCGGCTCGCGCGCGGCCAGCGCCTCGGCAAACCCGCGGCAGGTCTTGTCCATCATCTCTTGGCTCATACACATGCACCTTCAAGTCATATACATCGGTCGGGTGGCAACCGCCGACCGACCGCATCGATCACATAATGCTGCTAAGTCTAGCCCATAAGTACTCGAGCGTCAGCGCACCTGGCCATCGCGGATTACTATGACGAACGATAGGCGTCGGCACCGCAAACATGGGACACATGGCCCACCTTTCGAGACTTCCGGGCAGCGGCAACTGGGGCATACATATAGGTAAGGAGCCCTATGTTGGGGCAAGCTCATCACGGCACCGGACGACGAATGGAGGAATAACCGCACAGTAAACAAAGGCATCATGTGCATGCGCAACCGCCGCCCCAGCGATCCGCGGCACACGATGTCCCTGGCAGACAAGGAGGACGCCACCATGAAGAAAAAGAGCCTATCGATCCTTTCCCTTTGCATCGCCCTCTTTGCCGCGTTTGCCCTTGTCGGCTGCGGCGGGAGCGCATCGGGCGGCGGCAGCGCCCCCAAGAGCGAGAGCAGGGAAAAGGCCCCCGTCGCCAAGAAGACCGACTTTATCTGGTTTAAGGTCGAGATGCCCGAGGGCGTCGGCGTAAGCGACTCCGCCGGCAAGAATGCCGACAGGGTCCAGCTCACCTTCCCCAAAGACGAGAACGCCTCGGCCGATCGTTTTATCCCCGTTTGGAAAAAAGCGCTGACGGCCGAGGAGTCCCACGCCGACCAGGCAGAAAAGAAGGGGGATACGTTCCAGTGGAAGGATGGCGGGTCCGTCGAATATAACGGCAGGACGTGGCTCGTCGGAACGTACAAAGACAACAGCGGCATCTCAACCATCCTTTTTACCGACGTTGAACCAGGAAGCGTCTACGTCCTTATCTCGAACTTCGACCAGCACAAGAAAGGAGCCGAGGCGCTCCTCAACTCCGTCGAGTTCCCCGATGACATGGCAGAGGCAGTTTCCGAGGCACGCGAAGTCGAGATTTCGAGCATCGAGATCAAGTAACGGGACACCCGCACGCGCCTACGCGCACCAGCGCGCATGCGCCCATTAAAACAACGGGCGCCCAACCCGGGGAGGGCCGACAGCATCGGCCCTCCCCTCTTTTGTGCCCGCGCATATTGCCACTTGTCGGCGCAAATCCGGCACCCAGAATGGGACACATGGCCCACCCGAACGAGCCGCTCGCGCGTACAGTAAAGGCAGGTAATCCATGGGCGGTTACAGATCGAGGAGGACACGACCATGAAAAAGAAGGCCTTTGCGATTCTCACCCTCTGCATCAGTCTCTTTGCCGCAGTTGCCCTGGTGGGCTGCGGTGGCAGCGGCGGCGCTACCGGAAGCGGCGGTGGCGGCGGAGCAGAAAAGCCAGCCGTGGATATGCGGACCGATTTCATTTGGTTTAAGGTCGAGGTGCCCGAGGGCGTCGAAATCACGGACGTCGCAGGCGACACGGCCGACAGAGCCCAGTTTAAGTTCACCGAAAGCGAGCACGCGAGCGACCGCTTCATTCCTGTCTTCGACCCCGACAAGAACGCCGACGAGCTGTTCGACTACGAGGCAAAGTGGAAGGCCAACTCCGGATGGACCGAAAGCGACCCCGTTAAATACAACGGCAAGACCTGGCGCAGTGCTTACTTCACGCACTCGGGCGGCGTAACGACTGAGTACTTCACCGACGTTGAGGGCGGCAGCGTCTACGTGCGCATCGACAACGTCGAGGAACACAAGGACGCCGTCGAGACCATGATGAAGTCTCTGGAGTTTGCCGACGACATCGCCGAAGCCAAGACCGAAGCCATGGACGTCAAGCTCGATGATATCGAGATCAAGCGCTAAACGACTGGCGAGCGCAGCGGGAAACACGGGCACAGTGCAAACAAGCGACGATACCCCAGCGCTTCGCACCAAGGGAGGATCGGCTCGCCGGCCCTCCCTTTCTTATGCCGATAGCCGGCGAACGCGAGGGTGCCGGACGCCGGAACCGCCCCAAATGTGGCAACAGTACGAAAACGACAAACACCTCAACACGTCCGCCCACCGATTTATTGCGCCGCGCAGACAATTAAACCAGCATCTTTAAACATCTGGGCAGTATATTGACCAAAACTATCGCATAACCGCACGCTGCGAATGGAGGAGTTATGACCGAACACCATGCCATCAGCCGCCGAGCATTTACGCTGGGCTTAGGTCTTGCGGCGCTGTCGCCGCTTGCAAGCCTGCCAGAAACCGCGGCACCGGGCATTCCCCTGCGAGCGGCATTTGCAGACGACACGCCCAAACCGGCGGAGCACCTCGGTAATTTCGTCATTCGCCTTCGCCCCGCGGGCTATTTTCGCACCGCGAGCGTCAACCAAGACGGCAACGTTCGCGGCAACGTCTGCCACCTGTTTAACGACGGCACGTCCAGCAAGCTCATCCTTGAGAACGTAACGACCAAGAATGACGATACAAACTGGTATGCTATCCGCACCTTGCTCAATTTCGAAGAGCATAAAAAGACGGGCTACAGCATTTGGTCGGTCGACGACGACTCGGACAAAGATGGAAAGGTCATCCACGTATGGGGCGGCGAGTATGACAACAAGCCCAGCCGCGCTTTTGCGTTCGAGTGCCAATCAAACGGAACCTATATCATCCGAGACCGCACGGTCGAGAAAGAAACCGAGAAAAAAGACATTAAGTACTTGGCAATAGAATCGAACGGCAAAGACCAGGACAACAATAAGATCTGCCATAAGAGTAAGAGCATTCCGTGGGAGCTCGAACTTATCGGTTACGACATGAAAAAGAACGATGCCACGGTTAGCAGCCTCGACTGGATCACGTACAGCAGCTACGTCGATGGGCCATGTTGGATGAAATACGTCGACGACAACAAGTTCCTCGACGAGCTGAGCATCCCGGGTACGCACGATTCGGGCACCTGCAGCGTGGACAACGACACTGAGCCCCAATCCTCGCAAGTAAAATGCCAGCAGGATTACATTCCCACGCAGTTGCTCGAGGGAATCCGCTATTTTGATATCCGACTCGGAAAGGGCGACGACCCCGGTATCGACCACGGGATTTTCTACCTACTCAAAAAAGACGGGAACTATCTGCATCTCTCCGATGTCATCGGGTACTTCAAAACGTTTTTGAACGAAAACCCGTCAGAAGCGCTCATCATGCTCGCATCGCGCGGCAACGATGAGGCTACCGACGAAAGCATAACGACGGCCTTCGCCAAGGTTATGGCCGATAACCCCAACCTGTTCTACACATCGAGCCGCGTTCCCACGCTACACGAGGTGCGCGGAAAGATCGTTCTGCTGCGTCGACTTAGGCTCGCCGGCAACAGTGTAAGCGGCCATACGTGGGGCCTCGACCTTACCGAATGGGATGACAAGATCAAGACTCACTCCGACAGCACCACTATGTGTCTCGTCCAAGACGCGCGGGGCTTTGAAGCCGCGGGGGAAACAGGCGACAAAGAGCCCTATTGCACCAAGGTATACGCCCAGGACAAGTACAAACTCACGGGAACCGACAAGCTCAGCTGGGTCGATAATGCACTGAAGGAAACGACCGGGCGCACGCGCAACAAGGTGGACGTCGTGGACGATGGCGAGGCCAAGGTGCAAGCGCAGGAGCGTTGCTGGTCTATCAACTACACCAGCTGCACGGGCTTGTCGCACGGAGGCAATCCTTTTACCTCGGCACGAGTAGTCAACGAGCATCTGTATAAGAGCCCGTACATCAACCCCAGCGGCAACGAGGAAACAAAGTCAGATTACCTCAAGCACATTGGCATCATCGCATCCGACTTTGTTGATGCGGCACTGGCACGGAGCATCTACCAGCGCAATTACAATTACGATACGAAGCACACGCAGTCCGCTTCGTGCTGCCTCCCGACCCGCATGCGCATGACGTACGGCGACTCGCTGAGCGATGCCTCGCTCCAGGATGGCAAGACCGTTGGCGAGGGCCATTTCCGCCTCGTCGACAGCAGCAACGTACTCAACGTGGCGGCTTCGGGCCATGCGTTTACCATCGAATATGTTGATGTCGACGCCTTGGGCAACGAGACCGTTACGGAGCTGCGGGGTCATGTGCCCATCGATATCGATCCGCGCGCGTTGACGCCCCATTTTGAGGGGCTCGAAGGCCTTAAGGCCGGCGAAGACGTGCGCGCCAAGATTGCGGCATCACTCGAGGGCAAGCTCGAAACCGATGCCTGCACGGCCCAGCTCGAGTTTGTGCACGACGCGGACGGCGCTCCGGGCACGGCAATGGTCGAGGGCGAAACATTTGCCGCAGGAACGTACTGGGTGCGCGCGAACGGTCTTTTGGGCGACGCGGCGCAAAACTACAAGCTTGCTAATGACGGAGCCGCGAGCTTTACCGTGACGGCTTCGGGCAACGCAGGCGCTACGGACACCGGCGACGGCAACGGCACCAACGCAGGCGGCGCCGACAAGAACGACAAGGGCAACAAGCGCAAGGGCTCAGGCGAAAAGCTTGCCGGCACAGGCGACGGCTCTGGCATCGCCGCCGGGCTCGCTGCCGCCGCCGTGGCGACGACAGTCGCCGGCGCAGCAATGCTTGCCAGCGACCGCGAAAACGCTGGGGACGACAGCGAATAGGCAAGCCGACCCTTTTGGACACATCGGCTCGACGAGGGGCGCAGGACACCGTTCTGTGCCCCCTGATTTTTACCTTGGCCAGAACGCCGCCATACGCTACATCACCATGTTCAGCGCGTTAACAAACTCCTGGGCCTTCGCACGACTGCTCAGGTTAAAGACACAAGCGGTCAACAGCCTGTTACGCAGGAAAACGTCGCGACCCTTGATCCTGTTGACCCCCGTGATGTCCTTAAGGTAGACAATCTCGGTGTGCCTGTCGCCAAAAGTGCCCTTCTTGAGCACCTCGATACGATTGGGGTAGATCTTAACATCTTTAAACCTACCCGAACCTTTGTCCTGGAATAGCAGCGTGTTGTTGTCCATACGCGTCACTCCCGTGGGGTTCGCTAAAACTGTCTCTATTGCCACATTTTAGTCACCGCAAGGCTCCCATGCGAAGGTGCCAGACAGCACAGCAATTCGTGTCCGCGCGAGGCTTTAAACTAGATGCGATAAAGATGCATTCCACAAGAGGAAAGTGGGGCGACAGTGATGGGCGAACTGGTAAACCGTGGAGAATCGGCAATCGTGCCCGAAGGTTTTTACAAGCAGGTTCCTCGATTCTCAACGCCGCTCGCGACAAGGCCTATACCGCCATTAACTTTGCGATGGTTGAGGCATATTGGGAGATCGGCAAGAGTATTGTTGATGAACAGGGCGGAGAGGAGCGCGCCAAGTATGGCGATGCACTGATCGACGAACTTGCCGTTAGATTGACTAAGGATTTTGGCAGAGGCTTCAACGCCAGAAGCTTAAGATACATGCGTCAGTTTTATCTTGCGTTCCCAATCCGGAACGCACTGCGTTCCGAATTGAATTGGACACATTACCGCAGGTTATCGCGTATAACCGACCCTAATGCTCGAACATGGTACATGAACGAATGCGCCGATTCTCGCTGGAGCACGCGTCAGCTCGAACGCCAGATCAACACCATGTTCCGCGAGCGCCTACTTACCAGCAAGGACAAAGAGGCCGTCACCCAGGAAATCCAAGAGAGCGCCCCGGCTCGTCGCCCCGAGGATATCATCCGCGACCCATATGTACTGGAGTTTTTAGGTTTCTCGGACGATGCTACGTTTCGCGAGAGCGATCTAGAGCAGGCACTCATCACGCATCTTCAGAAGTTCCTGCTGGAGCTTGGTCGTGGCTTCGCTTTCGAGGCGCGCCAAAAGCGCATCACCTTTGATGGGCGCCATTTCTATATTGACCTTGTGTTTTACAACTATCTGATGCGCTGTTTCGTGCTCATCGACCTTAAGACCGATGACCTTACGCATCAGGACCTGGGCCAGATGCAAATGTATGTGAACTACTACACGCGTGAGCTCATGAACGAAGGCGACAATCCGCCCATAGGCATCGTGCTCTGCGCGGACAAAAGCGATTCGATCGTCGAGTACACGCTGCCCGAAGACAACGACCAAGTGTTTGCCGCCAAATACCTGCCGTATCTTCCAAGCAAGGAAGAGCTGGCACGCGAGCTGAGTGCCGAGTACCGCGCCATCAACGAAGCGACTAATGGCGAAGTGCAAGGATAGCAGCACGTTGCGACCGATACCCCCGACGGCGCTCCACATCACCCGGGAAAAGAGGAGCTTTCCATGACACACAGACCGAAAACAACACTGCGCGACTGCATCTATGGGCTTGCCGTCGGTGACGCGCTGGGCGTTCCCTACGAGTTCAGACCTCGTGGCACGTTCGAATGCACCGACATGATCGGCTACGGCACGCACGAGCAGACCGCCGGCACCTGGAGCGACGACACATCTATGACGCTCGCCACCTGCGACTCCATCAGAGAGCTCGGCCGCATTGACACCGAGGACATGCGCGACAAATTCGTGAGCTGGATCGCCAACGACGAGTACACGATTGATGGCGTCTTCGACTACGGAGGAACGACCGCCCGCGCCCTTCGCTCCGGCAAGGGTGGCTCCGGCGAGCGCGACAACGGCAACGGCTCGCTCATGCGCATCGCACCCCTGGCGTTTGCCGATGCAACAGACAAAGAGATCCGTGAGGTCTCTGCAATCACCCACGCTCATAGAACATCGACCGAGTCATGTGTCAAGTTCATCGAACTGTTGAGGTCCGAGATGGACGGCGCGCTCCCCGAATGGACACTCTGTCTGAAAGATGCACCCGAGCACGAAATCAGATCCGGCGGCTTCGTGCGCGACACGCTTAAGGCAGCCACTTGGTGCTTCGTCAACACTAACAGCTACGATGATTGTGTGCTTGCCGCCGTCAACCTGGGCGACGACACCGACACCACCGCAGCCGTCGCAGGCGCCCTCGCCGGCGCAGCATACGGCATGGACGCAATTCCGCAGAAATGGATCGACACCCTGCGCGGTAAAGAGTTGATTGAGAGCTGCTTGTTTTAGGGCGCCATTCAAGAAATAAGGTAGGAGGCATCATGGAGAGGAAGATCGCGAATATCGATGAGTTCCAAATGGGCGAAAACGAGACCCCGATACTCCCAACGGGACTGATGGAGGAAGAAAACCTTTACGTCCTTCCCGACGGGCGCTACCTCCCCTGCGGGGTCTACCGGACCGAAGATGGCGGCTCACTCATTTATGAGCCATCCGGGCTCAGCTTCTTCGGGCAGATGCTTGCTCAATTCAAAGAGAGCTAAAGGCTTGATTGCCCGTCAGATCGACACTGCTCCAAACCAGGGGGTGGATAGGATGTCTCCCACCGCGGCCTGTGAGGTAAAATCTTGACCGCCGCGGAATCCGCCTGCGGGCAACGCTCCGATCTCCGATTGGGGTGAAGCCTATGAACTTGTTTCTTGAAATCCTGCGCCTCTCGATGTATGTGACCGGCATTGCCCGGAACCTCTACTCGATCTGGCGGGAATATAAGCAGTAACGGATAGCGAAGGGAGTCATAGAAAAGGGTCGGTTGCAGCCGACCCTTTAAGACGATAGCACCTGCGTTGCCCGCGCTTCCAAAGTTGACCGACTGAGGAGCGGGTTCCGCGGCACATCCTGATTTTACCCAGTGGCAAGGCTCTTTTACAGCCGTTCCACCGTTTATTTACATCTGCCAATCAAGACGAGACTACTACGCACCTTTATTACACACGATATTTTCAGCCTGGTATAACCAAGTTCAATAATAGAATGCAAATCCAACCACCGTGTCTGATTACAAAAAGATTTTTGCCTTTTCTGCAGCAAACTCTTCCTCGGTAAGCACTCCACTATCACGCAGCGTTGCAAGCCTCTCAAGCCTTGCAACTACATCAATCACTATCCGCCAGCGTCTCAATAGTCTGTGAAACCTGCGGATACCGCTCAAGCTCCTTCGATAGGGCATCGACTATCTCGGCAATATTCTTTGCATTTTTGCCCCCGTTTAATACGTTTGCCCTGACCTTAGATGACGACTTGACAGTAACGCCAGATCCGCCTTCAACTGGAACAACCGAAATACTGATATTTTCGCCCCAAGACCAAAGGCTCATACCAATCTCGGCTGCAACTGTTCTTGTTGTGGGCGATGCACTATCAACTTTTACTTTAGGCAGCTTTTCCATAGCTGCCTTCAAGGCATTAAACGTGTCGTCAGGAGAATACGGTACCTGAAGCTGCTGATCCGCAAAACCCATAATCTGGCCTCCGCTTCTTACAAGATTAAGGCTATCGGCAATGGTAGCACGTTCCCAGCAGTCTTAAATTCGTCTCATGACCTTGCGATGCAGCCCGACGCCCCGGCTCCGCTTCCCTACTTCCCAAAGATCGCAGCGAACAATCCCTTGCGCTTGGGTTTTTCTTCTCGGTAGGAACCCTCGGCAGCCGCTGCCACCTGACGTGGCTGCTCGTCGCCTCCACGGCGCACAATTTGGTACAGGAATGGCGATTTGATGTATTTGACCTCGACGGGCGTGGCGTGAACGGTGCTTTCGCCGGACAGATGCAGGCTCGGATTGAGCGGCGCCACAATATGCGTCTCGCGCTTGTCGCTAAACACCACCGCCGCCGCACGGCCCGTCTGGCCGTTCACGGCAATGCGCACCTGCTCGCCATTACGTCCATCCGACGCGGGACGATCGACAAAGTAGACCGGCACCATAACCAGGCCGTCCTTGTGCTTGCGGGCCTTGCGCGCCCAGGTGCGGATGCTCTTTTTATTGAGCCCCAGGAAAGTCTCGGCATCGTTGCCAACAATGTCGAGCGCCAGCTTGTCAATGACCACCTGGTCCTTGGTGGACGCATCGACGGAGACAACGCGGAAGTCGCCTTCCTGCATGGCCGGGTCGAACGACCCAACCTTGGCAAAGTCCCATGGCTCCAGAATGCCCATAAGGCGAACGTCCAGGTAGTTTGCCCTGGGATATGCCCAGTCGAGCACCTCGTAGTACACCAGGGTCTCCTTGCTCAGGCCCTTGCCCGGGAAGGACGCCATCATGCGCAGGTCCGCGAGCGCCATGGGGAAGTAGAAGAGCATCATGTCGTTTTGAATCGCGTCTTCCACATCGTGACCGGCAAAGGCGTCTGGATATCGGCGCACCAGCTCAAGCGCATTGGCGCGCGCCTGCTGCGGCGTTATCTCGCAGGGAATACCCTGCTCGGGCACATATTCCGCACCAACGCCCATAGTCAGGCGCTTGCTAAACGTCCCCGGCTTGAGCAGGTCGGCGACACCGATCTTATTGCCGCAGGACGGGCACTCAAACACGCGCTGGGTCGACTCGCCCTCAAAGGACGCTCCGCAGAAGGGACAGGGGATGCTCACGTGCGTGGCCTCTTGGAACTCCTGGGCCGTGCCGCGGTCTTCCCACAGCAGATGCTCCAGAACCGACTGATTGCGCCAGTGCTCATTAAAGAAATACCAGTCGGGGTCCACCGGGCGCTCGAGCTGCGACACATGCGTGAGCTTAAGCAGCCCATCGACAACCGTCAGTGGCGTATGGCGAATGCCCAGGGCGCTCTTGGGCTCCCCCGCATCGGCCTGCCACGGAACGACCGTGCCGCAATAGGCGCACTCAAAGCTGCGTTTAGCCTGGTGTGAGTACATAGGGCCGCCGCAGTTTTGGCATTTAATGGCAAACATCTCGTCCATGAATACGTCCTCCTTTGCACTGGGGCTGTCGACATTAAGTATGTTGGGCAGGTAAGCACGTGCCCATACCCATGTGGCCCAAAATCGAGCACCCAGGCAGACGAGAAGGCTCGCTCGTTAGCACCGGCAGACTATTGCTGCATTTTCTGAGTATCGGTGCACGGCGCCCCCGCGCGAGCTACACTATCCCCTTAAACATGATTGTGAGGACGACCGCTATGCTATTTGTAAATCGGCTGGTACATACGCTTGTTCCCGGCAGCGAGGGCGAGCCGGTCGATACCTCCCGCCGCACCAACGCGGGCTTCGCCGCAAGCCTCATCTGCATTGGCCTCAACATCACCTTGTGCCTGGCCAAGGGCATCGCGGGCCTGCTCGCTGGCTCCGTCTCCCTCATCGCCGACGCTTTCAACAACCTCTCCGATGCCTCGAGCAACATCGTGAGCCTGCTCGGGTTCCGCCTCGCCAGCCGCCCGGCAGACGAAGGCCACCCCTATGGCCACGGCCGCTACGAGTACCTCGCCGGCTTGTTTGTCGCCGTCCTGGTTTGCGCCGTCGGCATCAACCTGATCCTCGAGTCGGTCACCAAGATCATCAAGCCTTCCCCCACCGCTTACACGCTCGTTTCCCTTGCGGCACTGGCTACATCCATGCTCGTTAAGCTCTGGATGGCCGCATTCAACCGCGCGCTGGGCAACCGTATCGATTCCGAAACACTCATTGCCACAGCACAGGACTCCAAAAACGACGTCATCACCTCGGGCTCGGTCTTGGTGGCGGCGCTTATTTCGCAGACGACCGGCTTTGACCTCGATGGCTGGGCAGGCCTGGGTGTGGGCATCTTCATCTGCATCAGCGGCATGGGCCTAGTGCGCGACGCCATCAGCCCGTTGCTGGGGCAAGCGCCCGACCCCAAGCTCGTCCAGGCAATCCGCGACAAGATCATGTCCTATCCGCAGGTCTTGGGCACACACGACCTGATGGTGCACGACTACGGCCCCGGTCGTCAGTTTGCCAGCGCTCACGTGGAGATGCCCGGCGAGGGCGACGCATTTGAGCACCACGAGATCCTGGACACCATCGAGCACGACATCAAGCGCCAGATGGGCATTGGCATCACGCTGCACTGCGACCCCATCGCGACAACCGGCGATGATTTGCGCGGCTGGGTCAAGCGCGGCGTTATGCAGATCGACCCCGCGCTCTCCATCCACGACCTGCACGAGCACGACGGGTTCGTTTCGTTTGACCTGGTGCGCCCCGACGGCTTTGACATATCCGACGAGGAGCTGCTGGAGCTCGTCACGCGCATCGTGCACGAGCGCCGACCCAATGCCTCATGCGTCGTTACGTTTGACTCGGGCTTTAGCTCGCCCGACCGTCCGGCTGAACAGCTGTAGCCCGCTTAACAGCTAGTTTCCCTGCGCGCCCGAGATGCCGTTTTGCAGTGCATTCCAGGCACCCGTCGCCATGTCGCCCAAGTTCTGCGCGGTGTCGCCCAGGTTTTGTGCCGTATCGCCCAGCTCTTGCGCCTTGTCTCCCAACTCCTGTGCCTTGTTGCTCAAGTCCTCCAGCGTATTGGAACTCGAGCTGTCGGTACCGCTTTGGCCGTCGGGCGAGTTGCCCGAGCTATTCTTGTGCGTGAGTTGAATTTCGAGGTTGCCGCTGTCGTTATAGTAAGCAGAAGTAACGACCCAGTTGGCATCGATGACGGGCGTTGAGCCATCATCAGTCAGGACCACGGCATTCGAAAGATTGGCGCCGCGCGACTTGAGAAGTTTCTTGGCGTTGGACCAGTACTGCCCCGGGATATCGCTCAGATCGACGGTGCTAGACGAGGCGGACTCGGTTTGCTCGGCAGCGGTATCAGCCGTTGAACTCCCTCGCTTGTTGAGCATGCCCGACACAATGGCAAACACAACCGACAGCGCAAAGAAGATCGCCAGCACGATGAGGATCTTCTTGATCACGCTCGACGAACGCGACGGCTTCTTCTCCTCGTCCTCGCCATATTGCGGAATCGACTTGGGGTACTCGCGATACGGCTCGCGCGACTCGTAGCGAGACTGCGCCGTGCGAGGCATATACGTCGTCTGCTGAGGCTGCGGAATGGGATTTTGCGGCAGGTCATCATAGGGATTCGGCGTCGAGGCGGCATAAGAATCCTGCGGCGCGTAATCAAACGGGTCCGGAGCTGCGTTGCCATAGGGGCCTTGCGAAGATACAGCATAAGAATCCCGCGCTGTGTCGCCATAGCCCATAACCCGGGTTGGCTCGGCAGAAGGCTGCGTCGCGGCGGGGTCGGTATAACCGGGGTTGGGAACAACGCGGGTCGCATCGGCGCTATCGCCAGCCTGCGCAGAACCGTAGCCGCCCATCACGGTTGTCTTGTCCTGATCCATGCAACGATTCCTTTCCGTCGCCCGTAAGCATCAAGTTATCCATGCATTCTACCCGCGCAAAAGCCCGTGACGGACAGAGCCCGTCCATATCTACAAGACAAGCGCGGCTAGAAAACAAAAGCCCCGCCGGGCCTTGGTAGGCGCGACGGGGCGGGCAAGCAGCTATGGGCAACAAGCTTAGAACAGGCCGGTGATGTTGCCGTCGTTGTCGACGTCGATGTTCTCAGCCGCGGGGACCTTGGGCAGGCCCGGCATGGTCAGAACACTGCCGGTCAGTGCGACCACAAAGTGGGCACCGGCGGAAACCTTGAGCTCACGCACCGTGATGCGGAAGTTCTCGGGAGCGCCCAGGGCCTTGGCGTTGTCGCTAAAGCTGTACTGCGTCTTGGCCACGCACACCGGCAGGTTGCCAAAGCCGTTCTCGCGCAGCTCGGCGAGCTGGCGCTTGGCGGCCGGCGTAAAGTCAACACCGTCGGCGCGGTAGACCTTGGTGGCAATGGCCTCAAGAGCGTCGGCCACATCGGCGCCGTCCTCATAGGCAAACTTGAGCTCGCTCGGCTGCTCAATCAGACGCATGACCTCATCGGCAAGCTCGAGCGCGCCCTCGCCGCCCTTGGCCCAGACCTCGGAAAGCTTAACGTTGACGCCGAGCTTCTGGCACTCGGACTCGATGAGCGCAAGCTCGGCCTCGGTGTCCGTCGGGAAGCGGTTGATGGCGACTACGCAGGGCAGACCATAAACGTTCTGGATGTTGTCGACGTGACGCAGCAGGTTGGGCATGCCGGCCTTGAGTGCCTCGAGGTTCTCCTCGTTGAGGTCGGCCTTGGCGACGCCACCGTTGTACTTCAGCGCACGAGCGGTCGCGACGACCACGACGGCGCTGGGGCGAACGCCCGTCATGCGGCACTTGATGTCGAGGAACTTCTCGGCACCCAGATCGGCACCGAAGCCGGCCTCGGTAATGGCGACATCGCCAAAGCGCATCGCCATACGCGTGGCCATGATAGAGTTGCAGCCGTGGGCAATGTTGGCGAAGGGACCGCCGTGGACAAACGCGGGCGTGCCCTCGAGCGTTTGCACCAAGTTGGGCTTGAGCGCGTCCTTAAGCAACGCGGCCATGGCACCCTGGGCCTTAAGGTCGCGGGCACGGACGGGCTCGCCGGCAAAGCTGTAGCCGACGACGATCTCGCCCAGGCGCTCCTTGAGGTCGTTAATGCTCGTAGACAGGCACAGGATTGCCATGACCTCGGAGGCGACGGTGATATCGAAGCCGTCCTCGCGCGGCACGCCCTGGGCCTTACCGCCAATGCCGTCGATGACGTGGCGCAGCTGACGGTCGTTCATATCGACGACGCGCTTCCAAGTGATGCGCTTAACGTCAATACCGAGCTGGTTGCCCTGTTGAATGTGGTTGTCGAGCATGGCGGCCAGCAGGTTGTTGGCAGCACCGATGGCATGGAAGTCACCGGTAAAGTGCAGGTTGATATCCTCCATGGGGATGACCTGAGCCCAGCCGCCGCCGGCAGCACCGCCCTTAACGCCAAAGACGGGGCCAAGCGAAGGCTCGCGCAGGGCCACGGCGCTCTTGACGCCGCGACGGCGCAGGCCGTCGGCCAGACCGATGGTCGTGGTGGTCTTGCCCTCGCCCGCAGGCGTTGGGTTGATAGCGGTCACGAGGACGAGCTTGGCCTGGTGATCAGTCGGCTCGTTGAGCAGGGAATAATCGACCTTAGCCTTGTCGAAGCCGTACGGAATCAGGTGCTTAACGTCGACGCCGGCGTTCTTGGCCACCTCGGTAATAGGCAGCGGCGTGACAGAACGTGCGATTTCGATGTCAGTAGGCATGGGCGGTCCTTTCGTTACCGAATGAGAAAAAGACCAATTCAGCATAGCACGGGCGCGCAATAGTAAAACACCCGTAACCGATGAATGGCGATATGTTTATCCAATGCTCAGCGATAGCTTAACAACCCGCCAAAACAAAGCGCCCTAAACGGTAGGTTCAATCCCCAAGTGCTCAAAGGTGCGAAGCGTTGCCTGGCGGCCCTGGGGCGTGCGAATCATCAACCCGCACTGCAGCAGATACGGCTCATAGACATCCTCGAGCGTGCCCGGGTCCTCGCCCACCGCGCTGGCAAGGGTCGTAAGTCCCACGGCACGACCGGAGAACGTCTTAGCGAGCGTCTCCAAAATGCGAATATCCATCCAGTCCAGACCGAGCTCGTCGATCTCGAAGAACTCGAGCGCCTGGCGACAGATATCGAGCTCGATGGGGCCGTTGCCGCGCACCTGTGCGTAATCGCGCACGCGCTTGAGCAGGCGGTTGGCAAGACGTGGCGTGCCGCGCGAACGCGAGCCGATCTCGAGTGCACTGGGATGGTCGATCGTCACGCTCAGGATAGTCGCCGAGCGCGTCACAATCTGCGCGAGTTCCTCGACCGTGTAGTAATCCAGGCGATATGAAATGCCAAAGCGGTCGCGCAACGGGCCGGTCAACATGCCTGAGCGGGTCGTTGCTGCTACCAGCGTAAACTTGGGGATATCCAGGCGAATCGAGCGCGCCGCCGGACCCTTGCCAATCACGATATCGAGGGCAAAGTCCTCCATCGCGGGGTACAGGACTTCCTCGACCGAACGGTTGAGGCGGTGGATCTCGTCGATAAACAGCACATCACCCGGCTGCAAGTTAGTAAGGATGGCCGCCAGGTCGCCCGTGCGCGCGATGGCGGGGCCACTCGTGGTCTTGATCTGAGCGCCCAGCTCGTTGGCGATAACCGTAGCCAGCGTGGTCTTGCCCAGACCCGGAGGGCCCGAGAAGATCACGTGGTCGAGCGTCTCGCCACGGCTCTGCGCCGCTTCGATCAACACGCGCAGGCTCTGCTTGATATGCTCCTGGCCGCAGTAATCGTCCAGGCGCTGGGGGCGCAAAGTGCGATCGACATCGAGGTCCTCGGCCGTCAGCTCCGAGCCCACCATGCGCTCGCCGTGCGCCATGGATGCCGCCGGCGAGTTGCCGGGCGTCGCCCACAGGTCCTGAGAGTCATCGGCTTCCCACATCACGCATCCATTCCGAGTCGCTTAAGCGCCGCGCCGAGCAAATCCTCGACACGCATATCCTGCCCATCATACCCGCTCAGGGCAACATCGGTCTCCTGCGGGCTAAAGCCCATGGAAAGGAGCGCCGCACGGGCGTCATCGATGGCCGAGGGAGCGGCAGCGGGCACGGGCATCGCAACCTGGCCGGGAATCACGTCGACCGGCACAAAGCCCTTGTCCTTGGCAAAGGTGCTCTTGAGCTCCAGGATCAGACGCTGAGCTGTCTTTTTGCCCACACCGGGCACCTTGGCCATGCCCTTGTCGTCCTCGGCCATCACCAGCGAATACAATTGCCCCACGGTATAGGTGGAAAGCACGGCGAGCGCCAAGCGCGGGCCAACGCCCGAGACAGACACGAGCCGATCGAACATCGTGCGCTCATCCTTAGAGGAAAAACCGAAAAGTGTCATGGCGTCCTCGCGCACCTGCATACGCGTGTAGAGGCGGACCTCGCCGCCGGGCGTCGGCAACATGGCCGCAGTGCTGCCCGAGATGCCGAGCTCAAAGCCAACGCCCGACACATCGACGACAGCAGAGCTCATCGTGGCCTCGACAAGCGTTCCGTGGAGCTGGGAGATCATCAGTATCCGGTTCCTCTCTGTTGATAGAACTCGCCGCCGGTAAGCGCCCGGGTGCGGCTGAGGTTAACGTGGCAGATGGCGCAGGCCAGGGCATCGGCGGCATGGTCGGGATGCGGGTCGTGATCGAGCTGCGTGAGCGTACGAACCATATACGCGACCTGCCGTTTGTCCGCAGCGCCGGTGCCCACAACAGCCTGCTTAATCTGCATAGGCGTATACTCGCCAATCTCGAGCGCGCATTCCGAAAGCGCCACGAGCGCGGCGCCACGGGCATGCGCCGTAGGGATGGCCGAGCGAACGTTGGCGCCAAAGTAAATGCTCTCGATAGCAGCGGTATCGGGTCGATAGCGCTCCACGACACCCTTGAGGTCGCGGGCGATATGCGACAGGCGCACCGCGAGCGGACTGCCTGCGCTGGTCTCGATGCAGCCATAGGCACGGCAGCGAACCTCGCCACGCCGCTCCTCGATAATCCCCCAACCCGTATGAGCCAAACCGGGGTCGATGCCCAAAATAACCAAGCCAACCTCCCCTCGCCACAAGCGCAGCGCAAGACAAGGCCCCGCGCATCATTCACGAACGTCTGTTCTAGAATAACACAACGGGGGCAAAGTGCTTAAAGCAAGATAGATTCGGCAGAAGCAATGTGTGTAAGAGAATCTCTCCCGCAATGTTTCCGTCTGCCCTAGTTCTGGCTAAAGAACGGGAACTGCCTCGGATCCACCGGCGGATGCGGCATCGGCGTGCCCTGGGGTCCACCCTGCGGGCCACCCTGGCCGCCCATCATCTTATCGATGGCGTCCTGAACCTCGCCCTCGAACTTTTTCATGCCCTCGTGCAAACGACGCTGACCGTCCTCAGAGCGCAGCTCCTCCATCTGCTCGGGCGAAATACCCAGCAGCTCACCCAAAATGCCCATCATCTCACCGCGCATACGGTCACTCGTATCGTCGTCGGCAAAGCGACGCACCTCGGCGCGCGCCAGCGAATCAACCGTCATGCGCTCCTTGCCGTTGAGCCCCAGATCGGACCACGCAAGCATGTACGGCCAGGCGCGCTCGGCAAACGAACGGGCAGAGACGATCGGCACCGTCGGCAGCATGCGGCGGGCGGCCTCGCCCTGACGCACGAGCATCAGCAGCAGCGAGCAGGCCTCAGGCTTGCCAGCGGCCATCGGGATGTCGTCGAAAGATCGATTGCGGTCCACGTGCGACTCGAGCGCACCATCGACCTCACCCGGCTCGAGCCCGCCGAGCAGCTGTGCCGCGCGGTCGAGCATATCGACCGGACCGTCGAGCGTCGAGAGCGCCTGCGCCAGCACTCGCTCCATACAATCTTCCACCGCGTTGAGCGTCACGAGCTCTTGGGGCACCACGGCAGACGTGCGGTTGCGCACGCGCGCCACAAACTCAAGCGTCGACAGGTACACATCGCCAAAGGGCGCGTAATCGCCCTGGTAGCCGCCGCAAAGCGCCGGCGCCGCCAGCGCGTACTCGGTTTTGGACAGCGGACTCAACGCCATCGCACCCAGCTCGAGCGCCGTGTCCTCCAGCATGAGGCCCAGCGTGCGAGAGCGCAGGCGCTCGGCGTCGCCCGCCGACACATCGCGGTCGAGCACGCGCGCGGCATCCGGCGCATCGCGCTCAACCGTGCGAATATGCAGGCGCTCGGCAATGGCGCGAACGGCGGCACAGCGAGCAGCCTCGGCCTCCTCCTGCGCCGGCGTAAAGATGCGGTTGCGCCCCAGCACCAGGCCAATCACATTACGTGGGCCCAGAGCGTCGACGGCCAGCGCCGCCAGCAGGGACGACGGCAAGTCGCCCTCGAGTGCCACCACGGCGCGCGACGCACCGTGGGCCCGGGCGTTGTCGCGCACGGCGAGCACCAGCGCCTGCCACAGCCACTCCTCGGAACGGAACTCGGGCAGTTCGTGATCTTCCAGGGCATCGAGCATCACGCCGCGCTGAATCTCCTGAACCAGCAGGCTCTCCTCAAAACACGGCGCTTGGGCCACCACGCGACCGCAGTCGTCGAGCACAAACGAACCGCCGGTATACACCGACTCGTCATAGGCACCGACCGGCGCCATACAGGCAAACCACACGCTGCGCTTGGATGCGATCTTGCGGTAGGCGCCGCTGCGAACGGCGGCAATGGCGGCAGTCTCGCGGTCGGTCATGTCAAACGCATTGAATTGGAAATACGCAATGAGGTCAACACCGGTCGGCAACATCTCGAGTTCGCGGTCCAAGTCAAAAATCACGGCGATGCGCACGCCGTCCACGTCGAACACCGGCGGCGCCCAACGCGTGTCGTTGTTCTCGCCACGCTGCAGGGCAATGCTCGAACGCGCCGGCACCACATGACCGTCCTTGAGCATCATGTAGTCGAGCAGCGGCTGACCCTCAAACGAAACCGCCGCGGGCACGATGCAGATCATGTCAAGCTCCTGGATGCGCTCGGCGACACCAGTCAAGCCGGCAAGCATGTCGTGCTCAAAGTCGGCAGCGCCCACCAGGCCACCGGGCATGGCGCCCATAAAGAGCGGAGCCGGAACGCACAGCACGCGCGCCCCGCGCTCGTGGGCCAGACGAGCCTGGTCCTCGATGCGGCCGCAAATGCCCTCAATATCACCCAGGCGCATATCGATCTGTGCAAGCGCGAGCTTCATGGCTCAGCCCTTTCCGTCGTAAACCATCGAAATCGTAGTAAAAGCGCCGGCCGCATGATGCAGTCGGCGCTCGCATGTGCATATGCTAGCTATGATACCCCGAGCGGGGGCGCGCTCCTAGAACGTCGCGGACCACAGCCCGTGCAGGTTGCAGTAGGCATAGACGGTACCGGTCTTGGAACCGCCGGCAAAAAACGTCGCGGGCTTCATGCCGGGCTCAAGGTAATGGACCTCTAAGCGGCCCTCGGCCTCAAGGGCGATCCACTCAATATAGTGCTCGGGCAGGCTGGGGTGCTCGACCGAGCCAACGCGTGCGCGAATCACGTGACCGTCGCGCTCGGTCTCGACAACAGGCACGTGCTTCTCGTGCGCCGCGTCCTCAGTGTTTGCGGTCAGTTCCGTGCAACCGGCAGGGGTTGCAACGTCGTTGCCAAGGGCGGCAATGAGCTTACCGTCGGGGTCCTTAAAGAATTTCGCCATGATGTTCTCCTTTGCTGACGTGCCAATGTTCTTGATGGTTCTTATGCCCAAAGGCAGACAAACCATCCACGGCATTGCAAATGAACACATAACGGGCGGGGACGATGGGGCAGCGTGCGCTATCCGCCCTGGCGGCCCCACCCGAGCGGGTTAGCGCCCGTCGCCGCCCAGCAGCGCCAGAACATCTTCGCGGGTAAACAGCGCCGACGAGATGCCGTCGCCGCCGAGCACGCTGTTGACCAGGTCGCGCTTGGACTCCTGCATCTGCATAATGCGCTCCTCGATCGTGTCCTTGGCGATGAGCTTGTACACGGTCACGGTATGTTGCTGGCCAATACGGTGCGCGCGGTCGGTCGCCTGGTCCTGCGCCGCCACGTTCCACCACGGGTCGTAGTGGATGACCACGTCGGCCGCCGTCAGGTTAAGGCCCACGCCGCCCGCCTTGAGCGAAATCAAAAAGACCGGAACCTCGCCCGCTTGGAACTGCGCGACCATCTTGGCGCGGCTCTCCTTAGACGAAGCGCCCGTGAGCTTAAGGAAGGCGATGTCCTCCTTGGCCAAGCGCTTACCGATGATATCGAGCATACCTGTAAACTGGCTGAACAACAGGATGCGATGCCCGCCGTCGAGTGCGCCGTGCACGAGCTCCATACACGTATCGAGCTTGGCGCTCCCCGCCTTGTAATCCTCGTAGTGTAGACGCGGGTCGCAGCAGATCTGGCGCAGCTTGGTGAGCTCGGCGAGCACCTTGAGCTTGTCCTTCTTAAACTCCCCAGCCTCGCGGTGCTGCACCTGCTGGGCGATGCGGTCCTGGTTGGCCAGGTAGAGCTTGCGTTGCTCGCCGGTAAGCTGTGCCATGACGGTGTCCTCGATCTTCTCGGGCAGGTCGGCCACCACGTCTTCCTTAACACGGCGCAGCACAAACGGCGACACGAGCGCCTGCAGGCGAGCGGCGCTATCGCCCTCGGCATGCTCGACGGGGCTCTCAAAGCGCTTGGCAAACGACTCGCGCGTCCCCAAAAGGCCCGGCATCAAAAAGTCGAAGATGCTCCAAAGCTCGGACAAGCGGTTTTCGATGGGCGTGCCCGTCAGGGCAAAGCGCACGCCGGCAGGCAGGCGCTTTGCGGCGCGCGCCACCTGCGTGAGCGGGTTTTTAATGTACTGGGCCTCATCGAGCACCACGCGGGCAAAATCCTGCTCGACGTACTCGTCGATATCGCGCCGCATAAGATCATACGACGTCACAACCACGCTATGCTCGGCCACGCCGGCAATCTGTACACGACGTTGAGCTTTGGCGCCCACGATGGCGCACACATCGAGCGACGGGGCAAAGCGCTCCAGCTCGGCGGTCCAGTTGTACACGAGTGAGGCCGGGCATACCACGAGCGTGGGCTTGGTGTCCCCCGCCTCCACGCGCGCCAGAATATGCGCAATCATCTGGAGCGTTTTGCCCAGGCCCATGTCGTCGGCCAAGATGCCGCCAAGGCCCAGGTGTTCGAGCGAGCCGAGCCACTGGTATCCGTCGACCTGGTAGCCGCGCATCGTTGCCTTGAGCGAGGCGGGTACCGTAAAGTCCATCTTGCCGAGCGTGTCCAGGCGCTCGACGGTGCGGCGGAACGCGGCGTCGCGATCGGCCTCGAGCGCCGGCGTGCGCGCGAGCATGCTATCGACAAAAAGGGTGCTCGACGCGGGAAGCGACACGCCGTCGAGCAGGTCGACGGCATCGACACCCAGATCTTCGGCAAGGCCAAACGCGGCGCGCGCTCCCTCATCCAGGCGCACGATGTCGCCGGACGTCAGGCGCGCAAACGTCTGGTGGCGCTTGTACGAATCGAGATAGACGGCAAGGTCCGCGGCCGAAAGCCCGCTCGCGCCCAGCTCGACGTCGAGCAGGTTACTCTTGACGGTCGCACGCACCGAAAGCTTGGGCGCAGGGCGGACCGAGACCTGGCGCAGACGGTCACTGAGCATGACCTCACCCAGCTCGGACAGGGCGGACAGACCCTCGGTCAGCAGACAGAACAGGCTCTCATCATCGCGCTCCTCAAACGCCAGACCGCCCTTGTAGAAATCGAAGTACAGGGCCGCTGTATCCATAACGCGAAACTCCGCCACCTCGTCGCGGGGTGGCACACCGGGGCGCTGCTCTTCGAAGGGGCTGCCCGGAGCGCCCAGGCTAAAGAGATCCGCCGACCAATCGCCGTAGGTAACCGTAATTATGCAGGTCACGAGCCCATCGTCGACACCGATCGCCATAGCAAAGCTCGGCTCGGGTGCCACGGTATCGAGCGCGGCGGGCGCGGTGAGGTCGGTGTAGTCGCGCAAAATGGGCAGCGCCATACGGCAGAACTCACCCACCTGCTCGGCGGCAATATGGGCGGGCGTGCGGCACGGCAGCAAGCGCGACAAAAAAGGTGCGGCATGCTGAGCAAATGCAGCGTCGGTACGGCGCGCGCGGCGCGTGTCAACCAAGTAGGCGGCATCGCCCGACGCAAAGCAGTACATATCGGCGGGCAGGCGCAGGTCATAGCTACCACCAGCCGCCGGCGCGATTTTGGCGGCAAGCAGCGGTGGGCGCTTAGCGGATGCCTCGTCCTCCCCTTGCGGAGACAGCTCAACCGCCACGTCGTAGGTGCGATGCGTCGTCATCCCCCGCGACCAGGCGGGCTCAAAGGAGATGGTCTGGCCGCGCAGTAGGTCCAGCACATATACGATGCTATGCTCGGACAGCGGCAACTGACGCTCGGCAACAAAACCGCTGCGGGCAAAGTCGTACGACGCCGAACGCGAGCTTGTGATGTCATCGAGATAGGCAACTGTCGTCACAACAAGGTTGAGCAGCTTTGCCGATGTTTCGTCAAAGGCCTCAGGTGAATGGACAAACGTGAGCTTCTTGCCATAGGAGAACGTGCCGCCGCGCACGTAGGCATCGGCCATGCCGTCGATGTCCTTGACCACGTAGGAGACCGATCCACAGCGAATGCGGAACTCGAGCGCCCAGCTAAAGCGGTCAGCGAACAGCGGATTGTAGTACGGCACCAACGAGGGCTCCAATGCCGCTTTGGGGGCGTCGGGATCAACGGCACCGGCAAGCTTGCGGCGCATGCTCGCCAGCTCATCCATGCGCGCGTCCGAAAGATCGGAGAGCGCCGCCACAAGGCTCGGGCTCGTGGGGACGGGCGCCGGAAAGGGAAAGTTGGGGTTGACGGCCGGCGCTTTGGGTGCGGTGCGCGCGGGCTGTTTCGACTGCGCCGTAAACGTGCGAACCGGCGTGCGCAAACCTTCGACGGGCTCGGCGCCGCTGGCATCCAAATACGCCAGAGCCGTGGCAATAGCGTGCTTGCACATACCGGGGTAACGATAGGCGGCGGGGCAATCGCAGTCGTAGTCGATCACCTCGTGCTCGTCCATGTCGAGCGCCACGTGCGTCTTGTACAGGTCGCCACGCGAACCGCGCACCGAGCCCTCGACCGTCACGTTTTTGGAGAAGCGCGAGCCGCTGTCCTCGATCGACAGCACGGCGCCGTTGAGCATGAGCGAACGCCCCTTCATAAAGGTGCCGCTCAACGCCGCCTCTTTGCGAAGCGCCTGCACAAACGTCCCCTGCGCCATCACTTCCTCCAATCTCACCCGGGGTAGCTTAGATCACCGTCACGCGACCCTGGTTACCCACAATGGCCTTGGCCTCGGCCAGCAGCGGAATCGAGCGCGCGTTGACCTTGGCAGGCACCTCGGCGCGCAGCACGCGCCCGTCCACCTGCTCGATAAAGATCTCCACGCGGTCGCCGCCCGGGTTAGCGGTGAGCACCGTGGCAAGACGCGCCATATTGCCCTGGCTAAAGCGGCTGTTGGGCACCATGACCTCAAACACCTTGGGCTTGTTGTTCTCCTCGTTGAGCTCCAGCGGCACAATCTCCTGCGCGATGATCTGGTCGCCGCGGTCCGAGCGCTCGAGCTTGCCCTTGATGCGCACAAAGGCGTCGGACAGCTGCGCGCCGGTCTCGGGATCGACCTCGCCGTACAGATACCCCTCGGCCTCCTTGTAGGTCTTGGGGAACACCACGACCGTGGCCTCGCCTTCCATGTCCTCGAGCTGCACGATGCCCATGGGGTCACCGTTTTTGGTCACGCGCTTGGACACGCTCGAGACCATGCCGGCCCACCACAGCGCCTTGCCCTCGGGAATCTCCTGGTTGATGGTGCCGCCCGTAGGATTCTGAACTTCGTAGCCGGTATCGATCTGCGAGAACGAGAAGTCGCGCGCCTTGGCTAGTGCATACTCAAACGGGCGCAGCGGGTGGTCCGAGACATAGATGCCCAGAACCTCCTTCTCCTGGCTCAGCTTAAGGTGGCGGTCCCACTCCTGGCCGTCCGGATCGGGCACGCTCACCTCAAAGCCCGAGCCCTCAACGTCGCCAAACATGTCGAAGAACGAGGTCTGGCCGCTCGCGCGGTCCTTCTGGCGCTTTATCGCGGCGTCGATGATGTTCTCGGGGTTGTTCTTGTCCACAAAGTGCATCATCTGACGACGCGGATACCCCGTGGAGTCGAAGGCGCCTGCCTTGATCAGCGATTCGATTACGCGACGGTTGGCCTGGCTCGAGTCCACGCGCTCGACAAAGTCGTGCAGTGTCTTAAACGGACCGCCCGCCTCGCGCTCGGCGATAATCGCCTGCGCCACGCCGGTGCCCACGCCGCGGATGCCGGCCAGACCAAAGCGCACGCCCTCCTTGGTAGCCGTGAACTCGGTGCCGGACTCGTTGACATCTGGCGACAGCACGGGGATGCCGTCGTGACGGCACGCCGAGACGTAGTGCACGATCTTGTCGGTCTTGCCCGTATAGGACGTCAGAACGGCCGCCATGTACTCGTGCGGATAGTGCGCCTTGAGCCACGCCGTCTGCATAACCAGGATGGCGTAGCCGGCGGAGTGCGACTTGTTGAAGGCGTAGGATGCGAACTCGAGAACATCGTCCCAAATCTTCTGGGCGACCTCGCGCGTGTAGTTGTTCTTGATAGCGCCGTTCATCCAGTGGTCGTAGGTGGTCTCGTCCGATCCATCCTCCCAGTGCAGCACCGTCGACGTGAGCAGCTTGATCTTTTTCTTAGCCACGGGCTTACGGATACGCGAGTCCGATTCGCCCTTGGAGAAGCCGCACATCTCGACGGAGATGAGCATAACCTGTTCCTGGTAGACCATGGTGCCGTAGGTTTCGCCCAGGATGTCGTCCAGGCGGTCGTCGTAGGAGACGGCCGGCTCCTTGCCGTTCATACGGTTGATGTAGGACGAAACCATGCCGGCGCCCAGCGGGCCCGGGCGGTACAGGGCGATCAATGCCACGACGTGCTTGTACTCGGTGGGCTTCATGTTCTTGATCGTGGCCGTCATGCCGGCGGACTCGACCTGGAAGACGCCGGCGGTATGGCCGGAGCCCATGAGCTTAAAGATCTCGGGGTCGTCAAAGGGGATCTCTTCCTCTTTGATGTCGATGCCGAAGTTCTTTTTGATGTTTGCCTTGGCCTTGGAGATAACCGTCAGCGTGCGCAGGCCCAAGAAGTCCATCTTGAGCAGGCCCATGTCGGCAACGGTATGACCTTCGTACTGGGTAATCTCGACGCCGCCCTTGGTGTCGAGCTTGGTGGGCACGTGCTCGTTGACGGGGTCGCGGCAGATCAGAACGGCGCACGCGTGCACACCCTCGCCACGGGTAAGGCCCTCAATCGAGAGCGCCGTGTCGATGATGCGGCGGGCGTCGTCGTCCTTTTTATAGGCCTCGGCAAAATCGGGGTTAAACAGGTCCTCTTTGCCGGGTTGCTTTTCGAGCACCTGCTTGAGCTTGACCTTGGGGTCGCTCGAGACCATCTTGGACAGACGCTGGCCCATGTAGACCGGGTAGTCCAGGACGCGCGCAGCGTCGTTGATGGCCTGCTTGGCCTTAATGGTCGAGTAGGTGATGACGTGGGTGACCTTCTCGGGGCCGTAGAGCTGGCGAACGTGCTCCACGACCTCGAGGCGCCGCTCATCGTCGAAGTCCATATCGATATCGGGCATCTCGGTACGCTGCGGGGACAGGAACCTCTCGAACATCAGACCGTTCTCGAGCGGGTCGAACGCGGTGATGTTCATGGCGTAGGCGACGATAGCGCCGGCGGCCGAGCCACGGCCGGGGCCGACGCCGATGCCGTTGTCCTTGGCCCATTGCACGTACTCGGCAACGATCAAGAAGTAGGCGGCAAAGCCCTTGTCGCAGATGACTTTGTATTCGTACTCAAAGCGCTCTTTGATGTTGACGCCACCAATCTCGCGCGTGGCCCAGTCGTCGCCGTAGTGCTGGCGCAGGCCCTTCTCGCACTCGCGGCGGAACTGGCTCTCGTGCGTCTCGCCGGGATCGAGCAGCGGGAAGCGCGGCAGGATGATGGAGTCCCAGTCCAGCTCAACGTAGCACTTGTCGGCGATCTCGAGCGTGTTGTCGCAGGCCTCGGGGCAATACGGGAACATCGCCCGCATCTCCTCCTCGGTCTTCATGTAAAACTCCGAGCCAGTCATGCGCATGCGGTTGGGGTCGTCGACCTTGGCGTTCATGCCGATGCACATGATGACGTCCTGCACGGGAGCGTCCTCGCGGCGCAGGTAGTGGAAGTCGTTGGTGGCGATGACCTTGACGCCTACCTGCTTGGCGATGTCGATGAGCGTGCGGTCCATCTGCTCATCGGTCAGGCCGTTGTCGGTGGTGATGCCGTGTTCCTGGATCTCGATATAAAAGTCGCCAGGTTCGAAGGTATCACGGAAGGTCTCGGCCCACTTGATGGCGCCCTCCATGTCACCGCGGTCGATGTATTTGGGAATGATGCCCGCGATGCAGGCGCTGGTGCAGATCATGCCCTTGGCGTGGCGGCGCAGGTTGTCGAGCGTCACGCGGGGCTTGTAGTAAAAGCCCTGCACGGCTGCCTCGGAGACCGTCTGCATCAGGTTGACGTAGCCCTCCTGGTCCTTGGCCAGAAGGATCATGTGGTAGAGCTCAGGCTTATGGTCGCGGGCAAGGGTCTCGTCCGGCGTAAAGTAGACCTCGCAGCCAAAGATGGGCTTGATGACCAGGGGCGGCTTGAGCTCGTCGATGTTGCCCTTCTCGTCCCACATGGCCATGTCCTTCACATACTGGGCATGCTCGCGCGGGTTTTCCTCGGGATCGGGCTCCACCAGCTCGTCGCGGCGATCCTTTTCCAAGAAGGCCTTGTCGTGGCTCCAGGTTTTGTACTCGGGCGTGTTGTGGTTGACGGCGTCGCAGGCCAGCGCCAGGTCGGGCACGCCATACATGTAGCCGTGGTCGGTAATGGCGACGGCGGGCATGCCCAGCTCTACGGCACGGTTGACCATATCCTGGATACGGGTTGCGCCGTCGAGCATGGAGAAAACGGTGTGGTTGTGCAGATGGACGAATGCCATGTGATGAGCTCCGATGCGGGTTCGTGTTCTGACTGAACGATTTTACCGCACGGCGCGGATAGCACCCGAACCTAGCCAAACCCACACGGGCAGTCTTTTTGGGACCTTCAAAAAGGGGAATGAGGGCATCCAGATATATCGAGTATTACTGGGACCCCGGCGATGCGCGGAATGATTTGTGACGAATAGTCATGTCCATCAAGAAGGCTCGACGCTTCGGATAGCTCGTCAATCGATATATCAATTCTTGGAGACCTGTATTCCAACCATTTTTAATGAAACAACGGCGGTAATTGCTATCGCGATTGCACCAATAATACCGAGCGCTATCTGAATGGGATATAACCCCAACACATGTCCAAATATGGAGAAAAACACTGCAGAAAAGAGAGCCCTTACCAGAGACGCGACGGAAAGGATCGTCGCGCGGAGATCGTCCGCTATAGCGTCTTGGATTAAGTTTTCCGAAGTGATGTACACCACTTCTGGGAGAAAACAAAGCACCATGCTAAGGCCAAACAAACACAGCGGATTTGAAGCGAACCACGGAAGAATCATGAAAAGGCCAGCCTCGATTAGCATCGAGCCGAGCATGGTATTTCTTTTCCCGAAACGCAATGAGAAGAAATCTGCTGCAATGTAGGCCGTCGCATTTACTGCATAGGATGCCCCGAAAAAGATTCCTATTATGGAGACGGGAGCATCAAATGCGTCGAATACCAACTGATTCAAGTTGTAATAACTCCCATAGAATCCATCGAGCATGCTTGTGCCGATTAGAAGAAGCAACACCGCAAAAGCGGATTCTCCAATGCACCAGGTTTCGCGTCTGAAGATCTTGGCTACGTCAAACCTTCCCTTTTCAGAGCTTTCAGAACGGGTCGCTTCCGTCCTCTCAATGGGATACAGAAGGAAAAGCTGCAGGAGATAGAAAACGGAGACACATACGTAGAGGGCGCTCCAAGATACTTGGGCAATGAAAGATCCGAGCACAATTGCCATTCCCGTAGCGATTGATTGTGCGGCAAGCAGCCGAGCATTGATGGTGAGGAAGCGCTCTCCTTGACCGGCATTCCGGGCAATTTCATATAAAAGTGCTTGTTCGGATCCCGATTGAAGGGAGTAGGCGAGTGCCTCAACAAGGGAAAGCACGACAAGAAAGGGGCCTGAGAGCAACAGCATGCCAGCCGTATGGAAGAAAAGCAGCAGCACGCCCACTTGAATCGAAAACTTCTTTCCAAAGAAATCGCCTATCAGCCCTGTTGGCAGCTCGAGGACGACCGTTGCAATGTTAAACAGGGCTTGATAAAGCGCGATTTCCGTGACAGGCATTCCTTTCTCCGCAAGGAAAAGTAGAAACACTCCCCGATTTAAAACAAATCCCGCGAGAACGAAAAAGGCGGAATAGATGTGCAGTTGCGTAGCGGCATTCTTATTCATTTGGCACTTCCAACAACATTTTTTGTCGGGCTGTTCGCTACTGACTCGAAACCCGAAGCGTTCACGGTTTCCGATGAAGAGTCACCTTACCTTTTGCGGTATGGGCGCTTCTCGTACTTATAGCCGTTGAGCTTGTTGCGGCTGGGACACTTGCCCGTGGCGTTCTCGATATCCTGCATGATGGACCCCGCCAGAGCGTCAAAAAGCTCCTCCGGCGTCACCTTAAGCGTTTTGGTGAGCTGCATGATGGCCCCTTATTCGTTTGAACCGTTCGGGCCATTGTACCGCCCCAAGCTCTCCCATGCGTTGCGGTGCCATTTGGACGATTGAGGGCCTTACGGCCGCAAAACCAACCAAATAGCACCATAAAGCCTGAGGTGGCTAGAGGCTGTAGGTGACTACTTGAGGCTCGCAGGGGTTGGCGGGGTCGACTTGCTCCACGCGGACGAACTTGACGGTCACGGCCTCAAAGCCCGCCTTGTGCAACACATCGGAGTAGACGCGCGCCTGCAGGGCGTGCTTCTCCTGCAGCTGTTCCGGCGTCTCGTCCGGCGTCCCGCCCGTCTTGTAGTCGATGACCAGCGCGCATGACGAATCCGCCGGGTTCGTCGCCAAAGCGTCGATGGCGCCCTCGGCATATGCACCGTAGCGGGCGATGTCCTCGTCCTCGCAGCCCAGCGAGAAGAACGGCACCTCGGCGCGAACGCACGGCCACGCGAGCAGGTCGGCACGAGCAGCCGACTTGAGCCAGCGGTCCAGGGCAACGTCGAAGCGTTCGCGCTGCTCCGGCGTCAGGCACCACAGGCGCGCCAGCGCATCGGCACGCTCAGCGGGCAGCGCATCGGCACCCATCTCGATCAGCCACTGGCAGGCGGCATGGAACGCCGAGCCCAGCGCCATGGGGTTGCCGGCGGGCTCAACGGCGGCCACGTCTGCATCGGCCATCTCCGAGCCATCCGACTCCGCATCATCGCCGGACTCGTCCATGGGCACACGCGCCTCGGCGGCACGGTCTTCTGTCTCGGCATGGAGCGCCGCGGCGATTGACGAGTAGCTATACGAGTCACGCGCCGGGAACGGACAGGCGCCCATGCGCACGCCCACTGCCTGGGGATACACAAGCTCAAACGAATCGGGCTCGGGGTCGGCAGGACCGGGCACAGTTGAGTGCGCAGCATTATCAGCAACATCGACATCGCCGCGAACAAGCCTACCCTCGGCATCCAGCGAAGCGTTAGCCTCAAACGCCTGCTCGCCAAAGGTAAAGTCCGCCAGCGAGATGAGCTCGTAATCGCCCGGCTTGGAGTTGTCGAACACCAAACGGTCGCTATCGAGCTGCGGCATGTCCAGACTGTCGGTCGGCAGGATGCGACGCAGCACGTCGTAGGTCAGATCGGTCTCGGCATCGAAGGTCGGCGCACACACCTTGCCGCGGCTCACGCCGGCATCCATCGCCAGAATGACCAACTCGCGCGCTCGCGTCATGGCGACGTAGAGCAAGCGGGCCCGCTCCTCGAGCGAGAGCCGCAGGTCATCGTTGCGCAGGCGAACGAATGCCTCGGCGGGAGAACCTGTCGCGCAGACATCCTCCATGAGCTCCGGCGACAGCCACAGCGACGTGCCCTTGCCCTTAAACGCATGCTCAAACTGCTTTTTGACGTCGTCGCCCTTCACAAAGGTTCCGTCGGCGAGCTTAACGCCGTCGAAGCGTGCCGGCAGCGCCACGACCTGCGCCCCGCCGTCGACGCGACCCATCTGTGCCGCACCGGACGATTTGCGCACGCCAAAACACTCGGCGACCGCCACGACCGGATATTCCAGACCCTTGGAGGCGTGCACCGTCATGATGCGTACCGCGCCGTCGCCCTCCTCGTTGAGGGCACCCGGGGCTTCCTTGCCCGCCAAAAAGCGGTCGAAGGCCAGCGCGATGGAACGCGGCGAGTTACCGAACTCGGCCTCGGCCTCAACCACAGCATCAAGCGCCTTGAGCACGTTGGCGGCGATGGCCTTGCCCTCGGGGCCACGCTGTGCCAGACGCACAAACCAACCGGAGGCGTTGACCACGTCGCGCGCGATGGCAGCGAACGAATCGCGGCCCACGCGACGAAGCGCATACCGCAGCACCTCGCGGGCGCGCGTCACGAGCGGCAAGTCTTGCAAACCCGGCACGTCGAAATCGCTCATGATGCCCGCGTCGATATTCCGGCGCGAGGTCTCCCCCGTCTCGCTATCGAGCTTGGTCGCCAGCGCCAGGAACTCCTGGGCGCCGAGCGCAAACATCGGCGAGGCGAGCAGCGGCATAAGGCCCTGCGCCGTATCGGCCGGGTTGGCGAGCGCGCAGACTAGGGCGCGCACCGTCTGCACCTCGGCTGCCTGGGCAAAGACCGAGCCACCCGCGATCACGCAGTCGAGCCCCTGGTCGCGGAAAGCCTGGGCATAAACGTCGGCGTTTGTCATGCGGCCCAGCAGCAGCACCATGCCGCCCTGGGGCTGGCCGGCATCGGCAAGCGCGCGGAACCGCTCCGCGATCGCGCGGGCCTTGGCCTGTGTGCGCTCCTGCGTACTGCCGCCGGCAACAAAGAGCGCCTGGCGACGCGAGGCGTCCGCTACCAGCGTGTCCTTGCGGCCGTCGCTCGCCTCAAGATCCAAAAAGCCCTGCATGAGGCCGCCGTCATCGCCGTCGAAGACGCGTGCCACGTAACGCAGCACCTCGTCATGGCTGCGGAAGTTGCGCACGAGCTTGACGAGCTCGCCGGCGGGGACATCGGCAGCAGCGCCAGCGACGGCCGCCGCCTCGGCCGTCCCCGAGGCGTCCACTTTGCGCTCCTGGCGGCGGAAGACCTCGACCTCGGCGCCGCGGAAACGATAGATCGACTGCTGTGCATCGCCCACGGTACACAGCGCACGCTCGCCCGCGCCGGTCAGGTAACGGATCAGGTCGACCTGCATCTGGTCGGTATCCTGAAACTCATCGATCATGACCATCTTAAAGCGGCCCTCGTATGCCTCTCGGATGGCCGGGTAATCGCGCAGGGCCTCGTAGGCCATGCGCAGCAGGTCGTTGTTGTCGAGGGCAGACTGGGCAGCCTTGAGCGCGCGGTACTCAGCCTCTACAGAGCGGGCCAAGCCCACCAGCGCATCGAGCGCCGGACCGCCGCAGGCAAGCACGATATTGATAAACGCATCGGCAGCCTCGGCCTTGAGCAGCTCGACCTGCTCCTTGGGGAACGCCTTGCTCGCGCGCGGCATGGTGCACGACATCATGAGTCGTGCCGCATCGGCCATGGTCTTGCCGCTCGCCTCGAACGCGTCGATGGCATCGAGCGCCATCTGCGCTTTCTCGGTCGCGGCCTTGCTCGCACCCAACGCCGCGCGATAGGCGTCGGCAAGCGCAGAGGTGTCGGCCTGGCCGCGCGCCACGCACACATCGTCCATGCCGCCCGGCAGCTGGCTCGATAGCTCCAGCAGGTCGCGCACCAGACCTTTGATGGTGGTACCGGCGCCAAACGGCCCGCCCTCGCCCGCCATGGGATACCAAGCGTAGAGGGCCTTAAGCGAGGCGGCGAGCTCAGGCGCGGCATCGGGCGCCGTCGCGCGCCCCAGCACATGCTCGACAGCCTGATCCATAAGCTCATCGGTATCGGTGAGCACCGTGAATTCGGGATCGATGCCCAGCTCCAGCGCGTGCGTGCGCAGGATACGCGAGCACATACCGTGAATGGTCGAAATCCAAGCGTCGTCGACGGTCAGGGCCTCTTCGTCCATACCCTCTTCGATAAGCGCGCGGCGCACACGGTCGCGAATCTCGGCCGCGGCGTCTTTGGTAAAGGTAATGGCGAGCACCTGGTCCAGGTGCTCGACAAACGGACCGGATTCGGGCGAGAGCGCGTAGACGATGCGGCGCGTGAGGGTAAAGGTCTTGCCCGAGCCGGCGCCCGCCGAGACAAACAGCGGACGGTCGAGCGTTTTGACGATCTGCAGCTGTTGCGGCATCAAAGTCGAAAGATCCATGGTCTACACGTCCCTCCTTACAAACGTTCCTTCGTGGTTATACGAGCAGCGCGCATGCGCGGCCTGAGCCGACGTCGGGTCGACGGCGGCAACGTTGCCCGCCTCGAGCTCGCGCAGACGCTCGGCAATGCCGGTCTCCACGCGATCGAGCAGCGCATCGAAGTCCATGTTGCCGCCCTCGCCGGGAAAGCCCTTCTTAAGGCCTGGGATGCGGCCGTCGCCGCGCTCTTCCTCAAGCAACTCGGCGCTCGCCGCACCGCGCAGCGCGGGCTTGCCGCCCTTGGTCGAAAAATAGAGTGCGGCGCGGGTATCCAGATCCAGAGCCCGGCGCATGGCCTGCGCGTAGATGAGTGTCTGAGTATGGGGCGGCAACCAGCGCGGGTCGTCGATGGGGGCCTCGCCCGACTCCTCGTCGCGCACCGTGGGATCGGCGAGCTTAAACTCCTCGACACCCGAACGATGCTTGTAGTCGATTACCACGGCGCGATTCTCGGCATCCACATCCACGCGGTCGATGCGCCCGCCGAGCGGCCAGCCGGCATACTCGACCTGGAGCTCGTTGAACGCAAACTCCAGGTAGCGCGGCGCGAAGGGCGCGAGCGCCTCGGACTCGTAGGCAAGCACACCCTCCAGCTGCGGCAAAATCTCGGCCACCTGGCGCTCCTCCACTGGAGAGAGCGGCACCAGCGGGCCCTCGGTACCGCGCTTGCCGGCGTGCTCGGCCAGGGTCTCGGCAAAGACCTCGTGCAGCAGCTCCTTCGCGCGCGGCAGATTCATGGGCGTCACGCGCTCCATGCCCTCCTGGGGCAGACGGGCATGCAAGTGCTCCAGCATGTCATGGACAAAGTTGCCCTTCTCCATGTTGCCAAAGCCCGCATCGATGGACTGAGGTTTGACGCGATACGAGACGAACCAGCATAACGGGCAGGCGGAATAGGCCTCGATCTGCGAGGCGGACGTCAGGCGCGGCACGAGTGGCGCGTCCTCGCCCTCGCCATCGCGACGACGCAGGACCAAATACGGCACGGCCTCGGCACTCAGATGCTGAGGGGCTTCACAGGCCACGCGCTCGCGCTTGAGACCTTCGCCCGCCGCGGGATCGAAGTCCCTTACGATATCACCCTCACCCACGCACTTCGCCTTGTCGGCGCCAGCGGTCTTAGCGTCGTCAGCTGCTTTAGCAGCTTCAGCGGCCTCGGCAGCGCCAGCGGCCTCGGCATGCGCCCGCAACTCAGTCCACACGGCAGCCGGGTAGCACTCGCGCGCCTGGCGATCGTGCGTCACGCGGGCAAGCGTAACCGGACCGCGCGCGGCCTGCATCGCGCGACCAAAGCGTACGCGCAACAAGGCGGCAGGCTCAAGCGTCACACCGCTGCGATCTAACTCTGCCGTCAGCGTGGCCAGCGGGCCCTCCTCATGTGAGAGCGGATAACTGTCCAGGTCGACGTCGGCAAGCAGCACGGCATCGTAGCTATCGGGGCGCAGGCCTGCCGCATCGGCAAGCGATGCAAAGCGCACTTGGGCGCGCGGCGCGCGGTCGACCTCGTAGGTCTCGTAATCGTAGGCGGTGCTACGCTTGTCTACCTTGGTGCGAATGCCATCGAGCACGGGCACGGTCGCGGCCTGCGATACGTCGAGCGCGCGAGCATCGTTCATAAGGATGTCGATGACGTGGCGCAGCAGAGCCACCTCCGCCTGGCGACGGGCTTGGCCATCCAAGCTGCCCAGCGAGCGATCGGGCAACCCCTCGGCAACGGCAAGCATGGCCTTGAGCGCCGTCACGGGCTTGTCACGCCACAGCGCCTGGAACACGTCCGAGACCACGCACGGCACGTTCTTAAACCAGTTCTCGTCGCTCGCCGCCTTGCGCGCGCCCCTCACCTGGCCTTGGACGCTCTGCAGCAGGCTCTTAACGCCCGCGGTAGTCTTGCTGCGCGAGAGACGCATATTCTTATCGAAGGTACGGGCATTGACGGCATCAGCGCCCGAAAGCGGACTGTAAATCCAGTCGGTAAGCTCCGGCGCGGGCCACCACTCAGTCTTAGAAGCTGCCCCTTCGTCGGCGGCCTTCATACGCTCGATCAGGTTGGCGAGCGCCGTGAACTGCCTGCCCGCAATGGATTGAGAAAACGCCGTGAACTCAACTGTCTCGGCAGCGATATGACGAGCCGCCAGACGAGAGGCGAGCTCACCGAACAGCTGGGGTGCCCGGGCAGAAACAACGAGCACGCGTACGGGGTCGGCGGGCGTTGCAGCAGCCTTATCGTCCTTGGACTCCTTGTGCGTTTTCACCAACTTATCGATGGCGTCCGCATAAGCATGGGCACGGGCATGGGGGCCGGCGACCTCAATAAAGGCAGGCTGAGCGGCGGTCCCGCAAGCGGCATCAGACGCGACGGCGTCCTCCCTCAGCGGCGCGGCCTCGAACAGCACACCGCGGGCATCAAATGCCGCGGCAAGCTCCTCGCGCATCGCCGCCTGCTCGCAGGCAAGCAGTACGACGACCTCTCCCCCATTGTTCGCCACGGCAGACAGCAGCTCGAGCAGGCCGTGCGTAAACGACGTGATACCGCGCACGCATACGGCGCGGGTGCACGCCGGCAGGTTATCGGCCAGGGCATCGGCCATAATGTCAGCCGCCTCGCAGGGCTCGACCATATCTCGACGGTCCAAACCACCCGCGTAGGCACGCAAAAGCTCGAACACACGAGCCTCGGCATCGCTTTTTGGCTCAGGCTGGCAATTGTTACCACGGCATCGCTCGGTACCCGTCCCTGCAACGCCCGGCAACACGTCGCGGGCCATGCGCGCAAGCATGCGCACTGTGCCCTGGCTGCGCGAAAGCGGCTGCAGGTCGGCATCGTCGAGACGCGTGACCATGTCCGAAAACAGCATCTGACGCTGCAGGTTGTCGACGAAACCGCGCCCGTCGCCCAAAAGCTCCCACAGCGAGCGAAGCCACGATGTAGGCGTCTTGTAGTCAATACCCAGCGAAACGCCGGCTTCCGCCGCATCATGACGGCACAGGTCGAGCTCAGCAAACGTTGGCGCCAGCAGCACGGCACGCCCGTGGCGGGCAATAAGGTCGGCAAGCAGCGCCGCCTCGGCATCGCTCAAATCCGCGCCGGCGTTGGTGGTATAGATTCGAACAGGCATGGTCCTCCACTCAAACCGTTCGCAATATTCAATGTTTCCATCCTACCCGCCCGCGCGGACAGATTTGCCCCACGCCAACAGATTTGACCCCTTGGAGACGGAGGAAAATGGATCACCGAGGAGGTCAGTCTAACCCAGCGATCCGTTTTCCTCCGTCCCCAAAGGATCAAAAAACCGCCCCCGAAGGGACGGTTCTGCGCAATTCGTTTGTTGCCGCTGGCCTACTCGCCATCCTCCAGTTTGATGAGGATCTTGCGATAGCCGCCGTACTCGCCGTTGAGTGCCTTTGAAACGCGGCTCACCGTAGTGGACGAAGCGCCGGTGCGGGCCTGAACCTCAACATAAGGCTCGCCCTCATCCAGATAACGCGCAACCTGCAGACGTTGCGAAAGATCGCAGATCTCGCGCGGCGTGCAGATATCGGTCAAAAACGCCTGGATATCCTTCTCGTCATCCAAAAGACTAAATGCGTGGACCAGCTGCTTGACATCAGGCTTGTCAAACATGTTCTCGATATTCATCGATCACCGCCAAACCCGCCAAAAGGCATCGAAGTTGATACTGACATCGGGCATCGTTCGCCCGTTCTATGCAATAGGGCAACGCGTGTGGCTTTTGCCCGTAGCAGTTTAGCACACCACCAAACTAAAGCGACAAAACTCTCTGCCAGCGGCGCGTTTTTCAGGACGAACGCCGTTTTGAAACCGAATGCGCACGTAAGCTCCACGAATATCTGAGACAATGGGCGGCCGAACAAGGCGGCACACCCGAGCGGCCGTCCAAGCTGCCGCAGCAAACCGCTTCACGCGACACCGACGCACCCTGCGCAAGAAAGGATTCACACCATGCGCTTTATGCTTAACTGGCTCTTTACCTCGATCGCCATCGCGATTGCCACGTTCCTCGTCCCCGGCATCCAGCCCTTCGGTTTTGCCGAGGCCTGGGTCTGTTTCGCCTTCGTGGGACTGTTCCTGAACATCGTCGATTCGCTCGTCAAGCCGTTTCTGACGGTTATCTCGCTGCCGCTCACGATCATTACGCTGGGTATTTTTCAGCTCGTAGTCAACAGCTTTATGCTCGAGCTGGCCAGCTATCTGTCGGTCAATCTGCTGGGCGCGGGTATCTCCATCGCCAGCTTTGGATCGGCCTTTATGGGCAGCATCCTGGTGTCCATCATGCGCAGCATTCTCGATAGCATCGCCGAGGGCTAAAACGGCCATTCCGGCCGCGCCCGTCTCAACAGCCCAAAACGAAGGCCGCCCATCGCAAAAATGGGCGGCCTTCTTATTTGCCAAGTCTCAAAGGGCGAGAGAATCTGCCATTTCCACCCTGTCCCCACATGGCAGGTGTGGGTTAGATGACGTAATCGTAGCCTTCATTGGGAGCGACAAGTTGATCGAGCGTCACACCGTCGAGGTAGTCGTTGATGAGCTTGTCAAGGTTCTTCCACACGTCGAGCGTGGGGCACTCATCAGATCGCGAGCAACCCTTGCAGTCGCCATCCAGGCAGGCGACCGGCGCCAGGCTGCCCTCGGTCAGGCGCAAGATCTCGCCCACCGTGTACTGCTCGGGCGGGCGCGTAAGCACGTAGCCGCCGCCCTTGCCGCGCATGCCCGAGAGCATATTGGCGCGCACGAGCGTCGCCAGAATATTCTCGAGGTACTTCTCCGAAATCCCCTGGCGCGCCGCGATCTCTTTGAGCGGGATGCGACCGGCCGCCTGATGCTCGGCCAGGTCGACCATAACGCGCAGGGCATATCTGCCCTTTGTGGAAACCAACATATATAGTGCTGCCTTTCGGTCTTTTAGTCCGTTGAAATTCTAGCCGAAAAATTGGCTTTGAAAATACCCGTTCCGGTCAAGATGGTTAATCAACTTGCAATAATCTCCTATTTCCTATTGCATTACTAGGCTTTGGTGTCTACTATGCTTCCCAACAGCTAAACGAACAACCTATAAGGTTTATGGGTTTAGCTGCTAGACACACCGTAAAACCACACGGTATCCAGTCATTTGAACACTTTGGAGGTTCATCATGAGCAAGGTTTACACGTCCATCGATCAGCTTATCGGCCACACCCCGCTCCTGGAGCTCACCCACTTTGAGGCCGATGAGGACCTCAAGGCCCGCGTGCTCGTCAAGCTGGAATACTTCAACCCCGCCGGATCCGTTAAAGACCGCGTCGCCAAGAACATGATTGACGAGGCCGAGAAGGCAGGCAAGCTCGTGCGTGGCGGCGACTACACCATCATCGAGCCCACGAGCGGCAACACCGGCGTCGGCATCGCCTCGGTGGCGGCCGCCCGCGGCTACAAGGTGATCATCACCATGCCCGAGACCATGTCCGTCGAGCGCCGCAAGCTGATGCAGGCATACGGTGCGCAGCTCGTGCTCACCGACGGCTCCAAAGGCATGAAGGGCGCTATCGCCAAGGCCGAAGAGTTGCAGAAGGAGACCCCCAACAGCATCATCGCCGGCCAGTTTGTGAACCCCGCGAACCCGGCCATTCACAAGGCCACGACCGGCCCCGAGATCTGGGACGACACCGACGGCAAGGTCGACATCTTCGTCGCCGGCGTCGGCACCGGCGGCACCGTGACCGGCGTGGGCGAGTTCCTCAAGGAGCAAAACCCCGAGATTCAGGTCGTCGCCGTCGAGCCCGCCACCTCCCCGGTGCTCTCTAAGGGCCAGGCCGGCCCGCACAAGATCCAGGGTATCGGTGCCGGCTTTGTGCCCGACGTCCTCGACACCCAGGTCTACGACGAGATCATCCCCGTCGAGAACGACGACGCCTTTGCCACCGGCCGCGCCGTGGGCCACAAGGAGGGCGTGCTCGTGGGCATTTCGTCCGGCGCCGCCGTGTGGGCCGCACTGCAGCTGGCCAAGCGCCCCGAGAACGAGGGCAAGACCATCGTGGCGCTGCTCGCCGACACCGGCGAGCGCTACCTGTCCACGGCACTCTTCCAGGACTAGAGCTCTCGTTCTTAGAACGAGTCCAAGGCACGCCGGTCTCCCCTCTCTTCTGGCAGCCTGAGCTCATCCCAACAGGGTGTCCCACAGGACGCCCGAACTTGCTACAATGTCTGCGGCGCGGAACCAGCCTCCCGCGCCGCTTTTCTTTTTTGGCCACATGCCACCAAGGAGAACCTCCTCATGCACAACAAGCGCGTGCTCGTCGCCATGAGCGGCGGCGTCGATTCCAGCGTGACCGCGTATCTGCTCAAAAGCCAGGGCTACGAATGTGTCGGCGCCACCATGCGCCTCACCTGCCCCGCACCCGACCCCGCCACGGGCATGAGTAAGGTCGACCGCGACATCGCCGACGCAGAGGCCGTCGCCGAGCGCATAGGCATTCCCCACCATGTGCTCGACTTGCAGCAAACCTTCGACCGTAACGTAATCGAGCGCTTTGTGAACGCCTACCAGGAGGGGCTGACGCCCAATCCGTGCATTATCTGCAACCGCCACATTAAGTTTGGCGCGCTGCTCGATGCAGCGCTGGACATGGGCTGCGACTACATCGCCACGGGCCATTACGCCAAAACAAGCCAGGCGGCAGACGGCACCTGGCAGCTGCATCGCGGCGAGGACCCCAAAAAGGACCAGAGTTACTTTTTGTATTCGCTTACGCAGGAGCGTCTGGCGCGCACGATTTTTCCGCTGGCGGGTCTGGACAAGGAGCGCAACGTGCGCCGGATTGCCGCCGAGCAGGGCTTCATCAACGCCAAGAAGGCCGAAAGCGAGGATATCTGCTTTATTCCAGACGGTAACTACGCGGGCTATATCGAGCGCCGCTGCGGACATCCCGCTGCACCGGGCGACATTGTGTGGCGCGACGGCAGCGTGGTCGGGCGCCACAACGGCGCGCTGCGCTACACCATCGGCCAGCGCAAAGGCCTGGGCGTCGCGATGGCGCATCCCGTGTACGTAACGGGTGTCGACGCCGTCAACAACACCGTGCATCTGGGCGAGGCCGAGGACCTGACGGCCACGGCGCTCACGGCCAACGACTGGATTTGGAGCGCCCCTGCCGACCACATGGAAGCCGAGCTGGATGCCGGCGGCATCCGCGTGGGCGCCAAGTACCGCTACCGACAGAAAGACCAGGCAGCGATCCTTACGCACGGCGAAGACGGGCAAATGTTGCTGACCTTTGACGAGCCGCAGCGCGCCATCGCCCCCGGCCAGGCTGTCGTTATATACCGCGGCGACATCGTCCTGGGCGGCGGCACCGTGACCGGCGCACTTAAGTAGCCGCGGGTTTATCGCTGCACGTGTCGAAGTACCTCAACAGCGGCACCAACCTCGATTATGCGACGCTCGAGGCCGCGGCGGATGGCCTCGAGTCGACCCTCCGCCGTGGCCCATTCGCTCTGCGAAAGAATCTCGATCGCCTCATCAACAAATCCGTTGAGCCGCGATGAATCGAACCAATCGAGCGAGTCCGCAAGCGCCAGCTGGACGGAAGGGTCGGGCCCAAACGGCTTAGCGGAAAACCCAAACTCCCCAGCTGCGAGCACGGCAGTTGGTACGTTATACCACAGGCAGTTGCCGCTATCGAACAGCGGAGCAGGTTTTATCTCCAGGGTGTCGACATTGCGGATGATGCCGAAGTTTCGCCAATGGCGGTCGCTGTTGGCCAAAAGGGCATCGCAGACAATCATCTGCGACATAGACCTTCTCACAGCGGCCTCACCGACACCATGCTTGCCGAGGTAGCAACAGTACCGGTCGTACGTCGAGTTTCCCCGCTGACTACCAAGTACGCCCTTAACGTAAACAGCCGGAACGTATTCCTCGCGGCCGTCAAGAAAGTCGTCGCACAGACACACAGGGCCATCGAATATGCGCTCAACCGCGTAAGGAACAAACTCCCCCTTGGAAAGCAAGCGACGATGTAGAGCCGTTGCAACCGCCTCGTTAAAGGGACGCTGATCGTCCATCCCGCACCCTTTAGCCAAAACGCGAATGCCGTTTCGGATCATCCACGATTTAGGGAGCTCGCCCTCGGACGTGTTATCCGGATTTTTTAGACCGATGCCTTCCAGCCAACCCGAACGCTCTTCGGGCGCCGATCGCTCAAATTCGTTCTCAAAGTAATTGATGCTTTGCCATTTGAGTTCGACGCAATCGGCCGGCCGCAGCCAATAACAATCCGAAAGCGATAAGCCCAGGCACCGAACCGGAACCTCGATGCCATTGGCAATTCCCAGTTCACGATAGCGCGAGACGAGTCCAGGGCGGACGTCAGGCACCGACCGATGGCTCCACCACACGTTGAGCTCCCGTTTATTCACCGTAGGAGAAGAGCTCGAGCATGTGCCAAACGGCATTCGTTGCGCATCGAGGACCTCGGCGATTTCGAAGGGAAACTCACGCGTCGGATCAAATGAGACATGCGCGATCTCATGGTCGGCCGACATCAGCGTAAACTTGCGTCCCACATCAGCCGCAGGACGGCGTCCTCGCTTGCGGACCTTTTGGTAGGCGGTCGCAGAATTGTACTCGACCATCTTCCGGCCGCCCACAATATCGCACACAAGCGTCCCCGATGCGGCAAGTTGCGATATGCGGGCTTTCGTAACGCCCAACAGGCGGGCGGCATCACCCATAGATAAGTACTCAGACGTATCCATACACCGCATCACCTCGTTAAGTAATTTACACGTTTAGTTAATAGATTACATACATCATAATACTAAACAGCCCAAAGCGAAAAAAGGCCCGAAAAACGGGCCTTAGTGATTGGTCAGCCGAGTCGCAAGCTGCTCCCCTAGCGCTGCACGTAGGCGCGGACGAGCTCGTAGGTGTTGCGCACGCCGTCAATGTGGCTGCGCTCGTAGTTGTGGCTCGCGTACACGCCGGGGCCGATCAGGCCGTGACGGATATCGTAACCGGCCGAAAGCGTGGCCTCGACGTCGGAACCGTAATGCGGGTACACATCGATGGCGTAATCGAGCTCCAGCTCGCGCGCGATGTTGGACAGCGTGGTTACCAGGTCGTAGTTGTACGGACCGCCCGAATCCTTGGCGCAAATCGACACCATGCGCTCGGTGCAGCCCAGGTCGTCGCCCACGCAGCCCATGTCAACGCTGATCATCTCGCGCGTGTCGGCCGGCACAAAGGCACCGCCGTGGCCGACCTCCTCGTACACGGTAAAGAGCAGCGACACCTTACGCGAGAGGGTCACCTCGCCGTCGGCAACGGCGCGAGCCAAACCCAGCAGAATCGACGCCGACAGCTTGTCATCCAGGAAGCGGCTCTTGATGTAGCCACTCTCCGTCACCGTGGTGCGCGGATCCATAGCGATGATATCGCCCGTCTGAATACCCAGCTCGAGCACATCGTCTTTGCTGTCAACGTTCTCGTCGAGCAAGATCTCCATGTTCTTCTCGATGGTCTTGACCGGTTCATCGGCCACGTGCGCCGAAGGCTCGGTGTTGAGGACCACACCCGTATACACATTGCCGTCACGCGTGTAGACGGTGCAGTTCTCGCCATCGGCCGTAGACCACTGGTGCCCGCCGAGCGTCGTGGGACGCAAGCGACCATTGTCCTTAATGGAGCGCACCATGGCGCCCAGGGTATCGACATGGCTCGCCAATACGAGCGGCTCGCCCTCGCCGCCAAGTTCAACCAGCACGTTACCCTTATTAGAACGCTCAGGCCCAAAGCCCATATCGCGCAGGGTCTCCATTAGATAATCAGTCGCCGCACGGGTATAGCCCGTAGGCGAAGCAATCGAGGTAAGCGCCTTCAACTGCTCAGCAATATAGGAGAGCGTAGAATCCATCTGGGACACCAAAGTCACCCTTTCATATCGAATTAAACCCACAGCAACAATACCACCACGCACATTTATTTACCCAGAGAGACAACCCATCGAGCTCCCCAGAGCTGCGCCCGTCACGATAACGAGCCGGCAGGCCCCTGCCCGTTAGCCCCACAATCTTTCCGCAGGACGGAGGAAGCCCCCGCCGCACGAAGTGCGCAGCGGGGGCTTCCGACATGTCCGAGGACGATTCTGGGGCTAACGGGCGGGGCCCGCCGAACCAGGTTAAGCAGCCGGGCAGATCTTCTTGAAGAGCTCGATAACGTCGTCGAGCGTCGCCTCGCGCGGGTTACCCGGGAAGCAGGCGTCGGCCATGGCGTCCTTGGCCAGGACCTCGATCTCGTCGGCCTTCATGGCCTCGCAGACGTGCGGGATGTTCACGTCGGCAGAGAGCTGCTTAACGGCGGCGATGGCGGCGTCGGCGGCCTCGTCGGTGCTCATGCCCGTGGTGTCAACGCCCATGGCGACGGCGACCTTGGCCAGGCGCTCGGCGCAAACCGGCTTGTTGAACTCCATGGCGATCGGCAGCAGCATGGCGCAAGCGACGCCGTGCGGAGTGTCGTAGTGAGCGGACAGGGTGTGAGCCATGGCGTGGTCGATGCCCAGGCCAACGTTGGAGAAGCCCATGCCGGCGACATACTGACCAAGAGCCATGCCCTCGCGGCCGGAGCCGGGCTGGCCGAACTTGGCCTCGGCAACGGAGTCGCGCAGGTTCTCGCTGATCAGCTTAATAGCCTCAAAGTGGAACATGTCGGAGAGCTCCCAAGCGCCCTTGGTGGTGTAGCCCTCGATGGCGTGGGTCAGAGCGTCCATGCCAGTGGAAGCGGTCAGGCCGGCGGGCATGGAAGCCATCATGTCGGGGTCGACGACGGCGACCTCAGGGGCGTCGTTGGTGTCGACGCACACGAACTTGCGGACCTTCTCGGGGTCGGTGATGACGTAGTTGATGGTTACCTCGGCAGCGGTACCGGCGGTCGTCGGCACGGCGATGGTGAACACAGCGTGGTTCTTAGTCGGAGCAACGCCCTCGAGGCTGCGGACATCGGCGAACTCGGGGTTGTTGATGATGATGCCGATAGCCTTGGCGGTGTCCATGGAGGAGCCACCACCGATGGTCACGATAGCGTCAGCCTCGGCGGCCTTAAAGGCCTCGACGCCGTCCTTGACGTTCTGGATGGTGGGGTTGGGCTTAATCTCGGAGTAGAGGCTCCAAGCAATACCGGCGGCGTCGAGCTCGTCGGTTACCTTGGCGGTAACGCCAAACTTGACCAGGTCGGGGTCGGAGCAGACGAAGATCTTCTTGTAGCCACGACGCTGGAGCTCGCCGGGGATCTCCTTGATGGCGCCAGAACCATGATAAGAAATGGTGTTGAGAACGAAACGATTAGCCATTGATAGCCTCCCATCGTGTGCGGGGCGCCCATTACGCCCCACGCTATGTGTCCCATCCTAACGCTTTTGAAACAAAAAATTCATGAGAACGTCAAAAGTGTTAAAGCGTTTCAACATAATAACGGAGCCCCAGTCCTTCCCTCCCGACTGCAGCGAAGGCTAGATTATAGGAGCAATTGCCCAAAGAATACGACCAACTCAGTCTATAAATTGTTTCTGTTTTAGCAATATATGTTTGACAATACGTTTATAAAAGGATACTTTATAGTAATTAATATGCATGCAGCAAATAGTGTCATTCATTTTGTTAGAAATTGCCCATGCGGTTATTGCAGCTGCATGTACTGCAACATACAGCGTAATTCTCCGCACGAAGCAGAAGACGGTTCCAATTCGATCGAGGCGATGACGCGTGATGGCTACTGGTCCTAAATCGAGCAAGACGGCTACAAACGAATATCGAATCTCAATTGAAGGTAACCCTTATCCGCATGCTCTGGCTCTCGTCAACCCAGCGGGAGACAACCTCAACATCAAAAGACATGGGTTCACGGGTCCACTAGGACAGCTATTGAGTCTTAAATACACCGTTTATGACGATGCAAATGAAAAGCTCTTTACTGTCGTCGACGGTGGTTTTAGTAACATGCCCAGGGTTGCGCTCATCATCGAACACAAGGAAGTTGCGGTGTTCGATTATGGCCTAAACAGACTTGAGATGAAGTGCGTAACGAACATACCGAATTACACAATAAAAGGTAACTTCCTATTTGGAGATTACGATATATTCAGTCAACGGGAAGTGAAGCTATCTTCAGTTAACGTCCTTCAATGTGATAAACAATCGTGCTTTAACATACAGGTTTTGGATAAAGCCGAATTAGCCGCCGCAATTGGAATACCCACAGCCATTGCCCTTCTGAGGGCTCGGATTGAAGAGCATCTCGAATAAATTGCAAAAAGCAGTTCGTAACAACATTCAGGAGCTAGATAGTTTTTTCTGGCTCCTGAAGCTGTACTACATAGAGATGAAAAATAATGCGGCAAAGGGGCTGTCCCTTTGCCGCATTCGGTTACTTTCGGCAGCCCTCTTTCCAAGCCTCGGCCGCAACCTTCCAGCGAAAACGCAAGTCGCGCTCGCGGTCGATAAACATGATGGCAAACGCGACAAACAGCAGCACGCTCGCCACGACGATGGCGTGCAGGCCCATGCGCTCAATACACCAGTTGCCCAACACAGCGCCAAACACAAAGGTAAAGATCACGCCAAAGTACAGCAGGCCGTTTTCCAAAAAGCCACGCTTATGGGTAATGATGTAGTCGTCCACGTTTTGCAAGGCATTACGGAGGTTGCCGATACACATGGTCGTGGCGATGCCGTGTCCATGAATCTTGCGGAAACTCTCGACCTGCATACCGCAGGCAAACGAAGTAAGGCAGTTGGCGAGCAGGTTGAAATCGCCGCCCGGGATAAAGCTCACGCCCAGCAAGATAACAGCTTCAAAAAACACCGTCACCTGGCGCCAGTGAATCACGCTGCCAAAACGCTCGTGTACCAGGTCGGCAAGCATAATGCCCACGGCAAACGACACCACGGGGAAGAAATAGCGTCCCGCGAGCGCCCAATTACCCTCCGAGATGCTCACGCCCACCAACAAGATGTTGCCTGTCTGCGCGTTGGCGAAAACATGATCGCGCCCAATGTACGAATACACGTCCATAAAGCCACCGGCGAGCGCCAGAATGATGCCCAGCTCGATGGACTCCGATATCTGCTTGGCACGCTGCATCGTCGTGCGGCCTCCTTGTTGACGACCCTCTCGTGCGTTGGCGGAGACATGGCCGCCGTTCATACTGTAACCCATTGACAACATGGCGTGCGCGCGAGACGGGCTCCCCAACGCGCAGATACACAGTCTGGAAACAAACGGCGGGCGCGGCGCCACACCCGCATCGACACGCCGATCCGCCAGCCCATGTACTCCACCAGTCTTTTTAGCCCCGTCCCAAAAAGACTGGTTACAATTACGTGCAGCATACAAACACCGGGAGGGATCGTGGCAAATAAGCCTCAGCACGCTCAGAACAACCAGCGCAGTCAGCAGGGCAAACAGGGCCAGCAGCAAAAGCGCGGCAGCAAGGCGCAGGGTGGGCACACCACTCATGCTCCAGCAGCGCCCTCACGCCCCTGGCGACCGGGCCGCGACAAGTTCCTCCCCGTCAGCCGCGCCGACATGGATGCGCGTGGCTGGGACCAGTGCGACTTCGTCTATATCTGCGGCGACGCCTATGTGGATCACCCCAGCTTTGGCATGGCCATCATCAGCCGCGTGCTCGATGCGCATGGCTACAAGGTGGGTATCATCTGCCAGCCCGACTGGACCGACCCCGCCAGCATCACGGTGCTCGGCGAGCCGCGCCTGGGCTTTCTCGTCAGCGCCGGCAACATGGACTCCATGGTCAACCACTATTCGGTGACCAAGCACCGCCGCCACACCGACGCCTATACCCCTGGTGGCGAGGAGGGGCGCCGTCCCAATCGTGCCGTCACGGTCTACGGCAACCTCATCCGTCAGACGTTTAAGGATACCCCCATCATCATCGGCGGCATCGAGGCAAGCCTGCGCCGCCTGGCCCACTACGACTACTGGCAGGACAAGCTCAAGCGCTCGGTACTGCTCGACTCGGGCGCCGACATCCTCATCTACGGCATGGGCGAGCACGCGATTGTCGAGATCGCCGACGCGCTCGATGCCGGGCTGCCCGTCGACCAGATTTCTTATATCAACGGCACCGTCTACCGCACCAACTCGCTCGACGAGGTCTACGACTACGACCTGCTGCCCAGCTGGGACGACCTTGCCGCCGACAAGCTCAACTACGCACGCAGCTTTAACGTGCAGCAGCAGAACATGGACCCCATCACCGGTCATCGCCTGGTAGAGCCCTACCCCAACAGCGTCTATGTGGTGCAAAACCCGCCGTCGGCGACGCTCACCACAGACGAGATGGACGAGGTGGCCGAGCTCCCCTACGCACGCGATTGGCATCCCGACTACGACGCAGCGGGCGGCGTGCCGGCCTTTGCCGAGATCAAGTTTTCCATTAGTTCCAACCGCGGCTGTTTTGGCGAGTGCTCGTTTTGCGCCCTCACCTTCCACCAGGGCCGCGTGTTGCAGATGCGCAGCCACGACTCGATCATGCGCGAGGCCGAGCTGCTCACGCGCGATCCCGAGTTTAAGGGCTATATCAACGACGTGGGCGGACCGACGGCAAACTTTAGCCGTCCCGCCTGCGACAAGCAGATCAAGCACGGCGTGTGCAAGAACAAGCGCTGCCTATGGCCGAGCGTGTGCAAGAACATGGTGGTCGACGAAAGCGGCTACACGCAGCTGTTGCGCGATCTGCGCCAGTTGCCGGGCGTCAAAAAGGTCTTCGTCCGCAGCGGCATCCGCTTTGACTACACCATGGCCGACGCCTCGGACGAGTTTTTGCGCGAGCTGTTGGAGCACCATGTCTCGGGCCAGCTACGCGTGGCACCCGAGCACGTGAGCGATGCGGTGCTCTCCGTAATGGGCAAACCGAGCCGCGCCGTCTACGATGCGTTCTGTCGTAAATTTGAACGCTTGAACCGCGAATACGGACTCAAGCAGTACGTGGTGCCGTATCTGATCTCGAGCCACCCCGGCTCGACGATGAAGGAAGCTGTGGACCTTGCCGAGGCCGTGCGCGACATGGGCTACATGCCCGAGCAGGTGCAGGACTTCTACCCCACCCCGTCCACCATGTCGACCTGCATGTACTACACCGGCGTGGACCCACGCACCATGCAGCCGATCTACGTGGCACGCGACCCGCACGAGAAGGCCATGCAGCGTGCGCTCATCCAATACCGCAAGCCCGAGAACTACAAGCTCGTACGCGAGGCACTGGAAAAGGCCGGCCGCCGCGATCTGATTGGCTACACCAAGCATTGCCTGATTCGCCCCGTGCCCCCGCGCCCGGGCGAGACGTCTGCTGGCGGGGGGCATGGCACCGGCAAGAAGGGCGGCAAGGCCCACGGTGGCGTTGGCGGCGCTGGCAAGGGACCCAAAGGCAGCAAGGGTCACGGCGGCATGTCGCGTGCGCAGAACACCGCAGGCCGCAACCGTGCAGCCCAGGGGCGCCAGGGCGCTAACGGAGGCGGACGCCGCAATTAGGGCAGCGATGCGCTCGCTGCGTCCATCCCACACGCTTGGCGCAGCGAGCGCATTGCCTCAACGAGGATGACGCCGGCGATAGCGACCGTGATTGCCACGTCGAGCGGCGTGTTCACAAACCACAACAGGCCCATGAGGTACGACCCGGCGTTAAAGGCAAAATGCAGCAGAATCGTATAGCGAAGCTTTCCGGTCGTAACGAGCACCCAGCCAAAGATGAGGCCGGCGGCGCCCGCGTAGCAACCCTGCACCCAATTCATGTGCATAAAACCGAAGATCGCCGCCTGCAGCACAATCGCCGCGGCGATGCCCCAGGTACTCGGGGCCGCCCAGGGCACTATGGCGCTGTCTTGCGCGTTCGCGCGACGCCGGCGCTTCCAAAGTGGGCGGCACTGCGGATTAAACGCTCGGAGCGAAAACTCAAAAATAATGCCGCGTACCAGCAGCTCTTCGCAAAATGGGGCGCCGAGCACCGTAGTCAGTACGGCGAGATAGCTGGTGTCGCCCATGCCCGTCTCCTCGACAAGCTCGCTGTAGTCGGCCGCAGCATCGGGCAACAGCGACAGCACGGCATCGGTCACGTAGCCAACGACCACCTGCAGGGCCAGGCCAATCACGATAACGCAGGCGATGCGCTTCCATGCCCCACGCGCTCCCCCGCCGAGCGGATGCTCGCTTTGCCGGCGTGCCATAAATGAACGCGGCCAAAGATAACGCCACCACAGCAGCGCCATCAAAAACGATGCCGTCTGCGCGACGGCCTGAAGCAATTGAATGTCGAGGTCATCGATCGAAAAACCCATGAACACCGATGCGACGCCAAGGGCGGAGAACAAAACGACGCTCAGGGCAATATCGGCAGCGACGACGCCAAAACAGGCAAGCGCCCAAATCATCGCATTGAGCATGCCAACCTCCTCAAAACCCGGCACTTAGGGACGTTCCTTAACTGCCGGCAGAAAAGGAACGTCCCCAAGTGCCGGCAGTTTGGGACAGTCATTCTTGATGAGAATCGGGCGCAGTGCCAAAAGCCCCGTTGGGCGAGATGTCGAACGGGAAGGTGCCGCAGCGATTGAACGCAGCGATAAACATGCGGATGGCGTTGGACGGCGTGGTACCCACGAGCTGGGTTGCCGCCGCGAAGGCTGCCTTCTCCTCGGGCAAGACCTTCGCGACTACAGGGGTCATGTGTTCTGCCATGGCGCTTCCTTTTTGAAACGACGGTAGTGCGGATAGATGCGGGCCACGCGGCTGGGCGACGGGCTGTGAAGGCAACCCGATTGGCCCGCATCCGGAGTTTGTTTCTGCGGCGTTGGTATTACTTGGTATTCCTAAGTATTACCCCGCAGATAGAATACCACATCTGCTCCACTCCAAAGGTAGATTTCTACCAAGTTGGTGCATATGAACCTGTCGCCCTTCTCACCAAACGGCAATGCCCCGTCCACGCAAATACGCGAACGGGGCATTGTTCAAATTGTGCCGTCAGTGACTCTTTTGCGCCAGCGGCCTTCTAGCTCTAGCTAAGCTCGGGCCAGTAACCCTTGTTAGCCTCGATCATGTCGTCGAGGACTTCCTTGGCAACCTTCATCGAAGGCACGGTCTTGTTGAGCGTAAAGGCCTTGAGCGCCTTCTCGTACGAACCCTCGATCGTGGCCTCGACCACGAGCTTCTCGGAGTTCAGCTGCTGCATCATAAGACCCTGCTGGAACAGCGGAATGTTGTCGCGGCTGATGACCTCGGGGCCGTTCTTGCCAATGTAGGCAGGCAGCTCGACCATGGCGTCGTAGGGCATGTTGGGGATAGCGCCCTTGTTCTCGCAAATGACCAGGAAGCGCTGCTTGGTGTCGTTCTTCAGAGCGATGGCCAGGTCGGCAATCCAGTCGCCGTGGCTGCCCGCATAGAACGTGCTCTCGTCGATCTCGCCCGTCTTCTCGTAATGGTCGATGCCGTCAAAGAGGTTCTTCTCGCGCGTCTCCTCAACCTCGTTTGCACGAGTGCGCTCGGGGTTGGAATGCTCGACGAACTCCTTCTGCTGCAGGTAGTAGTTCAGGTACGTGTTGGGCAGGTACTCCGGGAAGCACTCCATGATCTCGTACTCGCCCTTCCAGACGTAGTACCAGCTGCCCTTGGTGTGGCGGTTCTGCTCGGGGTGCTCGTCGGTGGCTTCCTCGGGCTTCTTGGACATCAGCGAGCTCATGCCCTTGAGGTACGAATCGGGCAGCAGGATCTCATGCTCCTTGATGTACTCGCGCAGCTGCGGGAGCACCTCCTCGCCCTTGTGGCGAATCGAGGTGAACCAACCAAAGTGGTTGAGGCCAAAGTAATCGTACTCGACATCCTTCTTGTCGATATCGAGTGCGGCGCAAACCACGTCGATGATCGCGATCGGCATGTCGCAGATGTTGATGATGCGAGCGTTGGGACGCAGCACGCGGCAGCCCTCGGAGACGATGGCAGCGGGGTTGGAGTAGTTGAGAATCCAGTAGTCCTTCTTGGCGTACTTCTCAACGTCATCGATCAGCTCGACCATGGGGAAGATGGTGCGCATGCCGTAGGCAAGGCCGCCGCAGCCGCAGGTCTCCTGACCAACGCAGCCGTGACGCAGCGGAATCTTCTCGTCCTGCTCGCGCATGGCATAGCCGCCCACGCGCATCTGGGCAAACACGAAGCTCGCGTCGGTAAAAGCCGTCTCCTTGTCGGTGGTCACCGTGAGCTTGATGTCCAGGCCAAGGTCCTCGTGCAAAATCCAGTCCACGAGCACGCCGATCTTGCGCTGGCGCTCCTCGTTGATGTCGTACAGACGAATCTCGTCAACGTCGAGCTCGTCCTTGCGCAGGGCGATGGACTTGACGATGCCGGGGGTAAAGGTGGATCCGCCACCACACAGAGTAATGATCATTGTTTACTGCTCCTTCTCAATTGCGTTTTCGACCTTGTCGCGCATCTCGGCAACCTTCATGCCAAAGATGATCTGGATATTGTTGCCGTTGCGGTTGATGCCGCTGTTGGGCACGTGGTTGATGAGGCTCTCATCGATGAGGTCCGGGTTCTTAACGTTCACGCGGAGACGCGTAAAGCAGTTCTCGAGCTCCTCGATGTTGTCCTTGCCGCCAAGACCTGCGACCAGGTCGGCAATGCCCGCATCGACGCCCTCTGCGGGAGCCGCGGCAACAGCGCCCTGCTTCACCGCGACAGACGCGGCGGCCTCGCCCTCGGCAACGGACTCGGCGAGCTCGGACTCCTCCTCGCGACCAGGCGTGTGGAGGTTGAGCTTCTTAATGAGGAAGGTAAAGAGGAAGAAGTACAGAGCGGCGTTGACGACTCCGAGCACGAGCATCATCGGCCAGTTGGTCTTATCGACACCGAGGACCAGGTTGGAAACCACGATGTTGATGATGCCGCCTGCAGTCGAAGCGGGCACGGAGAGGACCTTGAGCAGGACCAGGAAGATGCCGGAAAGAACCGAGTGAACGACAAAGAGCACGGGAGCGGCAAAGACAAAGAGGAAGTCCATGGGCTCGGTGACACAGGAGAGCACAGCGGTGATGATCAGCGGGATGATAACGGCCTTGGTCTTATCCTTGTTCCCCTTGTAAGCGGTGAAGATAAAGGCGAGACCGATACCGATGTAGGGCCACAGGTTGTTGAAGGTGTAGCTGTTGAAGTAGGTGCTATCGGAGAAGGGCTGGCCCGTCATTGCCATCTCGGCGACACGGATGGGATAGGCGCCGGCGATAACCTGATCACCCAGCGTAAGGGTGCCGCCCACATCGGAGAACTGGAACGGGGTGTAGATGAGGTGGTGCAGACCGGTGGGAACGAGCAGCTTGTTGAGCATGCCGTAGATAAACAGACCAATGTTGCCCGACTCCTTAATGATGCCGGCAACGGAGGAGATGGCACCCTGAACCGGAGGCCAAACGATGCAGAAGCCAGCGCCCATGATCCAGGAGATGATGATCATGATCAGGAACGGAAAGCGAACGCCCGAGAACATCGAAAGGGCAATGGGGAACTGCTTATTCGAGTACTTGTTGAACACGGCACCGGTGATGCAACCAAGAATGATGCCGCCAAACACGCCGGTATCGAGCACCTGAATGCCCATAACGGTGCTCTGGCCGGTTCCGGTAAGGCCGAGCATGCCGCTCGCTTCGGCAAGAGAGCCAGTGGCGTTGAGCACGATGTTATTGGCCTGCAGGAACAGGAAGAACGACATCAGGGCGATCAGCGAAGCATGGCCCTTGTTCTTCTTTGCCATGGCGCCGGCGATGCCCACGCAGAACAGAATCGAGAGGTTGTTGATGATAAACATCAGCGACTGATAGACAACGGCGCCCACAAGCTGGAACGGACCGGAGCCCAGCACGGGAATCACGGCGCAGATGGTCTTGTTGGTCAGAATGATGCCCACGATGAGCAGAATGCCGGCAACCGAGAGATACATCATCGGCTGAACGATCGACTTCGCGAACACCTCCAACGGCGCTTTGAAATTGAACTTCTTTTTTGCGGTCATAGCGGTACTCCCCTTCCTTTTCCGCAAATTAAGACAGATGTGCCCTGGACAAGGCCATAAGCCCTGCCTTATATCAATCGATGTGTGGGCACGTTATGCCTAGAGACCAGGTTCTCCAAGCAGGTTAACAATGTGATATGCGAGATAACTCTTCTCGGCATCGGTAACGACAACGTTATAGGCAGACGACAAGTGGGCGGCTATGGCGTCCGCGCACGAGAACGCGCACGGATACTTAGTTTCATCGATTCGGAACAGCGCATCGTCATTGATCTGCCCGGCCGCGGGGTCAAGCGCCCGCTGTGCGAAAAACTGCAGGTGGCGGACGAAACGCTCATAGGGCAACGAGGTGTCGTCGAGGGTCGCAGCGTAACGATCGGAAACAATCGCGAGTACGTCGCGAACAAGCTGGACCGAGATGATGAGACGGTCGGAGCGTTGCGGCATGGTGGCGTTGACGATATGCAGCGTAATAAAACCCTGCTCTTCTTCGCTCATCTGGATGCCCATATACTCCTTGACAATCTGCAGCGCACGGCCCGCAAGCGCATACTCCTTGCGATAGAACTGTTGGATCTCGAGCAGCAACGGATTCTCACAGGGGACGCCCTTGCGCTCGCGCTCCAAAGCAAGGCCGATATGGTCTGCGAGAGCAATGAGGATCTTGTCGTTGATATCAACATTGAGCTCTCGACGGAGCATCTGAACAATGTCCTCGGCAATCACGAGGTTGACGGTGGGAATGGACTCCAAAAGATGTGCCAAGCGGTCAATCGTACGCGAATCCTGAGAAGTACCCTCCTGCAGCGCATAGGTCTTTTCGACCGATGTTTCATCGATAGCGTCGCCGGCATGACGGCCAAAGCAGAGACCTCGACCGATGACAATGAGCTCGGAGCCATCGTCCGAAGTGACCATTGCGACGTTATTGTTAAAAACTCGCTTGATAACCACGGTACCCACCACAAGAATTTACTCGGAAAGCCAGACGACAGGCTCTTTAACAGCAACAGGGCCGGAAGCATGCTCACGAAGAGTCGAGTTCTCCGAGCGCTCGCACACGATAACGAAGACCGTAGGATCGAAGCCGGCGGCGCGAACCACGTCGAAATCGACCTCGACGAGGGGCTGGCCCGCGTCGACATGGTCACCCTGGGCAACAAGCGCATGGAAGCCCTTGCCCTCAAGCTTAACAGTATCGATTCCGATATGCAGCATCACCTGAGCAGAGCTGTCGTCGGGCATGATGCCCAGCGCGTGCTCAGTCGGGAACAGCGCCGCGATGGTACCGGAGACAGGAGCGCACACCGTTCCCTCTTGGGGAACCACGGCAACGCCATCGCCCACTGCACGGCTGCTAAAAGCGGGGTCCTTGGTATTTTCTAGATGAACAAGCTCGCCGGAAACAGGGGCGAGGATTTCGAACTCGGAAGCCGCAGTCGTCTGCTTATCCGAGCCACCCATCAGGCGAGAAAAGAAACCCATGGTGGCATGTCCCTTCATAAATATAGCCCAACCAAAATCAATCGAATGCGCCCATTGAGACGCGCGCGATCAAAGACTTTGGTTAGGCCCACGTCCGAGGGGACTCGGTAACCTTCCGCATTTCTTTTTACGGGGGTTATTGTAGACAAGCCCAAAGCCGGAACAATCATTATGACCGGCGAACGGTATTTTTTCTCCGATAAACGGTATTTAGGCAGCACCTAGGGACACTCCTTGTTTGCTGCATTGAGGACAGGTAACTTTGCACCAATCATGAGTTGCGGTGAAATAGGGACTGAAAAGCCGCCCAAAAGGCCAAAACAGTCCGTATTCCACCGCAACTTCAAGACGTTGGTGCAGATTAACCTGACCTCTTTGCACCAAAAAGGGCCCCGAGCATAGTCTGCTCGGGGCCCCTTGGTTCACCTCGCTCTAGCGGGCGATGCGTGTGTTACTTGCGCTTGCCGCCGCCGTCACCGGGGCGACGGGAGCTACCGCCGCGCTTGCCGCCACGATTGTTACCATAGCTGCCACGGTTATCGCGACCGCCGGCACGACCGCCACGGGAACCGGCCTGGTTGCCGCCGCGACCACCACGGTAGCCGCCGCGACGCTCTTCGCGGGTATCGTCGTAGTTGCGCCAGTCATCGCGACGATCGCGGCTGGCACGCGGATCACGGCGATCGCGCGGCTCACCAGAACGACCGGCACCGCTGCGCCCGCCATTGCCGCGAGCACCCTCGCGACGCTCGCCACCGCGGCCACCGCGCTCTTCAAAGCGCTTGCCGCCACGGGACTCACCGCTGCGGGTGCCACGCTCACCACGACCCTCGCCGCCGCGACGCTCGTCACGGCCACCGCGCTCGCCATCGCGACCGGAACGACGACGGTCGCCCGAGCCGCGCTTGCCGCCACGCGAGCCACGGCCCTCGTCCTCGCGCTCAACACGGCGACGACCTCCACGGTCCTCGTCCTCGCGACGGCGGCGATGCGCCTCGCCCTGGAACTGCTTGGCACGACGCTCGGCACGGTTACCGCGCGGGGCCTGCTCGACGGCAGCGGCACCGCCGCGCTCCTCGGCAGCTACCTCGCGGGCCACGCTCTCAACAGCCTCGTCTACGCGAGCCTGAACGCCCTCGCGCACGCGGGTCTTGCCGCCGCGCTTGGGACGGCTCGGACGCTCGCCGTCGCCGCGACGCTCGTCACGACCGCGGTTGGAACGACCGGCCACATCACCGTAATCGTCGCCGTTGCGCTTGCCGTCGCGACGCGCCTGCTCAAGCTTCTTCTTGCTCTTGGACTTGCCTCGCTTGGTCTTCTTCTTCACCTTAAAGGCCGCAGGGTCGCGCTCGGGATCAACCGCGGGTGGATTGGGGCCCACGTGCAGGTCGCCGGCCTCGTAGATGTCGGCGGTCTTGTCCATGAGCTTCTCAATCTCGTAGAACTCATCGACGTCCTGCTCGGTCACAAACGTAATGGCCCAGCCCAGCTCGCCGGCGCGGCCCGTGCGGCCAATGCGGTGGATGTAGTCGGTCGGCTCGGCCGGCACGTCAAAGTTCACGACGTAGCGCACGTCGCTAATGTCGATGCCGCGGGCAAGCACGTCGGTTGCCACCAACACGTCGACGGTACCGTCGCGGAAGGCCGAAAGCGCGCGCTCGCGCTGGGCCTGGCTGCGGTTGCCGTGAATCGCGGCGGCCTTGATGCCCTTACGCTCCAGACGACGGCAGCAGCTGTCGGCGCGATGCTTGGTACGCATAAAGACGATGGTGCGCTCCGGGCCTTCCTTTTTGAGGAACTCGGGCAGCAGGTTGTTCTTGGCCTCGATGGACACCGGGAACACAAACTGGTCGACGGTGTCGGCGGTCGACGTGGCCGGTGCGATCTCCACGCGAGCCGGGTCGCTCACCAGGTCGGTGATCTCGCCCACAGCCTCCTCGTCAAGTGTGGCCGAGAACAGCAGCGTCTGGCGCTCGGCCGGCGTCTCGCGCACAATGCGGCGGACGGCGGGCAAAAAGCCCATGTCGAGCATGCGGTCGGCCTCGTCGAGCACCAGCACCTTGACCTCGTCCAGGTGGCAGGCGCCCTGCTCGATCAGATCGACCAGACGGCCCGGCGTGGCGACTAGGATGTCGCAGCCGTACTTGAGGGCAGCGGTCTGCGGCTTGTAGCTCACGCCGCCCACGACGGTCACGGCGACATGACCGGTGACGTCGGCGATCTTGCTCGCGACCTCGTCGATCTGCTGGGCAAGCTCGCGCGTGGGGGTGATGACGAGCATCACGGGGCCGCGGCCGTTGCCCTCGGGCTTTTTAGCGCCGCGACGGCGGTTGCGGCCGCTGCGCTCGCGCACAGGCTTGGGCGGAGCGATGTGCTCCAGATTGTTCATGGTCGGCAGCAAAAAGGCGGCCGTCTTGCCGGTGCCGGTCTGAGCGGCGGCAAGCAGGTCGCGGCCTTCGAGCACCACGGGGATCGAGCCGGCCTGCACGGGCGTCGGCGCCGTGTAGCCCAGGTTCTCGATAGCACGAAGCATCTCGTCAGAAAGGCCCAGCTCGTCAAAGGCGGGCAGGCTCTCGGTAGCGGACTCGACGGCCTGGGCAGCATTGGCCTCATCGGCGGAATCGAAGGCAGCCTGGGTCATGGCCTCGCGGGTCTCGTCCAGGATCTCGGCGTCGGTGACGTCGGATACAGAATTACGCATATGTTGTTGTTCCTTATCTGCACGCGCAATGGGCACGGCATGCGGCCGCGCGGGCGTGCTTGGTAGTGCGCTAATACATACAAAAACGGGTGCGCACAGAGAGGACGTTGCTCAGCACGCTGGCGATCGCTTTGGCAGCCCTATCACGCGCCGTCCAGACGCAGCGGCCCTAAGCGATGGAGCAGATTCGCCGCGGGTTAGTATACCCGTACTCCGTATGCCCCCACGTAAACCACAGATGACGGAGCGGACGAGGCGGGCCTGGGCCGATTGTCTCAATCTGTAACAGTTACGAGACAAAACCGGGTCTACACGTTACAGATTGAGACGAACTCAAACATCGCAAAACATAATCTCGATCTGTAACAGTTAGAGGTCATTTTCCCCGCTAGATGTTACAGATCGAGATGTTTGACATGAGCTGCCAACGATTGAGCAGCCACCCTCATCTGTAACGAAATGTCATACATTTCTTTCTATACTGGACACCCCCAGGGGGTATGGGTGTATAGTATCGGCAGGTTAACAATTCCAACACCGAACCACGGAAAGGAGAAGCCATGGCTCAAGATAAGTTCGACGTGGGCGGCATGACATGCGCCGCCTGCCAGGCACATGTGGACCGCGCCGTGAGCAAGCTCGACGGCGTCCAAAGTGTCGCGGTCAACCTACTCGCCGGTTCCATGATGGTCGACTACGACCCCGCGCAGGTCTCCCCCGACGATATCTGCACCGCCGTCGACCGCGCGGGCTATTCGGCCTCGCCCGTCAGCACGGGCACCGATGCCGCCAACTCAAACGGCAACGCGCAAGCCAGGTCCGGCGCCGCCCATATGGAGTCGCCGACCAAAAAGCTGGAGGCCGCCGCCTCTGCCATGCGCACCCGCCTCATCGTCTCGATTGCCTTCCTCATTCCGCTGTTCTACATAGGCATGGGACACATGCTCGGCTGGCCGCTGCCCGGCATCTTCACCGACCACATCCACAGCATGACGCTCGCCCTCACCGAGCTTGTCCTGCTCATCCCCATCGTCTATGTCAACGACGCGTACTTTATCAACGGGTTTAAATCGCTCGTTCACGGCGCGCCCACCATGGACGCTCTCATCGCCGTCGGCGCCACCGCTTCCGTCGCCTGGTCGCTCTATGCCATGTTCATCATAGCCGACCAGTTAGCCGCGGGTCAGGTCCACGAGGCCATGATGACGGGCATGGACAATCTGTATTTTGAGAGCGCCGGCACGATCCTGTCGCTCGTCACCGTGGGTAAATACCTCGAGACGCGCAGCAAATCCAAGACCGGCGGCGCGATCGAAGCGCTCATCGACCTGGCGCCCAAGACCGCGACCGTCGTTGCCGATGACGGCAGCGAGGCCACTGTGGACGTCGACGCCATCCTTCCCGGCCAGGTCCTGCGCGTGCGCCCCGGCGAGTCCGTCCCCGTCGATGGCGTGGTGCTCGAGGGCAGCTCGGCCGTGGACGAGAGCGCGCTCACCGGCGAGTCCATCCCCGTGGAAAAAGCCGCCGGCGACACCGTCAACGCCGCCACCGTCAACCGCACCGGATCGTTTACCTTCCGCGCCACACGCGTGGGCGCCGACACGTCGCTCGCCAAGATCATCCAGCTCGTCGAGGACGCCAACGCCACCAAGGCGCCTATCGCCCGCCTGGCCGACAAGGTCGCCGGCGTGTTTGTGCCCGTGGTGTTTGCGATCTCGGCCGTGACCTTTGTGACGTGGATGGCGCTGACCGGCAGCGTGAACGAGGCGCTCACCTCCGCCGTGGCCGTGTTGGTGATCAGCTGCCCGTGCGCGCTGGGCCTGGCCACGCCCGTCGCCATCATGGTGAGCACCGGCAAGGGCGCCGAGATGGGCATTCTGTTTAAGAGCGCCGAGGCGTTGGAGAATCTGCGCAGCGTGGGCACCGTGGTGCTCGATAAGACGGGCACCGTCACCCGCGGCAAGCCGGCCGTGACCGATATTGTGGTTGCCGCGCGCGCCGACGGCTCGCCTGTTATGAGCGAAAAGGCGCTGCTCAAGCTTGCCGCCGCACTAGAGCGCCAGAGTGAGCACCCACTGGCCGAGGCGATTATGGCCGAGTGCGAGACGCGCGGAATCGCCGCACGCATGGTCGAGGACTTTGCCGCCGTGCCCGGGCGAGGCGTCACGGCGCGCGAGGGGCAGAATGTCATCGCAGCCGGCAACGTGCGCTTCATGGGCGAGTTGGGCGCTGCCGTGCCTACGGACCTTGCCGAGCAATTTGCCACCGAGGGCAAAACGCCGCTGTTCTTTGCCAAGAACGGTGAGCTTGTCGGCACCATTGCCGTGGCCGACGAGGTCAAGGAGACGAGTGCTGCTGCCATTGCCGCGCTGCGCTCGCTTGGCGTCGACGTGCGCATGCTCACCGGCGACAACCGCGTGACGGCCGAGGCCATCGCCCGCCGCGTGGGACTGAACAGCAAGGAGGTCATCGCCGACGTTCTGCCCGCCGACAAGGAGCGCCACGTGCGCGAATTGCAGGATGCGGGCGACAAGGTCGCCATGGTGGGCGACGGCATCAACGACTCCCCCGCCCTAGCGCGCGCCGACGTGGGCCTTGCGATCGGCACCGGAGCCGACATCGCCAAGGAGGGGGCAGATGTGGTGCTCATGCGCAGCGACCTCATGGACGTCGCCCGCGCCATCGAACTTTCGCGCGCCACGATCCGCAACATCAAGCAGGACCTGTTCTGGGCGCTGTTCTATAACGGCATCGGCATTCCGCTCGCCGCAGGCGTGTTCTTCCCCCTCACCGGCTGGCAGCTCTCGCCGATGTTTGGCGCCGCGGCCATGAGCCTGTCGAGCGTGTGCGTCGTGTCCAACGCTTTGCGCCTGCGAACCTTTAAGCCCAAGACGGCACGCTGAGGCACCCGACCTTGCCCCTCAAACCGTCGCTCGCGTACCCAAGTACGCTTCGCTCCTCTTTCGGGGCAATCTCGGGCACCTCAGCGCACCTTTAAGATGACTCTGTTCACGACTAAACTGTCAGAAAACCTCAATCGATAAGGAGTACAACCATGAACTACACGATCAAAACCTCGGGCCTTATGTGCGGCCACTGCGACGCTACTGTCGAGACGGCACTGCTCAACGTTGCCGGCGTGACCGACGCCGATGCCGATCACGAGACTCAGACCGTACAGGTGGAGTGCGCCGACACCGTGACCGCCGAGCAGCTCGCCGCCGCCGTCGAAGCCGCGGGCGAGAAGTTCCACGCCCTGTCCGTGACCGCCGCGTAGCAGCTGCCGCACCAACAGACACCGCTGCCCAACCAGCCCCTCAGAAGTTGCGGTGAAATAGTTCCGGTTTAAACGCTTTAAGCCTTCAATCAGGAACTATTTCACCGCAACTGAGGGTGAGGCATTTGAAGGATTGACCAGAAACGAGGACCCGCCATGATGGCAGACCATAAATCGGTGACCCGCATGCTCAAAACGGCACGTGGTCAGATCGACGGCATCCTGCGGATGGTCGAGGAGGACCGCTACTGCGTCGATATTTCTACGCAGCTCATGGCAACGCAGGCGCTCATTGCGCGCATCAACGCCGACGTGCTCAAGGCGCATATCGAGGGCTGCGTGACTTCGGCAATCGAATCGGGCGACGAGGAGCTCAAGGCCGCCAAGCTTGCCGAGATTGAACGCGTCGTCGACAAGCTCTCCAAGTAATTGGGGCATTGGGAACAATCTTCTTTGCACCGTCTTGGTGTTCTGGGGACAGGTATGCTTGCACCACACTGGTGCAGATTAACCTGTCCCCCTTGCTCTAAATCGGGTATAAAGGCGTGCAGCATATCGAACGAAAGGCAATGTGCATGAATGACTTTATGAAGGGTCGCAATGGCGCCGATGAACTCACCGTCGTGTTGGGCTTCGCAGGCATTATCATCGCGATGATCGGGTCGATGGCCCGTATCCAGTGGCTCAGCTGGATCGCCATCGCCGTGATCGCGCTCGGCGTGCTGCGCGGTCTGTCCAAAAACATCGACGCGCGCCGCAAGGAGAACGATGCCTTTGTCACGGCGACCGCAAACGTCCCCGGCCTAGGTAAGTTCGTCGCCAGCTTGGGTGGCGGCGCCGCGGCTGCCAACGCCTCGCGCGCGGCCGGCACCAGCAAGGAAGACTTTGAGCGCGCCAAGCGAACGGCCAAGAAGATGTGGAAGGGCCGCAAGACCACGGCCTACCTTAAGTGCCCTAACTGCGGTCAGATGCTGTCCGTCCCCAAGGGCAAGGGCAAGATCCGCGTCACCTGCCCCAAGTGCCACGCCAAGATGGAAACACGCTCCTAGGCATCGCGCCGTGGGGCAAATGAATCAGTAGTGTTTGTCTCAAATCTGAAGCATTTATTCGATAAAAAAGCCGAGGCCTCTTGCTGAGACCTCGGCTTTTTTGTATAAGGCGGCGGCGTTCGACGAGCCGACTGTCCCCCGTCACACCGGCGCTTACGCCACGCCGTCGCGGGCGAGCTCCTCGGCCAGCGCTTCGGCGGGCATGGCCATAATCGCGTCGAGCTCGGCGTCCACCTCAGGTATGCGCTTCACCTTGAGCTTTCGCGCCAGGTTGCCGCGGCACATCACGTGCATTGGCTCACGCAGAGCGCGCAGGTCATCGAGCGGGTTCTCGCGCGTCACCAGGATATCGGCGGCCTTACCGCACTCAATCTTGCCGGTCTCGCCGCCCAGCCCCAGCAGCTCGGCGTTGACCTGCGTGGCCGTATGCAGCGCAAACGCATTGCTCACGCCCACGTACTTGGCAAAATAGGCCACCTCGCGCCACATGTCGTACTGGGTCACGAACGGGCAGCTCGAGTCCGTGCCCAGGCCCACCTTAACGCCTGCATCCAGGGCGACGCGAGCGCTCTCGATAATGCCCGAGCACACGATGTCGCCGTTCTTCTTTTGCGTGTCGGTCGAATGGGTCTTTTCCGGATCGAGCAACACAAACGGCAGCGCCGGACTAATCGTACAGGTCACACTCGGCGCACGTCCCTCGAGCTGTGTTCCCGCGGCGCCGCGGTACAGCTCCAGAATCTCAGGCGTCATCGGAGCGCCGTGCTCGATTGTGTCGACGCCGGCCTGGAGCGCGGCCTTCACACCTTCGGTGCTCTCGACATGGGCCATGACCGAAAGGCCAACCTCGTGCGCCGCCTTGCACGCCGCCGCGGCGACATCGATCGGCATGCGCAGCACGCCCGGCTCGCCCACTTCGGTCGCGTCGAACACGCCACCCGTCACGAACAACTTGATGACATCGGCACCGCGCGCATACAGATCGCGCACCTGTTCGGCCGCCTCGTCGGGGGTATTGGCGACCTGCGCGAACAGCCCCGCGCCGTGGCCACCCGGCACCGTGACGCCCGTCCCCGGCGCCACCAGACGCGGACCCTGATACTTGCCGGCGTCGATGGCGTTGCGCACGGCCAGATCGGCAAGCAGCGGGTCGCCCGCGCCGCGCACCGTGGTCACGCCACTTGCCAGCTGCTGCTGCGCGCTGCCTTTGAGAATGTGGCGCACGATGGCGCGCCCCACGGGATTATCGAGCTTCTTCATCAGCGCGCCCGCATCGCCCGCCGAAACCGGCTTGCCCGAGCCGCACAAATGCACATGCATATTGATGAGGCCTGGCATGAGATACGCCCCTGCCAGGTCGATGACCTCGGCCCCCGCCGGAGCCTGCGCCACAGCACTCGGCCCCATCCACGTGATGACGCCGCGCTCAACAGCCACGGCCATATCGGGCTGCGGCTCCATATGTTCCGAACCATCCAGGACGGTCGCATTGATAAACAACGTGGAACGATCAGCAGACGCCATATCGAGCTCCTCCCCCTTAGAAACTTCAACATTTGTCCATTATTACCCAGTTCGGCAGGATTGCTGCGGACATATCGGTTAACGGAGAAAGGAGGAGATGCGGAGAATGGAATGCGTTGCAGCCCCATCCCAGCGACATCCGGGAAATGTCTAGATCTGTAACAGGTGGACCGTCTTTAACCTTCCAAATGTTACAGATCGAGATCTTTCGGCACCGCGTCCAACCTTTGTCTCGATCTGTAACAGTTAGAGCGGTTTTTGGCCGTTAGATGTTACAGATTAAGATATTCTCCAGCCCTGTCGTCAAACGTCTAAATCTGTAACAGTTAGACAGGTTTTCGGCCTCTAGATGTTACAGATTGAGAACTTTCACCAGGCGCCAACCTTCTGTCTCGATCTGTAACAGTTACGAGACCAAACGGCCCCCTGTTGTTACAGATCAAGACAAACTCGGCAGGAACAACCACATCCGCGTCAGTTGCACCCCTCAGCGCCCATACCACTGCCGCCTCCACTGCTCAGCCAAATCGGCCCACTGCGGAATGCCCGCCAGTCTCATCTTTTCAGCCAGCTTCCCCGGATTCTTGAGCTCATCAAACGTAAACCTCAGCACCTTATGCCCGAGCATCGTCAGATGAGACTCTCGCTGACGTTCTGCCACGAACGGGTCGACCGACTCCCGACCCTCGTCGTTCTGTAAGGCGTACTTTCCCTTTCCATCGAGCTCGCCAATCACGCACGTCCCGTCCTCGAGCCTCCAGAAATAATCAACGCGAAACACTTGGCTCGAATCAAGCGGGTCACGAAACTTCACCTGCAACTCTGGCACCGGAAAACCGTATGCAATAAAGAACGCCCGGAACCGAGACTCGCCACCGTTTTCGGACAGCCCGTCCGCATGCGACGCAATCACCTGAGCTCTGCGATACCCGTGTCTGCCCTCGCAATCGGCCTGGAGCCGTTCGCAGAGGTCGTCGCGCGATATGCCCTTCGCCCGCAGCGCAGAATCGGCGATCGCCAGACCATACGAAAACGGCGCACGCAGCAGACAATCCTCTACCGTGCGCCAAAACGGCGTCACTCGCACGCCGTCGACGCGCTCAAGCGCACCCGCCGCCTGCGGACGCAACAGCCGGCATCCCGCACTCAGCGGCACCGAGCAACCTGTCTTAACAAGAAATCGCGGTCCAAGCAGATCATTCGGCACCTCCAGACCCCACAAAAGTGCCGCGTCATAACCCCAAAACGCCCAATCGGGATGAAATTCTGCAAGCCCTTTGATGGTCCGCAGTGCTCGCTCCGCCGGCGTCAGTACAACCCAATCATGTTGCAAGCAGAACAAATACGGCTCGGGCTCCGCAATATCATCAGTTCCCACATGACGCCGCAGCCACATGAGCTCGGCATTGTCGTGTGTCGCAAGCAGCACGCCTTGTTCAGCCGCCTCCGTGAGCCTGGCAAGCATCCTATTCCGCGCCAACGTGTTACGTGTTGCATGCTTGTGTTTGAAAACGGTATTAGACACTTCCATCACCGCCACATCGGAGAAATGGACCTTTGTCACCGTTGCCTCCGCTGATAAACGTCTTGATATGTAACAGTTAGACGTTCTCCAGGCCCCTAAACGTTACAGATTTAGACAAACCAGCGGCGCCCAAGTATTCGTCTCGATCTGTACCAGGTAGACCGGTTTTTTGTCCCTAAACGTTACAGATCGAGACATAAAGGCAGAAGGCAAGGCAGGCGACAACCGTCCATCCCCTACTCCCATTCCTGTTCGTAGATGTTGAGCGACTTCACATACCGCCCCTGGGCACCCATGATGTCGCGGACCAGACGCAAGAAGAAGCTGATGCACGAGGTGTCAAAGCCGTCCTGCAGATCCTCGGGATGCACCGCACCAGGCCCATCGACCGCCGTGTCGTTCAGGCGCGCGATGTCATACAGGTAGAGCTGTCCCGCCGTAAGCCAGGCATCGTCGACGCAGGCGAGGCGCACCGCAATCGCGCCGTCGTTCCAATGCTCCTTCTGCACGATATGCGGGTCGTAGACATCAAAGCGATGATCGGTGCGCGTGTCCTTCAGCACGACCATGCCGGACGCAGGATTCTTGTCCAAAATGCCAAAGCGCGAGAAATACTGCGTGTCGCGTACCTGCTCGAGCCGCTTGAGCGAGGCAGGCGAAAGCGATGCCGGCGGCTCGTCAACATATAGCTCGAGCAGCGTTTTGCCATGGCGATAGGGGCGCTCAAACAGCAGCCAATCGGTAAACGCCATGTTGTAGGCCATGATTTCGTTTTGCGAAGGCTCGGCGCAATAGCTGAGCCACGGGTCGACAATGATCTCGAACTGTTCGCGCGCCGGCTCCAGGAATTGAAACTTCCGCAGCATCCAAAAGTGAGCCATGTCGGCAATATCGTTGCCGACGGCTTCAGCCAGCTCTGCTCGGTCAAAAACTTGGTCAGTCATGGCATCCTCCTCAAACTGATGGACCTCAATTTGAGCTTACGGGGAGGGTGGGCAACCGAGGCAAGCGCGGGCAAAATAGGCCTTCGACTGCAAACCAGATGCTAACCAAACACTTGACGGGACACTTGACCGAATGAGTCCACCGCAACAAAACCGCAGGTAGACATAGACAGCCAACCCGCCCTTTTGAGCCAGATGCCCGCAGCCACCACAGAAACAACAGGTGACCACAGCCCAAGAAGTCGACAAATGAACACCCGTACGTCGACAAACGAGCAAATCGCTCGCAAAGAGTGTCCCCAACGACTAGACAAAAAAATGACTAGTCATTGAGGACGTTCTTAAATGACTACTTTACAGCTCCAGCGCCTCGGCGACCTCGGCTGCGCAGGCCAGGGCATCGGCCATAGCACTCACCACGAGCGAGCTGCCGTTGCGGGCGTCACCGGCCACGTACACCGGTGCGGCATCCGCGGCGACGCCGTCGACACGCGCCGCAAGATGCGAGCCCTCGGCAGCCATCACCGGCAGCGGACGACCAGCGGTGGCAACAGGCACGCCGACAGCGTCGAACACGCTGTGCTCCGGGCCCGTAAAGCCACAGGCGATGAGCACCAGCTGCGCCGGCACCTCGCGCTCGGAACCCGCGATGCGCTCGGGCTTTCCCGCCGACCAGTCCAGATCGACCACGCGCAGACCCGCAGCCGCGCCCTTCTTGTCCAGCAGCACCTCGAGGGTGTCCACGCCCCAGGCACGCATCTCGCCACCCATGGCGGCAATGGCCTCCTGCTGGCCATAGTCGGTCTTCTTCACATTGGGCCACTGCGGCCAGGGGTTGCTCGCCGCGCGCTTATCGGGCGCAGCCGGCAAGAACTCAAACTGGCGCACGCTGCGCGCACCCTGGCGCACCGCGGTACCCACGCAGTCGTTGCCCGTATCGCCACCGCCAATGACCACGACGTCCAGGCCGCGCGCGTTCACCGCGGGCTCGCCGCCATCGAGCACCGAGACGGTCGAAGCCGTCAGGTAGTCCACCGCGTACACCACGCCCGGAGCATCCACGTTCGCAGCCGAAAGCCCGCGCGGGGCACGGGCACCAGCAGCCACCACGACAGCGTCAAAGCCATCGAGCTTGGCTGCCACCGCAGGGTCCGTCACGTCGGCGCCCAGCTCAAACACAATGCCCAACTCACGCATGAGCGCCACGCGACGCTCGACCACGGACTTCTCGAGCTTCATGTTGGGAATGCCGTACATGAGCAGACCGCCCGGGCGGTCGTCGCGCTCAAACACCGTCACGCGAGCACCGCGACGCGCAAGCTCCCATGCTGCCACCAGACCAGCAGGACCGGAGCCCACCACGGCAACCGTGGGTGCGCCCTCCCCTGCCGGCTCAAAGCGACGCGGACCGCCGTTGGCCCACTCATGGTCGCTGATCGCACGCTCGTTGTCATGGATCGTCGTGGGCTCGCCATCGACCGAACCCAGGTTGCACGCGGCCTCGCACAGCGCCGGGCACACGCGACTCGTGAACTCGGGCATGGGCGAGGTAAGTGACAGGCGCTCGGCAGCCTCGTCCCAACGGCCGCGGTACACCAGCTCGTTCCACTCGGGAATCAGGTTGTGCAGCGGACAGCCGCTCGGACGTGCCTTGCCAAAGCTCGCGCCCATCTGACAAAACGCCACGCCGCACATCATGCAACGGCTCGCCTGGGCACGGCGCGCGTCGTCGTCGATCTCCACGTACAGCGGATCGAAATCGCGGCTGCGCTCCTCCACGGGGCGAAGCTCGTGGGTCACGCGATCGATATCAAGAAAAGCACCGGGCTTACCCATGGCACTTACGCCTCCTTCTTGGTCGAAGCAACAGAGCTGGCAGCCACGGACGCAGCACCCGCAGCACCGCCCGCAACATCGAAGCGAGCGACATCCGCGGCACTCGCGCGACCGGTCACGATGTCAAACGCCAGCTCCTCGGCCTGCGCATGCGTCTTGCCGGCAGCCTCGCCCGCGGAGACAATCGCCAGCACGCGCTCGTACTCGGTCGGAATGACCTTCACAAAGTGCTTGCTCATCGTCTCAAAGCTGTAGAGCAGCTTAATGCCGCGCGGGCTCTGCGTCGCGTCCACGTGCTCCTGGATGAGCTCGCGAATCTGCGCCAGCTCGCCGGCCGTCGGGGCCTTGAGCTCAACGCTCTCGTGGTTCACGCGGGCACTGAGCGTGCCGTACTGGTCAAAGACATAGGCCACGCCGCCTGTCATGCCGGCAGCAAAATTCTGCCCGACCTCGCCCAGGATGAGCGCCAGACCGCCCGTCATGTACTCGCAGCCATGGTTGCCGCAGCCCTCGACCACCACGGTGGCACCGGAGTTGCGCACGGCAAAACGCTGGCCGGCAAGACCGTTAATGAAGCCGCGGCCGCTCGTGGCGCCAAAGAACGCAACGTTGCCCACGATGATGTTCTCGTCGAACTTGTAGGTCGCATGCGGGTTGGGGCGCACCGACACCTCGCCGCCCGAAAGGCCCTTGCCAAAGTAGTCGTTGGCGTCGCCGCACACGTTGAGCGTAATGCCACGCGGCAGGAAGGCGCCAAAGCTCTGACCAGCCGAGCCATCGCAATCGATGGTGATGGAGCCGGCGGGCAGGCCCTCGGGATGCGCCTTGGTCACCGCGTTGCCCAGGATGGTGCCCACGCAGCGGTTGACGTTGGCGATATCGGCGCGGAAGCGAATCGGACGCAGGTGCGCACGGGCATCGGCCGTATAGGGCACAAACAACGTGGAGTCGAGCGTCTTGTCGAGCTCACTGTCCGCGGCCATCTGCGGCAGGAAGTGGCGACCGTCGGCACCCGGGATATGAGCACCGAACTCGCAGGTCGCGCTCGCCAGCACGGGCGACAGATCGAGCAGGTTGGCCTTGCGGTTGCCCGGGACCTCGATCTGGCGCAGGCACTCGGGATGGCCAACCATCTCGTCGACGGTGCGGAAGCCCAGGCTCGCCATGACCTCGCGCAGCTGCTCGGCAACAAAGAGCATAAAGTGCTCAACGTGCTCGGGCTTACCGCGGAAGCCGCGACGCAGACGGCAGTTTTGCGTGGCGATGCCGGCCGGGCAGGTATCCTGCTGGCAGTCGCGCTGCATGAGGCAGCCCATGGAGATGAGCGGCATGGTCGCAAAGCCAAACTCCTCGGCGCCCAGCAAGCAGGCGACGGCAACATCGGTGCCGTCCATGAGCTTGCCGTCGGCCTCGAGCACCACGCGTGAGCGCAGACCGTTTTGCAGCAGCGTCTGCTGGGCCTCGGCAAGACCAAGCTCCAGCGGCAGACCCGCATGCCAGATGGAGTCGCGCGCCGCGGCACCCGAGCCGCCATTGTGGCCGCTGATCAAGATCTTGTCGGCAGCACCCTTGGCCACACCGGTGGCGATGGTGCCGACGCCGGCCTCGCTGACCAGCTTGACCGACACGCGCGCGCCGGGGTTGGCGTTCTTAAGGTCAAAGATCAGCTCTGCCAGGTCCTCGATGGAGTAGATGTCGTGGTGCGGCGGAGGCGAGATCAGGCCAATGCCGGGCGTGGACTGACGGACCTCGGCGATCCAGGGATAGACCTTCTTGCCGGGCAGGTGGCCGCCCTCGCCGGGCTTGGCGCCCTGGGCCATCTTGATCTGAATCTCGAAGGCGCTGCAAAGATAGCGGCTCGTCACGCCAAAGCGCGCACTTGCCACCTGCTTGATGGCGGAGTTCTTTGAGTCACCGTTAGCCAGCGGGGTCTCGCGACGCGGATCCTCACCGCCCTCGCCCGAGTTGGAGCGTCCATGCAGGCGGTTCATGGCGATGGCCATGCACTCATGCGCCTCTTTGCTGATGGAGCCATACGACATGGCGCCGGTGTTAAAGCGGCGGACGATGTTGAGCGCGGGCTCCACCTCGTCGAGCGAAACCGGCGTGCGGCCGCTGGCATTAAAGTCGAGCAAGTCGCGCAGGCGCACGGCACGGCCGGTGCGGTGCAGGCGGGCGCTGTACTCCTTAAAGGTGTCGTAGCTGTCCTCACGGCAGGCGGTCTGCAGCAGGTAGACAGTCTGCGGATCGATGAGGTGATCCTCGCCGCCGAGCGGGCGCCACTTGGTCAGACCCAGCGTGGGCAACTGATCAGGAGCCGGGCTCTTAAGGATAGCGAGCGCGGCGTCGTAGCGCTCGTTTTGCTCGCGCTCAACGTCCTCGACACCCATACCGCCCACACGGCTCACCGTGCCGGCGAAGTACGCGTTGACGAACTCCGGCGTAAAGCCCACGGCCTCGAAGATCTGCGCCGAATGGTAGCTCTGCACCGTGGAGATGCCCATCTTGGACATGATGGAAACGATGCCGGCGGTCGCAGCCTTGTTGTAGTTGTCGATGCCCTGCCCGGCCGTCACGTCCAGGTCGCCGCGTGCCGCCAGATCGCGGATGCACGCATGTGCGTTGTACGGATAGATACCGCTCGCGGAGTAGCCCACCAGCGCCGCAAAGTCGTGCGGGGACACGGCGTCGCCGCACTCCACCACGATGTCGGCAAAGGTACGCACGCCGGCGCGGATCAGGTGGTTGTGCACGCAGCCCACGGCGAGCAGCGACGGCACGGGCACCTCGCCCGCAGCGGCACGATCGCTCAACACCACAATGTTCACGCCGTCGCGGACCGCAGCCTCAACGTCCTCGGCAAGCTGTTTGAGCGCAGCCTGCAGCGCGCCCTCGCCGGCATCGCGGCGATAGACGGCACGGAAACGACGGGTCTTAAAGCCAACACGGTCGATGGCACAGATATGCTCGAACTCTTCCTCGTTGAGCAATGGGCGCTCCAAGCGCACCAGCTGACAGGCCGTGCGGGAATCCTCGAGCAGGTTGCCGTGGTTGCCCAGGTAGAGCGTGGTCGAAGTCACCATGTGCTCGCGCAGGGCATCGATCGGAGGATTCGTGACCTGAGCGAACAGCTGATAGAAGTAGTCAAAGAACGAACGCGTCTTCTTGGACAGGCAGGCCAACGGCGCATCGATACCCATCGAGGCGAGCGGGGCCTTGCCCTGCTGGGCCATGGGGCGCACGACCTCGTCAACATCATCCCAGTGATAGCCGAGCTTGGCCATGCGCACGGCGGCGGGCACCTCGGCATCCTCGGCGGGCGCGGGCGCGGCGGGCTCATCGAGCGCGTCGACGGTCAGTGTCTCCTCGGCAATCCAGTCGCGGTAGGGCTTCTCCTTGGCATAGCGGGCGCGCAGCTCGTCGTTGTAGATCACGCGGCCGCGGGCAAAATCGACCTCGAGCATCTGGCCCGGTCCCAGGCAGCCGCTCGTCAGGATGTTCTCGGGGCTCACCTCGATGGTGCCCACCTCGCTTGCCAGCATAAAGCGGCCATCGCGCGTCACGTAGTAGCGGGCGGGGCGCAAGCCGTTGCGGTCGAGGGCGGCGCCCAGCGTGCGACCGTCGGTAAAGGCGATGGCCGCCGGGCCGTCCCAGGGCTCCATGAGCATGGACTGGTAAGCGTCGTAGGCGCGGCGTTCCTCACTCAGGCTATCGTTGTGGTCCCACGGCTCGGGCAGCAACATGGACGCGGCACGCGTGAGCGGGCGACCGTTCATGACCAAGAATTCGAGCACGTTGTCCAGAATCGCGGAGTCGGAACCCTCGCGGTTGATGATGGGCATCACGCGCTTAAGATCGTGCTGCAGCACGGGGCTGTACAGGTTGGGTTCGCGGGCGCGAATCCAGTTGACGTTGCCCTTGAGGGTGTTGATCTCGCCGTTATGGATGATAAAGCGGTTGGGGTGCGCACGCTCCCAGCTGGGCGTGGTGTTGGTGGAGTAGCGCGAGTGGACGAGCGCCACGGCCGTTTTGACGGCGGCGTCGTTGAGGTCGATGAAGAAGCGGCGCATCTGCGTGGCGACCAGCATGCCCTTGTACACGATGGTGCGCGAGCTCATGGAGCACACATAGAAGATCTTGTCGCGCAGGGCAAACTCGGCGTCGGCCTTCTTTTCGATGGTGCGGCGGCACACGTACAGGCGACGCTCGAAGGCATCGCCGGCGGGCGTGTCGTCGGGGCGGCCCAGGAAGGCCTGCAGGATGGTGGGCATGCAGGCACGCGCCGTCTCGCCCAAGTCGTGCGGGTCGACCGGCACCTCGCGCCAAAAGAGCAGCGGCACGCCGGCCTCGGCGCAGCCCTCCTCAAACACGCGGCGGGCATCCTCTACGCCTTTGTCGTCCTGCGGGAAGAACAGCATGGCCACGCCATAGTCGCCCTCTGCCGGCAGAATCTGGCCGCACTTTTGAGCCTCTTTACGGAAAAAGTGATGCGGAACCTGGAACAGGATACCGGCACCGTCGCCGGTGTTCTTCTCGAGTCCCGTGCCGCCGCGGTGCTCCAAGTTGACCAGAATGGACAGCGCGTCGTCCAGAATCTGGTGATGGCGCTCACCGTTGATATCGGCAAGTGCGCCGATGCCACATGCATCGTGGTCGAATTCGGGGCGATAAAGGCCCTGCTGTTGAGCGGAATCTGCCTGCATCGCGATCCTCCCCTAGATATTTAGACAGTCAGTTGAATAGGCATAGTAGGAGCATCAGGGCATCGTTGTGTTTCCCGCCCGTTTCGAAACAATCGCGTAACGCACACCTTACGAGTGGGCACCGCCGACCTCAAGGGCGGCAACAAGGCGCCCAAGTTCGGCTTGTAAGCTCACCGCTTCAAACATCTCAATCTGTAACAGGAGGAACCGATTTTGGCGCCTAGATGTTACAGATTGAGATTTTCTGCGGGACGGTTTTGGTTTGTCTCGATCTGTAACACGAAGGGTCGGTTTTGGCGGCAAACTGTTACAGATCGAGACATTTCGGCAGCCCCCTTTCACCATCCCATTCAAATACAACAATTTTGTTAGTCTTGGTTAACTTTTAAGCTTAAAACGGGTATCCTTTGCGGCGTCAAGCAAACGGCACGCACACCGTGCCAGATCAAGGAGGCCCCTATGGCGCACCAAGCAGACCAGCAGACGATGCAACTCGTCCTCATCCGTCACGGAGAGTCCGAGTGGAACAAGCTCAACCTGTTCACCGGCTGGACCGATGTTGAGCTCACCGACACGGGCCGCGAAGAAGCCGCAGCAGGCGGTCGAGCCCTCAAAGAAGCCGGTTTCGACTTTGACGTCTGCTACACTTCGCGCCTCAAGCGCGCGATCCACACCCTCAACATCGTGCTCGGCCAAATGGATCGCGAGTGGCTGCCCGTCATCAAATCCTGGAAGCTCAACGAGCGCCACTACGGAGCGTTGCAGGGTCTCAACAAGGCCGATGCCGCGGCGGAGCACGGCGACGAGCAGGTGCTCATCTGGCGCCGCTCCTTCGATATCTGCCCGCCGGCACTCGAGCCGAACGACGCGCGCGATCCCCACACCCAGGAGCAATACCGTGATGTCGCGCCCGATCAGCTGCCCTATACCGAATGCCTCAAGGACACGATCGCCCGCGCCTGGCCCTATTTCGAAGACGAGATTCGCCCCCAGATGCTCGCCGGCAAGCGCGTACTCATCGCCGCACACGGCAACTCCCTGCGCTCACTCGTCATGAAGCTCGAGCACCTCACGCCCGAGGAGATCCTCAAGGTCAACATCCCCACCGGCGTGCCGCTCGTCTACACCTTCGACACCGATTTCAACGTCCTCGACAAGCGCTACATCGGCGACCCGGCGACCATCGCCGCCAAGATCGACGCCGTGGCCAATCAGGGCAAAGCACACAAGTAGCCCCAACCCAAAACCGACGCGTGGCGCCGCACGGCCCAGATGCGACGTCACGCCGCCCATACACAGGAGCGCACCATGCTCAACCATCTCAAACAACACTTTGGCTCCCCGCGCACTGGCGGTCATGGCGGGCTCGACATTGCGCGGCACATCGGCCCCGGACTGCTCGTAACCGTCGGCTTTATCGACCCGGGCAACTGGGCCTCCAACATGGCCGCGGGCTCGCAGTTTGGCTACGCGCTGCTGTGGATCGTCACGCTGTCCACGATTATGCTCATTGTGCTGCAGCACAACGCGGCACACTTGGGTATCGCCACGGGCGCCTGTCTTGCCGAGGCCACGACCCGCTTTCTCCCCCGCATCGTGGGACGCGCGGTGCTCGGCAGCGCCTATCTCGCGACCATCGCCACCGCCATGGCCGAAGTCCTGGGCGGCGCGATTGCCCTTCAAATGCTCTTTGGGCTGCCCGTGCGCGCGGGCTGCGTCATCGTGGCGGCAGTATCGATGGCGATGCTCATGACGAGCTCCTACAAGCGCGCCGAGCGATGGATCATCGCCTTCGTCGGCGTGGTAGGACTCTCGTTTTTGGCCGAGCTTGCGCTGGTCAAGGTCGACTGGCCGCAGGCCGCCGCAAGCTGGATCACGCCCAGTATGCCCACTGGCTCTGCCGCGATTATCGTGAGTGTCCTGGGTGCGGTCGTTATGCCCCACAACCTTTTTCTGCACTCCGAGGTCATCCAATCCATGCACTTCGAAGGCCAAGGCGAGCAAGTTATCGAAGAACGCCTGCGCTACGAGCTCTTCGACACGCTCTTTTCGATGGGCGTGGGCTGGGCAATCAACTCGGCAATGGTCATCCTGGCCGCAACGACCTTCTTTGCGCACGGCATTGTCGTAGACGACCTCGCCGTCGCAGCGGCCACGCTCTCCCCCATTCTGGGCCCGGCAAGCGCGACCATCTTTGCCGTGGCGCTACTGTTTGCGGGCCTCTCGAGCAGCGTGACAGCGGGCATGGCGGCGGGAACCATCACTGCGGGCATGTTCGACGAGGAATACGACATCCACGACCGACATTCCTCGGTCGGGGTGGCGGCCTGTTTCGCCGGAGCAGTGGCGGCGTGCCTGGTCGTTCCAAATCCCTTTGAAGGTCTCATCTGGAGTCAGGCACTGCTGTCGCTTCAGCTGCCGATTACGGTCTTTGTGCTCATACGACTCACCAGTTCACGCCGCGTCATGGGCAAATACGCCAATTCGCGCCCGCTCAACACGCTGCTTGTAGGGATCGGTGCCATCGTGACGATTCTCGATATCGTGTTGTTGACAGGGATGTAATGGGGCGGGGCACTTACCCAGTCAAACGTCTCGATCTGTAACATCTAGACCCGCTTTTAATGTCTAGATGTTACAGATCGAGATCATTCCGAGGGACAGCTCCGTTTGTCTCAATCTGTAACACGTAGACCCCGTTTTCACTGCTAGATGTTACAGATTGAGACAAACGGTCGGCCGGACTCACAACAGACAGGATCGGTCAACAGCAACCGTGATCCCTTGGCGACGGAGGAAAAGGGCCCCGGCCGAGAATTCGACCGGGGCCCTTGGACAGAGCTATGTTCGGCTTTCGCCGTGTGTCTGCGAGCTACTCCTCGACGAGCTCAAACTGATCGGGACCGACGCCGCACACCGGGCACACATAATCCTCGGGCAGCTCGGGCGTATCGACCTCAACCTCGTAACCGCAAACGACGCACACGAACTTATACGTCTTCTTCTCCTCAGCCATGATGTTCTCCTCTCGAACGCGACTGGTGATGTACTTCATTTATCAGTATAGATTCTCAATAATATAATGCAAGTATTTTTAAAACATTTCTAGCCTTGATACGAGGACGCCTTCGGAGGCGTCTTGCCCTTCAGGACCTTATGGTAGTAATCGTAGGTGAGCGGCGTCTCGTCGCTTAGGCGCTCGGCATCCTCGACCTCGCCGATAAACAGTAGATGCGTGCCCACATCCACAGTGTCGATCAAACGGCAGCTAAACAGCGCCGCCGCATGCTTGGGCACATAAGGCATGCCGAGAGCAGTCTCGCGAGTCTCGTACTTGGCAAACTTGTCATAGTCGCTGCTGGTGCGGAACCCAAAGTTACCGATATAGAGCATATCGGCCGTCTGATCGATCACGGTCAGCGCGAACGCTTTGGCCGAAGCGATGACGCCCGAGGTGACGTTGTCCTTGTTCACGGCAACCGAAATGCGCGGCGGCATGGACGTCACCTGCACCGCAGTGTTGATGACGCAGCCGGCGCGCAGCCCGTCTGCCGCGGCGCTCACCACGTACAGACCGCTCGGCATGGTAAAGAACGCAGTTTTGTCCATAACAATCACTCCCCTAACCCGGGTTGGAACCTCATGGATGTATGTACCCACAAAAAAAGCGGCGCCCATAACGGACGCCGCCTTTGAGACATATGTGTCAAAACAGTATAAGCAAGATGAGACGCCCGCAGTTGCGGTGAAATAGGGACTGAATAGCCCCTCAAACAGGCAAAACAGTCCGTATTCCACCGCAACTTACACAGAGCGCCTAGCGATTACGCTCCTTAAGTGCGCGGTCAATCTCGCGTTGAACATCGCGCTTGGCCATATCCTCGCGCTTGTCGTAAAGCTTCTTGCCGCGGCCTAGGCCCAGCAGCAGCTTTACGCGGCCGTCGGTATTAAAGTAGAGCTCCAACGGTACCAGCGCATAACCACGGTTACGAAGTTTGCCGTCGAGAAAGTCAATCTCCTTGCGGTGCAGCAGCAGACGACGACGGCGATCAGGGTCGCGGTTCCACACGCCACCATGGCTATAAGGGTGAATATGCAGACCCACGAGCCAGCACTCGCCGCCACGGATCAGTGCAAAGGTGTCGGTGATCTGGCACGCGCGCTCGCGAATCGACTTGACCTCGGTGCCACTCAGCTCAATGCCGCACTCAAAGGTCTCATCGATAAAGTACTCGTGGTGTGCCGAGCGATTCTTGGAGATGAGCTTGCGCTCGCGCTTACTGGGCATCGCCGGCCTCCTTGGCGCCATCGGAACCCTTGCCCGCAGCGTCGCGCTTTACCTTGCGCTCAGCATTGAGCTCGGCGTCGCTCTCGCGCACCAGTTTGATAATCGCTGCGCAGGCCTCCTCGCCCACCAGGTCGCGAGCACGCACCGTCAGGCGCGTCGCCTCCTGCTTGTCGCCGTCGCTCGCAGCATCGGTCGCACACATGATCAGGCAAATGGCAATCTCGGCCGAAGGCGAGGTCGGCACGCCCTGCAGGGCGAGCTCACCCATCACGTGCTCGTCGCTCTCCTCGGCGGCATCGGGATAGGCAGTATGAATCTTGTTGAGCAGGCGCGTCGTATGCGCATCGCCAGGCGCTAAGCGTAGTGCCAAACGCGCACAACCCACGGCGGCCGAGACATTCTCGGTCTCGGGCTCCAAGAAGTACTGCCCCAGGTTGGCATAAGCACGGGCGGCACACTTACCGTCGCTCGCACGCTCCAGCACCGAAAACGAAAGCGAAGCCCACTCCTGCTTGTCCTCGAGCGCGCGGAACAGCTCGGCCAGATCCAGGCGATAGTTGCAGTTCATGGGGTCCCAACGCACAGCCTGCATCAGGGCATTACGAGCACTCACATAATCCTGCTGGCGAATGTAGGCAAACGCCATGTCGGAATACAGGCGATCAAAGGGCACCTCGACCTGCACCAGCTCGCGCGGATCCTTTTCCACGCGGCGGTAGGCCAGACGCTCAAACTTGCTATCGAAGCTAAAGTACTGACGGTTCTCCTCCGTCTTGCACTCGGCGTCGATATACTCCTCGGCGAGCTCAACCAGACGCTCCAGCAGCGGCGTCGCCGTGGTCAGGTCGCCCTGCGCCAGATAGTTCTCGGCATACGTGATGTCTTGCAAGCTGATGGGCAGATCCATGACTACTCCTCGATCTGGGCGAAACACGGCAGGCGCCGTATAAACGGTCGATACACAAAACCCGGGTCTCTTGCGAGGCCCGGGCGTTCATTTTGTGGTAGCCCGTACCAGATTCGAACTGGTGATCTCCGCCTTGAGAGGGCGGCGTCCTAAACCGCTAGACGAACGGGCCATATGTAGCAAATGCAATGGCTGGGATGGAGGGAGTCGAACCCCCATTGACGGAACCAGAATCCGCTGTCCTGCCATTAGACGACATCCCAATGACTGCATCGCTGCGCTCGGCTGTGCCTTTGCGCAAGAAAGAAATATACGGGAAGTCCGGCCGTGACGCAAGCCCCAATTTTGAATTTTTTGAAATTCAGTCAAATACGGCCAACACGTGAAGGACCTGTGAAGCGCCAGCGACACGTACGGCGCCAAAGCCCGTAAAACATCCCGCATCTACCGCTGGTAGATTACAACAATGTAGCACTCACGGCTGATGGCACAATCGAACCGTCATCATTGCACGGATATCGAGGCGCCATGGACGAAGAGCTTGATTACCTATGGGAGACCCTGGGCCTCGAGATCACTGCTGACCTTTGGCCCGAACGGGACAAAATCCATCCCACTCTGCGCCCCGCCATCACGGTGATGCAGGCAAACTACCGCCGTGCATCCTTTTTGATCATGCGGATGTCATGGCACGCGGGACTCCCCGACCTTAAGCGAATCCAGGCAAGCCTCGTCGAGCTGTCCGGTATGCCGACTGTCATATCCGAGGCGCACCTGGAGCAGCGACAGCGCGAGCGACTGCAACAGCAGCGGATCCCCTTTATCTGCCCCGGCGTTCAGGCATATCTGCCCTTTATGGACGAGGAGTACTGGAGCGGCAAGCCCAACAAGCACGTAAAGGTCTACGATCCGCACGAATGGGCACAGCTCGATGATTGAGCCGAGCGAGCCCGCCGATGGAAAACACGTCCCACCCTGAGTACTCAAAACGGGTCGCACTTTCCGCAGCCGCTACAGCAACGCCTCGACCCAAGCCGATTCCCTAAAGCCGGGAATCGCAAAGTCGTCGCCCACCAACAGCGGACGCTTGACCAGCATGCCGTCGGTCGCCAGCAGCTCGTAGCACTCCCGATCCGTCATGCCCGCATCTAGACGCGCCTTCAGGCCCAGCTCTCGATATTTCATGCCCGACGAATTAAAGAAGCGCCGCACCGGCAGTCCCGAACGAGCAATCCAGGTCGCAAGCTCATCAGCCGTGGGATTGTCCAAAACGATATCGCGGTCGATATACTCTACCCCGTGTTCGTCCAGCCATGCCTTGGCCTTCTTACAGGTCGAGCACTTGGGATATTCAACAAACAATACCGCCATGGGATTTCCTTTCTTAGAGAAAACAGGTGTCCGGAAAACTGCACATCGACGACCACTCGCGATTGCAGCCGTTATTGTAGTCAATGTCGAAGCATAGGCAGTCGCGATGTCTCGTCTTAAGGCTAGCGCCTCGCATGGGCGCCGATGGGGCGCGTCTCGTGGTGCACCCATGCGGAGACCAGCAATACCAACAGCATCGCGGTGACATAGCCCGCAGCATCGAATCCTAAATCGATAACGTCGAAATGCCTGCCGGGAACAAAGATCTTATGTACCTGATCGCCAACGGAGCAGACGGCGCAAAAGAGCAACACGGGCACGCAACGGGAGCATACGCTCCACGGACGCCCGGAAAAGCAAACCACGACCACCGAGGCGAACAATCCGACGAAGAAAAACTCTACGGTATGGGCAACGCGACGGACGTTCGCGCCCACCCACATGCGAATGGAGGCAAGTCGGCCAGACCGGACATTCGAAGCAGCCGAATCGGTGCCCCCGGTCATCCCGTTCTCGGTCTGAGCTTCACCCGTGGCATCGGCAGCCTGTACGCCCGTAGCCTGACCCTCCACCACACGCGCGGTGGACTCGCTCAGCAACGACGTCTGCACCGCGTTTTGCTCCGTCAGCACCCAGATGCCCGCCAGCGTTGCAGCGAACAGAATGATCGCGGTCCATCCGATTATTTGTTTTACGCGCGCCAAGGGCCTACCTCCTTTTTTGAATATCAGCGAGTGTAGCCCCAAATGACATCGTCACCGTATCAAAATTTGAATCGCAACAGGAAGCGACAAAGCGACGCAAACCCCTACCCCGCCTCGCGCATCCAGCGATCGAACGTCCCCACGCACACGCCCAGGCACTTTGCTGCCTGGCTGCGGGTAATATCGCCCGCCTCATAGCTATCGCGCACCAGCTCAAACTGAGGAGGGCACGGCTTGCGAGGTCGACCGAAACGGACCCCTCGCGCCCGCGCCGCTGCAATTCCCTCCGCTTGGCGCCGATGGATATTCTCGCGCTCCACCTGCGCCACGTAGCTCAGCAGTTGCAGCACAATATCGGCAATCAGGGTATTAGTCACATCCGGCGTGCCGCTTGCCCTGGCGCGCGTGTCAAGCAATGGCATGTCCAACACCACAATGGCAACCCCGAGCTCCTTGGTAATGCGACGCCATTCCTCAAGAATCTCGGAGTAATTACGACCAAGTCGGTCGATAGAAAGCACCACCAGCACGTCCCCGTCTCCCAGGACGTGCAGCAGCTCGCGATAGCGCGGTCGATCGAAGTCCTTGCCGCTCGCATGGTCGGCATAAATATTCGCCGAGCCCACGCCATAGGCGCCCAGCGCATCCAGCTGCCGATTAAGATTCTGATCGCGCGAACTCACCCGCGCATAACCATACACCGTCGCCATCTCATCCCCGCTTTCTTGTAAACCTGCCAAAAAGGGACAGGTTTATTTTGGTAGGTTTTACCTCTCAAATAGCAGGTAAGCGGGCGGCCGAGCAGACGGCAAGGTAGCCATGATCCAAATGCGGAGGGCGGCCCCGAAAGACCGCCCTCCGCTCTCCCGCCATGAGTCGAGATTTGGCTAATGGATAAGCTTAAAGTCCAAGTGCCCACGCGTGGTATTGACGCGCGAGACCTCGATAATCACGCGCTGACCCAGTTCATAGCGAGTCCCCGTGTCGGCACCTGTGAGCGTGAGCGCATCCTCGTCGAACTCGAACCACTCGTTGCCCAGGCTCTTGATCGAAACCAAGCCTTCGACCTGCGTCAGGTCCAAGCGCACAAAGAGGCCCATGCTGCTAACCCACGAGACGGTTCCGGCATAGCGCTCGCCCAGACGGTCCTCATAGTACTGGGCAATCTTGATCTTTTGCGTCGCATGGCTAGCGGCATCTGCCGCGCGCTCGGCATCGCTGCATGCGCGGCAGATCTGCGGCAGAATGCGCGGCAGCGACTCGCGCCCCTTGCCGATCAGCCGCGGCGTACGGACCAGGGCGTCCTTGCCGCCGAGCTGCTCATAGGCCAACTGCAGTTTGAGCACGCGGTGCACCACCAGATCGGGGTAGCGACGGATGGGACTCGTAAAGTGACAGTAGCACGGCGCGGCGAGCGCAAAGTGGCCCTCGTTGCGCGGCTTGTACAGTGCGCGCTGCATGCTGCGCAGAAGCAGCGTGTTGACGAGCGGTGCGTTGGCCGTACCGGCGGCAGCATCAACTGCAGCCTGTAGCTCATCGGGACTCCCCAGGGCGATACCGGCAGCACGGCGATCGTCGATGATGCCTAGCTGCGCCAGCGCAACGGCGGCACCGTGCAGGCTATCGGGGCTCGGATCCTCATGCACGCGATAGCAGGCCTCGATATCACGGTCTGCCAGCCACTCTGCAACGCACTCGTTGGCGAGTAGCATGGCTTCCTCGATAAGCGACGTGGCACACGAACGCTCGCGCGCCACAATCTGCACGGGTACTCCGTCCTCATCCAATAGAGCGCGAATCTCGGCCGTGTCAAAATCGACTGAGCCGCGGGCACGACGAATACGACGGCGAAGTTCGGCGAGTTCGTTGGCGGCGACAAGGAAATCGCCGAGGTCGACGTTATAGCCGCGAGCAGTTTCCTCGCACGCAAGACCGCGCTCAAGCGCCTCCTCGCGCGAGGCCTCAGCAGCCGCAACATCCTCAGCGGCGCCTTCCAGCACCGAATACTCAACCGCGCCGGCACGCACCAGCAGCGCCTCGGCGCCGTCATAGTCCATACGCACACGCGAGCGAATCACGCTGGGGTAAGGATCGTAATGCCGCACGCGACCCTGCGCATCGAGCTCAATGTCAACGGTAAACGCAAGACGGTCCTCGTCAGGGCGAAGCGAGCATAGGTCACAGGACAGGCGTTCGGGCAGCATGGGAAGCACGCGATCGGCCAGATACACCGATGTCGTACGATGGCGAGCCTCAAGATCGATATGCCCGTCCCAAGCCACATAGTGAGAAACGTCAGCGATATGCACACCCAGCTTGTAGCCACCCTCGGGCGTGCGCTCAAGCGAAATGGCATCGTCAAAGTCGCGCGCGTCGACCGGGTCGATCGTGATGACAAAGCGGTCGCGCAGATCGCGGCGGAGCGGGTCCTTAAGCGCCGCGGACACATCGAGCGAAAGCCCCTCGGCCTCGTCCAGCGCGGCCTCGGGATAGCTATCGGTATAGCCGTAACGCGCCATCACGTATTGAACGCCCAAATCGGGCGCGTCATCTCCGCCAATGCGGCGTTCGATCGTCACGGTGCCCGATTCCAGGCGCGTCGGGTAGGTCAAAATGCGCGCGACAACGGCATCACCCGGGTGGACGCCCAGACGATCCGCCGAGGTATCCTCGGGCAGAATGAAGAAGTCGGCCTTCAGGCGCGAATCGAGCGGCTCGATCACACCGAGCGGACCAGCGGTCTGGTACGTACCCACCACGCTTATGGCTGCGCGCTCAACCACGCCTTCGATCACGGCGCGCCGCTCACCGTGCGGGCTGTTCTTAATGCTCACGGCAACGGTATCGCCATCCATGATCTCGCGCTTACCGCGGCCCATAACCTTGTAGTCGCCGCTCTCGGTTATGACATAGGCGCCATGCTCATGGAGCTGCACGCGCCCGGTCAGGCTCGGACGGCGTTCGCTGCGCACCGGCCCACGCTTATTGCGAGCACCGCGCTTATGCTTGTTATTGCGCCCCATGGCGCCTCCTTGCTATCGATGACGAACTCCAAAGAGTCTACCCAAATGATTCGCTTTCCTGCCGTCCCCTAGAGATCAAAAAACGGGCCGCCCCATAAGAGACGACCCGTTGGAAGGGATGAATTCCAGGCATGCCTACACGCGCAGGTAGCGGCGCATGGCTATGGCAGAACCAAAGAGACCGATAATCACACCGACCAGAATCAGCGCAGCATAGGTCACCAGGTAGTACTGCATCGGCAGGGCAAACGACATCCAGCCGATGCTCTCCTGCAAACGCGGAATCATCAGATTGCGCAGCAGCTCCAGAACGCCGATGGAAAGCAGCGAGCCCAAAATGGCCTGCAGTACGCCCTCGGTGATAAACGGGCCGCGAATGAAGCCGTTGCTGGCGCCGACCAGACGCATAATCGCAATCTCACGACGACGCGCCGTGATGGACAGGCGAATCGTGTTGTTGATGAAGATGAATGCGATAAAGGTCAAAAGGCCAACGAGCACCACGGCGGCGATGCGGATGTAGTTGGTCACCTGGAACAGGCGGCTCACTTCCTCTTGGCCGTACAGCACGCTCGCGTTGACGTCGCCGTCATCCGCGATCTTCTGGAAGTCGGCGTTCTTCTTGAGCTTCTGGGCCGTGCTCTCGACCTTGGACGGATCGTCCATCTCAATTGCAAACGAAGCCGGCAGCGGGTTCTGGCCATCGAGCGCGCTCATGGTGGCGTCGGCGTTGCCCGACATCTTGCTCGTATACTCGGCCAGCGCGTCGTCCTTGTCCTTATAGGTCACGGACTTGACGTTATTCCACGTCTTAAGCTCGGCCTCAAAAGCCTGAACATCGGCCTGATCGGCGTCATCGCTAATGAACGCGTTGATGACAACCTGATCCTCGACGGTGCCGATCACGGAGTTCAGCATCGCGGAGCCCATGATGAACAGGCCGATGATAAACAGCGAAAGGAAGATCGTGATGACGGCGCCGAGCGAGGTAGTCCAGTTACGGAAGAAGTGACTGATTGCCTCTTTGAAGGAGTAGCCCACGTTAGTTGGTGCCATAGTTGCCGTAACCTCCCCTCTCCTGGTCGCGGATAACGTGGCCGCCCTCGAGGGCGATCACGCGACGGTGCATGCTATCGACCATCTCGCGGTCGTGCGTGGCGACGATCACGGTGGTGCCGGTGCGGTTAATACGCTCGAGCAGCTTCATGATGCCCAGCGAGATCGCCGGGTCGAGGTTACCCGTGGGCTCGTCGCAGATCAGCAGCGGCGGACGGTTGACCATAGCGCGGGCGACGGCGACGCGCTGCTGCTCGCCACCGGAAAGCTGGTCGGGCAGCGAGTCCATCTGATCGGCCAGACCGACCAGACGCAGCACCTCCGGCACCTGGCTGCGAATGACGCCCTTGGGCTTGCCGATGCACTGCAGGGCAAACGCCACGTTTTCGTAGGCGGTCTTTTGCGGCAGAAGCTTAAAGTCCTGGAACACGGCACCAATCTGGCGGCGCAGGAACGGAACCTTGCGGTTCTTGATCTTCATGAGGTCCTGACCGGCAACCAAGATGCGGCCGCTCGTCGGCTTGACGTCGCGGTTGAGCGTCGACAGCAGCGTGGTCTTACCCGAGCCGGAATGACCGACCAGGAAGACGAACTCGCCCGGATAGATCTCGATGTTGATGTCGTCGAGTGCAGGCTTGTTGGGCTGTGCCGGATAGATCTTGGTGACATGCTCCATAAGGATGACGGGCTCGACACCGGCCTGCTTGGCCATCTTCTTGCGGCTGGCCTGCGGATCGATGGGCGCAAACACCGACGTAAAATCGGGGTTGTTGAGCGCGTTATCGAGGCTTGCGACCTCGGCTGCCTGATCGCTCTCGACCACCGGGGCAGCAGGCTGCGTGGGATCGGGAATAGCGGCAAAGAGGCCGGACTGCGCAGGCTGAGGAGCCGGTGTCGCAGGAGCCATGGGGTCGGGAATGCCGGCCATGCTAGGCTGCGGCGCGGCGGCGCCAGCCTGAGGCTGCTCCACGCGAGCGGTCACAGCCTGAACGGGCTCAAAACCCGCCGTGCCGGAAAGCGCGACATCGCTGGTGGGATTGTAGGCAAAGGGATCGGATGCCGGCTGTGCCTGATCTGCCGGCTGAGTGGGGGCCTGAGCAACAGGCTGGCCCTCTGAATCCGGAGTGGCGAAACGACTGCCCTGGACGCCTGTCAGCGTCTTGGGGGCATCATCGCCCGCACCGGAGGTACGGAAGTGGTTACCCACTGGTGCTCCTTATCGTCGTGCGTTTAAACTACATGAGCGCTTTGTATTTTAGCAGCATTAGCTTTGCTGCACATAAGAAGCATGGCGGGCTTTGGGATCCCACCGGCCGGGCGCAGGGTTACCTCCCAAATCGTCCTCGCGCATGGCCGGCATTTGTCCTGCTCCTGCGGAGCTGCGGACAAACGCCGGCCTGCGCTGCGGAAAGATTTGGGAGGTAACCCTGCGCCCGGCCTGCGGCTACTATGGGGCCGACGCACCAACTTGAGATGCTGCGCATACAAAGTTGGAAGGGTCTGAATTGCACTTTGTTGGGATGGGCCCGTTTCCCCATGGGAACCTTGCTTGGCAGGACTCTATTTTAAATTCAGCATAAACAGGGGCGCCCTCTTTGAGGACGCCCCTGTTCTGGCTTGTTTGTGGTTGTCAACGTGATACTTTGCCTCGTCTTGCCTTATGCCAAGAACTCCTTGGTGGTCGCCACGATGTTGGCGGCGTCCAGGCCGTACTTGTGCAGGAGCTCGGCACCCGGACCGGACTCGCCAAAGGTGTCGTTGACGCCAATCTTCTTGAGCGGCGTCGGGCACTGCTCACACAGAACGTCGGCAACGGCGCTGCCCAGGCCACCGATCACGGAGTGCTCCTCGACGGTCACGACGTGACCGGTCTTGGTGGCGCTCTTGACGATCAGGTCGGCGTCGATGGGCTTGATGGTGTGCATGTTGATGACCTCGGCATCGATGCCCTCGGCAGCGAGCTGCTCGGCGGCCTCGAGGGCCTCGCCGACCATTAGGCCGCAGGCGATGATGGTGACGTCGGTGCCCTCGCGCATGACGATGCCCTTGCCTACCTCGAACTTGTAGGTCTCGGGGTCGTTGATGACCGGCGAGGCCAGACGGGCAAAGCGCATGTACACGGGGCCGTCGCACTCGTAGGCGGCGCGCGTCACGGCGCGGGCCTCCACGTCGTCGGCGGGAACGATAACGGTCATGCCGGGGATGACGCGCATGAGGGCGATATCCTCGCAGCACTGGTGCGTGGCGCCGTCCTCGCCCACCGAGATACCGGCGTGCGTGGCACCTATCTTAACGTTAAGGTGCGGATAGCCGATGGAGTTGCGGACCTGCTCAAAGGCGCGGCCAGCGGCAAACATGGCAAAGGTGCTCGCGAAGGCGACGCGGCCGGTGGTCGCGATACCGGCGGCAACACCCATCAGGTTGCTCTCGGCAATGCCCACATCGAAGAAGCGGTCGGGGCAGGCTGCCTTAAACTTGCCGGTCTGCGTGGCGGCGGCCAGATCGGCGTCGAGGACCACAAAGTCATCGTGCTCGTTGGCGAGCTCGACGAGGGCCTCGCCGTAGCTTACGCGCGTGGCGATTTTCTTGACGTCTGCCATCCTAGAGCTCCTCTCCGGCGGCCGTGAGCTCTGCCATGGCCTGCTCAAACTGTTCATCATTGGGGGCCTTGCCGTGCCAACCAACCTGGTTCTCCATAAAGGACACGCCCTTGCCCTTCAGGGTCTCGGCGATAATGGCGGTCGGCTGGCCCTTGGTAGCGCGAGCCTCGGCAAAGGCGGCGCGGATCTGATCGAAATCGTTGCCGTCGGCAAGCTCCACCACGTGGAACTTAAAGGCGCGGAACTTGTCGGCGAGCGGCATGGGGTCGTTGACCTCCTCGACGGGACCGTCGATCTGCAGGCCGTTGTGGTCGACGATCACACAGAGGTTGTCGAGCTGCTGGTTGCCGGCAAACATGGCGGCCTCCCAGACCTGGCCCTCCTCGCTCTCGCCATCGCCCAGCAGGGCGTACGTGCGATAAGTATCGCCCCAGTGCTTGGCGGCGAGCGCCATCCCGACGGCGGCGGAGACGCCCTGGCCGAGCGAACCGGTGGACATGTCAACGCCCGGAGTGTCGTTCATGTTGGGATGACCCTGCAGGTGGCTGCCGATGTGGCGCAGCGTCTCAAGATCCTCCTTGGGGAAGAACCCACGCTCGGCGAGCACAGCGTACAGACCAGGTGCACAGTGGCCCTTGGAAAGCACAAAGCGATCGCGGTCGGCCTTGCGGGGATGGGCCGGGTCGACGTTCATTTCCTCAAAGTACAGATAGGTCATGATGTCGGCAGCGCCGAGCGAACCGCCCGGATGGCCGGACTTGGCAGCGTGCACGCCGGTGACGATGCCCTTCCTTACCTCGTTGGCAACCTTTTTGAGCTCTTCGTCGCTCATTGTGCCTTCCTTTCATCCTCATTAGACAAAATGCGCACGGCACCGAAGGTAATCCCAACACAGCCGCAATGCACGTACGTCATTCATTATGCTGGAAACTGATGGCTTTACCAGAGTTTTTATCATTATTTGAACAATTTAGCAGGCAGAACCGCTGATGAAACGGTTTATCAATGTGAACGTCTTTTGGATGGGACGCGGTCGGCCCTACGCGCTAATGTCCTTGAATCCCTCGCCGAAAGCTTCCGTAACGTCGGCGACCGTCACAATGGCGTGAGGATCGCGCTCGCGCACGATCGTCTTGAGGGTATTGAGCTCTCGACGGTTCACGATGACCATGATCACCGGCTTCTCGGCACCCGAATACATGCCAGTCGCCTTAAACTTGGTACAACCACGACCCAGGCCATACATGATATCGGCAGCGATATCAGGGAACTTGTCCGAGATGATGAGTACCATACGGCGTTTGTTGCCACCATCGACCACGGCATCGATCACGTAGCCGCTAATGACCATCGAAAGGCCTGCATATAGTGCATTTTCGATTGAAAAGACCGGAGCCGACAGCGCGCATACGGCAACATCGATCGCCATGACGGTCGAGCCCACGGGCAGTGAGGTATTACGCGAGATGATTTGGCCAATCGTGTCCGAGCCGCCGGTGTTGGCGCCGGCGCGCAGCACCATGCCGTAACCGATGCCTGTAATAATGCCGCCCCACATGGCAGGGAGCATCAGGTCCGCATCCGCCAGAGGTGCTACAAACGGGGCGAACAGATCGGTAAAGAAGCCCAGCAGCACAAAGCCCGTCGCGGTCTGCACCACGTAGAACATGCCGCCCTCGCGCATAACGACCAGCAGCAGCAAGGCGTTCATCACGATCGTCTGAATACCAACGGGAAGCGATAGACCGCGCGATGCGCCGACCGCCTGGATAATGGTGGCAAGGCCCGTAACGCCACCGGCAGCAAGGCCGTTGGGAATCAAAAACAGGTCGGTCGCAATAGCGGCCAGAGCGCACCCCAACATAATCTGGGGCAGGTCGTGAAAGAAGTTCATCGAAAGAATGCGCTTAATGTCCAGACGATATGCCATGCTGCCTCCCTCAAAAAAGCGCACCCAAACGGATGCGCTTCGAACTTCTTGCTGTATTCGATTCTACCGATTCGCCGGACAAAAACCACCCCTGCGCAGGGTTTATTCCGGATACAAACCCGTCCAACCGTTGGGCTTAGCATCGGCTTGAAGCCGCCCGATGTTTTAGATCTCCGAGCCTTCTGCATCGGCGTTGCCGGTGGCCCAGCGATGATAGCCAATAACAAACGGGTCCAGGTCGCCATCGTCAAGAACTGCCTCGACGTTGCTGGTCTCAACGCCCGTGCGTAGGTCCTTAACCATCTGATACGGGTAGAGCACGTAGCTGCGGATCTGGTTGCCAAAACCAATCGTGGTTTTGGGTCCGCGAATCTCATCCAGGGCCTCGGCGCGCTTCTCGAGCTCAATCTCGTACAGGCGAGCCTTGAGGATCTGCATGCACGCGGCCTTGTTCTGGATCTGGCTGCGCTCGTTTTGGCAGGTGACCACAATGCCGCTGGGGAAATGCGTCACGCGCACGGCGGAGTCGGTGGTGTTAACGCCCTGACCGCCCGGGCCGCTCGCGTGGTACACGTCCACGCGGATGTCATCGGGACTGATTTCGATGTCGATATCATCGGGTAGCACGGGGATGACCTCGACGCCGGCAAACGTGGTCTGGCGGCGCTTCTTGTCGTCGGTGGGGCTAATGCGAACCAAGCGGTGGACGCCGGCCTCGGCGCGCAGCATGCCAAATGCGTCCTTGCCCTCGACGGTAAAGGTCGCGCGGTCGATGCCGATGACCTCAGCAGCGGGGCAGTCGTTAATCGTGACCTTCCAGCCGCGACGCTGGCAGTACTTCATGTACATCTTAAAGAGCATGAAGGTCCAGTCCTGGGCCTCCAGACCACCCTGTCCGGGCTTGATGGTCACAATGGCATCGCCGTGATCGAACTCACCGGTAAACCAGCTCGAAAGCTCAAGCTCATCGATGGCACGGGCCAGGCGCTCAGCCGTGGCTGTAGCCTCCTCGCGAAGAGCGGCGGCATCGGGGTCATCCCCCATCTCCTCGGCAAGCTCCAGCGCGGCGCGGGCATCGGAAAGCTCGCCGCGCGCGTTGTCCACGGCGGCGATATCTTCCTTGGTGCGCGCGATTTCCTCCATGGTGGCACGGGCGGCGTCGGCGTCATCCCAAAAGCCGGGGGCCACGCTTTTGGCCTCGAGCTCGGTCACGCGCGTGCGCTTTTCGTCCAAGTGGAGATACGACTCGACCTCGCCGAGCCGGTCCGCAAACGCGTCCAGCTCGGCGAGCGTTACCTCTAAAGCCTCAGCCATTAACGATTCCTGCCGTGGCAGTACTTAAACTTCTTGCCGCTACCGCAGGGGCACGGGTCGTTGCGGCCCACGTTGACGTACGGATCGTCGCTCTCGGACTTGCGATAGGTGGTCACCTTGCCACCGTTGTTGACGGCAGCCGGTCCGCCTTGAACAGCCGTGCGGGCCTGCACCTGCGCCTGCTTGCGCAGCACCGAGTCGCCGTTGTCACCATCGACCTCGGCAGGACCGGAGAAGCGCGCGCCCTCGAGCGCGGGCTCCTCCTTGTGCTCCACGGCACGCGGGGCAGCCTTGATCTCGATGCGCAGAACCGTGCGCAGGTAATCCTCATACATGGTATCGACGAGTATCTGGAACGCGCCGTAGGCCTCGGTCTTGTACTCAACCAGCGGGTCGCGCTGGCCAAAGCCGCGCAGGCCGATGCCGGTCTTGAGGTAGTCCATCTCCTGCAGGTAGTTCATCCAGCGGGTATCGATGACGCGCAGCATGACCTGGGTATTGAGCTCGCGCATCAGGTCCTCGCCCAAGCGCTCGGCCTTCATGTTGTAGCACTTCTCTACGTAAGCCAGGACATCGGCAGCCAGAGCCTCATAATCCTCGTCGGGGAACTTCGGCGTATCGATGTGGCCGGTGAGCTCCACAACCCACTTGCGCAGGCCCTCCAGGTCGCGCTCGCCATCGTGACTGTCCTTGGTGCAGAACTCCTGAACGCAGCGGTACACGGTGTCGTGCATGACCTCGGTGATGTGGTCGGTCAGGTCCTTGCCGTCCAGAATCTTATTGCGCTCAGCGTAGATGACCTGGCGCTGCTTGTTCATGACGTCGTCGTACTCAAGGACGCTCTTGCGCATGGAGAAGTTGATGCTCTCGACCTTGTGCTGGGCGCTCTCGACGGCCTTGGAGATGATCTTGTGCTGGATGGGCATGTCGTCGCCCATGTCGGCCGTGACCATCATCTTGGAGACGCGGTCCATCTTGTCGCCGCCGAACAGGCGCATGAGGTCGTCCTCGAGCGACAGGTAGAACTGGGTCTCGCCCGGATCGCCCTGACGGCCGGAGCGGCCGCGCAGCTGGTTGTCGATACGACGGGACTCGTGGCGCTCGGTGCCGATAACGGTCAGGCCGCCGGCGGCAAGCACGCGCTCGCGCTCGGCCTTGCAGGTCTCCTTGGCCTCGGCGTTAAACTGCTCAAGCTGCTCGGGCGTCACGTCCTCCATGGTCAGGCCCTCGTACTCAAGGCGCTCGCGCACCAGCTCGTCGGGGTTGCCGCCCAACAGGATGTCGGTACCACGACCGGCCATGTTGGTAGCGATGGTCACGGCGCCGTAGCGTCCGGCCTGGGCAACGATATGAGCCTCGCGCTCATGGTGCTTGGCGTTGAGGACCTCGTGCGCGATGCCGCGCTTGGTAAGGGCGGCCGACAGCTTCTCGGAGCTCTCGATGGAGACGGTGCCCACCAGGACCGGCTGGCCCTTGGCGTGACGCTGCTCGACATCGTCGGCGACGGCGTTGTACTTGGCTTGAATGGTACGGTACACCAGGTCCTCGTGGTCAACACGCTGAACGGGTTTGTTGGAGGGGATGACCTCGACGGGCAGCTTGTAGATCTCGCGGAACTCGGCATCCTCGGTGAGTGCCGTACCGGTCATGCCGGAGAGCTTGTCATACAGACGGAAGTAGTTCTGCAAGGTGATAGTGGCCAGCGTCTGGTTCTCCTCGCGTACAAGCACGCCCTCTTTGGCCTCGATGGCCTGGTGCAGGCCCTCGGAGTAACGGCGGCCTTCCATAATGCGGCCGGTGAACTCGTCGACGATCTTGACCTCGCCGTTGGTGACCACATACTGCTTGTCGCGGTGGAACATGTACTGGGCCTTCAGCGCCTGCTGCAGGTGGTTGACCAGCTGGCCGGAGAGATCGGCATAGATGTCATCGATACCCAGGCGGCGCTCGATCTTCTTAAGACCGCGCTCGGTGGCAGCGATGGTGTGCTTGGCCTCGTCCATGACGTAGTCGCCCGTGGGTTCAACGTCCTCGGTGGCGGTAAGCATGTCGTGCGACACGTCCTCGCCGCGCTCAAGGCCGCGCACGGCGCGCGCGAAGTCCTTGTAGGTACTGGCGGACTTGGTGCCAGCGCCCGAGATGATCAGCGGGGTGCGAGCCTCATCGATCAGGATGGAGTCAACCTCGTCGACGATGGCGTAGTTGTGGCCGCGCTGCACGCGCTGCTCGGGACGGGTAACCATGTTGTCGCGCAGGTAATCAAAGCCGAACTCGGAGTTGGTGCCGTAGGTGACGTCGGCCTGGTAGGCCGGGCGCTTGAGCTCGAGCGGCATGTTGTTCTGGAGCAGACCGACGGTCATGCCCAGGTACTTATAGATGCGGCCCATCCACTCGGAGTCGCGCTTGGCAAGGTAATCATTGACAGTAACGACGTGCACGCCCTTGCCGGCAATAGCGTTGAGATAGCCGGCCAACGTGGAGACGAGGGTCTTGCCTTCGCCAGTCTTCATCTCGGCGATGTGGCCCTCATGCAGTGCCATGGCGCCAATGAGCTGCACGTCAAAGTGGCGCATACCCATGGTGCGCTTGGAAGCCTCACGCACGGTGGCAAAGGCCTCGGGGAGCATGTCGTCGAGCGACTCGCCGTTAGCGTAACGCTCGCGGAACTTATCGGTCTGGCCGCGGAGCTCCTCCTCGGTCATCTTCTCAAACTGGGGCTCAAGACCGTTGATCTGGTCGACGATCTTGTAGTAGCGCTTAAGGTCCTTATCGGATCCAAAGGACAGCAGCTTTGACATGAATCCCATGTGGTTTTCCTTTTTGGCCATCGCCCGCGGCATGAAACCTTGGACGAGTTAAACACAGATATTTGTACTTTAGCCAAACAAGGCGCCGCCTATGCGGTCGACACGCTCGACCACGTAATAACTACGACAGCCCGCCAAAAAGGGACTGGTTTATTTTGGCAGCTTTTATCTGGGAAAACGCTGTCTCTCTGCCATTTGGTGCAAATCAACCTGTCCCCTTCGCACCAACCTGGTGCAATGGGGACGGGTTAGCTTGCACCAATAAAAAGAAAAGGGCCGCGCACCCAAACGGATGCGCGGCCCTCATGCCATGAATGCGAGTGTTTCCGCGGCGAGCTATTTACTCAGCAGCCTCGGTGGTCTCGGCCTCGGCAGCGGCCTCCTCGACGGGAGCCTCTGCGGGAGCCTCGGCGGCCTGCTTGGCAGCCTCCTCGGCAAACTTAGCAGCACGCTTGGCCTTCTCGGCAGCCTTAGCCTCAGCGGCGGCCTTGCGAGCGGCCTCGGCCTCAGCAGCCTTGGCAGCCTTGGCAGCCTTGGCCTCCTCGGCCTTCTTGAGCTGGGCGGCAGCGGCGCCACCGAACTTGTCGGCGAAGCGCTGGACGCGTCCACCGGTGTCGACGAACTTCTGCTGGCCGGTGTAGAACGGGTGGCACTCGTTGCAAAGCTCAACCTTCATCTCGGACACGGTAGCGTGCGTCTTGAAGGTGTTGCCGCAGGAGCACGTCACCGTGCACTCGACATACTGGGGATGGATACCCTGCTTCATGGTAGGACTCCTTATTGGTCAGGCGCTGGTTACCGATCAGCGCATAAGGCGTCTTGGTTTCCGACCAAGACAACAAACTCGGCTATGGTACCACGGCGCCGAGCGTCCCACAAAAGGTTCACGGTCTTTTCGGCACAACACGAGCTGGACCTTAAATATCAACTTCATCCGAACACTCCCCCACATTCATCTCTCGTATGTATCGAGGTATTCCTGCTTGAGCGTCTGCGAGGACGACTTGATCTTTTCCACGAGCGTGCCGGCCTCGATGAAGTAGAACGAGTTGGTGAGGTCTGCCAGGTCGTCGAGCAGATGGCTTGAAATGAGCACGCTTCGTCCCCGCGCCACCTCGCTGCGCATCGCGTCGCAGGAGGTTTTCCGCTTTCCCGGATCGAGGCCGTTCAGCGGTTCATCGAGGATGAGGTACGGGCAATCGGTCGCTATCGCCATGGCAAGCTTTACCTGCTGCTTCATTCCTGTCGAGAGTTTACGGGTCGGCTTGTCGAGATATGGGGAGATTCCGAGGGAGTCGCAGAGCGAGTCGATGTCGGCGGCCGATTTCCACGCCTCCCTAACGAAAGCAAGGTGCTCGATGGCCGATAGCGTGGGATAGAGATCCGCGCTGCCCGAAGAGCTCAGGTAGACGAGTTCTGCAAATTCGGCTGATCGGCGTTGGCAGATTCCGTCTGCCGCCAGGCTTCCCGAGCGGATGCGGGTGGGAAATTGGCCCGACAGCGCTTCAAGAAGGGTGGTTTTCCCCGAGCCGTTGGGAGCGACGAGGCCCGCCGCCGTTCCCGGGCTCAGGAAAAGCGACCCGATTGAAAGTACCGTCGTGCTCCCGTATCCCACGCTCGCGTCCAGAAGCTCGATCCCATGGCGCTTTTTCGCGGGTCCAGGCTGTTTGGGGGAACGTGCCGCAACGGCGCCGACCGCAAAAAGGACCGCGACGTATGCCAGGGCCACGGCAAGCATCGATGCGCTGCCTGAACCGGAGCCAATGAATTCTGTCGGGAAGCATCCTACGTAACCCGTTGCCTCGATAGGCGAGAACACGGCCAGCGGCAGGAGCCCGAGCACGGCATTATGCCCTAGTGCCGAATCGGACAATAACGGGAATGCCGGGGCCGCGACAAGCAGCGCGGAGGTAAGGGGGCCCGCGAGGACGCGCCTCGTTGCGGTCGATAGGACGGCGGAGAAAACGGATATCAAGGTTCCGCCCGCAAGCAGCGCGAGAAGCAGGGTCGTGAAGACGTTTCCCGCGGTCGTGGTGGCAAGCGCGCCGTCATGGAAGAAGGCGATCGGGTACCCAATTTGCCCGAAGCCGTTTAGGGCCAAGGCGTAAATGCCCCCGGGTGCGAGGCCGACGAGGAGCATCGCGGTCCCCGCGGCGATTATCGAGAACACGATCTGGATAAGGCGCCGGAATTTGGGCGCGGGCGCCTTCGCCGCCAGGGTCGCAGGCCTTGTGGCCCCGAGCAGGAGTATCGACGAGAGAAGGAAGGGAATGAAGGGAAGGAAAGACGGCACCGCGGCAATGGCGTAAGGCAGGAAGGAAAGGAACGGCAGGTCGCTTGCGGAGGCCGGGATATCCGTGATGCCGGAGCTGCTCAGGGCACGGCAATATGCGAGCGCCGCGTCATTGGTCTCTTGGTCTCCCACGATGGACCCGGATTGGAAGCCTTCGTCCATGAGCGCGTAGTAGCTCTCGGCAGAATCGAGAAAGGCGGCGTCGGTTTGAGCGGCAAGGGCGGCGTTCGCGTATCTTGCAAGCTCCGCGTCAGCTTGCTGCTCTGGAGATAGGTCTGTGCCGCTGGCCTGGGGTGCGCGCGTATTGAATGCGTCGACAAAGCCCTGCATGCCCTGCTTCATAAAGAAGGGCCCGTAGATGGGTGAATTGAACGCAATGGGGATGGAGAAGGCTGCAGCGAGAACGAGCGTAGAGATCCATACGGCCCTGTCTCTTAGGATTAGTTTGAGAAGAAGTCGACAGTACATTTAGAAGCACCTACGTTCCTCAAAGAATTGTTAGATTAAAAGTAACAGACCG